>JAFDVO010000030.1 GCA_018268955.1 Acidobacteriota bacterium | reverse complement strand
GACTTTAACCACGGACTGCTAGCGAACGTGAGATTCGAGCCCTTGGTGTGGCTCGACTCGCGCTGTTCGGCTCGGTTTTGCGGGATCAGGCTCGCCCGGACAGCGATGTGGACCTGCTCGTACAGTTCGCGCCGGGTGCCAAGACCTACGAGCATTTCCTCGCACTGTCGGAGTTGCTCGAAGAGCGACTCGGTCGACACGTCGAACTGGTCACAACTGAAGCCCTGTCTCCGTACATCGGGCCGCGCATTATGGCCGAAGCGCAAGATGTCCTTCGAGCCGCGTGACTACCTGCGCCACATCCTGATCGAGGCAGACTACCTGCTCGATCGAAGCGCCGATCTGACCCAGAGCCGTGCCCGCTTGGCTGAGCGGTTGCTTGAAAGCCTCGAGAACTTGACGCCCGAGGAGAATGCGCGCATTTAGGCGGAGGAGGCTGCGCGCCGCGACGAGGCGTTGTCGGCCGGCACACTGACGTCACGCGCCGCCGACCAGGTGTTCCGCGACGCCCGCGCTCGGCTGTAGCGTGCGCGTCAGTTTCAACGAACTCGCCGAACGCGAACTCAACGACGCGGCCGCCTACTACGAGCTAGATAGGCCGGTACGCCAAGAACTTCACCGAGCCACTCGTCGTCTATGGCTCACATGAGTAGGTCTTCCAACCTTCAAGACGTGCCACTTCCCTTGCGCGGGAAGCTCTCGGCTCTCTGGGCCAGCGTGATGTTCTGCTACATCTACGCGGACTACTTCGGGCTCTACGTTCCTGGGAAGCTCCAGTCCATGCTCGAAGGCCAGATGCGTCCTCTTGGCCCTGCAACCCAGGGTGTCCTTCTCGGCACCTCTGTAATGCTGGCCATCCCTGCTCTCATGATCGCCGTGTCGGCGCTGTTCCCGACCCAGCCGAACCGATGGCTCAACATCATTTTCGGCGCGGTGTACACCGGAATCATTCTTCTCACAATGTGGTCGTGGGCGTTCTTCGTCTTCTACGGGATTATCGAGGTCGCGCTCACAGTCACCATCGTCTGGTGCGCGTGGAGTTGGCCTCGTGTGTCGTCACTCCTGCAGAGTTAGCCTCGCTACCACCCCAGGGTCCGAAGAGGGCGCAGCCTAACATGCCATTACACCCGACTAGCACGGGTCCGCCACTGCGCGCGTCGCGCGCGGCAGCCCCGCGCCAGCGGGTGAATGCCGCTCGTGAGGCTGGCAACCAGCGAGAATAGACTCGAGCTGGTTCGACGGTGACAACGTCAGACCTGCAGCAGGTTCCGGAAGCTGACACGGCGTGGACCGTGGTGGGACGGTCCCGTCGACACAAAAGGAGGAGCGGCTGTGCGTTTCGCCTCTTCGTTTGTTACAGCTGTGGTCGTGGCCATCGCGGTTTCGTCGGTCGGCAGCGCTCAGGAGCTCACTCCGTTTTCCGGGGCGAGGCTTGAACCTCGGGGCCTTGCGCACGCCGTGCCGGTTGCGACGGTGAATCTGGTCGGAGACGCCGTGGCGCTCGCGAACCCGCGGACCGTGGAGAATCCGTTGGTCGGCGAGCCGTTCGTCCTCGGCGCCGCATCTCTCGATCTTCACGATCCATCCGACGCCAGGATCCGGTTCACGATAAGGAACGCCTCCGGTGAACCCATTCCGTGGGATACCATCCTGTTCCGCGTTGTTGCCTCTAAGCCAGCGGCTACTCGTTGGAGTGTGGGCTGAGATACACCGGGCCGAGCTTCAAGCGGACGGGAACCTGTTGCAATCTGGCCAACCGCCCTTCAAGATCGAGCCGCTCAGGTGACTGTCATGCTTCCCGCGACGCGGAGCCGCGACAGCAATGTTGTCCAAGCCGCACAGAAACGCGCGGCACTGTTCCGCGACCAGTGTGGTCACCACAGATACCATCACAGATACAGCCCAAGGACCGATCCATGAGCACTCCGGCAGCGAATGACACTCCCGAATCCAGGAAGGCGGTGTTCCGCAGGTTGGTCGACATCTATGCGACCGGCAACCTTTCCGCACTGGATGAAGTGATTGCCCCTGACTATCTCGGTCACGCGTCTGCCGGTGACCGCGATTTCGAGGGATTCCGGCAGAGCATCCTGTACTTTCACAACCTCTTCGTCTACGACGAGGATTCGTTCCAGGTCAACGACCAGTTCGTCGAGGGTGAGAAGGTCGCCACGCGCATGACGGCACATGTCAAGGTGCGCGCGACCGGAGAGCCGATTACGCTCATCGGCATCAATCTCGCGCGCATTGTGAAGGGCAAGATCGTAGAAGAGTGGAACACATGGGAGCAGCTTCAGCCCTCAGGAGCACGACACAACAGTGAAGCCTGACCCGCGAGACCGAAATAGACAGTGACCGTGGCCCAGACGAGGCACGCATGCCGAAGGCGGCTGCCGCGATCACGAACCGCGCGACGACGCTGCGGCTGAAGCGGCAGCGATCGCCCGTCATCACAATGGACGATGCCGGGGAGAACCCTTTGAAGTTCAACGACGTCATTCGTTCAGAGCAGGAACTGCGCGCGCTGATGGGCGATCCCATTGCGCCTCCAGTCGTCGAGAAGACCTTGTCGGCACTCGACCGGCACTGTCGTGCTTTCATCGAACGCTCGCCGTTTGTGCTCATCGCATCGAGCAGCGCCGATGGAAGAATGGACGTGTCGCCGAAGGGCGATGCCCCAGGCTTCGTCAAGGTGCTGGACGAGCACACACTGGTCATCCCCGATCGACCGGGCAATCAGCGTTTCGACACGTTCCGCAATCTGCTCGAGTCGCCGCGCGTTGGTCTGATTTTTCTGATCCCAGGCAAACGCGAGACCCTCCGTATCGGAGGGTCGGCCGAAGTCGTACGCGACGCCGGACTGCTCGCCACGCTGGCTGCCAATGGCAAGGTGCCGGCGCTCGCTATCGCGGTCCACGTTGACGACGCCTTCTTTCATTGTTCGAAGTGCATGATCCGCTCGCAGCTCTGGCAGCCTGACCGCTGGCCGCCACTCGACGGTCTGCCGACGCTGGCGCAGACGATGAAGGACGCCGCTTCGATTCCTGCACCGGTGGAGGTAATTGAAGGACTCATCAAGGCAGACGACGAGAGCCGTCTCTACTAACGTGTGGGTGAGAGTGCGAACCACACCCGCGCCGCCGCTAGCGATGGTGACGCGGGCCGAGTTCGAGGACCGGACGCGGATTGTCGAGGTCACGCTCCCTGCAGGAATGGAAGATGTGGAAGCAACTGACCGCGCCACACGCCTGACCCGTGCGTGCAGTCCACGCCTGGACGATGACGCAGGGCAGCGCCTCGGGGGCATAAGAGAGTAGCTGCGTCGAAGACCTGATGTCAGATACACCGAAGCCGAACTCATGGGAGGTCCCGCCGCCAGCCGCCCCTGCGACTGACGACTATCTGGCCTCCGTCACGATCGGCGAACGCGCGCCGTTGAACGCACGCGTTGAACTCGCGCCGTACGACCCGGAGTGGCCGTCGCTCTTCGAACTGGCGGCCGGCAGGATCCGCACCGCGCTGGGCGGAAACGCACTCGTCCTCGAACACGTCGGCTCCACGTCCGTGCCTGGCCTCTCGGCGAAGCCGATCATCGACATGGTTCTCGCCGTCGCGAACTCCGCTGACGAGGGCGCCTATGTGCCGCGGCTCGAGGCCGAGGGGTTTGTGCTTCGCATCCGGGAACCCGAGTGGTTCGAGCACCGAATGCTGCTGCGTGCGTCCGGCGTGCAGGTGTGGCAGCTGCACGTGTTCTCCGCGGACTGCGAGGAGATCGCGCGCATGGTGGCCTTCAGGAATTGGCTGCGGACGCACGAGGCGGACCGACTGCTGTACGAAACGACGAAGGCGGCGCTGGCCGCGAAGACCTGGACGCACGTCGCGAACTATGCGGATGCGAAGTCCGAGGTCGTTCGGGAGATCTTGATGCGCGCCATCGGCAGTGCCGCCGACAAGCGCATCGCTGACGTGCCAGGCTCAACCTCAAGCTGAACCGATTGGAACCTCACGGCCGCTCGCGGCGAAACTGAACGACCGGAACGTTCCTGAACGTCGACCTCGCATATTCGCGATAGCCGATCGTCTCCGCAAGGTGTATGGACCGGGCATTGTCCTGGTGGATGAGGCACGTCGTCGTGGGAGCCTCGTAGTGCCGGTCGATCCACGCGAGTGCGGCGTGAACCGCCTCCACGGCGAGACCGCGCCCGTGCACCGCCGGCGAGAAGACCCACCCACCTTCAGGCACTCCATCAAGGGACGGTTCGATCGTCCACCGCGTCAGCAAAGCCAACGTCGCCAACGTACCGCGATTCCTCTCGCAGCTCGACCGCCCAGAAGCCGAAACCGAGCACCTGCCAGTGCCCGACGTACCGCAGGAACCTTGCCCAGCTTTCGTCCAGCGTCGACGGCTTGCCGCCGACGAAGCGGACCACGTCCGGATCTCCCCACATCGTGGCGAAGGCGTCGAAATCATCGAGGCGGTGCTCCCGGAGGATCAACCGCTCGGTCTCGAGTACGGGTACATCCATGAGAACTCGTGCGTTTCGGCTTGCGCGTCCGGCAGTCCAGGGCTACGTTCAGCGTTGACTATACAGCCGACCCCGAACACCGCGTCGAGAGGAGCATCGAGCATCCATGAAGGCACAGGTCAGGCACGAACTACTTCACACGCTGGAAGCACGGTTCCAGAACAACATGCACCGCCACAAGGGGCTTGCCTGGCGGGAGGTACTTGCCAGGCTCGGAGACGAGGCGCGTGCGCTGGCCTCGCTGCTGGCGATGGAGACGAGCGGCGGCGAGCCGGACGTGATCGGCCGCAACGCCACGACGGGGCAGTTCGTCTTCTGCGACTGCTCACCGGAGAGCCCGGCTGGACGGAGAAGCCTCTGCTACGACAGGGGCGCGCTCGACAGCCGGAAGGAGAACAGGCCGCAGGGAAGCGCCGTCGAGAGCGCCGCGGACATGGGCGTCGAGCTACTGACCGAAGGGCAGTACCGCGAGTTGCAGCAGCTGGGTGAGTTCGACACGAAGACCTCGAGCTGGATCGTGACACCGCCCGACGTGCGCGGGCTCGGTGGTTCGCTCTTTGGTGATCGCCGCTACGGTCGCGTGTTCGTCTATCACAACGGAGCGCAGTCGTACTACGCCGCAAGAGGCTTCCGCGGTCGCCTCCTGGTGTGAGCAGCGGCTCCTATCCGAACAGGATCTCCTCGCCGTCCTTCGGGATCGCGACACGGCCCGCGAGCCCTGCGCGCTCGAGACCTGCACGCAGCCCCTCGCGCGACAGCACGCAGTGGTTCACCGCCTCCATGTGCACCGCCACGACCTTCGCCCGCGGCGCCGCCTTGCACACCTGCACCACGTCGTCGACCCCCATGATGATCGGACCACCCTCGAGGAACTGCGCCTCGCCCGCGTTGACGACGATGATGTCGGGTGCGTGCGCGGCAATGGCGTCCGCGACCTCGGGGCACCAGATCGTGTCGCCGGCGATGTAGAGCGTCGGCGATCCAGCGTGCTTGAGCACGTAGCCAGACACCGTTCCCATCCGCTGGCCGACGTCGCCGCGACCATGCCGGGCGATGGTCCGGATCAGGCTGATACCCTGCCACTCCAGCGACGGCTCGATCATCTGGACGTTCGTGAACCCCGCCTGCCTTACGCGGTCCGTATCGGCCGGTTGGACGAAGAGCAGCCCCTCCTTCGCCAGCAACTCGCGCGCGGCAGGATCCCAGTGATCGAAGTGCGTGTGCGTCAGCAGCGTGGCATCGACGCCGGCGATGACCTCGCGTGCGGGAAGGGGCAACGGCACGAGCGGGTTCGGACGTGGGTTTGGCGAGTTGTTGACCGGCGGCATCGCTCCCGCGTCGGCGAGCCACGGGTCGAGCAGCAGCGTCCGCCCGCCGAATCGGATGATGCTGGTGGCGTTCCGAATCAGCCTGATGCCCTCCCTCGCGCCGCGCTGTGCTGCTTCGAGCGAACCGGACACGGAGCCAATCGACGCCGCAGCGATGCCCGTCCGCAGGAACTCCCGCCGTGTGATGCTCATGGGCCGTAATACTACGGCACCGAGCGAACGACGGGCGTGGGGCACAGTCGTGCCACGACGACGTTCCCGCTGGCGATTGCTCCCGCGCCGATGGTCACGGCTCGAATGACTTCAGTAGGGATATCCCTCGTCGAGGCGACTATTGTCGAGCCGTCGGCGACCGACCTGCGCCTGGATACGCGTAACTCAAGCAAATCAGACACGAAGAATCGGGCCTTGTTCTTGCTCAGTGGGCGGCGCACAACTGCAGAGCTGTGCACGGCGGCGCATCGACCATGCCTACACAATCGTATCGAGGTGCCGGTCGGACGCGGCACGAACCGGAGCTGCGTGACGTCGACCCGAATACGTGTCGCGCTCGCATGGAGCTCGCCGGCGGATCCGACATCCAAGCGTTCCCTGACAAGACCCGAGTTGGTGTCCTGCGCGGGCGATTGGCGAGCCAGCGTTGACGCCGCCCCGGAATCCAGTCGGTCTGCGCCCAGCCACTGCCGCAGCGATTCTGGTCCTGATCACCTGCGGATGCGCCCGCCAGGCTCCATCGCTCGCTGACCTTCAGCCCCTGACGATTGACGGTGCCTCCCGCGGGGTGCGCGAGGCCATGGAGCAAGCCGATCACGCGGCGCATACCTCGCCACTCGACGCTGCGGCGAACGGGCACTTGGGGATGGTGCTTCACGCCCACGATCGGTACGGCGCCGCAGAGGTCGCGTACCGCCGCGCCGCCATCCTCGATCAGCGGTCCGCGAGGTGGCTCTACTACCTTGGCGTGGTGCAGGCGGAGCAGGCGAAGAACGCGGACGCAGAGGCGTCATATCGCCAGGCGCTGGACCGCGACCCCGGCAACGTGCCAGTGCGCCTGCGTCTCGCGGAAGCGCTGTGGGGTTCGGGGAACCTGCCGCAGAGCGCAGTCGAGTACCGCGCGATTCTCGCCACACAGCCGGGCAACGCCCTCGCCCATCACGGTCTGGGGCGGGTGCTCGCCGCGCAGGGTCAATGGGCCGACGCCGTCGCGTCGTACCGCAGGGCCATCGACCTGTACCCGAGATTCGGGGCGGCGCATCACGCCGTATCGCAGGCGTACCAGCACCTCGGAGACGAAACGTCCGCTGCCCGGCATCGCTTGCTGTCCGACGTGAACAGCTCCGGCGAGCCAGTGCGTGACGACCCGTGGATGAGCGCAGTCTTCGCGCTCAACCGCAGCCGCACCTATTTCGTGAAGCGTGCCGCGGAACTCGCGTCGGCTGGCCTTCTCACCGACGCGGCTGCTGCGTACGAGCGCTCCATAGAGCTCGAACCGAAGGATCCGCTGGTGGCGCAAGTGCGTACGCGCTTGATCGGCGTGTACACCGACCTGGGGGAATGGAACCAGGTCGAGATGAACTACCACGCCGCGCTGGAACTGGACCCACGACAGGCCGACGCGCATTTCTTCTATGGGGTGGCGTGCGTCCGGCGCGGTCGCATCGATGAGGCAGCGCAGGCGTTCGTGCAGGCGCTGCAGATCGACCCCACGCACGCCTGGGCGCACAACCAGCTCGGTCGGTTGCTCGAGCAGCGCGGTCAGGTGGCCGAAGCCGAGCGCCACTACCGCCAGGCGATCGCGAGCGACCCGCAGCACCGGATGGCGCTCTTCAACATCGGACATCTGCTGGCCGAGCGTCGCGAGTACGGAGCCGCCATTTCCTACCTGGTGCGCACGCTCACTCCCGAGGATCTCAACACGCCTCGGTATGCGCATTACCTGGCGACCATCTACGAACGGGCCGGGCAGCGGGACCGTGCCATCACGTCGGCCCGCGCCGCAAAGGCCATGGCCGTCACATTCGGGCGCGGTGACCTGGTCGCGACGCTCGATTCATACCTGACGCGGCTGGGTGACATGGCACCCGCAGCTGCACGTGGTTCACGCGTGGCGGCGCCTGAAGCCGTAAGCGCCGGCGCCGGCGACCACGGCGCCGGAGGGCGTGGCGCGATCGAGTAGGCGGGTGGAAAGGCTCGGCGCCCCCGCTCAACAGGCAATGGCCGAGCAGATTGGAGATGTCGGTGTTCTACTCATGCAGGGCTGGAGGGCTCCACTGATGACGCTAGGGTTACGAAGAAAGGCAGCCGGCCTCCTCACGGGCCTGGCGCTCTCGCTGTGCGCGCCGTCCATCGGGGCCACGCCGCTGGACGCCTCGTCGTTCATCTCGCTGGGAGCGTTTCCGTCCCTCGCGGGCACGTACAGCATCGACACCAGCACGCTTTCTTTCAGCGGGCCCGGTGGATACTCGGCCACGGGCGTTGACTACGGCGGCATCGCCGTGTTCGCGTTCGACGGAGGCGCCGCGTCGTCGATCACCATCGATGCAACAGGCAGTCGCGCGCTCGCGTTGCTGTTCCAAGGGGACGTGAGTTACACCGGCACGCTCAATGCGAATGGCGCCGCTGGCACGAGCAGCGGCGGGGCCGGGGGCCCCGGAGCCGGCGCGGGCGGCGGTGGCGGCGTGAACGGGGGCGGGCCCGGTGGGGGCCTTAGCCCTGGCGGCGGCGGAGCGTTCGGCGGCGTTGGCGGTGGAGAGAATGGCGGAAGCAGCGGCGCGGCGTATGGGAACCTGCTCGCCTCGCTGCAAGGCGGTAGCGGCGGCGGCGGCGGCTTCTTTGTCGACCCGCCTGCCGGCGGTGGTGGTGGCGGCGGCGGCGTCGAGTTCGGCGCGCTGGGTGACATCACGCTCGGCACCGTCAACGCCAACGGCGGGGGCGGCGCGGCTGCGCCCGGCGATTTCGCCACAGGCGGCGGCAGCGGTGGAGGCATCCTCATACACGGAAACACCGTCACCCTGCTCGGCGCGTTGAATGCCCGCGGCGGGAGCGGTGGCGTCACCCCCAGTACTGGCGCAAACTTCGCGGGTGGTGGCGGCGGCGGGGGCCGGGTGACCATCCAGACCCTGTCGGGGGGACCAATTGCGGGGACGATCGACGTCAGCGGCGGCGCGGGCGCCGTCACACGCTATCAAGGCGGCAACGGCGCCCAGGGGGACATCACCTTCAGCTCTTCAGCCCCGTCTGCAGCTCCAGTTCCGGAGCCCGCGTCGATGACCCTGCTGCTCACCGGGCTGGCAGGCGTCGGCGTGCGCCGGTATCGCCGTCGGAAGGAATAGGCGAGGCTGGAACGTTTTGAGGTCACGTGGCGGCGCCACCTGGGCCCGGGCCCGGGTGGCGCCCCCATTTCGTACGCCCATGATCCGCACGCTTCAATGCTTGTTCACGGCTGGCATCCTGGCCACTCTCGCAGGGTGCAGCACGCCGCCGCCCCAGAAAAGCTCCGAGTCACGCCCAACGGAGGCCGCTCCGCTCTTTCGCGAGGTCGGCGACGCCGTTGGCCTCAGGTTCTTCCACACCAGCGGCGCCGCTGGCGAGTTCTACATGCCCGAGATCATGGGCAGCGGCGTGGCGCTGCTCGACTACGACAATGACGGGGCGCTCGACGTATTCCTCGCACAAGGCGGAGTCCTCACCGAATCCACCGCAGCCCACGCCCTGCGCGTGCCGCTTCCTGACGGCTTCACGCCGGGTTGCCGCTTGTTCCGCAACGAGCTCACGAGTGCCGGCACGCTGCGCTTCACCGACGTCACCGAGAAAGCTGGCGTGCGATGCCCCACCTACGGAATGGGCGCAGCGGTCGGAGACTACGATAACGATGGCTTCCCGGATCTGTACCTGACCGGTTTCGGTCACAACGTCCTGCTCCACAACACGGGGAATGGGACGTTCGACGAGGTCACCGATCGAGCCGGTGTCCGTGACTCCGGCTGGAGCACCAGCGCATCCTGGGTCGACTACGACAACGACGGTGCCGTCGACCTGTTCGTGGCCCATTACGTCGACTTCACCCTCACGCACAACACGCCCTGCTTCTCCTACGAGCAGGAGCGCGACTACTGCAGTCCGCACGAGTTCGCGCCCACGTCGAGCCGTCTCTTTCGCAACCTCGGCAACGGGCGCTTCAGGGACGTCTCAGCCGACGCGGGCATCACGGCACCGGGGCCCGGCCTCGGCGTCGTCGGCACCGACTTCAACGGCGACGGCCGCGTCGACATGTTCGTGGCCAACGACGGAGCCGCCAATCACCTGTGGCTGAATCAGGGGGCGGGCAAGTTCAAGGAAGCTGCTCTCTCGGCCTCGATCGCCTACAACATCGACGGCAAGGCGCAGGCGAACATGGGCATCGCCGTTGGTGATGCGAACAACGACGGCACCGAACACCTGTTCGTCACGCACCTTCCTCGCGAAGGCGCGATCCTGTATCGCCAGGATGGCAAGGGCAACTTCGAGGACGCGACGACTGGGGCTGGGCTGCTGCTGCCGACGCTCAATTTCACGGGGTTCGGCACTGACTGGTTCGACTACGACAATGATGGCTGGCTGGACCTCTTCGTCGCCAACGGGAGCGTCCATACGCTCGAGGCACAGCGCGGCACCGCGTATCCCTTCCGCGAGCGGAACCAGCTCTTTCACAACGACGGTACTGGCAAGCGGTTCAGGGAAACCACGGCAGAGGCAGGCGCGGCACTCGAACTCTCGGAAGTCAGCCGCGGAGCGGCGTTCGGCGATCTCGACAACGACGGCGACGTCGACATCATCGTCTCCAACAACAACGGCCCCGCACGGGTGCTGCTGAACGAGACGGGCAACAGGCGTCACTGGGTCGAAGTGCGGCTGCAGGGGGTGACGTCGAATGGCATGGGGCTCGGCGCGCGCGTCGCACTCGTGCGCCGCGACCAGAAGCCGCTATGGCGCCGCAGCCACACCGACGGCAGCTACCTGAGTGCGAGCGACGCTCGCGTTCACTTCGGGCTCGGCGACAGCGCGAACCTCGAAGCGATCGAGGTTCGCTGGCCGGATGGCAAGGCCGAGCGATGGGAGGACGTAAAGGCTGATCGCGTGCTGACCCTGCGCCAAGGCAGTGGCAGGCCGGTCACCGCACGCTAGAG
>JAFDVO010000002.1 GCA_018268955.1 Acidobacteriota bacterium | reverse complement strand
GACCTGTTTAGCCACGGGCTGCTATCGCCCATCGCCCATGGCCCATGGCCCATAGCCTATCGCCCATCGCCTATTGGCGCTACGCCTCAGCCGTGCGATGCTTCCCGCGAGGATTCCATGGCCATCACGCTGACCGTGAACGGGACGTCCCAGACACTGGACGTCGAACCGGAGATGCCCCTGCTCTGGGCGCTGCGCGAGCAGCTCGGGCTGACGGGTACCAAATTCGGGTGCGGCATTGCCGCCTGCGGTGCCTGCACCGTTCACCTTGACGGCCGGCCCGTGCGGTCGTGCACGTTGCCGATCTCGGCGGCGGACGGCAAGACGGTGACGACGATTGAAGGGCTCGCGCCAGAGGGCACGCTGCACGGCGTGCAGCAGGCCTGGGTCGAGCACCAGGTCCCGCAATGCGGCTACTGCCAGTCCGGGATGATCATGGCTGTCGTCGCCTTCCTCGGTCAGAACCCGACCCCGACCGACGACGACATCGATGCCGGCATTACGAACATCTGCCGCTGCGGGACGTTCGCGCGGATCCGTACGGCCATCCACGCGGCGGCCAAGGCGTCCGCGCCCGTCGCGGGCAACGAAGGAGCGGCGTGATGAACAAGTGGACGCGTCGCACGTTCATCGGCGCCGGCACCATTGCGGGCGGCGGGTTCCTGCTCGGCGTCGCCGGATTCACGTTTGCTCCAGGGCGCCACTCGGTCGTCTCGGCCGATGCGGCGGACAAGGGACAGCTCACCACCTGGATTACCGTGACCCCGGACAACGTGGTGACCATCCTGGTCCCGCACTGTGAGATGGGACAGGGGACGCTTCACGCCCTCGCGATGATGGCCGCCGAGGAACTCGATGCGGACTGGAGCACCGTGCGCGTGCAGGAGGCCCCAGCGCTTGACGAATACGCGAACGGCTACGTGATCCGGGCTGCCGGTGGCAACTACATCCCGGCCGTGATGGCCCGCGGCGTCGACTATGGGGCGTACAAGCTCGCCGAGTGGTTCGGATTCCAGGTGACCGGCGGGTCCACCGCCGTGCGAAGCACCGGTGAATACGGGATGCGCATTGCCGGCGCGGCTGCGCGGGAGATGCTCGTCACGGCCGCTTCGAAGCAGTGGGGCGTCAACGCCGCCGAGTGCACCACGAAGGGCTCGCGCGTGCTGCACGCCGCGTCGAACCGCAGCGCGTCGTTTGGCGAACTGGCAAAGGCGGCTGCGACCCTGCCGGTCCCGACCAGCCCCACGCTGAAGCAGGCCGATGCCTTCACGGTCCGGCGTACCGCGCTCCCCCGCTTCGACCTCCCCGCAAAGGTGAACGGGCAGGCGAAGTACGCGATCGACTTCTCCATCCCCGGCATGCTCTACGCCGCGGTCGACATCGCGCCGGTGCAGGGCGGGAAGCTCCGCTCCGTTGACGCGGCCCGGGCTGAATCGATGCCCGGGGTAAAGAAGGTCGTGAAGCTCGATGAGGCTGTCGCCGTCGTGGCCGACAGCTTCTGGCGGGCGCGCAAGGCGCTGGCCGCGCTGAAACCGGAGTGGGACAACGCCGGACATGGCGACGTGTCGAGCGGCTCGATCTTCGCCGCGTTCGACAAGGCGCTGGGTGCCGCGCCGGCGATGCCGTCCGGATCGGTAAAGGTGGTGACGGCCGACTACCGGGCGCCGTTCCTCGCGCACGCGAGCATGGAGCCGATGGTCTGCACGGTGCGGGTCGACGGCTCGCACGTCGACGTCTGGACCGGCGTCCAGGACCCGCTCAACGCGCGGTCCGTTGCGGCCAAGGCGGCAGGCGTTGATACGTCACAGGTGCGGCTGACGAACCACCTGCTCGGCGGCGGCTTCGGCCGACGCTTGCCGTTCAACTTCGACTACGTCGACCTGGCGGTCCGCATCGGCAAGGTCATGGCGCCGGCGCCAGTGAAGACCATCTGGAGCCGCGAGAACGACATCCAGCACGACTACTACCGGCCCGCGGCGCTGTCGCGCCACTCGGGGGCCCTGGATGCGAATGGCGTCCCGCTCGCGGTCGCTTCGAAGTACACCGGCGGCGGTGACGGCGAATCCACGTTCATGCCGTACGCGATCGGGTCGAAGGACGCGGACTCGGTGAAATCCGAGCATCACGTGCGCACCGGGCAGTGGCGCTCCGTCAACAACTCGCAGCACGGCTTCTTCAAGGAGTCGTTCGTCGACGAGTTGGCGCACGCGGCCGGCAAGGATCCCTTCGAATTCAGGCGGGCGCTGCTGAATGAGCAGCCTCGCTTCAAGGCGGCGCTCGAGAAAGCGGCGCAGATGTCGGGGTGGGGCACGGCCCTGCCGGCTGGGGAAGGACGCGGCATTGCCGTCTGCGAGAGCTTCGGCTCGATCGTCGCCGAGGTCGTCCACGTGCGGGTCTCGCCGGAGGGACGCCTGAAGGTGCTGAACGTCTACGCCGCAGTGGACTGTGGCGACGTCGTCAACCCGAACAGCGCGGCAGCCCAGGTCGAAGGGGGCATCGTCTTCGCGCTCTCAGCGGCGCTCCTGAGCGAGATCACGATTGCCGAAGGGCGCGTGGTGCAGCGGAACTTCCGGGACTACCAGATGATTCACATCAACGACGTCCCACGCATCGAGACCGCGTTCATCCGCTCGGACGGGCCGCTCGGCGGACTCGGCGAACCGGCGGTCCCCCCGCTTGCACCGGCGCTCACCAACGCTATCTTCGCGGCCACGAAGATCCGCGTGCGCGAACTGCCCGTGAAGAAGACGGAGCTCAAGTACACAATCTGAAATCGCCAATCGGCAATCGGCAATCGGCAATTGGCAATCGGCAATCGGCAATCGGCAATCGGCAATCGGCAACGGAAATCTGCGACGTCGGGTTCGTCTGCCTCAGGCGGCCGCGGTGGTGCGACGTTTGGTGTGGCCCCGAACGACCAGCGTTCGGCGCGCAGCCTCGTAGACGTTGCCTGCCAGCACGCCGGCGAGCAGGTAGAAGACCACGCCGGCGAGTTCGTACGTCGCGTAGCTCACGGCCGCCACGAGCATGCCGCAGATGATCTGGTCGCGATCCCGCGTCGGCGACGTGGGCGGATCGGTCAGGATGAAGAAGGCGAAGAAGAGCACCGCCTGCACATCCGGCGGAATGAACACTTCGGCCACGTGGGACGGGTCACCGAGAAACGCGGCCGTGGTGAACAGCGCGTAGAAGGCGGCCAGGAACGCGAGCACCAGCGGCAGCTTGTTGACCCGCTCCGTGATGAACCCGCCGGTCGCCACAAGCAGCGGCACCGACACCCACCACACGAGGTCCGGCAGTGCGCCCCACCAGCTGTGGCCGGCATCGAACGCGTAGTACGCACCGACGAGCGCGAGCGCCGCGGGGTTGAAGATGTTGGCCGCGCGGGTCCGCAGCACGTACTTCAGCGCGATGGCCACCGCCGAGACGACGGCACCGGCATGCCACGGCTCGTGTGGGCTCATGACCATGCCCACCAGCATGCCGGTCAGAACCGCCCCACTCGGGAACTCCCATCGCCGCTTCCGCCAGCGGAGGATCGGGAGGTCGACCGCCGCTGCCGCCAGCGTGGCCGCGATCAGCCCCGGCCACATGCGGCGTAGATCCTCCGCAGTCGTCGCGGCGGCGATCAGCAGCACCAGCAGCAGCGTGAGCGTGCCCTTCGGTGTCCGGATGAACCGGCGCAGCTCACGTGCGAGTCGCCGGGCGCGTGTGGTCATCCCACCTTCCCCACCGCTTCATCGTGCCGCAGGAACGCGGGCGCCGAGGGCGGGACGGGCGCGTGACTGGGCACCTCTTCAGGATACGCTTGCACAACCTTGTTGCTCATTCGTGCAGACCGTTCTAGACTCTGCGCAGCAGAGGTCCCGGCGTCCGCGCCGGGCGAGAGTCGCACGAGTCGAAAGGATCGAGTCATGTCCCGTTCCCGAATCTGGTCGATGCTGGCGGTTCCGGCGGTCGCCCTTCTGGTCGCCGCCCAGCCGCTCGTCGCCCAGACACAACACGCCGATGCCGCCGGGAAGCCCGCGGCCGCAGCCACCGACGACAAGGTCGCACGTGGCCGCTACATCGTCGAGGAAGTGGCGATGTGCGGACGCTGCCACTCGCCGGTGGATCAGCACGGCAACCGGGACACGACCCATTGGCTGCAGGGTGGCGCCGTCGGCCTCGCGCCCACGGTGGCGACCGACAACTGGGCCATCGTTGCCCCCAGGCTCGCGGGCACGCCGCCCGGAACGGACGAGCAGTTCATGCACCTGCTCATGACCGGCGAGTCGCGGAACAACGGCCGACCGCTCCGCCAGCCGATGCCGCAGTTCCGCATGTCACGGGCGGACGCCGAGGCCGTGCTGGCCTACCTGAAGTCGCTCGGCACGCACCAGGGCGGCACGAACTAACGCGTCACGCGACCCACATCGGGTCGTCCAGAAGGCAGGGTCCACCGCGCTCGGCGCTGTGCTCACCCTGCCTTTTCCATGTACAGGCGTCCCGAAGTGAGAACTCAGAGCCTGTTGTCAAGAAGCTCCACCACGGAGGCCACGGAGAACACGGAGCTACACGGTTTCCAATAGAACCTCCGTGACCTCCGCGTGCTCCGCGGTGGCGCGCTGGGTGATTCCGAATTCTGACTTCCAAGTTCCCGCCCGGATTGGGGTTGCGCTACGATCCGTACTGCCCCGACAACTCTGTGACCCCGGCCGCGTGCCGTCCCACCTGGACGGTTCCGGCGGGCCGGCGATAACCACCGACATCGGCAAGGCCATATGCAGCGAACCAACACGGACGATCCCGCGTACTACCACCGGGTCGTCGATTGCCAGTGGGCGTGCCCGGCGCACACGAACGTGCCGGAGTACATCAGGCTCATCGCGCAGGACCGGTACACCGACGCGTACATGGTCAACCGCGCGTCGAACGTCTTCCCCGGAATCCTCGGCCGCACGTGCGACCGCCCCTGCGAGCCGGCGTGCCGTCGCGGCCGCATCGAGGAGACGCCGGTCGCCATCTGCCGCCTGAAACGCGTGGCGGCCGACCATAAGGGGGAGGTCCGGCACCTGCTGCCGCAGGCCCCGGCCGTTAAGAACGGGAAAAAGGTCGCCTGCATCGGCGCCGGCCCTGCATCGCTGACCGTGGCGAACGACCTGATGCCGCTTGGCTACCAGGTCACGATCCTCGAGAAGCTCGCGCAGCCCGGCGGGCTGATGCGGATCAACATCCCCTCCTTCCGGCTTCCCGCCGACGTCCTCGACGATGAGATCGGCTACATCGTCGATATGGGCGTGGAGATGCGCTACAACTCGCCCGTCGAGAGCATGAAGGCGCTGCTCGACAGCGGCGAGTTCGACGCCGTGTTCGTCGGCAGCGGCGCGCCGAAGGGGAAGGAGCTCAACATCCCCGGGCGGCACGACACCGACCAGGTGTTCATCGGCATCGAGTGGCTGCAGAACATCCACTTCGGCCACGTCACGTCGGTCGGCGAACGGGTCCTGATCATCGGCGTCGGCAACACCGCCATGGACTGCTGCCGCTCGTCGAAGCGGCTCGGTGCGAAGGACGTAAAGGTTATTGCCCGCAAGACGCGCAAGTACTTCAAGGCCTCACCCTGGGAGCTCGAGGATGCCGAAGAAGAAGGCATCGAGATTGTCGAGAACCTCCAGCCGGTGCGCTTCATCGTCGAGAACGGGGCGCTGACCGGAATGGAGTTCGACCAGTTCCGCTCGGAGGAACGCGACGGTCAGCTCCATCAGGAGGTCATCGGCCGCGTGATCATCCCGTGCGACTCGGTGATTCTCGCGATCGGGCAGGACAACTCGTTCCCGTGGATCGAGCGCGGCATCGGCATTGACTTCGGCAAGCGGGACATGCCGGTGGTGGACAAGACCACGCACATGTCGACGAGGCCCGGGGTGTTCTTCGGGGGCGATGCGGCCTTCGGACCGCTGAACATCATCTGGGCCGTCGAGCACGGGCATCAGGCGGCCATCTCGATCGACCTCTTCTGCCAGGGCCAGCCGGTCAGCGACCGTCCCCCGCAGGGCATGACGCTGTCGTCGGCCAAGATGGGCCTCCACGAGTGGGCGTACAGCAACAACTACGACCCGTCGCGTCGCCAGAAGATGCAGCACGTGGAGCTGTCTGAGCGCTTCCTCACGATGGCAACGGAGGTCGAGAAGGGCTTCACCCCGGAGCAGACGCGCGCCGAGGTGCAGCGCTGCCTGAACTGCGACATGCAGACGCACTTCACCGACTGGCTGTGCATCGAGTGCGATGCGTGCGTCGACATCTGCCCGGTGGACTGCCTTGCGATTTCGGTGAACGCCGACGAGCCCACGCTGCGCGATCGCCTGATGGCGCCGCCAGCCGGCGAGACGGATCAGGCCATCTTCGTCTCCGGATCGCTGAAGCAGACCGGGCGCGTGATGACGAAGGACGAGAACGTCTGCCTGCACTGCGGGCTCTGCGCCGAGCGCTGCCCGACCCACGCCTTCGACATGCGGCGGTTCGCCGTCCTCATCCCGCATGCGGGCGCACGGCTGCTGCCCATGGTTGCCGCCACGTAGGGCGCGCTGGAGCCATCACCACCCATGAATCGCGTCAACGAATTCGCCTTCAAGATCGCCACCGCCAACGGCAGCGGGTCTGCGTCGGCCAACAGCCTGATCATGCAGGCCATCTTCCGGATGGGCGTGCCGGTCACGGGCAAGAACGTCTTTCCCTCCAACATCCAGGGGCTGCCCACCTGGTATGAGATCCGGGTCAGCGGCAAGGGCTACACGGCCCGCACGCCGCAGTTCGACCTCATGGTCGCGCTCAACCCGGCCACATACGAGAAGGACGTGAAGGAGGTGCAGCCCGGCGGCTGGCTCCTGCACGACTCCACGTGGCCCCTCGATGAGCGGCTGCACCGCTCCGACATCACGCTCATCGGCATCCCGCTCGCGCAGATGTGCAACGACCACTTCAGCGGGGTCCGCGAGCGGATCCTGATGAAGAACATCGCATATGCCGGCGCGCTCTCGGCGCTCCTCGGCATCGACGCGGACATCATCCGCACGCTGCTCAAGGAGAAGTACGGACGCAAGCCGGCGCTGATGGACTCGAACCAGAAGGCGGTGGACCTCGGGTTCACCTACGCGATGTCCAACTTTCCCTGTCCGCTCCCGATTCACCTCGCGCCGCTGGACAAGACGAAGGACGCGATCCTGATCGACGGCAACACCGCCGCGGCGCTTGGCTGCGTGTACGCGGGTGCGACGGTCGGCGCGTGGTATCCGATTACGCCCTCGACGTCGATGATGGAAGCGTTCAAGCGCTTCTGCCTGAAGTACCGCCGCGATACAGAGAGCGGGACCAACCGCTTCGCGATTCTCCAGGCCGAAGACGAACTGTCTGCCATCGGCATGGTCATTGGCGCGAACTGGGCCGGTGCGCGGTCGTTCACGCCGACCTCGGGCCCTGGCATCTCGCTGATGAACGAGTTCCTCGGGCTCGCCTACTACGCCGAGATCCCGGCCGTCGTCTTCGACGTGCAGCGGACCGGGCCCTCCACCGGGATGCCGACTCGCACGCAGCAGTGCGACCTGATGATGTGCGCCTACGCCTCACACGGCGACACGAAGCACATCTGCCTCTACCCCTCCGACCCGAGGGAAGCGTTCGAGTTCGCAGTGAAGGCGTTCGACCTCGCGGAGCGGTACCAGACACCCGTCTTCGTGCTGACCGATCTCGACATCGGCATGAACGACTGGATGGTGCCGATGCTGCAGTGGGACGACAGCTACCGTCCCGACCGCGGCAAGGTGCTGACGGCCGAGCAGCTGGCGGAGGCGAAGGCGTTCTACCGCTACCTTGATGTCGACGGCGACGGCATCGCCGCACGCTCGCTGCCGGGCACGCATCCAAAGGGTGCGTACTTCGCGCGTGGCTCGGGCCACAACAAGTTCGGCGGCTACACCGAGGACGCGGAGGAGTACACCGAGGTCGTCGACCGGATCGCCCGCAAGGTGAACGGCGCACGCCGCGCAGTGCCGGCGCCGGTGACGCAGGGCCCGGGGAATGCGCGGCTCGGCATCCTCACCGTCGGTGGCTGCCATGCCGCGTGCATGGAGGCGGTCGACCAGCTCGCAGCCGAGGGCATCGTGGTCGACTACATGCGCGTACGTGGCTTCCCGTTCGGCGAAGAGGTCACTGCGTTCCTCGAGAAGCACGAGACGGTGTTCGTCGTCGAGCAGAACCGCGATGGGCAGCTGCGCAGCCTGCTCACGCTCGAAACCGGCGTGCCGGTGGCGAGGATGGAGTCGGTGCGGTACTACGGAGGCTATCCGATGAGCGCGCACCATGTGATTGCCGGCATTCGCGCACGGCTGGAGAAAGTGGCGTGACCTACATCGCGAAACCCAGGGTTCATCATCCCGCGCTCCAGAAGAACGAGATCGGCCTCACCCGCCGGGATTACGAGGGCACGGTCACCACGCTGTGCGCGGGCTGCGGGCACGACTCGATCACGGCGGCGATCATCCACGCGTTCTGGGAGCTGTCGATTCCGCCGCATACGGTGGCGAAGCTCTCGGGCATCGGCTGCTCGTCGAAGACCCCGGCCTACTTCCTGAAGGAAGCGCACGGCTTCAACAGCGTGCACGGGCGCATGCCGTCGCTCGTCACCGGGGCCAACGCGGCGAACGGCGCCATCACCTACATCGGCGTCTCTGGCGACGGCGACTCGCTCTCGATCGGGCTCGGGCAGCTGTGCCACGCGATCCGACGCAACGTGAACGTCCTCTACGTCCTCGAGAACAACGGCGTCTACGGGCTGACGAAAGGCCAGTTCTCGGCATCCGCCGATCCGGGCTCGCTGAGCAAGCGTGGCGAGCCGAACACGATGGAAGCGATTGACGGATGCCTGATGGCGCTGACGCTCGGCGCGACCTTCGTGGCCCGCAGCTTCTCGGGTGACAAGGCGCAGCTCGTCCCGCTCCTCAAGGCTGGCCTGAAGCACAAGGGCTTCGCGTTCATCGACGTCATCTCGCCGTGTGTCACGTTCAACGACCACGAAGGGTCGACGAAGAGCTACGCCTACACGCGCGAGAACACCGTCGAGGTCGTCCAGGCGGACTTCATCGCGCCAGCCAAGGCGATCACCACCGAATACGATCCCGGCGCCGTGCGCGAGGTGACGATGCACGATGGGAGCACCGTCCGGCTGCGGAAGGTGGCGGACGACTACGATCCTGCCGACCGCGACCGCGCGTATCACTACATCCGCAAGAAGCATGCGGAGGGCGAGGTCGTCACCGGCCTGCTCTACATCTCGACCGACAGCAAGGACATGCAGGCGCAGAACAGCCTCGGCGCCACACCGCTCGTGCAGCTCCCCTACGAGCAGCTCTGCCCCGGCAGCGCTGAACTCGCGAAGCTGCAGCAGCAGTTCAGGTGACGAGGGGGGCGGGTGGGGCAGGTGGGGCAGGTGGGACAGTCCCGCCCGCCCTTCTGGCCGTACCTGCCCTCCCCGCCCTCCCTGCCCCACCAGCCCTTCCTGCCTTCCTGGCCTTCCTCGCCCTTCCCGCCCTCCCAATGGGCGATACTGCGGGAATGTCACTCGCCGAATCCCGCGCCTTCTTCGACACCCTCAACCACGACTACGTCGCCGTGCACAAGGCCAAGGAGGACCTCTTCTGGTCCACCTACATGGCGATCAGCAGCGACGATGAGGGGTTTGCGCGGGCAGAGCGGGCATACAAGGACTTCATCGCGGATCCGGAGAAGCTGCAGGCCACGCGTGCGCATCTGGGCGCGCTCGAGGCCTTGCCGCCGGGCGAGGAGCGCGACGCACTCGTCCACGGCTTGCGTGGATGGCAGGCGCTCTTCGAGGCGCACATCATCGAGAGCGCTGAAGGGCGGCGGCTGATGCACGAGATCGTCGAGGCCGAGGCCGCCCTGTTCGCGAAGCGTAGGACCTATTCGCCGAGGCACGTCAACGATCGCGGCGAGGAAGAAGACGCCACGCTGAGCATGCTGGCGACGAACCTTGCGACGAACCCGCGAGAGGAGCGGCGCCGCTCGTCTTTCGACGGCTTCCGCGCGCTCGAGCAGTGGGTGCTGGACAACGGCTTCCTCGAGATCGTCGCGCTGCGAAATCGCTTCGCCCGCGCGCTCGGCTATCCCAACTACTTCGAGTTCAAGCTGCGCAAGAACGAGCGCATGACGCCTGCAGTGCTCTTCGCCATGCTCGACGACTTCACCGCGAGGACCGAGGCGGCCAATGCGCGGACACTCTCGGACGTGCGCGCCAGGCACGGCGAGGATGCCGTCGCTCCCTGGAACCTGCGGTACTTCACGACCGGCGACGTCGTCCGTCAGATGGACGAGTACCTCTCGTTCGGTCTGTCGCTGCGGCGGTGGGTGGAGAGCTTTCGGCGGCTGCACATCACTTTCCGTGGCGCGACGCTGCAGCTCGATCTCCTGGAACGGCCTGGCAAGTACCAGAACGGCTTCTGCCACTCTCCCCTGCCGGCCCGGCGCAACGAACGCGGCGAGTGGGTGGCGAGCCAGATCAACTTCACCTCCGAGGCGAAGCCGGATCAGGTCGGCAGCGGCATTCGCGCCATCAACACGCTCTTCCACGAGGGGGGCCACGCCGCGCACTTCGCGAACGTCGTCCAGAACGCGCCGTGCTTCTCGCAGGAGTACGCGCCCACGTCGATGGCGTATGCGGAGACGCAGTCGATGTTCTGCGACAGCATCCTGAACGACGGTGACTGGCTGGCGCGCTACGCACGCAACCGCACTGGCGACGCGATGCCGCCGGACCTGATTCGCGCACGCGTGGCCACGCGGCAGCCGATGATGGCGTTCGACAACAGGTCCATTGCCGTGGTGCCCTACTTCGAGGCGGCTCTGTACGCGATGGACGACTCAGCGCGAACACCCGAGGCCGTGCTGGCGCTCGCACGCGAGACCGAGCGGCGCGTGCTCGGCGTCGAGAGTCCGCGGCCACTGCTCGCGATACCGCACCTGCTCAACCAGGAGTCGGCCGCGGCGTACCAGGGCTACCTGCTCGCGCAGATGGCCGTGTCGCAGACCCGCGCGTTCTTCCTCCGGCGCGACGGATACCTCACGGACAACCCTGGGATCGGCCCGGCGCTCGCGGCGCACTACTGGGAGCCGGGCAACAGCGTGAGCCACGACGACACGCTGCGCAGCCTCACTGGCGAGGGGTTCTCAGCACGGTACCTGGCCGACGAGTGCAACCGATCGGTCGATGAGGCCTGGGCTGAGGCTCAGCGGGCGATCGACGCCGCTGCCGCGCGCGGACCTGCGGGTGAGGGGACGCCGTCGCTCGACGCGCGCATTCGCATCGTGCACGGCGCCGAACTCATTGCGGACTCGACAGAGGGCGAGGACGCGATGTGCACGCAGTTCGAGACGTGGGTGGCGGAGCGATACTCACGCTGAGGCGTTAGGCAAGAGGCTATGGGCGATAGGCTATGGGCTCTGGGCTCTGGGCTCTGGGCTCTGGGCTCTGGGCTCTGGGCGTCAGGCTTCGGGCTTCGGGCTTCGGGCTTCGGGGATTGTCGGCTTCAGACGGTCGGATGCTGCGAGGCTCTGGGCGGTGGGCGATGGGCGATCGGCGCAGGGCGGAGGCTCTGGGCTCCGGGCTTCAGGCTGCAGGGCTGGTCGGCTTGGGGCGGGCGCTCACGGCGCGGGCTCTCGGCGATGGGCGATCGGCTGTGGGCTCTCCGCTTTCGGCGGCTCGGCACGGTCGTAGCTGGCAGGCTTCAGCCTGCCAGGTCTCCGCGTGCAGTCGCTGACGCTGAGCACCCGAATCCAGAGCCCCTGCAGTTGATACACTGTCGATGCGGGCGCCCATAGCTCAGCTGGATAGAGCACCGGCCTTCTAAGCCGGGGGTCGCAGGTTCGAGTCCTGCTGGGCGCGCCACTCGGTCACGGTCCGTTCTGGACACACATCGGTAACCGTTCATTCCGAAGGTATACGCAGACGGGGCGCCCGTTCTGGCACGCGACACGCACCTGGGGTGCAGGTGGACACCCTGTGACTGACCGACCACGACACCTGTCGATGCTGCGGTCGTACACGCCCGCAGACGCCCTCACCATCGGGAACGCCGCGTGCGGAACTATCACGATCTTCCTCTGCCTGAACTACCTCGTCGAGGACCGTCGTTCCATCCTGTGGATCGCGTTCGTCCTGCTCCCTCTGGCGCTCGTGTGCGATATCCTCGATGGCTATGTCGCGCGCCTCAACCGTACGCGGCAATCTCTGCTCGGTGGCGACCTCGATTCGCTGGCTGATGTCATCTCCTTCGGCGTGGCCCCGGCGGTCATCGGGTTCACGCTCGGGCTGCGCGGCGGATGGGACATGCTGGTCCTCACCTACTTCGTGGTCTGCGGCGTGAGCCGGCTGGCGAGGTTCAACGTCACCGCCTCCGCGCTTGCCGACTCGGCCACGGGGAAGGTGAAGTACTTCGAGGGCACGCCCATTCCGACCAGTGTGGCGATTGTGGCGCTGCTGGCCGTGGCGTTTGCGCAGGGCGCAATCGACGATCGCATCTGGCTGGGCGCCGTCCGGTTCTGGGGTGCCAACTTCCATCCGCTGTCGCTCGTCTACGGCGTGAGCGGCAGCGCGATGATCAGCGCGACCCTTCGCATCCCGAAGCCGTAGCCCACCGGACCCCAGGAATCACGCAACCGGACCTTCAGACGGACCTGCGTGTCCCGCCACTGCTGCGGATCCTGCGCAGGGGCCAGCCTGTGATCGGCGACCAGCAGGTCCTACGAAGGCCTGGTGATCTCCCACACCATGCTGTCGTGTGGCGCTGGCGGTGTCACCGCATCCCTGGAGACGGTGGTCACGTAGAGATACCCCAGTCGGCGCGGCACGGCGGCACTGCGGACGTTCTTCGGATCGCACCGGATGCGAATGGTTGTCACCCCCGGCTGGTTCAGCGCCATCGTCGTCATCGCGTGGGCCGCCTCAGTGGCATAGCCGAAGCCGGTTTTCCCTGCGCCGAGCCAATAGCCGATCTCCAGCATGTCGGCGCTGCCGCGGCGGTGCAGGCCGATGCCGCCAACGACTTCGCGGGTGTCGCGAAGGGAGATGGCGAACATCCAGTCCGCGCCAGCATCGAACTGCGTTCGCCAATGGCGGATCCGCTCCTCGATGACCTCGACCGGCGCAGGATAGCTGTCGACCCACGGCAACCACGGCCGCAGGTGTGTCAGGCTGCTCTCGATCAGCGCCTTCAGCGCAGCGGCATCCGCGACGGCCCAGCGACGGATGCGTAGTCGATGCGTGTCGATCTCCTCGGGCAGGTGCAGCTGAGTCGCCATGCGTGAGGATAGCCGAGGTCTGGATCCCGCGGGCCGTTTCTGGTTCACTAACGGGCGAGCAGCGCCCGCCCTCGCGTCCGGGCAGGGCGCCAGCCATCACCCCAATCGGGAGGACAGGCAGGATGACCGTGCACTACCTGGAGATCGTCACCACCGACGTCGACAGACTGACCCAACTCCATGAGCAGGTACACGGCCTGTCGTTCGGGCCACCGGACGGCGACCTCGGACAGGCACGTGTGGCGGCACGCGCTGACGGCACCCTCGTCGGCATCCGCCCGCCACTCGCCGCGCACGAAGCGCCGATCGTTCGCACGTATGTCGCCGTCGACGACATTCGGCAGGCAGTCCGGCAGGCGGAACAGCACGGCGCCATGGTCGCCTACCCGCCGACACAGCAGGGACAGCGCGGCACGTTCGCCATCCTGATTGCGGGCGGCGTGCAACACGGGCTCTGGCAGCGCGGCCAGTAACGCCCGGACGGACCATTCGCGAACGCGTGCGAGGTCAGCCGGCTTACAGAGGGAACCCTGATGCAGACACCAATGGGACACAGCCGTCGCTCGTTCATGTCGCTGCTCTCCTGGCTCGCAGGCGCGACAACCGTCTCGGGTGTTGCGGTCGAAGCCGCACAGGCACCGCCGGCCGCGACCGTCGAATTCGATCTGCGATGGATCGACGAACTCGCCGGCAAGCACAAGCAGGTCTTCGACATGGCCGACACGGATCCCGCATCCGAGCCGCCACCGCTCCGCCTGCCCCGCAACTACATGGACGGTTTCAGGGACGTCTACAGGCTCCAGCACCCTGACGTCCGCACGATCGTCGGCATTTCTGGTCGGGCGTTCGCCGTGAACGCCTCCGATCGGCTGTGGGAGAAGTACGCGCTCGGCGAGCGCTCGAAGATCATCGACCCGCAGACGAAGCAGCCCGCCGTCCGCAACATCTTCCTCGACGACCCGACGCTCGGCGTGAAGGCACTGCAGGCCCGCGGCACCATCTTCTGGCAGTGCGCGATCGCCCTCAACGGCACCGCACAGCAACTGGCAAATGCCCGCAAGCTCCCGGTCGCCGAAGTCCGCGCAGACCTCGCCGCCGGTCTCAACCCCGGCGTCCGCATCGTCCCCTCCCACGTGATGGCCCTCGGCCTCGTGCAGGAGAAGGGGGCGACGTACGTGAAGATCTGAGGGACTTAAGACGTTAGACGTGAGACGTGAGGGAAGTCAGAATTCAGAAGTAAAAGGCGGGGACGCGGCGTGCCAGCCCGTGGGCCAGGCATGCCCAGCGCCCATAGCCCAGCGCCTATGGCCACCTTGCCCACAGCCCAGCGCCTATCGCCCTTCATCCCCGCCCATAGCCGACCAGCCCTGAAGCCTGAAGCCCAGAGCCTGAAGCCTGCCGTCGGCGTGACGGGCTATCGCCGCACGAGTCCGAAGTTCGCGTCGATGTCCCTGTAGAGGGCGACGACCGGCGCGACTCCGACGTAGCCGGGTGCTTCGATGCTCACGGTGAAGCGGCCGCTGTCGAGCCCGTCGAACGAGAAGTGACCGCTGTCGTCGGTCAGCGTTCGTGCATTCACGTTGCTGCCGCTGACGACGACGAGTTCGGCGTTCGGGATCGGCGCAATCGTCCGACCGCTCGACAGTTCCAGGATGTTTCCGGTGAAGCGGTACGGGCCGCTCGACGGCGCAGACGGGACGTTGGTGGCGCACGCTGAGGTCGTCAGCAGCAGAGCCAGCAGAAGACGCACACGCATCGGGGGAGAACCTCTGTGTTTCTTATCGCGAGTGTGTGCCTCAGAGTTTACGCCAGCTCAGGTTCAGGACGAAACCGCGGCCCCTGCCCACCCGAGGCGACGAGGCCGGCGGGTAACTTCCCGTGGCCGCCGCAGTAT
The DNA here is from genome assembly GCA_018268955.1 of Acidobacteriota bacterium. Lineage (GTDB taxonomy): Bacteria > Acidobacteriota > Vicinamibacteria > Vicinamibacterales > CAVVIG01 > CAVVIG01. Next base: position 44,044 of record JAFDVO010000002.1, on the reverse strand, counting down.
TCACCTCCATGCGAAGGCTGATGCGGCTGGTCGCCCTCCTCCTGTGCGTCGCCCGTCCGCTGCTGGCGGCTGATTCCTCCCCCGCGCCGTCGATCGAAGCGCATCGGCTCACGACACCTCCTCGGATCGACGGCGTGCTGGACGATCGCGGCTGGACCTTCGAACCGGTCACCACTGGCGAATGGCAGTCGTACAACCCGCTGTACGGCGACACCATCCCGCAGACGACGCGCGTGTGGGCGGCGTACGACGCCGACGCCCTCTACTTCGCCTTCCAGTGCGACGACCCGGAGCCGGACCGCATCAAGACGTCGGTCTCGCGCCGCGACAACTTCGGGGCGGACGACTGGGTCGGGCTGAGCCTCGACGCCACCGGCACCGGCCAGGTCTCCTATCACATGATGGTGAACCCCAGCGGCGTCCAGCTCGATCTGCTGAACAGCATCGCGAGCAACGAGGACGCGTCGGTGGACTGGGTCTGGGAAAGCGCGGCGCGGCTGACCCAGACCGGCTACGTCGTGGAGATCCGGATCCCGTTGCGCAGCATCCGGTTCGCGAGCGGCGACGACGTGCGTATGGGCGTGCTGTTCTGGCGGAAAGTCAGCCGTACCGGTGTGTCCGTGGCGTGGCCCGCGCTCGAGCCGGGCAAGTGGGTGTTCGAGAAGCACGCCTCACTGCACCTCGCACACCTCGACCCACGGCTGCCGCGCGACGTCATCCCGAGCGCCAACATCTCCGGCCGTCAGGACCGTCTGACGCCGGAGTCATGGGGCTCGATGAGCGCGGTCCGCGATGCTGGCGTGAGCGCCAAGCTCGGGCTGACCACGCAGACCGCCGTCGATGCCACCGTGAACCCGGACTTCAGCCAGGTCGAGAGCGACGCGTACCAAGTGGACGTGAACCAGCGCTTCCCCGTGTTCTACTCCGAGAAGCGGCCGTTCTTCATGGAAGGCGCCGGCATCTTCGCCTTGGCGGCGACCGGCAGCGGCGACAACAGCATGCAGCGCGCGGTGCACACCCGCCGCATCGTCGATCCGGTTGCCGGCGTGAAGCTGACTGGCAGCACAGGCCGGCTGACCTTCGGCACCCTCACAGCCGCTGACGAAGCGCCGGGAAAAGTGGCGGATGTCGGCAGCCGCGGCTTCGGGCGCGATCGCTTCGTCAACGTGGGCCGGCTCCAATACAGCCTCGGCCCGGGCCGCTACGTGGGCGGCATCGTCACCGACACCGAGTTTGCCGGGCGGGCCAATCGCGTTGCCGGGCTGGACTTCTCGTCACGGTTCACGGCGACGCAGCGCATCGACGCGTTCGTGCTCGGCTCGGCCACGCGTGATGCCGATGTGTCGGGCCAGCGTGGCATGGGAGCAACCGTCACCTACAACTACAGCACGCGCGCGATGTCCGCGAGCGCCTCCGTGGAGCACTACAGCCGGACGTTCGCGATGGACACGGCGTTCCTCAATCGGGTTGGTCTGACGAGCGGGTGGGCGTACGTCGATCACAGCTTCTACCCCGTTGCGAAACGGGTCGCGTGGATCCGTCGGGTTACACCGTTCGCCTTCACGCAGGGCGGCGCGGATCGGATCGCCGACGGCCATGACCGGCTGCTGGTGTCCGGCGTGCGGATGAACTTCACGCGGCTCGGCTTCCTCCGGGTCGACCACACCTGGGGCACGGAGCCGTGGGTCGGACAGCAGTTCTCGCGCGGCGCCACGAGAGCGTGGGGCAACGTGCAGCTGTATCGCTGGCTCAAGCTCGAGGGGCGCGTCGACCGTGGCCGCGCCGTCTTCTACGATCCCGTCACTCCGTACGGCGGGCTGCAGCGACGCTTCAACGGCGGCGTCACCGTGCAGCCGAGTGGACGCCTGAGCCAGTCGGTGTCGGTCGACAGGGTCAGCTTCGATCGCGCTGAGCCACGGACCCACGTCTACACCGTGACGATCGTCAACACGAAGACGACGTACCAGTTCACGCGCGAGTTCCTGCTGCGTGCCATCGTGCAGTACGACAGTTCGCGCGCCCGTATCCTCACGGACCTCCTCGCCTCGTACGAGCTCCGGCCGGGCTCCGTCTTCTTCCTGGGGTACGGCTCGCTGACCGAACGCCGCACGTTCGATCGTGGCGAGTGGACGCTTGGGAACGGGCCGTTCGCGCAAAGCCAGCGCGGCTTTTTCGCGAAGGTCTCCTACCTCTTCCGGCTCTGAGCCTCTCCGGGCCTGCGCCTTGCACCAGCCCCCCGCAGGAGAGGCTGAGGCAGTGACCGCCGAGGAGCAGATGCGCGACCCGCTGTTCGTGGCCCGAATGCTGGCATTCTGGGAACGTGACCTGGAACGGCTCAGCGATGCCGCCGCCGAGGACGACGACCGGCCGAGCCAGGCATCGGTGAATGACATCGTCCGGCAGAGCGACGGCGAGCGGTACATCGCCCTCACCCGCCGCAAGGGGAAGCGAAACAAATAACACAGACCGGCCAGCCCCGCCCGCCCCCAGCCTTACCAGCCCTACCAGCCCTACCAGCCCTACCTGCCCGGCCAGCCCCACCAGCCCCAAGCGAGCGCAGCGAGTGTCGAGGGGTGTACCCACATTTGGATACCTCCCGAATCCGCGCGAATTCCGTAGAATTTCCGCCGCTCGTCTCGCCGAGGCCCGTTGTGCGCGCGTGAGCGCGTCAGGAGTCTGGGCCCGGTCGTCTGCCGAGTGTGTGTGGCGTAACGAAAGGAGCCCATGATGCCTGGTCCGAAGCTCCACCTGGGGACGGCGCTCGCGGTCGGCGCCTTCCTCACCCTGCCTGCCGCTGCGTTCGCGCAGCAGGCCAAGCCGGTGACGTTCACCAAGGACGTCTCTCCCATCCTCCAAGCCAAGTGCCAGTCGTGCCATGAACCCGGCTCGATCGGCCCGATGTCGCTGGTCACCTATCAGGACGCGCGGCCGTGGGCCCGGTCCATCAAGCAGCGCGTCGAGTCGCGGCAGATGCCGCCGTGGCACATCGACCGCAGCGTCGGCGTGACCAAGTTCAAGAACGACATGTCGCTCAGCGATGAGCAGGTCGCAACCATCGTGGCCTGGGTCGACGGCGGCGCCCTCGAGGGGAACCCGGCCGACTTCAAGCCGAAGCCGGTGGCAACTGACCTGTTCTGGATGGGCGAGCGTGATGGCTACGGCCCGCCGGACCTCGTCATCAAGGCACCGGAGTACACGATGCCGGCCGTGTCGCAGGACCAGTGGTGGCGTCCGGTCAGCGACATCCCGGTGACCGAGCCGCGCTGGGTCCGGATGGTCGAAATCCGCCCGACCAATATCCAGTCCCGCAAGATCCTCCACCACTCAATCGCGTATCACATCCTCAACACCGATAACGTCGCCGCCGTGAACACGGGCGTGCAGGTGGCGCGTGGCGCCTCGGTGTCCGGGTCCGCAGCGCCGAGCGCCGCCGACCTGGTCAATCGTCGTCCGCAGCTGATGGAGTGGGCGATCGGCAAGGGCTACGACCGGTACCTCGAAGGGACCGGCAAGCTGATCATGCCGGGTGAGAAGATCTCCTGGGACCAGCACATCCATGCCGTGGGTGAGGCGATCACCGGTGGCTCGGAAATCGGCCTGTGGCTCTACCCGAAAGGCCAGGAGCCCAAGAAGCGCAGCTACCTCGTCGGCTTCACCGGCCTGAAGAACGGCGCGGAAGCCCTGGACATCCCGCCGAACTCCTTCGCGTACACGGAAGGGTTCAACGTGCTGAAGGAGAACACGATCATCACGAACTTCCAGCCGCACTTCCACCTGCGCGGGAAGGCGATGCAGGTCGAAGCCATCTTCCCGGACGGCCGCACGCAGACGGTCAGCTACGTGAAGGACTTCAACTTCAACTGGATGACGAACTACATCTACGCCGACGAAGCCGCGCCGGTGTTCCCGAAGGGGACCATCATCAAGGTCAGCGCGTACTACGACAACACGAAGGCCAACAAGTCGAACCCTGACCCGGAACAGTGGGTGGGCTACGGCGACCGCACCGTCGACGAGATGGCCCACGCGTGGATGAACGTGGTGTACCTCACCGACGAGGAATACCAGGAGCGGGTCGCGAAGTACGGCGAGGGCGTGACCAACGGCGTCAAGCCGCAGCGCAGCACGCAGCAGCAACAGCAGCAGTAGCCTGAGTGCATCCCGGCGGCGCGAATCCGCTGCGCCGCCGGGGTGAACCGCACGACCGCACCGAACGCACGAACGCAACAACGCACGAACGCAGAAACGGAACGCAGGAAAGCGGCCTCCGCATCTGTGCGTTTTCGCGTTTTGCCGTTTGCATTTCTGCGTTCTTGCATTTCTGCGTTACAGAGCCCCTCACCCTGCCAGCCCCACCTGCCCCACCTGCCCCACCTGCCCCGAGCGAACGGAGCGCGTCGAGCAGCGCGTCGAGGGGTATCCACATTTGGATACCGACGAGCCCGCGCACTGGCGCCCGTTCCGCCTTATGCTTTTCCAACGGGCTCACCGAAGCCCACTCATAAGGAGCAGTTGATGGCACGATCGACCATTCATCTTGGAGCCGGCGCACTCGTTCTCGGTGCGATCCTCGCGGTTCCGGGTAGCGCGCAGGCGCAGCAGAAGCAGGTGACGTTCAGCAAGGACGTCTCGCCGATTCTCCAGGCCAAGTGCCAGTCGTGCCACGAGCCCGGCTCGATCGGCCCGATGTCGCTGGTCACCTATCAGGATGCCCGCCCGTGGGCGCGCTCCATCAAGCAGCGCGTCGAGTCGCGGCAGATGCCGCCGTGGCACATCGACCGCAGCGTCGGCGTGACCAAGTTCAAGAACGACATGTCGCTCACCGACGAGCAGGTCGCGACCATCGTGGCCTGGGTCGACGGCGGTGCGCTCGAGGGGAACCCGGCCGACTTCAAGGCGAAGCCGGTCGCCAAGGACCTCTTCTGGATGGGCGAGCGTGATGGCTACGGCCCGCCAGACCTCGTCGTCAAGGCGCCGGAATACACCATGCCGGCCGTCTCGCAGGACCAGTGGTGGCGCCCGGTCAGCGACATCCCGGTGACCGAGCCGCGCTGGGTCCGGATGGTCGAAATCCGGCCGACCAACATCCAGTCCCGCAAGATCCTGCACCACTCGATCGCCTACCACATCCTCAGCCCGGAGAACGCCGAGGCGGTGAATCCGTCTGCTGGTCGTCAGATCTCGGTGTCCGGCTCGGCCTCGCAGGCTGCGGCCGACCTGGTGGCCCGTCGCCCCTCCCTCATGGAGTGGGCCATCGGCAAGGGCTACGACCGCTACATGGACGGGACCGGCAAGGTTGTCATGCCTGGGGAGAAGATCTCCTGGGACCAGCACATTCACGCGGCTGGTGAGGCGATCACGGGCGGCTCGGAAATCGGCCTGTGGTTCTACCCGAAGGGCCAGGAGCCGAAGAAGCGCAGCTACCTGATTCCGTTCTCGGGCCTGAAGAACGGCACGGCCGGTCTCGACATCCCGCCGAACTCCGTGGCGGCGACCGAGGGCTTCACGGTCCTCCGCGAGAACACGGTCATCACGAACTTCCAGCCGCACTTCCACCTGCGCGGGAAGGCGATGCAGGTCGAGGCGATCTTCCCGGATGGCCGCACGCAGGTAGTCAGCTACGTGAAGGACTTCAACTTCAACTGGATGACGAACTACATCTACACGGACGAGGCCTCACCGGTCTTCCCGAAGGGCACGATCATCCACGTCAGCGCCTACTACGACAACACGAAGGCCAACAAGTCGAACCCTGACCCGGATCAGTGGGTCGGCTACGGCGACCGCACCGTCGACGAGATGGCGCACGCCTGGATGAACGTCGTCTACCTCACTGACGAGGAATACAAGGAGCGCGTCGCCAAGTTCGGCGAGGGCGTCACCAACGGCGTGAAGCCCCAGGCGAACACGCAGCAGCAGCAGTAGGCTGAGTGCATCCCGGCGGCGCGAAAGCAGTTGCGCCGCCGGGGTGAACCGTAGGAATGCAATAACGCAATAATGCAATAACGCAGGAACGCCAGAACGCCAGAACGTAGAAACGCGCGAACGCGTGAACGCGGCCTGGGCATCCTGCACTTCCGTTTCTGCGTTGTTGCGTTTTCGTATTTCTGCGTTCGTGCATCTCCTGCATTCCTGCATTTCGGCATTACCGAGTTCCTCCTTCCCCCCATGGCCCACTCTGGGCCACGTAGCCATGTGCAGTTGGTGCCGATAACATCCACGAGCACATGTCGAAACCCGTCCGCCTCTCGACTGCATGCGGCGCCTGCCGCAGCGGCGTCCCAGCCCCTCCCTTGTCCATGGCCTTCCAGCCCATCGTGGATGCGGTACTGGACCGGGTGTTTGCCTACGAAGCGCTGGTCCGAGGGCCGAATGGGGAACCGGCCGCAAGCGTCCTGTCGCAGGTTGACGATACGAACCGATACGTCTTCGACCAGGCCTGTCGCGTCACGGCGGTCGAGATGGCCTCCCGCCTCGGGATGCGCGAGCACCTGAGCATCAACTTCCTCCCGAACGCCGTCTACGAGCCGCACCGCTGCCTGCAGACCACGCTGGCGGCAGCGAAGTCGAATAACTTCCCTGTTGAGCGGATCCTCTTCGAAGTGAGCGAGTCCGAGAGCTCGCGCGACGTCTCGCACCTCAAGCAGATCTTCGAGGAGTACCGGCGCCAGGGATTCGCGACGGCGATTGACGACTTCGGCGCCGGCCATTCAGGACTGAACCTGCTCGCCGACTTCCAGCCGGATTTCGTGAAGCTCGATATGCAGTTGATTCGGGGCATCGACGCGGACCGCCCGCGGCAGGTGATCGTGCGGCACATCATGGCGATGTGCCTGGAGCTGGGCATCACGGCCATCGCGGAGGGGATTGAGACGCGAGAGGAGTACCTCGCGCTTGGCGATCAGGGGGTCGTCCTCTTCCAGGGCTTCTACTTCGCACGGCCGGCGTTCGAGTCGCTTCCGCACTGGCGCCTCGCGGTCGCCTGACGATCCCTGCTTCAGAATGCGCGCCACGCGGCGCGGCTCAACCGCCGAACGACGGCGGCGGGCGACTCGCCGTCCGCCACGCGCAGCAGGCCGGGCACCAGTCCGGGCCCCACGCCGATCTCGCTCGCGACCTCGTCGGTCATCACCACGACGTCACACGCACCTGCCGAGAGGAGCGCCGAGACCGACTGGCTCACCTCAGCGTCGATCAGGCGACACCCAGCCGCCGCCAATGTCGTGGCCAGGTCGCTCCCACGGTTCCGCTCCAGCAGGCAGACGCGCAGCCCCTCGAGCGCCGGCGCCGCCCGCTCGGGCGCAGCGTGCGGCACCTCTCGTGGCAGTCGTACTTCGAACGTGGCTCCGTGTCCCACGCCGCCGCTCGAGGCGGCCACGCGGCCATCGTGCAGGTCGACCAGCTGCTTGACGACCGCGAGCCCGAGTCCGAGTCCGCCATGCTTGCGGCTCATCCCGCCCTCACCCTGGCGGAACTGCTCGAAGACGAGCGGGAGGAAGTCCGGCTCGATGCCCGCCCCCGAATCCTCGACGCGGCAGACCGCCTCCGCCCCCTGCGCCTCGAGGGCGACCCTGATGCGACCGCCAGCGGGCGTGAACTGAATCGCGTTGCTGATCAGGTTCACGAACACCTGTTGGAGCCGATCGGGATCCGCGATGACCCACGTCGGCACCGTCGCAAGTTCGAGCCCGACCGGCTTGGCCTGCGCCGCGGGCCGCACGGCTTCAACACTCTCGGCAAGCAGGGCGGCCAGGTCCACCAGATGCAGGGCGAGCGTCAGCTTGCCCTTCGCAATCCGCGAGAGGTCCAGGAGGTCGTTGATGAGCCGCGCCTGCGCCGACGCGCTCCGCTCGATGCGGTCCAGTGCCCGCTGCTGCGCCGTGTCATCGCTCTTCACATGCTTGAGCTGCCACACCGACCCGAGCAGGGCGTTGAGCGGCGTGCGCAGTTCGTGCGAGAGCGTCGCGATGAAGTCGTTCTTGGTCGCGTTGGCCTCCTCCGCCGCGAGCCGCGCGGTGCGTTCCCGCTGCAACGCCACTGCGAGGGCCCGTTCCGCGCGACGCGCACGCACCAGCGCCCGCACGGTGGCGACGAGCACGTCGCCGTCGACAGGCTCGGTCAGGTAGATGTCCGCGCCGTGTTCGAGCCCGCGGACCTGCTCGGCTGCGCTCACCGACGTGGACGAGACCTGCAGGATCGGCACCGCACTCGGCTCACCGGACGTCGTCCGCAGGCGCCGGCTGACCTCCATGCCGTTGATGTCCGGGAGGTTGACGTCGAGGACAATCGCATCGGGCACGCGCTCGACGGCAATCGTCAGCGCGTCGGCGCCGGTTGCGCTCTCGAGCACCTTGAACCCTGCCTTCTGGAACAGGCGAATCTTGGCGTAGCGGCTGGCGTCATGGTCGTCGACCACGAGGATCACCGGGTAGGGCATGACTATCCTCTGCTGCGGGTCGCGTTCGCCCCGTGACCCGCGGCGAGCGTGGCGCGGATGGTCTCGAGCAGGCGCTCGCGTGAGAGGGCGGCTTTCGGCAGCACGGCATCGGCACCGGCATGGAGCGCCTCGGAGACCGGTTGCGACGAGAGGATCACGATCGGCACGTCGGATGTGATCGGATCCTCGCGGAGACGACGCTGCACCTCGCTGCCATGGACGTCGCCCAGTTCGAGGTCGAGCAGGACGATGTCAGGCAACCAGGTGCGAGCGGTCCGGAGCCCTTCTTCGCCAGACCCGGCACACCGGACCTCGAACCCCTCGGCGAGCATCTCGCCGATGATGAACCGGAAGGTCTCCTCGTCATCGATCGAAAGGATGCGCGCCCTCGGGGATCCCACGGTCAGCCGGTCGAGCGTCCCGAGCAGCCGCTCGCGGTCGATCGGCTTGAGCGGGTACTCGTTGGCACCAAGCGCAAGCCCCTTCTGCCGATCGTCGGACGCCGAAATGATCACCACGGGGATGTCGCACGTCGCGTCATCGTGCCGCAGGCGCGTGAGCAGTTCCCACGAGTCCTCGGTCTGCAGCCAGACATCGAGGATGATGGCCGCCGGGCGGACCGCACTGATGGCCGCAAGCGCCGTCGCCGAGGAGCGCGTCGGCACCACCTGGAATCGTGTGCCCATCAGCGCCCGCTCGTAGATCAGCATCTCCTCTTCCGAGTCGTCCACGACCAGCACCGGCACACGCCCCGGTTCGATGCGGATGGGGCGGGCAGTAATGGGATCGCGGAAGACGAGCGGCAATTCCAGCGCGAAGGTCGATCCGACGCCGAGCGTGCTTGTCACGTGGATGGAGCCGCCCAGCAGCTCCGCAAGCCGGCGGGAAAGAGGCAACCCCAGGCCGGTCCCCTTCGAGCGACGCTGGAGCGGGTTCTCGATCTGGACAAACTCGTCGAAGACCCGTGCGATGTCGGCTTCGGGAATCCCGATGCCGGTGTCCGCGACCGAGAAGATGATCCGGTCCCCCGTGTCGTTCAGGCGCGCTGCGACACGCACTTCACCGCGCTCGGTGTACTTGAGTGCGTTCGAGATGAAGTTGCGAAGGATCTGCGACACCTTGCTCTCATCCGAGAGGACCGGTGGGACGCCGGATGCCTCCTCGAAGACGAGCGCAAGCGACTGGTTGACCAGCAGGGGGCGCAGCATGCCCCGGAGAGCCCCGAACAGTGCATCCACCTCGAAGGGCGAGGGCCGCACATCGATCTTCCCCGCCTCGACCTTGGCGATGTCCAGCAGGTCGTTGACCAGTTCCGAGAGCTGCTGCGCCGACCGACGGATGTAATAGACCTCGTCCTTCTGACTGGGATCGGAGCCCAGCCGGTCCTGCAGCAGGCTGGCGAGCGCCAGGATCGAGTTCACCGGAGTCCGGAACTCGTGCGTCATGTTCGACAGGAACTTCGTCTTCAGCTCGTCCGCCCGCCGCAGGTGGTCGGCACGCTCGTCGAGTTCCGCATAGAGCGCCACAACGCCACGGTTGGTGTCCTGCAGTTCTCCGTTGACGCGCTCGAGTTCGTCCTGGCGCCGCCGCAGTTCGTCCAGGGTGCGCAGCAGTTCCTGGTTCTGGAGCTGGACCTCCTCGAGCATGCCCTGGGGGCGATGCTGGGCGAGCTGTCGCGCCAGTTCCGCAATATCCGGCTGCGTCAGCACCTTCCCTCGGCGCGGCAGGAGCTTGCGCGCGACGATGTGAGTGCCGCGGCTCGAGGTCTCGATCGTGAAGCGGTCGACCAACCGCCTCGTACCTGCAATACCGAGCCCCATCCCGGTATCTGAGCGGTAGGCGCCACCGAGCACCTCGTCGACGTGCGGGATGCCCGGGCCGACATCGCTGACCGCGATCGCGAGCACCTGCGGCACCGACGTGCCTTGGATCTCGAACTGCACGGTCCCGCCGCCGGCGTACTGGAAGGCGTTCCTCGACAGTTCCGAGACGACGGTGGCAATGCGTGTCTGGTCCGTCGGGTCGAAGCCGAGCAGACCGGCAATCTGCCGGGCCCGCTGCCGCGCGAACACAATGTCGTGCTCCTGTGCGATGCCGACCGACAGCAGCCGCCCGTTCATCGGCTCTCCCGCGCCACCACAACCGTCACGTCGTCGCGCTGCCGGCTGCATTGGCGGTACAGCACGGCGGCAATGACCGATGGGTGGCGTGACACCAGTCCTGGCAGGCCATCGAACGACCAATGGGCGGACAGCCCGTCCGAGTGCATCACCAGCAGCGCTTCCGTGTCCCACGGATAGGTGTATTCCCGGAACATGCGTGCTTCATGCCCCAGCGTGCCGGGCATGGAGACGGCATGCCGAACCGATCCGGCCGAGACGATCGACGTCGAGATGTTGCCGACCCCTGCGCACGTCACGATGCCGCTGTGCGGGCGCAGTTCGGCGAGAGCAGCGGCGGCGCCGCGCGTGTGCCGCCCCGCACCGTGCATCAGCTCGAGCATCGCGGCAGGTCCCGCAAGCCGCGCCTGCGCGCAGCCCTCGAGCACGGCAGCGGCCGCCTCGCGTGCGTGCAGTCCGTGGCCAAGGCCATCGGCGACGGCGATCACAGTGAGGTCTGGCGTCTCACGGACCAGCCACCCGTCGCCGCAGACATCCTCTCCGTTCTTCGGGATTGAGATACTCCCCACCTCCATGCGTCGCCGCGCTGGCTTGGCCGCCGCACGACGGGGGCGCACATGCGCCAGCACGACCGTCCCGTGCCCGGGCGCCGAGTAGATGTCGAAGGTGTCCGACAGGCGACGGATCGCGCCGAGCCCGCTGCCGGCCGTTCCGGCGGACGAGTGCCCGTCGGTGAGCGCCTGCCGGACGTCCGTAATCCCGGGGCCACGATCGACGGCGATCAGTTCCACCACCGCGTCCGCGTCGGTGCCGAGGGCCCGCACGAGGATCTCGCCACCTTGCGCGTGCTTCACGAGGTTGGTTGCCAGTTCCGTCGCCACAAGTCCGAGACGGTAGCTGTCCTCCTCGCCAAACCCAACCGCTTCGGCGGTGTCGCGCGCGAGGAACCGTGCCGCGCTCGGCTGGGACGGCTCAACGACAGGTACGAGCTGGTGCGCGCGTGCTACTTCCATCGGACGATCACCACGCGTGTCCCGCGCCCAGGCTCGGACTCGATGTCGAACTCGCTCGAGAGTCGGCGCGCCCCGGACAGCCCAAGCCCGAGGCCCCCGCCGGTCGAGTAGCCATCCTTCAGCGCCAGCGTGAGGTCGGGAATGCCAGGCCCTGTGTCCATGAACGTCAGACGCAGGCCGCGCCGCAGCCCATCCATGATGGTCTCGACGCAGGCCTCTCCCCCGCCGCCGTGCTGAATCGTGTTGCGAGCCAGCTCGCTGGCGGCCGTCACCACCTTCGTCTGCTCGACGAGGCTGAACCCGAGCTCGATGGCGCGCTGCCGCACGGTCTGTCGGACCCGCACGACATGCTCATCTGTCTGCAGGGGCAGCGATTCGCGCGTCGGGATCATCGCCGCTGTGCCGACCCAAGTAGCGCCATCCCGCGCTCCACGTCGAGCGCGGTGCGGACGCCCGTCAGCGACATCCCGAGTTCCACGAGCGTGATCGCCACCGCCGGCCGCATGCCGACGACGACCGTCTCGGCGTCGAGCACGCGGGACATGCCGGCAATGTTCGCGAGCATGCGCCCGATGAACGAGTCCACCATCTCCAGCGCGGAGATGTCGATGAGTACGCCGCGCGCGCTCGTGTCCGCGATGCGGGTGGTGAGGTCGTCCTGCAGTTGCATGGCCAGCCGGTCGTGCATGTCGACCTGGATGGTGACCAGCAGGAACGGCCCCATCTTCAGGATTGGGATGCGCTCCATCAGTGCGCCGCCACTGCCGAATCGGACGGGCCGGCCGGCTTCGCGGCCGCGGGCGCCACGCTCAGGCCGGCGCGGCTGAGCGCCACGGCAAACGCGTCCGCAAGCGTCGCCTTGGTCGTCACCGAGTTCAGGTCGACGCCGAGATGCACGATCGTCTGCGCAATCTGCGGCCGGATCCCGCTGATGATGCAGTCCGCCCCCATCAGGCGCGCGGCCGCGACCGTCTTCAGCAGGTGCTGCGCCACCAGCGTGTCGACCGTCGGCACACCGGTGATGTCCAGGATCGCGATCATGGAGCCCGTGTCGACGATGCGCTGGAGGAGGTTCTCCATGACGACCTGCGTGCGCGCGCTGTCCAGCGTCCCGATGAGCGGCAACGCGAGGACCCCCTGCCAGAGGGTGACGACCGGCGTCGAGAGCTCCAGCATCTCCTGCTGCTGCCGTGCAATCACTTCCTCGCGGGTCTTCTGGAACACCTCGGTCGTGTAGAGGCCGAGCCCATCGAGCAGGGTCGTCACGGCCCACATGTCGTCACCCACGGTGTCGGACTGCGTGGACGTCCGCCGGATCTGGGTGAACACCGGCTCCTTCAACGAGAAGACGAACGTGGCCGTTTCGCTCGGCTTGAAGCCCTGGAGCGCCCGGCTCCGGGACAAGCGGGCGAGAAGCTCGCGGACCGGGTCCCAGGCGATGGCGTTGACGTCAAGTTCCCCCGAGGTCATCGCCCGCGTGACCGCACCCAGGAAGTCCCGGGCCTGACGCTGCAGGTCCGCATCACCGATCAGATCGCGGCGCGCAGCGGTGCTGTCGGACAGCGCCTTGATCCAATCAGCGAGAATCACGTCGTGCTGTTCACGAAAGAGGTCGGCGAGGCGGGTCTGGCGCATCGTGGCGGTCCTATGATCTGCGTGTCGCGTTTTTTTGCGACGGGCAGGATTTGGGGTTGCAGCGAATCACGACAGTAAACCGGGCTGTTCGTGGGGGAACGGCCGCGGTTGTGCAAGCTCCGATCCTCAATTCGGCGTGGCCACTCGCGCCCCGCTGGTCACGACGAATGCGGGCGGGTCGCTGGCTGGAAACGATTCGACCGAGGCTTCATTCACCCGGACTTCGTCATCGTCCTCTTCGCCGGCCGGCAGCCACGGACGCTCGTAATTCAGGCGGAGCAGTTCGACCGCCGTGCGCACGTCGTCCGCCGTCCTGATGCAGCACGCCACCCAGCCGCGATGTGGCGCATCGCACAAGGCGCGCAGCCGGCCTTCCACGAGCAGCCGTTCGCGGATCGTCAATGGCAGCGGAAGTTCCAGCAGCCGATCGCCGTGCAGCCGGCCCAAGACGCGGTTGCCGACCCTGAACGTACGAATGCCAAGCCGCGGGCGCTCCACGACCGTGCCAGCCCATCCTTTCACTGCGGATTCGATTCGATGTGCCCTGGTCGCCACGATGGTCTCCTTCCGGGTGCACCTCGCGTGTTGACGCTCGCCGATGGCCCGGTGACATGCACTAGTGCATAAGACGCCGCCGCCGTGGCTCGCGTCAATCGGATCGGTTTTGCTGGCCTTTTGTTGGATGAGCTGGGCGGGCGTGTTCAGCTGGGATACACGCGGCTGTCACCGTGGACGGCGAGGCCACAGCAGCCCAGCTACAATCGGGGGCGTGCCCAGCCAATTCTCTGCACTCGGCTTCGATGTCACCAGTGGCGAGGACCTCGCCGCCCTTGCGACCCACGTCGCCGAACGCGCCGATACGGTGAACGCCCGCGAGGGTCAGTACTTGAAGTGGGCTCCGCCTTCCGGAGAGCAGCTGTGGCTGCAACTGACCCGGAGCGGCGATGCCATGGGCATGACGCCCCACTTCGAGGGGCGGTCGCGGCTGCGGATTGGCATCGAGGCGCGGGTGACGCGCAAGACGCACACGCCGCTGGATGCTACCTTCCTCGCGTGGGCCAACCCACCCGACGGCTCCGCCACGGGCGGCGACTACCCGTTCGTGTTCGACTGCCCCGATGGCGCCATCCACGAGGACGCGCCGCTGCCGATGGTTGCGGAGGTGCAGCTCGCCGCGTTCGCGCAGCAGCTCACGCTGCACGACTCGGAGGAGGCGTATCGCGCGTCGCAGTCCGCTGAAGGCATGAACTTCCCAGCGCGCTCGTTCATCCCCTCCGGCCTGATCTCGCCGACCGGCGAGCCGGTGGTCCCCCCGGAATCACACGCGTTGATCTCGGGCGTGATCCTCGAAGCCGCGCCACGCCGGAACGCCATTTCCGGAGCGGCATTCTGGTGGGCCCTCGTCGATGCGCCCGGCGGGACGTTCGACGTCGTGATCGATCCCGACCTGCTCGATCGTGAGCCGCGCGCAGGGCACGTGCTCTCGGGATGGTTCTGGCTGTCCGGCCGGCTGCAGACCGGACAGCCCTCACGCAGCGGCTGGTTCAGGAAGCTGACCGGACGCGGTCAGTAGAACGGAATCGGCAGCGTCGTTGCGATGAACGTGCGGAGCGGTCCCTGGGTCGGCCCGGGGCTGTTCGTCATGTCGTCGCTCAGGAAGTCCACGATCAGGTCGAGCGGGCCGGCTTCGATGTAGACCAGTTCCTCGGGCGTGATCTCGTCCAGCCACTCCACCTCCATCAGCTTCGGCGTGTCCTCCGGGCGGCCGCTCCAGTGATAGACCGCGAAGTCGTGCCGGTCGTCGTACGGACCAGCGACGATCAGGTAGCTGTTCACCGAGCGGACGTACTCGATGGCCCGAATGCCGCGCCCTCCGAGATCCAGGTGCGCCCCAAAGGCGAACCGCGCGCGCTCGCGGCCGTTCACGACCTCCGCCGGGTTCAGCATCTTCACCAGCAGCGCCCGCCCTTCCGGAATCGGGTTGCGAAATCCCATCAGCAGTTCGTCGGCCGTGGTGGTGGTCAACCCCTCGATGTTCAGCCCACCCTCGACCTGCGGTGGCAGCGCCTCCGCCGCCTGCAGACCGTACGGGCGCAGTTCCTCGCAGGCGAGGAGATCGTCGAGCAGCTCCGAGTAGGGGGTCCCCACCGTGCCGATCCGCGCCCTGAAGTGATCGTGCACGAGCGTCGTCGCGAAGAAGCGCCGATGGAACTCGCGCACCTCCCCGGACGCACCGCGGCTGTGCGACCCGATCCAGTAGATCCGCCGGTTCAGCAGCGCTGCACCTTCGATGTCCGCCTCCGTCTGCTCCGGGTCGCGCGGCTGCAGGAACGACGTGACGTCCAGCGTGAACGTCGGCACTCCAGGACGATCGCGGTTGAAGATGCGCAGCGTGTTGTCGTAGTCGGTCGCTGCGGCGAACATCGTGGTGTTGGCGATACGCACGGCCGCGGACGCATCACACGCATCCAGATAGAACCGTCGCTCCATCATGTCTACTGCCCTCCTGTCCCGCACTGACGCAGGCACCTGCCTGATATTGGCGCCAGTGTACGTGCGAAGTTCGCGCCGGATCGCCCGGGGAGCACGACAGCCCGAATTGTTTGTGCAAACATCTGGAAGCGGTCTGCACAGAGGCTCAAACCATGAGTAGTAGCTACACCAGCGGGAACTTCCAGGTACGCCTCGCCACCCTGGACGATGGGCCTGCGGTGGTGACGTTGGTGAATTCGGCCTATCGCGGCGCAAGCAGCCGCGCAGGATGGACGACCGAGGAGGCGCTGCTCGATGGCATTCGCATCGATGCGTCGCGGCTCGCCCACGACATCGCGCGGGATGGCAGCGTCGTCCTTGTGCACGAGGACGCCGGCGAGATCGTCGCGTGCGTGCATCTGGAACGCAGTGGCACCGGGTGCTATCTCGGCATGCTCACCACCAAGCCGACGCGGCAGGGGCACGGGCTCGGTCGCGAGATGCTGGCGGCGGCGGAGCGCTGGGCCGTCGATCACTGGCACGCGCGCCGGATCCACATGACCGTCATCGTGCAGCGCGAGCCGTTGATTGCCTACTACGAGCGGCGAGGCTATCGGCAGACAGGCGTCCGCAGGCCCTTCCCCTACGGCGACGAGCGGTGGGGCATTCCCAAGCGCGCCGACCTGGAGTTCGTTGTCCTCGAGAAGACGCTTCAGGAAGGATAAAGGCTGGGCCAATCGCTAATCGCCAATCGCTAATCGCTAATCGCTAATTGCTGCTTGCTGATTGCTAATCGCTAATTGCGAATCGCTGATTGAGAACAGCCGCTGACGAGGGCGCCAGCAGGAAGCGCCGAGTCCCAGCGCCGAATTCCGAGTCCCCAATCCCCAGCCCGAGTCCCGAGTTCCCAGTCCCCAGTCCCGGTTCCCCGGTCTCGAGCCCCTAGACATCGATGACCTGTCCGGGCCCCGGGGGCGGCGGCTCGTCGGCGGCGCGCGCCTTCCGTGCGCTGACCACGAGCGCGACGCAGCCGGTCCACGTCGGCAGCATGTCGGTGATCGGCAGGAACTCGATGAGGAAGGTCGGCAGCAGCAGCGGGTGAAAGCCGAGCAGGCGGAACTCGATCGCGGCCGCAATCACATCCAGCAGTTCATCCGCGCCGGTCCAGCCGAGCGGCCCCAGCGCGAACTGCAGGAGGTCTGTCGCGACCGCCACGCCGTAGGCGGAGTAGATCCGGCTCCGCGTGAGCACTGGAACGTTCGCAGGCGACATCCAGCGAGACAGCCACTTCACGAAACCAGTGTAGACCCGAGGCGGCGTCGCGAACTCGGAATTGGGGACTCGTGCCGACTGGCTGACTCGGCGTGGGCGTGGTCCGCGTTCCCGATGACCTTCGTGATGGCGCGCAGGAACAGGTTCTACAATGCGCTGGTGCAGACGCTCTGGACCCCTCAGGATCGCGCCGGCCTGCTGGCCCGCTTCGACCGGCTCTCGCCCGACGCGCGTCCCCTGTGGGGATCGCTCGACGCGCCCCGCATGGTGACGCACGTAACCGATGCCCTTCGTGCCGGGCTGGGCGAAGTGCCGGTCGCCCCCGTCCGTGGTCCGCTGCGTGTGTGGCCGCTGAACGCACTCATCGTCTACTGGCTGCCCTGGCCGAAAGGCGCGCCGACGGCTCCCGAACTCACGGCACGGGTCCCGACGCACTGGGGAGATGAGCTCTCGGCGTTGCGGGACGCGATCGAGCGCTTCGCTCGCCGCGATGTCGCCGGACGCTGGCCCGAGCATGCCGCGTTCGGCCGGCTGGACGGCCCGGCCTGGGGCCGGCTGCAGTACCGCCACCTGGATCATCACCTGCGGCAGTTCGGCGTGTAAGCGCGCGCGTCGCTGGCCGCGCCACACGCCGTGCGCAGAGGTCCCAAGCGTCGGGACATGGCCTGGGTCGGTGACCGGACGCCCGTCACGCGGACGCGCGCCCGGTCAGCCGTCAGTCGCCGACTACGGCACCGATGCCTGCGCGGCACACTGCTGCACTGCCCCTTTCTGCGCGCCGGTGATCAGCGACGCCTTCACGGCGGCGTTCGTCGTGTGGGCCACGCAGCTCACGAACTGGCCGTGGTTGCGTGCGCCATCCGCGCAGTCGCGGTACCACACGCGCGCCTGATCCGTCAGCATCGCTCCGTTGGAGAGCTGCGTGTTCGGCACCCGCGTGCTGCAGGCTCCGTAGGCGAACGATGCGTCGGGTGTGCCATCGACGTTCGCGTCAGGGAACCAGCCGACGTCGCGCATCTCGAGCAGCGTCAGGTCGTACGGCGGAATCACCTCGTGCGTGAGGTCCGGGTTGATCGCCGGCTCCATCAGCTGGTTGCGGAACGCGATGTTGTCGAAGTGCGAGATCGAGGACCCGGGCTGGTACGGGTTGGTCGCGTACAACTGCGCGCGGTCCAGGGGGTCTGCCCCCGCACGCTGCGACAGATCGACGCCGAGCGTCACCGTCACCGCCGTCGACGATGCGAGTTGGGCCTTTATCGCGGCACCAAGGGCCTGGCTGATCATCGCGCTCGGAATCGCAATCGTCGGGTCTACCCCGCCCAGTCCGGGCGGCGGGTCGGCTGCCGCATTGTTGGCGACGAGCAGGCCAATCGCGCCAGCAGCCTGAACGACCGCCGCCTTGACGACGAAGGTGCAGGTGCCGCGGTCGACCAGCGCGATCTTGCCAGCGAGCGTGCCGGCCGCAATCGGCGTGCACGCGTCGCTCCCGATGCCGACCCCGTCGTTCGCGAGCACGACGCTGCCTGCCAGCCCCGGCGAGCTCAGTGGAGGGCCGAAAGACGCGGTGCCGACGCGGTAGGCATCAGCGAGCGCCGCCGGCGCCGTGATGTTCAGCTCGGGCCGCCCGAACTTCAGGACGTACGGCACTGCGTCGCCGACGGCCGACCCTGACCACACGACCTTGTCCACCTTGGCCAGCGCCGCCTTCCGATCGGTGTTCGTCGCCAGGTTCGCGACGATCGCGCCCGTGGTCGAGTCGAGTGTGAACTGCGAGTACACGTCGGTCTGACCGGCAAAGTTGGCACCGGTGCCTTCGTTCACGAAGTTCGCGAAGCCCAGGCCGTGCGCGAGTTCGTGCATCACGACGGCGACGAGGTCCGTCTGCGCGCCATGCTGGTTGTCGAGGCCGAAGTACCAGTTCGCGTCGCTGCTGAACTGCGCCACGATATCGGCATCGCCAGGTACCAGGTCTTCGCCCGCGCGCTTGTCGGCGAGCGCGCTGTGGTACCACGTGCCGGGGAACGCCGCGCCGGGGAACCCCGGTGCACCGGTGAAGTCACTGAAGATGTACGTCGTCCCTGCCTGGCCGAGAACGTTCGGCCCGAGCGGATCGAATGAGGCGACGACGTAGATGGTGACGTTCGAGTCGAGCATCGCGCCCCACCGGTCAGCCGCGTGCTGGAATGCGATCAGCCGCTGGGCTCCGCGTGTCGTGCCGGTGTTGCCGCCGATCGGTGTGGCGGGCGTCGGGTCGTTGAAGCCTTCGCCTGGGTCGTCGGCGGGAACCACCACGATGCGCGCAGCGGCGGCCGCGAACGAGGGGAGGCAGAACGTGAGGAGGAGGAGCAGCAGGCCGCGAAGTGCGTACGGAACTGTACGGAACATCTGCATGGTCGCCTCCTACTGCAAGGGGAACGCTTCGTCCAGGTCGCCGGACAGGAAGTCCACGGCTTCAGCGGCACTCGTCACGCACCGCACGGAGGTGGTGCCGTCCTCGTTGGGCCGCGACACGAGGACGTGCCCCGCGCCGTGGTCCGACAGGCGCAGCATCAACCCGCCCTTGGACAGCGCCTGTGGGCTGCCTGCCGGCGTTGCCGGCGCGGTGAGCCGCGCGATCTGGTCGACGAGCACTGTCGCTTCGTCTTCCGAGATGGCTCGTCGCCGGCGCGTGCGCTCGTCGACCTTCACCGGCTTACCGGTCAGCTTGGCGACCAGCTCCTGCCGGCCCCTGCCCACGCCCTGCGCATGGAGTGATGGCCCCGCGGCAACGCTGCACGCGACAGCCAGGCACACGCCCAGCAGCCGCCGGGATCGCGTGGTCCGTTCCGGTCGAACACTCTTGGTGAACCTGTCAGTCACGGTCTCCTCCTTCGCAGGTGTCGGATGTCCTTCTCCTGCGGAACGCGACCGGCGACCGGCCGGGCGCAGACCCGCGCATCATAGTGGGCTGCCTCGGGGCCGTGACGACTTTATTCGGTGTGCTACGCGATGGGTCCGAGGCTGACGAGGTGGAGGAGCGGGCGGCCTGCGTCCCGCGACGCGTCGAGGTCCACGTCAAAGCCCCCCATCCAGTCGTTGTGCAGTTCGGGGTCGACGAGGACCTGCTGGACGCGCCAGCGACGCCCGTTCGACGTCCGGGTCACGTGGGTGTGCCGCAGGTTGCGCGCTTCCGGATCGAACCGCAGGTACGGATGCTCGATCCGGTACTCTTCCAATGCAGCCTTCAACCGGTCCGCATCCCAGGGCTGCTCTGCCGCGTGGCCATCGAGCGCGTCGAGCGCCGCGCTGACGTTCCCGATGCTCCATGCCCGGAGGAATGTGAAGATCCGGGTGCGCACGAGAGCCGTGAAGGCCTTCTCGTCGCGCGTGACGTCGGGCGCAGTGTCGGTACTCTCTCCTGGGGCCGCCTGCGCGCGTCGGGGTTCCCGGCGTCCGAGCGGCTGGTACGCGGGGTCGCGCATCCGCTCCCACTCGTCCTCGAGGCTCGAGTCGACGCCGCGGAGCAACGTGGCGAAGTAGAGCTCCATCTCGCGCACCTCGTCGGTCTTCACGCCGTCAGGCACCGTCTGGCTCAGGACCTTGTAAACGCTGTTGAGGTGGCGCAGCAGCAGGCCCTCCGATCGCTGCAGCTCGTACTCGAGGACATACTCTGCAAACGACCGGTAGTTCTCGTACATCTCGCGTGCGATCGACTTCGGGCGGATGTTCTCCTCCCCCACCCAGGGATGCCGATCCGCAAAGGCGTTGAAGGTGGCGTAGACGAAATCGCGCAGCGGCTTTGGGTACTCGAGCTTCTCCAGCTCCTCCATCCGCTGCTCGTACTCCATGCCTTCGGACTTCCACTGCGCGATCATGCGGTCCTTCAGGCGATCGAGCTGCCGACGCAGGATCAGCTCCGGATTCTCGAGGATCGACTCGACGAGCGTGAGGACGTCGAAGGCATACTCCGGCGACTCCACCTCCAGCAGCGGCAGCGTCTCGATCAGGTAGAGCGACAGCGCCTGGTCCATCGAGAAGTCGTCCTGCAGGTCCACGTTGACCCGCAGCTTCGCGCCGCTCTCCGTCTTGGGGATGAACTCGACAACGCGCCGAGTGACGAGCGCGCGGAACAGCTGCCACGCGCGCCGCCGATGCGCCTTCTTGGCCACGTCGGATTCGTGGCTGTCCCGCACGAGCCGCTGCATCGCGCGGCAGCCGTCGCCGTGGCGGCTCAGCACGTTCAGCAGCATCCCGTGCGTAACCTGGAAGCGTGAGACCAGCTGCTCCGGCTGCGCGTTCGTCAGACGCGTGAAGGTCTGCGCGTCCCAGTTCACGAAGTTGTGCTCGGGCGGACGCCTCAACGTCACCTTCTTGCCGTCGCGCGCGGCCTTCTCCTTCAGCTTGGCGTTCTCGATGACGTGCTCCGGCGCCTGCACCACCACGTAGCCGCGATCGTCGTACCCCTTGCGCCCGGCCCGGCCCGCAATCTGATGGAAGTCGCGCGCGCTCAGGATCGCCGTCTTCTGGCCGTCGAACTTGCACAGGCGCGTGAAGAGCACCGTCCGGATCGGCACGTTGATTCCGGCGCCGAGCGTGTCGGTGCCGCAGATGATTTTCAGCAGCCCGGTCTGCGCGAGCTGCTCCACCAGCACGCGATACTTCGGGAGCAGGCCCGCGTGGTGCAGGCCGATGCCGTGCCGCAGCCACTTGCGGACGTCGGACCCGTACGGGCTGGTGAACTGGAAGTCGGCGATGCGGGCCGCAATCTCGGCCTTCTCCTCCTTCGTGCAGATCTTCAGGCTCGTGAAGTCCTGCGCGCTGGATGCGGCGTCCGCCTGCGTGAAATGGACGATGTACGCGGGCGTCTTGCGCTCGGCAACGAGCTGCTCAATCGCGTGCGCCAGCGGCACTTCCGAGTACGAGTACTCCAGCGGAACAGGCCGTTCGCCGGACTTGATCGTGACGGTCGGCTTCCCGTTCAGTCGTGTGACCGCCTCCTCGAAGAACCGCGTGTCGCCCAGCGTCGCCGACATCAGCAGGAACCGCGACTGCGTCATCGTCAGCAGCGGCACCTGCCACGCCACGCCACGGTCGCGGTCCGCGTAGTAATGGAACTCGTCCATCACCACGTCGTCGAACGGCGCGTCCGGCCCTTCGCGCAACGCGATGTTGGCGAGCACCTCCGCGGTGCAACACAGGACCGGCGCATCGCGATTGACCGACGCGTCGCCTGTGGACAGCCCAACGAGGTCCGGCCCGAACTCGCGACAGAGCGCCATCCACTTCTCGTTGACGAGCGCCTTGATTGGACAGGTGTAGACCGCCCGCTTGCCACGGGCCAGCGCCGCAAAGATGAGCGCGGACGCCACCAGCGACTTCCCTGAGCCGGTCGGCGTGTTCAGGATGACGTTCTTGCCGTCGAGCAGCTCGAGGATCGCCTCCTCCTGCGCCGGATACAGCGCGAGGTTGCGGCGGGTCGTGTACTTCAGGAAGTAATCGAGCAGCCGGTCCGTCGTCGGATCCCACTGCGCGTCGTTGAGGAGGTCGACGAGGCTGGCGGACACGGTTCTGTTGTACCACTTACTGGCTGCAGGCTCTCGGCTCCTGGCCCCGGGCGATGTCGACTCCTGGCTGCCATCCGGAATCGTTCGGCAACCGTCTGGCTCCGTGTTCTCAGTGAACTCCGTGGTGGAGCGTTGAAACGGGCTCTAAGATGGCGCCATGGACATCGTCGTTGTCGTGACAGGGGCGAGCACCGGGATCGGCGCGGTGCTGGCTGAACAGCTCGCGCGGGAAGGCGCGTCGGTGGTGCTCGTGGCCAGGCGAGCAGAGGCGCTGCAGGAGGTGGCGGGACGATGCGGGGCCACTGCCGTCCCGATGGTGGCAGACATGACCGTCCGCGCGGACGTGACCCGCGTGGTGCAGGACACGATCGCGCACTTCGGCCACATCGACGTGTGGGTGAACAACGTCGGCCAGGGGATCACGCGGCTGCCAACCGAGCTGACGGATGAGGACATCGACGAGATGGTCCGGATCAACGTCAAGTCGGCGCTGTACGGCATGCAGGAGGTGCTGCCGCACTTCAGGGCCCGCGGCCGCGGGCACGTCATCAACATCTCGTCGATGCTCGGGCGCATCCCGTTCGCGCTCTACCGCTCCGCCTACAACGGCGCCAAGCACTTCCTGAACGCGCTCACCGCCAACTTCCGCGAGGAAGTGAAGCAGACGCACCCGGACATCCAGTTCTCGCTTGTCTCACCGGGTGTCGTGTACACCGAGTTCGGCCTGCGGGCACGGCACGGCGGGACCGACTCCCGGACGCTGCCACAGGGGCAGCCTCCGGAAGCGGTTGCGGACGTCATCGTGTCGGTGATCAGGAGCCGGAAGCCGGACGTGTACACACGCGCCGGCGCCCGGCAGATGGTGCTCGACTACTTCGGGCACCTCGGTGAGGACCCGGAGGCTTCAATTACCGCGGCACCACCGGCAGACTGATGAACGTCAGCGTCCCCGGCGCGTGGTAGATGCGCTGGGTCGCCTTGCGGTAGTCCTCTGGCTTCGCCAGGAAGATGTTCGGCACGAAGGTCTGCGGGTTCCGATCGTAGAGCGGGAACCACGTGGACTGGATCTGTACCATGATCCGGTGGCCAGGCAGGAAGACGTGGTTCGCCTGCGGCAGCCCGAACCTGTAGGTCAGCGGCGTCCCCGACGCGACCGGCTTCGGCGTCTCGAAGCTCTCTCGATAACGGCCGCGAAAGATGTCCATGGCGATGCCGAGCTGGTAGCCGCCCATCTCGGGGCGACTGACGTTTTCGTCCGGATACACATCAATCAGCTTCACGACCCAGTCGCTGTCCGTTCCTGTCGTTGACGCGACGAGGTTCACCACCGGCGGGCCGCTGATGCGGACCGCCTCGGTGAGCGGCTCGGTCATGTAGGACACGACGTCCGGCCGACCGGTTGCCACAGTACGCTGATCGAGCAGCAGCCACTGCCGCCAGATGTCGCCGTTCGCGAAGCTGACCGGCCGTGGCACGTAGGGGACCGGATTGGCCGGGTCCGACACGTATTCGTCGTAAGCACGTGTCCCCGCCGCGTCCGTACCGGTCGGGGCTGTGAACGACAGGCCTCCGCCGGGCGTCAGGTAGAGCGGCTTCGACGTCGCCCCGCAGCCCGCGTCACACGCCAGCGGCCACCGCGGCAGCCGATCCCAGCGGTTCTCGCCAGTGTTGTAGAAGAGGACCGGCGGCGTGTCGGCCGTGCGGCCATCGGTCTTCAGGTACTGGTCGAAGAACGGCTTGAGCACATCGCGGCGGAACTGCAGCGCCGTGTCCCCCTCCCACTTGAGTGGGCCGAGCGAGTACCCCTCGTAGTTGACGCCGCTGTGCCGCCACGGCCCCATCACGAGGTAGTTCATGGTGTTCGTCGTGTCCTTCGGCTCAACGGCCAGGTAGCTGTGGATGCCGCCCCACATGTCCTCCTGATCCCAGATCCCCTGAATCCACATGGTCGGAACCTTCAGGGGCTGGTTGGCCATCACGCGGTCGAGCGCCTGTTCCTTCCAGAAGCTGTCGTAGGCGGGGTGCTCGATCGTCTTGCGCCAGAAGGGCAGCGCCTCGAGTCCCGCCTCGCGCGCCCAGGCACCGAGCGAGCCCGCCCGGAGGAAGTTGTCGTAGTCGTCGAAGCCGTGGCGCGGCAGCCTGACGCCGCTGCCGCGCGCGGCCGTTTGCGACGCGATGTAGTCGACGTTGTTCTGGCGATAGGCGCCGTAATGGAACCAGTCGTCGCCCATCCACCCGTCGACCATCGGGCTCATCGGCGCGGCGACCTTCAGGGCCGGGTGCGGGTTGACGAGCGCCATCACGACGGTGAAGCCCTCGTATGAGCTGCCGAGCATGCCGACGCGCCCGTTCGACTCGGGCACGTGCTTCGTCAGCCACTCGATGGTGTCCCACGCGTCCGTGGAGTGATCCACCGTCGTCGTGTTGAGCGGTCCGATGAGCGGCCGCGTCATCACGTAATCGCCCTCCGAGCCGTACTTGCCACGGACATCCTGGAACACGCGAATGTACCCGTCGGCCGCGAAGACCTCGTCGCCCTGCGGCAGCATGCCGACCATACGGGTCGACTCGGCACGCGAGGCGCGACCCGCCGCGTTGTAGGGCGTTCGCGTCAGCAGGATCGGCGCGTTCCGCGCGCCGCTGGGAACGACGATCACGGTGTAGAGCCGAACACCGTCGCGCATCGGGACCATCTCGACCCGCTTGACGTAATCGTTCGCCGCTGCGGGTGTCGTGAAGCGGGCGCCGATGTCGGGGGTCGTCGGGAAGGTCTGCGCGACGCCGAGTGTCGGAAGGAGCAGAAGCAGTAGAGGAACGAGCAGCGCAGTGTTACGGATGAGTGCGGATAGACGTGCCATACCGCATTCTAGGCACACACGCGAAGGGGAGGGGGAATGGGGCGGAGGTTGGAGATTGGAGGTTCGAGGTTGGAGGTTCGAGGTTGGAGGTTGGAGGTTGGAGGCGGAGGACAGAGGACGGCAGAGGTCGAGGGCGGGCGGCGAAATGGAAGTCAGAACTCCGAGGTGGACTTCTGAGTTCTGACTTCCCGGTTCGCAGTTCGTCAGGCGCGGAGTGCTAGCCGAGCGCCTGGGACAGGTCTTCGATGATGTCGTCGATGGCCTCGATGCCGACGCACAGCCGGATGAGGTCAGGCGTGACGCCAGCCGCGCGCTGCTCCTCATCGGTCATCTGGCGGTGCGTGGTGGACGCAGGGTGTGCCGCGAGCGACTTGGCGTCGCCGATGTTCACCAGGCGCTTGAAGATCTTGAGCGCGTCGTAGAACTTCACGCCCGCCTCGAAGCCCCCCTTGATCGTGAACGTCAGCAGCGCCGACGGCTTGCCGCCCGTGTACTTCTGCGCGAGCTGGTAGTAGGGCGACGAGGGCAACCCGGCGTACTGCACCGCATTCACCTTCGGGTGCTTCTCGAGATACTGCGCCACCGCAAGCGCGTTGGAGACGTGACGCTCCATGCGCAGCGCCAGTGTTTCAATGCCCTGGATGAACAGGAACGCGTTGAACGGGCTGATCGCCGAGCCCATGTTGCGCAGCGGCACCGTACGCGCACGGCCGATGAACGCGGCTGGTCCGAGCGCCTCGGTGTAGACCACCCCGTGGTACGCCGGTTCCGGCGTGCTCAGCATCGGATAGCGCGCCTTCTGCTCCGCCCACGGGAACTTGCCCGAGTCCACGATGATGCCGCCGATGGACGTCCCATGACCGCCCATGTACTTCGTCAGCGAGTGGACGACGATGTCGGCGCCGTAGGTGATCGGCTTGAGCAGGACCGGCGTGGGGACGGTGTTGTCGACGATCACCGCGACGCCGTGACGGTGCGCCATCGCCGTGATGGCCTCCAGGTCCGGGATGTTGCCGGCAGGATTACCGATCGTCTCGCAGTAGACCGCCACCGTCTTGTCGTCGATCAGCGTCTCGAGGTCGGCGGCGCTGTCGCTCTTCGCGAACCGCACGTCGATCCCCATCGAGGGGAGCTGATGCGCAAACAGCGTGTAGGTGCCGCCGTACAGCTGCGGGACCGAGACGACGTTGTTGCCCGCACGGGCGATCGTGAGGATGGCGTACGTGATGGCTGACTGGCCAGAGCTGAGGGCCAGGCTTGCGATGCCGCCCTCGAGCGCAGCGACGCGCTGCTCGAGCACGTCCTGCGTCGGGTTCATGATGCGCGTGTAGATGTTGCCCGGCACCGCCAGGTTGAACAGGTCCGCGCCGTGCTGCGCGTTGTCGAACTCGTAGGCCACCGTCTGGTAGATCGGCACCGCGACCGACTTCGTGGTGGGGTCGGTCTTGTACCCGGCGTGAACTGCAAGCGTTTCGTCCTTCATCGATCGTGTGCCTCTCTGGAAATGGCTGAACGCCAATTGCTAATTGCTGATTGCTGATTCCCAATCTGAATCTGACATCTGCACTGAGATGTCGAGGTGGTCCTCAGGCGCGCATCAGCCCTCTCAGGGGATGCTGCGGATCGATCCCCTCCATGAACGGCAGGCGACGGTCCAGGTTGGTGAGTTGATAGACCAGCCCGAGCCAGTTGTCAAAGATCGCGCGCGCCGTGTCGCGCCACGTGTTGTCGAGGAACGGCAGCAGTTGCGGCTCTGGAAAGTCCGGCAGCGGGTGACCGGCCACGTGGGCATCGTGCGCCTCGTCGAGATAGCGCCTCAGGATGGCGTCAGCCTCCGGTCCGAGATAGTGCTCGGGATACGGGGGCATATCGCGCTCGCCAGCAAAATGCCTCAGGACCTCCCGCTTGTATTCCTTGAGCAGGCTATTGGCGTCGTATTCCGGGTGCCCCTGGAAATACACGATCCGGAAGCCATCGTCGCTGACCGCGGCGTGCACGCCCGCCTCATCGCTCTCGATGAGGATCTGCAGGCCGGCAGAGACGAAGTGCTTCCGGAGGATGGCATTGTAGCGGGAGTGCGGCACGTCGAACCGCGTGTTGATGTCGCGCAGCAGCGGATGCGTCGGTGCCGTGACGCGGTGGCTGTAGACCCCCCACTGCTTGCGCGGCAGCGGCACGCGGTCGATGCCGTGCAGGTACTTCATCAAGGCGTGGGTCGACAGGCACGAGCAGAGGGTCGAGGTGACGTGCTGCCCTGCCCATCCGATGACTTCCGTGAGCGGCGCGTAGAACGGCTCCAGGTCGAGGCGTGGATTCGCGACGTTCGCGCCGGTGATGATCAGCGCGTCGAGCCCTTCCTCCACCACGCGTTCGATCGGCTCGTAGTAGCTGTCGATGTACGACTGGGTCGCCTCGCTCCGCTGCAGGCCCGGGACCGTGAAGCAGTGCACGTAGAACTGCGCGATGTGGTTTGCGCTGCCGACCAGCCGCATGAACTGCTGCTCGGTCACCTGGAACGCGGCGTCCGGCATCATGTTCAGCAGTCCGACATGCAGTTCGCGGATATCCTGCCGGCGCGCCTCGTCGACCGTCAGCACAGGATGCCCCTGCCGGCGCAGGTCGCGGAACGTGGGCAGTGAGCTGTGTTCGACGATGGGCATGGGCGGCGCTCACGATTATAGGCTTCGGGCTTCGGGCTTCAGGCTCCGGGCATTTGTCGGCCACGGGCTAACTGAGCCACGGAAGTCGACATGCCCGAAGCCAAGAGCCCAGAGCCGAGAGCCTTTACCGGGCGCGAAGCGCCTCTGTCCGGTGTACCATCCGGCGCGCTGAACCTGCTGCAAAGGAGCCGTAATGCCGCCACTTGGAAATGCGCTGCCGTCTGCCGCGGAACGATGCCCGGACAAGACGGCCCTCGTCGTGGAGGAGCGCACGTGGTCCTTCCAGGCGATCGACGAGGCAACCACCCGGCTCGCTCGGACCCTGCTGGTGAACCATCAGCCTGGCGATCGCGTCGCCCTGCACTTCACCAACGGCTACGAACTGGCGGTCGCGTACTACGCGTGCTTCAAGGCGGGGCTCGTTGCCGTCCCACTGAACACGCGGATGAAGGGGCCCGAGCTGGCTTACGTGCTCAACCACAGCGGCGCGCGGGTCTACCTCGGACAGTCGAGCCTGTATGGAGAGATCCATCAGACACGACCCTCCATCGCGCTGGACGACTTCTTCATCAGCGGCGATCGCCGTCCGTTCTCGGATGTCGCGGACCTCGAGCCACTGATGAACGGCGGCGGGGCGACGGAGCTGGCCAGCACGGAGGTCACGCTGCCGCGCGTGACCGACGACATGCCGGCGGTCATCATGTACACCTCTGGCACGACGGCGCGCCCGAAGGGAGTGACACACACGCATCGCACGCTGGGCTGCCTGGCCCGGGCGGGGCTCGATGTCGCTGAGGCGAACGGCCGCGAGGACGATGTGTCGGGGATTGTGCTGCCGGCGTGCCACATCTTCGGGCTGTCGGTCCTCGTGTCGACCTGGATGGCCGGCAACACCGTTGTGATGATCCCGCGGTTCGATCCGCCGTTCGTGCTCGAACAGCTCCAGCGCCACAGGGTCACGATCTTCGGCGCGCTGCCCGTGATGCTCAACGCGCTCCTGCACGTGCCGAATGCATCCTCCTTTGACATCTCGGGCCTGCGCGCCTGCTTTGCGGGCGGCGACGCGGTCGCCACCGAACTGCAACGCCGCTTCAAGGAGACCTTCCGCGTGGACGTGACCGAAGCGTGCGGCATGACGGAGGTGCAGCCGTACGCATGCAACCCGCTCGGCGCCCGGGGGAAGGTTGGGTCCATCGGGCTCCCCGCACCAGGGGCGACGCTCCGGCTCGTCGACGAGTTCGGGCGCGATGTGGCGGACGGCGAGGCGGGCGAAGTGCTCGTGAAGAGCCCGGCGGCGATGGTCGGCTACTGGAAGGATCCGGACGCGACCGCCGCGACGATCCGCGACGGCTGGCTCAGCACTGGCGATCTCGCGCGCAAGGACGCCGACGGGTATTACTGGTTCGTCGGACGCAAGAAGGAGATCATCGTGCGCGGCGGCTCGAACATCTCACCGCTGGAGGTGGAGGACGCGATCTACCAGTACCCGGCCGTGCGCGAAGTCGGCGTCGTCGGCTGCCCGAGTTCGGATCTGGGCGAAGTCGTCCTCGCGTTTGTCGGGCTGAAGAACGGCGACTCGGCCACCGAGCAGGACATCAAGGACTTCCTGGCCGCCCGCATGGCCGCCTACAAGATTCCGGAGCGCATCATCTTCGTCCCCGAGCTCCCGAAAGGTCTCACCGGCAAGGTCCACCGCCGCACGCTGAAGGAATGGGCGGCTCAGGGGTGACAGGACAGTCGAACGCGGAAACGCGGAAATGCAAGAACGCAGGAATGCAGGAACGCAGCCTGGCTGGGCAGGTGGGGCAGGTGGGACAGGTGGGACTGACGGTCGTAGGCGGCGGGCTTCAGCCCGCCGCTCTCAACCAACTCACCAGCTCACCAACTTGCTAATTCACCAATTTCGCTGCCGTCTCCCCTACTGCCCGCCCGGGGTTCCGCGCGCCGGCGCGGGGGGGAGCGTGCCGCCTTCCGCGAGGATCTTCATGTTCTCGAGCGCCTGGGTGAACGTTGCCTTCCGCTGCGCGATGTTCCGCTCACGCGCCGCATCGTCCGCGAGCATGGAGTTGTCGAAGAAGAGCGTGTAGACGATCTTCGATGTGGTGGCCGTGACCGGCCGCGCTTCGAGCGTGCCGTGATACGCGTCGAACGGCCGGCCTTCCCGCACCGGCTGCGTGTAGGTGTACGACAGCTCGGTCTTTCCGACCAGGATCTCGTTCGCCACTGAACGCACGGCGCCGAACTCGCCGTCCGTCCCGGCTGTGATCGTGCACGGGATCCGCAGCCACTCGCCGATGTCGCAGTACTTGCCGATCCGTTTCCAGACGTCCGCGGCGGGACGGTTCACGGCGATTTCCATCGGAATCGACACGTAGTGAGGGTTCGGCACCTGCAGCGGCGGCGGGGGCGCCTGCTGCGCCGAGGCAGGCGCGACGCTCGCCAGCAGCGCCAGCGCTCCAGTGGCAGATAGACGAACAAGGGCCTTCCGCATGCGGACCTCCAGGACGACACCGTGCGCGGCTCGATGCCGGCGGGCGCGCCTATCTTGCCACAGCCGGGCTGCGGATCTGGTAAGGTTCCGCGCCATGCCCCACCCTCTCTCGCGTCGTGAGCTCCTCGGCCTGATGGCCGCGGCCGTGCCGGCCACGATGGGCGCGCGCGTCGTCTCCGCCCAGCAACCGTCGACGGCAATCGGGCCGCTGCCTTCGTCGGTGCTGCCCGCAGGCGTCCGCTCCCGTTTCGTCGACAACGTGAACGGCCTCAGGATGCACGTCCTCGAAGCCGGGTACGAGACGCCGGGCCGGCCCGCACTCCTGCTTGTGCACGGCTACCCAGAACTCGCCTTCAGCTGGCGCAAGGTGATGGTGCCGCTCGCCACGGCCGGCTATCACGTCGTCGCACCGGACGTTCGCGGTTACGGCCGCACCACGCCGGCGCCGGTGTCGTACGACGCAGACCTGCGGCCGTTCGGCACCTTGAACCGGATCAAGGACATGCTCGCGCTGGTCTCCGCGTTGGGGTACCGCTCGGTGGCCGCGGTGATCGGGCACGACCAGGGGTCTCCGCTCGCCGGCTGGTGTGCGTGCGCGAGGCCGGACGTCTTCAAGGCAGTGGCGATGATGAGCGCGCCGTGGGGCGGCACGCCGTCGCTGCCGTTCAACACGGCCGATTCGCCGCGCCCGGCGGCAGCGGCTCCGGACACGATCTATGACGACCTCGCGAGGCTCACGCCGCCGCGCAAGCACTACCAGCGGTATTACCAGACGCGTGAGGCGAACGAGAACATGTGGCACGCGAAGCAGGGGCTCCACGACTTCCTGCGCGCCTACTACCACGTGAAGAGCGCCGACTGGAAGGAGAACCGTCCCGCGCCGCTGTCGGCTCGCACGGCCGCGGAGTGGGCGAAGCTCCCGCGCTACTACGTGATGGATCTGGATCTCGGGATGGCGGAGCAGGTTGCGCCTGACATGCCGACGCCGGCGCAGATTGCGGCGAACCGGTGGCTACCGGACCCGGAGTTGCGCGTCTACACCGAGGAGTACGGTCGCACGGGGTTTCAAGGTGGGTTGAACGGATACCGCGGCAGCCCGTCAGACGTCGACCTGCAGGTCTTCGCGGGCCGGACGATCGATGTGCCCGCCACGTTCATGGGCGGAAGAAGCGACTGGGGCGTCCATCAGAATCCTGGCGCGCTCGAACGGCTCGAAAAGACGCTGACGACCAACTATCGCGGCACACACCTCGTCGACGGCGCCGGTCACTGGGTGCAGCAGGAGCAGCCGGAGGCACTCAGCCGGTCGCTTCTCGATTTCCTTCGCACGCTGTAAGGGTGCGCTTCCACATCTCAGCGCAGCACGCCGGGGCGCGCAGATGTCACCGGGATTCCATTGGGACCCGTGTAGCTCCGTGGTGGAGCGTTGAAACAGGCTCCAAGCGCTGGAGCCCTATTCGACCGAGGCGAAGAACTCGTCCAGCGTCGCCGCACCGAGGGCTGGGTTTTCGCACATCCACCAATGACCAACGCCGGGCAGCACGGCGAGGCGAGCGCCGGCTCGGTCGGCCGATCGGCGTGCGAGCGCCTCACCGCCGACGTACTTGTCCTGCGCCGCGACGATGACGAGCCCCGGGCGGAGGGCGGCTTTCTCGAGGTCGCGTCCCCAGTTCCGCATCGCGGGTTGCGCCGCCGATCGATACAGCGCGAGGATGCATCGGCCCATCTCCGCATTGACGGCCTCCGCGACTTTCGGTGCAGCCGACCCGAGGCCGAGGGATCTGAATTGCGCCTCGCGCAAGGGTCGCGGTGCGTTGACCATCATGGCCACGGCGGCATCGCCAACGATCGGCGTCTGCCAGGTCTTCGCCATGTCGTGCCACTCGTAGTCGGGGTCGAGTGCACCCGCGATGTCAGTGGCCCACGACCGAATGAGGTCCGGCCGGCTCATGGCGACACGCATCACGTGACCGCCGCCCCAGTCGTGGCCGACCAGATCGACGGGCCCGTCGATCCGCTCCAGTTCAGCGACGAGCCACGATACGTAGGCGTCGGCGTTCGCGTCGAAGCCCGGAGGGACCGGCGCGCCGAATCCTGGCGGTGAGAGCGCGATGACGTCCTTGCGGTGGAGCGCAGCGAAGAGGTCGTCCCAGATCGCGGCAGACTCAGGGTTTCCGTGCACGAAGACGGCAGGCATTGACGGCGAGTATACCGTTCGTCGCCGTGCACCTGCAGCGGCGCTACCGCGCGACGGCGATCCCCCTGGTCTCCGGTGCGCCACGCCGTGCCTGGAGCGATACCACCCGCGGACGGCCGCGCTCCCCGGTGGGGGCGCCGCGACGCCGTGTGGCGGCAGGCGCAGAGGGAGTCGAGCCGTCCTGAGCTCCGTGCACGATGTCGTGCAGTTCGCGCACCACGGCAATCGAGGCCTCGGCCTGCGCGTGCAGTTCCTCGCTCGCGGCGGCACTCTGCTCGGCCGTCGCCGCAGTGCCCTGCGTCACCTGCTCCATCTGCGTCAACGCGGTGCTGACCTGATCGATCCCGGTCGTCTGCTGGGCGCTGGCCTCGCGCACGTCGCTGACGATTCCCTCGACGGCGGAGACGCTCCGCGTGATCGCCTCGATGGCGTCGGTCACTTCGGACACGCGCACCGAGCCCTCACGCGACCGGGCGATGGACTCCTCGATCATGGACGCCGTGTCGCGCGCGGCGGCGGAGGCCCGCTGCGCCAGCGACCGCACCTCGTCCGCCACCACGGCGAACCCGAGCCCGGCTTCGCCCGCCCGTGCGGCTTCCACTGCGGCGTTCAGCGCGAGGATGTTGGTCTGGAACGCGATCTCGTCGATCGTCTTGATGATGGCCCCGACGCGGGCGCTCGAGTCGGTGATGGCCTGCATCGACACGACCATGTGTTCCAGCGCCGCGTTGGACCGCCCCACGTGCTCGGACATGCTGGCCACGAGCTGCGCCGCCTCGCGGGCATGTTCCGAGTTCTTGTGCGTCATGGAGCCCATCTCCTCCATGGACGCCGATGTTTCCTCGATTGACGCCGCCTGCTCAGTGGCGCCCTGCGCGAGGGACTGGGCCGAGGCCGACACCTGCCGGGCGGCCGCGGCGACCTGCTCGGCGCTCTCCGTCAATTCGGTGGCGACGTGGGCAATCGCCGTGCTGGTGGTCCGTCCAATCACGAGGGCGCCACCCACGCCGAGCACCAGCGTGACGAGGCCGAGTCCGACCACCAGGGCCATCATGTGCTCAGCCGAGCGCAGCCGCGCCTCGGCGTTCGCGACGATCCCGGTCGAGAGGCGGTCCTCCACCTTCTTCATCAGGTCGATGCGTGCCGTCGCGCCTGAGAACCAGTCGGCCGAGTTGACGCCAAAACCGCCGCGGTCCGCACGCTCGAACGCCAGCGTCCGCCAGTCCATGACATGCGTGACGTCCGCCCCGCTCACCGTCCGCTCGAGCAGGCTCGCGTCCTGCGGGTTCGCGTGGGTCCTGAAGAGCGACAGCCTGGTTTGCTCGCGCGCGACGACACCGGCGAAGGTGCGGTAGAGCGCCGGCGTGAACCGGTCGGCACTGAAGACGTTGCTCAGCACGGCGCGTTCGAGCCCCGCGCTCTCCTTCGCCTGGAGAAAGTTGCCGTACGCCACCAGCTGCCGCGTGACGTCCCCCTCTCGCGGCACGAGCGCCATCGCATCGACGGCAGCCAGGTAATCGCCGATCACGGCCGCGTAGTAGTCAATCGCCTCTGGCGCAGGGATCTCGGCAGCCTGGACCCGGGCGCGCATGGACGCGAGCCCCTGACGACGAGTGGATGCGCGACCAAGCTGCTCGCGCACATCGGCGCTCGGATCTGCAGCCTTCATCGCGGTATCGAGCGCGGCGAGGGCCGCGTCCGACTGACGACGCTGCTCATCGAGCTCGGTCCCAAACTGCTGTCCATGGCTGCCAAGGTAGCCCGACGATCGGCCACGCTCCTTCTGCAGTTCGTGCACGGCGGCACTGGTGGCGACCGCGAGCCGCGCCAAGCCGGTGACGGCGCTGGCCTCGGAGGCGGCTTGCCACGCGTCGCGGAGAACGAGCCCCCCGAACGCCAGCGCCATCAGGGTGGACACCGCAACCAGCGCTTCGAGGCGACGCTGCAGGGAGAGTCGGTTGAGCAACCTTCGCATGCGAGTGCAATCGACAGGCACGCCGAACGCTTCACTTCACCGCAAACAGCTGTGCTGGTGCAGCCAACGCACTCGAGCGCGCTTCGCCGCCCGTGGAAGGACACGACGCATCAGGAGCTCAGCACAGCAGTACACGCCACACCCGTTTGTTGGCTGCGCCTCGGAAACGCTCGAATGCACAAAGGCAGAGATGCAGGGCTGGCAGTGTGCATTCGGGTAACGCAAGAATGCAGAAACGCAAGAATGCGGAAACGCAGAAACGCGGAAATGGAGGGCTGGGAAGGCGGGTGGGCTTCCGGCGTCCCCGACCGTTATCGCAGGTACGCGATGAGCGCGACGAGCGTGAAGGGGCTGAGCAGCGTCGAAAACAGGACGACGCTCGTGGTGAAGTTGGCGTCGAGGTCGAATTCGAGGGAGAGCACGGTGGTCGCGACCGCTGCAGGCATCGATGCTTCAATGACGGTCGCCTGGCGGGCCGCGCCCTCGAGCCCCAGGGCCGACGCGAGCATGAAGGCCAGCGCCGGGGAAATCAGCAGGGACAGGAGCACGGCTGTCGAGACCGCCGTCGGGTGCTCGGGCCGGGTGTGCCGTTCGAGCTGCATGCCGAGCACCAGCAGCATCACCGGGATCGCTGCGTCGCCAAGGAGTCCGACCGGCCGCATGACGGCGGTGGGCACGGACAGCCCCGTAGCCATGACCACCACCGCCGCGACGGTCCCCCACACGGCAGGCACACGGACGACGCGGGACAAGGCAAGGCGCGTGCTGGCGCGACCGCTCGCGGCGACGAAGACGCCGAAGGTGTAGACCAGGATCGCGCTCGTGACGAAGTACACGCTCGCGTAGGCGAGCGCGTCGTTCCCAAAGGCAAAGAGCACGACCGGCAGGGCGTAGTTGCCGCTGTTCGAGAACATCACGACGAGCAGGAAGCTCGTGCGCGTGGCGCCCGCCAACCGGAGGACCGACGCCGCCGCCCACGCCGCGACGCCAATCGCCGCGGTGATCAGGACACAGAAGGCGACCACCCGCCACGATTGCGAGATGCCGACCCGCGAGGTGACGAGCTGGTCGAAGACGAGACAGGGCGAGAGCGCGTTGAAGCTGACCGCCGAGAGCGTCCGCACATTCGCGCCGGCGCGCCGTGCGAGCAGGAACCCCACGGCGGCCAGCGCGAAGATCGGCGCGATGTCATCGAGGAAGATGGAGAGGACGAGCGACAACGACAGGCGGTGCTACTTGATTGGCGAGTAGTCGGTGGCGCCCAGAAACAGGCTGTCGACTTTCACGTTGACCGCCATCTCGGTGCGTGTCTTCACCCACTCGGGGTCCGTGTTGAACGCCGCCCAGGCACGATCGCGCTCCGCGTTGTCCTTGTACGCCAGCATGTAGATCAGCGTGTTCGGCATGGTGACCGGCTGCCAGTACCCGACGATCTGCATGCCGTGCTTCATGAAGAGGCGCGAGGTCGCGGTCCTGAAGCGGTTGTGCAGCACCTCGATCGAGCTGCCCTCCTGGACCGTGTAGGTCCGCAGCTCGAAACAGCGCGACGCCTTGTCCACGCTCTTGCTCGAGGCTGGCTGGCCCGGGCCACAGGCGGGTGTCGGCGCCGGGGCAGGCCGCGGCGCCGGCGGCGCCTGCGCCCACGCAGGGACCGCACACCCCGACAGGCACGCGCCCACCATCGCTGCGACTATCCACTTCGTCATCGGCCTCTCCTCTCCCATGTGAAAGCGGCGGGCTGAAGCCCGCCGCCTACGACGGCCAGAACGCATTCCTGCATTCCTACGTCTCTGCGTTCTTGCATTTCTGCGTTCTTGCATTTCTGCATTTCTTCATTGCTGCCCTGTCGGTCGAACCCCGGGCGGCTCCGCGTGATCCGCGGTGTAGGTGAGCCAGCCGATCATCATCTCTTCCCAGCTCTGTTCGCCCCACCGGATCGTGTCGTTCGGGTTCGGATTGTATTTGTTGCCGGGCGAGTTATCGAAGTGGGCGGTGACGTGGATCCTGGAGCCCTTGGGCAGCACGAGCGGTTCCCGCAGGTAGTAGTCGGTCTGCCAGTCGGGGTAGTAACGCGGCACCTTCAGCACGACCTCACTGCGGCCGTCCGGATAGATGACCGTGTAGGTCATGTCCTTGCCACGCAGGTGCATGTGCGGATGCAGCGTCCACACCTTCGCATCGTCGAGCATCGTGGCCTCGGCCTCGACCTGCACGTCGCCGGCCCCAGGCGGGATCACGAACTGCGTGTTGAGGATCTGCCCGGTGCGGATCTCCCGCTTCGGCGGTTCCTTCGAGAAGATGAAGCCGATCTTCGTGCGGTCGGAGCTGGCGGTGCCGTTGGCGGTGTAGTGCTGCGAGAACAGCAGGATGGAGCCCGCCGGGATCCGCTTGGCCGTTCCTTCGGGATAGACGTGCGGCTCCTCACCTCCGGCCCACGGCACGAGCGTGATCGCACCAGCCCGGCGGGCGGCGGTCGCACGCTCCGTATCGCTCAGCGGCGGGCGCGCGGCGCGTGGAGGCGCAGGCGGCTGGTTCGGGGGCACGATCGGCTTGACCTGCAGGATGCTCGGGCGCTCCGCCTTCTGCGGCTCGATCACAGAAACGATCACGTGGTGGACGTGCTTCGGATCACCGGGCCGCACTTCCGCCGCCTGAATCCATCGGTCCTCGGTGAAGTTCGTGGGGACCTCGTAGTACTGATACTCGATGGTCCCGCTTGCGGGAATCGCGAACGGCTCCGGCATCTCGAAGACTGCATCCGGCTTGCCGATCTGCCAGCCGTCCGTGAAGCGCGGCACCGCCGGCAGGTCCTTGCGATTGCCTTGCGGCGCGCCGGCTGCCACCCACGCCGTGAGCGTCGCCTTCTCCGCGTCCGTCAAGCGACGTTCGTTCGTGAACCGTCCGTGATCGCCTTCGGCAAACCACGGCGGCATCTGGCCGCTGTTGACCCGATCGCGGATGGCCCGCGCCCACGGACGCACCTCGTCATAGGTCACGAGAGACATCGGCCCGATCTCTCCGGCTCGGTGGCAGCCGATGCAGTTCTTGTAGAGGATCGGCGCGACGTCCTTCGTGAAGGTGGGCTGGCGCGCGGGCGCGCCCTGCGCGAGAAGCGCTCCGGGGTTCGAGAGTCCAACGAGGGCCAGGCACGCCGACGACAGCAGCATTCTTCTCACACGCGCCTCCAGTTCAGAGGGGGAAGTTATACATCAGGGACTCGGGACTCGGGACTCGGAACTCGGGACTCGGGACTCGGGATTCGGGACTGGGGACTCGGACGCGACGTCCGGGCCTTGACCGAGCCGGGCTCCGGGACCGGGCCGGCGGGGTCGTGCTAAGTTGGGCCGAGACACATGGCCGCATTCCTGCTGCGCCGACTCGTGTATCTGCTGTGCCTCGTCGTCGTGTCGACGTCGGTCGCCTACCTGCTCGCGGCGACGCAGTTGCGGCCACGGGCGCGCTATGAGGGGCGCAACCCCCCGCCTCCGGTCGCGGTCGTGGATGCGCGGCTCGACGAGCTGAACATGAACGACAAGGTGCCGGTGCTGACGCGCTACCGCCGCTGGGGAGCCGGCCTGCTGCGAGGGGACCTCGGCCGCACCATCGACAATCAACCGGTCAACGCCGAGATCGGCCGCCGCATGTGGGTGAGCCTGCGGCTCGTGGTCGTCGGCGCGGTCGTGGGCACGCTGCTTGGGGTCGCCGCGGGCGCGTACGGGGCCGTGAAGCAGTACCAGCTCGCGGACCGGGTGCTGACGGTCTCCTCGTTCGTCATCCTGTCGATCCCGGCAGTCGTCCTCGGCGTCCTCTTCAAGAACGCCGGCATTGGGCTGAACAACGCGCTCGGCTTCAAGCTGCTCTACACGACCGGCGAGCTGACCCCCGGCATGGATCCGTGGTCGGCGGCCGGGCTCGTGAACCGCTTCGCGCACCTGGTCCTGCCGTCGCTCGTGCTCATCGTCATCGCCGTGGCGTTCTACGGCCGCTACCAGCGCAACGCGATGCTCGACGTCCTCGGCAGCGATTTCCTGCGGACCGCGCGCGCGAAGGGGCTCCGTCGCTCGCAGGCCCTCATCAAGCACGGCCTGCGGACCGCCCTGATCCCGATGGCCACCTTCTTCGCGTACGAGTTCGCGCTGCTCTTCGTCGGAGCGACCTTCACCGAGCGGCTGTTCGGCTGGCACGGCATGGGCGAGTACTTCGTGGAATCGGTGACGAAGAACGACATCAACTCCGTCGCCGGCGTGACCCTCTTCGTCGGCGTGCTCGTGCTCATCGCCGGGTTCCTCTCGGACCTGGCGTACGCGGCGCTGGACCCGCGGGTCCGTGTCTGAGATGACCGACACGCTCCAGCCGGACGGCGGTCCGGCACCAGGCCTGCAAAGCGGCACGGCGTCAGGATCGGGGGCACAGGCACCACTGGAGGACGCGGCGGCCTCTCGCCTGCAACTGGTCTGGCGCCGCTTCCTGCGGCAGCGGCTCGCCATCGCCGGCCTCGTCGTCGTCGCCCTGTTGTTCGGGGTCGCCTACCTCAGCCCGTACCTGGGTCGGTGGCAGTACGACCAGCTGGACTTCACCGCCTTCCTCGAACCGCCGAGTGCCTCGCACTGGTTCGGGACGACGCAGAACGGCTTCGATGTCTTCGCCCTCACCATGCGCGGGCTGCAGAAGTCGCTCGTCATCGGCCTGCTCGGGGCGCTGATGGCAACCGCCCTTGCCGCCACGGTCGGCGCGTTCGCCGGCTATTTCGGCGGCGCCGTGAACACCGCCCTGGTGACCCTGATCGACCTGCTGATGGTCCTGCCGGCGTTCCTGATCATCGCCATCCTGTCACCGAGCTTCCGCGGCCACACCTGGCTGATCTTCGTTGTGCTGCTGGCGGCGTTCCAGTGGATGGTGACGGCCCGCATCGTCCGCGGCATGACGCTGTCGCTGCGGGAACGCGAGTTCGTGCACGCTGCGCGCTTCATGGGCGTGCCTGGCTGGCGCATCATCTTCCGGCACATCCTGCCCAACATGGCGTCGCTGCTCATCATCGACGCGACGATCAACGTGAGCTCGCTCATCCTGGCTGAGGTCGGACTCTCCTTCTTCGGCTTCGGGGTGCAACCACCGGACGTCTCCCTCGGCACGTTGATTGGCGACTACGCGAACGCGGCGCTCACATTCCCATGGGAGTTCTACTTCCCGGCCGCCTTCCTGGTCATCCTCGTGCTCGCGATCAACCTCGTCGGCGACGGACTGCGCGACGCGTTCGACCCGAACGCGCAGGGGCATCACTGACGTGCGCGTGACCGCACCAGGCACGCCGCTGCTCTCGGTCCGCGACCTGTCGGTGTCGTTCAGGACCGAGGCGGGGCTCGTGCGGGCGGTCCGATCGGTCAGCTACGACGTCGCACCCGGAGAGGTCCTCGGCATCGTCGGCGAATCGGGTTCCGGGAAGTCCGTTTCGTCGCTCGCCGTAATGAACCTGCTGCCCGGTCACGCCGAGGTGACCGGGTCGGCACGCCTGAACGGACAGGAGCTGATCGGGCAGTCGGATGATGCGCTCTCGGCGGTGCGCGGCAGCCGCATCGCGATGGTGTTCCAGGATCCGCTCTCCGCGTTGACGCCCGTCTACACCGTGGGCGACCAGATCGCCGAGGCGATCCTCGTGCACGAGACGGTCTCACGCGGCGAGGCGATGCGTCGCGCCGTCGACCTGCTGCACACGGTTGGGATTCCGAACGCCGCGCAGCGTGCGACGGCGTTCCCGCACGAGTTCTCCGGTGGCATGCGGCAGCGCGTGATGATCGCCATGGCGATTGCCAACCGGCCGTCGCTCATCATCGCCGACGAACCGACGACGGCGCTGGATGTCACCATCCAGGCGCAGATCC
This sequence comes from Acidobacteriota bacterium, assembly GCA_018268955.1. Taxonomy (GTDB): domain Bacteria; phylum Acidobacteriota; class Vicinamibacteria; order Vicinamibacterales; family CAVVIG01; genus CAVVIG01. Next base: position 3,492 of record JAFDVO010000002.1, on the reverse strand, counting down.
TCGACGTCCTGCAGACCGCCCGTCGGATGACCGGCGCCGCCATTGTCCTCATCACGCACGACCTCGGGGTTATCGCCGGAATCGCGGACCGCGTTTCGGTCATGTACGCCGGGACGATTGTCGAGACCGGGTCCGTGGACGATGTGTTCTACCGGCCGCGGATGCCGTACACGCTCGGGCTCCTCGGCTCCATTCCGCGCGCGGACGCGGGCGAACGCCAGCCGCTCACACCCATCGAAGGCACGCCCCCGTCACTCATCAACCTGCCGACGGGCTGTCCGTTCGTGCCTCGCTGCCCCATGGCGCAGGACATCTGCCGCCGCGAGGAGCCGGGCCTGCTGCCGATCGCCGGTCGCGAGCCCGCCGACACGCAGCGCGCCGCGTGCCACTTCAAGGACGACATCGAGCAGCGCCAGCTCACCAGCCGCGACATCTTCCCTGCCCCGCTGCCGTCTTCTGACGCAGTTCGGTCCGTCCCGCGGGAACAGCGTCAACAGATGCTCGTCGTGCAGGATCTCGTGAAGAGCTATCCGCAGATGAAGGGCGCGGTGCTTCGCCGCAAGGTCGGCGAGGTGCGCGCGGTCGACGGCGTCAGCTTCGACATCCGCGAGGGTGAGACGCTCGGGCTGGTCGGCGAGTCGGGCTGCGGGAAGACGACGACGATCATGGAGATCCTGAACCTGGGTCGTCCGGCATCTGGCCACATCGCCGTGCTGGGGCATGACACCGCCCGCATGTCGGGGGCGGAGAAGTTCGGCATCCGCCGTGACCTGCAGGTGGTCTTCCAGGATCCGATGGCCTCGCTCGACCCGCGCCTCCCGATTGGCGAGATCCTCGCCGAACCCCTGCGTGCGCACGGCGTCGCGCCCGAGCGGGTCTCCGCCCGCGTGCGCGAACTGCTGACGCTCGTCGGCCTCAGGGCCGAGCACGTGAACCGCTACCCCGCCGCGTTCTCCGGCGGTCAGCGTCAGCGCATTGGCATCGCGCGCGCGCTGGCGCTCGAGCCGAAGATTCTCGTCCTCGACGAGCCGGTTTCGGCCCTGGACGTGTCGGTCAGGGCCGGCGTGATCAACCTGCTGGAGCGGCTCCGCGACCAGCTCGGCCTCTCCTACCTCTTCGTCGCTCACGACCTCGCGGTGGTGCGGCACATCGGCAACCGCGTTGCAGTGATGTACCTCGGTCGCATCATCGAGTCAGGCGACGTGGACGAGGTGTTCGACCGGCCCGCACACCCGTACACGCAGGCGCTCCTCTCGGCGATCCCACTGCCAGACCCGCACAAGGAACGCGCGCGGGTCCGTATCGTCCTGAAGGGCGATCTGCCGAGCCCGGCGAACCCACCGTCCGGCTGCCGCTTCCGGACGCGGTGCCAGAAGTTCGCGAACGAGCTGACAGAGCCGCAGCGGCAGCGATGCATCGACGAGTCGCCCGCGCTGCTGCCACGAACCGGCAGCCCCGATCATCTCGACGCCTGCCATTGGGCCACGGCGGTGGAAGTACTTTGAACGGCTGATTGCTCATGTCTCGGTGACCTCCGCGTGATCCGCGGTCGAGTGGGCGCCGGCATGTCCAAATCAGCAATCAGCAATTGTCAATCAGCACTGTGTCATGCGGAGCTCGCCATGATGACTGTTGATCGTCGCCGTCTTCACGCCGTCGTGGTGGCCGTATGTCTGGCCCTTGGCGCTGCCGCGTGCACGTCCGGGTCTGCGGCCGATCGTGGGCAGATGCAGTCGCAGGGTGCGGCGCAGAACCAGATCCGCCAGACGCCGCGCGAGCAGGTGAAGGACGGCGGGACGTTCACCTATCCGCTGGATTCGATCCCCCCGAACTACAACCGGCATCACCTCGACGGCACCGAGCAGATGAACGCGTACGTGATGGATGCGCTGCTCCCGACGGCCTTCGGGAACGACGCCGCAGGCACGCCGGTCTGGAACCAGGACCTGCTCGCGTCCGAGCCGACTGTCACACATGAGGGCCAGCAGGTCGTGACCTACCGGATTCACCCGAAGGCCGTCTGGTACGACGGCTCTCCGATCACGTGGGCGGATTTCCACTGGCTGTGGCGCGCACTGAACGGCACGAGCAAGACGCACCAGATCGCATCATCGAGCGGCTATGAGGACATCGCGTCGGTCGAGCGCGGCGCGGACGATCGCGAGGTCATCGTGACGTTCGCGAAGCGCTACGCCGACTGGCAATCGCTGTTCGCGAACCTCGTGCCGGCGTCCACCACGCGCGATCCGCAGGTGTTCAACGAAGGGTGGAAGGATCGTCCGCTCACGACGGCCGGGCCGTTCAAGCTGGGCGGGATCGACGTCACCTCGAAGACGATTACGCTCGTGCGCAACGAGCGGTGGTGGGGCAAGCCGGCGAAGCTCGATCGCATCGTGTTCCGGGTGATCGAGCCGGACGCGCAGATCGACGCCATCGCGAACGGCGAGATCGACGCCATGGACATCGGGCCCGACGTCAATAAGTTCAACCGCGCAAAGGAAATCGAGGGCGTGGACCTGCGGCTGGCTGGCGGGCCGAACTTCCGCCACCTCACGATCAACGGCACGAGCCCGAACCTCCAGGACGTCCGCGTGCGGCGCGCCCTTGCGATGGCGATCAGTCGGCAGGCCATTGCGCGCGCCATGCTCGCGCCGCTCGGCATCAAGGCGGAGCCGCTCGGCAACCACATCTTCATGGCGAACCAGGCCGGGTACCAGGACAACGCCGGTGATGTCGGCACCTACAACCCCGAACGTGCGAAGCAGTTGCTCGACGAAGCCGGCTGGCGGATGGACGGAACGGTGCGCCGCAAGGACGGGCGACCGCTCGAAATCGTCGCGATCATCCCGAGCGGCGTGGCGACCTCAAAGCAGGAAACCGAGCTGATGCAGAACATGCTCGCGCAGGTCGGCGTGAAGCTGATCATCAGCACCGTCCCGAGCCCCGACTTCTTCTCCAACTACATCACGCCCGGCCAGTTCGACTTCACCGTTTTCTCCTGGATGGGCACGCCGTACCCCATGAGTTCGGCCAAGTCGCTCTACGCGATGCCGAGGCGCAACGCGTCAGGCGAGATGGACATCCAGCAGAACTACGCGCGGATCGGCACGCCTGCGATCGACCAGCTGTTCGACGCCACGAATCGCGAACTCGACCGTGCGAAGGCCGTCACGATGGCGAACGAGGCGGACCGCCAGATCTGGGAGGAGGTCCACTCGCTGACGCTCTACCAGCGCCCGGAACTCGCCGCCACGCGCAGCACGCTCGTCAACTTCGGCGCGTTCGGCTTCGCGACGTGGGTGTACGAAGACATCGGGTGGGGGAGGGACTAACGCACGAAACGCAGAAATGCAGAAATGCATCTATGAAAGGGCCGTCGGTGTCTAGGCACACGTCGAGTGAGCACGCGGGGACCGCGTGTGACTCACTCGAGGGGGGCCGGGTTCTCGCGTCCACCCACGCAGGCCAGGGCCGCTGACGTACTCGTTCACT
>JAFDVO010000029.1 GCA_018268955.1 Acidobacteriota bacterium | reverse complement strand
ACTTTAACCACGGACTGCTAGACGCCGAAGGAAATCCGCTTCCAGTGCGTGATGCGCTCGCGCTAATCAACCAGACGCTGGATGAGGTGCTTGCCGAACAGGAAGGCGACTTCGACGTCGACAGCCGATGGGCGCTTGCCTGGTTCGATCAGCACGGCTTCGGCGACGGGTCGTACGGAGTCGCGGAAACGTTGTCGAAGGCCAAGAACACAAGTGTCGGAGGCATGGCGGACTCGGGGATCCTTGAATCCAGCGGTGGCACAGTCCGTCTTCTGAGGCCGACGGAGCTGCCGGTCGACTGGGATCCCGAGACCGATCGGCGAACAAACGTCTGGGAGATGCTCCACCACCTTGTTCGCGTCTTCGAACACGCGGGCGAGGTCGCGGCGGCTCAATTGTTGGCAAAGTACGGCTCGAAGGCCGACGCAGCGAGAGAGCTAGCTTACCGGCTGTATACGGCGTGTGAGCGCCGGAAGCGCGCGAAGGAAGCGGGCTCGTACAACGCTCTCGTTCAAAGCTGGCCCGAGATCGCCCGCTTGGCGAAGGAAGAGCCGGCGCCAGCGGCACCGCGGCGGGGCGCAGGACTCTTCGACCAGGAATAGCATGGCCATCAGCAACCACGAACGCGTTGGGAAGGCGCTCGATCTCGTCAAGGACGGCCTCATTCCATTCGTCGAGCGCGAGCTGAAGGCGCAAGATGCTCAGCGCTGGCTCGAGATCGCTCGCCAATCGGTGAGCGAAACACAGGAACGACTCTTCAAGGATGGCGCCACGCCGCGGTGGGACGCCGCGTCGCTCCTCGCCGTCCTCTGGAACCAGTGGAACGTCATCTTCAAGAAGACGCTTGGTCAGGCAGAACGCACACTTGTGAGCGAGCTGCGCGACGTACGAAATCGTTGGGCGCACCAGAACCCCTTTTCTAGTGACGACGCCTATCGCGCGCTCGACTCGTCCAGTCGGTTGCTTGCTGCCGTCTCTGCCGCGCCACAGGCGGACGAACTCGAGAAGATGAAGATGGAGCTTCTGCGCGTCCGGTTCGACGAGCAAATGCGCTCGGAGAAGAGGAAGAGCGCCGGCACGGCCATCGAGAGTCAGGCGGCCGGCGGCCTCAAACCGTGGCGCGAGGTTGCGACCCCGCACAAGGACGTCGCGACCGGACGCTATCAGCAGGCGGAGTTCGCCGCCGATCTTTGGCAGGTTCACATTGGCGAGGGTTCCGACGAGTACAAGAAGCCGGCCGAGTTCTTCCGGCGGACATTCCTCACTCAGAGCCTCCAGCAGCTTCTCGTTGGCGCCGTTCAACGGTTGTCCGGTCAGCAGGGCGACCCGGTCGTTCAGCTCCAGACGAACTTCGGTGGCGGCAAGACGCACTCGATGCTGGCGCTGTACCATCTCTTCTCCGGAGTTGCTCCGAGCGATCTCCTCGGAGTCGATGCGCTTCTTGCGAGCGCGAAGGTCGACAAGCTGCCCACCGCCAAACGGGTCGTTCTCGTCGGCAACAAGATCTCGCCCGGGAACCCCGTCACGAAGTCAGACGGCACGATCGTTCGCACGCTCTGGGGCGAACTGGCGTGGCAGCTCGGTGGCAAGAAGGCGTTCGCGAAGATTCAGGCCGACGATGAGCGCGCGACGAGCCCTGGCGACAAGCTGCGGGAACTGTTCAACGAATACGGCCCGTGCCTCATCCTGATCGATGAGTGGGTCGCGTACGCACGCCAGTTGCACGACGCCAGCGACCTGCCCGCGGGCAGTTTCGAGACGCACTTCACGTTCGCGCAGGCGCTGACCGAGTCGGCGAAGCTGGCCGACCGCTGCCTCCTCGTCATCAGCTTGCCGGCGTCGGACACCAGCGGTTCACCCCACGCACAGGCGAACGACGTCGAGGTGGGCGGTGAACGCGGCCGCGTCGCGCTCGACCGCCTGCGAAACGCGGTTGGCCGCGTCGAAGCATCGTGGCGTCCGGCCAGCGCCGAGGAAGGCTTTGAGATCGTTCGGCGCCGACTGTTCGAGCCCATTGTCGAGAAGTCGCAGTTCGTCGCACGCGACACCGTGGCCCGGGCGTTCTACGACCTGTATCGGACACAGCATCAGGAGTTTCCGCCGGAGGCGCGTGATCCGGAGTACGAGACGCGCCTCAAAGCTGCGTATCCGATCCATCCTGAGGTCTTCGACCGGCTCTACACAGACTGGTCCACGCTGGTGAAGTTCCAGCGCACGCGCGGTGTGCTGCGCCTGATGGCCGCGGTGATTCACAGCCTGTGGGAGAAGGGCGACCGTAACCCGCTGATCCTGCCGGCGAACATCCCCATTGACGATCCTCGCGTGCAGTTCGAGCTGACGCGGTATCTCTCGGACAACTGGGTGCCGGTGATCGAGAAGGACGTGGACGGCCCGGCGGCTCTCCCGTTGCGGCTGGACGGCGAGGTGCCCAACCTCGGCAAGTTCGCAGCGTCCCGTCGCGTGGCTCGCACGATCTACCTAGGGTCGGCGCCAACGGCAACGGCCGCCAACCGTGGACTCGAGGATCGCCAGATCAAGCTCGGTTGCGTGATGCCCGGCGAATCGCCCAGCATCTTTGGCGATGCGCTCCGCCGCCTGAGTGCGGCGGCCACGTACCTGTACCAGGACTCGGCACGTTATTGGTACTCGACGCAGCCGACCGTCACGAAGATGGCGGACGATCGCGCCGAACAGCTCAAGCGCGACCCCATTCCAGACTCGGTCGTCCAGGAGATCGACAAGCGCCTGCGTCTCGACTTGCGTAAGGTCGGCGATTTCAGCCGCGTTCATCCGCTGCCGCAGTCTGGCCAGGACGTACCGGACGACACGGACGCTCGGCTTGTCGTGCTCACGATCGACCATCCGTACGCGAAGGAGGTGGGCACTCCGGCCGAAGTGGCGGCCAAAGCCATTTTCGAGAGCCGGGGGACGGCTCCTCGCCTCTATCGGAACGCGCTGACGTTCCTTGCCGCGGACAAGTCGCGGTTGCAGGACCTGCTCGACGCCGTGCGGCGATTCCTCGCGTGGGAATCGATTCTCGCAGAGCGCGAGACGTTGAACCTCACACTGCAGCAGGTCAAGCAGGCTGAGACTCAGCGAGACGCCGCGGACGGTGCGGTGACGGCTCGCATTCCCGAGACATATCAGTGGCTCCTGGTCCCGGTCCAGAACTCACCCCAAGCGCAGGTCGAGTGGCAAGCCGTGCGCCTGTCCGGTCAGGATGCCCTCGCCGCCCGCGCCAGCAAGAAGCTCCGGAGCGACGAGCTCCTGGTCACGGGCTTTGCGCCCACGCGGCTCCGGATGGAGTTGGACCGCATCCCGTTGTGGCGCGGTGACCACGTCGAGATTAGGCAGCTCGTTGAGGACTTCGCTCGGTACTTGTACCTCCCTCGACTGCGAGACTCCGACGTGCTCCTTAGCGCGGTCCGCGACGGCCTCGGCCTGCTCGTGTGGACGAAGGACTCGTTCGCATACGCCGACAGCTTCGATGAAGCGGCCGGACGCTATCGCGGTTTGCGTTGCGGCCAATTGGTCAACGTCACGAAGGACAACATCACGGGCCTCCTGGTCCGGCCGGATCGCGCGACCGAGCAGCAGGAAGAGGACGTTGCACCTGTCCCGGGGGGCAACGGCGGCGCAACGCCCGGCGCCGGGGGCACGGTCACGCCACCAGGAACCAGCGGCACGGAGCCGCAAGGCACGCCCGTTGCGGCCAGACCCAAGCGCTACTACGGCACGGTCGTCCTCGACTCAGCTCGCGTCGGGCGCGACGCCAGCCGCGTAGCCGACGAGGTCATTTCCCATCTCGCCGGGCTCGTCGGCGCAAACGTGAAGGTGACGCTTGAGATCGATGCGCAGATGCCTGACGGAGCCTCGGAGCAGGTCGTGCGTACCGTCACCGAGAACGGGCGGACATTGAAGTTCGTGAGCCAGGGATTCGAGCAGGACTGACGGAGATGTCGAACTCGAATCAGGCGCCTCCTCCCCAGGCACCTCCATCCCAGGCACCCACCCCTGTGCCGCCGGTGTTGATGGCCAACATTCGTGTTCAAGACTTCCGTGGACTGAGCGACATGGTCACGTCGCTCGAACCCTTGACGGTCTTCGTCGGGGAGAACAATTCCGGCAAGACTTCATTGCTCCAGGCGCTGGCCGTCTTCTTCGGCGCCAGTCGAGCAACAGAGGACGACCTTCACGTGGACGCGACGGGCAAGCGCGCGACGAAGTTCGTCATCGATGTTCGTTTCGTTCCTGGTGCCGGTCTGAAATTCGCTCCTGACGTCGAGACGCGTCTCGTCGGGCACATTCAGGTTCCACAGGATGCGGCGGAGCCTCACTACTTCACGATGAGGGTCACGGGCGAGGTTGCCAAGGACGGGACGGGCATCGAACTCGAGCGACGCTTCGTGACCGGTTGGGCGGAGACCAGGGCCGCTTCGTCAGGACTTCGCCTCGCGCCGCAGAGACCTGGCCGTGAGCACCTGGAACTCGTGACGTTCTTCATGCTTGACGCTCGCCGAGACCTGGTCGAAGAGCTGAGAACGCGGACGAGCCATTGGGGACGCCTACTGGCCGACTTGGGGCTCGATCCGGCCGAACAGGCGGACATCGAGAAGGCTCTTGAGACGGTCGGAAACCGAATTGTCGCGTCCAGTCCCGTCCTTGAGTCGGTCAAGACAGGTCTCGGCGGAGTGAAAGACGCTCTTGGGGGCAGCATCTCCGACGTCGCCATCGCCCCGGTTCCAGGGCGAGTCGACGACCTGTCCCGTGCCGTCGACGTGATGATCAAGCGTCCGCAGGGCGCTGCCTTGCCGCTTCGTCTTCAAGGGCAGGGCTCTCGAAGCCTCGCTGCTGTGATGGTGTTCGAATCGTTCGTGAGGAAGCGCGTGACGCTCGGTGGGCCGGTGTCGCCGTTGGTAGTCGCGGCCTTTGAGGAGCCGGAGGCACATCTTCACCCACAGGCGCACAGGGCAATGCTGGGCCTGATTGCAAAGTTGAACGGGCAGAAGCTTGTTTCGACTCACTCACCGCATGTGGTGCGCGTAGCCGACATTCACACCATTCGCAGCATTTCCAGGGACGCGACCGGCGGACCGCAGTGCAAGGCAGTTCCTCGGAAGTCCAACGGGATCCCGACCTTCGCTGGCGAGGAACTGGCGAACGTCACGCGCTTCGTCCAACGCAACAACGGGGAGATCCTGTTCGCCAGAGCCGTGGTGGTCATTGAGGGAGACACGGAGGACTTCGCCTTGCCGGTCTTCGCCCGTCACCACTGGGGCAAGGATCCAAGTCTCCTCGCGGTGTCGTTCGCACATACCGACGGCGCGGGCAATGGCAAGCACGTCGTCCGCATCCTTGAATGCCTCGGCGTGCCGTGGGTTCTCATGGCTGATGGCGACGACGCGGGGAAGAAAGGCGTCGCTGCCATCGAGAAGGCTCTGGGGCGACCGCTCACAACAGACGAGCTCGTTCAGCTCCCGAATGATGTCGGGTTCGACGAGTGCCTCATCGATGCCGGCTATCGCCCTCCGATCGAGACCGCGATCGCTGAGCACTGTGGCCCCGACGAGCTGGCCGGCTGCAGGGCAAGGTGGCACGGTCAGGCCGTGAAGGGGGGAGGCACACGGGACTACCAGAGCCCTGGCTGGGAGGACCGCCTCGTAAAGGAGTTCTGCAAGCGCAACAAGGGCACGCTCGGACAGGTTCTCGCCTCGGTGATTCTACGAGATGCCCAGAAGCACAACCTCCCACCTTTGCCGCCAATTGTTCGTGAAGTGTTCAACAGGGTGGACAAGTGGCTGAAGTGAACCCGCAGTCAATCACGCTCACGCTCGAACAGGAGGCCATCGTCAGCCTCACTGACGGTGCGTACCTTGTTGTGGCTCCTCCGGGCTCGGGCAAGACGGAGGTCCTCGCGCAGCGCATAGTCAGGCTTGTCCAGAGCGCCCCGGATGCCGGATTTAAGGTGCTGGCACTGAGCTTCACCAAGAATGCGGCGTCAACGATGCGGCGCAGAGTCGGAGACCGTCTCGGCGAGTTCACGTGGCGAGTCCTGTGCACGACGTACCACGCGTTCTGCACGGACTTACTTCGTAGCTACGGCGACCTCGTCGGCGTGCCGAGTGATTTCACTCTCTACGACACTGATGAAGATCGGCTGCAGGCGCTGGCCCAGGGCTTGGTCGAGGAGGGCGTGATTGGCGACCCGAGCGAAATCGATCGAGCCGCCGCGCTAGAGGCTCTGGCAGCGATCGGTCGGTTGAAGCGCGACCTGGTCCTGTCCTCTGCCGCCCCGGACAAGACTTTGGCGAAATGGTCGGTACCGCTATCGGTCGCGTACCGCGCGTACGAGTTGGCCCTGCGCAAGAACGGAGCACTGGACTTTGACGGCGTGCTCGTCAAGGCACACGAGTTACTCTGCACTCAACCTGAGGTGTGCGCGCAGTACCGACGTAGCTATCGCTACATCCTCATCGATGAAGCGCAGGACACCAGTACTGCGCAATATGAGCTCCTTCGGGCGCTGTGTGGAGACGAACATCGAAACGTGCTGATGGTGGCTGACCCGGCACAGTCGATCTACGCGTTTGCTGGCGCCAGCGCCAAGTTCATCGATGCCTTCGAACGCGACTTCGGGGCAGAGAGGTACGTTCTCGGTACGACGTTTCGATGTGGAAGTGAGATCTTGCGAGTTGCGGCGACACTTCAGCCTTCGGGTACGAAGGCGCAGAGGGAGTCGCGTGCACAAACCGCGAGGGCCAAGGGGTGGGTCTCCTTCGGAGCTTGGAATTCTGAGCGAGATGAGGCCGTTGCCACTGTGGATTGGTCGGAAGCCTTGATTCGCGATGGGCTGCCCGCCGCTAGCCTAGCGGCAGAGGAGCAGCCGCGCATCCGTGCCGAAGAACTGGCGATTGTGGCACGGAGTAGGAACCACCTTCATGCCGTTCTGGTGGAACTGGATGGTCGGAACACTCCGTACCATTTCTCGACAGGCGAATCCGGCGTCTTTGACACGGAAGAGTACACCGCTCTGTTGTACGGGCTCAAGGTGCTTGCGAATGAACGGGACGTCGCGCTCGCCAGGAGTCTGATTGCCCACATCAGGCGCTCGAAGGTGGGAGCCCGTGTCGGCGACCACGATGGTCTGCTGGACGACGCCGCCCAGCTCCTTGCGGCGCTCGGTGGTGATTTGGCTGGAACGAGTATGGCCGTTCCAATCGCCACTCTCTCCGATGCGGCTGCAGGGCGAGACCCAATGCCGGCGGTCCTTCAGCGATTGGCGGACTGGGATCCGGGGCCAGCCGTGACGGATGCCGACGAGGCCGATCTGCTGAATGGCGACCGCGAACTGTTCCGAGAACGTTGGATTCAGTACCGCAACCGTCCGGAGTCGGTGCAGAGGGGATGGCACGGGCTGGTGATGGAGCTTGTGAGCACGCCGCGCCCGGAGGCGCCGGGCGTTCGCGTGTTGACGGTCCACGCGGCGAAGGGTCTCGAGTTCAAGGCGGTGGCGATCGTCGGCCTGAACGACGGCTCGTTCCCGGACTTCAGGAATCTCGACGGGAAGGACATCGAGGGCGAGCGGCGCCTCATGTACGTCGGCGTCACACGTGCGTCGAGGGCGCTCTGGCTGTCGCGCCCGCGGGTGCGCCAGACCAGATTCGGCAGCCGCGGCCAAGAGCCATCACGCTTCCTGTCAGAGATGGGCTTTCGAGATGTCGACTGATGGGATGTCTCGTAGAAGCTCAGTGGCCTCCGAGCAGGTCGGACGCACGACGACCAGCCACGAGCGGACACCGAAGTTCGTGTGACCAGGGATTCGAGCGGGACTGAGACAACGAGGACCATATGTGGCGCGACAATGAGACCCCGAACGATCTGATTCTCCATCGAGTCCCCCGGCGAAATCCGGTCTAGTGCAGACCAAAGCGTCAAGACAGGAATTGTCACCAAACGCTCTCAGTGACTGACCCTCCAAATTCCGACGGTGTCATTCGTGAGTTCAGCGGCAAAGTAACGCCCATCGTTAGAGAACGCGACACGTGGCCAGCCGAAGTAGATCCCCGTCTCGCGCCACCGGCGCCTGCCCGTTTCGCACTCGACAAGCTCGACCTGCCCACTGCCCGGGCTCGCCGAGCCGCTAATTGCGGCGATCCTTCCGCCAGGCGCAATGGCAAGCCTGCCGAGTTCGAACCTCGGGCGAATCTCCTTGATCACCTGGCCGCTCTTGGTGTCTGTTTTCGCAGCATACTCGCCCGCGCTCCAGAGGGCGTCCGCGTCAAATGCGACCGAACGCACAGGCTCGCGATACAAGTTCCACCGCAGCTCCATCGACCCGCTTTGCACGTCCCAGGCCGTGACAATTCCGTCCTGGCTGCCTGCCGCGACCACGGCGCCATCAGGCGAGAATGCCAGACACCTTGTGCCGGCGCTCTGTCCGTGCAGCTCTCTAGCGATCGACATCGTGTCGAGATTCCACAGAAACACTCGCGTGTCTTCCGGCAACGCTCTAGAGCGCTCCGTCTGGATGGAACTTCCACTAGCCATCCACTTGCCATCTGGTGAAACTGCGAGTGCGATGACTTCGCATGAGTGTGCGACGAGTGATTGATGAATAGCCTTCCCGGCCACGTCAAACACATCAATCGTTCCGTCTTGGTTACCTGCAATCACCCTTTCATTGTCCGGGCAGAAGGCCAACGCAGTGGCGGGGCTGGAACCTCTTGGCATCACCCTCTTGTCACCAGTCGCCGAACCCCAGAGCACCGTGTCACCACCAGCGGTTCCGAGCAGTTCACCAGACGCCGAGAACTGCATGTCCCAGACCGAAGCGACCGTCGCCATCTTGAGAGTGTGAAGCCGCTCACACCTGACATGGACGGTGTCTGCGCTTTGTCGCTGCGACCCAAAAACGCGATCAAGAAGTCCCACCCCACAACTCCTCTACACTCGTCCTCGGGGCCCTACCCAGATTGCGTCTGAGCGAGCCATTACCTGCCGCAAGTGATGTATGCTCGGACCATGGCCGTTCCACGGCGGCTGCGCCATGACACTTGGCTAATCGCACGTGAGAGTTCGAGTTACCGTCGTGTCACGGCACGTGTTGCAGCAGCTGGCGCAAGTTCGACTTCCGTCTAGGTCAACACCCCAATACGTAGAGGTTTCCGGGTCTTTTCTCGCGCCGTAACAGATGTTGGCCCCGGTTCGGCACGACAACGTGCCTGTGCGTGTCTCGCCTGATGGAATCACATAAACCGATGAAGAGCTTGGCCACACCAGATTGTTCGCGCTGTCGAAGAATTTGAGTTGGATTCCACGATCATCGCGGCATCCATCGGTGATCTCCCATCTCATACTGGAGTTGTTCGAGGTCGACGACGGTCCGGTCGGTGTGGAAGGCTGAGGGTCCTCGCTGCAAGCCGCAGCTAGGAGCAGCACGGCCAACGTCGCCAGCACGGAAGCGATCCGGTGGGGTGCAAAGCGCGGAAGGATCCCGCGGAACGGAGTGTTCAGCAGGCGCCTCGAACTTGCATTACGTACAACCCTTCGAGATATCTGCTCGAACTCCATGGTTGTCGCCTTTCTGACCTGACTAAAGAACTCAACTTCAGAAACGGAATCTGACGCCTCCGCCGAAATTCACACCGCCCAGATCCAGCGGCTGGGTCGGCGCCCCAAGAGCCAGGGGGTTCGGCAGATCGACCTGTGCCCTCGAGTACCTGACGAGCACGCCGAAGCCGACAAATTCACCGATGTAGTACCCGACATCGACCCCAACGTTGAATCCCCATTTGGACAGGTCGTAAGACTGGGTAGTGTTGTCCGCAAGCGAAACGGTGTAGTTCAGCGTTGATGAACCGAGGTTCTCGAAGTACCGAAAGTCTTCGATCATTTCCCGTTTTGCGCTGAAGTAGGAAGGACCGGCGAAGACGGAAATGCTTGCGTGAGGAAGGTTGCCGACGTAGCGCGCCTCGATGTGGAGCGCGAGTTCCTCCTGCGTCAGCGGCGCCTGGCTCGGCCCGGACGCCGTAGCGGGACGTCCGACAAAGAGCGGGTGCGGCACGGAGAAAGAGATGTTTGCGGTCTCCGAAGCCTTATAGCGCGTAACCGCCACGCCGACCCCGAACTGACGAAGAAACCTTACGCCGCCACCGATGTCGAACGACACCTTGTCCGGGGTTTCAACCACAGCCGTTGAGTCAAACGTTCCGAAGAAGTTTGGTGAACAGCAACGAAACGAGCTCGTCTGAGTGGTCGAGGACGACGCCGGCTTCGCCAGCACGGCATTGGCGCTAATCCAGCCTCCCGTCTGCGCATTGGCGGCTGTGGTGGCGCAGAGTGTCACGAGCAGTGCAGCGATCGATGACGTCCGAAACATGCGGGGCCTCCTGTCGAAGAGAGAGAGTTATCGTTGTCTGCAGGCCCGTTCGAGGGCTTCCTGCAACTGGGAGATTTGCTGCTTCGATGCTCGGCTGATGTCGACCTTGGCGCCATTCTTGAGTCGAATACTCATGCCGCCGCCGAAGGCACCGGGTCGCACGCCCTCGATCTCCGAACACGACGCGACGACAGCGTCCGAATCGACTCGCCCAGCTGACGTTCGCCTTTCGTACCGCAGTTCATTGGGTCCGATGTGGACGTACTGAGTCCAGGGCCATTGGGCAAACTCGAAAGCCTGCGCCCATGCCGCCGGCGCATCGCTCGAAGTGTTAGGCGACACCGGAGGCCGCACAATCGGTGCCGGGGGCTCGGGAATCGCCGCCACGGGCGCAGGAGGTGGCGTGAGGTTGGCCTCAAGGGCCGTTTCACGGCTGGCAACTACAGTGGCCGGAATGGTGACCTCTTGAGCACCGACTGCGACGCGGATGTTGTGGGCGCCCACTGGCACGTCAGTAATCGTCAATTCACCGGTAGGGCCGAGGGGTGTGTACTCGGTACCATCAACAAACACACGAGCGCCGGAAACCGATCGAATGCGCAGCGAGCCAACCGCCGGAGACACCTCGAGCGGTTGAGGCTCAGGTCGACGACCGCCGGATTCTCTCCGAGGTGCGTCAACGCCGGCCGGTTCCCTGACGCTCGGCCTGGCTGCCGCGGGTGTGCCTGCGGGCTCTGGGGATACCGGTGTGCTCGGGCCGGGCGGTTGCAGCACCGGCGCGGGCGTCGGCGGCCGGGGAGAAACATCGACTCGTGCCGTGGTCGCCGGATCCGGCCGGGATTCGCGGGAGGCGAGCCATGAAGCGACAGCCAGGACGGCCATAGCCGCGATTGCTCCTGCCATAATCCGTTTGGGCTCTGGGCCACCTCGCGGCCGCATCGGGCTGGGACCTGGCGCTGGGCGATGTTCCGCAGGCCTTCTTTCCAGCCGAGGAGCGGCAGGGCGCACCGGGGAGGGCGCCGTCGTCTGTGGCGGCTCCGCAGCTGGGGAGCCCACATCGCCCCCTTCAGCCGTCTGGGTTTGCGGTGGCAGGGACGGTCCGTCAGACGACAACACCGCTGGCGAGCCACTTTCAGAAGCAGCCGGCACGACCGGCACCTTCGATACCCGGACATCCTCCGGTTGCGGCTGTTCAGGAGACTCGCCGGGCAGCGGGATGACCGCAGCCGCAACAGCCGCCCGAAGGCGCCGACTCACTTCGGATTCACTCATGACGAACGCTCGTGTGCAGTGCCCAACATGTCTCAATACGTCGGAAGCCGGCTAATACTCGAAGACCGAATTGCAACATGCCGGGACCTCCCAAACCGCCTCCTACCGCCGCGCCGAGGCTCCGCCGAGTCAGCCAGCAAACACCAAGTCCCCTTCCGCCACGTCGACATGAATCCTGTTGCTAGCGTTCGAAGCCTGCAGCTGGGCGTATATCGGCGCCACCAGGAGTCGATCAAGCTCTCCAAAGAACGATCGCGGTCCTTTGCGCTCATCGACGCATGCGCGAAAGAGATGTTCGAGTGCCGCATCGGAAATCCTGAGTGCGATCGCCGCGCGAGCGCGAAGCTCCTGAGCCAGAGCCTCCAGACGGCGCGTCAACAGTTCACGATAGTCGAGTTCCGTGAGGGTCCTGAAGGGAATCACTCCGTCCACGCGGCAGAGGATGTCACGGCCGGCGTGCGCAGCAAGGACTTCTGACTCCTCGAGCGTGATTTGCTCCTTCGCGCCAAATCCAATTGCACGGTCAACAAGGATGCCCCGAGAGATCACGTCGACCGTTATGACAAACAAATACGGCCGGAAGTCCGTCCTACGCCCACGAGAATCCGTTCCTTCGCCGGTCTCGAAGATTTGGAAAAAATAGTCTTGAACAACCGGATCGGCCTTGTTCCACGAGCTAAGGAGAATGAGGCCCTGCGGATTCCGTTCTGTGAACTGAAACAGAGTGCCAGATCGATCATGCCCAATGAATCCTGGTGCCGCACCGATCAGACGGGAGATGTCATGCCGATCGCTGAACGCGCCTAGCTGGAAGCGGCCGACCGGCCGCCCAAACAGCGCGTCGCTCAGAAGCTCAGCGGTGAATGTCTTTCCTACATGGTCAGCGCCCGTGAACAGCAGGACGCCCAATGGGCCCACGCGACCGGAGGGACGATGCCGCAAAGTGCCCACGACGCGGCTGATGGCGGCGACCGCGGCATCCTGCCCAACAATCGCAGCTTGGAGAGCCTTCGTGACGATTCCCGAGTCTAGCGTCGCGGCAGCTGGTGAAACACCATGCTGCTCGTGCAGGGCCGCCTCAATCTCTCGGCGGCCAATGCGTGGGTGCTCTTTCGTGAGTGTCGTAACGCCGAATGACAGCGATGAAATCCTCGCCGCCGCGGCGGCATTCTCGAGAAGGTCAATCGCTTTGTCCGGGAGAGATCGATTGCGGATCAGTCGCGCGGACAGAGCAACCGCAGCCTCGATCGCCTCCTGCTCGATCACTACCTGCTGAACATCTTCAATCCTTCGCGCCCACGTACGACACATTTCCACCGAATCCTGCTCTGACGGTTCGCCGATACGGAGAATCTGAAAGCGCCGAAGGAAGGCGGCATCTCCCCTAATGTGTCGTTCGAATTCTTCGACCGTCGTTGCGCCGATGCAACGAAACTCACTGCTTGCCAGAGAGGGCTTGAGCAAGTTCGCCACATCGAGTGCTCCGTCGCCTGCGCCAGCGCGCATGACTAGGTGAATCTCGTCGAGAAACAGCACTAGATTCGGATCGGTGCTGGCGGCGTCCAGAAGCCGGCGTAGCCGTTCCTCCATGTCTCCCCTATGTCTTGTGCCAGAAACAAGGTCCCCCACTTCAACTTGGACAATGCACATGGATCGCAGGAATTCTGGCGCGTCTTGAGCGGTCAGTAGTTGAGCCAGTCCCTCAACCACCGCGGTCTTTCCGACGCCTGCCTCTCCAATGAGCATCACATTGCGTTTCGTAGTCCGTTGAAGATAACGCGCTAGCGCCTTTAGCTCTTTGCGACGTCCGACAACCGGAGCCAGCCGTCGTTCGCGCGCCAGCGCCGTTAGATTTCGGACTGGCAAGCCGAAGTCGACCGGCATGCGTGTCGGGATCGCCTCACGCCGGGGTTGCAGCACAGGCTCGCCACCAGACAGGAACATCGCGATGTCGCGTGGCGGATGCAGAACCAACACTCGCAAGAGGTCGATTGCACTAAGCTCCGTCCGACTCTCGGCGATTGCACGTCTGGCAGCCTCATCGAACACGCCTGTGACGGACAGCGAATACTGGACGGGTCGCATCACGCGAGATGACTCACCCGGCCGGACGGTTCGGCGGACCGTTCGCCTCAACGTCGTCAATTGCTCTTCAGAAAGCCCTAAAAGCGCTCGGCCTTCGCTGGCGATGCCTTCTGCAGCGGCGATGCCCTCCCCACTTACCCCGGCCCTCCGCGCGTCTTCTTGAAACACGCCGTCGATGATCTTGAGAAGGGCGAGAAACACGTGAGCAGGCAGGACGGTGTCGCTTCCGGACACGCTGGCCTCGGCGCTCGCAAGTGCCACAGTCGTACGCAGCGACTCATCCTGCAGGATCGTGGTCATTGGGGCGCATCCATGAGCTCGCGCGTCATCGCTTGCCCCGCGAAATCCTGAACTCCACCGTCCTGCGATCAAGTGCGTTCGCAGTGGGTGTCGTCAACGGATCAGCCGCGCCCGAAGTTCGTAACGTGAAGACGTGGGGGTCGACACTGGTTGCCTGTCGCAGATAGGAATATGCGGCCATTGCGCGGGCTAACCCGAGCTCAGCGTTGTCTCGATAGCGAGACCAGGGAGCAACCGGCAGATCGTCAGTGAACCCGACAATCGTCACCGCCAATGGGCCAGAAGCGGCAGTGAGTTGCCGCCCCAATGCGTCCAACGCTGTCTTTGCCTCAGGTTTCAGGCGAGTCCCGTCGACAAAGAGCCCAAACCGAAACGCGACCGCCGTTTCGGTCTCGCCCCTCTCCACGACGGCACCAGGAATTGAAAGCGCCGGGTCGAGCGGCAACTCCTTCTTGGGTGAAACCGACGCCGCGGGCGGCGCCGTCGTGACGTCTGAGACATCGTTGGCCACCCCCTTTAACTGGCCAACTGATGTTCCATTCTTCAGCGTCGCCACAACAACGATGATTGCGATCAGAATCGCGGTGGCTAAGGCCACCACCCAACGTCTCGGCCGTCGCTGTATGACTGTGATTCGCCTAAGGCAGGCCTGATACGACTTGTTGGCCGGTTCCAGCCGAGCCGCCTCCCGCCAGTCGGCCTCGGCGTCTGTAAGCCGGCCTTGCTGAGCGCGGATGCGTGCGAGCAAATCCAACGCTGCCGGCGTCCTTGTCGGGAACTCCTGCCCATTAAGCAGAGCCTCCGCCTCAGCGTACCGCCCGCACCTGGCAAGATCGGTCGCCCGCCAAAGCGCCAGCCTCGAACACGCTGTAGCGACGACGTTCTGTCGCTCGTCTCCTGTCGGCGCAGTGAAAGCCATCGTCGTAACGCAGACTGCTTCCTACTTCGTAACAGTCGATCCGCGCAGATCGCGATCCGGATCGCCCATGGGCAGCAGCCCCCCTAGCTGCTGCACAGCCGCCTTGAGGGCTTCAAGATCGTTGTTACCGATCGCCCTCCGGCCCTGCGCGACAAAAGCCTCCGCCTGTGCAGAATTGACCATCTCCTGTTTCCTCTGCTCCAGATGCTGAAGGCGTGACACCCAGAACCCTGGATGGCGGATCACGATCAGAAGACCGAGTCGATCCATCTCCGCCACTTTTAAGCGAAGGAGTTCGGCGTCACGAGTGCTGAAAGCGCTGCGAATTTCTCGCTCCAGTTTCGCAAAGGCCGACTTCTCCTCTGCCGTTGCCTTGTACTCGATGTCGTTGATGATCGATCGTTCGACATCGATCTCCTTCTCCGCTCGCGCTACGAGCGCAGGCCATTCCAGGGCCTCTTCGACCTGATCGATGGCTAATCGCAAGTCGAGCAGCCGCTTCTCACATTTGTCGCCGGCATCTGGATCGCCCTGCGCCGCCGACAAGGCAGCCTCGACGTCGTGAATCATCCGCTCGCTGTCGATCGGCTGAAGAGCCTGCGCGGCCCTGGCGTCGTCCGTCTCCCGGGTCTTGTTCCGCGCCTCATCAAGACGCTGTCTTTGTCGCTCAAGGTCTCGGCGCAGTTCCGCGGTGTCAGTTGCTTTCTTTCGATAATCCTCGTAGCTGAGCACTCTTTCGAACTCTTGATTGAGAATGTGCACGAACGCGTTTGCGCGTAGAAGCCGCGAGCTGTCCATGTTCAGCGTGAACTCGACCTCACTGCCGGCGGGGACGTCGCGCGTCACCTCCGACGCGCTTATCTCGAGGCGTCCGATTTCTCGATTTCGGTCTGCCCGGCGGTTGTGGCCCTCCAACACGGGAATGCGAATGACGTGACCTGCTTGGCCTCGACGCACTTCGACCGCGGTGCGGAGAATCTTTCGACGCTTTGCTGGGAGGGATACCCCTTTCTCCAACAGCCATTCCACCTCATTGTTCACGAGGGCCACGCCAACAGACTGCAAAAGCGGTGGGTCCGAGAGATCAAGGCCCACGGTGTATGTCAACTCGCTCGGGATGGTCTCGACACGTCGACCCGCTGCGTCGCACAGCTCGATGGTGTACACATTCTTGCGCCCCTTCTCCGCCCACAAGTTGGTCATGAACGCGCCGCTAGGCGCGAGGCCAATCTTGCCGCTGCGCCATACTGGTTGCGCAGTGGTGTTGGAAAACTCAAGTGTGAAGCCCTCCAGTTGTGTTCCATCTGGGGGCTTCACGGAACCACCCAAGAGTGGCTCCAAATCCGCGCCCACAGGTTTGTAATCAAGCACAATCGTGTATTGGCCCGACACCACGACAGGTGCCGCGCTCTCGTGCCTTTGGGTACCGGCGAAAATGGCCGCACCGCGTGCGACAACAGTCAACGGATCCTTGCTGAAGTCGAGCGGAATTCCGAGAGATTCACCCAGGCGGGTGCGTAGGAACGGTGTAAGGGTAGGGCCGCCGACGAGAAGCACCTTCTCGACGTCGCCTGCCCCGAGCCGGCGCTCCGACAGGACATTGCGGCAGACATTGATTGAACGCACGATGAATGGCTCCGCGAGCCGTTCGAGTTCGTGCTGTGTCAACTGGTATTCGAAAGACACAGGTTCGTTACGGTCATCGGTGCAGAGGAAGTCGATGGCGATTTCTGTCGATTCTGCTCGGGACAGGCGGATTTTAGCCTGTTCCGCGGCCATCTTGAGTTTCGCTATCGGAGCGAGCCACTTCCGATTGCCCCGCCTAAAATCGGTGAGACGGCGCTCCTTCAACAGCGCCGGAATCAAAACGTCCTCCACGATCGCCCAGTCGATCAGCTTTCCGCCAAGATGATTGTCACCGCCGTGATTCACGACCTGAATGCTGTTGTCGCGAAGCTGTACGACCGCGGCGTCAAAGGTACCGCCGCCCAGGTCGTAGACAAGCCAGAACACTTTGTCGCGGTCACTTTGATACCCGTAGGCGAGCGCGGCCGCCACAGGCTCTTGCAGAAGAGGGCTCACACGGAAGCCAGCGCACCGTGCAGCTTCCTGCGTTGCTTCGCACTGGGGCAGTTCGAACGCGGCGGGCACCGTAATCACCGCCGCCTGCACATCCTCGTCGATGCGCTGGCGAACATCCGCTCTAAGCGATTTCAGCACTTCAGCTGACAACTGAGGAGGACTGAGACGTCGACCGCTTCGCGCGAAACTGTGATCTCGAGCGGCACCCATGCCGAGCTTGAATTCGCTGGCCGCGTTCTCGGGGTCCGATTCAAGTCGCTCGTATGCCCTGCGCCCGACGATTAGCTGTCCCCCTTTGTCGATCCACACGGCCGACGGTGTTGTTTCAGCACCCTCGTTGTTTCTAAACACCTCGATGTCGACGCCCTTGTTGACAGCGATAGTGCTATTTGTCGTTCCCAAGTCGATTCCGAAATCGATTGTCGTTCTCACGATGCCTCCAGGCCCTTTCTCGTCGAGATCTTGAGCGTCGTCCACTACTGGCGTGACAAACGTTCCGCGCTCTCACTTGGCGGTTCCGGGATGCCGACGATGACTTCACCCATCTGGATCGGGGTGCCTCTGAAATAAACGGTGGGCCGAATCGTCTCAAGAACCTTCTCGCGCGTGATCCCCATCGTTGGCTGATACGAAATCACCTTTATCGACCGACCAAAATGAAAGGGCTCGTCCGTGTGGTCCTGGATCTGAACGCCCGCCTCTGTCAGTGCGTCCCACGTAGACTCGAGATGACGGTATACCCGGCGCATCTCTTCGAGCGGTCTGTCGGTTCCCGGTTGAAGCATCTTTTGGCGAAGCCGCCAGAGGCCGGTGCCGACCTCAGCAAGAAACACGAGCGATCCGGGGTCGGGCGATGCCGCCGTCGCAGCTGAACCATCCGAATCGACCAAGGGCTGGAGACTCTCGATCAACGCAGCCAGTTCACGAGGCCACTCAGGTGCCGCGATCCGAAACTCGCGCGGATGGATCAGCTGTCTTAGACTCGGAGGAAGCCTCACGTCACTCAACTCCTGGCGGCTTGGCACCGACCGCCCAGCCGTCCTTCCTGCGTCTCTCGACCGCAGGGAATGCCGTCGCGGCGCCGATCGCTTTGATGCCGCCATAGATCGACCGCTTGACCATCGAGAAGAGAGCGAAGGCCCCAAAGAAGCATACCCAGCCGATGCCCAGAGCCGCCCCCTCCGCATTGCCGGCGCCACAGACACTGAACCCTGTGATGGCCAGCGCCAGAAACGCGAGCGTGGCCACGGAGTCCGCGGTGCTGTGTTTTCTCTTGCAACCCCTACAGCGGGGAACGTCAACATCCAGCACTCGCCACGTCACCCGCGTTCCTGAGTGAACGACCTCGCCGTACATCTTCACGACGAACTTGGACCGCTCGTCAGGCTTGTCGTTCGCGCAGAACCAGCATGTGCCAATCTCTCGTTCATGTGCCAGATTGGCAGTGACGATATCGATGTTGCGTTGAATGCGATCTCGAGCCGAGTCGCTGACGGCAACCCCGATTACGCGCTCAAGCAGAGCGAGCGATCCCTTCCAGTCGCCACTCTTGTTGCCGTATGGTATCTGGCACGCGAGGGCACTGAGCGCCAGTTGATCATGCGTGCCGTCGCGCATCGGGTCGCCCGCTGGAAGAAAATCAATGACGGACACGAGGGGTGCGGCCTGGTCCAGCAGGCGCGTCGTTACTCGATCGGCATGGGCCGGATCCGCGTCCGCCTCCGTCTCCGCTGTGCTACAGAGTGCCTGGATCCGCTGCCGTACGGATCCCAATGAGACACGAAGAGCCTCAACACACGTGCTTGCATCGAAACCTGAGTTTCTGATTACGGCCAAATGGCGCGCGCCGTCAGCGGTGTTCTGTTGCTCGCCGGCCTGAACCGCTAGTCTGGCACTGAGCGATAG
Organism: Acidobacteriota bacterium; assembly: GCA_018268955.1. Taxonomy (GTDB): domain Bacteria; phylum Acidobacteriota; class Vicinamibacteria; order Vicinamibacterales; family CAVVIG01; genus CAVVIG01. The sequence goes on along the minus strand of JAFDVO010000029.1, from coordinate 61,302 downwards.
CAGGGCGAGCGGTAAGTCTCCACGAATCTTTATTGCCGATGCCGAAGTCAACCGCGGGTCGTCGAGTTCGTGAATCCGTTGGGTCAGTCGTTGCCAGAAACCTTCCTCACGGATCGCCGCGTTCCAGTCAAGAAACGCTTGACGCCAGAGCTTATTGATATTGACGCGGTCAGTAGGACTCAGTGTGAGACTCTCTCTCGTCGCATCCTGCTCATGATCAAGCGCCAAGGCATGCGTGAGCACAGCGAGATTGTGAAGGCCGATGCCGCCGGCGTCCGTATCCCGCCAGATCGCGCATGCCTCCTTGAAATCACCCTGCGCAAGCGCCGTCAGCGCTGGATCGTCGACGCTGCGGCCGGGTTCGACTGGCCAGAACCAAAAAATCTCCTCGACTAGTCGGCGTTCAGGATCGCGTAGTCGCTGCAGCGCTTCCCGAACCTCGTCGACAGTCGCCGTCGCATCCAATGGAAGAGGACTGCGGCCCTGCGGCGCCGGTGTGCCGAGAGTCTCACTCATTCGCAACATGTCAGCCTTGCGCCGGATGTCCTTCGGTGTGGCTTCTACCGGCAAACCGATCACGCGAAAGGCGTTAGTGCGATACAAAGAAGGCATGATGTCCACGTGAACACCACTCTCTACATCAACGGCTGGCCGCGGTGGCCTGCTTGTCGCCCCAGTGTCAAGCGCCCCCATCTCACCCTCACATCGCGATACCGCGACGCCAGACCCGCACCTGATATTCGTATTCGTCGCGCAAGTCAGGCCACTTGTTGAAAGCCTCCTCCATGAGGTCGGCGGCTTCGGCCAGCCGGCCCTTCTCACGAGCGAGACGCACGGCATCTGTCGCCATTCGCCTGCCCGTCTGCGCATCGATAGGCGAGTGCATTCCCAGTGCGCTCTTCGAGACGTCTGAAGGGCGGCCACCGTCCCGGTCCTTTCCGGTGGGCTGGAGTGGCTTGGGCCTCCATCTCATGAGGTCAGCTAGCAAGTCTTTCGCGCTGGGGTAACGAGCTGAGGGATCCATCGCGAGTGCGCGAAACACGATTTCGTCCAACGCGGCATTGACCTCCACGTTGAGGCGGCTGGGTGGAATCAGCGGCTTCTCGAATCGCGTCATGTCGACATCGTCGAAGTCGGCCTGGTCGGAGAAGGGTAGGCGATCGGTCAGGAGCAAGTACAGGGTCATGCCGAGAGCCCACACGTCGCCGGCACACGAGTCGCTTTGCCAATCGCTAAGGGCTTCCGGAGACTTGAAGACTCTGGTGCCTCGTGCGCTGGCCATAAGCGTCAAGGGATTGACACGTTTTGCAAGGCCGAAGTCGCTGACTCGAGCATTCAGACCAGTCGCGTCATAGCCGACTAAAATGTTCTGTGGCTTGATGTCGCGGTGAACGATTGGCGGCGTTTCGCCGTGCGCCACTGCCAAACCGCGGCACACCTGGCGCATCACCTCAACGGAGGTCTCAACTGGTACAAACCGCGCGCCGTGAGAGCGCCAGAACTTCTCGAGGTTGCCACCGGCAACGTACTCCATTGTGAAGAAGCCGCAGACGCCTCTCGACGTTTCTGTTACGTTTGCATCGAACACCCTCACGATATTGGGGTGTCCAATACGGGAGAGCATGATCGGCTCGTCGAGCATCTTCTCGGTTTCTTCAACAGTCATCCCGATCAACTTGAAGACCTTCATCGCCTGCCGGCCGAGAAACCGGTGCTTGACACGATAGACCTCGGCGAACGCGCCTTCGCCCAGAAGGAGTTCGACATCGTAGGTCCCACGGATGATCTGGCCTTCCTGAAGCAGTCCCATGGCTACAGCTTGGTCGATGAGGTTTCCGTCAGTGACTCAATACGCCGGCGAGTCCGCAATTACGAGAGCAGACCTCGCAGATCACAATCGGGCGATGCGGTCTGCAGCATGCCGAAACACGTTAGCAATCGGCTGTCCAGAGAACACCAGCGCCAGGCGCTCGTACATCACCTGTCTGCCAGCCAGTGGGCGACTGGAAATGTCCACCGCACAACGACCAAAGGCGGCGGCCACGGCGACGTGGTACAAGAGCCTCGCCGCCGCAGCTTGTGCGGCCTGCGGGGCATCGTCCAGCATCCTTTTCGCGAGGTTCTTGATCCGGCGCAACTCCTTGAGCGAGGTCGCCGGCGCCGCTGCAATGCCCAGGAGATCCTGTTCTGGCTCACCTCGCGCCGCGCTCAGCTCCACAAGCAGCCGACTCGCCTCTTCGAAATCGGTGATTTCTGCCAGACGAGAAGCGGCGCCTGATGCGAGCAGCAGGAGCCGCCTGAGTTGAAACGGATTGAAATAGTCGACATCCGCGCTCGTTGCATCTAAACGTGGTTTCATCACATCCCTTTCTCGCTCCGGCGTTGGTCAGTCGGTTTGCGATCAGAAGAGCGAAATCAACTCGAGGATCTCCTCATCGGTACCCTCCCCGGTTCCGCCTTCAGTTGCGATCAGCTCCCGAATGGCCGTGCGAAAGTGCCTCGCGACGGTTTCAGCGCGACTACGTGCGGTCTTCTCATCCAGGCCGAAAGGTTCGCCGAGCTCGCGCCATGCAGGCATGTCTTGGGTGGAAGCCAGGAAACGACCCGCAAACAACCGGAAGTGCTGCTCTTGTCCCTTCCGCTCGCATGTGGTTCGAACTCGCTCGATTGCCGTTCGAACCAGGCTCTGAGCCCACCCCCGAAGAAACGCCGCATCGTGCGCAGGAGACTCCTTGAGAACAACCGTCTCCCAGCCACCCTTCAAACCATCTGGGCGGAGGTCCGGCTCCGCCGCACGTCTTTTCTTGCGCGTTCGGTATCGGTGGTCATCAACGAGGAAGTTGCGAACGGCCTGCTTCAAGTACTCGCGAAACCTGCCTTCGGTTCGGTCAGCACGACGAAGGAGCTGACCCTCGAGCACAGTCACGAGGAAGAACTTCTGTGTGAGCTCTTCTGCCTCCGCGGGGTTGCGTACGATCGACAAGATGAAGCCCCGTACGGCGGCGTAGTACAAGTCCGCGAACTCATTGACCGCTGGCGTGACCGTTTCTGGCGCCGCGGCGCGCGCGAGCAGGGACCACGAGGTGGGAGGGAAAAAGAGGTCTGATTTAGAAGGCGCTCGCCCTGGCGAGTGCGGAACGGGCTCGCGGCTGTTTCCCATAGCACCTTGCCTGCCCTTCGGGTCGAGCCGCCTTCCCGCCACAGCTCAGACTGGGCGCTTAAGAAAGCCGGCGACGGAGCACGCGATCCCCCGTGGCCCGACGAACTGAGCGCCGGGCCACTCGAACGTGTGGCGATTCTACTGAAGCTCGTCCGGCGCCGGAACTCAAAAGCGGCTCCCGGCGGAGGCCGCGCCGCCAACCCCTGGCCTGGTTTCTATGCGGCCACCCCTATATACGCCGGCTGGGCAGGAAATACGGGAAGCAGGCGTCGTCCCTCCGCCTCCTCAGTGGCGGCTTCACCGACTTGACGACACGATCTTCGACACACTGAATGCCTAGTACATCCATGGAATCAAAGGGTTACGGGCTTCTGGTGCGAGCGCCGCGGGGATCTGGTCGGCGCCAAACGACACGGCCTGACTTCGGCGGATTTGCCGGCGCGTTCGGAGGAACCGGCGTACTCAGCTGCAAAGCAATGTTGTTCGGCGGGCGAATCTCGGCTCCCAGTCCCTCGTTTGCTGTATCGCGACCGGCCTGGCGTATTGGTGTTTGGGAACGAAAAGGAGGTCCAAGATGCTTCGTCGAATCCTCACCGCTATCGCTTGCTGGGCGCTACTCGCGGCTGCCGCTCATGCCCAGATGCGGCCGACGCTGACGATCGTGAACATGTCCTCCGACGAGGCCACTGTGAAGGTCGTCGGGCCCAGCGGCGGGCTCGTTCAGGTCGCGCCGGGAGGCCGGCAGGCTGTGTCGGTCTCGGGCGGGCTGTACGAACTGCGGATCCGCTACTGCCGTCGGGACGGGTGTCGCTACACAAGGACAGATTCCTTTGTCATTACCGAGACGCCCACTTCCGTCAGCCGGACAACGATCACGCTTCACTCTGCGGCCGGAAACCTCGGCGAATCGCCGATGGCGCCATCGGATTTCTAGCTCTGGTGGCAAAGCTCCGAATCGCTTTGCCCGCCCAGGGCGTGCACGGTGTGTCGGGGCCACTTCTTGGGGCGAGTTGTCGTCGGCTCCGCGCCAGCCGACCGACGACGCCCTGACGAACTCATCAACTTGGGGGACACGGCACGCTGATGCCGCACCACTGTTTGGTCGGGCACAAGAAGAGACGACAAAACCCGGGTCCGCGGAGACATGCAGTGACAAGCCAACTTTTCGCCCTGCGTGATGCCCACCTCTTGACACTGATTCTCGCCGCCACCGTTACTGTGCGAGCGCAATCCGGCCCTCCGCCGTCAGCGCAAGTCGAGCGTTACAAGGTCGAGACTCGGGGGACCACGCCTAGCCCGGCCACGCCGCAGGAGACGCCGTTTAGAGCACCAGCACCGGAACTGCGAATCGTCGCGCCGGCACGAACGGCGAACTCCCTTCTGTACTACGACTTCCTCTATTCCGACGCTGTTCCATCGTCAACTCGCCGCGCTCTGGCCCCAAAGTACGAAGACTACTACCGCACCCTGCAGGAGATTGAGGCCAACAGAGTCCTCGATCTTTGGAACAACGTCTTCGAGCTCGCGGGAATGGGCGCCGTCAAGAGCCGGGTCCGTCCCGGCATGGCGAGGGATCCTCGCGTGACAATTGACACTGAGCACGAAGCGGGGCCTCCGCCTGATGCGGAACCCCGTGAGCGATTGGCCAGGCTGGCGGACCTGAGGGACGAGATCGAACGCCTGGAGAGTGAGCATGGTATTCCGCCTGACAACAGCCCGCTGCGGACCCGCAACGTGGTTCGCCAGGTCGACAGTTCCACCCTGGATCGATGGATGCGAGAGGCGGCGGAATCCGCCGCAAGAGCGATCGCGGCTGACAACTACCAGACCACTCTCACCGCCAGTGAGCAACTCGACATGCAAGCGAAAGCGAAGGTGAACTCGGAGCGTCGACACCGCGATGTCGAAGATGCAAGGGGCCGGCTGGATCGGGCTCAACGCGACCATGCGCAAGGAAGGGACGAGCGTGCCGATGCCGAACGTGCCAAGCAGGAGGCGGTCCGACGGCAATCGTCACCCACGATCCCTCCGGACATCTTGAAGGCAGCGGTTCCACCTGACTGGGTACCGTGCACCTGTCCCGATCGCCATCCAAACGCCGGTCTCTTCATCAACAACCAGCGCTGGCATACCGCCTCGCTGTCGTGCTCCGTCAGGTACTAGGCGCCGGTCCAACACCCTGCAAGCAAGGAGGCCGAGATGGGTCGACAGGTCTGGCAGACCGTGGCACTCGTGATCTTGCTTCTCCCGGGCGTCGCGGCGCCGATCTGGGCCGAGCAGGTCGGACGCGGAGCCCTGACGAGTGTCCGGGTCAGTGCAGACGTGAGCTGCATTGTGAGCATCGACGGTCGGGCGCCTGTCCGGGTCGACGCCGGCCGTCCAGCCGTGATTCGCGTTGCCCCGGGCGCACATGTATTCGCTGCGTCACTCGGGGAGGAAGACTACTGGGAACGGCAAGTGGACGTCACAGCCCGCGACACCGTATTGCACGTCGAGCTGATCCCAATCGTTCGGGAGCGGATCGGACAGCAACATGCTGCCAGCAAGGCGCTTGAGCTGGCACGCGAATTTGAGGCGGCAGCCGCTCTTGAGATGAGTGCGGCCAAGGCACTGAGGACAAGCACTGCCGAACTCCGCGAAAAAGGGGATGCGGCACAGCGGGTCCTACTGGAAGGAGTCGAGTCGGTGATCACTCAGATCCGCAGTCTCGATGGGAGGTTCAAGCAATACTCCGAGGCCGCTGAAAAGCAGACGCAAGATAACTCGGCTCTAAGAGCCGAGGCCAACAGCCAGAACAACGGCACCGCGGTTGGCGCCATTGTGGGGCTGATGGGAAACATCGCAGCGATGAGCGGAGATGGTGCCATCCGAAGGAACCGTCTTCGAGCCGCCGCGGCCCTTCGCAGGATCGATCGCCTGACAGCCGCATTGAGCATCGCCTCTGATCGAGGCTTTGATCAGCTGGAAGCTGCGGTGACAGGCGCCGCGTCTTTCCCAGTGACTCGCGGTAAGCTGCCAGGCGAGATGGTGATCACCGACGGTCGCATCGAGTACCGAGAGACGGGCACGTCCGTCGACGGGACCGCATTCGGCGCTGCCTGCCAGGAACTCCGTGCGGTCAAGGCAGGCCGGCGATCGATTACCGTAACTACGCGGGCTGCGAGGCTCGAGGTCACTCCGAAGAACGCGCAGCCGGAGGATCTTCTGGGCGAGATCCTTCTGTCGTGTCCGGATCGAGAGTTCTGAGCTGAGGTCGTCTGTGCGCACGTGGTCGCGAATCCCACGGGTCGGTCGTCTCCGAGTGCTGCTCCCGCTCTGGGCTGGAACGGTGGCGGCCCGGCTGCGCGGTTACGCATCGCCGTCGGCCCCGTCCAACATCACGCTCGGCTCTCGGCGGACAGCATGACGCGGGAGGTGAGGAGCCCCTGCCAGGCGCAAGTCGATGTCCAGCCTTTCGACAGGACGACCGGCGGTTAGTAGAGAGGAGAGGTACCATGCGGAAGTTGCTAATTGTCATTGTCGCGGGTCTGGTGGTTTGGGGCTACTACACACAGAAGGTACGCCCAGAACAGCAGGCCTGGGCTCAGGCGACCGCCACCGACGACATCGCATCACTCCTCGCGTACACGGCTGTCTACACCTCGGGGCCGCATACCGAGCAGGCAAACCAGCGCGTGTCGGCCCTGCGCAATGACGACGGGCCTTATGAGCGCGCCATCACCGAAGGCAACGGGCCGGCGCTTGACGCCTTCCTGCGCCAATACCCTGGACATCGGCGGGAACGCGAGGCACGCGCCTTGTTGGCGTCTGGCGATTACGGACCGCGTGATCTGCTCGACTTGCTGCAACAGGGCAAGGTCGAGCTATCGGCCTCCGGCAATGGGATCGAGTCGGTCTCGGTGACCGTCAGTGCACGAACGGCCTACCCGCTTCAGGTCGAGATCCCGGCGGGGTTGCTCTTCGTACCGGCGGACCGATCAGACCAGACCATGATGACAACCGAGTCAACAACGGTACGTCTGGTCGTCGGTTCACCCAGTTCTGCCACTGTCCCCGTCGCCTGTACAAACTGGGCCAAGGACGTCCCGGACAAGGCTGATCGCATGACCGTGCGCCGAGTGTCCAACCAGAACCTGGCATTCGTCGCGCCGCTGCTTGCCAAGTCGTCCCAGTACCCCGTGCGCCAGGCCATGGTTTGGATCATGAGCGACAACACGAACTATCACGATCTCGGAAAGCTCATTCAGGGATTCTGCTTCATGGACTGTGAGGCCTACCGGATCATCAAGGCTGACGAGGCGGCCCAAGCTCTTCGGCTCATCGTCGAAGGCGGAGCTGACATGCGCAGCTGGCGGATTTGGCGCGACCGATCCCAGATCCATGCCGGCATTCAAGACACTGAGCTGAAGACGTGGTTTGCCGCAAATGTACTTCGCCGGTGAGCCTGTGCGAAATAGAGGACGTGTCGTTGCGAAGCGGGTGTCTGCGACACTCAACGTTCGCGTCCACCAAGGCGGCTGGTTGGGCGTGTCTGGTCCGGCTTAAGTCGCCACTGGTGTTGGTTATTGACACTCCGAGTCCGCAGAGTTCCCCGTCCCTCCCGTAGGGTGCGGATGCTCGATCGCGTCACGCCACGCAGTGGTATTCAGACCGCGCGTGGAAGCATGTTCGTCTTGAGGTCTTAACTTGTGGGGTAGACTCCGTGCGCGTGTCACCTGTACAGCTGACTGTGCGCGACTCTCGGTTGTGCTTCCTCGAGGGAATTGGCAAGGACGAGATGTTATGAGTGATTCTCCGCTTCGCCAGAGGGCATGGGGGTTTGTGCCGCGAATTCCGCGTGTGAATTGCATATCGGTGAGTTCCTCCACCCTCGCGGCACGACTCGCGGTGGTCATTGCACTCGTCATTGCTGTGGCGTGTACGAAGGACGACTCCTCCTCGTCGTCGACCGGCAGCCCTACATCGCCGACAGCACCGACCACAACGGCGAGCGTCGACCGACAAAGCGTGGTCTTCCCATCGACGACAATCGGCACGACGAGTCAGACGACGTTCGTCATCACAATCTCGTTTACCGGAAACGCACCGCTGCAGTTCTCGGAGATGAGCAATTCTGATCAGAGCACCTTTCCGACGACAACGACGTGTCAGATTCCCGGCACTCTCGCCGTTAACTCAACGTGCTCGCTGACGATATCGTTCAGGCCATCCGGCAGTGCCGGCTCACGAGCTTCTCAGATCATCGTTCGCACGACCAACGGCGGAACCTTGATTGTTAACATTTCGGGGAGCGCGACTCAGCCGGTCTCCTGCTCTGTAATCTGCTGGGCGTGCACTTCTTCGAACACATTCGGTGCGATCGCATACTCGCCCGGATCGGGCGCGTGCGGTTGGTCCAACGGATTTAGCAGTCGCAGTGGCGCTGAAAACCGTGCCATTCAAGAGTGTGCGCGTGGCGATTGCTTTTCGGCTGTTTGGTTTCAGAGTCAGTGTGGCGCCCTCGCTCGGGCGTCAGGCAATCAATGGGGTTGGGGTCTTGGCGGCTCGCAATCTGTGGCCGAATCAGCGGCGCTTGCTATGTGCTCGGCGCGTTGATTGCCCTTGTCGGACTCATGTCGTCGAAGGTCGGGATCGCCCGCGCTAGACTCGGAACCTGAAGGTGGCCGCCAAGAACATCACTCGCACATTTGATCGGCGTGAATTGCCCGTGGCGTTCGCGGGCACCGTCGTCTTCACGGAAGACTGACGCAGCGACGTGGTTCGAATCGAGCGAGTCGCGGCGCAACGGTTCCTGGAGCCGTCCAGCCGCGCTTCTGCCCATGGGTCCGACCGTCAGGCCGCTGGGCATGCAGCAGCGGGCCCAAGAGGATTGGTCGATCTGCTGTGAAGGCGAGGGGAGCTCAGGCCGCACGGATGAGCCAGTTGCGGAAATCGTCCCGAACACCCAGCCAATCTCCTCGCTTCACAGCTCAGTCGTTTGTCTGGTCGGTCCGTCTTCCGGCATCGCCCGGCTCTCGCCGGGACTGATGCCGAATCCCTACCTCCCAGCCAATCTTCGCCAACCGCTCGCTTCCGCCTCCGCAATACGCCCCCCGCGCGAGCTGCTGCGGCGGATTCGAAAACGGGCGTAGCATGAGCTCATCCGAAACCGGAGGGCATCATGCTTCGAGGTCCCCTTGCCGTCGCTGAAACCGGGATGCCCGAACAGCACGCGGCCGTCTTCCAGCGCGTCGCTGAGCAGCACCACTGCGTGATCGCATCGCGTGCGGTGGGCAAGTGGGCCACCGGCCTCCTGCTCGAGAGCTACGCCACAAAAGGCTTCCACAACAAGGCGAAGAGCTGTCCCTGGGGACCGATGGCCGGGTTCGTCATGGCCGACCCGCGCTTCACGAAGAACCCCGACATCGAAGGGCAGCGCAAGGACCTGCTCAAGTCCCACGGAACCGAGATACAGCTCTACCTCACGGACGAGCGGCGCAAGGCGCTCGAAGGTCCGCTGGGCCGCATGCGCCGGAGCGGCGGCAACATCAACGAGATGCGCTACAGCGCAGCCTCGCCGGGCGGACGAGAGATGGAGTTCGTGCTCCGTCGCACCATGGACGGACCTGGCGCGAACGGGAAGATTCTGTGGGCGGTGTTCTACGGAAGGAACGAGTCGCGGCTGTCGAGCGGCCTGACGGCGCCGAACCAGGCGTCCGCGTCAGGCGATCTGCTGCCGGTAATGGCGATGGTCGACCCGATGTGCCCGGAGAACCTGCGGAACACCTACCGCGCGGCAACGACCGGCGACTACGACCTGTGGGCGGTCTTTCCGCAGCGCGATGACTACGATGCGCACGGCATGGACCAGCGGATGGTGCCAGGCAGCGATCGTTTCCGCCAGCCGCTGGCCAGCTACATCGCGCACGAGGATCCGCATATGGGGAACATGACCGGGCGGCTCGCGGTCATTCGCGACGCGATCAACGCGGGCGTGATGGCGACCGGTTACCGTGGCGGGAACGTGGTCCACCACAGCGACGAAGCGGGGCGGCCGATGGTCAGCAGCATCGATTTCCCCTGCGTGGTCTTCGTGCCCGACGCGAAGCCCTATTGCCTGCAGGGCACCTTCGACCTCAAGGTGCTGATCTGGGACCTGCGCTTCCGGTATGTGATTACGTTGAACCCTGGCTGGCAACGCCAGCTCGGCATCGACGTCTCCAGCCAGGGCAACTACATCGTGTGACGCGACCGGTCAGCTACTTCGAGCTTCCCGCTGACGGAGCAAGCGCCGGCGCGGCCGGGACCTTCCCCTGTCCGTCGACGATCCGGCGTGCGAGGAAGTTGACGACGTTCGCCCTGTTGCGGGACGCCTCGAGGTAGGCCGTGCGCAGCAGCTGCTCGCGACGGCTCTTGAGCGTGTTCGTGATGCCGTCCTTCACCTCGGGCATGCTCAGGTCGCGCTGCCCCTTCGCCTGCTTGGCTACCAATGCGACGATCGTGAAGCCGCCTTCCATCTGCACCACGTTCACCGAGCCGGGCTGCGCCTTCAGCACGGCGTCGCGCAGCGGCTTCGGCGCCTGGTTCAACGCCGAGATCGGCACCAGCCCGACGTCGCCACCGCGCGGTGCCGACTCGGGATCCTCGGAGTAGTCCATCGCGAGATCCGGGAAGGGCGTGCCGGCCTTCAGTCGCTCCATGAGCATCTGCACTTTCGCCTGCGCCGCCTGTGGCGTCGCCGCATCGTCGCCCGTCCGGTTCGCGATCTGCTGATCCTTCTGGCCGGTGACGACGATCTGCGCGATGCGGAACGCGTCCTCGGGGAGGTTGAACTGCGCCTTGTTCGCGTTGAAGAAGTCGGTCACTTCCTGATCGCTGACGGTCACCTTCGAGGTGACCTCGCGCTCGATGACCTTCTGCGCGAGCAGGTCGCGCCGGACGCTCTCACGCATGTCGGCAGAGCTGATGTTGCGCGCGCCGAGCTCCTTGTTGAATGCGTCCTCGGGGATGTTCTTCTTGCCTTCGTTGTAGGCGGTGTCGACGTCCGTGTCGGTCACCTGGATGTTCAGCTCACGCGCCTTCGCGAGCAGGATGTCCTCGGTGATGGCCTGGTCGAGGAGATTCAGCTTGGCCGTCATCGCCTCTTCGTCCGAGACCGACTGTCCGGGGGGTGTGGTGCGACGGAACGCCTTCTCGATGTCCTCGCGCTTGATGTCGCGGCCGTCGACGGTCGCCCACACGTCGGGAGAGGCCGACGCAGGCGCGGCGGCAGGTGCGGAGGACTGCGACTGCGGTGCATTCTGACAGGCACCCGCCAGGACGGCACAGGCGAAGACAACGGGAATGAGAGCGCGGCGTTCGTGAATGAGCATCCGCACATTGTACGCGGGACGTCATCGGGTCGGGGCTCGGGACTCGGGACTCGGAACTGGGGACTCGGGGACCGACTTCTGAGTTCTGAATTGAAAGTTCTCACTTCTCACGTCTAACGTCTAGCGTCCCGCCTCACGCGAGCAGCGTGTCCCCGGTTGCGAGCACGCGGCGCACGCGCGTGACGTCGTCGCTCATGTCGCCGTGCACGAGCGTGTCGACCCCCGTGACATTGACGTTCCGGAGCAGGTAGAAGTTGATGTTGGCGCGCTGCCGATCGGCAACGGCGTACGGGACGCCCTTGAGGATGCCGACGCGTCGGCTCTCCGCGTCCGCCCGCCACGGCAGCGAGGCGCAGCGCCCGCGCTCCTCGACAGCAATCTGGACCAGGTGCTCCTGGTCAATCGGCCTCTCGCGTGCAACCCGCGCCTGGATCGCCGACCAGGCCTTGTCGAGGCTCCCCTGCTGCACGACGAGGTCGTAGAGAGCGCACACGCAGCGGAGCCGATTGATGCGGACGCCCGGCACGAGCCGCTCGAGTGCGGCAATCGCACGTGCCGCCTTCCCGCCGTAATCACGAAGGATGCTCTCGGCCGTGATCTCACGGAAGAGCGGCACACGTCCGACCGCCTGGAAGTACCCCTTCCAGGGTTCGACGACGTCGTGGCTGCCGCGGCCGGTGGAGAGGCTCGATGCCCACGCGAGCTGCACGTTCAGCGGACTGTCGAGAATGCGCCGGAACTCCTGGTAGTCGTCAGGATCTGAAAAGCAGGTGCGCAGCGAGGGTTCGTCCTGCTCCAGGAACTTCCGGAAGAGCGGCACGAGCGTGCCGCTGCCGAAATTCACCTGCGCCGGCCCGAAGGAGAGCCCCGCGCCGTCGAAGTTCCCGGTGATCTGCTGGAAGCGATCACCCGTGGTCTCAAAGGCCGCCGTCACCGAGAACGCCGTCTCCAGCGCCTGCGCGAGGTCGAGCGCAGGCATCCCCACGGTCGGTATCTCGACGTGGATCCCGGACGCAACCGGCTCGAAGGTGACGAACACGCCCCTGTCGCACAGTGCTTTCCCAGCTGCGCGGAATGCCGATGGCTGATCGCAGGAGACGACGGCGCCGTAGCCGTTCGACACGACCCGCTCGACCTTCAACGGTCGGCCAAGCCGGTCGCGCAGCAGTTGCAGTGCGGACACCAGTTCGCGATGCACGTGGATCGCCCCGCCCGCATCCCGGAACTCTCGAAGGCGGAACGACGGCGTGAGCCGCACGTTGTCATCGCCGCCGACAACGAACTCGCCGTCCCAGTTGACTGCCCACATGGCTGTGTCCTCCTGCGTCGCGCCAGTAGCTCTGTAACGCGATAACGCTGAACGCTACAACGCAATGAACGCTACAACGCCACAACGCTGACTGCACGGATGCTGAAATGCAGAAATGCACGCACGAAGGCCGGGGACGGGCCGTGTGCATTCCTGCATTTTTGCATTTCAGCGTTTCAACGTCCCCTCCGCGTTCCCCCTGCGTCCGCCGTGCGTCTGACCATGCGCGCCATCAGGTGTTCGAGGCACCGTGCCGGGTCCGCTGTGCGGCCCGTGTGCACGGGCGACGGCTGGATCACCGTGCTGCGCGGCGAGACGAGCCATCGGAAGCGCGCACGTGGGTCGAGGCTGCCGATGGGGCCGCCATCCGCTCCGCCCCGGCACACCGCCGGAATGACATCGAGGTTCTGGCGCACTGTCGCAAGGTCGATTCCGGGGTCCAGCGCCAGCAGCAATGCGTCGTCCACCTCGATGCGTGCGTCGAGGAACTGGGCCTCGGGGCACGAGAGGATGATGCCGACGTTGACCTGCTCGCCCCGTTCGACGCGTGGCACGACCCGGATGACGGCGTAGTCGTACGTGAGTTCACCGGGCATCGAGCGCCTCCGCGAGGAACGGCCTCGGTGCCTCGAGCCGCGACTGGAAGTAGCGGGCATAGGCGGCGCGCAGTTCGGCCGGACTGCTCTCGCCAGTCAGCCACGCATCAGGAACAGCCGCCAGCACTCCGTCGATCAGCCCGGGCGTGATCGCACGGGCAAGAGGCTCGTCGACCGCCGCTATACGATCGGCAGCACGCAGCAGGACGTGGTCACGTACAAGCGGGAAGCCCTGACGTGCCCGCGTCGGCTCGTGCTCCCAGCCGGTCGCATGGTGGAAATACAACGTGGCCCCATGATCGATCAGCCACGGCTTCCGGTGCCACACGAGCATGTTGGTGTTGCGGGCCGTCCGGTCCACGTTCGTCACGAGCGCATCGAACCAGACGATCCGGGAGGCCAGCTCACCATCGATCCGGTGGACCGCCGGGTCGAAGCTCACCGACCCCGGCAGGTAGTCCACCGCGATGTTCAGCCCCGCGCTGTCGTAAATGAGCTGATGAATCTCGGGATCCGGCTCGGTGCGCGACAGGTCGCGATCGAGCTCCGCGAACACGAGCTCAGGAACCGGCAGCCCGATGGCTCGCGCGATCTCCCCTGACACCAGTTCCGCCACCAAGGCGCGCGTGCCCTGGCCCGCGCCCCTGAACTTCACCACATACATCCCCTCATCGTCGGCGTCGACGATGGCGGGGAGGGAGCCACCTTCGCGGAGCGGGGTGACATAGCGGGTAACCCGCACGGTGCGGAGCGTTGGCACGAGCGTATTGTGCCATCGGCACCTTGCAGGCCCTCCTCATCCTTTTGCGGTCACGCGTTGCAGGCGTGGCGCGTCGATGATACGGTCAGAAACCATGCCCCTCGAAGTGTCCAGGATCCCCGCGCTTGCCGAGAGCCTCGCGACGAAGTCCCCGCAGGACATCCTGGCGGTGGCGCTGAAGGAGTACTCGCCGTCGATCGGCATCGCGTTCAGCGGCGCCGAGGACGTCGTGCTCATCGACATGGCGGCAAAGAGCGGCCTGCCATTCACCGTGTTCTCGCTCGACACCGGTCGGCTGCACGCTGAGACGTATCAGTTCATCGAGAAGGTGCGGGAACACTACGGCATCGCCATCGAGGCGATGAGCCCGGATGCCCACGCCGTACAGCGGCTGGTCCGCGAGAAGGGGCTGTTCTCCTTCTACCGGGACGGCCATGGCGAATGCTGCGGCATCCGCAAGGTGGAGCCGCTGCGCCGTGCGCTGGCGCCATTGCAGGCGTGGATCACGGGCCAGCGACGGGACCAGAGCCCCGGCACGCGCGCACATGTGCCGGTCGTGCAGGTGGACGCCGGGTTCAGCACACCCGAGCGGACGCTGGTGAAGTTCAACCCGCTGAGCAACTGGACGTCGCGGCAGGTGTGGGATTACATCGAGATCTACGACGTTCCCTTCAACGCGCTGCACAGCCGCGGGTTCGTGTCGATCGGCTGTGAGCCGTGCACGCGAGCCACGCTCCCGAACCAGCATGAGCGGGCCGGCCGGTGGTGGTGGGAGGAAGCGACGAAGAAGGAATGCGGGCTGCACGCCGCCGCCAACGCCTCCGAGCCCATCTGAGCCGCAGACCTGTAGCGGCGCTGCGCTGAAACGGCACACACCGCGCCGCCTCCAGCACCTCGCGTGACCTGACGGGCCGCGCAGGCCCGTGCATCGACACGCCGTCAACGATCGCATACGTGACGGAGCGGCTCTTGCCCCGAGCCCACGCGTGCAGGTGTGCGTGGCGCAGGGGGCTCGGGCGGTCGCGGTGACGCTGGCGTCAGCGATCGCGCTGCACGTCCTCGGATACGGTCCTCTCGCTGGCGCGGCCACGCCGGTCATCACACTCGCCACCGTCCTCGGCATCATCGCGGTCTCGACCGCCCTCGACACCCGCCCGCAGGCGGGTGACGCGGCAGCGCTCCGGGCCGGCTTCGTCGGCGAACTCGCCGCTCTCCTGAGCGTGGGCAGCGCGTTCATGACCGTCGTGGCGGTCGCCGGTGCGCTGGTCCGTCCGCTCACGTCATCGTCTCGCAGCGAGGCGGCGCGTCGCATCGTCGTCCGTGCGATGGCCGCGCTGATCGCCGCACAGGCAGGCGGCGCTGTGTACGACGTGATCGGCAGCCTCGGCACACCTCTCGTCTGGCCCTGGCAAGCCGTTCCACTCGCGGGCGCAGCCATCAGCTATGCGGTTGCGGTCGCAACGGTGTACGACCTCGTCGGACCGCTCGTCACGCGTACCCCACGGATTCACCGATGGCCGACCGAGAGCATCAGACACCTCCCGCAACATCTCATTGCCGCCGCCGTTGCGGGCGGCCTCATCGAGATCACCCGCACACAGGCCTGGTCCATTGCGCCTGTCGCCGTGCTGCCGCTGGTACTGCTCTGGTACGAGTGGTCGACCATTGCAGTGCACACCTCCGACGAGGACCGGTTGCACGCGGTCAGCGCACGTGATCACGGACTCTGCGCGCTCGATCGCACAGGACGAATCACGTCGTGGAACGCGCTGCTCCACGAATGGCTCGAGTGCCCTGAGGAGCGAGCCGTCGGTCGCTGGCTGCAGACAGCGGTGCCCGCACTTGGCGCGACGGGGGTGCCGCGTGCGGTTCAGGACTGCATCATGCTCCGAGAGGCGCGGGTCGTTTCCGACGTGCAGGTCCGGAACCGCGCTCAGGCGCGCACGTGTGTTGTCGCACTCACGCCATCGAACGATGGTGTCGTCCTCGTATGGGCCGACGTCAGCGATCGGGTGGCCCGCGAGCAGGCACATGCCGTGTCGGCTGACCAGTTGCTCGCCGTTCTGGACGGCGCAGGTGAAGGCCTGTGGACGCTCGATGCGACCAGCGGTCGGCTCACGGCGTCCGTGAGGTGGCGTGAGCTCGTCGGGCTCCCGACTGACGACGGTCCGTTGACTCTCGAGGCGTGGCTGTCGCGAGTCCACGACGACGACCGCGCCTCCTTCAGGAACGCGCTCGACGCGACCATCGTCGGCCGTGTTGCACTCGATCACGAACAGCGCGTTCGTCAGGTCGACGGCTCCTGGAGGCGAGTGCGCGTCCACGGCGCCGCTCGTTGTGGTGACGCGCGGCGGGTCACCGTCGGGGGCTCACTCGCGACCATCGCTGAAGAGGGGCAGGTGCCGTCACGTCCGGCGATCGGCGACACCCGCGATACGCTGACGGGGCTTCTCGATCGGCCGGCCTTCGCGGCTCGTCTTCATCGCCGGCTGTTGGAGACGTCACGCTCCGGTCGCCTCGCCGTCATCGTGCTCGACCTGGATCGCTTCAAGGTCGTGAACGACAGCCTCGGGCACGCGCTGGGCGATGTCCTGCTCGGCGAGGTAGGCCAGCGCCTGCTCGCAGCACTGCGCCCTGCCGACCTGCTCGCCCGGCTGGGCAGCGACGAGTTCGCCGTCCTGCTCGACGCGATTGACGATGAGACGCAGGCGAACGTTGTGGGCTTCCGGCTCCAGGAGGCGCTGAGCCGGCCCTTCTCGATGGGCGGACGCGAACTGGTGCTGTCCGCGAGCATCGGAATCGTTGTCGGCGGTCCGGGTGTGGCGAACGTCGAGGCGATGCTGCGCGACGCGGGCGCGGCGGTCCAGCAGGCGAAGACGCGGGGCAAGGGACGGCACGAGCTGTTCGATCCGCACGCGCAGGCGCCCGTGCAGGATCGGCTCGCGATCGAGAGCGCGCTGCGCGAGGCGGTCAGCGCTGCGGCCTTCGAGATCCACTATCAGCCGATCGTCTCTCTCACAACACGCCGGTGCGTCGGCTTCGAGTCGCTGGTGCGGTGGACGCACGACGGGCGTCCTGTGTCCCCGGGCGACTTCGTGCCGATGGCCGAGGAACTTGGCATCATCGGTCAGCTCGGCACGTGGATGCTGCAGCAGGCCACCCGCGCATTTGCGGACTGGAAGCGGCGCTATCCGAACGCCGGGCTCGAATTCATCACCGTGAACGTATCCGCCCGGCAGCTCGTGGAGCAGGGCTTCGCGTACCTCGTCGAGCAGGCGGTGGAGCAGCACGGGCTGAAGCCAAGCGACCTGCGGCTGGAGATCACCGAGACGGCGTTGATGGATGCACCGCAGGCCGCCGCGCAGCTGCTGGCCGAACTCCGCGCGTACGGCGTGCGCATCTACCTGGACGACTTCGGGACCGGCTACTCCTCGCTCAGTCACCTGCACAAGCTGCCGGTCGATGCGCTGAAGATCGATCGCTCCTTCGTGCGCGGGCTCCTCACGCCGGACCGGCCCGCGATCGTGGAAAGCATCCTCGCGCTCGCCCGGACGCTGAACACCAGCGTGGTCGCGGAAGGGATCGAAGACGAGCGGCAGGCGATCGAGCTCGAGCGGCTCGGCTGCCGACATGCGCAGGGTTACTACTTCTCGAAACCCATTCCTGCCGAAGCCGTGGAGGAACTGCTCGCCTCCGATCGAACGCTCGGCGCCATGCGCGTGCCGAGCCAGCCTCCGCGTGCGGCGCTCCTGAAGGCGGTCTAGCGTCGACGGACGCGGGTGCGCGGCGCAGGCGGGCCGCTGCGTCAGCGGACAGCCCGACAGCGGGCGTTCCCGTAGACTGTCAGGCATGGCCGACTATCAGGAGATCGTCGCTCAGCTGCGGACGGCGTTTCCCGCACCCGTGTCGGATCGCGTGCACGACGCGTACTTCGTGTTCTCGTTCCTGCGGGCGCTGGACCAGGTCGACGCGCTCAAGTCCGCCGCGCCGATGCTGGGCAGCCCGGTCACGCTGGACTACGACAGCGCGCGCCAGAAACGGGTGGACGACACGCCGAGCACCCTCGAGGCGGTGACCGCCCAGCTCGTGCACTATCTCTCGGGCATGTTCATCTGGGGCCATCCGCGCGCCCAGATCAATGTGGTCCCGTCACCGACGATCCCGAGCATCATCGGTGGGCTCCTCCCCTCGATCTACAACCCGAACCTCGTAAGCGAGGAGTCGTCGCGGCAGGTCTCGCTCGCCGAGGTTGAAGCGATCGCCATGACGGCTGCGCTCGTCGGGTACGACCCGCAGCAGGCGGACGGCGTTTTCACGTTCGGCGGCACCGGCACACTGCTCTACGGAGCGAAGCTCGGACTCGAGAAGGCGGTGCCCGACGCGCGACGCCGCGGCCTCCACCAGCCAGCGGTGATGCTCTGTTCCGACCGGGCGCATTACGCCTGCCACACGGTGGCGAACTGGCTTGGGCTCGGCGAGGACAACCTCATCACCGTGCCGACCACGGACGACAACCAGATGATCGTCAGCGAGCTGGGCACTCGGCTCCGCGAGGCGATCTCCTCAGGGAGGCGCATCGCCTGCATCGTCGCCACGATGGGAACGACCGATGCGTTCGGGCTCGACGATCTCGCTGGGATCGTTCGTCTGCGCGACGAGCTCGTGGCGGAGTTCGATCTCGACTACACGCCGCACGTGCATGCGGACGCCGTGATTGGCTGGGCGTGGAGCGTCTTCAACGACTACGACTTCGAGCGCAACCCGCTGGCGTTCAGGCACCGCACCGTTCGTGCGCTTGCCGGTGCCGCCCGGCGCATTCGTCACCTGGGCCTCGCGGACTCGATCGGCATCGACTACCACAAGACCGGCTTCGCCCCGTACATCTCCAGCGCGGTGCTGCTGAAGGATGGACGCGACTTCGAACGGCTCACGCGGCGCGAAGAGGAGACGCCGTACATCTTCCAGTCCGGCTCCCGCCACCCTGGACGTTACACGCTCGAGACGACACGCGCCGGCAGCGGTCCGCTCGCCGCGATCGCGAACCTGCAGCTCTTCGGACGACAGGGTCTGCAGGCGCTGCTCGGACATCTCGTGACGATGGCCGAGGAACTGCGGGAGCACCTCGAAGGTCATTCGGCCACGACCGTGCTGAACGGCGACAACTTCGGACCGGTCACGCTGTTCCGTGTCTATCCCGATGGGGTGGACACCTTCAGCATGCCCGCACAGGAGCGCACCGATCCCGCGTGCCGCGAGACGCTCCTCGAGCACAACGAGTACAACAGGCGGCTCTTCGAGCTGATCCAGGCCGACGCGCTGGAGGGCCGCGGTGTCGTCATCTCGCTCACCGACTGCTACCGCATGACGGACTACGGCGAGCCGATCAACGCGCTGAAGTCCTACATCCTCAGCCCCTTCTCCGACACGCAGCACGTCAATTCGGTCCTCGAGTCGATCTGGCAAGCGAGGCGGAAACTCAACGACGGAAGTTAGACGTTAGAAGTGAGACGTAAGACTTAGACGCAAGAAGTTCTCACGCCTTACGTCTCAAGTCTCACGTCCCCTGGCATCTCCTTCGCAGCATCAGCTCCCGGAGGGGTGTCAGTGATGAACCGGATGTGTATCGCCGCGAGCCTGACGTTGCTGGTCTGCGTGGGATGTGGCGGCGGGAACACCGCCCCGAACGCCGAGCCGCCCGGTCAGGCCCGGACGCCAACCACCGCCGGGCTGGAGAGCGCCGCCAACCTCGTGCAGGCCAAGGCTCCTGTGGAGCGCATCTCGATGTACCTCGACGGCTTCCATGCCGCGAAGGACGATCCGCAGATGCAGATGGAGTCCCACCACTACTGCAACCAGGTGAACGAGGACTTCGCACAGTGCGTGCTCTTCGACGGCAACACGGCGGATGCGCGGCTGCACGGCGTCGAGTACATCATCTCCGCGTCGCTGCACGACAAGCTCCCGGCCGACGAGCGCGCCTACTGGCATCCGCACAACTACGAAATTCTTTCCGGCGAACTGCAGATGCCTGGGGTGCCGGCGGCGGCCGAGCACGAGGCGATGAAGACGAAGATCAACAGCTACGGCAAGACGTGGCACTTCTGGATGACCGGCACTCCCGGCTCACCCGGAGACCAGCTTCCGCTGGGGCCACCGCACCTCGCGTGGAGCTTCAATCGCGACGGGGAGCTGAAGCCGGAGCTGCTGAGCGCGCGGGACACGCGGATGCAGCTCGATTCGATGCAGACGCGGCAGCAGCGCGCGGACCTGGTCGGCATGGCGCAGCCGCAGGGTGGCGTGGATGCCATCGCGCGCGCGTTCCCTGACGCGAAGCCGCTACAGGGCGTCAGGGACAACGGCGACACGTCGGCCGTGCCGGTGCCGACCGTCGGCTTCGAGCGGCCACAGGCGACCGGCCGCTGAGGACAGGCCTACTTGAGCGTGGCCTTCTCCAGCATGACGTCGTACGCGTAGCCGTAGCCGAAGTCCTTGTTGGTGCCGACCACGCCGGTCATGATGACGACGTCGCCGACCTTCACGTCGGCGTTCGTCGTGATCGTGAGGTCGTTGTTCTTCGCGGTGGCGGAGCCGGACCCGTCCTGGATGTGGAGCCAGTTGCGGTCCATGATGCCGCCGTTGAACTTCACGACCGTGCCCCGCACCGTCACGGACTTCCCGGAGAGGCTGTCCTTCTTCGCGAAGACATCCGCGACCGACAGGCCTCCAGCAGGCGGTTCGAGCTTCTGAACGCTTGGCGCTGCGGTGCTGCTGCCTCCGTTCCCGCTCGAGCCGTGGCCGGTCATCAGCGCTGGTGCTGACGGGCGGTTGCCACCGGCGAGCGGCTGCCCGTTCCGCGCAACATCCTGCACGAAGTACAGCGTCGGGAACGTGCGGTTCAGGGTCTTGCTCTGGAAGCCTGGCATCGGCATGTCGAGCGCCACTGACACCTGCTCACCGACCTTCGCGTCGAACTGCGGCGCCGCAATCCACACGTCGTTCTTGCCGCCGCCTTCGAGGCGCGCATACGTGTAGCCGCCCGAATCCATCGTCTCGGCGATGGTGCCGGTGAAGGCGTTCTCCACGCCCGCTGCCGGTGCCGCCGCCGGGCCAGCGGCGCTTGCAGGCGCGGCGCTCTGCTGCTGCGCTGCTGGGGCGGTCGTCGCGGCTGGTGCGTTCGTCGACGCGGCCGGCTTGCAGGCAGCCGTGGTCAACACCAGGGAGCAGGCGGCAAGGAAGAACGTCATGCGCATCCGTTGATTGTACGCCGCGTCGACGACCGGTCAGCTCGGCCGTCTCAGTGCTTTCTCACCATTCGCAGCATCTTCACGTTGAGCAGCAGGAAGCGCAGGAACTGCCACGGGATGTTCGTCCGCCAGTACCGGGTCCAGCGCGTCGGCAGCGGCGGGTAGTAGCTCTGTTCGAAAGGCTTGCGCAGCGGCATGATCGCCTCCGCTATTCAGGGACCGCACGCCAGAGCGGATTCGCCTTGGCCTTGTAGATGAACGCGTAGTGCAGGGCGTGCTTCACCCAGTGCCCGGCCAGGCCGACCTCGCCGGTGGTGTAGCGCAGCTCGCGGCCGGTGTCCGGGTAGGTCTTGAAGTCCGGGACAATGGGGTAGACCGTCATCGCCACCGCGGACCCGTTGAAGACGCTCGCTCCCGCCGATGCGATGCAGGCCGCACCCATGTGCGCCAACGACGCCTTGCGGGTGGGGGCAGTCGCGCGCCCGGTCATCATGTCGGCGATGTTCAGCGCGACCTGACGGGCCATGACGCCCGACGGCATGCCCGTTCGCGGAGGGGTCGGGAAGATCGGCGTGCCCTTCGTGCTCGTCATCGGCTTGCTGATGGGATGCGGCGGGGCGAACGCAATGCCGACCGCGAAGATGCTGGGATATTTCGGGCTCTGGTAGGTCTCGGGCCAGTCCGCCGGCGACCATTCGTCGTAGCTCTTCTTGCGGTAGTCAGCGTCGACAAGCATGAAGTGGTTCGGGGCGAAGAGGTCGGTGGTGATCTCCGTCCCTGCGCGGTCGAACGCCTTGAGCCCGACGCCCGTGAACGGCGGAAGCAGCATGGCGAAGTCGTGCGAGACGCTCCGCTCGTCGCCATCGAGCGTTTCGTAGATCGACTCGCGCGCGCCAACCTCCTTCACGTGCGCTCCGGTGATCCACTCGACGCCGCGCTCTGTGTAGAGCGACTCGGCGAAGACACGCGAATGCGTGACGTAGCCGCCGCGACGGATGAACATGCCACCCATCCCGAAGTCGCCGAGCTCCGCCTCGTTGGAGATCCAGATGAGGCGTGCCTTGTCGCGGACTCCTTGCCGGCGCAGCTCGAACTCGACGTTGAACAGGTACTCGAACGCCGCGCCCTGGCAGGTGCAGGTGCCGTGACCGGTGCCGATGAGGAGCGTCTGCGGCTCGCCCCGCTTCATCCGCTCGATGCTCGTCTTCAGTGCCGCAGCCGTGTGCGCCGCATGGCCGTACGTACAGACGGACAGGCTGTTCGCCTCGGGACCGAGCCCCTTCGTGGCGCCGAAGTTCAGACGTGGACCGGTTGCGTTGATCAGGAAGTCGTACTCGAGCTGCTCGGTCTGGCCCTGCCGCTCCGGGCTCGTGTACTCGACCGTGACAAACGGCTTCGGCCGCTCGGGTGATCCGTCGGGATGGACGCTGACCGCCCGTGCCTGATGGAACGGGATACCAAGCTTCTGATAGACCGGTGCCAGCGGGAAGGTCACCTGCTCGGGTTTCATATACCCGGTCCCGACCCAGATGTTCGACGGGATCCAGTTCCACTGGCTGTTTGGCGACACGACCACCACTTCATGTGCCGCCGGCAGACGATGGCGGGCATGCATCGCCGCGGTATGCCCGGCAATGCCGGCACCGAGAATCAGCAGTCTGCCCATGGGGACACTCCTTCATTCGAGTGATGCAGAGCCGGGCGATTGGTGACTGGCCCGCTGCGGCCGGATGGAGGAGCGCCCGACGCCAGTGGCGGGCGGTCAGGAGCCCGGTTCTTGCGACGGCCCCGACGGGTCCGTCGCACCGACGGTCCGCACGCCTGCATGAGCAGAAGGAGAGCGACGATGAACCAACGGCCGTTTGCGATCGTGACCGGCGCGTCGAGCGGGATCGGCTTCGAACTGGCCCGCCAATGCGCGCAGCACGGGTACGACCTGCTGATTGCGGCGGACGAGGCCTCGATCGAGAACGCGGCAGCCGAGCTGCGGCAGATGGGGAGCCAGGTGGACGCGGTGGAGGCGGATCTGGCGACGCTGTCCGGCGTCGACGCCCTCGTTGCCGCGACCAAGGGGCGACTGGTGGACGCGCTGCTGGCGAACGCCGGGCACGGCCTGGGCAAGGCATTCCTCGATCAACCATTCGAGGAGATCCGCCACGTCATCGACACCAACGTCACCGGGACCATTTACCTGATCCAGCAGGTCGGGCGCGAGATGCGCGCGCGCCACAAAGGACGCATTCTCATCACCGGCTCGATCGCCGGCTACATTCCTGGCACGTTCCAGGCGGTTTACAACGGCACGAAGGCTTTCATCGACTCGTTCTCGTACGCGCTGCGGAACGAGCTGAAGGATTCCGGAGTGACGGTCACCTGCCTGATGCCCGGCGCGACCGAGACCGAGTTCTTCGAGCGCGCCAACATGACCGACACCTCGGTCGGCCAGGGCAGCAAGGACGATCCGGCGGACGTCGCGAAGGCTGGCTTCGACGCGATGCTCAACGGCGACGCCGACGTCGTCACCGGCTGGAAGAACAAGCTGCAGACGACGATGGCGAGCGTGACGCCGAACGAGGTGCTAGCGGAGATGCACCGGAAGCAGGCAGAACCGCAGAAGAAGTAGGACTTGAGTCTGAAGTCTCACGTCTAAAGTCTTACGTCTTAAGTCGTCCCTATCTTCTGAACACTCCCAGCACATTCGAGTAGTCGTCCGTCCACACCGGCCCCTGCACGTCGTCCAGCGTGGACCAGAGGCCGGTCTGGACGAGCGGGGCGAGGTCGGTGCCGCTGCGGGCGAGGAGGACCCAGCGCGAGGGCGAGATCTCGAGGCTGACCTTACGCGCGTACTCGGCAGGTACGTTCGTCTGCACGACGGACGCGAGCCCTTCGGCGCGCGCTGTGGACCCGAGCATCGGCGCCAGATCGAGATAGCGATTGGAGATGTGGACGGCGATGATGCCGCCAGGCGCCAGCTTGCGCAGGTAGAGCTCGAGCGCTTCACGCGTGATGAGATGCACCGGGATCGCGTCCGAGCTGAACGCGTCGAGCACCATCACATCGAATGCGGCGTCGGGCTGCTCGACGAGTTTCAGTCGCGCATCGCCAATCACCACGCGAGACTGAGGACCGCAGTCCCGCAGGTAGGTGAAGTACTCCGGGTCGCGCGCGATCCGCTCGATGACCGGATTGATCTCGAAGTAGGTCCACTCTTCACCGGGCCGCGCGTACGCGGCCATCGACGCCGTGCCCAGGCCGATCACGCCGAACCGCTTCTTCGTCCCCTCCGTCTGGACCTGCTCCATCAACTGGCCGATGGGGCCCTCACGCGAGTAGTAGGTGAGCGGCTCGCACTTGAACTCCGGCCGAATCGACTGTGCGCCGTGGTTCGTCGTGCCACTCAGCAGCACGCGCTCCTGGCCGGTGAACATCACGCGGTGCAGCCCGAAGAAGCTGCGCTCCAGGTGTATGGGGACGCGGTTGTCGAAGCGGACGAACGTGCCGGCGACGACGAGCGTTGCCAGCGCGATCCCCATCCTGAGCGGCCGCCGCTGCAGCGCGAAGGCGAACAGGCAGGGCGGTCCGAAGATGATGACGAAGCGGACGAACGGGCTGTCGGGCAGCTGCTTGTCGTACTGCTGCACCATCGGCACGAGGACGAACAGCAGCAGCACCGGCACGGCCGCGAGCGCAAAGGACAGCACCTCGCGTGCCCTCGATCGCACGGTGCTGCCGATGCCGAGCGCGTTCGGCAGCAGGAGGCAGGCCGAGAGCGCCGCCAGCGGATACTCGAACGGGTTGACGAACACCAGCGGTGCCACGAGCGCGTTGAAGAGCCCGCCCACCGCACCGCCTGCCGACAGCCAGAGGTAGAACTCGGTCAGGGCCGCCGCCGACGGTCGGCTGTCGGCGAGCACGGTGTGGCACGCCAGGGCGATCACGAAGAAGCACGTGAGGTGCAGCGCAATCAGCGTGAACGGAAACTCCGGCGGCGCCATGACCAGTGCCACCGTCAGCACGACGGCTGCCGGGAAGAGCCAGCCGATCACCCGCATGCTGACGAGGCGTCGCTCGGCGAATGCGAGCACGAACGTCAGCAGGTACAGCGCCAGCGGCACGACCCACAGCAACGGCATCGACGCCACGTCGGTCGAGATGAACGTCGTCACGCTCATGAGCAGCGTCGACGGAATCGCCGCCAGCCCCAGCCACCGCAGCCGCATCGTCCACAGGTCGGCTTCGTCGGCGTCTTCAGCGGCAACGGGCACCGCCTGCTTGGTCGTCCGACGGGCAGGAGCCGGCGTCACGGGCTCTGGAGCAGGCCGATCGTGCATCGCCGTTGGATTCGTACGCCACACCGCAGCGCCGCACGCGAACATGAGCAGCACGTACACGGCATACCCAGCGGTCCACGCGAAGCTCTGATCGCGCACGCGCAGGAGCGGTTCGACGACGAACGGATAGCTGAAGAGTCCCACGAAGCTGCCGACGTTACTCGCGGCGAACAACGAGTACACCGTCCGCGCCGCGTCAGGTCCGAGCGAGGCATACCAGCGCTGGAGCAATGGACCGGTTGTCGCGAGCACGACGAACGGCAGGCCCAGCGACACGACGAGCAGCGCGAGCACCCAGCCGATCGGGTTGGCAGACGCGGGAGGTGCGCCGCCGTGCACGGTAATGGGCAGCGCGACGAACGCCGCCACCATCAACACGATCTGCAGCAGCACCTGCTGCCGTGCCGGGCGCGCGCCCGCGACGTGCGCGTACAGGTAGCCGGCGAGCAGCGCGAGTTGGTAGAAGACGAGGCAGGTGTTCCACACCGCCGGCGTGCCGCCCAGAAGCGGCAGCACCATGCGCGCGAACATCGGCTCAACGAGAAACAGCAGGAAGGCGCCGACAAGCGCCGTCAGGGAAAAAAGGGCTCTCACGATGTGGGACCGCAAGGATGATACTGCGCTCTCGGGAGCAGGCCGGGCAGGCGGTGTGAGGTGGGGTTGTCCAGCGCCGCCCGGCCGGGCCGGCGCTGGAAGGTGGGACAGGTCGGGAGGGTGTCTGGCGAGCGCCTGGAAGTCGGCCGGGGCGCCGGCAGGTCAATCACTCCATGAGAAGGACGGTGCCGCTCATGCGGTCGCTACGACCAGCTCGGGGCGGCGCCGTGCATCTGGCGCCGGTCCCCTGCGGCCTGAATCGCACGCGCGACGGCGCGTGAGGCCCGCTCCGCGGCCCGGCTGATCGCCGCCTCCGGCTCCGTGTCGACGTCCTCGATGACGATGACGCGGCGTGGGCGTTCGAGCCGGACCGCAATCTGGCAGTGCTTGTCCGGTCCGCCTCTCGGACCGTTCAGGTCCTTGAGGCGAACCGTCAGGGTGCGCACGCGCCCGGCGAATCGCCCGAGGGCGAATTCGAGGCGCCTGTGCGCCAGGTCAATGGCCTCCTGCGAGAAGTCCGCGGAAGGCCGTACGAAGATCCGCATCACCGGCCTCACTTTCAATCGATAGGGCGTCGCGTGTGGCACGCGTCGCGGAGCAGCCGCCGCTCAGAACAGGCGGAACATCGCGATAGGCCAGACGACCAGGAGTTTGACCGCGACGATGGCGAACAACCCGCTGTACATCGCGTACTCGAGCACCCGGCTACCCATGTTGATGGTCATGACTTCTGCTCCTTGTCCGTCCGGCGCAGTGCGCCGACGGATGCAGAGTATCGAGACGCACAGATGCGAACAAATAGATAGTTCAGCAATGCTTCATTGCAAATCACGATACGTCCGCAGGCGAGCGGTATGATCGGCCGCATGTCCAGACGCACGACATTCCGCACTGCGAGCCTCGCGGCCGTGCTCGCGGCCACCGCCTTCGCTCCCTGGCTGTCTGCCCAGCGTCAGCCCTCGTGGGACGAGCGCTTCCGCACGCTTCCCGACGCCGCGGCGATCGGGCAGTACATGCAGCGCCTGAGCGCACGTCCGCATCACGTCGGCTCGGCCTACAGCAAGGACAACGCGGAGTGGATGCTCGCCCGGTTCAAGGAATGGGGCTGGGACGCGACGATCGAAACCTATGACGTGCTGTTCCCGACCCCAAAGGAACGCCTGCTCGAGATGACCGCGCCGACCCGCTTCAAGGCGCAGCTCGAGGAGCCGGTCGTGCCGGTGGATCCCACGTCCGGCCAGAAGAGCGAGCAGCTCCCGACCTACAACGCCTACTCGGTCGACGGCGACGTCACCGCGCCGCTCGTCTATGTGAACTACGGACGACCGGAAGACTACGAGGAGCTCGAGGCGGCCGGCGTGTCGGTGAAGGGCGCCATCGTCATCGTGCGGTACGGCGGATCCTTCCGCGGCACGAAGCCGAAGATCGCCGCCGAGCACGGGGCGGTCGGCTGCATCATCTACTCCGACCCGCGCGATGACGGGTACTTCGCGGACGCGGTGTTCCCGGAAGGGCCGATGCGCAACAAGGACGGGGTCCAGCGAGGGAGCGTGCTCGACCTGCCGCAGTACTCGGGCGACCCGCTCACGCCGGGCACGGCGTCGATTGCGGGCGCAACGCGGCTCGACATCACGCAAGCGCAGACGCTCACGAAGATTCCGACGCTGCCCATCTCGTACGGCGACGCACAACCCCTCCTGGCCGCCATGCGCGGCCCCGTGGCGCCGGTGTCGTGGCGCGGCGCGCTGCCGATCACCTACCGCCTCGGTCCGGGACCGGCGCAGGTGCACCTGAAGGTCACGTTCAACTGGGACATCAAGCCGATGTACGACGTCGTCGCTACCCTCAAGGGGTCGACGTACCCGGATGAGTGGATCATTCGCGGCAACCATCACGACGCCTGGGTGAACGGTGCGTCGGATCCGATCAGCGGCCTGGCGCCGCTCCTCGAGGAGGCGCGTGTACTCGGCGCGCTCGCCAGGCAGGGATGGACGCCCAAGCGCACACTCGTCTACGCCGCGTGGGACGGAGAAGAGCCCGGTCTGCTGGGCTCGACCGAGTGGGCCGAACAGCATGAAGCCGAGCTCCGCGACAAGGCGGTGGTCTACATCAACAGCGACGGCAACAGCCGTGGGTTCCTGCAGGCAAGCGGGTCGCACACGCTCGAGCACCTCGTGAACGAGGTCGCCAGGAGCGTCGAGGATCCCGAGACGAAGGGCTCGGTCTGGAAGCGCTGGCAGTCCAACATCGTTGCCAACGCGTCAGGCGACAGGCGGAACGAGGCGCGCTCGCGCGCCGACCTGCGGATTGGCGCGCTCGGCTCCGGCTCGGACTACACGCCGTTCCTGCAGCATGACGGCGTGGCGTCGCTCAACCTGTCGTTCGGCGGGTTCGACGAAGACGGGATTTACCACTCCATCTACGACGACTTCTATCACTTCTCCAAGTTCCACGACCCCGGGTTCCTGTACGGTCGTGCGCTCGCGCAGTTCTCGGGCACGCTGGCGATCCGGCTGGCGGACGCCGACGTCCTTCCGTTCGACTTCACCAACCTCGCGGATACCACGCAGGGGTACGTGCGCGACCTGCAGAACCTGCTGAAGCAGAAGCAGGACGAGGTGCGGGAGCGCAACCGCGAGGTGACCGACGGCACGCTCGCGGCGGTGAACGATCCGAAGGCGCCGCGGCCGATCCCCGCACTCGAAGACGTGCCGCCTGCGCTCAACTTCGCCCCGCTGGAGAATGCGGCGAGCGCGCTGACCCGTGCGGCGGACCGCTACAAGGCGGCGCTTGCGAAGGCTGGATCAGATCCGGCGATGCTGCGCGCCGTGAACGCGCGGCTGATCCAGGCCGAGCGGCAGTTCATCGACGAGAGCGGCCTTCCGCGCCGCCCATGGTACCGCCACCTGCTGTACGCGCCGGGCTTCTACACGGGCTACGGCGTCAAGACCGTCCCCGGCGTGCGCGAAGGGATCGAGCAGAAGCGCTACGCCGAGGCCGAGAAGGAGGTCGTCCGCGTCGCCGCTGCCATCGACAGGCTCACCGCGCTCATCGAGGACGCTGCGGGAAAGGTGGGAGGGGGAACCCGCTGACGCACGCCGAATGCAGGAATGCCGAAATGCAGCAATGCGAACACGGCGACAACGACGTGCACGCATCGAGTTCTCAGTTGGGCATTTCTGCATTCAGCATTTCTGCATTACGTGCTCTTGTCCTCAGTTCGCCGTTCCCGTCACTGCGGGCCAGCCCTTGTCGAGCGGCTTGCTCGCGTCGGCGGTGATGGCGAGGTCGGCGCAGTGGTGGTACGAGTAGCCACCGGGCTGGTTGTAGGCGTGCTCGGCCATGAACTGGATCACCTGGAGCGTGCACTTGGGGCCGGTGATGTTCGGGAGCTGGACGTCCGCCTCGAACGTCTGCGGTGAGGCCGGTCGGGTGTAGTGCTGGAAGAGCCCGTCGGCAATCACCGGGACCTGCGGCGGGCTCTGGATCGCAGCCCACACCGAGTACGGTCCCCGCTCGGTCATGCGTTCCACCGTCATCGGATCGACCGGCAGCTCGGTGCGCGAGTTCACCGCGAGCGCCACGCGGTAGTGGCCAGGGTGGTAGATCGTTTCGAGCACCTTGATGTGCAGCTTCGATCCTCCGGTCACCTTGGTGATCGCGTCGCTTGGCTTCGCATCCGGCGTCACGCCGCACGGTGCCGCCTTCTGTGGGTCGCCCCGTTCGTTCTCGACAATGGCGGGCGCAGGCTCGAGCAGCTTGAAGTGCGCCTGGAGCGCCGCGGGCGCCGCGGTGGCGACCGCGACGGCGGTTGCGAGCAGAACGCGCGTGGTGTGCGTCATCGCCTGACCTTTCATGCAAAACCTGTGATGAAACCGGCGGGCTCACCGCCGTTCGTGACCCGGGATGGGAGAGCTCATCATACGATCGCCGTGCACGAACGGCCGGCGCGTACCCGCACGCGCGATCAGGCGTAACATCGAACGTACATCCGCGAGGGCCATCATGACGCGCGCACTGCCCGCTTTTCTCACTGCGATGCTCCTGTCGTCGACGCTGCTCGCCCAGCAGGGCGCACCGGCCGACAAGTCGTCATCCGACCGACCAGCCCAGCCGCGGACCCTCACGCTCACGGGCTGCGTAGAGAAGGGCGTCACGCCCAATCAATACACGATTGCCGACGAGCTGAACGGCAAGTACGAGGTCAGCGGCAGCGACATCCGCAAGTACCTGGGGAAGCGGGTGCAAGTGGCGGGTGTCCCAGGGTCAACGCGGCTTCGGGTGAAGGGTGGCCTGTGGCCGACCCCGAACGTGGCGGCACAGGGCGGTGCAATCGACCCTGGCAAGGCGGCAATTGCCGCGCAGCCCGGCGGCGGCGCCACGGGCACCGGCGACGTGAACCTCCCCACGCTGAAGGTGAAGTCGGTCCGCACGCTCGACGGCGGCTGCAAGTAGCACCCGCCGGGCCCGGCTCAGAGAATCTCTTTGAGGCGTTCTGCGGGCCTGGCGAGGATCGCGCGTGGCCCCCGTTCGACGATCGGGCGCTGCACGAGATCCGGGTGCGTCGCCATCAGCTCGACCAGCTCGTCATCGCCGAGCGGTCGTGAGGCCAGCTCCAGCTCCTTGTAGGCAGGCTCCTTCGTCCGCAGCAGCTCACGCGGCGTGATGCCCATCTTCGCGATCAGCTCGGTCAGCTTCGCGGCGGGGATCGGATCCGTGTAGTAGTCGACCGCCTCGAACGGAATCCCGCTCTCCTGCAGCGCTTTGTACACCTGCCGGCAGGTCGTGCAGGTGGGCTTCTGGTAGATGACGATGGTGGGGGACATGTGGGGTCAGGCTACCATCTCCGCATGACGACTCCGAAAATCCTGGTGCTCGGCGCCGGTGGCGTCGGCGGCTACTTCGGCGGACGCCTGGTGCAGGCCGGCGCGGACGTCACCTTCCTCGTACGGCCCGGCCGGCAGCAGCAGATCACGCGCGATGGCCTGCGCATCGACAGCCCGCTCGGGAGCGTCACCCTGCCGGTCAAGACCGTGCTCGCGGACGCGGTCGGCGGTCCGTACGACGTGGTCCTCCTGACGTGCAAGGCGTACGACCTCGAGTCCTCCATGGACGCCATCGCCCCCGCCGTCCAGGGCTCCTGCGTGGTCCTGCCGCTGCTGAACGGCCTGGTGCACCTGGACCGCCTGGACGAGCGGTTTGGCCGTGAGCACGTGCTGGGTGGCAGCTGCGCGATCGACGTGACGCTGCTGCCGGACGGCACGATTCGCCACGGCGGCAGCCTCCAGCGGATCGTCTTCGGTGAGCGCGACGGTGTGAAGACGCCACGCACGCTGGCTATCGCCGAGGCGTTGCAGAAGAGCGTCATCCACTTCGAGCATGCGGACAACGTCATGCTGCGCATGTGGGAGAAGCTGATGATGCTGAGCGTCCTCGCCGCCATCACGTGCCTGTTCCGCGGAAACGTGGGTCAGATCATGGCGGCCCCGGGTGGACGCGAGGCGGCGGAACGCGCGCTTGCGGCAAACGTGGAGATCCTGAGGCGAGAGGGGTTCGAGCCCACGCCAGAGGCAGTGGGACACGCGCAGAAGCGCCTGACCGATCCGGCCGGCCACTGGAGCGCGTCGATGATGCGCGACATGGAGGCGGGCCGGCAGGTGGAAGCCGACCACGTCATCGGCTTCATGCTCGAGAAGGCACGCAGGTACGGCGTCGATGACACCGTGCTGTCCTTTGCCTACACGCACCTGAAGACCTACGAGGGCCGCCGCGCTGCGGACTCGAAGCCCGCGCGGGGTTCGTCACCAATCGCGGGCTGACCGCATCTCTTTCGCGTGCATCCATTCCCTCACCACTATCACGTCGTCGCCGGCGCGAGCCCGGAGGGCGACATTCCCATGGTTGGCGCCGGGTTGCCCGCGCTCGCGGTGGCGTCGCCGACGGAGTTCGACGGGCCCGGCGACGAATGGTCGCCCGAGACGCTCCTGACCGCCTCATTGGCCGGTTGCTTCATCCTGACCTTCAGGGCCATCGCGCGCGCCTCGAAGCTCACCTGGACGTCGCTCCACTGCGAGGTGACCGGCGTGCTGGACCGGGTCGAACGGGTGACGCAGTTCGTGTCCTTCGATGTGACCGTCCGTCTCGAGTTGCCGCCCGGCGCGGACGAGGCTCTGGCGCTCCGCGCGCTCGAGAAGGTGGAGCGGACCTGCCTGATCTCGAGCTCACTCAAGGGACCCGTTCACCTGCATCCCCAGCTGGTGGTGGCGCCAGCTGCGGTCGGGTAGGAAGCCAGCCCCAGCGCTGCGGGGTCTTCACGGCGACATCGCGTTCTCCAGTGCAACGGTTCGCCGGCCAGGTGTGGCCACCCTGTGCGGACCGATGGAGGACCCGATGGCAATCCCGACGACAAGCCCTGAACGGGCCTTTACCACCGAGTGTGTCCGCGCCGACGGACAGCTGCTCCTCAAGGTGTCGGGCCGGCTGCTCGACGCACGGCACCTCAGCCCCGACTGGCAGGCGCATCTTCCCTGCCTGGCAGCAGACGATGTCCGGGTGGACCTCGGTGATGTGACGCACCTCGACGCACGCGGCCTCGGCATGCTCGCCGAACTGGCGCGAGCCACCCACGCACGAGGCGGCCGCCTGACCGTCCTGCGCGCCAGCGCGCGCATTCGCCGCGTCCTGGCCATCACACATCTCGACAGCCTGCTCGCCGACGACGGCGAGCAGGAGCCGCCTCTCGCCGCCTAGCAGAGCAGCCCCGCCAGCCTTACCAGCCCTACCCGCCTTACCAGCCCTACCAGCCCTACCAGCCCTACCTGCCTTACCTGCCCTACCTGCCTTACCCACCCTACCTGCCCTACCTGCCCTACCAGCCCTACCCGCCCAGTCAGCCCCG
This sequence comes from Acidobacteriota bacterium, assembly GCA_018268955.1. GTDB lineage: Bacteria > Acidobacteriota > Vicinamibacteria > Vicinamibacterales > CAVVIG01 > CAVVIG01. The sequence continues at coordinate 28,059 of JAFDVO010000029.1, read as the reverse complement.
CCTGCCCCGGTCGTTCGCATTCAAACCTTCGCTCGTTACTACAGCGGATGCCGCTGTCTACTGTTGAGCTGCGGACGCGGACCACGCGGGCAATATCTCGACGGGTCCCTCAGCGGAGCGGTAGACTCACTACTCCCGATCCCATGGTGTCCCTGCACGAACGCGCGAAAGACCTGTTCCTGGCTGCACTCGACACGCCTGCGGACGCCCGGCGCGCCTTCGTGACGGAAGCCTGCGGCGCGGACACCGCGCTGTTCCGCGAAGTCGAGTCGCTGCTCAAATATCACGAGGAAACGGGCGCCACCAACATCGACGACACGACCACCGGCCAGCCTCACACGGACGGCGTTACCGGCCTGCTATCGGGCGTCTTCAAGCCTGGCGAAGTGTTCGCGGGCCGGTACCGGATGGTCACCCTGCTCGGACGCGGCGGCATGGGCGATGTCTGGCGCGCGGATGATCTCGTCCTCGAGACGCCGGTCGCGCTGAAGCTGATCACGTCCACAGGCGAGGCCGCGCGCGCGCAGATCATCCGCGAGGTGCGCCTCGCGCGGCAGATCACGCACCCGGCGGTCTGCCGCGTGTTCGATGTCGGCGAAGACGCGGGCGTCGTCTTCTTCTCGATGGAGCTGGTCAACGGCGAGGATCTCGCGACGCTCTTGCGGCGCGTCGGTCGGCTCACGACCGAGCGCGTCATGGAGATCGCGCGGCAGCTCTGTGCGGGGCTCGCCGCCGCACACGCCCAGGGCGTGCTGCACCGCGACCTGAAGCCGGCCAACATCCTTGTCGACAATCACGGCCGCGCCATCATCACGGACTTCGGCATTGCGATCGAGCGCGAGGATGGTCCGCAACAGCAGTTGATCGGCACGCCGGGCTACATGGCGCCGGAGCAGCTCACGCCTGGCGCGACGTTGACGGAGTGCACGGACATCTACGCACTTGGCCTGATCCTGTACGAGCTTGTCGTCGGGCAGCATCCGTTCAACAACCGGTTGAGCCGGTCAGCCGAACCGCCATTGCCGTCGTCCCGCGTGACGGGCGTGGATCCGAGGCTCGAACGCGTCATCCTCCAGGCGCTGAAGGTCGACCCGAGGGACCGGCCGCAATCAGCGGCGGCGATGGTCGAGGCGCTGGGCGACCAGCCCTCCGGCGCGCAAGTGGTACCGCCCGCCGAGCGACATGTCTCGCTGCCGCTGCTCGCTGGCGCTGCGGCACTCGTGCTGGTGCTTGCCGTGGTGGCGGTGTGGTTCTTCAGGGAACCGCGCGGGCAGACGCTGTCCGAACAGGACACGATCGTGCTGGCGGACTTCGCGAACACGACGGGTGACCCGGTGTTCGACGGTGCCCTGAAGGTGGCCCTTGCGGTGGCGCTGGAGCAGTCGCCGTTCCTCAAGGTGTTCCCGGACGACCGCATGCGCGAGACGCTCCGCCTGATGGGCCGGGCGCCCGACACGATCGTCACTCGCGACGTGGCGCGTGAGATCGCCCGGCGTGAACAGCTCAAGGCGCTGCTGACCGGATCGATCGCCGGGCTCGGGCGCAACTTCGTGCTGGCGCTCGAAGCGGTGAATGCCGAAACGGGCGACGTGATGGCGCGTGAGCAGGTCGAGGCGGGCAGCAAGGAGGAAGTGTTGGGTGCGCTGCAGGGCGCTGCCGCCCGTCTGCGGGAGAAGCTTGGTGAATCGCTTGCGTCCGTGCAGGCGTTCGACGTCCCGCTCGCGCGGGCGACCACCTCGTCGCTCGAGGCGCTGCACGCCTACTCGCTGGCGCTCGACAACGGCAGCCTCAACCCGCGGCTCGAGGCGATTCCGCACCTGCGCCGGGCCCTCGAGCTCGATCCGCAGTTCGCGCTCGCCATGGCGCTGCTCGCGACCGTCTACTCGAACACGGGGCAGACCGCCCTCGCGCCCGAGTACGCGAGGCGCGCGTACGACCTGCGCGACCGGGTCAGCGAGCGCGAACGCTTCTTCATCGCGTATCGATACCACCGCGACGCGACGCAGGACTGGTCACAGGCGCTCGAGTTGAGCCGGTCGTGGACCGCCACGTACCCGCGGGAGGCCTTTGCGTTCAACAGCCTCGGGCAGTCCCTGCTGCGGTTCGGCCAGTACGAGCAGGCACTCGCCCCGCTCCGGGAATCGATCCGGCTCGACGCGAAGTTCGAACCGCCGTACTCGAACCTCGCCGCGTCGCTCATGGCGCTCGGCCGGTACGACGATGCGACGGCGGTGCTGCAGGAGGCGAGCGGCGCGCGCATCAGCTCCTTCCCGATCCGCAGGATGAACTACCTGCTGTCGTTCATCCGCGGAGACGAGTCGACGATGGCGCGGATGCTTGATGGTTCGGTCGGTGTCGGGCAGACGAACGCGGCCTATGGATGGCAGGCGCACGTGCTGGCGAACCGTGGCCAGATCGCTGCCGCGCACGAGCAGTTCCAGCTCGGCATCCGGATGGCGCGGCAGAACGGGTTCCAGGAGGTCGCCGGCCAGCTCTCGATCGAGGACGGAGAGGTCCACGTGCTCGCAGGTGACTGCGCGACCGGCCGCGAGGAACTCGCCGCGGGCCTCGCGCTCACGCGCGACAACTATTCCCTCGAGCGGTCCAGCAGGGCCTTGCTCCTGTGCGGACAGTTCGCCGAAGCCGGCGAGATGCTGCGGCAGCTGCGCGAGCGCTACCCGAGCGCGACGCTCACCACCAGGGTGTCGATCCCGATCGCGGAAGCGACGGAGGCGCTGTAGAAAAACGACCCCAAGCGCACGATTGAAATCCTCGAGCAGGTGAAGCCGTACGACCGGGCTTCGCGCGCGGCGTTCTGGCCCGAGTACCTGCGGGGGCTGGCGTTCCTGCAGCTGAAGCAGCCGGCCAGCGCGCTCGCCGAGTTCACCCGGATCGTCGACCACCGGGGCGAGGACCCGACCGGTTCGGTCTACCCGCTCGCGCTGCTCGGCATCGCGCGCGCGCACGCCCAGGCAGGAGATACGGGCAACGCGCGTGAGGCGTACCAGCGGTTTCTGTCCTACTGGGTTGCGGCGGACCAGACCGCCAGGCCGTTCGCCGACGCCCGTGGCGAGCTGGCCCGGCTGCAGTAGCGTTCACCGCGATCGATCCCAGACCACCTGAACGCCCGCGCCGCCCGCAGTTGCCATCGGCGCGAGCTGGATACGCCGCTCGCGGTCCAGCGTGATGGTTCGGCCCGCTGCAATGCCGAGCGCCGCCCCGAACGCCACGTCGCTCAGGTAGTGCCGCTGCATCTGCACACGCGAGAGCGCGACGTACGACGCCAGCGCATATGCCGGCACCCCGACGCGCCACCCGAGGTGCTGCTGCAGCACCGTGGCCGAGGCGAAGCTGACGGTGCTGTGACCTGAGGGGAACGCGAATCCGCCGCCTTCGGGCCGCTGCCGCCGGACACCTTCCTTGATGCCGACGGTGAGCCCCTGCGCGAGCAGCTGTGCCCGAAACAAATCGGCGCCGAGCGCGGCCATGCGCGGTGAGTGCGTGGCACGGCCGAGACCATACGTCGCCGCACTGAGCCCGAGCTGCAGCGGCGTCGACCCGATGTAGGCTCCCGGCTCCGAGATCTCGTGGAGCGGCGCCGCGGATGAGAGAGAGCGTCCCACGTGGGAGTCTGCCGGCCGCGTTGCCGCCGTGGCAGCCGCGCCCACGGCGATCCACCCCAGCGTCTGCTTCGACGGGAATCGCCGCACGTCGGTCCACGTCGCGCCGAACAGATCCCGCCACACGTCAGCCCGCCGCTGCGGAGAGCCAGGCGTGCCGCTCCCCATAGCCGCCGTGCCGGTGCGTTCATCACCCTCCGCGGGTACCCGCTCACGGCTGTCTCGGAGCGCATGCGCGCCCACGGGCGACTCGAGCCCGCCGCCGACCGCTACCGGGCCAGCCCCTGCACCTTGCGCGGACGCATGCGGTGCCGTCGCGCAGACGGCACAAAGGGACACTGCGATGAGGCGTGAACATGCAGTCGTAATCCTGGTCATCTCTGGCCCTCACTCAGCTTTGACGATCGATGCGTGGCTCAGCGCGGCTCCGGAAGCCGCTCGAATCCCACGAGCTGCCAGCCGCCGTCGCGCAGGCGGAAGAAGGCATGCGCCGGTTCGAGCCATGAGGCGTGCTCCGCACTGGTGCTCGAGAGTTCGATTCTCAGGAACGTGCCCTCTCGCGTCGGCAGCGGGGCGGGTGCGCGCATGTAGGGAGTGACCGATCGACTGGCGCCGAGGAACTGCGTGGCGCCGGTCGTGTTGTCGAATGTGAGCCACACGCCGTGGTACGCCTCGGGCCGTCGCGCGACGTCGGCATCGACGGCGGCGTTGCGGAACGTCAGCCGGCCGTCCGCGTCGAGCGACGGGTCCGCAATCGGGTTCACGTCGGGAAGATACGCGCGAAGGGTCGCGTCCCGGCGCTCCAGCAGCGCGCGCACCAGGAATGCGTCACTCGACCGGTCGCGGAAGTCGCCTGCCCGCACCGCCGCACGCACCATGTCGGGCGTCAGCGCCGCGAGCTTCTGCGCAGCCCAGAACCGGTCGTCGGCGCGCGCGTGCAGAAACGCCTGGTTGGGCACCCGTGGCTTCCACGACGTGGGGTCGAATCTGGTGTTGTCGCGCGGCAACCGCCCGATGGACGGAGATTCCTCGAACGCCACCCGCTGGAAACGCGGCGCACCGAAGCCGAAGCCAACGAGCTGGCGGCCGATCTCCACCGGGTCGACGAGGTACTGCGTGCCAGCCCAACGATCCGCCGGTCCCACACCGCCGCTGCCGAGCGCGGATCCGAAGTCGATCAGGTGGTGCCGCACGTAACTGCGACCGTGTTCCGTGATGAGCGTGTCGAGCGAGTTGATCGCCTTCGCGTCGACGTGGTTGAGCCACGCCGCGAACACGCCGTAGCCGCGCAGTTCGCGGCGGTCTTCGTGCGGCACGAGGTCGTTCGGGTCGTCCGGTCGCGTGCCCGCGAACCGGATCCGACCGACAGGCTTGCCTTCGAGTGCGAGGCTCGCCACCACGCGATACGACCCGTCGGGTTCGCGGTCGGCGCGGGCCAGGAGCCTGTCGATGTCGGACGCGCGCATCGGCCGCGTCCCGCCCCCAGGGGGCGTGAACTTCGCGCCGGAGCCGACCACCAGCTGCTGGCGCCGCATGTACGCGATGTGGTTCTCCGGCACGTGGTAGCCGAGCGCCCACATCAGCTTCGTGACCGCGACCTCGGTGCCGGTCGACATGCCCCGGTACCCAGGCGGGTCGAACTTCAGGAACCATCGTCGGCCGTCGGCATCCTTCACCGTGAACCCGGGCGTCACGCCGTCGCTCTTCGACGAAGTCACCGTCCAGGCGCCAGGTGCGGGTCCACTCGTCCGATCGGGTCCACGCGCGACATCCGCGGCCGTGATCGGTTGTGCGCCGAGGCGGTTCGTGAACCAGCTCGAGTCGGGCACCTCGTCGACCGTGTTGATGTTGCCTGCGCGCGACGGGCGGGCCGGTGCGGCCGCATTGATGATGTTCACGGCCAGATCGCTCACGAGGTCGACCTCGATCGGCTTCACCGCGGAGGCGTTCTCCGTGTCGTGCTCCATCCACACCGGGTCATCGTCGAAGAATCGTGGCGACACCGCGGAGCCGGCGGTGGCCAGCGTCGTGGCAAGGCCGACCGCGGTGATGCCGGCGAGCGTACGAAGGCGAGTCGCGCGTGTCATGTCAGCCCTCCCTAGAAACTCGGACCGAACGAGATGAGGAACCCAAGCCCTTCGCGCGACTTCGCGACTTCGAATCGCGTGAGCGTCGTGCTGGGGGTGTGAATGGTGAGCCCTGCGCCGTAGGTCACCCGCAGCCCATCGCGGCTGACACGCTCGAGCGACGGCCCGACCGATCCGGCGTCGGCGAATAGCGCCATGTCGACCAGCGGGCCGGCCATCCAGCGGTACTCGCCCGTGAGCAGCAGCGCGTGCCGGTCGCGAAAACGCCACGGGGCGTAGCCGCGAAGGGCGCGGTGGCCGCCGAGCGCAGGCAGCATGAAGAACGGCACGTCGGCACCGTCCAACACCATCGTGCTGGCGAGCAGGCCTCGTACGGCGAGCACCTGGCTCTCGCCATTGAGCGGCACGAACCGCTGCAGTTCCGCGTCGACCCGCCTGAAGTCGAAGCCGTCGCCCTCTGCCTGGCGGTAGTCCGTCAGGGCTAGGCGCGCGAGCCCGCCCGACCGCGAGTACTGGGGCGACATGCGCGTGTCGTGTTCGAGCGACAGTCGCGTGCTCACCCAGGCAAGCTCCGACGGCGGCGCAGGGGTCGACAGCTCACCCGTGTCCGTCGTGGTGTCGAGATACCCCACCGCACCGCCGACCGTGGCGTGACGCGCGACACGGATCGTGGCATCCGCCGTCACACTGCTCTGGCGCAGTCCGAAGGCGCGGCGGTCCTCCTCTTGCGAGCCGGGTCCGACTCCGAAATAGGCGACCGTCGGGGCACGCATGTGCTCGCCGCCCACGCCGACGCGCACGCGGCTGCCCGCGCGCTCACGAAACTCCAGGCGCGCTGCGAGAGCCGTGTAGTTCCGAACCGACCATGCGGCATGTGCAGACACGTTCGCGGTCTCGCCGAGCGACGTCCGGATGGCCGGTCCCACCGCGAGCCCGCCGCCCTCCATGACGCCTCCGACGAAAGCCCCGAACGCTCGTGGTTCCAGCAGCCGGTTCGCCAGGTCAATCCGCCGCTCGAGCGTCGTCGGCTCGTATTCGTGCAGGTCGGCTGCCTTGGCCGCGCGTGCCTGGGCCATCGACTCGGCCCGTGTCTCCTGCGCGTGTCCGCTCTGCGGCATGAGGCACAACCAGAGAGCTGCGACGGCACCGGCGAGCTTTGCGATCCGGATGCGCGTGTGCACGCCGCCCGGACGGGCGATTACGATCGCGATGGCGAGCCAGGCGACCGTGAGCGCCACGTTCATCAGCGCGAACTGTGCGGGTGCGAGATGCAGGCGCGCGGTGCCGACGTAGACCACGGCTGCGGACAGCACGTCGCCTGCGCGGACGCAGAAGGTGTCGATCGCCTGCTTTGCCGCGTACTTCTCCTCGGTGGTCGTCGGCAGCCAGAGGAGCTGCCTCGCCGTGTTCATGATTGAGTAGTCCGTGGCGTTCTCGGCGGTCTTGATCCAGCGCACGAGCGCGAAACCGGCACCCGCAGCCACGAGCCCATAGCCGCCGAGTGCAATCAGCGGGAGCACGAGCAGCACACCGGCCAGCCCACGCGAGCGGACGAGCCTGGCGGCCACGAACGCCTGCAGCGCCAGAGCCGTGACGTTGACCCAGAACTGGTACTCGCCGCTGAACGCGCCGATGAACGCTCGCTTGTCGAACCCTGGCGTCGCCGCGGCGAGGTCGGCGACGTGCGCGGTCAGCAGCTTCGCCACGACATACTCGCCGGTGGTGTTGACGATGTTCAGGAGGACGACAAGGACGGCGACGAGGCGGAGGTACGGGCTGCGCAGCACCAGCGAGAACCCGTTCAACCCGGTGTCGGATTCGGTTCCCGCCTGCTCCGACACCGCGGCTACACGGCGATCGATCGCCACGTAGAGCGCTGCGCTCACGGCGAGCAGCAGCGCCGAGCACTGGAGAATCGCCTGCGGCGCCACACCCGCGCGGAAGAGCCGCGCCGCAAGCATCGATCCGAGCGGCGCACCGCCCGTCATGCCGAGCATGATGAGCGGGAAGAGGCGGTCTGCAGTGCTCTTGCGGTAGATGTCGTTGGCGAACGACCAGAACTGCGCGACGAGCGAGATGTTGAAGATGCCGACCCAGATGAAGAACGCCACGCCAACGTAGCGCACGCCCGCCGCCACCGCCGCCGCGAACAGTTCGATGCAGGCGAGGAAGAAGAACGTGACGCCAAGAATCAGCCGCATCCGGCTCACGCGCGCCGCGAGACGGCTGTACGCGGGCACGAACGCGATCAGGAGCAGCGCCTGCCCGGCCGCCGCATACGACCGAACTTCGGCCCCGCCGCCCAGCAGGATCAGCGGTTCGCGCACAGTCTTGATGACGGAGTAGCAGACGAGCAGGACGAAGACGTTCACCAGCATCAGGACGGCGGTGGCACCCTCGCCGGCGTGGACGTCAGTGAACACGGCGAGCGCACGGTCGAGTCGGGAGCGGGTGGTCGTGAGCTCCGGGCGAACGGACGTTCCAGACATTGCACTCTCCTCAGACCCACAACGCGCCGTGGGACGCGAAATGCCGCAGATCCGGACGAGAGCGCCTTACGCCTTCACGACCTCCGCACAGGACCCGAGGTCGACCAGATGCGTCTCCCACCACCGACGCGCAGCTGCGTTCGTCCAGGCCGAGGTCAGCGGCACGACCTCGAGCTGCTGGCGCACGGCCGCGATCGACTGCGGGCGGGCCAGCGGGTCCTTGGCGAGGCAGGCAAGGACGAGCGCATCGAGTGCGGCAGGGATCGGCAGTTCGCCCCGCATGGACGGTGGGATCGGCTCCGCCTGCAGGTGCTGGACGAACATCTTCATCGGCGTATCGGCCTCGAACACGAGTTCGCCGGTCAGCAGGAAGTAGGCGACACAGCCGAGGGCGTAGATGTCCGCGCGCGCATCGACGGCACCTTCGAGGATCACCTCTGGAGCCATGAAGGCTGGCGTGCCCGTCGTGCTGTGGGCAGCGGTCATGAGTGAGTGGCCGACCGACGCCGGATCGCTGTACGACACCAGCCCGAAATCGAGCACCTTCACGAAGTCGTCGTCCAGGCCCATGCGGCACGCGTAGATGTTGCGCGGCGTGATGTCGCGGTGGACGAGCCCATGCGCGTGTGCCTCGGCAAGCGAGTGGCAGATCTGCGCCAGCAGGTAGACGACGCGTTCCGCGGGCAAGGGCCCGTTCGCGCGCACGAGCGAGTCGAGGTCCTGCCCGACCAGCAGTTCCATCGCGTAGTAGAAGGTCCGCTCCTCGGTGACGCCGAAATCGTACAGGCGGATCGTGTGCGGCGAATTGAGTGCGGCCGTGGCCTCGGCTTCACGCCGGAACCGGCGAATCAGGTTCTCGCCTTCTTCGGGCGTCCGGGCACCCATCAGCTCCGGACGAACGAGCTTTACGGCAGCGGTGCGCGCGAGCAACTGGTGGCGCGCCTTCCAGACTTCACCCATCCCGCCGCGTCCGAGCAGTTCGACGAGGTGATAGCTCCCCATCTGCTGTGCCTGCTCGAGGCTCCGGCCGACGCGCTGCAGCACGTGGGACGGCAGGACGGCGACCGCCGCCAGGGCGTAGTTCGGCATGAACAGCACCATCGTGCCGAGACCGGACGGCACCGATGCGCCGCGAAGGTGGGCGAGCCACACCGCAATCGGATCGGTCGACGCCGCCACGAGTGAGGCGACGAGGATGCGCATCGGCGTTGCCGGGATGATCATCCCGGAGACGAGAATCACCACCGCATTCCAGGTCAGCAGCGTGGAGAGGGGCACCGACGTCGGATGGGCCCAGTTGTTCAGGAGGGCGACGCCGACGGCATTCAGCACGTAGTACCCGAGCGCAACATCCACCTTCGTCCGCGCCGCATGCGGGGCGTATCGCACGTAGAGGAACATCGCCAGCGACAGCGCGATCGAGAGCACCTCGATGAGGACCTGCCGTGCAGGGACCGGCGTTCCCAGCGTCAGCGGACGCGCCAGCACGTCCATCACGAGCCCAAAGGTCCACAGGCCGGCGCCGACCGCTGCGCACACGGCGAGCCGACGTACCTGTTCGGTCAGGAGTGCCGCGGGGAGCCGGTTGGACGTCCCGCCGGCAACCGGGGACGACGCCGTTGTACGGCATTGCGGCGCGAGCAGTCGAGCCATGTGCGTGACCTCGATCGTTACAGCGCGGCTGGTTCGCCCAGCGAGGCGCGTTGCCGCAGTTCCTCGAGATTGATCTCGATCGACTGGTTCGATCGCAGCAGCGCCACGAGCGCCTCCTGCCTGTTGCGCGTGGCAATCGACGCGGGGCGGGCGTCGAGGAAGGGCCACAGGCGCTGCCGGATCTGCTGCGGGAGCACGCTGTCCAGGTACTCCAGCGCCGTGCCGTGAAGGTGCTGGTCATTGGTCTGCAGCCCGCGAAACGCCAGCCTGATTGGTTCACGCGGCAGCACCAGTGAGAGCAGCGTGAACACGTGGGCAAGGCTCTCACCCGCGCGATCCCTGACGAATGCATCGAGCGGTGAGTCGATCCCGGGGCCATCGTCCAGGAGCCGTCGCCCCTCCCATACCGGCCGGCCGACGGTGACCTCTTTCAGCACGACCGCGAGCACCCGCTCGCGGCTCACATGCAGCAGCGGGTTGCGTTCGAGAATGGCGACAACGGATCGCGCGGCTTCGCGCCTGACGGCAAATCGCAGGTCGTCGAAGGCGAGCAGCAGCGCATCCACCGCGCGCTGTGAGACGCAGACCGCGAAGGCACGCGCGAGCCGCCGCCGCACGGCGAAGTCGCGATTCGGATCGAGGAGCGCGTCCGTGAACTGGCCCACATGCTCCTCGGCGACCTTCTGCAGCGCGAAGGTTGCCGGCTCGGCCACGGCATCCCACGCGAGCAGCGGAATGACGTGCGGCACCAGTTCCGGCGCAATCCCGTCGTCGCGCCCGAGGACCCGGATGAGACGTGCACGATCGCGCGAGCGGAGGTTGGCGATGTCGGCCATGAGCGGGTCGACCGGGCTTTCCGCAACGGGACCTGAGGGCCCCGCCATGTGCGGCACGTCTGCTTCACGTCGAAGGGCAGACCAGACGGACGCCCATCCGGGATCGTCAACGGTTTCCGCACCTCCGACCAGGCGCGATCGACGCGCGAGGCTGTTCCGGAGGCTGCGGACATAGCCGCGATTCAGGCGGCTGGCGGCGAGAATGGCCCCGAGAGAGCAGGCGAGCGCCGCGAGCAGGATCGCCGGCACGTGAGCGCCAGGAAGGAGCAACAGCGCTGCGCGCACCAGCGCCCCGGCTGCGCCGTCGCCGAGGCGATCGAACGCCACGTCGATGATCGACTTCGCCGCGCGCTTCTCGGCCGCGGGAATGGGCGTGTAGAAGAGTTCGTATCCCGCGCGGAAGAGGGAACTGCGGAGGATGGACTCGCCGCCGCGTGTGATCAGCAGGCTGCCGAAGCCTGGGACGACGAGGCTCACCGCGCTCCCGATCAGTACGGCAATCGAGGGCGTGCTGGCTGTCGCGCCGAGTCCCATTCGCTCGAGGGCCAGGTGAGCGGAGGATGTCTGGAGGACGAAGGTGACGACGCTGGTGCCCGCGTAGTAGAGGGCAAAGAAGCGGAGCAGTTGGTCGCCGCGGCCAAAGGCTGTGACCGCCTGCACCTTGAACAGGTAGTCGACGAGGGCTGCGCCGGTCGTCCCGAGCAGGACGAGCGCCGCGAGATTCCGGAGATAGGGGGTCTGCGCGATGACGCGGATTCCGGATCGCGCCGGTTGGGCGGAGTCCGCATCGGCGCTCGCGCTCGACGTGCCGGCGGCAAGCCGATGCGCGAGGACAGCGCTCAGGCACTGCCATGCGGCGAGCAGTGGAAGGATTGACGGTGCGCCGAACCACACCGCGGTGCGTTCCGCAGCGACCGCGCTGATGAGGCCGCCGACGGTGCCCACACCGGCAAGCTGGCCGAATCGGCGGCGTGCCGTGTGTGGGTCGAAGCGCTCGCTGGCGATCAACCAGAAGCCGGAGGCGAGGAGGGGACCAGCCGCCGAGACGTGAAGGTAGAGGATGATGGCCGACGCGCCGGGGACAAGCGGGCGGGCGGCCCACTCGATCACATAGAGAAGCCCGCTCGCCAGGAACAGGGCCGGGACGAGCCGTGCGGGCCCGACCTGCGTGGCCAGCCGCCCGTGCAGGACCACGAGCAGCAGCGACACCACCGAGGTGGCGACAAGCATGGCCGGGAGTGCCGTGACGTCGAGCGACGTGAGAAACAGCGTGTCACGCAGCGCTTTGCCCGCGACGAACTGCGCGGTTACGGTTGCGGCGCACAGCATCGCCAGCGCGAGTCGGGGGGCCTGGGGCGGACGAGATGTCATCTATCCCGTAAACGCGACGCGAGGTCGACCAACCCGCACTCGCCTCCGCGTTCCACGCTCGAGGTGCCCAGCGTCCGGAGTCCGAATCCGGTAGCCGTGTTACCGTGGTGCCGCATGTCGACGAAAGGCCCAGCCGAGGACATCTTCCCTCTGATCTACGGAGAGCTGAAGAAGGTCGCACGGCGTTACCTCAACCGTGAACGGCGGAACCACACGCTGCAGCCGACAGCGCTCGTGAACGAGGCGTGGCTGCGGCTCGAGCACCAGCACGGCAGTGAGTGGCAGGGGCGCACGCATGGGCTTGCCATCGCGGCGCAGGCGATGCGCCGGCTGCTTGTCGACCACGGCCGCGGTCAGAAACGGCAGAAGCGCGGCGGCGGTGCCGCCCCTGTGACGCTTGACGATCTGATCAGGGCTGCGACGACGGGGGCGGTGCCCATCGAGGATCTGCTGACGCTCGAGTCGGCGCTCACGAGGCTCGAGGATGTCGACCCCCGGGCGGCACAGGTCGTTTCGCTCCGCTTCTTCTCCGGCATGTCCAGCCCGGAAGTGGCCGAGCACCTGGGCGTGTCCGTCCGCACGGTCGAAGCGGACTGGACCCACGCGCGTGCCTGGCTCAAGCGCGAGTTGGCCGGTGAACGCGAGGACTGACCGGTCGCTCCAGCGCCCGAACTTCAGCTGCGCCGATCCCGGTACATTCCGGTAGAGTATCGGGCACGGCTGCCGTCCTGACCGCCTCAGCCTGGGCGTCGTGTTCCGACCCAGGCCAGCGTGCGAGCGTCGGCAGCGTCTGTCACTGGTTTTCGAGGAGGAGTTCGATGAAGAAGTCCGTGCTGAGAATCCTGGGCGTGGCGCTGGTGCTGGCTCCCGCGGCGGTCGGGTTCGCGCAGAAGAAGAAGCCGACCGAGGCGTACTACATCACCAAGGAAGAAGTGGATACGGTCAACAAGCAGCCCGGAGTCGACCGGACGATCCGCGTCTACGACATCGGCGACCAGCACTTCTCCGTCGGCATCATCCACCGCGGCTCCACCACTGCGCCGGCGGCACCCGCCGCCGCTGCGGCACCGCGCCCCGCGAACGCACAGCCGCCCGCGAACACACAGGCGTGTGGTGAGCAGGTCGCGCAGGTTCCGCCGGGGCTGTCCTCCGGCCTGTACCATGCCGGCCAGACCGAGGGCTACTACATCGTCTCCGGCGAGGGGATGATCGTGACCGGTGGGCACATCGTCAACGGCCGCACCTCCGCGCCCGACGCGGAAGTGACGACGACGCTGAACGGGCCGTCGTGCAGTGGCCGCATTGGCGGCAACGACGTCGTGAAGCGGATGGTGAAGACCGGCGACATCGTGATCATCCCGGCCGGCGTGCCGCACGGCTGGGCCGAGATCAAGGATCACGTGGACTACCTCAGCTTCCGTCCCTCGTCGGACGTGCTGACGGTCGGTTACGAGCACCCGTCGCTGAAGAAGAAGTAACAACCAGCCTGTCACCGCGGAGCGCGCGGAAATCACGGACCACCTGTTCGAACAGCGTGGTCCGCCTTCTCTGCGCCCTCCGTGGTGTCCTCGCCCGTGCTCCGCCCCGCGCTCAGCCTTCAGCGTTCGTGCGTTCAGCACTTCTGCGTTCTCGCGTTCCTGCGTTCTCGCGTTCCTGCGTTGTAACGTTCTTGCGTTGTAACGTTCCCCACCCTCCTGCATCCGTGCGCGTCATGTGTGCATGGCTGCATTCCGGCATTTGTGCATCCCATGCGTGAGATGCCCTTCGCTCCTTCGTCACGCGCGCGGCTGACGCGCCACGATCTGGGCCGCTTTCCGGGTGACACGCTGTTCGATCGCATTGCGCGAGCGGTCTGCGAGGCAGGCTGTCTTCCGCGCAAGGAGCTGTTCGAGGCCTGGGAGGTGGCGAAACGCGTGCGTCGTCTGTTTCGCGGCGGCCGCGTCGTGGATATCGCTGGAGGCCATGGCTTGCTGGCACAGGTACTCCTGCTGCTGGACGCGACGTCGCCGTCCGCGATGGTCGTTGAACGCACGATTCCGCCCTCGGCGGCCAGCGTGAACGAAGCGCTCGCCGTCGTGTGGCCGCGTCTCACCAGCCAGGTCGAGTTCGTGGCAGCGGACCTCGGGTCTGTTGCGCTCGCGAGCGGCGACCTCATTGTCGCAAGCCATGCCTGTGGCGCACTGACCGATGCCGTACTCGCCCGAGCGATCGAGGCGCGGGCGCGGGTTGCCGTGCTTCCGTGCTGCCACGATCTCGAGGCGTGCGATGCCGGTGCGCTCGGCGGTTGGATGGCTGCGCCGCTCGCCGTTGACGTGATGCGCGCCGTCCGCCTCGAGCAGCACGGCTACCGTGTGTGGACGCAATCCATTCCCGACATCATCACGCCACAGAATCGCCTGCTGCTTGGGCAGCCGGGGCTGGGTGGAGACCTGTAATGCAGGAATGCAGAAACGCAGAAACGCAGAAACGCAGAAATGCAATAACGCAATAACGCAATAACGCAAGAGCGCGATAACGCCATAACGCAAGAACGCACCGCTTCTGCATTCCGCGCACGGGCTCTATGCTGTGTGCATGGCGAAGAGGTATTGGCTGATGAAGTGCGAGCCGAGCGCGTACACCATCGAGCGGCTGGCAAAGGACAAGGTCACTGGCTGGGAGGGGGTCCGCAACTACCAGGCTCGCAACTTCATGCGTGACGAGATGCAGGTGGGTGACGGGGTGCTGTTCTACGCGTCGAATGCCGACCCGTCTGGCGTGACCGGTATCGCGGAGATCGTGCGCGCGGGCTATCCGGATCCGTTTGCCTTCAAGAAGGGGCACGCCTACTACGACGAGGGGAGTCGGAAGGACGCGCCGACCTGGTACACCGTTGATGTCGGGTTCGTCGAGACATTCCCGTCGATCGTGCCGCTCGAGGTGCTCAAGCGGACGCCTGGGCTCGAGCAGATGATGGTGACCAGGAAGGGCAGCCGCCTTTCGGTGCAGCCGGTCACGAAGGCTGAATTCGATATCGTGCGCAAGCTCGGGAAGACGAGCTGAGTGCGTCCTGAGTTCGCGCCGCGCCGGTACCCACGATCGTGGTACTCGGACGTCCCCAGTGGTCCCGTATGATGGACCCAGGAACGAACCCAGGCATGCCGCCAGACGAGCGCGACCCCGCATCCCTGCCTTCACGCGGTCCGACCTCCACGCTGCCCGAGGCGGACAGCGCGGACCGACTGGCACGCACGCTCGAAGCGCTGCAGGCCGGCGTCTGGGAAGTGGACCTCGTCACCCAACGCGCGTACTGGTCAGATAGCAACTACCGCGTGCTGGGGCTGGAGCCCGGATCGATCACGCCCTCGCTCGATGCGTTTCTCTCGCTGATGCATCCGGAGGATCAGGTCGGTGCGCTCGCCGGCCTCCGCGAAGGGATGCGCGGCAACCGCATGCCGGAGCTCGAGCATCGCGTCATCCTCCCTGATGGGCGGGTGCGGTGGGTCGGACACGTCGGCGCGGTCATCCGCAACGGCGATGGAACGCCCACGAAGATCTGGGGCATCTCCCTCGACATCACCGACCGCAAGGAGGCGCAGCTCTTCGCGCGTCGTGCACGTGAGCGAGCGGAGCGCCGGAGCGAGGCGCAGGCGTCGGTCTCCCGTGCGCTTGTCGCCGCCCAGACGATCGACGAGGCGATTCCGGCTGTCCTGGAGAGCTTCGGGAATCTCGTCGATTGGGACTTCGGCGAGGTCTGGCTGGAGGAGTCCGGGCACGACCGCCTCCGCTTCGTGGCCGCGTGGGCACGCGCCGGCTTCAACGCGCGCGACTTCGAGGCGCAGAGCCGAACGATGTCGGTCTCGCGCCGCAGCGGCATCCCGGGGCTGGTGCTCGAACGCGGCGAGGCGGTCTGGATTACGAACGTGCAGGAGCACCCGGCATTCGTGCGGCGCGACCTGGCGCGCGCAGCCGGATTGCACACCTCGTTCAGCGTCCCGATCGTCCGCCGCAAGGGGGTCGTCGGAGTGCTGCAGTTCTTCAGCCGCGAATCGCGCCAGCCCGATCGCGAAGTGCTCAACATGTTCGGCTCGCTCGGCACGCAGCTCGGGGAGTTCATGGAGCGCGTGGAGGCGACCGCCGCGCTCCGCGAGTCCGAACGGCAGATGCGCGACATCATCGACACGGCGCTCGATGCCGTGATCGCGATCGACGACCGCGGGGTCATCCGCGACTGGAACCCGCAGGCGGAGCGCATCTTCGGGTGGACGGCAGACGAGGTTGTCGGACGGCACCTCGACGAAACCATCATTCCGGAGACCTATCGCGAGGCCCATCGCCGCGGGATGAAGCGCTACCTGGCGGAAGGGACGCCGCGCGTCCTCAATCGTCGTCTCGAACTGGAGGCCGTGCGACGGGACGGGTCCATCTTCCCTGTGGAGATCTCCATCGCGGTGCTTCGCTCCTGGCTGCATCCGAGGGACGGGGAGTCCTCCGGTGTCGTGCCCACGTTCAGTGCCTTCGTGCGCGACATCAGCGACCGTCGCCGCGCCGAGCACGCCCTGCGGCAGGCGAAGGAACAGGCCGAGGCCACGGCACGCGCCCGCTCCGAATTTCTCGCCGTGATGAGCCACGAAATCCGCACGCCGCTCAACGGCGTGATCGGCATGCTCAACCTGCTGCTCAAGACGAGCGTGAGCGCGGGACAGCGCGAGCAGCTCCACACGGCGTTGCGATCCGCGGACGTTCTGCTGGCGGTCACCAACGACGCGCTGGACTTCTCGAAGATCGAAGCCGGCCGCCTGGTCATCGAGCAGACCCCATTCGATCTCGATCAGCTCCTCGACGATGTGGTCGCAACCGTTCGGCCGCAGGTGAAGCCACACGTCGAGCTCGCCCTGCGGCCAGACGGCGCATTACCAGCCGCCGTGATTGGCGACCCGACGCGTCTGCGGCAGATCCTCGTCAACCTCGCTGGCAATGCCGCGAAGTTCACGAACGCCGGGCACGTCCACATCCGGGTTGTCACGGGCGCGCCTGATGAGGACGGCACGCTGCCGTTCCGCTTCGTCGTGGAGGATACCGGCATCGGGATTGCGCCAGACAAACACGAGGCGATTTTCCAGGCCTTCACGCAGGCAGAGACGTCGACCACGCGGCGGTTCGGCGGCACGGGGCTGGGCTTGCCGATCGCGAGGCACCTGGCCGAACTCATGGGCGGTTCGCTCTCGCTCACGTCGTCCTCGGGCGCTGGGTCGACGTTCGAGCTGCGCATTCCACTGAAGCCCGCCGCCGCAATACGAGACACGACCGTCGCGCCCGGGCCCGTGGCCGTCAGCGGCCATGTGCTGGTCGTGGACGACAACCCCGTGAATCGCGAGATTGCGTCCGCGATGCTGCGGCACGCGGGATGTTCGGTTGACGTGGCCCCTGGAGGCGCGGAGGCGATCGATCTGGTCGCCAGTGGTGAATACGACCTGGTGTTCATGGATTGCCAGATGCCGGGCCTGGATGGCTACGAGACCACGCGTGAGCTGCGGGAGCGCGGATTCGGGTCGGACCGGTTGCCGATTGTGGCGATGACGGCTGCGGCACTCGCGGAGGATCGTGAGCGCAGCCTCGCCGCCGGCATGAACGATCACCTGAGCAAGCCCGTGCTCGAGGGGCCGCTCCTCGAGGTGCTGGCCCGATGGCTCCCGCACCGTTCCTCGCCGCCTGCGTCGGACGCGGGCTCGCCAAGCGAGCAGCACGACGCCGCAGATGCTGCGGCGTCCACGCTGTTCGACATCGACACCGTGCGACGCACGCGTGACCTGATGGAGGAAATTCCGGGCTCGTGGACTTCGCTGGTCGACAGCTTCGTGACGCAGGGCCATGAGACACTGGACCGACTCGCGGCCGCGTTGGCAGACGCACGCTGCGACGACGTCCGGCGGATCGCCCACAGCCTGAAGGGCTCGTCGGCAATGCTCGGTGCGCGCCGGCTCTCCGCCTGGTGCGCGGACCTCGAGCAGGCCGCCGGTGCCCACCGGATGGTCCTCTGTGGGCAGCTCGCCGCTCGCGTTCGTGACGAGTTCGCCGCAGTGGCACGCGCACTGACGAATGGCCACTTCTGAACTCCGTTCGCCGGTCTCAACGCGCCACCACGGAGATCACTGAGAACACGGAACAACGCTGTTTCGAGTAGCTCCGCGACTTCCTCCGTCCCCAACCCGCAAACCCCCAACCTCCAACCTCCAACCTCCAACCTCCAACCTCCGAAGTGGTAGCGCATTTCGGGACCCGGTCGCAGCGTGACACTGCGCTAAGCTGATCCGCATGCACACATTCATTCGTTTTACCGGTGTCCTCGGCATCGGCGTGGCTGCGGCGTGGGCGCTGGCCCTGTCGGGGACGTCGGCGCCGCAGGCGGCGCTGTCGGCACAGGCCCCGGCGGTCCGCCCGGCCGATCTCGTGCTGACCAACGGCAAGATCGTCACCGTCGAAGATGCGCAGCCCGAAGTGCAGGCGATGGCCGTGAACGGCGACACGATCACCGCGCTCGGCTCGAATGCGGAGATCCAGCGCTACGTCGGCCCGAACACGAAGGTCATTGACCTGAACGGCGCGCTCGCGACGCCTGGGCTGATGGAGGCGCACGCCCACTTCACGGGCGTGGGTGACGCCGCGCGGAACCTGAAGCTCGCCGACGCGCAGACCTGGGACGACATCGTGCGCATGGTGGGCGAGGCTGCCGCGAAGGCCAGACCTGGTGAATGGATCATCGGGCGCGGCTGGCACCAGGAGAAGTGGAGCACGGTGCCGGAGCCGAACGTCGAGGGCTTCCCGGTGCACGAGGCACTCAGCCGTGTGTCGCCGAACAACCCGGTGTGGCTCGGCCATGCGAGCGGCCACGCCGGGTTCGCGAACGCGAAGGCGATGGAGCTTGCGAAGATCGTCCGCACCACCCCGAATCCTCCTGGCGGCACGATCCTTCGTGACAAGGCCGGCAACGCCACGGGCCTGTTCAACGAGCGCGCGCAGGGGTTGATCACCGACGCACTGAGCCGCTCGCGCGCGGGGCGCACGCCAGCGGAGGTCGAAGCGGACCTGCGGACGCAGATCGAACTCGCGTCGCGCGAGGCGCTGTCGAAGGGGCTCACCACCGTCACCGATGCCGGATCACCACCGCTGACCATCGAGGTGATGAAGAAGGTGGTGGACGACAGGAAGCTGCCGGTCCGCGTCTGGATGATGCTGCGCGAAGGCCCGGACAAGCTCGAGACCGACATGCCGAAGTACCGCGTGGTGAACTACGGCGACAAGCGGTTCACCGTCCGGGCCGTGAAGCGGGCGATCGACGGGGCACTGGGCTCGCGGGGCGCGTGGATGCTGGAGCCGTACGCGGACCTGCCCTCGACGAGTGGGATGAACACGGACACGCCTGGTGACCTGCGCGAGACCGCTGCACTCGCCGCGAAGTTCGACTATCAGGTGGCGGTCCACGCCATCGGCGATCGTGGCAACCGCGAGACGCTCGACATCTACGAGGAGACATTCAAGCGGCTGCGGCTGGACGGCAAGCAACTGCGCTGGCGCATCGAGCACGCACAGCACCTGAGCGCGGCCGATATCCCGCGCTTCGGGCAGCTCGGCGTCATCGCGTCCATGCAGGGGATCCACGCGACCTCCGATGCACCGTACGTGCTCGCGCGGCTCGGACCGAAGCGCGCCGAGGAAGGCGCCTACGTCTGGCAGAAGCTGATGAAGACCGGCGCCGTCATTGCGAACGGCACCGACGCGCCGGTGGAGGACATCAACCCGATCGCGTCGTACTACGCCTCGGTCTCCCGCCGCACGAAGGACGGCACCGTGTTCTTCCCCGATCAGCGCATGAGCCGCATGGAGGCGCTGCGCTCCTACACCATCAACGTAGCCTTCGCATCGTTCGACGAGGGCATCAAGGGTTCACTGAAGCCGGGCAAGCTCGCCGACGTGACGGTCTTCTCGAAGGACCTCCTCACCGTGCCCGAGCAGGAGATCCCGACGACGAAGATCCTGTACACAGTTGTGGGCGGACAGGTGGCTTACGAAGGGAGGCCATAGGCACTGGGCGGTAGGCGATAGGCATGCAACTGATTCGTGCTCTCCGCAGCGTGACACGCGTCGCTGCGCCCACCGCCCATAACCCATCGCCCATCGCCTGAGGGCGTCCTCAAACCCTGTACTCCTTCAGCTTCCTGAACAGCGTCGCCGGCCCGATGCCGAGCACGGCCGCCGCCTTCGTGCGGTTGCCGTGCACGGCCTCGAGTACGCCGAGGATGTGCTCCCGCTCTACGTCGGCCAGCGGACGCAGGATCGGCGCTGACCCGGGCATCCCCATGGTCGCGGTGGAGAGGCGCACTTCATCCGGCAGATCCTCAACCTGCACACGGGTCCCACGTGCCAGCACGATCGCGCGCTCGACGACGTTCTGGAGTTCGCGGACGTTGCCGGGCCAGCTCCAGCGCAAGAGCTGATCGGCGGCCGCGGGTGAGAAGCTGCTGGCCGGCAGCTTCAGCCGCGATGCGGTTTCCGCAAGCACCTGTCGGGCGATCGGCAGCACGTCGTCCCGCCGTTCGCGAAGCGGCGGAATGCGGATCTCGATCACGCGAAGGCGGTAGTAGAGGTCCTGCCGGAACCGGCCGGCGGCCACCTCGCCCGGCAGGTCGCGCAGCGTCGCGGCGAGCACGCGCACGTCGACGTGCCGCGTGCGGTTCTCGCCAACCCGGCGGAACTCCCGCTCCTGAAGCACGCGCAGGAGCTTCACCTGCATCGGCATGGGCAGGTCGCCGACCTCGTCGAGGAGCAGCGTGCCCCCGTTCGCGGCCTCGAACAGCCCCACGCGGTCCTGGGTCGCTCCGGTAAACGCGCCGCGGACGTGGCCGAACAGCTCGCTCTCGATCAGTGCCTCGGGAACGGCGGCGCAGTTGATGGCGACGAACGGCTTGGGCGCGCGCGCTGACTCCTCATGGATGAAGCGCGCGATCGCTTCCTTCCCGACGCCGCTCTCCCCCGTGAGCAGCACCGTCGAGTCAACACGCGCGACCCGGCGCGCTTCCTCGAGCACCCGCTGCATCTGCGCGCTCTTCGCGATGATGCCTGGCGCAGGCTCCTCCACGGTCACGCGCGCGAGCTGCTGCCGCCTGGTGGCGAGCCGCTGCTCTGTTGATTTCAAACGATCCGTGACGTCCTTCAGCGCCTCGTCGAGGCACATCCGATCGAAGTAGCGCCGGTCGGAGCTCGGGCAGTTCTCCCACTCCTCTTCGGGGCGGCCGACCATCAGGCAATAGGCGTCGCCCCTTGCGACGCACTTCTCCTCGAAGCAGAGGATGCGTCGCCCCGCGACGCGGCTGAGGTACCCGCTCGCGAAGCCGGTCAGTGTCCAGCAGACCGGTTCCGTAGAAGGGCCGAGGTGCTCGAGATGCTCGTGCGCCTCGTAGGAGTCGCGCCACACCGAGGAGGCGAACCCCTTCGGCAGTTCACCTGGTGCACGCGGCACCGGCTCGTACACCAGGAAGCCCTGCAGCTGGTGCACGCGGCCCCCGGCGAGCTGCCACTCGTGCTCGGAGTCCCAATCGAAGTGCTGCCGAAGCGCGTCGGCCGTGCGCCAGCCATGCGCATAGCCGAACCGCGTCAGGATCCCCCGCGCCGTCGTCAGCCCGAGTGTCTCGACGAGCTCACGCCGGAGCAGCCCGAGCGCGACGGTGTTGAAGAGGAGCGCCCGGTCGCCGGCGAAGCGGATCACGCCCCCTTTTGGTTCGAACTCCAGCAGCTCCCGCAGGTCCAGATCGGTTGCGCGCATATCGAGAGCATCTCTCGTTTTGATGTTCGACGCTATCGAAATGAGTCGCTCGAAACGGCGTGTCGACTAGCCATGAGCCGTCCGGTCTAGTGAAATCAACGACTTCCAGAGATCGCCTGGTTGGCCGGCCAGTTGCCTATAGGGGAGGCATGCGGCGCGGACGAAGGGCGGTTGCAGAACTGGAGGCGGACCATGGTGGAGATCAGGCGGGCGGACGGGCGCGGGCGGACGGACTGGGAGTGGCTGGATAGCCGCCACAGCTTCTCGTTCGGCGAGTACTACGATCCGTCGAACATGGGCTTCCGCACCCTCCGGGTGATCAACGACGACCGCGTGCGCGGCGGGGCCGGGTTCGGTGCGCACCCGCATCGGGACATGGAGATCCTCTCCTACGTCCTCGACGGCGCGCTGGAGCATCGCGACAGCATGGGGAATGGGTCCGTGATTCGGCCCGGCGAGATCCAGCACATGCGTGCCGGCTCGGGTGTCGTGCACAGCGAGTACAACCCGTCGCCGAGCGAGGCGACGCACTTCCTGCAGATCTGGATCGTGCCGGGTGAACGCGGGCTGCCGCCGGCATACGGCCAGCACCGCTTCGACCGCGAGCAGGCGTTGCGCAACTTCGTGCTGCTCGCCTCGCGCGACGGTCGGGACGGCTCGATCGCGCTGCTGCAGGACGTCGACCTGTGGGTGACCCGCCTCGACGGCGGATCGGCGCGCACCTACGACCTGCGGCCGGGCCGCGCCGCGTGGGTTCACGTGGCCCGCGGCTCGCTCGTCGTGAACGGCCGCCTGATGTCCGAAGGCGACGGCGCCGCGATCACCAGCGAGATGGTGACGCTCACGAACGGCGACGGCGCGGAAGTCCTGCTCTTCGACCTCGCGTGAACTCAGACCTGAGAAGGCAGACGTCAGAAACGAGGGCGCGCGTTCAGCAATCAGCGAGTCCGATCAGCGATTACCGATTAGCAATTAATGATTAGCGATTAGCGATTAGCAATTAGCGATTAGCAATTTCCTTGAGGGGAGCCCTGAAATGTCTACAGCCACTACATCGTCCGTTCGCACCTACAGCATTGACAAGTCGCACTCCGAGGTTACGTTCCAGGTCCGCCATCTGATCACGAAGGTGCGCGGGAGCTTCTCGGATTTCAGCGGCACCATCGAGTTCGACGCTGCCGACCCGGCGCGCTCGAAAGTGAACGTGTCCATCCAGGCATCGAGCATCGACACGAACGAGCCGAACCGCGACACGCACCTCAAGAGCGACGACTTCTTCGCCGCCGACAAGTATCCGACGCTGACCTTCGTGAGCACGTCGATTACGTCGAAGGGAGACAACCTGTATCACGTGGAAGGGGACCTCACGATCCGTGGCGTCAGCAAGCACATCGTCCTCCCCGTGACGCACCTCGGCACGGCCAAGGATCCATGGGGCAACGAGAAGGTGGCGTTCGAGGCCGAGACGACGATCAACCGGAAGGACTTCGGGTTGAACTGGAATGCCGCGCTCGAGACCGGCGGCTTCCTGGTGGGCGACGATGTGAAGGTCAGCCTGCAGATCCAGGCCGCCTGACGAAAGCGCCACCACGGAGCGCACAGAGGCTACACACGGAAGGCACGGATCAGCACGCATGGTTGGCCCGTGTCCCACGGTGTCTCGCTTCCGTGCCTCCGGTCGTGGAGCTTTCGCGCGCGGAGGTGACCGAGATGCTATCGAGAACCGTGTAGCTCCGTGTTCTCCGTGCTCCCCGTGGTGGAGCTTTTCGTGATCATGGGATTGACGTTCTGAATTCTGCCTTCTGAGTTCTAACTTCCGTGCGTCCTCGTCTTCGCCATGCCGTCCAGCGCGGTCTTGTCGTCGGGCCTGAGCCAGAGCGCTTCGGCGAAGTAGTTACGCGCCTCGTCACGGCGTCCCGCAGCGAGCGCGAGGAGTCCGAGGTTCGCATAAGCGGTGCTGTCGTGCGGGTCGAAGCGCAGGGATGTCTGGAACGCCTGCGCGGCGAGGTCGGCCTGGCCGAGCTTCGTGTGCGCCGCACCGATCAGGTCGTACGCGGCCGCGAACGACGCGTCGATGCCGACCGCCCTGCGTGCGGCCTCGAGCGCGCCGTTCGCGTCTCCCTTCAGGAACGCGAGCACGCCGGTGTAGTACGCCGTCGGCGCAGAGTCAGGCGCCGCGCGGCGCAGTGATCCAAGTGCCGCGTCGAGCTGTGTCGCGTCTCCCGCATCGGCCTGAAGCGAGGCGAGCTGTTCGCACGCGGCAGCCGCCACCGGTTCGATCGAGCAGGCCTTTGCGACAGCGTCGATCGCGTCGGATCGGAACCCCGCGGCCGCAAGCAGCTTCGAGATAGACACCTGCGCCTGCACGCTGGTCTTCTCCATCGTCAAGGACTTGACCCACGAGAGTGCGTCCTGCGCGCGGTTCGTCAGCAGGGCCACGCGCGTGAACGCCTTCAGCGCCGCTTCGTCTGTCGGGTCCATCTTCAGCGCCTTGATGTAGTCCTCGTAGGCAATCGAGTAGGCATCGGACCTCGCCATCATGTCGGCGCGCCCTCGCCACTGCGCCATCGACGCCTGCTCACGCACGCGTCGAATCAGCTCCGGTGCCTCCTCGGGCCTGGCGATCGAAGCGAGCGACGCGTCGTTCGAGCCCGCACTGGCCTGGTGCAGCTCGCGCGGCGCCGAGAACTCGAGCCGCATCCGGTCGTCGTCCAGGATGTCGACACCGCCGTCCGTCCCATCGGCGAAGGCGCGGAGGTCCTTCCCGGTGCCGGCGAAGAGCGACAGGACGTCGAACGGTTCCAGTGCACCGACTTCGCCGAGGTTCGCGGCAGCCTGCCCTCGGGACCAGTGCTGTGCGATGCGCTCCAGCGACGGAGGCTGCGCGTCGACCGAGCCGACCATCAGCAGGTCGTTGTCGTTCACCATCCACGCTGTGGCGTTCGGGAACACCGAGGTGAAGGTCGCCACGATCGAGCGCAGGTCGCGTTCGCTGATGGTGTAGGTGTGCGCCCACTGGCAGATCAGGCCCCCGGGCGCCAGCCTCGCCTTCGCCCCCTCGAAGAACTCCTTCGTGAAGAGCGCGGCGACCCCTGCAATCCACGGGTTCGACGGCTCGGAGATGATCACGTCGTACTGCTGGCGCGACAGGAGAATGTGCGACCGGCCGTCGCCGACGATCAGGTGCGTGCGCGGATCCGCGAGCGCCTTGTGATTCTCCGTCTCGAAGAACCGCGACGCCTCCACGACCTCCGGCGAGATCTCGATCACGTCTGCCCGCTCGACCGGATGACTCAGCGCCGCGCCAACGGTGACCCCGCTGCCGAGTCCGACGATGGCGATCTGCTGTGGGTCGGGGTGGAGCAGCAGCGGGATGTGTGCGACCAGCTTCTGCGTCAGCATGTCGCTGCGGTTCGACGCGTCTGTCTTCCCGTCCACCGCGAGCGTCGTCGTTCCGGTCAGCCGCTTCACTGACACTGTCGCTGGCGCGCCGTCCTTGTAGTAGAGGAGCGTGCCGGCCGTCAGCTGCGTTTCGAGGTCCAGCCCCTTCGGCACGAACGGCGCGTAGAGATAGACGCCGCTCGCCAGCAGGTCGCGATCCCACTGCGGAGCGACGATCAGCGCGGCGATGGCTGCGGCACTGACAGCGTAGCCCGCATTCCGCGCCACCGTGCTCACGTCGCTGAGTGCGACGATCGCCAGCGCGGCGAACACGAGCACGAATGCCGCGACCGCCAGCGTGGTCGGGATGCCGAGCCACGGGATCAGGAGGAATCCTGACGCCAGCGTGCCCGTGACCGATCCGACCGTGTTCACCGCGTAGACCAGCCCGAACCGTCGCGCGGGCGAGTGGGCTGGATCGCCCGCCATTGCGAGTGCGAGCGGAAACGCGGCGCCCATGCAGATCGCGGTCGGCAGGATGAGCAGCGAGGTCAGGAGCATGCCGGAGCTGACCAGGGCATTGAACGAGTCAGGAGCGGCGGCAATCTCGTGGGCGATGGTCCGCGGGACGTACCCGCCAGCCAGTGCGGAGGTCGCCACGATGGTGATGGCGCCGATGGCCAGGACGCCTGCGAGCACACCGGCGTGTGCGCTGCGGCGCAGCCGACCAATGAGCCAGGTGCCGGCACCAGAGCCGATCGCCACGCCGGCGACGACGGCCGCCAGCGTCGCGGCGAACGCGTACGTCGTTGGGCCGAGGACGAGGGCGAGGATGCGCGTCCACGCGATCTCGTGCACGAGCGACGCGAAGCCAGAGAGGCCGAGGATCGCGATCGCCAGCCATGGCTGTGCCTGGGTTGGCGCCTGCGCGCGTGTGTCTGCGAGCGGCGTGAGTCTCGTCCGCTTCCTGCTGCGCGCGGGGTCTGCCGTCGCGGGCTTCTGTGTCTGACTGTACGTCTCCGCGGTGCCGCCTCGCGGGTCCGCTTCATCGCCGCGGTCGCGTGAGACGACGACCCCGACGATGGCCGCGGCGACGAGGCTGCCGACCATGCCGATCTTCGTGGTCCCCGAGATGCCGACGGCGGGGATGAGCGTGAAGCCGGCGAGCAGCGATCCGATCGCGGCGCCGACCGTATTCATTGCGTAAAGCGCGCTGCTCACGCGCGCAGGGTTCGCCGCGCGATGCGAGAACCAGCGGACCGCCATCGGGAATGTGGCGCCGAGGGCCGCTGCTGGCAGGAACACCAGCGCGAGGCATGAGATCAGGCGAACAGCAGGAAAGAGCAGGCCGGGCGCTGCATCGGCGTAGGCCCATCGCAGCAGTGGCGTGAGGGCGCGGAGTTCGAGTGGCAGCAGCAGCGCGAAGATCGCGACGGCGAGCTCGAGGCCGACGTACGCCTGAAGCGCCTGGCGTGGCCGGAGGCGCGCGGCGACGACGCCGCCTCCGGCCGCTCCGGACGCGAGCCCACCGAGGAACGCTGCGACCACCGCGCTGGCGGCAGCGGTTGTGTGTCCGATGTAGAGCGTGAGGAGGCGGGTCCAGCTGACTTCGTAGACGAGCCCGGCAAGCCCGGAGCAGGTGTAGGCGATCAGGAACAGCAATGACACGGAAGGGCCAGTTTACCCGGGCGCTGGGCCCTGGGCGATAGCCGGTGGGCGCTCGGCGGTGGGCGAGGCAATGGCAGACGGGCGATGGGCCCCGGCGCGGCTTCACGAACCCGCGCCGGACGTCGTCACAGAGGGTCCGCCACTCAGTCGTAGCGCCAGGCTTCAGCCTGGCGTCTCCAAGTCGGTCTGTTGCAGGCGTCTCGCTCGAACCTGCTGGCCTGGTAGACTGCACGCCGACGATGCCCGCAGCCTGGTCCACAGAGGAGATCGAGGTCACCGTTGCGGAGTACTTCGCAATGCTCCGCCTTGAGCTCGCGGGGCTTCCCTACAAAAAGACCTTTCATAACGAGCGTGCCCGTCGGCAGTTGAACAACCGAACGAAAGCCTCGGTCGAGTTCAAGTTTCAGAATATCTCGGCCGTGCTGGTCAACCATGGCCACGCGTACGTCCGGGGGTACCTCCCCGCGCAGAACTATCAATCCGCACTGGAAATCTCGGTGCTCGAGTGGA
This sequence comes from Acidobacteriota bacterium, assembly GCA_018268955.1. Lineage (GTDB taxonomy): Bacteria > Acidobacteriota > Vicinamibacteria > Vicinamibacterales > CAVVIG01 > CAVVIG01. The sequence goes on along the minus strand of JAFDVO010000029.1, from coordinate 645 downwards.
TCGCTGGTGGAGCGGGCCTGGTCGAAGCACTGCCCGGCTGTGTGCTTGTGGACCCTCCGGAACCTCAGGGCACTCTCGGCTTTTGCGACATCCTCGTCGAACCGCCAGAACCGGCTCGCGCGGCCCGGGCAAGCCAACGCGTAGTGCCAGTCAGGGTGGACTTCGTGCGCTTGGACGCCGAGAACCGTAGACTCGGTGCTCGAGGTGAGGAGTTTGCCCTCGAACTGGAGCGGCGTCGGCTTCACGACGATGAGAGACGCAGGGACCTGTCGAAGAAGGTACGCTGGGTGGCGCGAGACGAGGGCGACGGCCTGGGCTACGACATCGCCTCGTTCGAAGGCGACGGGAGGCCGCGGCTCATCGAAGTCAAGACCACCGCCTCTGGAAAATACTTCCCGTTCACGCTGACCCGCAACGAGCTCGCGGTGTCGAAGGCGGAAGCCGCTTCGTACCACCTGTATCGTCTGTACGAGTTCGGCGAGGATCCGCGTCTGTTCGTGCTGAAAGGCGCGCTCGACGAGGCGTGTGCCCTGACGCCGACCCAGTTTCGAGCTGCCTTCAGGAGCTGAGCGCCAGCAACTTCCGACCGTTGCGCGTGACCTGTCCTGTCAGGCTGCCCCGCTAGAGCCTGTTATGTACTTCCGC
>JAFDVO010000028.1 GCA_018268955.1 Acidobacteriota bacterium | reverse complement strand
GACTTTAACCACGGACTGCTAGCGGCCACAGGAGGGCGACTTGCTCGCCCTGGCAGATTGAATTCGTTGCTACCAGGCCCGCATCGGCGCGCGTAGCGGTGCAATACTCAGCTGCCTTTATGACCCAATTAGCCACATAGTCGAGCGACGCAAATGAACCGGAGTACCCAGCGAATACATGCTCCGTGTCTCCCCTCTCGTCTTCAGCCTTCCGATTGCGGCCCTTGTATGGAGGGTTGCCGCAGATATAGGTTTCGCCGCCCTCATTTTCGAAGTCGATTTGAATCTGATCTAAGGGAGTCTCAAACAAATCGTCAGACTGCAGTTTTACGCCGGTCCCAGTTGGCGGGCAGATGCTGAGCCAGTCCAATCGAAGCGCGTTCCCACACGTGATCCAGTTCTCAGAGCGAAGCGGCAGGAACTGAGCCAGCGCCAGCTTCTGGCCTCGGTAGAGCACGTCGCACTGGTACTCCGCAATGACCAGCGCGAGACGCGCTATCTCGGCGGGGAAATCACGGATCTCGATGCCTCTAAAATTCGTCAGCGGGATTTCGCTGCGAAGGTCAGGCTCGCCGCGCCGCTTGTTGATTTCAGCCTCGATCGCACGCATCTCCTTGTAAGCGATAACAAGGAAGTTACCCGACCCGCATGCGGGGTCGAACACACGAATCCTCGACATGCGCTTGCGAAGATTGAGCAGCGTGCGAGGGTTGTTACCTGACTCGGCGAGCTTTGCGCGCAGATCGTCGAGGAAGAGTGGGTTCAGCACCTTCAGAATGTTCGGAACGCTCGTGTAGTGCATCCCGAGCGCGCCACGCTCTTCATCCTCGGCGACTGCCTGAATCATCGAGCCGAAGATATCGGGATTGATTTTGGTCCAGTCGAGATTACCGATGTGCAGCAGATACGATCGCGCGATCTTGCTAAAGCGCGGCACGTCCATGTTCCCGGAGAACAGGCCTCCATTCACATACGGGAAAGCATGGGACCAGCGCGGCAGTCCCTTCGGCTCCCGCTCTTCAGTCGGCGCATTCATGGCACGAAAGAGTGCGCTGACGACATCGTGGGTGTTCGAAGAATCGGATGCGCTCATGCGCGCAACTGTATCGGTGAACAATCCCTTGCCGATAAAGATGTCCGTGTCTTCCGCGAAAAAGCAGAAGATCAGCCGCGCCATCAAGTGGTTCATGTCGTGCCGGCGCGCGGCAGTACCCCATTCAGGGTTGTCCTTGAGAAGCTCGACGTAAAGGCGGTTCAGACGGCTCGTCGCTCGGATGTCGAAGGAGTTTTCGCTGATCTGTCGAACGGTGCTGATGCCAGCGAGCGGCAGGAAGAATCCGAAGTGATCCGGAAAGTCCTTGTAGGTGCAGGCCACGGTCTCGCCGCTCGCGAGGTCCTCGGCCTCGAAGTCGACACCGTCTGTCGCCAGTACAAACCTCGCCTTAGCCTTCGCGGTCGCCGGGCTCTCTCTCAGAGCCTTCAGGGTTGCGGTGACCTGTCCCGCCTCGCAGGTCAGGATGTGGATGTTGTTGGTCTGAAGGACGCCACCCAAATCCGACTTGTTCGATGCTCCCGCGCGCAGGCGCTTGATGGTAGTTTCCTTGTTGCCAAAGGCTTCGAGGAAGGCGAACGGAAATTCGGTTCGGTCGAAGGGTCGCTCCGCAAGGTCGGTGATGGCCTGTTCGATTTCGACGGCGTTCAAGCGACAAATCCTCATCCGGGCCGATCGTCCGAAGAACCTGTCACTCAGCTCATCGACAGGTAACCTCGGCGCCGCGCACATCCCGGCGACGCGACTGTAAGTGGCAGTCATTGTAGCGGTTGTCGCATCGTGACGGGCGGCGATGGTCAATCGTCCGGCAGGAGAATGTGAGTAGACGGGCGCGTGCCGACAGCGGGAAGCAACCGCTTCGGCTGACGCTGGCCGCGCGCCCACGGCCAGAGGTCGTCCCGTCGCCAGTCGAGAACGCAGCCCAGTAGCGCGTACGCCAAGGGAGGAACGCATACGCCACCGACTACGAGGGGAGGCACCGACGACGGTTGCAAACCCAGGGCGCACGACCCGCGCACCCTGCACTCAGCCTCCCCGTTAGCTCACAACCTCGAACATGTCGGCCCAGTGCAGCACCTGGTTGGCTGAGAGGTCGACAACCTCGCCGGGCTGCAGCACGCGGCCGTCGAACGTGCAGTTACCGCCACCCTTGAACCGACGTCTGTAGCGGCCATCAGGGTCAAGTGTGGCGACCTTCTGCAGCCGCTCATACTCGTCGTTCAGCTGTTCGAGGCGTCGCTGCTGCTTTCTCAATCCGCCCGTACCGCGGACGGCAGCCGCGATCTCGGCGTTCACGCCGTCGAGTACGCCTTCGATCACTGCGCGGCGATCACGCTGGTACTGCCCCATCGCGCCGTCGTGCTGCATTGGTGTCAGACGGCCAGCGGCGTAATCCCGCTGGACCTCCGCAGGCCGCCGATCAAGGTCGGCAAGCACTTGGGTGAGTCGGTCGATGCACGGCGCGACGACTCGGCGTTCAGCGTCGATGTTCAACATGCCTGTGCGAGCTTGTTCAATCGCGTTCACTTCACACCTCGGTTTCGCTGAATACGGTCAACAACACTAGGGGGCGGTGGGACGTCGTTTCCTGCCGCTGTGCGACTCGCGTACTCCGAGCCTTCGTTTGTTGGCGGATGGATGCTGCCTCGCATCTCCGCGCGCACCTGCTCCGCCACTCGCGCATGCCGTTGGTGAGCGGATGCCATTGACTGACGATCCGATGAATGGGCGTGTGGCTTTTCACGCTCGCGGTTAGCACGAATTCGGGCGGCGACGTCTGGCGGAGGCGGGGGCGCGTCGCTGAGACTGGCAGCCGCTGGCTGCTCTGGCTGACGAACGCCGCCGAACGTCGGGTGCTCGACATCGGTCGTCGGCATAGTCGTTGATGCGCGATAGTGAAACGCCGGTGCGTTGGCGGGGTTGCCCAACGCCTCCGCGATGGCGTCTACATCGGAGCCCGGCACGCGACCACCAGCCATCACATGGAGCATCGACTGGCTCTCCATGCGGTAGCTGCTCGGATCGCGGCCCAGGCTGCGAATGGCGGTCTCGACCGCGGCGCGGCTGTGTGGCGTGCGTGAGCCGATGGCGTTACGCAGCGCGGCGGCGGCCGTCGGTGCTGGCGTGCTGTTGCTGTTTCCGGTGATATGTCGCCGGTTGGCGATCACGCGCGCGTACAGTTCTTCTGGTGTTGCGTTATTCATGTGACGGTCTCCATGTTCTGGCGTTCGCGAGTCCGCGAGCGGACCGCTCCGCCTGTTCTTCGAGTTCGAGTGCTTCGGACCGCGAGATGCGGCCCGCGATGATGTCGGCGGCGTGTTGATCGCCGAGCGGATGCGTCGGCACGCCGTTCACGATGTAGATTCCGTAGCGGTCGTACTCGCTCGGGGACATGGGCGGCGTACGAGACTCGGGCCGTTGCTCTTGTGTCAGCAGAGCGACCAGGGCCGTACGCTGATGGTTGACCGCGTGGCGGTCGTCGGCTGACAGGTTGCGCCAGCCTTTGACCTTCAGGCGGTCGGCTTCGACGCGGAACTCCACGCCGAGAGCACGGAGTCGAGCGAGCAGTTGGCGCGGTGTTTCGGACACTTGGAACGCCAAATGAGAGCTACGGTTCAAGTGCGCTGGATGCATTAGCAAAACAGCGAGTGGCAAGCGCGCGGATTAGGCTTTGAAATCTCACAGCAGCACCTCGTCGGGGTCCGTGTCGGTCGACTCGATGGGCGTCACGTCGATCACCGGGAGCTTCTCGCGCTCGGCGTCGGCCATCGCCCGCAGAGTGGCCGCCAGCTTCTCGGCTTCTGCCGCAAGCTCCAAGGTGCTCATCGCGGCGAGCTTCGGGTCGTATCTCGTCGGCGATTCGCTGGAGCCGTCACCCGGCTTGCCATCGAGGTACGCTGCGAACAGCATCAGCACCTGTGCTGCCCGAGGGCCGTCAAGCTCACGCAGCAGTGCGTTACGGATCAACTCAGGGTGGTCGGCCGCGATCTGCGCCATGTGCCGCTTGACGCTCGGCAGGCCGCGTTTGGTTGCGCGCATCTTTTCGAGACCTGCCTGTGTGCTCATGTCCGGGTGCCCCCTGACGAATGTCGTCTTGTACCCACGTAGGCGCGTGTCGCCGGGGAAACGCATCTGCGAGAGCGACACGCCGGCGAGCCACGATTGACGCTGCTCGTCTGACATCTCGCGATGCCAACGACGGACGCCTTCCGCGACACGCTCGCGTTGTTCGGGCGGCATCTTGCGGCCGCGATGCCCACGGCCGACGAACTTCGGATCTGACATGCGCTCCTTTCTGTGGGCGTCGAGTGGCGGGAAGGACAGGCAGCCAGCGACGGGCGTACGTCTTCGGGCCGGTTCCCGGCTGGACAGGCTCCGGGCGTTCTCTTTGTTCCCTCTGTTCCCTGTTCCCTTTCGATTCCTAGGAGTTTCCTGGCGGAACTCCCAGAGGTGCCCGCCTCACTCCCGTCTACTCTTTGAAACCTAGAGGAACTTAGGGAACAACGAGAACAAGCTGGATTCACTAAGGATTTCACTCGAAACCTGTTCCCTTCGCGTTCCCGTTGTTCCTGCGGGCGCATCAGAACGGCACCTCGTCGTCGTACACCGGGGCCTCCTTCTCGACAGACGCCGTCTGCTTCTCGTCAGCCCCGAGAGCCAGCTCTCGCGGCTTGAGCTCGACATATCCGGATACGGGTCCTTTGGCTCCCTCCTCGCGCACCTTGGTTCGTTTGAACCCAAGCCGCTGCATGATCTGCGAGACGCGAGAGGCAGCGGCCCTGTCGCGACGTGCCGGCTCGATGTTCAGCAGCGCGTACAGCTCCTCGGTCGTCACCGCCCGGCGGCCGTCACCTCTGACCTTCACCTCGTCTCCGAAGACGTATGTGTGGATCAGCGGCTCCCACGGGTCCAGCTCCTGACGGGCCTCTTGCTGCCGCTCGGCGATCTTCCAGAGCCCCTGCTCCATGCGGATCTCAGCGCCAGCCTTCACGCGGTTGCGGGCTTCAGCCCAGAGCTGATCGCGGTCGCGTTTCAGCGCAGCGATGTCGAACTCGGTGATCTGGACAGGCCAGAAGCGCCTTGCGCCTGTGGCGTCGTTGAGGTACTCGGAGTTGTTCGTGGTGCCAATCAGGATGAAGTGCCGCTTGCGTTCCACCGGCTGCCGCGCGTACGCCATCCTCGCGGGGCCATCGACCTGCCGCGACATGGTCGCCTTCAGGTGCTCGATCTCCGTCTTGCGCTTGCCTGCGAGATCTGACGCCTCGATGATCCATTTGCCGAGGGTGCGCTCGATGAGCTCCTTGGAGGTGACGTTCAGTGGCAGGTCATCGGAAAACCACTCTTGCCGTGGAGACAGCGCCTGAATCGCGGTCGACTTGTTCTTGCCCTGTGTGCTCTCCATCACCAGCATCTCGTCGTACTTGGCGCCGGGCTCGTAGATACGCTTCACGCCGGCCATCAGCGGGAGCGCCGAGACGGCCGCCAGGTAGCGACGGTGTTCCTCCGTCTCGGCAGCATCCTGGCCGTCAATGACGGCCCCTGCGTAGGTCGAGAGCCACGAGTCGATTCGCGGCACACCATCCCACGTCAGTTGGTCGAGATATTCCCGGACCGGGTGAAAGGCGTTCTTACGGGCGAGGCTGCGGACGACCTTGTAGAAGAACTCATACGTCGGGCGGAAGTGATGCTCCTCGTCGATACGCAGCCAGAGTTCTTCGACCTCGGCGTCGTCCAAGAGCGCCGATTCGCGGCCGCCATGACTGATAAGCATCCGCTCGGCGAACTCGTCGAAGGAGAGTTCGACATCGAGACGCTCAATGGCCCGACGGATGTTCTCCTGCGAGTCCTTGACGATGTCGCCGTTCTTGCCGCGGATGAAGTCGGCCTCGCGCCCCAGCCAGCCATTGATCTGTCCGATGATGCGGCGGCCGTGAGTGCCGAGGATCTTCGCGAGGGCCGGTCCCCCTTTGACCTTCTTGTCGTCACGTGCCAACGCAGCGACGGTGGACTGGATGACGCGCTCGACGTCGTCGACCTCGATGTTGTTACAGTGCTTCGAGAGACCGCGCCCCATGCGGGCGAGTTCATCCGGCGTGACGTCAGCGCGGAGCAAGAACCCCGCCCACGCCAGTCGTACGTCGTGCCCGAAGCCGTTCTTTCCGAGGTGCTTTCCCAGGAGCAGACCGATAGCCGACAGGCAGACCTCACGCTGCAGCGACCGATTGAGAGTGGGAGGGCCGAAGCTCCGAAATTCGAGTGGCTCTGTCTGCCCATTCTTCGACCACACAGACGGTGGTGCCATCGACTGGTGGCCGACCGTGTCGCCCTCGGTGAGACAGCGAAGCTCGATCAGCATCGAGCCGTCGATGGGGTCCTTGTACCGTTCGGTCCTGATGGGTTCAGGAATCGTGTAGAGACAGTGCGAGACAGGCTTGCTTGCGCGCCCGTATACGAACGCTGTCGGCGAGAGCAGCGCCTTGGCGATCTCGACGCCCTCTGCGAAGTCGATGTCCACGTCGGCCGCAAACTCACCAGGCCTTACCTCGGTGCCCGAGAAGATGCCGACGCGGTCTCCGTCTCGGTAGTCCTCAAATGTGTATTGCCGACGCGGCCACTCAGGTTCGTTCGGCCCTTTCTGATCGCCTTTCGGGGTCCAGAACACAGGTCGGAGTCCCCACTCGAAGTACTGGCGGACGATGTCTCGCGGCGCGAGCGTCGGTGGTGTCGTGGCTCTCGCGACGTGCATCACTGCACCTCCTGCTGGCGGCACCACGCCCGCGCCTCGTCAATCGAGCCGAACGTCCGGCACTCGATGAGCAGCTCACCATCTGTAGGGTCCCGAAAGTCCAGCGCTGGCACGTTCGCGAGCGCACGCTGAAAGATCCGGTAGTTGCGGCGACCAACCACGTGTTCAAACGGCCGCGGGAGAAACGACTCCGCGAAGCGGTCAAGGTCTCCGAGTGGTGTGGTGACGACGGTGATCGCGGACGGCATCACGACGCCACCGTCCTTTCCTGCCTAACCATCGCTGCGAGCGCACTGCGCGGCACGCGAAGCAGTCGGCCGAAGCGAACGGTCGCCAGATCACCACGACGACAGAGGTCGTACGCGAGACCGCGACCGGTGCCCAGCCACGCGGCACACTCGGGGATGGTGAGCATCTCGGGGAGTTGGTCGAGCGGCGTGAAGCGCGAGATGACAAGGCGCGTCATCGCGTCATCGCCTCGATGCCGCCGGGCAGATGACATGCGGGCCAAGTCACCTCGACCTGTTGCAGCAGCGCCGCTGGTGGGTGAACGCGCAGCGCGGCGGCGAGCCGTTCCAGTTCGTGGGTTCGCGGATTGATCCGACCGCGTTCGATATCGAGAAGAGTCCCGCGCTTGAGACCTGCGCGGGCGGCGAGCTGGGCCTGTGAGAGACCTTCGTTGCGACGGAGATAAACGAGCAGAGTCACGCGAACAACTCCCTGCCCCAGGGCTGTGGGGCGGCTAGTTATTCGCGCCGAAGGGACCTATCCGGATAGCGCGTGTTTCTACTGGAGGCTTGGTTTGGACCGTCTCCAAGGGAGCCCACGTGTCTTGCGCTCGCTCGGCCTTCTGACGGATTCAAGGTCTCGGGGACACCGGCCGCGTCGTGTGTCGCGGCGGGAGGTGGCCTCCAGGCTCACCGTGATCCCCTCTCAAGCTAATTAGAGCACAGGCCCCCTAGGTTGTCCAGACAAATTGTTGCCTAAATTGTTGGACCAAAAGGAGTTAGTGTAGACGTTTCTAAAAGGACGCACTACACGACAGTATCGCCCGGCCTAGGACCGGCGGCATGCTTTCGGGGTGGGCTACTAGGGGGCCCGCAGATAACGTCGCCTAGTCGGCCTGGCTCGGGCTCCTCGCTTACTCCATGTCGGCACCACCGTCAAGCCCAGGGGTTGACATCTCATCAGTTTTTCGGTTACCCTCGTCACGTAACGGTTCCGAGCGGAACCGGTCGGCCGGCATGGCGTCCGGCGGCGACGGGTGACAGTCCCGAGTTCCTTCCTGCTCCATCCCTCGTACACCAGCCAGCGTTAGTACCCACACAACCGGCCAACGGCGTTTGCGCGTCCGTGTGGCCAACAAAGCCGGAGGTCTATCCGACCGGCAAGCGAGGTGTCAGATGTCAGCAGAAGAACGAGGCGGGACCACCGCCACCGAACGAAAGGCCAGCAGGAAGATGAAGAAGAACTTCAATCGCGTGCCGGACCGTATTCTCGACAAGCTCGATAGGTCCATCGAGGCCGACTTCATCGTCGGCGTAGTACAGAAATTCACGGAGACCCAGATTCGTGCGGCGGCGCTGTCGCACCTTCGCGTGCATTGGAAGGACGACGGTGTCGCGACCCCCGCCGAGACGTTTCTCCCCTCACAAAGCGCGGGCAGGTTCTCGACGCGCAACATCGAAGGCCGGGAGATCAAGCGTACGGATCTGCCGATGGTTACGCGGGTGTTCAGCGTCCAGGTCCCAAACTTCGGGGACTGGGGTCGCGGGTCTCACGAGGTCGACTGGCCGCGGAAGGTATACCAGGTCGAGTACGAGGCGCCGCGAAGCTTCCAGATCGGCGTCGAGCTCCTGAGCGAGAACACGGATGAGGGCGAGCGCGTCTTCGTGCTCAAGTTCTTTATCGACGCGGTATTCCAGAAGGGCACGGTCGGACTCGAAGACGAACTGCTCTACGCGATCAATGTGCTTCAGGAGAACGTGGGCGGGGCGGACATTTACCCCGCGGATGCGACGCGCGACGACTACCTCAGGACGCTCTACGTGAACTGGGAGATTCTGCCGCCCGGCGAGCGGGATGCCACCGTCGCGCAGGTGCTCTCGAAGATTCGTAACCCGAGCGAGGAGACCAAGAAGCGCATCGCGGAGCGGTACAACTTGCTCGCGAGGCTCCGCCCGAAGGCGTTCATCAGCGGGGCGAGTGGATTCGTGCGCTACTTCGGCGCGCAGTTTGAGGACGACCTGGTCGTGTTCGAGAACGTCGAGTACGGCAACGCGCTCTACGTGATGTTCGAGGACTGGCAGGTTCTCAGCCGCCAGTCGCGGCTCGACCTGCTCCGTGGCGACACATCGAAGTTCGTGCGGATCGTGCACGCCGGCGCGTGGGAGGCGCAGCTCCGGCACGAGGTGAACAGCCGTAGCAGAACCTGAACAATTAGCCGCGTTAGCCAGGCGTTAGCTAAGAACGCAGAATGGCCCGGTTTTCCGAGCCATTCTGCGTTGTGCGGATTACATCATAGAATCGCCGGATGACGCCTGCCCTCCGCCTCCACGCGTTCAGGAACGGCGCACTCGCCGCCTGCCTCTCGCTCCTGGTCGCGTCGGTCGTATCCGCGCAACCCTCCGCGCCGCTGCAGTTGCCCTACACGCAGTTCACGCTCGCAAACGGGCTGCACGTGATCCTGCACGAGGACCACAGCACGCCGGTGGCCTCCGTGAACGTCTGGTACCACGTCGGCTCCGCGCGTGAGAAGCCTGGCCGCACCGGGTTCGCGCATTTGTTCGAGCACCTGATGTTCACCGGGTCGGGGCACGTCGCCGAAGGCGAGTTCGACCAGCTGCTCGAGGCCGCTGGCGGGAACAACAACGGGTCGACCGAGAACGACCGGACGAACTACGTGATCGACGTGCCGTCGAACGCGCTGGAGCTCGCGCTCTTCCTCGAATCGGATCGCATGGGCTACCTGCTCGACTCCATGAGCCCGCAACGCGTGGACCAGCAGCGGGACGTCGTCAAGAACGAGCGTCGCCAGAGTTTCGAGAACCGTCCGTACGGGCTCGCCGAAGGGCAGGTCCTGACCGAGCTGATCTACCCCGAGGGGCATCCGTACCACTGGCCTGTCGTCGGCTACATGGACGACCTCACCGCCGCCAGCTACGACGATGTGGTGCAGTTCTTCAACACGTACTATGCGCCGGCCAATGCGAGCCTAGTCATCGCCGGCGACATCGACGTTGCAAAGACCCGGGGGCTCGTCGAGAAGTGGTTCGGGGACGTGAAGCCCCGCGCCGCCGTCACGCCGATCACCATCCCGGGCGTGATGCTCACCGACGTCAAGAAGAAGACCATCACCGACCGCGTGCAGCTGCCGCGCCTGTATATGGCGTGGATCACGCCGCCATCACTCGCGCCCGGCGACGCGGCCCTGGACATGGTTGCGGATGTTCTCGCTGGCGGCAAGAACTCGCGGCTGTACAAGCGGCTCGTCTACGACATGCAGATTGCCCAGAACGTGTCCGCCTACCAGAACTCGCAGTCGCTGTCCTCTTACTTCCTCATTCGCGCCACACCGCAGCCTGGACATACGGTCGATGAACTCAAGGCGGTCATCGACGAGGAGATCGAGGCCCTCAAGAAGAACCCGCCGACCGATCACGAAGTGCAGCGCGCGATCAACCAGATCGAGGCCTCGTTCTACAACCGCATGGAGCGCGTGGGCGGCTTCGGCGGGAAGGCGGATCAGTTGAATCGCTACTACACCGACACCGGCAATCCTGACTGGTTCAACGAGGATCTCGCGCGGTACCGCGCGATTGCACCGACCGACGTCCAGGCGGCGGCCCAGGCCTTCCTGCCGGCCGACCGACGGGTCGAACTCACGGTGGTGCCGGAATCCGCAGGAGCCCAGCGATGAAGGCCGCACGCATCGCGTTCGCTGCCCTGCTGATTGCCGCTGGCGTCTCACTGTCCGCACAGGCGCCTGACCGCTCGAAACCGCCCGAGCCGGGGCCGGCACCAGCCTTGACGGTGCCGCGCATCCAGAAGCAGCAGCTGTCCAACGGACTGCCGGTCTGGATTGTCGAGCAGCATGAGGTTCCCGTCGCGCAGGTGAACCTGGTCGTCCTCAGCGGCAGCGCCGACGACCCGGTGGGCAAGTTCGGCATTGCGAGCCTCACGTCGGCCATGCTGATGGAGGGTGCAGGTTCGCGCTCGTCGCTCGAACTGGCCGATGCGATCGATTTCCTCGGCGCCGATCTGAACGCCGTGATCGGAAGCGACTCGTCGTCCGTTCGCCTGCACACGCCAGTGGCGCGGCTCGCCGACGCCCTGCCGCTCATGGCGGACGTGGCGCAACGCCCCACATTCCCGCAGGCCGACCTCGATCGACTGCGCCAGCAGCGGCTGACGAGCATCCTCCAGAGCCGTGACGACCCGAGCACGATTGCGTCGCTTGCCTATGCACGCGTGCTCTACGGCACAGCCCACCGCTTCGGCACGGCGACGATCGGAACGGCGGAGACCGTGCGTGGTTTCACCACCGCCGACCTGAAGGCGTTCTACGCGACCGCCTATCGCCCGGACAATGCAGCCCTGCTCGTCGTCGGCGACGTGACGCCCGCCTTCGTCGTGCCGCTCCTCGAGAAGAACTTCGGCACATGGAGCCGGCCGTCGACGCCGGTGACGCACGTCAAGCAGCCGATGCCACCGCAGCGAACCAGGCGTGAGGTCTACCTGGTGGACAAGCCCGGGTCACCCCAGTCGCAGATCCGTATCGGGCTGGTTGGCGTGCCGCGATCGACACCGGACTTCTTCCCCATCCAGATCATGAACACGGTGCTGGGTGGGTCGTTCATGTCACGGCTCAACATGAACCTGCGAGAGAAGCACGGCTACACGTACGGCGCGAGTTCGTACTTCGACATGCGCCAGGAGGCGGGCCCGTTCCTGGCGTTCGCAGGGGTGCAGACGGACAAGACGGCGGAATCCCTGAAGGAGTTCTTCGCCGAGATCACCGGCATGCAGCAGCCGGTTCCTGCCGATGAACTCGGGCGCGGCAAGAACTACGTGGCACTCGGGCTGCCGTCCGACTTCGAAACGACCGGCGACATCTCGCGGCGCCTCGAGGAACTGCTCGTGTACAAGCTGCCGGACGACTATTACTCGCGCTACGTCCCGAACATCGAGGCCGTGACGACACCGGAGGTCCAGCGCGTCGCACGCAAGTACCTGCCGGTCGACCGCATGGCCGTGATCGTCGTCGGCGACCTGAAGACGATCGAACCACAGGTCAAGTCGTTGAACCTCGGTCCGACGACCGTCCTCACGATCGATCAGATCTTCGGCCGCTGACCCACCCACGGACCGCGTCGGCACCTCGTGCCTGGCGGCGTCCGCGCATCCCCGGCAGCGCGGCCCTGCCAGATTGACCAGCCCCGCCCGTCTGCATTCGTGCATGTCTGCATTGCTGCATTTCTGCACTGCCGCGTTCTTGCGTGTGTGCGTTTGTGCGTTTCCCCCTCCGCCCTACCGCCCCGGACGGAGTTCCTGTGCGAAGCCGACGGCGTTCAGGTCCTTGAACACCGGCGTGTTCGGTGGCAGCAATGCCGGGTTCAGAAAGTCCGTGTCGAAGTTGTAGTTGCGCGTCGGCGCGCTGTAGACGGTCGTGCAGCACTTGAACGAGCCGATCGCCTGACGGTTGTAGAAGAAGGTCGCCATGGAGCCGCGGTAGTTCACGGGCTGGTCGCCGTTCTCCAGATAGCGCAGGAAGTTGTGCGCGCCGCCGTCGGTGCCGAAGTCAGTGGGCGTGCCGGCCGGCTGCGCAAACGGAATGCCCTTGCCTGAGATGATCGCCACGCGATACCAGGTCTGCGTGTTGCGGTTGCGGTTGCCGGGAGCGTAGGGCTGCGTGAACGAGGTCACGTCGGACCAGTTGTTCGACAGCAGCGTGACCGCATCGGCAATCACCGAGGTCGCCGCGTGCGCGCCGGCAAACGTGCCGTTCGCGTTGAAGTCACCCTGGATGTAGACGGGGTTCTCGGCAACGACGGTCAGGCCGTTGACACCGTTGCCGACGATGTTCGAGCCGTTCATGACCTTCAGTGCATGACGGAAGAGGATCGCGCGATTCACCTGCGCGACACCTCGTGACAGCGATGTCGTAGGCCGGGCATTGACGTCGAGCGGCGCGAGAGCCCCTGGCGGCACCGTGCTCGCCGTCCCGTTGTAATTGGGGATGCCGCCGTAGGTGTCGAGCAGGCCGTTGCCGTTGACATCCTCACCAGCATCGAGGACGTTGTTCGGTGTGCCGGCGCCGTTCAACGGGTTGACGAAGTCCTCCCAGCCGTACTCCCCTGTCTCGAGGCTTGCCGCATCGCGGTTGTTCCGCCGATCGGAGAAGTAGACGGTGAAGCCCGTGTTGTCGATCTTCGACTGCGTGCCCGTGCCGCCGTTGAACGGGGCGGCTCCGGCGAACCATTTCGCGAGATTGGCCACGTCGAGGCTGATGTACTGCATCACGCCCCCAAGCGGAAGTCCGGCAACGGCGTTGTCGCGCAGCACGGCTTCGCGCGTGTCGAAGAGGACGTTAGGCCAGAAGTCGGTGGACGCCTGGACCGTGCCCGCGCCGTAGTGACAGGTGGCGAGGGCGTTGTCGCGCAGCCGCTGGATGCGCAGGATCGCGTTCGGCGTCGGATCGCCACAGGCGGCGCCGACGAGGTTCGGCGCACCGATCCCGTAGTTCAGGATCTCCATCGTGACGTCGGTCCACGTGCCGTCCGTGTTCCCGCGCTCGATCTTGATGTAGCCGCCAATGGTGCCCGTGCCGGCCGTGGACAACGCGGCCGTCGTCAGCGTCGAGTTGTTCGCGACGTTCGCCGCCAGCGTGCAGTTGGTCAGCGTGTTCGCCGTGTGGCCCGTGCACGAGATCAGCTGGTCGCCGACGAAGAAGCTCCCTGGCGCGAACGGCATCGTCGTCGCCACCGTCAACGACAGGGCGCCTGCCGCCCAGTTCGCCGTGGTCGTCGTCTGCACCTGGATGTTGCCGTCGACCGTCGCGACTGTGCCGCGCACGGTGGCGCCGGCAGCGGTGGCTGCCGCGTGCGCGGGCACGACCGCCGTGCACGTGAAGGTCGTGAGTGTCTTGGTCGTCGAGCAGCCCGTCAACGTCCAGTTGTTGGCGCCCGCGGTCACCGTCAACGTGTCTGGCACCTTGAAGTAGTTGGGTACGCCGGCGCCAATCGTGAGTGTCCGTCCGTTGCCGGACGCGGCTCCGCCGGTGATGATCGCGGTCACCGTTCCCGGGGACCTCGCAATCGGCGGATGCGTGGCATTCACCGGCCCGTACGCGGTCCCGTTGTTCGGCGGATTCGTCTTCCAGTTGCCGTCGAGCTGCACTGGGGCTGTCCCGGTCACGCCCGGCAGGTTGGTGATGTCTGCCGCGGTGTCCGACAGCAGGATGCGCAGGCTCGCCTTGTTGAACATGCGCTCGGTGAACAGCACCGGGTTCGCGTTGTTCTCGTTCACGGCGGGACGCCTGACGAGATCCGGGTTCGACCCGCCGACGGTGATGAGCGGCAGGTTCAGCGCCTTTGCCCCCGTGCGGCCGTTCCTGATCCAGCTGTTGTAGGTGCTCAGGGAGGCCGTGTGCCACGTCGGCTCGTTCTGCCCTGACGTCGGCCCGTCGGTGACGCTGCCCTCGGTCCGCAGCAGCGGCCGGAAGACGGCGGGCGCGCTCGCCATGTTGACGGTCCCGTCGTGAGCCGGCGCCGTGTCGATCGAGACGCCGTTCTGCATGCGCTGCCGTACGACTTCCCTGACGGCCGTCACTTTGTCCCGTACCGTCAAGGTGGCGCCTCCGCCCTGGGAGAGGAAGAGGTTGCCGTTCGTGTGGACGCGCCCCCCGAAGTCGAAGTTCGGTCCGGCGAAGAACGCCAGGTCCGGGTCGGAGAACACACCAAACTGGAACACCGGGATCGACACCGCTTCGAGGTTCCGCGACAGGTGCACTTCACCACCGGAGGCGGTCCGTGCGGTGACATCGAGCTGGAACGGTGTCTGGAGCGCGATGAGCCCCTCGTAAGGACCGGTCTTG
Source organism: Acidobacteriota bacterium (assembly GCA_018268955.1). Taxonomy (GTDB): domain Bacteria; phylum Acidobacteriota; class Vicinamibacteria; order Vicinamibacterales; family CAVVIG01; genus CAVVIG01. The sequence continues at coordinate 50,328 of JAFDVO010000028.1, read as the reverse complement.
ATGGGCGCCGCGCTCGAGGTGGTCGGGTTCCCATTGGCGGCCGCGCAGAACTTCAGCGTGTAGCCGTTGTTCCCGACGGTCGTCACCGTGTTCGGCGCGGCGCAGCGCGTGAGGGAGCTCGAGGGCAGAGGGTCTGGCGCGAGCGCCGCCGTGAACGTCAGGCCGCTGATCGAGGGGGCCTTGCCGTTCGCCGTCAGCGCCGACAGCTGTGCGGCCGTCGGCGCCACGTTCGAGGCGAACAGGTTGCCCAGATCCGCAGTGAGCTTCTCGACGCCCGCACTCGCCCCATAGAACGCCTGGTTACGACTGCGGTCGATGACGCGGTAGCGCTGGTCGCTCATCACCACCGTGGTGAAGCCGACGAGCAGCGCGGAGATCAGCAGCATGACCAGCAGCGAGGCGATGAGGGCAATGCCCCGTTCTCCTCGATCCTGACCTGCTCGCGTCTCAGAGGGGCCATGCGCCCCGTGTACAAGCACCCGAACGACGAATACGCGCATACGTGTGTATCCAGACGGGGGAGTCTGTGCGCGGGGTTACCGGCCTGGTCTCAGCTCCTGTGCAAATCCGACCGCGTTCAGGTCGCGGAATACGGGAGTATTCGGCGGCAGCAGCGCGGGGTTGAGGAAGTCCGTGTCGAACGTATAGTCACGCACCGGCACGCCGTAGACGACGCCTGCACAGCACTTGAACGGTCCGTTCGCCTGGCGGTTGTAGAAAAAGGTCGCCATCGATCCGCGGTAGTGCACCGTGGACGCGACCGTCTCGCCCTCGAGCATTCGCAGGAAGCTGTGGGCGCCGCCATCGGTGCCGAAGGTCGAGCCCGCAGCCACGTCCCCGGGCTTCGAGAAGATCCGGCCCTTGCCGCTGATGATCGCGACGCGGTAGTAGCTGTTCGCCGACCGCGGCCGGCTGTCGGCGGCGTAGGGGAAGAGGAACGAGTTCACGTCGTTCCAGGCGTTCGACAGCACGTTCACTGCATCCGCGATCACGGCGGTCGCGGCATGTGCCCCGTTGAACGTGCCGTTCGCGTTCCAGTCGCCCTGGATGTATACCGGGTTCTCGGCCACGATGGTGAGCCCGGTGATGCCAAGTGCGGCCAGGCTCGCGCCGTTCTGCACCTTCAGTGCGTGGCGGAACAGGATCGCCCTGTTCACCTGCGCATTGCCGCGTGACACCGTTGTGGTCGGCCTGGCCGCCAGGTTCAGCGGTGCAGCCGCGCCAGGCGGCACGCTGCTGTAGACACCGTTGTAGTTCGGGATCGCGCCATACGTGTCCAGTGTCCCATTCGCATTGACGTCCTCGCCGTCGTCCAGCACGTTGTTCGGTGGGCCGTTCGCCACGCCCGGATTCACGAAGTCCTCGTAGCCGTAGTCGCCGGTCTCGGCGCCCGCCGCGTTCCGGTTGTTGCGACGGTCCGAGAAGAAGACGGTGAAGCCGGTGTTGTCGATCTTCGACTGCGTGCCCGTGCCGCCGTTGAACGGCGCGGTCCCGAGGAACCACCTCGAGAGGTTCGCCGCATCGATGGCGATGTAGTACATGACCCCGCCGAGCAGGACGCTCGACCCGGGAGCCGAATCGCGGCTCAACGCTTCACGCGTATCGAACAGCGCCTGCGGCCAGAAGTCGGTCGACGCCTGAACGGAGCCCGCGCCGTAGTGACAGGTGGCGAGGGCGTTGTCGCGCAGCCGCTGGATGCGCAGGATCGCGTTCGGCGTCGGATCGCCGCACGCCGCACCGACGAGGTTCGGCGCACCAATCCCGTAGTTCAGGATTTCCATCGTCACGTCGGTCCACGTGCCGTCCGTGTTCCCGCGCTCGATCTTGATGTAGCCGCCAATGGTGCCCGTGCCGGCCGTGGACAACGCGGCGGTCGTCAGCGTCGAGTTGTTCGCGACGTTCGCCGCCAGCGTGCAATTCGTCAGGGTGTTCGCCGTGTAGCCCGTGCAGGAGATCAGCTGATCGCCGACGAAGAAGCTCCCCGGCGCAAACGGCATCGTCGTCGCCACCGTCAACGACAGGGCGCCTGCGGCCCAGTTCGCCGTGGTCGTCGTCTGCACCTGGATGTTGCCGTCCACCGTGGCAACCGTGCCCGAGACCGTCGCTCCCGCCGCCGTTGCGGCGCCGTGTGCAGGGTTGACCGCGGTGCACGTGAACGTCGTCAGCGTCTTCGTGGCGGCGCACCCCGTCAGCGTCCAGTTGTTCGCACCGGCCGTGACGGTCAGCGTGTCCGGCACCTTGAAGAAGGCGGGCACGCCCGCACCGATGGTCAGCGTGCGTCCCGCACCAGACGCCGCACCGCCCGTGATGACCGCGGTCACCGTTCCGGGCGATCGGGCGATCGGCGGATGCGTCGCATTCACCGGTCCGTACGCCGCTCCGTTGTTCGGCGGGTTCGTCTTCCAGTTGCCGTCGAGTTGCACCGGCGCCGTCGCGGTGACGCCCGGCAGGTTGATGATGTCCGCCGCGGTGTCCGACAGGAGGATGCGCAGGCTCGCCTTGTTGAACATCCGCTCCCCGAAGAGGATCGCGTTGGTGTTGTTCTCGTTCAGCACCGGCCGGCGTACGAGGTCGGGATTCGACCCGCCGACGGTGATGAGCGGCAGGTTCAGCGCACGCACACCGGTTCGACCGTTGCGGATCCAGCTGTTGTACGAGCTCAGCGAGACCGTGTGCCAGGTCGGCTCGTTCTGCGCGGAATTCGGCCCGTCGGTCACACTGCCTTCGTTCGCGGCAAGATTCCTGAACGCCGACGGGGACGTGGCCATCTTGACGGTGCCGGTCTGGCCAACGGTGCCGATCGTGACGCCGTTCGACAGGCGCTGCCGGATGATTTCACGCACCGCCGTCACCTTGTCGCGTAGCGTCAGCGTCCGGCCTGCCGTCTCAGCCAGGTACAGGTCGCGATTCGTGTGCACGCGGCCGCCGAAGTCGAAATCGTCCGCGGCCGAGAAGCTCAGGTCCACATCCGAGAACATGCCGAACTGGAACACCGGGATGGAGACGCTCTCGAGCGACCGTGACAGGTGCACTTCGCCTCCCGTGCTTGTGTGTGCGGTCACATCCACCTGATACGGCGTCTGCTGCGCGATGAGCCCCTCATACGGACCCGTCTTGATCGGCGCCACGCTTGCGGTCGTCGGGTTCCCGCTCGGCGCCGCGCAGAACTGCAGCGAGTACCCGTTGGCCCCTTTCTGGACGATGGCGTTGGGCGCCGCGCATCGGCTGAGCGAGCTCGTCGCCAGCGTCCCGGGCGCCATCGGCGCCACGAACGTCACGCCAGTGATCGACGGTGTCTTGCCGTTGGCAGTGAGGGACGCGAGCTGCGCGGCCGTGGGTGCGACGTTCGTCGAAAACAGGTTGCCAAGGTCGGCGGTCAGCTTCTCGATGCCTGCGCTGGCGCCGTAGAACGCCTGGTTGCGGCTGCGGTCGATGACGCGGTACCGCTGATCGCTCATCACGACGGTGGTGAACCCGACCAGCAGCGCCGTCATCAGCATCGTGACGAGCAGCGCGGAGATCAGCGCGATGCCCTGCTCGCCCGCCGGGCGCTCACACGTAGCGGTCCACGCTCGCGAGGCTTCGGACGTCGACGGATGTGGAGATGTGGTTGCGCACATAATCGTTCGTTACCCGGGAGATCGATTCGGAGCGCACGCCGACACGCACGTTGACTTTCCGGATCTGGTTCGCGTTGTAGGTCACTCCCGCCGTCGCGTCGGTGTACGGCAGCTCGGGAATCTCGACCGGATTGTTCACGCCGTCGACGAGGTCGAAGGTGAAGTCCAGGTCTTCGATCACGCCAGCCAGTGCCTGCGGCGTGAAGTTGTTCACGACCCGCATGAGGCGAGGCGCCGTCGGGGTCGTCGTCGCGTCGACGTAGTAGGTCACCAGCATCAGGCGGAACAGTGACGTCTTCTCGCTCCACGCGCTCGTGGTGTTCTGGACGTCCTTGATCTGCATGACCGTGCCCTGCGTCGCGTTGCGCTGGTTGAAGTTGAACCAGTCGTTCGCGTCGAAGTAGATGTGCGTGCCGTCCATCCGCGTCACCGTCTGAACCGCCATCCCACGAGGGTTCTTGAACAGGACGAGGTCACCGACGTGCACCGGCGGCGTGTCGTTCGCCTGGTCTCCGACGAGCCAGAGGGAGTTCGCGGGCAAGGTCACGTAACCACCAGCCGGATCGAGCGTCCCCTCGTTCGGATCCGTCGCGCCGGTCGGCGGCGTCTCGACGGTCGGCATGAACGGGTCGACGGTCATGATCGTGATCATGTCGGTCGTCTGCCCGTTGACGTTCGGGCCGATGTTGCGCCCGGTCGTGATGTCCGGCAGGTTCGTGGTGCTCGCGACGTCGAACGTGAGGTTCGTTCCGGGAGGACCCGGCCGCCGCACGGGCTGTGCGCCGGCGCCGCTCGGAATCGGCACACCCTCGGGGCCGATGATGCGTCCGGCCTGCATGATGTCCTTGATCATCTGGTTCGCGCCCGCACGCAGGTTCTGGTTCGCGTCCGCGAACTGCGTGGCCATGTCCGTCATGCTCATGGCGTCCCGGAAGGTGCCGAGCGCGGTGCCAGTGACGATCAGCAGGACGGCGGTGCTGACCAGCAGTTCGGTCAGCGTGAACCCCTGCTCGCTGCTGAGTGAACGCGAAGGCTGCTTATGCATAGGCGGAGATGTAGGTTGTCAGGGTGTAGGTCTGCGTGCCGCCGCTCCCGGACGGATAGCTGATCGTCACGACGACGGAACGGAGCTGGCCACCTTCGCCAGCCACGTCGCGGATGCGGATCTCCCGCCTGAATCCGCTGAGGACCACCGTGCGGTCATCGGAGGTTCCCATCAGGTTGTCGTGACCCGGCAGCGTCATGGACTCGATGGTGTTCAGGTCGTCCGCGGTGTTGACGAGACCGTCTGGTCCGCCCTTCCGGAGCGACATCTCGCCGTCCTTGAATACGCCGCCGTCGTTCCCGCTGCCGCCGTGCTCGTTGCGGATCTGCGCCCACGTCAGCTTGTGCGAGTCCCGGGCCGCGAAGACCGCCTCGACTGCCTGCGCCGCTTCCTGCGCGGCAATCACGTGCTCCGGTGAGTTCTTCAGGTGGCGCATGCCCGAGACCATCACGCCCGCCAGCCCGAGGACGGCGGTCGCGATGATGCCGAGCGCAAAAACGAGTTCGATGAGCGAGAAGCCGCTCGACGTGGAGGCGGCGGTGCGAGGCGCGATCGTGGGCTGCGTCTGCATGACTACACCAGGTGCCAGTTGCGCCCGTCCCATCGCCAGGCGCGGATACGACCGGTCGAACCCAGCACGGTAAGGGCACGGGCCGACAGCGCAGCCCCGTGCTGGGCGAGGAACACACTGCCGTTGACGACGTTCCCGTTGGCGTCCACGAGCGTGCCATCGGGCGTGAACTTGATTTCGCCGGCTGCGCCAAAGTCGGTGGCGGACTGCTTCCCGAAGGCGTCCGGCGTATCAGGCAGGCCGTTCGTCAGCCTGAACTCGATCCCGTTCTCCAGACCGACCGTCGTCAGCGTCGTCGTTGCCGGACCGGGCACTTCCTCGCGGATCACCCGGATCGCCGACGTGCCAATGAACCGCACGATCATGCAGCGGCGCTCGGTTATGGCCATCTCGCGCGCCGTGCGCAGCTGCGCGAGCACGACGCGCATGCCGCCGTCCCCCTGCAACGTCGCCTTTGCCTGCACGATCTGCAGGCCGGCCATGCCCGAGAGGACCGCCATGATGCCAACGACGACGACCATCTCGATGAGCGAGTAGCCGCTCTCCGCCTGCAAACGCCTGGAAGTCATGTGGGATGTCCGGTGTGCGGTCACGAGGGGCACTGGGGCAACGGGTGTACCAGCGTGTGACCCGGATGCGTGAGGCGGCGCGCTGTCGTGGCGTACCGTCGCGTCGGACTTCGCCACCACGCGATTGCACGCGATCGCGCACGCCAGCCGTACACGGACGCCAGATCACCTGCGTGCAACCGCAGGCGAATACACTCTTGATACGGATGGGGAATCGGCGCCGGGCGGCGCCGCTTCAGGGGCACGTCCCGTTTTGGGACATGCCATTACCAATTCAGGTGAGCACCGCCGGACGCTCGAACGCGCTGACCGCAAGGCCGACGATGACGACCACGACGGCGCCGATGAGGTTGTGCCAGAGGAACGCCACCCAGGGCATGCCGAAGGCGACCGACAGCACGACGACCATGCCGGCGATGAGGCCCACGAACGCCCCGGTCGCCGTCGCGCGCGTCGTCAGCAGCGCCAGGATGAAGACGCCGAGGATCGACCCGTAGAAGAAGGAGCCGTAGCGGTTCACGACTTCGATCAACGAGCCCTGGTTTGCGGCGAACATCGCCACGAAACAGGCAAAGAGCCCCCACGCCGCTGTCGCCACCTTCGAGGCCCTGAGGTAGTGCGCGTCGCTGGCCTCCTTGACGAAATGGCGCTGGTAGAAGTCGATGATCGTCGCGGACGACAGCGCGCTCAGCTCACCCGAGGACGCCGACATCGCTGCGGCGAAGATCGCCGCGATCATGAGGCCAACCAGCCCCACCGGCAGGTGTGAGGTGATGAACGTCGGGAAGACGTAGTTCACGTCCGAGTACCGGTCGTCGCCAGTGGTCTTCTTCACGACCTCCGCCGCCTTCGCGCGCAGGTCCTTCAGGCGTTGGTCGGATGCGAGGAACGCCGCGCGGTCGTTCGCCTTCCCCGCGTCGTGCCGCACGACCACCTCCTGATCGAACTGCCGCTGGAGGCTCGCGTAGTCCGCCGCATACGGCCCGGCCTGCACCTGCGCGTCGTAGGCGCGGTTGAACAGCATCGGCGGCGTCTGGAAGGAGTAGAACAGGAACACCAGCACGCCGGTGGCGAGGATCAGCAACTGGAGCGGAATCTTGACGAAGCCGCTCATCAGCAGCGAGTGACGGGCCTCGTCGATCGACTTCGCCGTGAGGTACCGCTGCACCTGGCTCTGGTCGCAGCCGAAGTAGGAGAGGCTGAGGAACAGGCCGCCCAGCAGTCCCGACCAGAGCGTGTACGTCTCGCTCAGGCTGAACCTCGTATCGACGGCCTGGAGCCGCCCGGTCGCGCCCGCAAGGCTGATAGCCTGGCCGATCGGCACCTCGCGCGTAATGCCCCAGATGAGCGCGACGATCGCGCCGCTCATGCAGAACACGACGACGAACATCTGCTTCACGTCGGTCCACGCCACCGCCTGCACGCCGCCGAAGCTGGTGTAGAACACCATCGGAATGGCAATCACCAGCACGGTGATCGGGACGCTCCAGTTCAGGATGGCGGACAGCACGACGGCTGGCGCCGCCAGCACGACGCCAAGCGACGCCGCGCGGCCGGCGAGGAACAGGAAGCTGGTCGCCGTGCGGACGCGCACGTCGAACCGCCGTTCGAGGTACTCGTACGCGGTGTACACGCGCGCCCGCGTGAAGAACGGCACGACCGTGAGCGACAGGATCACCATCGCCACCGGTAGGCCGAAGTAGAACTGCACGAACCGCAGCCCGGTGGCGTATGCCTGGCCCGTCGTGCCGACGATGGTGATGGCGCTCATCTGTGTCGCCATGACCGAGAGCCCCACCGCCCACCACGGGAGCGAGCGGCTGGCCAGGAAGTAACCTTCGACCTTGTCCGTGTTCTTCGAGCGGCGCAGGCCGTCCCACACGAGCCAGGTCAGGTAGACGATGAGGACACCCCAGTCGATCGCGGTCACGCGTACGCCCTCCCGAGGAGCCAGAGCATCACGATGATCAGCGCCTCCACAACGAGCACCGCGATGTAGGTGCCCGTCATGGCGGTATCCCGTTCGTCGTCCTGCTGCTTCGTCATAGGGCTGCCGCTCGTTCCGTAAGCCGCTGGCGGGCGCCTCGCAGTCCGTCCTGTGCCCCGGCGAGCCAGGCAAGGTCGGCGTCGAGCCGCTGCTGCGATTCGGACGCCGCGTTCCGCGTCTCGTCGGGCGCCGGACCACCGTACGTCCGGCGGATCAGCACGAAGTGACGCGGGCTCAGGATGCGCTCGAGTGCGTCTTCGCTGTACGTGAGCGGAGCCGGCAGCACCTTCGCCGATGCCTCGGTCAGGATGTCGGCGAGCGGCTTCGCCGGATCGTCATGGCGGGCTGCCACGAACTTCGCGGAGATCGCGTGCGCCGCGCTGAAGGGGATGCCCTGCTCGCGCACGAGCGTATCGGCCAGTTCCGTGAGCGTGGTCCAGCCGTCACCCGCGCGCGCCTCGAGGCGGGCGGCATCGAACTGCGCGGTGCGCAGGGCAGCTGCGACGATGCGCACGGCACGGATGGCATCCTTGAACATCGAGAAGACGAGCGGCTGCAGGTCATCCTCGGTGTCGTTGATGTCGCCGAACGGCGTGTTGTGCACGGCAGTCATGACCGCCTGTGCCTGGCCGACGGCCTTGCTGCCGATCACTCGCGCGTGCTCGAGCGCGACCGGGTTCCGCTTCTGCGGCATGATGCTGCTGCCCTGCACGAAGCCGTCACCGAGGCGGATGTAGTCGAACTCCGCGGTCGACCAGAGCAGCAGGTCCTGGACGAACCGCCCCATCCCGGTCACCAGCACCATCGTCGCCGACGCACTCTCGAGCAAGTAGTCGGCGGTGGCGATGCTGCCGTACGTATTGCGGGTGGGTGCCGCGAAGCCGAGCAGATCAGCCGTCAGCGTCCGATCGATGTCGAAGCCGGTGCCGGTGATCGCGCAGGCACCCAGCGGATTGAAGTTGGTCCGCTCGTAGGCGCCTCTCAACCGTACGGCGTCGCGCTCCACCTGCTCGCACACGGCGAGGAGGTAATGCGCGACGGTGGTCGGCTGCGCGCGCTGCGTGTGCGTGTGAACGGCGAACACGGTATCGTGGTGCTGCGCAATCAGCGAGAGCAGCGACCGGCGCAGATCGAGCGTCGCCGATAGCAGGTCCAGGAGGCACTCCCGCTGGCGCATGCGGTACGTCGTCATCGCGATGTCGTTGCGGCTGCGAGCGGTATGCAGGCGCCCGGCGACATCGGCGCCGCACGCGTTGATGATGAGTCGATCGAGATAGAAGAAGAGATCTTCGTAGGTGCCGTCGTAGACGACCGTGCGGACCTCGTCCTGGTTGACGGAGTCCAGTGCCTCGCGAATCGCGTGTGCATCGGACTTCGACACGATGCCGCGCTCTGCCAGCATCACCAGGTGCGCGTAGTGCAACGCCATCAGCGGCGAGAGGAAGTTCGCCTTGGCATCCTCGAAGTTCTCATTGAGCACATAGGTCACGTATTCCGGTGCGAAGCGCATGGGATCGAGTATAGCTGGACACACGAAGGACACACGCGCCCCGCGCGCGGACGGATCTGCACTCGAGCGTACGTGCGAGGTCGCGAGGATTGCGGCGCACCTCGAGGACGCGGCGCACGTGCCTGGCGGCCATGCGCCCGAGCTCATCGTGCCTCGCAGCGAGGCAGACGTGGCGTGCGCGCTCGGCACCAGTGCGGCCCTGCTCGCGATCGGCGCGCAGTCGTCCCTGACCGGCGGGGCGACGCCGCGCGGCGAGGTGCTGCTGAGCACGGAACGCATGCGCGACTTCACGTGGATCGACGATGCGCGCGTGCGTGCTGGCGCGGGTCTGACGATTGCGGAGCTGGATCAGCGCGTGCGCGAACGTGACTGCAGCTATCCGCCTGGACCGACATGGACCGGAGCGACGCTCGGCGGCACGATCGCGACCAATGCGGCAGGTGCTGCGACGTTCAAGCATGGGACAACGCGCGCGTGGGTCGAGGGCGTGACGGTCGTGCTCGCTTCCGGCGAGGTGCTCGACCTGAGGCGCAACGAGACGAAGGCCCACGCCGACGGCTACTTCATCATCGGCGCGGGAGACGGCCGCGTACGTGTGCCGATCCCGACCTATCGCATGCCTGACGTGCCGAAGGTGTCCGCCGGTTACTTCGCGGCACCGGCGATGGATCTCGTCGATCTCTTCGTAGGCAGCGAGGGGACGCTCGGCGTGATCACAGCCGCGACCCTGCGCGTGCTGCCCCGTCGTCCTGCGACCTGCCTGGTCTTCGCCACGTTCCCAGACAGGCGTGCGGCTCTCGCATGCGTGACCGCCATGCGTGACGAGGCGCGCCACGCGTGGACGCATCCCGGCTGCGGCGCGCTCGATGTGGCCGCCATCGAACACATGGATGCGAGAAGCCTGGAGATCGTGCGCGAGGACGGGGCTGACCGCCGTGCGGGCGTGACGGTGGAGCCGGACGCCGTGCTCGGCCTGCTGATCACGGTGGACCTGCCTCCGCACACGACAGCGGCAGACGCCTACGACGCGTTTGCCTCGAGCGCGCCCAGTGGTCCCGCCGCGCCGCTCGCGCGCCTGGCGGCACGGCTCGAGCAGTTCGGGGGCGATGCGAACGCACAACTGGCAGCGCCCGGGGATGTCGCGGCAGCCGATCGACTGCTTGCGGTCCGTGAAGCGGTGCCTGTCGGCGTGAACCGGCGCGTGGCGGAGGCGCGCCGCACGATCGACCCCCGCATCGACAAGACGGCAGCCGACACGATCGTTCCGTTCGGCCACGTGGAAGCCATGCTCGAGCGCTACGACCAGGAGCTGCGGTCTCGAGGGCTGGACGGCGCCACCTGGGGACACATCTCTGACGGCAACGTCCACCCGAACGTGATCCCGCGCAGCTACGCCGACGTGGAGTCAGGACGCGAGGCCGTGCGCGCGTTCGGACTCGAAGCGATCAGGCTGGGCGGATCTCCTCTGGCCGAGCATGGCGTCGGCCGCAACCCCACCAAGCAGCAGTTACTGCGGGATCTCTACGGCGCTGAGGGCATCGAGCAGATGCGTGCGGTAAAGCGGGCGCTCGATCCGGAGTGGAAGCTGGCACCCGGCGTGATCTTCCCCGGTCCGTGACGAGCCCGGCCGCGGTTACAGGAGCGCGGCGATCGTGATCGCGGCGAAGCCCGCGGCGACGAGCCAGGGGGCCGCCAGCCCGGCGGCACTCGGCGCAACAGACGACTCCACGGAGAGCCGCTCATCGGCCACCGCGATCGAGCGCGCGATGCGGGACTGCTCCATGAACGCACAGGCAATGGCGACCAGGAGCAACGCCCAGCCGACGCCGAGCATCACGCGGCTGCCGCTCGTGGTCAGCAGGCGCGTAACCATCATCAGCGCGCCCACCCACCCGACGACTCCGGCACCCGCAATCAATCGGAGCCGTGCGATTTCGCGATCGCCCGCCTGACGCAGCAGTTCGAGCTTCAACGCGCGCTCGGCGCGCTGCCGCTCGGCTTCCATCTGTTCGCGCTCGAACTCCAGGCGTCGCGAGTCACGGTCGAACGCCTCGCGAAGCGCGGCGACCACGACGCCAGCGAGCCGGGTTTCGATGCCGCTGCGGACCGGCAGTCCTTCGGCGAGCGCCTGCGGCTCCTCACCCGCAGTCCGCGCACGAGCACGGCGAACCACGTCGCCGACATTGAGTGCCACGTCGATCAGTCGAAGCCACGGGAGTGCCATAGGTTCTACCCCTGACGTCCGAGCCACGCGGCGCGGAACGCAGCCTCGGCCGGCGTGAGCGCACGGCCGGTCGTTTCCACGGGAACGATCGCGAAGGCAGGATCCTCGGTGAGGGTCACCTTCCCACTCTTCGCCTGCCCCGTGCGGTCGACGTACTCAACGACCAGCACGTCACCGGGCTTACGGCGGCGGATGGTCGTCTCCACGTCGGATGGTGACGACGGCCGCACGCCGTCGATGGATCGGAGCTCGTCGCCAACGTCGAGTCCGGCGGCGTAGGCCGGCGTGTTCGCACGCGGCGCGTCGGCGAGCGTCACGCCCCGACGCATCTCCAGCCGCACGTCGCCCCACCACGCACGGCCCGGGTTGATCTTCCTGATTGTGAGGCCCGCCGGCGCCATCAGCGCCGCGAAGTCCGGCGCCTCGCGGCCGTGCACGTACCGTTCGAAGAACCGCCGCGCGAACTCCACATCACCGCTCACCTCCGCCAGTCGCCGCTCCGCATCGTCGATGGTGTACGGCGTGGAGACGTAGCCAGGCCTTCCAGTGCCTGGTTGCCCGTGGGTCCGCCACATGGCACGCATGAAGTCGTCGAGCGACAGGCGGCCGGAGGAACGCGCGCGGAGCTCGAGGTCGAGCGCGAGGGCGATCGCGCCACCGAACGGGTAGTAGGAGATGTAGCTGTCCGCCCAGTTCGTGCGGTCGATGGTGCGGCCGCCGTCGGCAAAGGGAGCCATTCGGCTCATCTCTTCGGCCGAGCGATAGGCACGACCGGGTGAGATGAGGACCGGCCGGAGGAGGTCGGAGAAGTCGTCGATCGTGTCCCTGAAGGGGACGACCGCGGCGCGGCTCATCGACAGCGGCCCGTAGTACTGCGTGAAGCCCTCGGCCAGCCAGAGCTCGCCCGACATGTTCGCGCGCTCGAAGTCGAACGGCTCCAGCGAGCGCGGGCGTATCCGTTCGACGTTCCAGTTGTGGAAGAACTCGTGCGCGACGGTCCCGAGCAGGCCCGCACGATTGGACCGGATGTCGCTGGCGCTCGTGATGACCGTGCTGTTCCGGTGCTCCATCCCGTCGCCGTTTGCCCAGGGCAGGTAGTCGGCGATGAACGTGTACGCACCAGGCTCGTAGCTCGGGAACTCGCCGAACACCGCACGCTCCGCGCGCACGATCTTCTGTGCGTCAGCCACGAACGCGTCGAGGTCCGCATCGGTGCCGGTGTGGTGCAGGGCGAACCGGAACTGGTGCGCGTCCTCGGTGAAGGAACGGACCGCAACCGGCCCGAACTCGGTCGGGCTGTCCATCAGATACTGGAGGTTCGGCGCGGTGAACTCGTGCGACGCCGGTGTCGGAAAGAGCTGCGTGGCGATGGTCCACTGGCTGCCGGTCGGCGGCACGAACACGATGCGGACCGAGCGGTCGTCCAGGCCACGGGCCCACATCAGCACGGCCGGCATGTTGAGGTGCGCGTGCGTCGGATCGACGCCGAGGTAGGTGCCGTCCACGCGGTCGCCGTACACCTTGTACCGCACGGTGACGGTCGGCCCGTGCTGGCGAACCGTCCATCCGTACGGGTCAGGCCTCGTGAGGGCAAGCGGCTGACCGTCGGTCCCCGCGGCTTCGACGTCGTAGACGTTCTTCGCGAAGTCGTGCAGCGAGTAGCGACCAGGAGACGACCGGCTCATGCGCAACTCGAGAGGCGAGGCGGAGAGGCCACTGAAGGAGGCTTCGACGCTGACCCAATGGTGCTGTGGTTCAGGGAACGAGAGGCGGTAGCGGACCGTCTCCTGTGCGAACGCGGGCACGGGTCTCACGACACCTGCTGCGAGAGCCAGGCAGCCTGCCAGCCCCAGCACCCACCGGCGCGTCACGCTTGACCTCCGCCTGCTGCCTCAGCGAAGCCGGCGAGGGTCTGCTCGACGAAGCTGTCCTCCGGAACGGCGCCCATGATTTCCACCCGGTCGTTGACCACCGTCTTGGGCACGCCGGTGACGCGGTACTTTCGCGCGAGGTCCGGGTACTCCGTCGCGTCGACCGCGTACGCGGTCACGTTCGGGTTGGCCCAGGCGATTTCGTGAGCCAGGGTCACAGCCCGCGGGCAGTACGGACAGGTCGGCGTCGAGAACACATACATGGTCATCGGTCTGTCGATGGCCGCCAGTCGGGCACGGCTCTCGTCCGAGAGCATCGGCGCGCCGCCGCCGACAAGGAGAATCGCCCGGATCAGCGAGATGAACTCGTAGCCAGAGGGCGTGCCGAAGAAGCGGATGTGGGAATCGCGCTCCGTGCCGTCCGCAGCGGTCGTGACCAGGGCGACCGCGGGTGCGCGGTCGATGCCAAACCGTTGTGCCCGCTCCGCGTCGAGGACGAGGTTCACCTCCTCGATCGAGATCTTCGGGGACAGCGGCGGGAGTTCATCGAGGACCTGGCGTGCCTGCAGGCACGTTTCGCACCCGAACGTCTGGCTGAAGAACAGCAGCCTCACCGGTGAGGTCATCGCAGCGAAGTCGTCTCGGAGTCTCGCCTGGTCCTGTTCGGAGATGAGGGACATGACGCTCCTGCCTTCAGATCTTGAAGAGGTCGTCGAACGCCTGACGGGCGTTGTTGGTGGGTGCCTGCGTGCTGGTCTGCCGCTCCACGGTCGTCCGAGGCTCGAAGAACGCACAGCTGTTCTGCTCGTCCTTCGGCGTGATGCGGGCGGTCAGGGCCTGCTGGCTGCACTCCCACCGGGCGCCCGTATCGAACGACACGCAGTTCACGCAGCTGTGGACGGCGGTGCCGCAGCGCGCGCAGCGGTCGGTAGTGCCGACCGGCAGCTGCAGGCGGTGGCCGCAGCGGGCGCACTTGAAGACCTCGTGCGTCCCCATGAGGTTGGGCGTCTTCGGCCCGGACGCACTCTGCAGCTGTCGCCCAGGTGCGCGAGGCTCGGGTGGCTTGCGGGGAGCCGAGGGGCTCCGCTCGCGGTCCCGCGAGTCGTCCTGATAGCCGCGCTGCCGGTACTTGCGATCGCTCATGGCTGCCTCGAGGGTTCGTGCATGGCTCAGTTCAGAATTCCGCTGCAGCCATTCTAAGATCCTCCTGATGCGAGGACTGGGTGTTCCTGCGTTGGTGGCGGCGATCCTCTTTGGCGTGGTCGCGGGCCTTGGGGCATACACGTTCGTGTACGCGAGAGGATACTCGTACCTGCAGAACGACCCCGCCGCCTGCGCCAACTGCCACGTGATGCGCGAGCAGCTCGATGGCTGGATGAAGAGCAGCCATCGGTCCGTGGCTGTCTGCAACGATTGCCACACCCCGCACGACCTCGTCGGCAAGTACGCCACGAAGATGCGGAACGGATTCTGGCACTCGTTCTACTTCACGTCCGGCTCGTTCCATGAGCCGATTCACATCCTGCCGCGTGATCGTGCCATCACCGAGCAGGCATGCCGACGGTGTCACGAGGACATCGTACAGGCGATGGGAACACCCGCCCACGGCGGCGGGGACCAGCTGTCCTGCATCCGGTGCCATGGCTCGGTCGGGCATCAGGAGCTGGCCGCCACGTCCCTGCCCTTTTCGGAGTAGCTGATGAATCGTCGCTCATGGATTGCCCTTGTCGTCGGGACAGCGCTTGCCGCCGCTGCCGTCACTGCGTTGCTGGTCAACATCTTCGAACGCAAGCAGGAGGGGAGGAACCCGTACTTCCGCGTGGTCGAACTCACCGACCAGACCGAGGATCCGGCGGTATGGGGCAAGAACTTCCCCCTGCAGTACGACGGCTACATGGCCACGGTCGATCAGCAGCGGACGAAGTACGGCGGGAGCGAAGCGCTTCCGCAGACGCCTACCGACGCTGACCCGCGTTCGGTCGTGGCCCAGTCGCGGCTCGAGGAAGATCCGCGGCTGAAGACGATGTGGGCCGGGTATGCGTTCTCGGTCGACTTCCGGAAGAAGCGCGGCCACGCCTACATGCTCGAGGATCAGACCTACACGCAGCGCGTCCAGCAGTTCAAGCAGCCAGGCACCTGCATCCACTGTCATGCGTCGGTCTACCTGCCCTACAAGAACGCTGGCGCGGGCGACCTGATCAAGGGCTTCGAGATCTTCAACCACATGCCCTACCAGGAAGCTCGGCAGAAGGTGTCACACCCGATCTCGTGCATCGATTGTCACGACCCCCAAACGATGCAGTTGCGGGTGACGCGCCCCGGCTTCATCGAAGGCATCCGGGCGTTGAAAGCGAGCCAGGGCATCAAGGACTACGACGTCAACACGATGGCGACCCGGCAGGAGATGCGGACCTACGTCTGCGGCCAGTGCCACGTGGAGTACCACTTCAAGGGCCCGGAGAAGCGCCTCACCTATCCCTGGTTCAACGGCCTGAAGGTGGACCAGATTGCGGACTACTACGACTCGGTCAACTTCAGCGACTGGACCCATGCGATCACGGGTGCGCCGACGCTGAAGGCGCAGCATCCGGAATTCGAGATGTACAACCAGGGGATTCACGCCCGCTCGGGGGTCGCCTGCGCGGACTGCCACATGCCCTACACGCGCGTGGGCGCGCAGAAGATCAGCGACCACCACGTGCGCAGCCCGCTGCTGAACATCAACCGCTCTTGTCAGACCTGCCACAAGTGGTCCGAGGAGGAGTTGAAGGCGCGCGCCGAAACGATTCAGGAGCGCACGTTCGTCCTCCGGAACCGCACGATGGACGCGCTCGTGGCCCTGATCAACGACATCAAGGCGTCGAAGGACGCCGGTGCCTCGGATGCGGACCTGGCCGAAGCCCGCAAGATGCAGCGTCGCGGGCAGTTCTACCTGGACTTCATCGAGTCCGAGAACTCGAATGGCTTCCACGCACCCGAGGAATCGGCGCGCGTCCTTGGCGATGCGATTGACTACTTCCGTCAAGGGCAGGTGTCGCTGCGGGAACTGAAGGCGCACAAGTGAACCCGCGACACGCGACGGCTCGCTGATCGGTCAGCGGAGCGCGTCGAGAGTCGCGTGACGGCTGGTCGACTTGTGAGGGTGCGACAGAGCGAGCGAGTCGAAGGGAAATAGAAAAGGCCAGGCGGAGCGGCGCTCCTGCCTGGCCTTCTTGTTTGTACGGGTTGGCGTCTAACGTCTCACGTCCAACTGCCGTCCCGGGCGCTTACCCGAAGGTGTACCAGCCGCGGGCCATGTAGTCGTTCAGCGTCAGCACGATCAGGATCAGCAGGAAGAAGATGCTGCCTCCGACCGCGAGCCAGATCAGCTTGCTGCTGTACTTCACGTGCATGAAGAAGAGCACGACGAGCGTCGCCTTCGTCACGGCGATCGTCAGCATGATGACGTTGTTCATCGCGCCGAGGTCGATTGTTGCCACCCACCAGGTCAGCGCGGTGCCGACCATCAGGGCGAGGAAGATGGTGTAGTACGTGCTCAGCGGCACGATGTGATGCTGGTTGTGGTTATCCGACATGATGCACGTGCCGTCCAATCAGATAGAGCAGCGGGAACAGGAAGATCCACACGATGTCGACGAAGTGCCAGTAGAGCCCGGAGATCTCAATCGGCGCGTAGTACTCCGGGGTGATGACCCCCTTGCGGGTCAAGACCAGCATCCAGGTCATGATGCCGAGGCCGATGATCATGTGGAGCGCGTGCAGGCCGGTGAGCACGAAGTAGATCGAGAAGAAGATCTGGGCCGGCCGGTAGTACTCCTCCTCGAACCGGAACGGGAGTCCGAGACCGGGGATGTGCCCCTCGACGTACTTCTCGTGGTACTCGTACGCCTTGATGCCGAGGAAGGCGGCCCCGAGGACCATCGTGATGGCGATGAACACCAGGATCTTGCCCCGTTCACCGGTCTGCGCTGCGTGCACCGCGAGCGCCATCGTCAGCGAGCTGAGGATCAGGACGGCCGTGTTGATGGCGCCCGGCAGGATCGCGATCTCGCTGCTGGCCACCGCGAACGCGTCCGGGTACCAGGTGCGGTAAATCATGTAGGCCGTCAGCGCGCCACCGAAGAACAGGATTTCGGTGACGAGGAAGAGCCACATGCCGAGCACCGACGCCTCTTTCTGGGCGTCCAGTGACTCGAAGTGATGTGCGAGCGCCGGATGGTGCGCGTGCGCGTCGTGGGCGACTGCCGCTCCGTTAGACAACGTGACCCTCCACAGGAGTCGGGTATTCGTAGGCGTCCCAGGTGACGATCGGCTGGGTATGGAAGTTCTCGGTCGGGGGCGGCGACGTCGTGTTCCACTCGAGACCGACCGCACCCCACGGGTTGTCACCCGCGATCTCGCCGTTCTTCAACGACCAGGCCAGGTAGAGCAGCGGCATCGTGAAGCCGACCGCGAGGATCGAGGCGCCGGCCGACGACAGCACGTTCCACACCTGGTAGGCGTCCGCATACGCGTGGTA
The DNA here is from genome assembly GCA_018268955.1 of Acidobacteriota bacterium. GTDB lineage: Bacteria > Acidobacteriota > Vicinamibacteria > Vicinamibacterales > CAVVIG01 > CAVVIG01. The sequence continues at coordinate 32,412 of JAFDVO010000028.1, read as the reverse complement.
GCGACGCGGCATGCCGGCGTATCCCGCGATGAACTGCGGGAAGAAGGTCAGGTTGAAGCCGATGAACACAATCGCGGCGCTGACCTTGCCGAGGAACTCGTTGTACATCCGGCCGGTGATCTTCGGCCACCAGTAATGGATCCCCGCCATGTAGCCCATGATCGCGCCGCCCACCATGACGTAGTGGAAGTGCGCGACGATGAAGTAGGTGTCGGTGACGTGAATGTCGAGGCCCATCGCGGCGAGGAAGAGGCCGGTCAGGCCGCCGATGGCGAAGAGGCCGATGAAGCCAGCCACGTAGATCATCGGAGTCTGCCACGAGATCGAACCCTTGTACATCGTGGCCGTCCAGTTGAAGACCTTCACCGCGGAAGGAATGGCGACGATGAAGGTCAGCACCGAGAAGACCAGGGCCGAGTAGATGGACTGGCCGGCAACGAACATGTGGTGGCCCCACACGAGGAAGCCGACGATGGCGATGCCCAGGCTCGAGAAGGCGACGAAGCTGTAGCCGAAGATCTGCTTGCGCGCCATCCCGGCGATGACCTCGCTCACCACGCCCATCGCCGGCAGGATCATGATGTAGACGGCCGGGTGGGAGTAGAACCAGAACAGGTGCTGGAAGAGCACCGGGTCGCCGCCGACGGCCGGGTTGAAGAGCCCGAAGCCGAAGATGCGTTCGGCCGCCACGAGGACGATCGTGATGGCGACGACCGGTGTGCCGAGCACCTGAATCAGGCTGGTCGCGTAGAGCGCCCACACGAAGAGCGGCAGCCGGAACCAGGTCAGGCCGGGCGCACGCATCTTGTGGATCGTCACCATGAAGTTCAGGCCGGTGAGGATGCTCGAGAAGCCGTTGATGAAGATGCCGAGCGCCGCCGGGACGACCGCACTCGTCGAGGCGACCGTGCTGAACGGCGTGTAGAACGTCCAGCCCGTGTCGAGCCCGCCAGCCACGATGGCGTAGAGCGTGAACAGCGAGCCGAAGAGGTAGACATAGAAGCTGAGCAGGTTCAGCTTCGGGAACGCCACGTCCTTGGTCCCGAGCATCAGTGGGAGCAGGAAATTCCCGAGTGACGCCGGAATCAGCGGGATGAGGACGAAGAACACCATCATCACGCCGTGCATCGTGAAGACCTTGTTATAGGTCTCGTCGGTCAACAGGTCCCCCGCGGGCGTCACCAGCTCGAGCCGGATCAGCGCGGCAAAGAAACCGCCGATGCCGAAGAAGAAGGTGATGCCGGCGATGTACATCAGCGCAATGCGCTTGTGATCGCGGGTCAGCAGCCACGACTTCAGCGTCGTCGCGGCATTCAGGTAGGTGTTGGTCGGCATGACGGCCGTACTGCTGGACATGTTCTGGCTCTTCCTGCGCTAGTTCCGCGTTGGCGGCGCCTGAGAAGGCGTGTTCTCGTTGGGCGCCGGTCCGCTGGTGGTCGGGCGGACCGCCTGATTGGCCGTGGGTCCCTGCAGGGACTTCACGTACTCGATCAGTTCCATGACCCCTTCCTCGCTCACGAGCCCCTGGAAGGAGGGCATGGTCGGCTGGAATCCGGCGCTCACCTTGGCCGCCGGCCTCAGGATGGACTCGCGGATGTAAGCTTCGTCCACCACCACGTTCTCACCCGACTGCAACGCCACGGTCTTGCCGTAGATGTTGTGCAGGACCGGGCCGCGGCCCTGCGCGTCAGGACGGTGACAGGTGTTGCAGGCCAGGTCCTGGAACAGCTTCTCGCCTGCAGAGGCGAGTGAGCCTTCCTGGGCTCCGGCAGTCAGCCAGGCCTGGTAGTCGTCCGGTTCCATCACGACCACCTGACCGATCATGCCCGAGTGCTTGGTGCCGCAGTACTCCGCGCAGTAGAGCGGATACGTGCCCGCCTTCGTGGCCTCGAACCACATGTGCGTGTAGCGGCCCGGGATGACGTCAGCCTTGACGCGGAAGGCCGGGAAGAAGAGGTCGTGCAGCACGTCCTCCGACGTCATGATCATCTTGACGCTCCGGCCCACCGGCACGTGCAGCTCGTTGATCTCGCGCTGGCCGTCCATGTGCTGGAACTTCCACATCCACTGCTTGCCGACGGCGTAGACGTTCAGCGTCTCGGCCGGCGGGCGCGCAAAGGCGAAGAAGATCTGCGCGGACCAGACGAACAGGCCCAGCACGATCAGCAGCGGGATGACCGACCAGGTGACCTCCAGGATCATCCCGCCGTGGATGCGCGCCCCGATGCTGTTGGGCTCACGGCGGCGGTACTTCACCATGAACACGACGAACATGGTGAAGATCAGGATCGTGAAGAACGCGGTCAGTCCGACCAGGAAGAGGTAGAGCTGGTCCACGCGGGCAGCCATCGTGGACGCGACTTCGGGGAAGAATACTGTTCCGGACCGCATAGGGTAAGGGCCTAGGTCTGAGGGTTCAGCGTGCGGGGTTCTGGGAATTCTCCCGCCGCACCATCACCACGATGAACGTACCAATCATGAGCACGGTCGCGACGCCCGCGATGCGGAGCGCGCGCATGACGTAGACGCCGTAGCGTCCGGTCATCGGGTCGTAGTGGTAGCAGTAGAGGAGCAACTGATCCACGAACGAGCCGACCTTGCCTTCCGACGCATCGACCAGCGCGAGCTTCAGGTCGCGCGGGCCGTACTCAATGCCGAACAGGTATCGCGCGTTGCGCCCGTCCGTCGTCGTCACGATGATTCCGGTCGGGTGGGCGTACTGCTGCGTCTGCTCGTCCCACGTGTAGCGGAATCCCGCTGCCTTCGCCGTCCGCTTGATCTCCGCATCCTCACCCGTGAGGAAGTGCCACCCGTTCTCCGCGCCCGGCCGCTTGTACCGGTGCAGGTACTCGGCCTTCTTCGCCGCGGCCTGGGCCGGCGTCTCCCTCGGGTCGATGCTGATCAGCACGACGTCGAAGTCCTGACCCGCATTCATGGTCAGGGTGTTGATCGTCGAGGTCATCGCGTTCAGCACCTGCGTGCAGAGCATCGGGCAGGTGTAGTAGACGAACGCGAGAAGCACCGGGCGCTTGCCGTAGTACGTGCCCAGCGTGACGGTCTTGCCTTCTTCGTCCACGAAGCGCGCGTCGAGCGGCAGCTTCTGGTCGATGTTCTGGTCGAATCCGATCTCGCGGAGCGGCTCCGGGATGGTCTGCGCCGGCGTGTCCGCCGCCGTCAGAAACCCCGGTGTCGGCGTGCCCGTCATCTGGGCCGCCGCCGGCGAGGCGATGATGGTGGCGGCCGCCATCAGGAGCGCGACCGCCGTCGACCTGGGGTGTTTCACTTGCCTTTTTCCTGTCCTTCCGGTGTTGCCTGGGCGGCAGGTGCGGCTGCCTGGCTGCGTGCCGGCAGGCCCTGCTGGAGCGTCATCTTCATCGCGTCGGCGATCGGGATCCGGACGATCTTCTCGGTGCGGTCGACCCAGCTGTAGCCGTTGAGGATGACGTCCTCTTCAGCGCGAAGCTCACGAAGCGCTTCCTTGGGGCCGGCGTTGTGCTCCGTCAGCTGGTCAGCTGGAAGCAGGCGGCCGGCCTCGGACTGGACGCCACCCTGAAGCCGCGGCTCCGGTGGACGGCGCTCGTCCTGCGAGATGGCCAGCGGGTACGCACGGGCCGGCTCCATGGCAGCGGCCCGGCTGTCCATCCCGTTGAACATCAGCAGCATCGCGATGTGCGCGACGGCCGTGACGACGGTCAGTCCGATGCCGAACTTGACGATGGAGGGGACGTCGATGACATCCGGCTCCGTCATCCCCGACGGCTGTTCGTGGTGCGACTGTGATGAGTGCGAATGCGACATGACTCAGTGCGCCGTCCCGTGGTCCGCGTGCGCAAACGCAGGCCCGAGCGCCTCCTCAAACTGCGGATCGTTGAGCGGCAGCAGCGGCCGCTGGCGGAGCTGCTGGAAGTAGAGGCCAACCCAGAGCGCAAACATGGCTGCGGGCAGCACCAGGTCCATCCAGCTGAGCACGAACCCCTCGTGGTGTGTCTCGGGCGCGATCAGCCAGAACAGGTCGATGACGCGCGCCACGATGACGAGCATGGCGACCTTCGTGACGAGCGACGGGTTGCGCTTGATGCCGCGCATCAGCAGCAGGAAGAACGGCGCCGCGAAGTGGAAGACCACCAGCACGATGGCGAGCGGAATCCAGCCCGGTTGCTCGCGGTGCAGGTACCACATGATTTCTTCCGGCAGGTTGCCCGACCAGATGATCAGGTACTGCGAGAAGGACATGTACGCCCAGAGCACGACCATCGCGAACATCAGGCCGGCCAGGTCGCCGAGGTACACCGGCGTGAGCGCCTCGCTCATGGGTTTCCGGCGCGCGAGCCACGCCAGCACGATGATCTGGAACGCCATCGCCACGAGCCCCTGTCCAACGAGGACCAGGGCGCCGTAGATAGTTGAGAACCAGTGCGGATCCCGCGACATCACCCAGTCGAAGGCGGCGAAGGAGACGCACAGGACGTGCAGCAGCAGGCCGCCCGCGCTCACGCGCTGCATCCGAAGCGGCAGCTCGAGGTTGCCGGTTTCGTCCTGCTCCTTCGACCACTTGTTCAGCAGGAACACGAGGCCGTTCCACACGATGAAGTAGATGGCCGCGCGCACCAGGAAGAACGACGTGTTCAGGTACGCGGCCTTGCCGCGGAGGATCGGGTCAGCGTTGACCACGTCCGCGTGTGTCCACTCGTAGAGGTGCGGCATCCCGATCGCGATCGGGATGAAGAGCAGCGTGACGACCGGCATCACGCGCGATGCCGCCCCAAGCGACTGGCGCGCAACGACGCCCCACGCACCGCCCGAGAGCTGGTGGATCATCACGAAGCCAAGCGCACCGAGCGTCAGCCCGAGCACCAGCATGTAGGCGAGCAGGTAGGAGCTGAAGAACTGCTCCGGGTTCATCGTGTAGCCGACGGCGGACAGCACGAGGCCGGCAGCGCCCGCGAGGAGGAACGTGCGCTGTTTCTGCGCGAGTTCCGGGAAGATCTGTTCGGCGGTCTCCCTCAGGGCCATGGTCTAGTGTCTCTCGGTCTCAGCGGCGCGGCGCTCAGCGGAGGCCGTGCGATTCTCGTCAAGCTTGCCGCGGTCGGCGGCCGGAACAGCATCCATGGGCGCATACATGCTGAGCTGCAGCGCCTTCAGGTACGCCACGATGGCCCAGCGATCCGCGACCGGAATCTGCGCCTGGTAGTCCGGCATCGCACCGAATCCGTTCGTGATCACGTCGAAGAAGTGACCGACCGGCATGGTGCGGAGGCGCTCCTCGCTGAACATCGGCGGGCGCCGGTACCCACGGCGGACGACCATCCCGTCGCCGTTGCCGGTGCGGCCATGGCACGGGGAGCAGTAGATGTTGAACCGCTCTTGCCCGCGCGCCATCACCTGATCCGTCACCGGAAACGGGAACACGGTCGTGTCGTTCTCGCCCTCCTTGCCCGTCGTCAGCAGCGCATCGTCGTCGAGGTGCCCGCGCGCGACGGTGTTGGCGACGAGCGGTCGAGCGGACTGGCCGTCCGGAAAGAAGTCCGAGCCGCGGAGGCCGCGGTACTTGGGCTGATCGTGCATGTCCTGGCGGCAGGCGGCTGCCGTCAGCAGGAGCGCCGAGGCGAGCACGAGCTTGCCGAAGCGGCCCTGAATCAGTTGCTTGGCCATGGGCACCTTAGTTCGCAACGGCGGTCACCTCGTGGGCGCCGTCGAGAGAGGTCAGGAACTCGCGCGTGCGGTCCAGATCGAACTGACGGTCCGTTGCCTCGATGCAGAGGAAGAACCGGTTGCGGCTCGCCATCGCGAACCGCGGTACGTTGAACACCGGGTGGTACGGCATCGGGAGCTTGTTCAGCATGAGCATCCCGAACACCGCCGTCAGCGAGGCCGCGAGAATCGTGCACTCGAAGGTGACCGGAATGAACATCGGCCAGCTCACGAGCGGCTTGCCGCCGATGTTCAGCGGGTATGCCACGGCCGACACCCAGTACTCGAGCGAGAAGCCGCCCATGCCACCGAGGAGCCCGCCGATGAGCACCATCAGCGGAAGCTTCGTGTGCGGGAAGCCGATCGCGTGGTGCAGTTCCTCGATCGGGATCGGCGAGTAGGCGTCGACGTCGACGTACCCTGCCTCACGCGTCTTGGTGGCGGCGGCGACCAGCTGCGTCGCCGTCTCGAACTCGGCCATGAGGCCGTGAATCGCTGTCGAAGGAGTGCTCGCGCTCATCTCAGTGCCCGTGCCCTTCCTGGACCTTGGCTTCCGGAACGATGGTGCGCATCTCGAAGATGGAGATGGCCGGCAGCAGCCGCACGAACAGGAAGAAGAGAGTCAGGAACAGACCGATGGTGCCGACGTAGGTCGACCAGTCCCAGAAGGTCGGCCGGAACATGCCCCACGAGGAGGGCAGGAAGTCGCGGTGCAGGCTGAGCACGATGATGACGAAGCGCTCGAGCCACATGCCGACGTTCACGACGATCGAGATGACGAAGAGCATCGGCACGTTCATCCGGATCTTCTTGAACCACAGGAGCTGCGGGAAGATCACGTTGCAGAAGATGAGTGCCCAGTACTGCGGCCAGTAGGGTCCATTGATGCGGTTCAGCATCATGAAGCCCTCGTAGTAGTTGCCGCCGTACCACGCCATGAACGCTTCCACGCCGTAGCCGTAGGCGACGATGAGGCCCGTCAGCAGCATGACCTTCGCCATGTTCTGCAGGTGCCGCATCGTGATGAAGTCCTCCAGCCCGTAGACGACGCGCATCGGAATGGCGAGCGTCAGCACCATCGCGAAGCCGGAGTAGATGGCGCCGGCGACGAAGTAGGGCGGAAAGATCGTCGTGTGCCAGCCCGGAAGGATGGACACCGAGAAGTCGAAGCTGACGACCGAGTGGACGGAGACGACGAGCGGCGTCGAGAGCCCCGCCAGGAGGAGGTAGGCCGTCTCGTAGCGATGCCAGTGACGGGCCGATCCACGCCAGCCGAGCGACATCATGCCGTAGATGCGCTGGGCGACCTTGCCCTGCGCACGATCACGGAGCGTCGCCACGTCCGGCACCAGGCCGACATACCAGAACAGCGCGGACACGGTCGCGTAGGTCGAAACCGCAAACACGTCCCAGATCAGCGGGCTGCGGAACTGCGGCCACACCGACATGGTGTTCGGAATCGGGAACAGCCAGTACGCGAGCCACGGACGACCGGTGTGGAACAGCGGGAAGATGCCCGCGCAGGCGACCGCGAAGAGCGTCATCGCCTCGGCAAACCGGTTGATCGACGTGCGCCAGGTCTGCTTGAGGAGCAGCAGGATGGCAGAGATCAGCGTGCCGGCGTGGCCGATACCGATCCACCAGACGAAGTTCGTGATGTCGAATGCCCAGCCGACCGGGATGTTGTTACCCCAGATCCCGATGCCCTTCACGACGAGGTAGGACAGCGACATCAGGAGCAGGCCGGCCAGACCCGCCGCCGTCAGCAGCGCGATGTAGTAGCCGACCGGCGTCCGCTGCGTCAGGACGATGGAGCTGATCTTGTCGGTGACCGAGGCGAACGTATGCCCCGGTGCGATGACGATTGGCGTGCCCGACCCGGCGACCGGCTCCATCCGATCGGCGAGAGGCTGGTTGCTCTGTGCCATCTATGCGCTCAGTTCCGGATTCACGTTGCGAATGGCCGCCATGTACTGCGTCCGCGGCCGCGTGTTCAGTTCTGCCAGGAGCGCGTAGGTGCGCTCTTCCTTCTGCAGCTTCGCCACCCGGCTGTTCGGATCGTTGAGATCACCGAAGATGATCGCGTCCGTCGGGCACGTCTGCTGGCAGGCCGTCTTGATTTCGCCGTCGCGAACGCGACGGTTCTCCTTCTCCGACTCGATCTTGGCTACGGTGATGCGCTGCACGCAGTAGGTGCACTTCTCCATCACGCCGCGGCTGCGGACCGACACGTCAGGGTTGCGACCCAGCTTGTAGCTGGCCGTATCCCAGTCCGAGTAGAGCAGGTAGTTGAAGCGACGGACCTTGTACGGGCAGTTGTTCGAGCAGTAGCGGGTGCCGACACAGCGGTTGTAGACCATGTCGTTCAGCCCTTCGTGGCTGTGCACGGTCGCGCCGACCGGACAGACCACTTCGCAGGGCGCGTTCTCGCACTGCATGCAGGGGACCGGCTGGAAGTAGGTCTCGTCCGCGCGGTTCGGGTCGTTGCCGGAGTGGTAGGTGTCGATGCGCAGCCAGTGCATCTCACGGCCGCGGAGCACCTGATCCTTGCCGACCACGGCGATGTTGTTCTCGGCGTGGCAGGCGACCACGCAGGCATTGCAGCCGATGCAGGCGTTGACGTCGATCTGCATCCCCCACTTGTAGCCCTCGTACTTCCAGTCGGGATACAGCGTGATGGTGCGCGCCGGCGCCTCGAACCCCTCATGGACCGACTCGGGGTTCTTCTGGAACTCCTCGAGCGAGACCGCCCGGACCATGCCGCGGCCTTCCATCAGGTGGTGGTACTGGGTGCAGGCCAGCGGGAACGTGTCGTCCGTCGTCGTCACCTGCGCGCCACGGCCGGCCCAGAGGGCGTCAGCCGTGCGCAGCGCGTAAGCGTTGAAGCCCGGGCCGTTGCCGATGTGCCCCGCACGCGTCCGGCCGTACCCGAGGTGCACGGTCACGCAATCGTCCGGATGGCCGGGCACGCCGAAGATCGGGCCGCGAACGGTGCGCCCATTGAACTTGATCTCGACGACCGAGCTCTCGATCGTGCCGTGCTCACCCCCGCGCGATGCGGGCGAGTTGGAGGCCTTCAGCTTGTCCGCGGTCGCCGGGCTCGCAATGACCGCGTTGTCCCAGACGATGCGCGTGATGGGCTTCGGCAGCTCCTGCAGCCAGCCGTTGTTCGCGAACCGCCCGTCGAACACGGCCGGGTCGGGCCGGAACGCGATCTCGATGCCGGCGCCGCCCTCCGCCGGCGCTGGGGTGTTGACCGCCGCAGCCGCGAGGGTGACCGTCTTCGGCTCGAACGCGGTGCCAGGGATGATGCCGTCGTGCAGCCACCGGCGCCACTGCGCGTCGAAGTCGGCAGCCGGCTTCTCGGCCTGCCAGAACGACTTCACGATGTCGTGGCCGGTCTGCTCCGGCTTGTCCGAGAAGACCGCAACCACTTCGTGCGCGGACCGGCCGCCATAGAGTGGTGCGATGAGCGGCTGCACGATCGCCGCGGTGCCGTCGTGGCCCCGGGCGTCACTCCATGACTCGAGGAAGTGCGCCTCCGGGATGACCCACTGGCACCGCTCGGCCGTCTCGTCGTTGAACTGCGTGAGGTAGACGCGCGTCTGGACCTTGTCGAGTGCCTTCGAGAACTCGAGGTCAGCAGGCGAGGTGTAGACCGGGTTGCCGCCGAGGATGACGAGCAGGTCCACCTTGCCCGCCGCCATGTCGGCGACGAGATCCTTCAGTGAGGTGACCTGATCGACCGGCTCCGCTTCCGCCGTCCGCGTGTAGGTGACGGTCTGGCCGACGTTGCCGAGCGCCTGGTTCATTGCATGGGCAAGCGCGTGGACGGCCGGCGGCTGCGCGTCGCCCGCGATCACGAGGCTCGTGCCACGATGCGCCTGAAGATCCTTCGCCACGGCCGCAGCCCACTTCGCCGCCTCGCCGGAGCCCGCGGACGCGGAGCCCACGCCGACGCCAGCTGCGATCTGGCGGGCCAGCCCCTCGATCTCGCTCGGCTTCAGCGGCAGACGGTGATCCGCGCGCGACCCGGTCGACGTCGGCATCGTCTCCGCGACGTAGAGCCGATTCATCGAGTGGCCTTCCTCGACACGACGACGCGAGGCGAACTGGCGGGCGTGCGCGAGGCTGCCCGGGCCGCTGGCCAGGAAGTCCGCGTCGAGCGAGAGGATGACGTCAGCCTTCTCGATGCTGTACTGCGCGTCGACGAACTCACCGAACGCGAGCTTGGAGCCCAGGCGCGCATTGTTGCGGCCCACCGGCTCCCACTGGTGCCACTTCGCCTCGGGGAAGCGGCCGACGAATTCACTGATCTGCGCCGCCAGCGTCGGGGAGCTGACCGCCTCCGTGAGGACGCGGATGCCGGCGCCGTTGAGGGGCGCCTGCGCGGCCATGGCCGCCTTCATCGTGGTGATGAACACCGGCCAGGAGGTGACGTCGCCCGACTCGGTGAGCGTCTGCACGCGGTCCGGATCGTAGAGGTTGAGGATCGACGCCTGCGCGAAGACGTCGGCCGCGCCGAGGCTGCTCGGATGCTGCGGGTTGCCCTCGACCTTCGTCGGACGCCCTTCGTGGCTCTCGACCAGCAGGCCGGTCGCCACGCCACCAAGCGTCATCGCCGTGGCGAAGAACATCGGCTTGCCCGGCACCAGGTCCTCAGGCTGCCGAACGTAGGGAACGATGTCTTCCGCAGGCTGGGTCGTACAGGCAGTCACGCCGGCGAGCGCCAGAGAGGCGCCCATCAGCTTCATGAACGTCCGACGCGTGGTCGGGTCCGTGATCGCCTCGACCTGCGAGGGGAATTCGTTGTGGAGGCGCTCGACGAACGACGGATCGTCCGCGAGCTCGTCCAGCGTCCGCCAGAAGGCTTTTCCGGTCTTCATCGATGACACGTCGAGCAGCTCGTAAGCTTCTGAATCTGATATTCGGCGACCAGTGCCTTGCCCATCTCGACCTGGTCAGTGAAGGTCTTGCCGTTCACCGTCACCTCATGCTGCGACGACGGTGGCTGGTAGGAAACCGAGAACACCTCGGACCGCGGCCGAACGTTGCGCTCCGGGTTCCGGTGGCAGTCCAGGCACCACGCCATCTGCAGCGTGCTGTTCTGCCACATGAGCGGCATGCGGTCGACCTGGCCGTGGCAGGTCGTGCATCCGACGCCCTTGCTCACGTGGATGCTGTGGTCGAAGTACACGAAGTCCGGCAGGTCGTGCACCCGCGTCCAGCGCAGCGGCTTGTTCGAGTTGAAGCTCGCACGCACCGGCTCGAGGAACGGGGCATTGGAGAAGATCTGGGAGTGGCAGTTCATGCAGGTCTTGGTCGGCGGGATGCCCGCGAACCGCGACTGCTCGACCGACGTATGACAGTAACGACAGTCGATGCCGTTGCCTGCCACATGGCGCTCGTGGCTGAACTGGATCGGCTGCTCGCGCGCGACGTATTGCCGCGTGACCCAGGGGGAGGCTCCGAGTTCGTATACCAGCCCGAGCAGCAGGCCGATAAGGAGCACCGCGCCGACAATGCTGACGCGGGAGATGGTATTGGCGCTTCGAGGAAAGATCTGCGACATCAGTCCGTATGGGGCGGCGCGCGCACCTGCCCGCGCACAGGCTCATGCCTGCGTGGAGGTGGCACCGCCGAACGAGTCTCAGGGAGCTTACAGTGTTTGGCGCCGAAGCGCGACAACTATTTTGTGAAAGATTTCACGTAGCCGTCAAGGTTCCGCACAAAAACGGCACAAATCGCCGTTTTTCCGGCACCGCCGGGCTGCCGCCGGACGCCCGCTCCCTCTCGCGCGTCCGCTTCCACACCCGTCTCTCCGCGCAGACCCATGTGGTGCAGCCCGCGCACGACGCCTCCCGCATGCTGCCGCGAGATCGCCGCCTGTCGCCGATCTGTCGTGTCTGTCTGTCGTGAGCCCGGTGCGACCACCGCCGGGAGAGCACAGCGTAACCTTTTTGCGCCGAAAAGCGAACCCCCCGCCGCGATCTGGCGTCAAAGCGCCTGCACTCGACAAGGAGACGCCAGATCGGGTACGTACGCCGGTTCGCCGATCGCTCCCGCCGCCGGACGCTCGTTTAGAATACCGGCATCCCGCGCGCGCTCCTTCGTCTCATCCTCACGACGCTCGTGGCCGCGGTCTCGTTGCTGGCGGCACGCGCCGCGTTCGCCCCAGCACACGGGCTTCGAGCCGAGTACTTCGCCTCAGACCGGATCGACGGCACGCCCGCGCTGACCGGCATCGACCCTTCACCCTCCACGGCGGCCATCCAGCACCAGTGGCGCGCGTCGTCGCCCAGGGTCTTCGCGGCGCGCTGGTACGGGTTCCTCGTCATCGATCGACGCGACCGCTACACGTTCACGCTGACCTCCGACGATGGCGCGGTCCTGCAGGTCGATGGCCGCACGGCCGTCGACAACGGGGGGCGTCATGGCCTCCAGACCCAGGCCGCTGCGCTCGAGCTGGACCCGGGCCCTCACGCGATCGCCGTGACCTTCGTGCAGTACGGAGGAACGTTCGCACTCGACCTGCAACTCGCACGCGGTGGCGAACCCGCTGCGAACGTGCCGCCGTGGCGGTTCACACCGGAGAAGACCTCCCCGACGACGGCTCGAGCCTGGCGCCTCGTCGAGGTGACCGCGCAGTGGCTGCTGTTCGTGACGATGCTGTTGATCCCGGCGCTCGCGTGGACCTGGCGCGATCGCCTCATCGCGCATCCGCACCTCTCGGCTCTCGCCCTCTTCGCAGTCCTCGCCGTGATTCACACGTGGCCCCTTGCCTCGGATCTGGCGCACCTGACCCGCCACGACAACCGCGATTCGATGCTGAACGAATGGATCATCGGCTGGGTGGCGCATGAGCTCCCGCGCAACCCGCTGCACCTGTTCGATGGGAACGTGTTCTATCCCGAGCGTCATACCCTGGCCTACTCGGAGCCGATGATCGTGCAGGCCGTCATGGCCTTGCCACTGCTGTGGGCCGGATTGCCGCTCGTCGCCACCTACAACGTGCTGCTGATCGCCGGGATGGCCCTCAGTGGATGGACGATGGCCATCGTCATCCGGCGATGGACCGGCACATGGGCCGCCGGCCTGATAGCCGGCAGCATCTACGCCTTCAACGCGCACACGTTATCTCGCATTCCGCACCTGCAGGCGCAGCACGTCGAGTTCCTGCCGCTCGCGCTGCTGGCATTCGACCGTTTGCTTGAAGTGCCGACTGCACGATCCGCCGTGCGGCTGGCTGGCTGGTTCATCCTGCAGGGGCTCACGTCGGTCTACCTGCTCGTGTTCTCGACGTTCGCACTGGCCGGAGCCGCGGTCGCGCGCGTTACCGCACTGCGGCGCCATCCCCTGTTCACGCTGCAGGCGCTGGGGATTGCGGCTGCCGTGTCGGTGGCAGCGCTCGTCCCGTTCCTGCTGCCGTACGGATGGGTGAGCCGCGAGCTGCACATCGTCAGGTCCCTCGGTGATGCTGAGAACTTCGCCGCCTCATGGCCTGCGTACCTGACCACGCCCGCGCGCATCCATGCGTCGTGGAGCGCGCAGTTCGCCGACGGAAACGTCCTCTTTCCCGGCGCACTCGGTCTGCTGCTGGCGGCCGTTGCGGTGTTCAGTGGCACGGCCTTCCGAGACGGCCGCGCCCGCATGGCGCTCGTCGTGGGCGCCATGGGCGTCGCGCTCTCGTTCGGGTCGAAACTCCCTGGGTATGCGACGCTCTACTCCATCCTTCCGCTGCTGCAGGGCATCCGTGCGACCGCACGCTTCGGATGGCTCGCAAGCCTGTCAGTCGCCATGCTGGCGGGATTTGGGTTCGTGGCAGTTCGCGCGCGCGTGCCGAGGCGATGGCACCCGGCGCTGACCGTCGCCATGGTCGCGGTGGCCGCGCTGGAGTCGCTCGCAGCGCCTCTCGGCCTCGCGCGATTCGAAGGGCTCGCGCCGATCTACGCACGCGTGCCGCGCACCCCGGGCACGGTCGTCATCGAACTGCCGTTCCTCCCGCCACGATCGGTTCAGTTCAACGCCCACTACATGCTGAACTCGACGGCCAACTGGCAGCCGCTGGTGAATGGCTACAGCGGTCTTCAGCCGCCGAGTTACTACCGCAACTTCGACGCCCTCGAGCACTTCCCTGACGACCGATCGGTGGCGCACCTTCGCAGCCTCGGCGTGACCCACGTCTTCGTCCACGAAGACCAGCTCGGTGACGAGGACCTCGAGCGACTCAGGCGCAGGACGGACCTTCAACGGATCGACGGCTTCGGCGCGATCGGCATGTACCGAGTCACGCGCTGATCGACAGGGATGCCGACCGCAGCCAGCGCGCGCACCTGACAGCAGGACGCAGCTGCGTCTCAGTCGCGACGCAGCTTGAGCCTGTCGGACACCTGCAGGAATGCCGGACCGGGAATGACGATGCAGAGCGGCGTGCCGTCTGCCGTGGCAACGGTGTAGAGGATGTCCGGGCGCGCGGCAAACTCCTTCAACGCCCCGGAAGGCCCGCGCATCAGCCGGATATCCAGGTGGTACGTGGACGCAGCACGCGGCACGACCTGCAGCGCACGAAAGCGCCCGCCGTTCGCATCGACTGCCTGAATCGGGTTGCCGGAGACAACGAGCGGCACGCCCGAGGCCCGCGCAACCTCGTCTGCCCATGCGACCGCCTGCAGGACGCTGTTCCCCCAGTAGTCCATGTCGTAGCGGGCGAACGCGTGCTTCGGCCCGCCGATCGCAGGCGAGAAGTACACGATCTGGTTCGGGTGGTTCCGCAGCTGGAACAGCACCGGCTCCGCGATCCCGACCGCGAGGAGCAGCAGGGCGACGGCACGCGCGCGCGTGCTCGCCACGGCGCTCCACCCGGCGGCTGACAACGCCACGATCGGCGGGATGACAAACAGGAGGTGACGGATACCGTCGTAGATGGTGGCGTGCCGGACGATCGCGGCCAGCACCGGCGCGGCGGCAAATGCCAGCAGCCCGAGCCACGCCACCGCCTCCTGCAATCCGCGCCGTACCACGAGCCAGGATGCGACGACGCCGACCAGGATCACCGGCGGCAACGAGATACCGAGCCACACGGGCACGTAGGTCCACGGCAGATCGCCGGCGCCAAGGTTCTGCCCATCGAACAGCACATCGAAGCCACGCGCCCAATCCAGCTGAGTCGTCTTCACGAACGCCGTGAGGGGACGGACGTACGGCTGCGCCTGTGCGTATGGCCAGAAGATCGATCCGGCTGGAATCGCGACCGCTGCGATGAGCGCCAGCCAGCCGACGTTCATCGCCAGCGTCCTCATCGCACCGGGCTCACGAGACGAAGCGGCGGAGCCGGGCGGGCGTGCTGGAGCACCGCGACCGGCAACCGCCCACACGAGTGACGCAAGCCCGATCACCCCTGCCGAGTAGAGCAGCAGCACGAGCCCCAGCGGACGTATCCCGATGCCGACCGCAATGGCGCCGGTGAGCGCTGCCGCTCGCAACCAGGTCAGGCGCGGACATCGCCAATCCATCGTGAGCGTGAGGCCGAGCACGGCCATCGCTGCTGCGGCGAAGGGGATGTCCTTGGGATTGTTCATCGCATCGCCGACGTAGCGCGGGGCGGCCGTGAGCAGCGCGGCCCCGATCCACCCCGCGCGGCGCCCGAAGGCGTGCCCCGCGGCCAGGCCGCAGATGACGATCCCCGCCCAGCCCCACACGCTGTTCACCGCGTGGCGAACCACGTAGGGATCGACAGAGGGCAAGGCATGCTGCGCGGCGACGGCGACAATCTCGAACAGGCCGCCGTACAGGTATTGGTTTCCCTCGTCGGTATCGAACGTCGCTCGCGGTACGCGCCCGTGCAGGTAGTCCCAGATTTGCTCCCCGTACTTCTGCTGGAAGCGTTCGTCCCACGTGAACCCGAAGTCACGGGACAGCGACACCATCGTTACCAGCAGCAGCAACGCCGCGACGATAGCGACGATGCGGTGCGTCCTAGAGGACATCGTAGTGGCCGCGCAGGTCGTGCCAGACGATGCGCGTCAGGTCCGCGAGCATGAGCAGGGCGTGCCTGAACTGGCGCACCGAACTGGAGGGATGGTACTGGCAGGCAACCGGCACCTCGACGATCCGCAGGCCGCGGCTCTGCGCGATGCGGAGGATCTCCACGTCGAAACCGAACCCATCGATGCGTTGAACACCGAAGATCGCGCGAGCCACCTCGCCCTTGAACGCCTTGAAGCCGCACTGGGTATCGCGGAGACCGCGCACCGCCACGCTGCGGACGACCGCATTGAAGATCCGGCTCATGGATTGCCGAAGCCGCTGTTGTTCACCGCGTTCCGAGGCGCCGGCGACCGCGCGCGACCCGATCGCCACATCCGCGCCGGATTCGAGCTGGCGAAGGAAGCGGTCTGCATCCTCGATCGGCAGCGAGAGATCGGCGTCGGCAAACAGCACGAACCGACCGTGGGACGCCAGGACCCCACGGCGTACGGAGTAGCCCTTTCCCCGGTTCGATCCGTTGTCGAGCACGCGAACGTCGCGGCGTCCCTGTGCGACCCGGGCGATCTCCTCTTCTGAACCCGGCCCTCCCCCATCGAGCACCACGATCAGCTCGGATCGGTAGGTACGTGAATCCAGGTACGCGAGGATGCGGGCCACGCTCGCGCCGATGCGTCCGGCCTCGTTGAAGGCGGGCACGATGACAGACAGATGGATGGGATCGGCGACGGTAGCGATGTCGCCATTCTAATTCGCCGGACCCCACCGCCGGCAGGATGGCTGGGCGGCTCAGTGGGTCAGGCCGTAGACGATGTAGTTCACACCGAGCTTGTACGCCTCGTTCGTTTCGTCGAACGGGCGCAGCCCACGGCCGGACCACTCCCAGTACTGCGAGATGTCGGTGTTGTAGTTCACCACCATCAGCAGGCGCTTCTTCGGGTCGTTGTCCTCGTAGAGGCCGCGGAAGATGGGCGGTCCCGAGTTGTACGCCTGCGGGAAGTCGGTCAGCGACTTGATCTCGAAGAACGAGTGGAAGATCGGGTGCGACGGCTCCAGATCCACGAACTTCGCCGACGGGAAGACCCGCTTCATGTTCTCCTCGAACGTGTCCCACCCGCCGCCGCCGGCGCCGAACTCGCCGGGCAACTTGAAGTCGTCGAAGATGATGAAGCCGCCCTTCAGCAGGTAGGCCCGGAACGCCTGCACCTCCCGGTCGGTCATCGTCCACCAGCCAGCTTCGGTCAGGTAGAGGATGGGGTACTTGGTGATCTCCGGATCGTCGAGGGCGAAGACGTTGTACGCGTCGGTGCGCGCCCCCAGGTAGCTGACCTCATCCATGATGCGCATGAGGTTGTCCTCGGACATCGGGTAGCCGTGCGCCCACGACGGCAGGCCCATGTACCAGAAGCCACCGGGAGCGGTCGCGTACTTCACGCGCGCGAAGGTGAAACGGCCGTCGTACTCCTTGTTCACGACCGTCACGTCCCGTCCGACCTGGCGACCGAAGAAACGGCGCTGTGCTGCGGCCGCGCCGGCGAACACGAGCACGGCAGCGAGGGCGGCGACGACGGAGAGCCGTACGCGCATGGGCCCATTAAAGCAGACGCGACCGGGTGTGCCGCGCTTTTCTGCGAGAGACCAGCTGGCAGATGCCCGACGCAGCTCAGGCGAGGCCGGGATCGCTGAAGCGTGCGAGCGCGTGGGCCGACACGCTGGCCGTCTCGGTGCGGTTCCGTCCGGCATCCTTCGCGCGATAGAGTGCGCGATCGGCGGCCGCGATCAGGTCCTCCGGCGAGACGCCGTGTTCCGGGAGACATGCCACGCCGACTGACACGGTGACCGACCCGAGAGGCTGGCGCCTGTGCTCGGCGACGAGTCGATGGACTTCCTTGCGAAGGTCCTCGGCGCGTGCGAAGGCGTTCTCGATGGAGGCTTCCGTGAGGACGACCACGAACTCCTCGCCACCATACCGGCAGGCGATGTCGTCGCCACGGAAATGCGCGCGCAAGAGCGTGGACAGCTCCCGGAGGACCGCGTCGCCGCCGTCGTGTCCCCAGGTGTCGTTGAACTGCTTGAAGTGGTCGACGTCGATCATCAGCACCGATAGCGGCCGCTTCGAACGGACAGCACGGCGGCACTCGCGCTCGAGCATGTTCTCGAGGTACCGGCGGTTGAAGAGCCCGGTCAGCGAATCCACGATCGACTGGCTGCGCAGCGCCTCGCGCAGGCGCAGGTTGGCCAGGGCGAGCGCCGTGTGCTCGGCCAGCGCGCTGGCGATGCGCGTGCGCGTCGACTGCTCGGACGCGGTCGCGTCGGCCTGCTCCCCGTGAACGGCGCTGCCGAAGTTGAACTGCAGAATCCCGACGTTGTCGCCCTGCGCCATCATCGGCACGCAGAACGTGGTGGGCCCGTCCTCCGGCGTGAGGTGCGCGCAGCGCAGCGGGGACGAGGCGTCTGTCACCAGATGGGGGCGACCGCGGCGGAAGGCCCAGCACTCATCCGGCGCGAAGACGCGTTGATGCGGCGGGTTCGTCCCCCACGCCGCCATCGTCTCCATGAGGTTACCGGACGCTTTCAGGATGGTCACCGACCCGGAGTCGCCGGGGAAGAGGCCGGGCATCGCGTCCTGGATGACGCCGAATACCTCGTCCGGTGACACGCAGGACTGCAGCAGCTGGCCCAGCGCGGTCAGCTGCGCGATCTGCTCGGCGTAGTGCTCCACGCGCTTCACGGACACCGTCAGGCGCTCGTTCGCGCTCACGAGTTCGGCCGTGCGGCTCGCGACCTCCTCGGTCAGCGACTCCTGTTGCTGCCGCAGCTGGTGATCCTGCCGCTCGATCTCGGTGAGCATCCGGTTGAAGTCCTGCACGAGCACGCCGACTTCGTCGCGCCCTCCGGGCGTCGCGCGCAGGCTGAAGTTGCGGTCCGAGGTGACGAGCCTCGCCGTGTTGGCGAGGTCGAGGATCGGCTGCGAGATCCGGCCCTGCAGCCCGGCAGACAGGACGAGGCCGACGACAGCGCACGTGAACACGACGAGCAGCGTCAGCCCGCCGAAGAGCAGCATGCGCGCCCGCAGTTCACCGAGCGTGGCCTGGACGAACACCGTCCCGACCCGTTCACCGTCCAGGACGATTGGACGGATCACCGTCATCCCCGCCGCGGAGGTGCGATTGCCCGGCTCGCCTGGCGTGCGCGGAATCACCGCCTCCGCGCCCGCGGCCACGAACGAGGCCAGCGGCTTGCCGTCGTTGTCGTAGACCGCCCCGAGTTCAATCGACGGCTCGGCCCCGAGTGCCGCCAGCACGTCGCGCGCCACGGACGCATCGCCGAACGCCAGCGCCGCCGTTGAATTCCGTCCCACGATTTCCGCGACGACGGTCAGCTTCTGCTCGAGCGCGCGCTTGAAGGTGACCACCTCGTAGGTCCCCATCGCGAGCGCGGCGAGCGTGAGCACCATCGCGGTCGTGGCCGCCATCAGGACTGTCAGCTTCCAGCGGATCGACGCGTCCTCGAACCAGCGCGTCATCGCCGACCTCCGGACGCATGTCGCTGGTTGGCGGCAAGGGACACGAGCCTCGCACTGACGTGCAGCCCGGCCCGCTCAGCAGCGAGCGGCGACACGTTGAACTGCACGTTGTCGCCATCCGAGATCAACTCGATCATTCCGCCGGCCGCGATGAACCCGTCATCCTCACCAACGGTCAGGATGCTGGCGCCTCGAAGCTGCTCGGTGATCAGCGGGAGCCGCTTGCGCTCTGACGTAGAGATGAAGAGGAGATGACATGACCTGTCCGGCTCCGTCATCCGGCGGACCTGGATGGGACGCCCGGCGACGGCACGACCGCGCAGGGTATCGTCGAGTGTCGAGCCGAACGGATCCACACCGAGCACGCAGACCTGCAGCGGCGTCGTGGTCCCACTGAAGGACGACGAGGGCCATTCGATGAACTTGGCGAAGTTGAAGAGGAAGGCGGCCTTCACTCGGTACTCGTCAGCCCGCGTCCCTTCGCCAGGTCCGGTGCCAGGACCGGCCGCCCCGAGGACCGTGCCCCAGAGGACGAGCGCCACCGGCAGCACGCGCCACTGCGGTCCGCGCGCCGTCATCGGAACCGCCACCAGAGACGCACGAGCGCGGTGCGGCCGTCACCCGGCAGCGCGCTCTGCCGGTGCTCCACCGATCCCGGGTCTGCGTATGCGGCGTCGAAAACGTTGTAGATGGTGAGCCCCAGCCCGAGGCCACCTCGTGACGCCTGCCGCGTGACGGAGAGGTTGCCCACGAACGCGCTGTCGACGGGCGACTGCCCCTGCCGTCGCCGTTCACCGACAAAGTAGCCGTTGAACGCGACCACCAGATCCGTCCGAGGCACCGGTGCGTCGAGAACGAGCGTCGACAGCGTGCGCGGCGAGTTGCTGAGTACGAGCGTCGACCCGTCGCGACCCGCCCGTTGGAAGACCTGCCCTACCCGCGTGTGGATGCGACCGGGTAGCTCACCCTGCACCTCGAGCTCGACGCCACGGGCCGTCACACTGTCGCCGTTCACGTAGTAGAGCCCGTCGAGCGTGTCGCGGCTGCCACTCCGCTGCGTGATCAGGTCGGATACATGGTTGCGGAACACCGACCCGATCAAGGCGAGCCGCGTGGCCATGCGCTGTTCCCAGGCGAGTTCGAACGACCGGATGCGCTCTGGACGGAGGCCACGACTGATCGCGTTCTGGTCGTAGTAGAGCTCGAACGGGTTCGGCGCGCGGAATGCGGTTCCATAGAGCGCCTTGAGCGTGCTGCCACCGACGGGCGTGACGACAACCCCGATGCGCGGGTTGACCGTGCTTCCAAACGAGCCGGCGTACTCGTCCCAGCGCACGCCGCCATTGACCAGGACGCGTCGGTGCAGGCGGTACTCGTCTTCGGCGAACACGCCGGCCGTGTGCGATTCGAGCTGGACGTCGAGCAGTGTCCCCGACGACCCGGCCGCGGACTGATCCTGCCGAACGTTCCGACGATATTCGGCGCCAACCGTGAGGGTGTGGCGCGCAGTCTGGTGAACGACCTGTCCCTCACCGGTCAGCCACAGCGCGTGCGCGTCGTCGTTGAACGGTCCCGATGCGTAGGCGAACGTGCCCGCGTAGCGGTACTGGTCGTAGGCGCCGCGGAGCGTGACGCGCGTGCGTGGGTCGAGTTGACGGGTGAACTGAAGGTCGGCGAACGCACGGTCATCGCGCGTCTGCGTACGAGGGTCGTTGACGAGCGTGTCGAACGGAGCGGTCGGCACGGTCTTGATGCGGGTGCCGCCACCGGCCTGGGCGGTGAAGCCGCCGTGCGATCCGCTCACGTACACACTCGCGCCGCGATCGAGATCTGCATCGATGACGGTGGCGGTGCTTTCACCGGGTCGGGCCAGTTCAGGAAAGGCGAGCTGCGTGTTCCCGTCGCTTCGGAACGACGAGACCGCGAACAACCCCTCGAAGCCACGCGCGTTGCGACCACCTGACATCAGGCGGCCCCGCACCGTCGCCTGCGAGCCCCCCTCGAGTTCGGCTTCGGTCCCGTTGAGCCCGTGCCCGGTTCGCGTGACGAGGTTCACGACGGCGAAGAATGCGCTCGTCCCGTAGAGCGAGGAGCTTGGCCCGCGGATGACCTCGACGCGATCGATCAGCCGCACGTCGATCGGAGACTCGGTCCCGAGCAACGCCTGCTCGAAGACGACGTCGTTCATCCGGTGGCCGTTGACGAGCAGCAGGATCCGGGTGTTGTAGTCGCCTGGACGAAGGAAGCCTCGTACGCCCAGGTAGCTGTAGTTGCGGTCGTAGCTCACGTAGAAGCCGCGCACCGCGCGAAGCACGTCGGCGAGCGTGCGGTAGCCCTGCCGCCGGATCTCGTCCGCGCGAATGACCGTCACCGACGCCGGGACCTGCGTTGCGTCCTGCACCGACCGCGACGCGGCGTAGACCTTCACGTGCAGCAGGTCCTCGAGGCCGAGATCCGGCAGGTCCTTTCGCGACGCTGCTGCGGGGTCAAAGGGCGCAGGCTCCTGGGCGCGAACCTGCCCCGGCAGGAAACAGGCGAGTGCCAGCGCCCAGCCGAGGACGCGCTGACGCCGTCTCGTCACGTGCACAGGTCTCGCCTCACATGCGCCGTTCTTCCCGCGCCCACACACAGCTCTCCCACGTGCTTGCTCGCAATCCCGTTATCGGGACTCGACCGGACCCGCTGCACTCAGCGGGAGGGGGAGATCGGGAGTTCGGGACTCGGAGCTGGGTACTGATACTGGGGGCTGGGGACCCGGGACTCGGGCTCCGAACTGGGCCTTAGGGTTGGGCGCTCGAGGGGCCCGAGTGGCGGGTGGCACGCGTGAGGCTGGCGAACTCACCCGCTGAGATCGGCGTGAGGAACGGGCCTTCGGCGTCGAAGAGCGTCCGGGTCGCGAGACGCTGAGCGGGCGAGCCTGTGTCGAGCGACCGGGGGGCGTCATACAGCTCGACGTCGGAGAGCGCGAAGACGGCGGCGTAGCGGTCTGCGCCGCGAAGCCTCGCACGGCCTCGTTCGAGCTCACCCGAGAGGCGCGCATGCCCGACCACGCCGGTGCCGGCCAGGTAGAAACAGACCCAGTCGCCAGGGTGCGCCGTGGCCGGGAAGATGCCGATGGCGCTGACGCCGAGGAGTTGTCGACCGCGGACGACCGCCTCGACGAACTGCTCGGGCGACGTGTGTGTCTCTGGAGGCACGGTGGCAATCCAGTAGTCGGGCGGCTCCTCCTTCGGCACGAGCGAGAGGTGCGGCGTGGCGTCAGCTGGCTCGGCGGGTCGCGGCGCCTGGGCGAGCAGTTCGGCCACTCGCGAGTGATCGTCAGCGCCGAGCAGCAGCTCGAGCGCCTGCGTCGGCGTGAGCCGCTGTTCTTCGACCCGTTCCGCCAGCATCAGCACGGCATGCACCGGCAGCACCCGCGGCATCCCCGGGCGAGCCTGCCCTTCTGCGGCCAGATCGCTGGCGCGACGACGACCGTGCAGCCGCACGCTGATACAGAGCCCGGTGGTCTGCTCACCGGCGGACGTCGGCGGTGCGTCCGGAAGGGCGGCCATGGTGCGGGCCAGATCGTCCGGGCTATACGGGCGTGTCCGGTCCGTGCGCACTTCCAGGACCACGCGTGCCTCGCCCGGTAACCGCCAGGCCCCGTCGAAGCGAACCGCGCCACCCGCGCGACCGTAGACACCATACGTGACACTGAATCCCAGATGACGCCCGATGGTGACGACCAGATCGGTGAGCGCCCGCTGCGACTGCTCGTCGGCCGCCCGCTGGCCGTCGTCGATCAGGGCGTGAAGGTCGGCGACACGACCTGGCCATGAGGAGAGGAACCGCCGAAAGCGCACTCGTGGCGAGTCGCCGGCCGGCTTGTCCGACAGCCTGCCGACAAGCGCGAGCGCGTCGCTCAGGAAGAGCCGCATCGGGTGAGGCTAGGGTTCGGCGGGGACCGGCAGCCGCGCCGCGACGGTTGGCCCCGTCGGCGCAGGACTGCCGACCGCCGGCTCGAGGGTGATCGAGGCACCGAGTACCGGACGCGGCACGACCGGGGGCTCGATCGTCGCAAGCGAACCGCGCCCGCGCTCATCCACGCGCAGCATCCCCGCGCCGATCGCGGAGGACTGCGTCAAGAGCCACACCTGATACGCCGATCCCGCC
The DNA here is from genome assembly GCA_018268955.1 of Acidobacteriota bacterium. Lineage (GTDB taxonomy): Bacteria > Acidobacteriota > Vicinamibacteria > Vicinamibacterales > CAVVIG01 > CAVVIG01. The sequence continues at coordinate 9,059 of JAFDVO010000028.1, read as the reverse complement.
GGCGGCGGATCCAGTCGCACGGCACTCACGACGAGCCCTCGCGAGCGGCTCCACAGCAGTTGCGCGGAAGCGGACGAGCCGCTCGTCGCCGTGAGACCGTAGCGCACGAGGTCCGGCGATGCGAGCACGATCGTCATCGCCTCGGCCTGCATCGAGGCCTGACGGGCCACATCGGCGAGGCGTGCGGCGTCCGCTCTGGCCTCCGAAGCGACCGCAGACGCCTGAGCCACCTGACGCGCCGAGTTGGTGCGGATCGACTCGAGCTGCCGCTCGGTGGCGCGAAGCCTGGCCTGGATCGACGCCATCCACCATCCGCCACCAGTCACCACGAGCAACAGCGCGACGCCGACAACGGCCATGACCCGGGCATTCGTGCGGTGCTGCCGCTCGGCCTGCTCGACCATCCGTTCCTCCGACTCGCGGAGCAGCAAACGCATCTCGGCGATCTGGCTTGCCATCTCGCCGCGAAGGTCCGGCGCCGAGGTGTCGACCGGTTGCGGCTCGGGCCGAAGCGCCTGCCGCCGCGCCTGGGGCGCTGCGGCCTCGACCGGCGCAAAATCCCACACTTCCGCGCGGGGCTCATGCTGCTCCGACACATCGAACTCAGGTGCGTCGAGCTCCGGGTGCAACGGCAGGTCGGCTGCCGGCGCCGCACGCTCCGAGCCCTCGACTTCCGCGCTGTGGTGGTCCGCACGCACCGGCGCGGTGACGACAACCGATGCGAACTGTTCGAGGAGATCGCGCTCGTCGGAGGGCAGCGACGTGACAGGCGCAGCTGGCACCCGCCCCGACGCAGCGACAACGCAGGCGTGCGTCAACTCGGCGACCTGCTCGCGACGGGCGCCTGACGCCTCGTGCGGGAGAAGCCGCTGTGTCGCCCACTCCTGCTGCACCATGCGCTGCAGCGTGAGGAACCGGTCAGCGGATTCCGCGTGCAGCCTGGCCTCAACCGCCCCGAATGCGGCAACCTGCTGCTCGAGCGCGTCGACCGCCCGCGCGTGACGCGCCCCAATCGCCTGCCACTCGTCGAGGATATCGGCCGCGTCCTCCGCGAGACCGGAGAGCCGCTCGTCTGCGGGCACGAGCCGTTCCTGGCTGTCACGCCAGAGTTGGAGTGCGATGGTCAGCCGGTCGATCTGCGCCTGGAGGTCGGACAGGCGCTGCTCGAAGCCGGGAGCTTCCTGGAACACTTCGTGGGAATCCTGTCGCGATGATAGCAGGGACGTCGGGTGCGGCGAGGACGGATGTAGACTCCGCACATGCCTCTGATCCTCCACGGCCTCACGCCAATCCACTGGGCGGTCGCCGGCGCCTCCATCGCGCTGATCACGCTGACGCTCCTCGCCGTTGCCAACCGCCGCCTGGGGGTCTCCAGCGGACTCGAGGATCTCTGCAGCCTCGTCATCGACCAGCCGTTCTATCGCCGCACGGCCGTCACCTCGGGGCGCCCGTGGCGGCTGCCGTTCCTCGCGGGCCTGGTGGTCGGTGGCTTCCTGTCGGCCGCCCTCGGAGGCGGGTGGTCGCCCACGTGGGCGCTGGGCATGCTCGATCGCGCGGCGGGGCTCGGGCACGGCGCGAAGCTGGCCTGGATGTTCGTGGGCGGCGTCTTCACCGGATTCGGCACGCGGCTCGCCAACGGCTGCACGAGCGGTCACGGGATCTTCGGCAACTCCAACTTCGAAATTCCGAGCCTCGTGGCGTCGTGCTGCTTCATGGCGGCAGGTATCGTGACGACGCAGGTCATCTACAGGGTGGTGTTCTGATGACGCTGCTGTATCTCGCGCTGGGCACTCTGTTCGGGTTCGTCCTGAGCCGCGCAGGCGCCGCGGACTACGACTACATCCAGGGGATGTTCCTGTTCGAACGGTTCCAGTTGTACGGCATCCTCGCGACGGGGGTGGCGGTCACGGCTCCGGGCCTGTGGTTGCTGAAGAAGTACGGACGGACCCTGACGGGCGCGCCGCTGGCGATCGACCGCAAGTCGCTCAACAAGGGGACCGTCGCAGGCAGCCTGCTGTTCGGCATCGGCTGGTCGCTGACCGGCATGTGCCCGGGTCCGATCCTCGTGAACATCGGGGAGGGCAAGGTCTACGCGATCGCAGCGCTCGCTGGCGCGCTGGTTGGTGCGGCCTTGTTCGGCGCCGCGTATGACGCGCTGCAGAAGCCCTTCGGCCTGCCGGCCCTCAAGGTCACTGCGCGGGGAGCGGCGGGACACTAGGAACTCGGAACTCGGAACTCGGGACTAGGAACTCGGAATGGGGGACTCGGAACTCGGGACTGGGGACTCGGAGCTCGGACTGGGGACTCGGGTGGATCGGTCCGAGCCGCAACGTGCCACGCTCGTGGGTTTCCCGGTATCCTGTTTCGCGTGCCGCCTCTCCCAGGTCCGCCGATCGAGCAAAGTCCCGCCGAGAAGTTCTTCGGGCTCGCCGCTCGGCCGTTCAGCCTCACGCCGGACCTCCGCTTCGCGTATCACAGCCGCTCGCACACGCACGCGCTTGACGAAGTGACGTCGGCACTCCGCCGGCGTGAAGGGCTGATCGTCGTCACCGGCCCTGTGGGCACGGGCAAGACCATGCTCTGCCGCTCGATGCTGGAGAGCTTCGAGTCGCGCACGTTCCTCTCGGTGATTCTCGATCCGGGGCTCGAGGTGGAGGATCTGCTCCGGAAGATCCTTACGGACTTCGGCATCCTCAGCGGGGTCGACGCGGCAGGCCCGGGGCCGATGACCGAGGTCACGCGGCATCAGTACGTGACGACGCTCCAGCAGTTCCTCGCGTCGCTGATCCCGCTGCAGGCGCATGCCGTGATCATGATCGACGAAGCGCAGCGGCTGAACCCGCGCGTGCTCGAGGAGATCCGGCTGCTCTCGAACTTCGAGACCGATGAGGCGAAGCTGCTGCAGATTGTGCTGGTCGGCCAGCCGGAGCTCGACGAGATGCTGCGGCGCCCGCAGATGCAGCAGCTCAACCAGCGGGTGGCGCGTCGCTGCGAGCTGCAGCCGCTCAGCGAAGGCGAGGTCGGCGACTACATCGAACGACGGCTCACCGTGGCGGCGTCTCCCGCCGCGCTAGCAGGCAAGCCGGACGCCGAAGAGCCGGATCTCTCCCAGCTGGTGAAGTTCTCGTCGGAGGCGGTGAAGACCGTCGCGGGGATTTCAGGAGGCATCCCCCGCGTGGTGAATACGCTCTGCGACCGTGCGCTGGATGTGGCCTACGAGCGGCAGATCCGCACCGTGGATCCCGACTCGGTAATCGCGGCTGCCGATCGCCTGCAACTCGACGTGCCGACGCAGATCAGCAGCCCCGGCGGGCAACGAAACCGCCTTCTGCTCATCGCCGGCGTCGTCCTCCTCCTCGTCGTGCTCGCAGCGTGGTGGTTCATGAGCGCTTCGTCAGGCGTCGTGGACCGCTCGCCTGCTCCTGCCGATCGCTCAACCGCGACGTCCGTGCCACCGTCACGCTCCGCTGCCACGAACGCACCACCCCCGGCGACAGTACCAGCGCCCGAAAGCCCCGCGGGGACGCCGCCACCCGGGGCACCGGCACCGGCTACGCCTGACACTGCGCCACGGGGCGCGGCTCCTGCGCCAGCCGTTGGAGTGTCGCCAGCCGCATTCCAGGTTGCGGTGTCCTCCTTCCGCACGGAGGCACGAGCCACGGAGGTGGTCACATCACTGCGGGACCTGCAGATCCCCGCCACTGCTCGGCTCGATTCGACCGGCACGTGGTACCGCGTTGTCGCCGGACCGTTCGCCACGCGTGACGCAGCGCAGGCTGCACAGGAAACGCTCGCGCGCAACGGGTACGCGGACACCAGGATCTCGACGACGTCCGCTGATCAGCGGTAGCCGCGCCCGTTCGCGCCGCTCCGGTTCACTCGCGCTACGCTGTGGCGATGCCACTGCTCCTTCCCAGCCTCGCCGCCGTTGCCTACGCCGTCGGCGGCCTCTTCATGAAGCAGTCCGACGGCCTCACCCGCCTGTTCCCGACACTGGCGTTCCTCGGCCTCTTTGCCGCGGGCGCATCGCTGCAGGCGCTCGGCATGCGGCACGCGGAGATGGGCCTCTCGTACGTCTTCGTGCTCGGCGTGGAGGCGATTGCCGCGGTCGTGCTCAGCGCGTGGGTCCTGAACGAGCAGTACACCGCCTCACGGCTCATGGCCATCGGCCTGATCGTCGTCGGCATCGCATGGCTGCGCCGTGCGTGATCGTGTCGCGCGGTGATGGATCGACGGCGCCTGCACATTCTTCACGTTACGCCGTACTACGAGCCCGCCTGGGCGTTCGGCCAGACGCCCGCGACCGTCGCCGCGCTGGCGAAGGCGCAGGCGGCACGCGGCCACTCGGTGACGGTGCTGACCACGGACGCCATGGCGCCGCACGAGCGGCTGCCTCGCGGTGACCTGATGGTGGAGGGAGTGCGGGTCGTTCGAGTGCCCAACGTCAGCGGATCGATCCGCGTGTGGCTCGGCTGGTCGACGCCGATCGGGATGCGACGTCGTGCCCGCACGATCTTCGGCGAGCTCGCGATCGACGTGATCCATCTTCACGAACTGGTCTCGATCGAGAGCGTACGCGTGGTCTGCGTGGCTCCCGAGCGGATCCCGGTGGTGGTGTCGCTGCACCAGCAGTTCGACGATGGAGCGGTCCTGTCTGCGAGGCTTGGACGGGTCTGGTATCGCACGGGCGGCCGCCGCGTGCTGGCGCGTCTGCGGCGGGCGATCGCGGCTTCACCAGAGGCCGCTGTGAGATTCGAGCAGCGGTGGACGCGGCTCGCTGGAGCGCCGTTCCCGGTCCCGCTGTCCGTCGCCGACACACGTGGCGCAGGCGAACCGGTTGCGTTCTGGGACCGTGTCTACGCCGACGCGCGCGCCCGCCTCAGTTCGGCTTCCCCGCGCTGAGCCGGGAGAAGATCGGGCGGACCTCCTCGTCGATCGCGCGGAGCTGGGTCGCGAACCAGGCGACACCGACAAGGCACAGCAGCCCGCACGCGGCGGTCGTCACGGGGGCGCCGATCCGGGCCGACAGCGCACCCGCCGCCAGGCTCCCGAGCGGCGTCGTCCCGAAATAGGCCATGAGGAAGAGAGAGATGACCCTGCCTCGCTTGCTGTCGTCGACAATCGTCTGCAGCAGCGTGTTGCCCGACGCGACCATCGCAATGAAACCGAAACCGGTGACGACCAGCAGGGCGAGCGACAGCCAGAGCACCTTCGACAACGCGAACGCGGCGAGCCCGCACGAGAAGATGGCTCCGGCCCCGGCGATGTTCCGCGTGAGTCCCATCGTCGTCCGACGTGACGCCAGCCACAGCGCGCCGATCAGCGCGCCGCCGCCGATGGCGGTCATGAGGAAGCCGAGGGTGTGGGCACCGCCCCCGAGGACCTCGGCCGCGAACACCGGCATCATCACCGAGTACGGGACGCCGATGAGGCAGATGAGCCCGACGAGCAGGATGATCGAGCGGATGGCCCGGGACTGGTACGCGTAGCTGAACCCCTCGCGGAACTGCTGGATGGGGCTTGCGTGGCTCGATGCGGGCGTCTGCTGGTGTGTGATGCGCATGGCCAGCAGCGCCACGATGACGGCCATGTAGCTCACGCCGTCGATCAGGTAGCACCAGCCTTCATTCGAGAGCGCGATGATCGTGCCCGCGATGCTCGGGCCCACCAGGCGCGCGGCGTTGAACATCGACGAGTTCAAGGCGATCGCGTTCCCGAGGTCGCGCTTGCCCTCGACCAGCAACACCACGAAGGCCTGGCGTCCAGGCATGTCGAACGCGTTCACGATGCCGGAGCAGACGCTGACGATGATCAGCCAATGGATGGAAATCGTGTTGGAGAGGGTCAGCCCGGCGAGGACGAGCGAGATGATCATCGACGCAGCCTGCGTGCCCACGAGCAGGCGGTGGCGATTCCACCGGTCGACGAAGATGCCGGCGAACGGCGTCAGGACGAATGACGGGAACTGAGAGGCGAAGCCGACCACGCCCAGCAGGAACGCCGAGTTGGTGAGGCGGTAGACCAGCCAGCTTGTCGACGTGATGGTGATCCACGTCCCGATGAGCGAGACGATCTGGCCACCAAAGAACAGCCGATAGTTGCGGTACCTGAAGGCCCGCAGCATGAAGGCGAGGCTGCTGCCAGTGTCGACGGACGAGGGGGCTGCACTGGCCACGGGGGACTATCGCAGGAAACTGGTGATTGGGCGGGTTGGTGAATTGGTGAGTGGCGAATCAACCTCTAGATCACCAGCTTGCCAACTCACCCAGTCACCACGTGCGCTGTTCTTCTCACCTGCGGCCTCGCTTCTGCTGTGCTTCCGCGAAGCGTTCGAGCAGCGGCTCGGTCTGTTCGATCGAGATGCATGCATCGGTGATGCTCTGGCCGTAGACGGCCTGCGTGCCTGGCACGTAATCCTGCCGGCCCTCCACCAGGTTGCTCTCGAGCATCGCCCCGAACACCTGCCAGGATCCGGCAGCCACCTGCTCGCAGATCGACGCGGCGGCAATCTGCTGCTTCGTGTGGTCCTTGTGGCTGTTCGCGTGCGAGCAGTCGATCATCACGGTTTCGGGAAGCCTGTGCTTCGCCAGTCGCTGGCAGACATCCGCCACGTGGTGCGCCTCGAAATTCGGGCCGGTGCGCGACCCGCCGCGCAGGATGACATGGCAGCTCTCGTTGCCGGTCGTGTGGAAGATGGCGGACACGCCCTGCTTCGTCACGGACGGGAACCAGTGCGGCGAGCGAGATGCCAGCACGGCGTCGACCGCCGTCTGCGTGTTGCCGTCCGTGCTGTTCTTGAAGCCGACCGGCATCGACAGGCCCGATGCGAGCTCCCGGTGCACCTGGCTCTCGGTGGTGCGCGCGCCGATCGCCACCCACGACGTGAGGTCCGCGATGTGCTGCGGGATCTGGACGTCGAGGAACTCGGACGCGGTCGGCAGGCCGAGGTTGTTGACGTCGAGGAGCAGCCGACGAGCCAGCCGCAGTCCCTTGTTGATGTGGAAGCTCTCGTCCAGGTCGGGATCGTTGATGAGCCCCTTCCACCCCACCGACGTCCGTGGCTTCTCGAAGTAGCTGCGCATCAGCACGATGAGCTGCCCCGCGTACCGAACCGCCATTGCCTTCAGCCGGGTGGCGTACTCCAGCGCGGCCTTTGGGTCGTGGATCGAGCAGGGTCCGGCGATGACGACGAAGCGTGGGTCGCGGCCGGCGATGACGTCGGCGACGGCGCGGCGTGTTTCGGCGATCACGTTGGAGGCCGTCTCGCTGACCGGGATCTCCTCGATGAGGATGGCCGGCGGGATCAGCGGCCGGGTCTCTGTAATGCGAAGGTCGTCAGTACGCTGGAGCATCCTTACAAGGATAGCGCACGCGTTCGCCCGGCTGAGCCAGCTGCCGCATTGGCGGTCCGTATGCACTCCACTCCTGCATGAGCACAGATCACAAGCGCGGAGGACAGGAGCACACGACCACGAAACGGCAGGAGCAGGGGTACGACGAGGCAGCGCGCGGCGGCCCGGGCGCGGCCCCGAGCGACGTCGGCATTCCTCCGAACCCTGGTGAAGAGGTGGGTGGGGACGAATTCGATCGCGCAGCCCGCCAGGCCGCGAACGATGTGCGACAGCGGGAAAGACAGTAAGGCGAAGTTGGTGAACTCGTGAGTTGGTGACTTGGTGAGTTGGTGACGGGCAGTCTCTCGCCAGTCCGCCCGTGTCACCAACTCGGCGAATCGCCAGATCGCCAATTCACTAAGTCGCCAATTCGCCAAGTCTGTCGAACTCCCCGATTGGTGAGTCGCAGCCGGTCCCTTACAATCAGCTCAGCATGGCTGCCCTGATTGAAGCGATCGATATCAAGCGGAAGATGTTCTTCGAGTTCGAGGATGCGCCGTACCACTGCCTCGACGTGGAAGTATCACGACCGACGGCACGCGGCGGACAGACGCTGGTGCGCCTGAAGATGCGCAACCTCATCACCCGCGCGGTGTTCGACCGCACGTTCAAGGCGGGAGAGAAGTTCGGCGAGCCGGACCTCGTGCAGGTGAACGCATCGTTTCTCTATGCCGACGCGGACGGCTACCACTTCATGGATCAGGACTCATTCGAGACGCTCACGCTCGGGGCCGACGTCCTTGGCGACGACCGGCTGCTGCTGGTCGACAACGTCATCGTCCAGGTGCTGAAGTACAACGGCAACCCGATCGGCCTGCAGTTTCCTCCGCACGTCGAGCTCACCGTCACCGAGACGGAACCTGGCGTCCGTGGGGACACGGCAAGTGGCGGCGTGACGAAGGCGGCGACGCTCGAGACCGGCCTGCAGATTCGCGTACCGCTCTTCATCAAGGAGGGCGAGAAGGTGAAGGTCCACACCGAGACGCGGGAGTTCGCCGGGCGCGCCAGCTGAGACCTGCATCAGGAGATGGTGCCCTCCGCGCCAAGGGGACAGGCTCCGGGCTCCGGGCTCCCGGCTTCAGGCGCGGTCGGCTTCAGCGCCCGCTTCTGCCTTCTGCATTCTGAGTTCTGGATTCTGAGTTCGTCTTGCCCTGCTGCTGTTCCTCGGCCAGGAATGCCTGGAGGACCTCGGGGTCGAGCGGCCGCCAGTCGTGGAACTGCACGCGGCAGGGGTTGCAGTGGTAGATCGGGGCGCCCACGAGCGCGGCGAGCAGGCTTACGGGATGGCGTGACATCCGGTCGATGCCGTCGCGCCGGGTCAGGCGGCGGACGCGGAAGCTGCCGCACTCCACGCAGCACGCGTGACTCGAGCGCACGAACGCGAGTTCGCGCTGGAGCGGGATACGTCGTTCACCGGTCCGACGCCCGCAACCCGAGCACTGTTGAACCCTGCGATAGATGAGACGCTCGAACGGCGTGCGGTGCACGCGGTCGAGGGGAGCCTGCCGGCAACTGGGACACAGTGGCTGCATACGGGGCGGCGGATGCCCCTAGTAGAACACAGAGACAGCCGGTTCGGGCGGCGCGGTGGGCACGCCTGCGGTGGGGGGTGGGTGCCGCCGGGGCGGCACACCGTCAACCAGTGCTAGCAGCCCGTGGCTAAACAGG
>JAFDVO010000027.1 GCA_018268955.1 Acidobacteriota bacterium | reverse complement strand
TCTCGCCCTTGACCGCGAACACCGGCGTGCCGGCGGCGGCGATGGCGGCCGCGGCATGTTCCTGCGTCGAGAAGATGTTGCACGAGACCCACCGCACGTCGGCGCCAAGCTCCACGAGCGTCTCGATGAGGACCGCCGTCTGCACGGTCATGTGCAGCGAGCCCATGATCTTCGCCCCCTTCAGCGGCAGCTTGCCCTTGTTCTCGGCGCGCAGCGCCATGAGGCCAGGCATTTCCTGCTCGGCGAGCCGGATCTCCTTGCGGCCGAACTCGGCCTGCGCGAGGTCGCGCACCTTGAACGGCTCGCGGCCGGCAGCCTTCGCGGCGGCGAACGGGTGAAGCGTGTCAACAGCAGTGGCCATGCAGAGCTCTCCTTCTTGTGAATGAGCGGAATTCGGATTGCGAATCGTGGACTTCAGATTTCAGACGGCAGATTGCGAGTGATGCGATTCATGATGCCTTCTGTCCGACGGCGGCGAAGAGGGCTGGTCCCTTCGCCCTGGGATCCGCGGTGAGCGGGACGACCCTGACCCGTTCGAACCCCCCTTCGGTCAGCAGGCGGGCGACGACGTCCTCAGCGAAACCGAGCCAGACGTGGCCCATCTGTTGCCGGTACTGCTCGCGATCGTGTGGGAGCATGTCGACGAGAATCAGGCGCCCGCCAGGCTTCAGCACGCGTGCGATGTCAGCCAGGGCGCGCGCGGGCTCGGGCACATGGTGCAGCACGAGCATCACCGTTGCGGCGTCGAGCTTCTGATCGTCAACCGGCAGTGCTTCGAGATCCCCGCGGCGCAGTTCCACATTGCGCACGCCGTGAAGACGCCGCCGCGCGGCTTGGAGCATCTGCGCCGAGCTGTCGACGCCGATCACGCGTGCGACGAACGGCGCCAGGGCAGCGCTCACCTGTCCAGTGCCGCACCCGAGGTCGCCGATGGTGGCGTCTGGATCAGCGAAGGCGGCAAGCGCGGCGAGGTGAAAGCGGTCGCCGAAGAGCTCTTCGCGCATCCGGTCCCACTGCCCGGCCGATGAGGTGAAGAACTCCACCGATTTCGTCCGCCGCTCGGCGATGGCGGCTTCGAGCCTGCGTTGATCCTGCTGCGCGGCAGGTGAGGGGCTGACCTGTTCGCGGACGAGCGACCAGAGACGCCGCGACGCAGAATCGAGCGTGTCGCGAGTCATGCCGTATACGTTGCTCGTGCCCTCGGCGCGTGAGGACACCCAGCCGGCGTCGGCAAGCGCCTTCAGGTGGCGGCTCACGGTCGACTGGGGCAGCTGGAGCACGGAGCAAAGCTCGCTGACGCTCAACTCCTGCCCGTCGAGCAGCAGGAGGATGCGGCTGCGCGTGGTGTCCGCGAGCGAGGCGAGCTGGTCGTGAATGACGGGGGCGCCTGCTTTCATCCGCATAGCCGGATGATAGCATGAAACGCCCCGGCCGTCAGAAGCCGGGCGCGAGCGTGAACTGGAAGACCCAGCCCTGGCTCTGCCGTTGGAACGGCTTGACGAAGTCGAACTGGCCCACGGCGAAGCCCATCAGGTTCACCCGCAGCGCGACGCCCGCGCTGCTGACGCCGTCGCGGGAGCCGCCGAAGATCGCCGGCTTCTCACCTCGATGCCACGCGACGCCGCCGTCGGCAAACAGCGCGACCTCGACCGGAATCGGCCCATACATGTTCCCCGAGGCTCCGGTGAATGGTCGCAACAGGGGAAAGCGGAACTCGAGGTTTCCGATCAGCATGCGGCTGCCGAAAAGGCGATCGATGGCGGGGCACGAGGTCGTGGAGATGCCGCACTCTTCAGGGCTGATCGAGTACATGTCGTAGCCGCGCACCAGGGTGGGATAGCCGATGTACATGGGGAAGAAGCGTGGGTCCTCGCCGCCGCTGCCATAGCGTCCGTAGTGCATCACGCGTGCGGCGAGCGTGTAGAACGGCGCCGGCATCAGGTAGCGACGGTAGTCGGCCATCAGGCTCGTGTACCTGACTGACCCGAAGGTGGGCGACGCCTCGAGACGGTAACGGGTGCCCTGGACCGGGCTCGTCGCACCGGACGTGGACGTGTCGTACACCAGTGCCGCCGATGTCGTGCCGAGCGTCAGCGAGCGTCCGAGCGACTGCCGGTCCGTCGTGTCGTAGAACAGCTCGCCGGTGTTGAGCGAGTACGCCTGCGTCTGCACGATCTGGTCGAAGGCGATCTGGCTCGCGCCCGCCTGGAACTCGAGCCGTCGGGATCGGCTGAACGGGTACTGGATCAGCCCGGCTGCGCTGCGTTCGGTCTGCCGGTAGATGACCAGCTGGTCCACCAACGAGGGCTCGCCGTTCACGGCCGTCACGAACTCCTGGAATCCGCCACTGATGTACGGAACCTGTCCGCCGACGAGACCCCAATTCCATCGACGCGACTGATCGATGTATGCGGCCTGTGCTGCGGTGTTGCCGAAGCTGAAGTTCTGGGAGATCTGCGAGTTGACGTCGACCGCCGTCGTGAGCGTGCGGTCGCCCAGCATGTCGCTGAAGTACGCCGAGATGCCACCGCCAATCGCGGCGCCGTATCGGCTTGCACCCAGTGCCACCGTCGGCTGGCCGAGCGCCTCCAGATGCAGGCGGCCCTTGTACTCGGTGGTCGTGTAGTTCGTCGCCTGCGACAGCGGAAGGCCGAACTGCGCGTTTGTGATCACCTGCTCGATCTCGCTGCGCCGGTTCTCCAGCGGCGGCAGCGCGCCGGCCCGCTGGTCGCCGGCTGACGTGAGCCGTGTCACGTCGGCCGACGCGGGGGCGACGGTGTAGATGTCGTAACGGCCCTCGTCGTAGACGCTCACCGCGACCGTCTCCGTCTGCGTCGCGACGGACATCGCGGGGCTCGTGCTGGTGATGCCGCTGACACCGGTCCCGACCGTCGTCACTCTCGTGACGTCGCCGCTGGGCAGGGCCATGCGGTAGACGTTCGGGATACCGTCGCGGTCGGAGATGAAGAACAGCGCCTGGCCGTCGCGACCCCACTGCGGGTTGATGTTCTTGCCGCCGGTGAAGGCGGGCGCCTGCGTGACTGCGCCACTGACCGGATCGATGAAGCCGATGCGGTACGCGCCCAGGTTCAGCGAGTCGAGCTGGGACGAGAAGCGGTCGGTCGCGAAGGCGATCCGTCGTCCGTCGGGAGACCACGCCGGCTGGAGGTCGGCGAACGCGTCGTGCGTCAGCTGGCGGACGGTGCCGGCCTGCACGTTGGCGACGTAGAGATCGGTGAGCCCATGCGCCATGCCGGTGAAGCAGATTGCGCTGCCGTCGGGCGCCCACGTCGGGTTGAAGACCTCGTCCACATCCGGCACGCGGATCTCGCGCGTGCGGTCCCCTGAGGCAGCGTCGAAGATCGCCAGCACCGGGCGTCCGTTGGCCACCGTGGCGATCGCCAGGCGCCGACCCTGCGCGTCCCACGCGCCGGCGGAGTAGATGAACTGGATGCTCGAGTAGTGCGGGTCGCTCGCCGTGCTGGTCAGCCGCCGCTGCACCTTGCCGGTGCGTGCGTCCGCGACGTAGAGGTCAATCGAGAACAGTGACCGCTCCGAGAGGAACGCGATCTGCTGGCCGTCCGGGCTGATGGCAGGGGCAATGTTCATGTCCCCTGCCGCATCCTTGCCTTTGACGATGGCTGTTCCGACGTCCGAGGGCTGGGTTGTCGACGAGAGCACCGGCTCGTACGCCGCGCGGATCGCGGCGTGCCACTCCTCGGACAACTGCTTCTCGTCGATGCCGAGGACCTGCTTGATGGCGACCATCGGGTCCCCCGCCTTCGCGCCGATGTCGAGCATGCTGCGGATGCGGTCGTCACCCCAGCGGCCGCCAACATAGGCCCAGAATGCCTGGCCCCAGCGATAGGGGAAGTACTTCGGGTTGTCGAGGTCCTTGACCGCTGGCAGCTTCTCCTTGCGTGCGGCATCCCGGAGCCACATCGCCGTGTTGGGATCGACTGAGCCGAGCGAGAGGTACTCCGCCATGCCCTCGATGAACCAGAGCGGCAGCCGCTCCGCGCCGTTCTGGCCCGGTTGCATCTGCTCGGTGGTCGTGATGTCGAATTGGAACGCATGAACCAGCTCGTGACCGATGACGTGATCGGTATCCTGGAGCGGTCCCGCGAGCGGCAGGATGATGCGGCGCCGCAGTGGCTCCGTCACGCCGCCGGTGCCTTCACTGAGCTCCCCCTGGATCGCGTTCGTCTGCTCGAAGTCCACGTGCGACGCGTACAGCACCAGCGGTTGCCGGCCGCGCAGCTGGTGATCGAGCACGCGCTCCAGCCGCGCATGCCAGCGCTCGGCCATGCGCGCCGCGAGCTCCACGCCTTCGCGCTCCTCGGGGTAGTAGTAGATGTCGAAGTGCGTCGTGTGGAGGATCTGGAAGTCGAACTTCTTGAACTGGACCTTGTTGCGCCCGAAGTACTGGGCCTGTGCCGACCCCGGAAGGCACAGGGCGAGAGCGAGCGCAGGGGCGAGAAGCGTGGTTCGTGCAGCCATGGCACGGCCCGCTTCTGCAAAGCACGAGACCTCAACGTTCAGCCGCCGGGGTGCAGAGCTGGATCTGGTTGCGGTCCGGGCGCGTGCTGCACCAGGCTGCGATGTCCGCGTCGACCTCGCGGCGTGCCGCGGCTTCGTCGCGTGTCTGCCTCGCTGCCGCCACACCCGCTTTCAACCGGTCCGTGAGATAGACGCGAAAGAGATTCTGGAGCGCGATGGTGAAGAACTGCCCAGCGTTGTAGGCCGCGTACGGCTGTTGCAGGGGGCTGCTCAGGGGGTTGAAGAGCTGCCGCTGCTGCTCGTATCCGTAGAGGCCACCCGCGGGCGCTGGGCCGGAACGGAAGTCGAGCTTCGAGAGGATCTCGTCGAAGTGACGCCGATCCTCCACGTGCACCGAGAAGTCGGGCTTGACCTCGACGTTCTTGAGTCGCGAGGTGCCTGCGTCGGCAAGCTTCTCCCGGATGCGGTCAAGGGACACCGGCAACTCGCCGTCCTGTGCCGTCGTCTCCTGGCCGTCAGGTGCCGACCCCGCAGCCGCGCCAGCCGCACCGGTGCCCTGCTGGGCACGCGCCGTGGGTGCCATGGCCACCAACAGGAGCAACGCGAGGAGGATCCGCATATCTGATTAGACGATTGTCGCTGCGGATCAGCCGCAACGGCCAGCACCACCACAGGTCGCTGCATCATCGACGCCACCTCGCGCACGAGGCGCCGTCCGCCCTCCCTCGCGCTCGCCACACTGACGCGCTCCACTGCCCGTGGCTCTTCGCACTCCTCGATCCCAGCACTGGTGCATTTGTGCATTTCCGCATTCCTGCATTTCCGCGTTCCATCGTTCCTGCGTTCCCGCGTTCCCGCATTCCCCGACCCCAGTTGCCACAAATCATCTATCCATGTAGATTTATGGATATGAAGCAGGCGTCGGCGCTGTATCGACTGCTCGGCGACGAGGCGCGCCTGCGCCTCCTTCGCGTGCTGCGCAAGGAGCGCCTGAACGTGACGGAGCTCACGGGCATCCTCGGCCTCGCGCAATCCGGTGTCTCGCGGCACCTGGGACTGCTCAAGGAGGCAGGGCTCGTCACCGAGGAGAAGGACGCCGGTTACACGTACTACCGGATCGCCGAGGACAGCGCCGGCGGACCGCATCGGGCCATCTGGGAAGCGCTCGAGGAGCAGTTCGATGCCTCCGCGGCCGACTCGGCCGTCCGTGCCGACGAGGCACGGCTCCAGGAAGTGCTGCGCCTGCGCAAGGAGAACTTCGATCTGCACGGTGCAGACACCCGTGACGCACGGCAGCTGGTGCCTGGTCGGAGTTGGGCGGCCTGGTCCCGGGCGCTCGGCATGCTGTTGCCGCCGCTCAGGGTCGCCGACCTGGGGTGTGGTGAAGGCTACCTGACGATCGAGGCGGCCCGCTGGGCATCGCGCGTGATCGCCGTGGATCGCTCCGACGCGGTCCTTGCGCGCGCCAAGGCGCTGGCCGCACGCCGGCGTGTCGACAACGTCACCTGGAAGCGCGGCGACCTGGAGAAGCTGCCGATTCGCGACGCCAGCGTCGACGTGGCGCTCCTCTCGCAGGCACTGCACCACGCGGCAAACCCGGCGCGCGCGGTCGCTGAAGCGGCCCGCATCACCGTTCCCGGCGGCCGGGTCCTGATCCTCGACCTTCGCGAGCACCGCGAGGAGTGGGTCCGTTCCGCGCTTGGCGATCAGGCGCTCGGCTTCGGCGAGAAGGAACTGCGCGAGTTGCTGCTGGCCGCTGGCCTCTCCGACGTCAAGGTCGGCGTAGGCGCCAGGAAGGCCGGCGATCCATTCACTGTGCTGATTGCCGCGGCCGTGAAGCCACCCACCGCGGCGCTCGGCCACACGCCGTTACGCCACCCGCGTCACGCGGCAAGGACTTCATCATGACGATCACCCGCATCGATACCCTGCACGCCCAGTTGGCCCGCCGCATCCTTGTCCTTGACGGGGCGATGGGGACGATGATTCAGCGGCATGGGCTGACGGAGGCGGACTTCAGGGGCGACCGCTTCGCCCAGCACGGTCACGACCTCAAGGGCGACAACGACGTGCTGGTCCTCACGCGCCCGGACGTCATCGCCAGCATCCACCGCGAGTACCTCGAGGCCGGCAGCGACATCATCGAGACCTGCACGTTCAACAGCAACGCCATCGCGCAGCTGGACTACGGGCTGGAGGCGCAGTGCTACGAGCTGAACCTCGAAGGGGCGAAGCTCGCGCGCGCCGCCGCTGACGAATACACCGCGAAGACGCCCGACAAGCCGCGCTTCGTGGCCGGGTCCATCGGGCCGACCAACCGCATCCTGTCGATCTCTCCTGACGTCAACAATCCCGCGTACCGCAACATGACGTTCGACCAGCTGCGCGACGCCTTCAAGGAGCAGATCACGGGCCTCATCGACGGCGGATGCGACCTGCTCCTGTTCGAGACCATCGTCGACACGCTGAACGTGAAAGCGGGCATCGTCGCCGCGGAGGAGGTGTTCGAGGAGCGTGGCGTCCGGCTGCCGCTGATGATCTCGGTCACCGTCACCGATCGCAGCGGCCGCACGCTCTCGGGGCAGACCATCGACGCGTTCTGGGTCTCGGTTCGTCACGCCAGGCCTTTCAGCGTCGGCGTGAACTGCGCCCTCGGCGCGCGCGACATGCGTCCGTACGTCGAGGAGCTCGCGCGCAACGCCGACTGCTACATCAGCTGCTATCCCAATGCCGGACTGCCGAATGCGTTCGGCGGGTACGACGAACTCCCCACCGATACCGCCGCGGCACTGCGTGAGTTCGCCGACGCGAACCTCGTCAACATCGTCGGTGGCTGCTGCGGGACAACGCCTGACCACATCCGCGCCATTGGCGTGGCGGTGGAGAACCTCCCGCCGCGCCGTGCGGATGCGCGTCCACAGGGCGAGCACTTCACCAAGTTCGCAGGGCTCGAAACGCTGACGATCCGGCCCGAGAGCAACTTCCAGATGATTGGCGAGCGGACCAACGTGACCGGGTCCGCGAAGTTCGCCAGGCTGATCCGATCGGAGAACTACGCAGAGGGCGCCACCGTCGCGCTCGAGCAGGTGCGCGGCGGCGCCAACCTGGTCGACGTCAACATGGACGAGGGCATGCTCGACTCCGAGCGTGCGATGACCGACTTCCTCAACTACATCGCCACGGAACCGGAGATTGCTCGGGTCCCGGTGATGATCGACAGCTCGAAGTGGTCGGTGCTGCTGGCTGGTCTGAAGTGCGTCCAGGGCAAGCCGGTCGTCAACTCCATCAGCCTCAAGGAGGGTGAAGCGGACTTCCTGGAGAAGGCCGCGACGATCCGCCGGTATGGCGCAGGGTGCGTGGTGATGGCCTTCGACGAGCAGGGCCAGGCCGACACGATCGAGCGCAAGGTCGCGATCTGCCAGCGCGCGTATCGCCTGCTGACGGAGCGAGCCGGCTTCGACCCGACCGACATCATCTTCGATCCCAACGTGCTCGCGATTGCCACCGGTCTCGATGAGCACAACGACTACGCCATCAACTTCATCGAGGCGACCCGCATCATCAAGGCCACTTGCCCTGGAGCCAAGGTGAGCGGCGGCATCAGCAATCTGTCGTTCTCGTTCCGGGGCAACGACGTCGTGCGCGAGGCGATCCACTCGGCATTCCTGTACCACGCGATTCAGGCCGGCCTCGACATGGGCATCGTCAACGCCGGCCAGCT
>JAFDVO010000026.1 GCA_018268955.1 Acidobacteriota bacterium | reverse complement strand
TGTTTAGCCACGGGCTGCTAGGCGGGTGATCGATATCGGCGACATGAGCAAGGAGCGCTCTGTCGGCCGGCTGTCGGCGTGGCGGGGCGGTCTGGAGATCCGGCAGTGCCGGGACGAAAGTGTCGAGCGGAACAATTCCAATCGAGCAAGCGCCGCAGGAGGCTCCGCCGCTTCCCTGGACCGGTGTGGTCGAGCTATGGGGACGTGCATCCGCGCCCAAACACAAGGCGGGACACACTGCCGCGTCGACGGCAACAAACAGCGCTATCAGGACCACGATGGTAGGAACGACGCGGCCGAACATCTTCTTCGGGACGATGCTACACCACGCTACAGGCGCTCGCAGGGGGAATCCGGCGCCAACTCGCGCCCGTCATTCTGGTCTTCGACTTTCTCGCGGATTCGCTGGGCTGCCTGCGACGCGTGCGACGAATGGTTCCCCGGGGCGCCAACGCCGGCCTATACTGAATCGGTCGTTTGCCAGCTTGTTTTCGGCATGTTGTTCTCGGAGCGATCGTGCCCGTAAGTGATCGGGCCGCATTAGGAGGTCTGACACAATTTCTGACACAATTCGGGTTTCCGGGCTCAGCCACTAGCCTGTAAACGACTGATTCTAAAGACACGGAGAGATGTCCGAGTGGTTGAAGGAGCACGCTTGGAAAGCGTGTGTAGGGGAAACTCTACCGTGGGTTCGAATCCCACTCTCTCCGCCACCTTCCGTCGCTGACGCTCCGTCGGTGGCGCGTCGAGCGGTCCTCCCGTTTCGCGCGGCTCTCGCCGCGCCGGCACCGAATCCCACTCTCTCGCATCCTTCGCTGAACGCTCGCTTCACTCGCCGGTTTCGGATGAGGGATGAGCCGCCCTTCCGCTGCCGCCGTAAAATGCCGAGCGTGTACACGGGAACGGTATCCCTGCAGTCCTTCCAACTCGCCCTCGACCTCGCAGGCACATTCGTCTTCGCACTCAGTGGCGCGATGGCAGGCGTCAGGCGCAAGCTCGATCTCTTCGGCGTGCTCGTGCTGTCGTTCGCGGCAGCCAACACCGGAGGCGTCCTGAGGGACGTGCTGATCGGCGCCGTTCCACCAGCCGCACTGGAGAGCTGGCGCTACCTTGCCGTGTCGCTGCTCGCCGGCGTGATCACCTTCTACTTCCCGTCAGCCGTGAAGGCGCGCTGGAACCCGGTCCTCGTGTTCGACGCCGCGGGGCTCGCCCTGTTTGCGGTCGCAGGGACACGGAAAGCGCTCGTCTACGGGCTCAACCCCGTCTCGGCCACGCTGCTTGGCATGCTCACCGGCATCGGCGGCGGCATGGTGCGGGACGTCCTGCTCGCAGACATCCCGGTCGTGCTGCGCACCGACCTCTACGCGGTCGCCGCTCTGCTCGGCGCCGCCATCGTCGCGGGTGCCGACCTGCTGCATCTGCCGTCCTGGCCGGCTGCCGTGGCGGGGGCGGCGCTCTGCTTCGCACTCCGCCTGGTCGCGATGAACCGCGGCTGGGGCCTGCCGGTGGCAGAGGCAGACCACTGAAGCACGTCAGACCGGCCATCCATCGCGGCGCGAACGTCGGGTCACTGCACTCGCCAGGGCGAGACGTTGTCCCACCTGCTCAGCGCCTCGCGCGCCCAGGCGGTCGACCGGTCCGTGTGGCAGCTGTTGCATGAATTCGGCATCTTCAGCTCGTCCGTCTTGCTCGGCGGGATGAAGGCGAACGTGTGGCTGCGCACGTTCACGTCCGAGATCTCCGGCTCGATCTTCGGCATGTGGCAGCCCACGCACTCACTACCGGCGCTGCCGGCGGCGTGATGCGTGTGCGCCTCGATTGTCGGCGCATGCGGCCCGTTCGGTGACGACGGTCCGTGGCACGTCAGGCAGACGGTGCGCGCCGGCTTCAGCAGGTCGGCATTGTTCGCCGTCCCGTGCACGTCATGACAGCTGAAACAGGTGACGCCGTGCTTGTACATCGCGCTCTGCACGAAGTCGTTTCCCTGCATCCGGTTCTTGTGCGCCGTGCCGTCAGCAAAGTGCGTGAACGTCGTCTCGCCCAGCTTGTGCTCCTCCAGCTTCCAGTACTCCTTCAGCGCGCGGCCCTGATGGAAGCCGACCGGCCAGTCGTAGTACTTGCCCTGGATTGGATTCGCCAGCGGCTGCCCCTGCGAATGGCACTGGATGCACGTGTCGTTCGCGCGCACGAAGTCGAGCCGCGCCGGGTTGACGATGTTCTTGGTGCTCGGCTGCTTGACGTGGTCGCCGCCAGGGCCGTGGCACTTCTCGCATCCCACGTTCCACTCGGCGACCTGTTTGGTGCCGATGTCGTAGTTGACCGAGTGGCAGCCGTCGCAGAGCGGGCCGGTCGGGCGCTCGGCATTCGTCGCCCCGTAGTGCGGCACCCACCAGTCGGCATTCGGCGCCACGAGGTACGGGCGCCAGACCCGATGCTCCACGTCCCACTGCGCACCGAGTGGGAAGTAGTCGTTGCCCACCTTCGTGAAGTAGCGCTGTTTCCACTTGCTGCCGTAGACGAGCGCCACGTCATTCAACGTGAACGTCCGGGCGGGATCGGGCTTGGAGAAATCCGGCAGCACCGCCTCCGGATGCTCGCGCGGATCGCGGACGACGTTGGCCATGCGGGTTTTCGACCAGCGCTCGTAGGTCTGCGCATGGCAGCGTCGGCACGCCTGCGATCCGACGTAGGCGGTCGTTGGCGCTGCCATCGGCGGCTGCGCGGCACCGGGCTGCGCCGACCCTGGGGCAGCCTGGCGGAGCGCACCGGGCGCGGCGCGTCCCGCGTGCACGGATTCGACGGTCATCGCGGCGGCCAGCACCGTTGCGGCAATACCTGCGATGAACGCTGTCCGAATTGATTGGTTTACCAACATGTCAGGATTCTAGAGCGCCGCAAACGACGGACGACGCAAACTTCCCGTTAAGGAGCACACGACCTGGAGGCGTCGCGCACAGCGAGGCGATCTGCGTCGGCGGTCAGAACGGGGCCGAGCACGACCGCCGCTGGTCGTGCTCGGCGCTACCGTCGCGGCGACCCAGCGGTGCTCGTCGCAGTCGGAGCGGCTGCCGGTGTGCCAGCCGGCACGGGCACATCGGCCTTCTTGCGCTCCCCGGTCCGCAGGAATTCGTTGCGCGACGTGATGCCGATGTCGTTGCCCATGTAGTCGGCCGTGCCGACCTCTTCCATCCAGAGCGTCGTCGTGTTGCCGATGGAGGTCTGGAAGAAGTGCGCGGAGGCATCGGGAGCGGCACCGTGCCAGTGCTCCACACCTGGCGCGGCGTACTCGGTGTCGCCCTTGTGCAGGACCCGCATCTTCTGGCCGCGCTGCTGCACGCGACCGACGCCTTCGTCGAGCATCATCACCTGCCCGCCCGCGTGGCAGTGCCAGTACGACCGCATGCCGGGCGACCAGATCGCGCCAGGCGCCGGCTGGCCGTTGATGGTGATGTCGGTGACCGGCCTGGGTGTGTAGACGCCGGTCGCCTGCACCGGCATCGGCTGGCCCGGGCACACGTTCGGAATGGCCTGCGTGGGCGGCGTCTGCGCGTCGCCGTCCGAACGCGCGACGAGAAACAGCAGGCCGGCCATGGAGACCGGCAGCATCAACCGTCCAATCGTGCGGGGACGCAGCGTCATCTCGGCACCTCGGGCTTGCACGACGGTCCGTTCCGGCGTGGCGTGCGCGATTGTACGTCCGATGCCCGGGGGTGCACAGCACCGCCCGCGTGAATCAAGGCCTCGGCATCGCGGCCGATAAGCGTAGCGGTGTCGCAGCTCAAGCAGAGACCCGGACTTCCGGGATCCGTCTGGCGCGCGGACGACAGCGCCGCTCACATCCTCGTCGTCGACGACCTGCCGGCCAACACGCGCGTGCTCGAAGCGCTGCTCACGCGGGATGGCTATCGGGTCACCTGCGCCTCGGATGGCGAGGAGGCGCTGGCGCGCGTGGCCGAGGTGCGGCCGGACCTGGTGCTGCTCGACATCATGATGCCGAAGCTCGACGGCTATGAGGTCTGCCGGCGGATGAAGAACGATCCGGCAACGCGGTTGATCCCCGTGGTCCTCGTGACCGGCCTGACCGACAGCGAGAGCCGCATCCGCGGACTGGAAGTGGGCGCAGACGACTTCATGTCGAAGCCCTTCATCGTCCCCGAGATGCGCGCGCGTGTGACGTCGCTGATCCGCATCAAGCGCTACACGGACGCACTGGACTCCGCCGAGTCGGTGATTCTCAGCCTGGCGATGACCATCGAGGCGCGCGACCGTGCGACGGAGGGGCATTGCCAGCGGCTCGCGCGGTATGCCGTGGCCCTCGGTGAGCGCATCGGCCTCTCACGCGACGATCTCGACGCCCTCCGCATCGGCGGCTACCTGCACGACATCGGCAAGGTCGGCATTCCCGATCGCATCCTCCTCAAGGAAGGGCAGCTCACGCCGGAGGAATACGAGACGATGAAGCAGCACACCGAGATCGGCGACCGACTCTGCGCCGAGCTCCGGATGCTGCAGCGCGTGCGGCCGATCGTCCGCCATCACCACGAGCACCTCGACGGCAGCGGCTATCCCGACGGTCTTCGCGGAGACGACGTCCCGCTCCTCGCCCAGATCATCAGCATCGTCGACGTCTACGACGCGCTGACCACCTCACGCCCCTACAAGCCCGCGCTTCCAGCTGAACACGCCTGCGTCGTGTTACGCGACGAAGCCGTCCGCGGCTGGCGCCGCACCGACCTCGTCGAGACCTTCATCGAACTGCTTGTCGAGCGGGGGATGGTCAGCGGGGAGCGGGAGAGGAAGACGGCGTAGGGGAATGCAAGAATGCAAAAATGCAGCAATGCAAGAATGCAATAACGCTGAAACGCTAAAACGCTACGGTGCAAGACTCCTGCATTTCCGCGTTTAGCGTTCCAGCGTTCCAGCGTTACAGCGTTCCGCGTTTTAGCGTTTCACCGTTTCTCGGTTGCCGATGTTCTCTACCAGGTGAGCGCCCTCACCGCCCCCGTCAGCGGGTTCGTCACGGAGCCGATGAAGTCGCTGTGGCAGAGGAGCCAGCGATCGTTCTCGAAGACGGCGCTGACGTAGTCGATGCCGTCGGCGGTTTCGCGGCGGCCGTCGGACTTGTACGTCACTTCCCAGTGGACCGTATACGCCGAGCAGGCGTCGGTGTTCGGCTGCTGCCGTCCTGACGGGAAGCAACCACCGCGCACGAAGTTGAACGTCACGGGCGGTCGGCGGGCCACGCGCGCCGCCGCGAAGTTCTGGATGAAGAGCCGGCGGTTCTGGTCCGTGTCGCTTGCCTCGTTCGTGCGCCCCTTCCCGTTGTCACACGTGGTCGAGAAGTTGTGCAGCACCTGGTCGGTCGTCTTGCTCGAGTCGGAGAAGAGCAGCAGGAAGTCTTCGCCGGCGTCCATGATTTCCTTCTGCGAATCGTGCACGCGCACGGGGAACGATCCCGACGTGGACTGCTGGTGCTGCACGCCGCTCTCCGTGAACTTCTCGGTGACGGTCAGGCCGATCGTCGCCGTGGCCGGCGTGCCGCCGGCGAATGAGGAGGGCACCTTCCACGTCAGCGTGGACCCGGACGGCGTGAGCGTCCCGGGCCCGCTCCACGCGTACTCGAGTGAGGAAGGGGACGTCTCGCTGTCAGCCACCGATGCGACGACCTGCACGGTCTCGTCGATGTCAGCGAAGCCGGACGGCTGGTTGTTGCGCGACCCGATGCTGCGGAATGCCGTGATGGCCGGGGGACGGTTCGCCCCGCTCGGCGCCACGAACGTGAATCCTCCTGACAGCGTGGAGGTCTTGCCTCCCGACGTGACCGACACGTCCGCGGCGCCTGGTGTCGGCCTCGCGGCCGTGGTCGCGGTGACCGTGCTCGTGCCGGAGACGACGACGTTGGTCGCCGACACGCCGCCAATGGTCACGGTCGTATCACTGCCGAATCCGGCGCCGGTGATCGTGACGGTGTTGCCACCGGTCGTGCTGCCCGTTGACGGGGACACCGTCGTGACCTTCACCGAGCTCGAGCTGGGGCCCGACGGTGAATCGGATCCACACGCGGCGGCGAGAACAGGGACCAGCAGGCACAGGGCAAGCCGGAGGAGCGAACGGAAACCCAACTGACTCATGGTGCGGTATTCGATAGTAGACCGACTTCCGGCCGAAGCGGGCTTCTTGACGGGAACTTCATGGACGGGTCGGGACGGCCTGGAGGGCCGGGAGGGCCGGGAGTATAGGGCAGGTAAGGCAGGTAAGGCAGGTAAGGCTGGCAGGGCAGGCAAGGCAGGCGAGGCTGGCGGGGCAGGCGGCCGGTTCAGGGCAGGTAGGGCAGGTGGGGCTGGGATCTTCGATACTAGGAGGCATGAAGAAGGTGATGCTGGTCGCCGTCGTCCTCGGCGCGCTGATGCAGGTGAACGCAGGCGCATGGGGGCCGACGGGGCATCGGGTGGTCAGTCGCGCGGCGATTCTGGCGTTGCCGTCCGACGTGCCGTCGTTTGTGGCCCGGCAGATCGACTGGATCGGCAGCCGCTCCGTGCTCGCGGATTCGTGGCGCGGGCCGCACGAGCCGTTCGCCAAGGCATCCGAAGACCCAAACCATGTGTGGTACATGGAGCAGTTCGCCTTCCTGACGACGATTCCGCGCTCGCGCGACGAGTTCGTGCTGGCGGTGTACGACGAACACCGGCGCCTGCGCGAGAGCGATCCACAGAAGGCGGCGCTCACGAACGTGCACTACACCGGCACCTTGCCGTACGCGGCCACCGAAGGCTACGAGCGCCTGAAGGTCGCCTTTCGCAACTGGCGTGAGCTGAAGGCCGCAAACCAGGACGCGACCTTCATGGAGCAGGATGCGGCGTTCTACGTCGGCTGGCTGAGTCACTACGTTGCCGATGCGGCGCAGCCGCTGCATTCCACCGTCCGGCACGACGGCTGGGTGGGGCCCAACCCGAACGGCTACACGACGTCGGGCGAGATCCACTGGTTGTTCGAGAACACGTTCGTCGACCGGATGAACCTGCATGAGCGGGATATCCAGAGCCGCATCCCCGCGACCGCCGCCACCGTTGCAGATCCGTTCTCCGCGATGCTCGCGCATCTCGAACGTGCACACACGCGCGTCGAGCGGGTCTACGCGCTCGAGCACCAGCAGGCGTTCGCAACTGGCGAGAGCCCGCAGGCACGTGAACTGGTCTACACGACGATCGCCGACGCGGCGACCCTGCTGCGCGATCTGATCTACACCGCGTGGGTGAGCAGCAGCGACCTCGTGCCGTCGTACGATGCGGACGGCTTCACCAACAGCCCGAAGAACCCGCGCTATAACCCGGCCACCGGCAGCGCCCCGCCAGCCGCCCCGGTGCGCTGACGAGCGATCGGGGCCAGTCCGACGCCTGAACCTCCCCGGAGAGGCTCCTCAGTGGCGGCGCCTCTGCGATTAGCGATTCAGAACGTCGCGACCGGGTTGAGCGGGAAGCCGGTGCCGCCTTGCACGGGCACGGGTGCGGCGGTAAGCAGGAAGGTCCAGCGCTTGCGCGACGCGGCTTCCTTCGCGACCGCCTCGAGATCCATCACGTCGACGAGCGGCAGGCCCATGGCGACGATCGCCACCTGGTGGATCGGTCGTGGGCTGCCCTCGATGCCCGAGGGCTGCACGTCGGTGACGCCGTCGTTGCCGAGCAGCGCGACGTCGCGCTGCTTCAACCAGGGCAGCACGGAGGCATGGAACCCGGCGGCATTCGCGGCCACGTTCCAGGGGCCCTTCTCCGAGCGTCTCGCCCAGCGGCCGGTGCGGAGGAACAGCGCATCGCCGCTGCGGATCTTCACCCCGGCGAACTTCTCCCACGCCTCGAGGTCGGCCACAGTGACCGGCGTGCCGGGCGCGAGGTACGGCACCCCCTTCATCAACGGGATGTCCACCAGCACGCCCCGCGTCATGATGCCGGCCTTCTGGTTCTCGACCCCGTTCTGCGGGCACCCTGGGCCCTCCTTGATGCTGGCGCGGTCGAACCCGTTGTAGATCTGCCCGTGGAACGAGTAGTGGCACAGCGAGTCGATGTGCGTGATCACCGACCCGTGGTACCAGATCGTGTAGAGGTCCATGGCGTGGCCGCCACTGTCGAGGGTCATCGCCTGCCCGAGCGGCCTCGGGTTGTCGGCGGCCTGTTCCTTGTCCACCGTGTGGGCCAGCGAGACCGACACCCCGTCCTTCACCAGGCCCAGGGCACCTTTCCGCACCTCCGGCGTCAGAAGGTTCAGCGTTCCGCGCTGGTCCTCGCGCCCCCAGCGTCCCCAGTTCGAGAGCTGCGCCATCCAGGCGTCCACCTGCTGCACCGTGATGGCGGGTTGCTGCGCCCGAATCGCGGGCGCGGCGAGGAATGCGGCAACGATTGCTGCGACATATCGAGACTTTCGCACCCGGGCCTCCTTAGGCATAATTGGGCGCGCATTTTACTGCGGAGGACCTGAATGAGCATGTACGGCTTCCGTCGGATCGCTGCGGCGATCCTGACGATGGCGGGGATGGCGGCGCCGTTGTCCGCCCAGAACGTCACCGACGCGGACCTCTCGAAGGGGCTGTCGGATCCGACGAAGTGGCTCGTCGTCTCGGGCACGTATGACGGGCAGCGCTTCAGCCCGCTCAATCAGATCAATGCCTCCAACGCGAGCCAGCTCGCACCGCAGTGGACGTTCCAGGCTGGCGTCACCGGGCAGTTCGAGGCGACGCCGGTCGTGATGAACGGCATCCTCTACGTCACCGGCCCGCAGAACCACGCGTGGGCGATCGACGGCAAGACGGGGAAGCAGATCTGGCACTACCAGCGCCTCCTGCCGGCCGGTCTCAAGGTGTGCTGCGGCCCCGTGAACCGCGGGTTTGCCGTCTACGGCAACAAGCTGTTCATGACGACGCTGGACGCACACATCCTGGCGCTCGATCCCAAGGACGGCAAGGTGCTGTGGGATACCGAGCTGGCCGACTTCAAGCTTGGCTATGCCAGCACGGTCGCGCCGCTCATCGTCAAGGGCAAGCTGATCGTCGGCATGGCCGGTGGTGAGTACGCGAACCGCGGCTTCATCGACGCCTATGAGCCCGAGACAGGCAAGCGCATCTGGCGCTTCTGGACGATTCCCGCTCCGGGCGAGCCCGGCAGCGAGACGTGGCCGGTCGATGTGCTCGAGCGCGGTGGATCGCCGACGTGGGTGACCGGCACCTACGACGCCGAACTCAACACGCTCTACTGGGGTACGGGCAACCCGAACCCGGACTGGGACGGCGATAGCCGGCCTGGCGACAACCTCTACGCCGCATCGGTCGTGGCCCTCGATCCCGACACGGGCAAGTTGAAGTGGCACTTCCAGTACACGCCGCACGACACGCACGACTGGGACGCGAACCAGACGCCGGTGCTCGCCGACCTGACCATCAACGGCCAGCCCCGCAAGGTGCTGATGCAGGCGAACCGCAACGGTTTCCTCTACGTGCTGGACCGCACGAACGGGAAGTTCATCAACGCCTGGCAGTACGGCAACCAGAACTGGGCCTCTGGCTTCACGCCTGCGGGTCGCCCCATCGAGATTCCGGGCCACACGCCGACGGTCGAAGGCACGGAGACCTGCCCGGACTGGTACGGCAACACGAACTTCATGCCGCCGTCGTTCGACAAGGGGCGGGGCCTCTTCTTCCTCACCGTCCGTGAGACCTGCGCGAAGTTCATCAAGAAGGACACGCCGGATGCGAACGTCGGGGACCGCACGATGGGCGGCACGGTGGCGCCGGTTGGTCCGCGTACCGGCGCGCTGCGCGCGATCGACCCGGTGACCGGTCAGCGCAAGTGGGAAGTGAAGTACGACGGTCCGGGCTGGGCGGGCGTGACGGCGACGGCTGGCGGCATCGTGATGAGCGGCGACCACGAAGGCACCTTCATGGTCGTCGACTCGTCCACCGGCAAGGTGCTCTACAGCTACAAGACCGGCGCGCCCATCTTCGGGCCGCCGACGACCTACACGATCGACGGCCGCCAGTGGGTGTTCCTGCCGTCCGGGCTCACCGCGACGGCCTTCGCGCTGCCGCAGAAGTAGGCTGAAGGTCGTAGCCGCGTCGAAGGTCGCAGCCGCGTCGAAGGTCGTGGCCGCGTCGAAGGTCGTCGCCGCGTCGAAGGTCGTCGCCGCGTCGAAGGTCGTAGCCGGCAGGCTTCAGCCTGCCGGTCATTCCACAGAAGGGCTGGGCGCAAACGCGCTCAGCCCTTCTGTCTTTCCAGCGCCTGCGCAATCCGCTCGACCCCTTCCCCCTCGATCCTGATCGGCGGGAATCCGACGACATCGTACGTGGCGCTGGCGATGCCGATTTTCGCCTCGTCGAACCGCGCCAGTACGTGGCGCGAGATCTCGTCCTTGATGTTGCGCACGCCATGCGGACGGGAGATGAAGCGCAGCGTGAGTTCCAGCCAGTTGTCCGTGATGGCCCAGAACACGCGCGGCGTCAGCGTGCTCATCTCGATGAAGTACTTGCGCTCCATCTGCTCCCTCACCTCGGCACTCACCTCGGTGATCTGGGCGGTCGCCTCGCGGGCGGCGTCGAGCAGAATCTGTTCCGCACGCGCGCGGTCAGCCGTATAGGTGATCGGGATCCGCAGTTCTTCCCAGATGAACGGGAACTCGCGCGTGTAGTTGTAAATGGGCTCCTCGAACACCTTGTCGTTCGTCACCGAGACGACGCGTCCGGTGTACTGCCGTGCGCGGACCCAACTCCCCGGATCCCCTTCGCCCGTCGGCGCACCCATTTCCATGATGCGCGTCTGCAGGAACCCGAGCGAGATGACGTCGCCCCGCACGCCGCCCATCGTGATGCGATCGCCTACCGTGAAGGTCTTGCCGCGCAGGATCACGAGATAGCCCGCGAACGCGGTCACCACCTTCTGCAGTGCGAAGGCGAGTCCCGCCCCGATGAGCCCCGCAAAGGTGCCGAGACGCTCTGAACTGCTGAACCAGATGGACAGCACCGCAACCGTCAGCAGGACAGCCGTGATGAGGCTGACCGCCTGCCTGGTCCAGAACACGACCCGCTGCTGGTGATGCGTCCGGTTCATCGCCTGCGTGATGACGACGATGAGCCACCGAAGCCCGAACACGATCGCGAACGCGGCGAGGCTCAGCAGGAGCTTGTGGAGCGTCTGCGCATCCGCCCCGAGCAGCTGCACGTCGAGGAATTGCACGGGGGACCTGTGTGCAACCGTCGGGCCGATGTCGGCCGACAGCTTGCACCGCGCCGCCGCATGGCACTCCCGGCCCGGCACCAGTTCCGCCGTCACGACGACCCCAACTCAGACGAGCCCGGCCGTCCGGCCCCGGCCCGCACCGAACCACCGCCAGCCAGCCGCTCGGCTGCCGACGCTGAAGGCAGCGGCGAGGACGCGGCGCAGGAACAGCGCGCGGAGGTGCGTGAGCTGAGCGCGCCGAAGGGTGCGGTCGTGTACGGGGCAATTCACCTCGAGGGGGAAGACGAGCTGAAGCGCGGCACGTCGGCGCTCGCGTGGTCGGGCCTTGCTGCCGGGCTCTCGATGGGGTTCTCGTTCGTCGTGGAAGCGCTGCTGCACCACGCGCTGCCAGATACGCCGTGGAGACCCCTCGTGGCCAAGTTCGGCTACAGCGCCGGGTTCCTCATCGTGATCCTCGGTCGGCAGCAGCTCTTCACCGAGAACACGTTGACGGTCATCCTGCCGCTGCTGCGCAGGCGCGACGGGCAGACGCTGTGGAGTGTGGGCCGCCTGTGGACGGCCGTGCTTGTCGCGAACCTGGTCGGTGCCGGACTCTTCGCGCTGGCGATTGCCTGGACATCGGTGCTTCCCTCCGAGGTGCGTCCGGCCCTGAGCGAACTCGGCAACCACGCGATGCAGGCCCCGTTTGCCACGACGATGGTGCGCGGGATCTTCGCGGGGTGGCTGATCGCGCTGATGGTGTGGCTGCTGCCCTACGCCGAGACCTCACGCGTGTGGGTCATCATCATCC
This sequence comes from Acidobacteriota bacterium, assembly GCA_018268955.1. Lineage (GTDB taxonomy): Bacteria > Acidobacteriota > Vicinamibacteria > Vicinamibacterales > CAVVIG01 > CAVVIG01. The sequence goes on along the minus strand of JAFDVO010000026.1, from coordinate 39,161 downwards.
TCACCTACATCGTGGGGCTCGGCGGCTTCGCGCACGTGATTGCGGGCTCGGTGGAGACGCTGTATCTCGTCGCGACCGGGGAACGGACGATGATGGATTACGTGCTGCGCTTTCTCGCACCCTCGCTGTCAGGGAACATCGTCGGAGGCGTGTCGCTCGTCGCCGCCCTCGCACACGCGCAGTTCGTGGCGGCATCCGACGAGGGCGAGCAGCACGTCGCGGTCAGCGGCTGATCGTCTGGTTAGCGCGTGAACGCCAACCAGGGATCCACTGGCGAGCCCTTCCACCACTGCTTCTCTGGCGTGAGCTCGAAGATCGCGAAGTGCAGGTGCGGTGCATCGTTGGGCGCGTTGCCGGTCGTGCCGACGTAGCCGATGACGTCGCCCTTCCTGATCGCCTGATGTTCCTGCAATCCTGCGGCGTAGCGCTCGAGGTGTGCGTAGTAGTAGGCGAACCGACGTTCCGGGTCGAACTGGTAGATCGTGATGCCTCCGGGTCTGCTGAGGAACAGCTTCTCGATCGTGCCGTTCTCCACCGCGTGAATCGGTGTGTTCCGCGGGGCCGGGATGTCCACGGCCTCATGGCCGCGTGCTCCGCCTTCGCGCGTATCGCCAAATTGCCCGCGCATGGCGTTCACGTGGGCGCCGTCGACAGGCACGCGCAGATCCCTGCGGCGCAATTCACCGATCGTCGACACGCTCGGGACATCGGTGCGTGAGGCGCCGGCGGCGCTGGCGATCTGCAGCCTGGCGGGCGCCTGCGGCGGCGTGGCGACGAAGGCGCCTGCCGCCAGGCAAGGTGCCACGACCGCACGCCTGATGATCTGCTGCAGTGCGCTCACGGCACGAACTCCACCCGCGTGCCGGGCTTCACCAGGGAGGCGAGGCGCGCGGCGTCCCAGTTCGTCAACCGCACGCAGCCGTGGGACTGCGCGTGACCGACGAGTGCCGGGCTGGGCGTGCCGTGCAGTCCATAGTGCGGCACGTTGATGTCGATCCAGACGACGCCGACCGGATTGTTGGGGCCGGGCTCGATGACCGCCTTCGTGTCGGTCGATTCCGCGTCCCAGAAGAGCCGAGGGTTGTAGTGGAATGGCGGCTGCCAGGCCGTGCCGTTCACCTTCCAGCTGCCCAGCGGCAACGGGTCGTGCTCGCTTCCGCTCGACACCGGGGCGAAGAACACGAGCGAGCCGTCAGGACGTCGCACCTCGAGCGTGTTGGAGCTGCGTGAGACCGTCACGATGAGCTCACCGGCGCCTTGGTCCGGCACGGGCTTCTGGGCGGGGTCGAAGGGTGTGACGGCGGGCACGCGGATCGTTGCGCCTGCAATCAACCGCGGGTGCGGGTTGAGCGTGCGCAGGAGCCGTGGTGACGCATGAAAGCGCTCGGCGAGGGCTTCGAGCGCGGACTCGTAGCCGAGTGCGGGCAACGCGGCCTGGTCCGCGAGCCGATCCGGTAGACGACTCTGCAGAAACGGGCCCGCGAGGTCAGCGTCCGTCAGCTGGTACTCGACCACTGATTCGTCCTGAGCAGTGCCCGAAAGGTGTGTCCATGTGTCGCAGTCAGGGGCGCCAGTCTCGGGCAGGCCCGCGGTCTTCTGGAAGGCGCGCAGCGCTCCCGAGAGGTTCGGGCCGCGGCGTCCATCGATCTCGCCAGGCGAGAAGCCGTGCCTGTCAAGGAGGACCTGATACGCGAGCGGGTCGGTACACGCCTCGTGCGTCGTACGCGTCCTCGTGGTGCGCGCCGACGCCTGCGGGACGTTCGAGACGGCGACGATCGTTGCGATCAGCAGCAGCGTCATCGGTCCGTGCCTGTGCAGGGCCCGTGCCCGCTGGTCGGTGTGGTTCCAGGCACCCGTGTTGTGTCGGCTCAGCAGCGGTTCCGGAGGGCGGCTCGATGATAGAGTTGAGGGAACAGGAGGCACATGGCAAATCGGACAAGACCCACCCTCGAGAAGCGCGCGAAAGAGCGGGCCCGGCAGGAAAAGCGCAAGGCAAAGGACGAACGCCGCCAGATGGCGAAGGTGCAGAAGGCGAACAATCCGCGCCAGGCGGGCGAGGAAGACCCGGATATCGCCGGCATCGTGCCCGGACCGCAGCCCATTCCCTGGGCTGACGACGAAGAGCTGGGCTGAGGCCCGCCCGGGGCCGGCCCGCTACTGAGCTTTCAGCAGCAGGACCGGGATCTTCACGAGGTGCCGGACCTTGTTCACCGTCGTCCCGAACAGGATGTCCTGGATGAAGCGGTGGCCATGCGTCGACATCGCGATGAGGTCGACGTCGCCCTGTTCGGCAACCCGGATGAGTTCATCGGCCGGGTCCCCCTTGGCCAGCTCGGTGTGAACCGTCAGCCCCTGCGACGCGAGCGCGTCGCGTGTCCGTTCGAGGTAGGCGCGGTCCTCGCGCATCTCCTCTGATTCCCTCAAATTCAAGCGATCGAAGTTGCGGGCGGCCCAGCCGTCCGCGACGTGCACGAGCAGCAGCTCGGCGCCCGTGAGCTTCGCCAGATCGGTGGCGTGCGTGAGGATCGTGGCGTCGGCAGCCGAGTGCTCGAGGGCAACGAGGATGCGGCGATACATCGGCACGAGATTCTACAGCCCCACGAACGTCTGGTAGAGCAGCCACGCATTCAGCGCGGCGATCACAACCGCCACCGCCCACGCCAGCACCTTCACCCACATGGGGTTCACGAACGGCCCCATCTTGTGCCGGTCGCTCGTGAACGACACCAGCGGGAAGACCGCGAACGGCAACTGCAGGCTGAGCACGACCTGGCTCAGGATCAGCAGCGGTCCGGTGCCCCGCTCGCCGTAGAGTGCCGTCACGATGACCGCGGGGACGATCGCGATGAGGCGCGTGATGAGGCGGCGGAGCCAGGGCCGCAGCCGCAGGTTGATGAACCCCTCCATCACGATCTGGCCGGCGAGCGTGCCCGTGAGCGTTGCATTCTGCCCCGAGCAGAGCAGGGCCACCGCGAACAACACGCTCGCGGCCGTCGTGCCGAGGAGCGGTGACAGCAGCTGATACGCGTCCGAGATGTCGGCGACGTCCTGGTGCCCGGTCCCGTGGAACGTGGCCGCCGCCATCACCAGGATCGCCGCGTTGATGAACAGCGCGGACATCAGCGCCACCGCCGAGTCGATCGAGGCGAAGCGGATCGCTTCCGCTTTGCTCTCATTGGTGTCGAGGTACTTGCGGGTCTGCACGATCGACGAGTGCAGGTACAGGTTGTGGGGCATCACCGTCGCACCCAGGATCCCGATGGCGATGTAGAGCATCTCGCCGTTCGTGAGGATCTCCGTGCGTGGGATGAACCCGCTCGCCACCGCGCCGAGATCGGGCTGCGACAGGTACAGCTCGATCGCGAACGACCCGGCAATCGCCAGGATCAGGCCGACGACCAGCGCCTCGACGTACCGGAAGCCGTGGTGCTGAAGGTAGAGGACCACGAGCACGTCGAGCGCCGTGAGGCAGACACCCCAGACCAGCGGGATCCCGAACAGCAGGTTCAGGGCAATGGCCGCGCCGACCACCTCGGCGAGGTCGCACGCGGCGATCGCAATCTCGCAGAGGACCCACAACGCGACGGTCGTCTGGCGCGAGTAGCTGTCCCGGCATGCCTGCGCCAGGTCGCGCCCACTCGCGATGCCGAGCCTTGCCGCAAGCGACTGCAGCAGGATCGCCATCAGGTTCGAAATCATGATCACGCTGAGGAGCGTGTAGCCGAAGCGGGCGCCGCCGGCGATGTCCGTCGCCCAGTTGCCAGGATCCATGTACCCGACGGCGACCAGGTACCCGGGACCGGCAAAGGCCATCAGCTTCCGCCAGAAGCCGGCGCCGTGCGGCACCGGGACCGTGCCGTGGACCTCGGGCAGGCTCGGCATTGGCGGACGACTCCGCCATCCGGAAGTGGGCGCCGCAGTCTTCGGTGAATCCGGCAGCATGATTTTGACGAATCAAAGATATAACGTTGGTTGGCGAAAAGTCAACGGCCGTTGACACCGGTGACCACGCGCCGCTGGCCGGCGGGGAGATCGTTGCGGTACCGATTACAAAGAGGACGAATCGGTGTGCCGGGATGGAACGCGAGGCGAGCGCCGCGAGAGTGGTATCGCGGTTGCTGCGAAAGCGGCGTGCGCGTGGGGTCCGCGCCCGCGACGTCCTGCCCCCTCAGAGGAACAATCATGCAACCGTGGCGAAGCCCACGCGGCTTCACGCTCATCGAACTGCTCATCGTCGTCGGGATCATCGGCATCATCGCGGCGATCGGGATCCCCGGGCTGGTGCGCGCGCGAATGGCGGGGCATGAGGCGGCCGCGATCGGTTCGCTGCGCACGATCAACTCCGCGCAGTCGGCCTACTCTTCGAGTTGCGCGCGTTCCGGATACGCCCAGGATCTGGCGGACCTGTCGAAGCCGCCAGCCGGCTCGGTGGCCGGGTTCGTGTCACCGGACCTGTATGGAACGCCGTCGACCAAGAGCGGCTACGTGTTGAACCTGCGTGCAGCGCCGGCCGCCGTATCCGTGACAGGCGGCGCACAGACATGCAATGCGTCCGCGAACGACGCGGTGTCGGACTACTTCGCGGAGGCGCATCCGCTCGCCGTCGGCGTCACGGGCCAGCGCGCGTTTGCGACCGACACGATCGGCACGCTGTTCTTCAACATCAGCGGCGCGCCGATCGCGCCTGGCATGGCCGGCGCCGCGCCGCTCGAATAGCGCGCGCGCATCGTCACCGCCGTTCTCGAAGGGGAAGTGCACAGCACGTGCGCTTCCCCTTCGTCGTGTACGGGCACTCGCGACAAGCGCACGCCGGCCACCATCGCCCGTTCTGCGTCGTAACGTGCAGTGGCGCGGGTGAGCTGACACTGCTCGTCACCGCCGGTTGACGCAAACTGTCAACTCGCACGGATGCCGAACGCACGTGGTTGCACGGTGCGCTCGTAAGTCTTACAATCCAAACGTCTTCCGCATCACGATCAGCGCCGATGAGGTATGGCATTGCGGTTGCTCACGTCCATGGCACGGACCGCTCACATGACGTGGGCAGCGTGACCAACCTTCCGGGAGTAGCACACATGAAGAAGATTCGCGACGCCAAGGGCTTCACCCTCATCGAACTGCTGATCGTCGTGGCGATCATCGGCATCATCGCGGCCATCGCGGTTCCGGGTCTCCTGCGGGCCCGTATGTCGGGCAACGAGGCGTCGGCGATCGGATCGCTGCGCGCCATCAACTCCGCAGAGTCGACCTACTCGTCGAGCTGCGGTGGCAACGGCTACGCGCAGAACCTGGCTGACCTCGCCAAGCCGCCGCAGGGTTCGACTGCCGGCTTCATTTCGCCGGACCTCGCGACCAATGGCGTGACCAAGAGCGGCTACATCGTCAACCTCGCGCAGGATACGGGCGCGTCGGTGATCACGCTCGCGGCCAACACCTGCAACGTGTCGGCGAACGACACGGTGTCGGCGTACTTCGCCGAGGCGCACCCGGTGACGGTCGGCTCGACCGGCCAGCGTTCGTTCGGCACCGACACCCGCGGCACGATCTACTTCGACAACACGGGTGCGACGATGCAGGCTGGCATGGCCGGCGCGTCGGTCCTCCAGTAAGCCTCGACTGCACGGCCCATCCGGGCGGTCCTGTAACGGGATGCCGCACTCGCGGCATCCCGTTTTCCTGTACTGTGGGGCGCAGCTAACATAGACTCCTCAAGACTATGAGCACCACCACTGCGCGTCTCGCTTTGATCTGTGCACTCGTCGGGCTCGGCGCCGCAGGCACGGCGGCCTGGGTGCACTACCGGATGTTCGCGGACCCGACCTACACCAGCTTCTGCGACGTGAGCACCACCGTCAGCTGCACGCAGGTCTACGCGAGCCGATTTGGCACCTTCAAGGGGGTGTCCGTCTCGGTGTTCGGTGGGATCTGGTTCGCGTTCGCGGCCCTGCTGTCGGTGGCCGGCATGACCGCCCGACCCTCGGTGCGCGAGAGCATCCCCGGATACCTCTTCGCTGCGTCGACGCTTGCGCTCGCCGTCATCCTCTATCTGGGCTACGCCTCGTTCGTCATCCTGAAGCTGGTCTGCGTGCTGTGCCTGATCACCTACGCCGCCGTGATTGGGCTCTTCCTCATTTCCGGTGCGGCCACCTCTTTCCCTATGCTGTCGCTCCCTCGTCGCGCCGTCCAGGATCTCAAGGTGCTCGTCTCCAGCCCCATGGCGATTGCGCTCGCCGTGCTGTGGATCGGCGGGGCCGTGTCCACCCTCGCGCTGTTCCCTCGTGAGGCATCGGCGGCCAGTGCCGCAGAGGCTGCAGGTGCTGGAGCGGAGCAGGGCGCGCCAGCCGCGCAGGTGTCGCAGGCGCAGCAGACCGAACTCGAGCGCTTCATGGCGAGCGCCCCGCGCGTGCCGCTGGTCGTGCCGAACGACGGTGCCAAGGTTCTCGTCGTGAAGTTCGCCGACTACCAGTGCCCCGCGTGCGCGCAGGCCTACGAGGCCTACAAGCCGATCTTCGCGAAGTACGCGGCGTCCAATCCCGGGCAGGTGAAGCTCGTGATGAAGGACTTCCCGCTCAACTCGAACTGCAATCCGGCCGTGCGGACGCAGATGCACGCGGGCGCGTGCGACGCTGCTGTCGCCGTGCGCCTCGCTGCCGCCACCGGCAAGGCGGAGCAACTCGAGGACTACCTCTATTCGCACCAGCAGGGCATGACGCCCGAGACGGTACGGCAGGCGGCGAAGGACATCGCCGGCATCACGGACATCGACACCAAGTACGCGCAGACGCTCGAACTCGTGAAGGGGGACATCGCCATGGGGCAGCAGCTCAAGGTGAACCAGACCCCCACGTTCTTCATCAACGGCGTGAAGATCGACGGCGCCTGGGCCCCACAGTTCTTCGACCAGGCGATCGCGTACGAACTCGCGCACGCCAAGTAGGCGCACACCCGCATGCCGGCGCTGGCTACCTACGAGCTGACGAAGGACTACGCTGTCGGCTTCTGGCGCAAGCGCCCCTACCGCGCGCTGGACCGGCTCACCCTCGAGGTCGAGCAGGGCGAGGTCTTCGGGTTCCTCGGACCGAACGGTGCGGGGAAAACCACAACGCTGAAGCTGCTCATGCGGCTGGTGTTTCCCACGTCTGGTCGCGCCGAGATCCTCGGCCGGCCAGCGGGGGACATCGACGTGCGGCGTCGTATCGGCTACCTTCCCGAGCATCCGTACTTCTACGACTACCTCACGGCCGAGGAACTGCTCGGATACTTCGCCGGGCTCTTCGGCCTCTCTGGTGCGGAGCGGACCCGCCGCGTGTCCACGCTCCTCGACGACGTCGGCCTGGGCGCCGAGCGACGGTTGCAGCTGCGCAAGTTCTCGAAGGGCATGCTGCAGCGGGTCGGCATCGCGCAGGCGCTGCTGAACGAACCCGACCTGGTCATCTTCGACGAGCCGATGTCGGGGCTCGACCCGCTCGGTCGGCGCGACGTGCGTGCCCTCATCCTCAGGCTGCGTGACCGCGGGTGCACGGTCTTCTTCAGCTCGCATGTGCTGAGCGACGCCGAGGCGCTTTGCAGCCGCGTCGCCATCCTGGCGAAGGGACGGCTCGTCACGTCGGGCCGACTCACGGACATGCTCGCCTTCCAGATCCGCGGCTGGGAAATCGTCGCGTCCGGTGTCACGCCCGACCTGGCCGGCAGGCTCTCCCCGCGGGCGAGCAGGACCACGAAGGTCGGGGACGACCGTTATGTGTTCGATCTCCCGGTCGATCCCGCGCCGGACCGTGTTGTCGCCGACCTCTCCGCGGCGGGTGCCACGCTGCTGTCCGTGAACCCGATCCGCGACACGCTCGAGGACTACTTCGTCCAGCAGGTCACGGCGCCAGAGGTCGCCTCGCGCGATCGCGGCCTCGGTCCCGCGGGAGGCCCGCGATGACTGGGCCGATCGGGATCGTCGCACTGAACGTCTTCCGCGAGTCGGTGCGCGACAAGGTCCTCTACAACCTGGTGTTCTTCGCCATCCTGCTGATGGGTGCGTCCTACCTGATCGGCCAGCTCACCGCCGGGCAGGACGTGAAGATCATCAAGGACCTGGGGCTTGCCGCCACGTCCATCTTCGGGCTCTTCATCGCCGTCTTCATCGGGATCGGGCTTGTCTCGAAAGAGGTGGAGAAGCGCAGCATCTACAGCCTGCTCGCCAAGCCGATCGAACGCCATCACCTCGTCGTCGGCAAGTACCTGGGGCTGGTGCTCACGCTCGCGGTGAACCTGGGCGTCATGGCCATCGCGCTCTTTGTCGTGCTCGCCTATCTGCGCTACGTGGCGGATCCGAATGCGGCGGCCGGCTGGGATCGTCCCGCGCTCGACCCGCGCCTGCTCGAGGCATTCCTCCTCACGTTCTTCGAGCTCGCCATCGTCACGGCCATCGCCGTGTTCTTCTCGACCTTCTCCACCCCGATCCTGTCGGCGGCGTTTACGTTCGGGTTCTTCGTCGCCGGCCGGTTCAGCGCCGACCTGCGGAACTTCAATGAGGTGGTCACCTCTCCGGTGTCCAGTGCGTTGACGACGGCGATCTACTGGATGCTGCCGAACCTGTCCCAGTTCGACGTCCGAGCGCAGGTGGTGCATGGCGTGCCGGTCTCGGCCACGTACATGGCGATGAGCGGCGCCTACGCGCTGCTGTACATCACCGCGATGATCGTGGCAGCCACCGCGGTCTTCGCACGGCGCGACTTCAAGTGAGGCGCTGATGGCGGGCTCCTGGGGGACGCTTCGCGCGGTCATCATGGTGGCGCTGCTCATCGGCGGTGCCGCTGGCGTGCAGGGCCTCCATGAAGCGGCGTTCCCACCGCCGGCGCCATCCGAGGATTCGCTCTACATCACGTCGGGCGCCACGGCCCGCCGGCTGGCCGTCGGGTACGCAGCGCTCGCAGCCGACCTGTACTGGATCCGCACCATCCAGTACTACGGCGGCATCAAGCTGCAGCTGGACGCCGCGCGCACTGACGCGCAGGCGCGCCAGGTACCCGGCGCGGACTATCGACTGTTGTACCCACTGCTGGACCTCACCACCTCGCTCGACCCACGCTTCAACATCGCCTACCGGTTCGGCGCGATATTCCTGGCGGAGCCGTACCCCGGCGGGGCCGGCCGGCCCGACCTCGCAGTCAAGCTGCTCGAAAAGGGTCTGGCCGCTCGACCCGATAAGTGGGAATACATGCAGGACATCGGGTTCGTGCACTACTGGTGGTCGCAGGACTACACGGCGGCCGCACAGTGGTTCGATCGGGCGAGCAAGGTCGAAGGCGCGCCGTGGTTCCTCCGATCGCTGGCCGCGACGACCCTCGCCGAAGGCGGAGACCGGCGCTCGTCGCGGCTGATGTGGCAGGCCATCCGCGAATCGGCGGAGATCGACTGGCTGCGCAGCGACGCCGATCGCCGCCTCGAGCAGCTCGACGCGGCAGACTTCATCGATCAGGTGCAGGCCGACGTCGATCGCGCGCGTGCGGCCGGTACCCCCGTGACGTCGTGGCAGGAGCTGATCCGCGCACGCGCGATTCGTGGCATCCCTGTGGACCCCTCGCGCACGCCGCTCGAACTGGGCGCGGACGGCATCGTGCGCCTCTCACCACAGTCGCCGCTGTTCCCCTTGCCACAGGAGCCGAAGAAGGCCCTTCCCGCATCCACGCCATGAGCGAACCCCTCAGCCTCACCATCGTTGCCACCGTGATGGGCGCCCTGATTGGCAGCTTCCTGAACGTGTGCATATACCGGATCCCGAGGGGCACGTCGGTTGTGTGGCCCGCGTCCTCGTGCGAATCCTGCCATCGGCAGATCTCGTGGTACGAGAACCTGCCGATCGTCAGCTGGCTGGCGCTCCGCGGCCGCTGCCGCACGTGTCACACTCCGCTGTCCATCAGTCACCCGATCGTGGAAGGCATCACGGCGGTGATGTTCGGCGCCGCGACGTGGTACTACGGCCCGAGCCCGGCCCTCGCTGCCCAGTTGATTTTCGGGTGCGCGCTCATCGTCCTCTTCGCGATCGACCTCGAGCACCACCTGCTGCCGAACGTCATCACCATTCCCGGGATCGCCGTCGGCTTCGCGTTCAGCTTCGTCACCGGGCCTGGATGGGTCGGCTCGCTCGTCGGCGCACTACTCGGGGGCGGAAGCCTGTGGCTGATCGCCGAAGCCTACTACCGCGTGCGGCACGAAGAAGGGCTCGGCATGGGGGACGTGAAGATGCTCGCGATGATCGGCGCGTTCGTCGGCTGGAAGCTGACGCTGGTCACGTTGATGATGGCGTCGATCGCGGGCTCGATCGTGGGCCTCACGCTCGTCGCGTTTCGCAAGGGCGACATGAAGTACGCGCTGCCATTCGGCACTTTCCTCGCGCTCGGCGCCGCACTCGCGTCGACCGTCGGCCAGCGGTTGCTGGACTGGTACATCGGCCTCTACCCGACGGTCTGACGGCCGTCTTCCTCGCATGAGTTCCGGCGCTGCTGCACTGCTCGGCCTGACCGCCATCGTCGGTGCGTTGTGCGGGCTGCTGATGTTCGCAGCGATGCGGTTCATGTCGGCCGCTGGTGGCCGGCAGCGATCCGCTCGCGCGGCGGACCAGCAGGCCTCGACGCTGTCGGCGGCACTCGAGGACGCCATCGCGCAGCTGCGTGCGAAGGAACGCGCGATGGCCGCGCGGGCCGAAGAGTCGGAGCGCCTGAGCAGCGAGATCATCTCCAGCCTTGCATCGGGGCTGATTGTCGTTGCCAGCGACGGCGCGACCCGCATCATCAATCCCGTGGCGCGCCGCCTCCTGGAACTTGGTGACGAGGCATTGCGCGGCGACTATCACACGCTGCTCGACGAACCGGCGTTGTCGCAGACGATCGATGAGTGCCTCGCAAACGGGAAGGCGATCCTGCGTCGAACGGTGGACCTGCCGGAGGGGCGTAGGCGGGCGTCACGCTTCGGCGTGACGGTCTCGCCGCTGTTCGACGCGTCCGGCCACCTGCACGGCGCTGTGTGCCTGTTCACGGACCTCACGGCCGTGCAGCAGCTCGAGGAGCAGTTGCGCCTGAAGCAGAGCCTCGCGACCGTCGGCGAGTTGACGGCCGGGATCGCGCACGAGTTCAGGAACGGCCTCGCCACGATCCATGGCTACAGCAAGCTGCTGAACCCGGACACGCTGCCGGAGCAGGCGCGCCCGTACGTCGAGGGCATTCGCGCCGAAGCGGTCGCACTCGGTGAGATCGTCACCAACTTCCTGAACTTCGCGCGGCCCGCGCAGCTCGCGCTCACCGACATCGATCTCGGAACACTGTGTGCCCGCGTCGTCGATGATGCGCGCGACGAAGCGCGGAAGCTCGGTGGGGAGGTGTCCCTGATCGGCGAGTTCGGCCTCATTCAGGGAGACGAAGTGCTGCTGCGCCAGGCGTTCAGCAACCTGCTTCGCAACGCAATCGAGGCGTGCGCCGGCGCGTCGATCGCCCCCTCTGTGCAGGTGCATGGCCTGCTCGACACGACCGCCGGCACGTGCACGGTCACGGTGGACGACAACGGCCCAGGCATCCCGCCGAATGCGCGCGAACGGATCTTCCAGCCGTTCTTCACGTCGAAAGGGCACGGCACCGGACTCGGCCTCGCGCTCGTGCAGAAGATCGTCGTCTCGCACAACGGACGCATCTCGGTCGCCACGTCGCCGGGCGGCGGTGCACGGCTCCAGGTGGTCCTGCCAATTCTCTGACCGGACGCGCGAGAGGCCTTGCGCCTCCAGTCAGATCCGCGAGCCGACCTGCCCCGAAGTCGACAGCCTGGAGCCCGGAGCCCGAATCACGTCCCGCATCCGTCGGCGCGGGAGCGAGTGGCAATTCCACTCAACAGACCCGGCGTGCGGCGACGCACGGAGTGCGTACTTCGCGCCGGTGCCTTCGGATAGCCGGTCTGCACCGCGTCTCCAATTCGCGCGTTTTGTTTGGCAATTCGCGCGGTCGCCGCGCTCCTGGGTGGCGTGGCTCGTCCGTTGCACAACCAGCTGGCATGCGCTGCCACAACCAACGCGGGTTTTCCCTGATCGAAGTGCTGGTATCCGTGTCGCTGCTGTCGGTCGGTGTCGCAGCGGTCGCGCAACTGGCCAGCCTGTCTGCGCGCGCAAGTGCGGCCGCGCAGCAGGCCGACGTGACGAGGACTGCCGCGCGCGAGAAGCTCGATCAACTCCGGGCGCTCACGTTCGGCACGGAGGACGGCGTGCTGCCTGTCACGGACGTCGGCGCGGACCTCTCGGTGACGCCTGCCGTTGCTCGCGGCGGTGCCGGCCTCGGTGTCTCTCCGGGAGAGGCCTTGCTGAGCAACGTCGAAGGCTACTGCGATTTCCTCGATGCGACCGGGCAGTGGATGGCCGGCGGATCGCGTCCGCCTCGAGGGGCGGTCTGGGTCCGTCGCTGGTCGATTCAGGCGATGAACGGCCTCGCCGACACGCTGCTGCTGCAGGTGGTCGTCGTTCCGGCACAGGTCGTCGGCATGGAGGCCACGGAAGCCGCCGCTCGCGCGGCGAACGCCGCGTGGCTCGTCGACATCCGGACGCGGAGCGTGCGATGACGACGCGGAAGGGCGGTGAGCTGGGGTTCTCGATACTGGAGCTCCTGATCGCGGTCGCCATCGCCACCGTGATAACAGGTGCGGTCTTCGCGATGCTCGACCCGGCCCATGGCGCGTTCCGCGTCCAGCCTGAGAGTGCCGACGTCGCCCAGAGGCTCAGGGCCGCGGCCGACGCGGTGCTGCGAGATGTCAGTGCGGCAGGAAGCCAACCGGTGTTCGCGCCTGGCGAGCCGCTGCCCCCCGTGAGCGTTGCCGCAGTCTTCCCATACCGGATCGGCCGGCGCAACGCCGACCCACCGGGGACGTTCGACACCACGCGCATCTCGGTCTGGAGCGTGAGCCCATCGGCTCCGCAAGCGCTCCTCGCGGCGCCACTGCCATCGGGCAGCGCCGTCGCCACGATCGCGCCCGGAGGCGGCTGCCCACCAGCCGATCCGACCTGCGGTTTCATGGCCGGAACAACCGTGGTCGTCATGAGCCACTCAGGTGCCCTCGATCTGTTCACCGTGACCGCGGTCGATGGCAGCCTGCTCTCGCTCGACCACAACCTCGCGGACTCCGCGTTCGTGCATGCCGCGTCGGCCACCACGCTGGCCGAGGTGATCGCGCAGACGTACTTCCTGCGTACCGATCCTGCCCTGGGATATGCGCAATTGCGGCGGTACGACACCGGTGCAGGCGCCGACGTGCCGGTTGTGGACCATGTGGTCGGCCTTGTTTTCGAGTACTGGGGCGAAGCGGACCCGCCGCGCATGATCGATGGTGCCGCGCCGGCACGAACGACGTACGGGCCGCTGCCGCCGCCGACGGGCGTGCAATGGACCGCCTACCCGCCGGGCGAGAATTGCGTGTTCACTCGCAGTCCACTCGGCAACGTCGTGCCCCGACTCGCGCAGTGGTCCGCGCAGCCGGAGCTCGTCCCGCTCTCGGCTGCCTCGCTCACAGACGGGCCCTGGTGTCCGGACGATGCGAGCCCGAACCGGTACGATGCCGACCTTCTGCGTGTGCGGCAGGTCGTCATGACCGTGCGCGTGGAGGCTGCTGCCGACAGCGTCCGCGGTCCTGCGGGGCGGCTATTCACCAGGGCTGGAACGGCACGCGATGGCAGGTGGGTCCCCGATCGGCAGCTTCGGTTGGTGGTCGTGCCCCGAGCGCTCAGCAGGGGGCGTTGACATGCGGGCCGAACGTGGCGCGGCTCTGCTGACGGTGGTCATGGCCATGGCGCTGTTCCTCGCACTCGGCAGCGCACTCGTGATCGCGACGACGGCAGACATCGCGATTACCGCTAACGCGGGTGCGTCGACGACGGCCGCATTCGCGGCGTCGGCAGCCCTGGATCGGAGCCTCGCGGAGTTGCGCATGGCGCCGGACGTCACGTCGGTGCTCGACGGCTCGTTCACGTCGCAGTTCGTTGATGGCGTGCCGATCGGCGGGCGCACGCTGGCCGACGGATCGAGCATCGATCTCGGGCGGATCGTGAACCTGGCGAACTGCCACAAGGCAGCCGGGTGTACGCCGGCAGACCTGGCGGCTTCGTTTGCAGAGCGCCCCTGGGGTGGGCGCAACCCCGTGTGGCGGCTCTTCAGTTACGGGCCGCTCGACGGGGTGACAGGCCTCGGTCCCCGGGGGAGTCCGGTGTACGTCACGACGATGGTTGCCGACGACCCTGCTGAAACGGACAACGACCCCGCACGCGACGGTGGCCGCACCGGCGCTGCCATGAACCCGGGCGCCGGGATGCTGCTGGTCCGGGCGGAAGCGTTCGGGCCGCGCTCGGCGGACCGGGTGATTGATGCCGTGGTGCTGCGGCTCGACCGGCGAGAGTGGGCCCGATGGGACGCGGCCGACCCTGCCGTGCGCGGGCCGGAACCGATGGGCTTGCCACGGTTGCAGGTGCTTTCGTGGCGCGAGGTGCGATGATCACATCAGGGGAGGCGACGGGCTCTCGGACGGAAGCTCCCGAGCCGATAGGTTGTAAGCCATGCGTGTCTGTGCCCTTCTCGTGATGCTCTCCAGCGTGTGTGCCGCGTCTGCGTCCGCCCAGTCGCTCGCGGACGTCGCACGCAAGGAAAACGAACGCCGCCAGTCCGCTCAGGGAGCTGGCAAGACCTGGACGAACCAGGACCTGAAGCCCGTGGCAGGCGCGGCTGCGGAGCCTGCCGTCGCCGAGCCCTCTGCCGATGCCGATCACCCAGCGGCCGCAAAGGATGCCGACGCCGCCCCACACGACGACAAGGCGGCTGACGCGTCGAAGGACGAGAAGTCTGGAAAGGCAGCCGACGCGGCGGAGGCGAAGGACCAGGCGTATTGGGCCAAGCGGATGGGGGACCTTCGCGCGCAGCTCGAGCGCGACGAAACGTTTCGCGATGCGCTGCAGGCCCGGATCGACGCCCTGACCACGGACTTCGTCAACCGGGACGATCCGGCGCAGCGAGCGCAGATCGCGGCGGACCGCCAGAAGGCCATGTCCGAACTCGATCGCGTCAAGAAGTCCATCGAGCAGGGGAGGCGCGCCATCCCGGCGCTCGAAGAAGAGGCACGCCGCGAAGGTGTGCCTGCAGGCTGGCTCCGCTAGTGGGACGACGCCGATCCGATCCGCCGGTCCTCCTCGTCGAGGACAAGGACTCCCTGCGTGCGATGCTGCGGCTCGCGCTGGAGACGCAGGGGCACGTCGTGCTCGAGGCCCGCGATCAGGCCGAGGCGGTCGAGGCGCTGCGCACCGGCCGTCCTGGCGTCGTCCTTTCGGACCTCCGTCTCGGCGAGGGCGACGGCTTCGGTGTCCTGCGCGCCGCGAAGGAGCTCGATCCGGATCTGCCGGTCATCGTGATGACCGCCTACGGCAGCATCCAGGACGCGGTCGCCGCAATGAAGGACGGAGCGATGGACTTCCTGGCAAAGCCTGTCGAGCCCGATCACCTCTTGCTCCTCGTCGAGCGGGCGCTCGCGCAGCGACGGCTGGTCACGGAGAACATCCTCCTCAAGGACGAACTCGCGCAACGGCGAGGCGCACCACAGATCGTCGGCGACGACCCGCGACTCAAGCAGGTCACGGTCGCCATCCATCGCGCCGCAGCCAGCGATGCCACGGTGCTCATTGAAGGCGAGAGCGGCACGGGCAAGGAGCTCTTCGCGCGCGCCGTCCACGCGCTCAGCCCACGGGCGGACGGCCCCTTCGTCGCGATCAACTGCGCGGCGATCCCCGAAACGCTGCTCGAGACCGAGCTGTTCGGCCATGAGAAGGGTGCCTTCACCGGGGCGACACAGCGCAAGCCTGGCCGGTTCGAGCTGGCGCACCGCGGCACCATCTTCCTGGACGAAATTGGCGACCTGCCGCTGACACTGCAGGCGAAGATCCTGCGGGCACTCGAGGAGAAGCAGTTCGAACGGGTTGGGGGCACGTCGCTGCTGCACGTCGACGTGCGGGTTGTCGCTGCGACGAACAGGAACCTGAAGGCTGCGGTCGCCGCGCGCCAGTATCGCGAGGATCTCTATTTCCGCCTGTCGGTCTTCCCGATCACGATCCCGCCCCTGCGCGAGCGCCCAGGCGACATCCCGTTGCTCGCGCGCTATTTCATCGAGCGGTTCTGCCGTGAGATGCAGAAGCCGGTGCTGTCGCTGGCGCCCGACGCGATCGACGCGCTGCTGGCGTACCCGTGGCGGGGCAACGTGCGGGAACTCCAGAACTGCATCGAACGTGCGGTGATCCTGACGGACGGCCAGGTGATCCATGCACGCCACCTGAACCTGTCGCCGCTCGTCGAGGCGGCGGCGCCGGATGCCGCGCCCGCCGATCCGTGGCAGGCCATCGACCTGTCGGGGTCGCTCAACGAAGCCGCGAAGCGTGTCCTCGCCGAAGTGGAGCGGCGAAAGATCACGCAGGCGCTCGCCGAGGCGCAGGGGAACATCGGCCGCGCCGCGGAGATCCTGCAGGTCAGCTACAAGGCGCTGCTGCAGAAGACCCGCGACTACCGGATCGCGTGAGGCACTCCGGGTGAGGCGGCCGGCGCTTACGCGCGGAACATCACGCGTACGGGACCGAACTCCACGACATCGCCGCTCGCCAGCATCCGCTCGGTGATCTGCTCACCGTTCACGTACGTGCCGTTGTTGGAGCCGAGGTCGCGGAGCACGAAGCCGGCAGGCGTCTCCTCGATCGACGCGTGACGCCGCGAGATCCCCGGCTTCACGATCTGCACCTGGTTCGAGTCCGCGCGTCCGATTTCCGTGACGCCAGGACCGAGCGCGAACTCCTGGATGTCGCCCTCGTCGTCGAATACCAGCACCGCGGACGCCGAGGCGACCGCCGGCGCCGCAGGCTCGGCGTAGGTACCCAGGTGCTGCTCCACCTGGTCTCGCGACATCGCAAAGGTGGCCGGCCCTGCGCTGCCCGTCCCCTGTCCGAGTTCAGCGAAGGCGTCGTCTCCACCGTCGAAGATTGGAATCCCACCGATCGCCGTTGCCGGTGCGGACGCCTGCATCGACGGGAGGGGTGGGACCGACGGAAGCGGGGGCGGCGGGGGAGCGGTCGCGGGCTGCGCGTAGAAGGCTGGCTCGGGCATCGGCGGCGCAGGAGCAATGACCGTCTGCGGCGTTGAGTCTTCGGCCAGCGGCGCCTGGAGTTCAGCGACGCCGAGCGGTTCCTCGGCCGCCATCTCGAGGTCGGCGCCAAGCGCATCGGCGAAACGGGCGGCGACGTCCTGCAGCGCTGCGGCATCGCGATCGCACTGGGCGATGATGGCGTCCGGTTCCGCGAGACGATCCGCAAGTTCAGCATCGGTGAGCTCGCCGACTTCATGCCTGAACTGCGCTTCCTGCCGGCGCTCGAGCGCTGAGGTCCGCGTCCGACCGACGCCCTCCATCAGCGACTGCACTTTCCGGTACTCGGCGCGGGCGGCCGCACGCAACGGCGCGGACTGCTGGTCGAGCAGGGCGAACCGCTGTTCGTAGTCGGCAAGGACGCGGGCGCGCACGGCAGGCGGCACCTGGTCCTGCTTCTCGAGCGCCTTCTGCCTGAAGGTCTGGAGCCGCTCCTGTTCGCTGCGCAACGCGAGCAACTGGTCAAGCCGCGAGACGTCGACAGCGTCGAGCTGCTCCATGATCGAACGGCCGCCAGGCATGGCGGATTCCGGTGCGGGGCTCATGAGGGGACTCCGTGTCCGCAGGCGGACGATTACTGGATCGTGTCGATGACCCAGCCGCCACCTACGCGGCGAAGGTTGAATGTCATCGTGGGAGACGCTTCCTGACGCCGGCCTCCCTCGAGTTCCTGGACCGTGTGGCGGACCGCCGTCACCGTGGCGCGATCGCCGGTGACGCTGACCTGCGGATTGCGCACCGTCATGTTGTAGGACTTGATGCCGGCAAAGCTCAGGTTGCCCGGTGCGCCAGGCCAGACGGCGCGAACACCAGTCACGTCCATCCGGCTGTAGGCGTCTGCGTACTGCTGCAGGAGCGTTTCGATCGACGCCGTATCCGCGGCAGCGGACGGCTGCGGTCGCGACGCCGCACGCGGGGCCGCCGCGCTGCTGGCGTTCGGCGTGGCCGTGGCTGCGGAGGCGGTCGCAGCCGCGGCCGTGGCAGCCGCAGTCTGCGCGGCGGCTGACTTCGCATCAGCCATGGCGCGCGTGAACCCGGCGGTGGCCTCGAGGTAGGCACGCGCCGCATCGAGCGGCTTGCCCGATTGAACGGCGGCGTCCGCGTCGGCACGCTGGGATAGCGCCTGCTTGTAGTCGTCGGTCGCACGCTGCGCCGCACCTGCCGCCTGCGCCTGATCGAAGGCCAGCGTGGTCGCGTTCCGTGCCGCGTCGACGAGTGCGCTGGAGACGCTTGCCAGCGCCGGGGCGGCTGCGGCGGGCGCGTCCTGAAGCAGGCGCATCGCACCCTCGACGTCGCCGCGCGCAATCGCCTCGTTGACCCGCGTGCGCACCGCGGCAACGTCAGCGCCGGACGAGGGGACGGCCTCCGAACCGGCTCCGGTGGTTCCTGGCGACGCGCCGGTCGCAGCGGAGGTGCGCTCCGTGGTGGACGACTCAGGTGCTGCCGTGCTTGCCGAAGGTCCGCCTGCGAGCAGCATCCGCACCAGCAGAAGCAGCGCGAGCAGTGCGAGCGCCGCCACCGGGATGAGCCATGGCGGCAGGGCACGCGTAGGCCCCTGTGCGGTCGGTGCAGGCGCAGCGCCCTTCACCGGCGCTTTCTGCGTCGTCGCCTCCTGTGCCTTTGTATGGGGCGTCGGTCCCCCCGGCGGCAGCGGTGGCGTGGATGACTTCGCTCCGGTCGCGGCCGAGGGCGGGGCGGGCGGCTTGTCGATGCCGAGCGACGCGGCCGTCATCACCATCGTCGGCTCAGCCGTGGCGGCACTCGGAGGTTTGGGGGCGGGGGGCTTGGCGCCGCCAGGATCGGGCCGCCGCACGAACATCGTCGGTTCCGATGTGGACGTGTAGGTGACCGGCGGCTTCTTCGGTCCGGTGATTGTCGGGTCGGCTGCAGGAGCCTTGGCTGTCGGCGTGGACGGCCCTGATGGTGGCGCGGGCGGGCGCGTGCTGGCTGCGGACCCTGAAGCCGGTGCCTGCTGCGGCGCGGCATCGCGAGAGGGCGGCACCGGGGCTGCGTCAGCTGGCGTGCCGACTGTCCGCGGTGTGCCGAGCGGTGGCGTTTGCGCGGACTGTTCCGCCTTGCGCTTCTCCTCCGCCACACGTGCGAGTTCGCGGGCGAGGTCGCTCGCACGCTGCTGCTCGACCGCAGCGGGAATCGACTCGTTGACGCCGGGCACGAGCGTGGGACCGTCGTACCTCGTGTCCGTGGGCGTGATCGGACCGATCTCGCCCGACGCTTCATCGTCCGGCGTCTTCACGCGTGACCAGATACGAACGAGCTCCTGGCGCATGGCGCCGAGGTCCTGGTAACGGTCGTCCGGCCGCTTGGCAATGGCGCGCTTCAGCACCTGCACGACTTCGGAGTCGATGCCGGGGCAGAGACGTTCGATCGGCTCCGGCTCGTCCTGCAGGATTTTCTGCAGCACGGAGAAGTCGTCGCCAGGGAAGGCGCGTTTGTACGTCAGCAGCTCGTAGAGCACGAGTCCGACCGCAAACACGTCACTTCGCGCATCGGCGGTACCCGGGCTGATCTGCTCAGGCGCCATGTAGTTCGGCGTGCCCATCATCATGCCGAGCTGGGTGAGCCCCTGCTCGCCGACACGCGCGATGCCGAAGTCCAGGATCTTCACCGCACCCTCGGTGTCCACGAGGATGTTCAGCGGCTTCACGTCGCGGTGCACGATGCCCGCACGATGCGCGTAGGCCAGGCCGCGGCACAGCTCGTCGATGATGCGCAGCTTGCGCGCCAGCGTCATCGGCGTCTGCTTCCGAATCAGCTCCGCGAGCGTCTCGCCAGGGATGTACTCCATGACGATGTACGGCCGCGATTCGTGATCGCCGACGTGGAAGATGGTGACGATGTTCGGATGCCGGAGCTTGCCGGCCGAGCGGGCCTCGCGCTTGAACCGCTCCCGCACCTCCGGAGAGTCGATGCCATCCTTGAGGAGCTTGATCGCGACGAGGCGATCGATGGCCGGGTCGCGGGCGACGTACACGGAGCCCATGCCACCCCTGCCGAGTGTCCTCACGACTTCGTACTGACCGATGAACATGCTCTGGGCACCGAGTCCGGGTCGAAGGGGAGCGGCGAGATGCGTGTCCGGACGACCCGAGGCGTCCGGAACGGTCACGCTATAATACGGCGGCCATTCGGCCTTGCCAACGCCGGCGTTCAACTCCCCACGATGAAGGTACACGGCTTTTCGCACGCTGGGACAGTCCGTCCCCACAACGAAGACGCCATGACGTGGGATGAAGCGCTGGGCTTCGTCGCAATCGCCGACGGCATGGGGGGCCACCAGGCTGGTGAGGTCGCCTCGCAGCTCGCGCTCGATGCGATGCTGACCTTCATGCGCGAGAGCGCCGGGCCTGGCGAGATCGCGTGGCCGTTCGGCGAGGACGTCACGCTGTCGCGCGCCGGAAACCGGCTGTCGAATGCGGTGCGGCTCGGCAACCGCTCGGTCTGGCAGGGTGCAGAGGCAAGCCCGAAGTTCCTCGGCATGGGGACGACCGTCGTCGCGGTGGTGGTCGAGGAGACACGCGTCACCTACGCCGGTGTCGGTGACAGCCGGCTCTACGCCTGGAAAGACGGCCGCCTTCGCCAGCTCACGGTGGACGACTCGTGGGTCAACCTGCTCGTCAGCGAGGGGGGGCTCGCGCCCGAAATGGTGCGCACGCACCCGCTGCGCAACGTGCTCACCAACGTCGTCGGGGCCAAGCCCGACCTCCGCGTCCTGGTGACGGAGGCGATGCTGCCGGGTGAGACGCTGCTGCTGTGCTCGGACGGCGTGCACGGGTCGGTGTCCGATGAGATGATGGCGGACATCATCGGCGCGGAGCCGGACCTCCAGCAGGCCGCTCAGGCGCTCGCGTACGCGGCAATGGATCATCGCAGCACCGACAACGTCACGGCCGTGCTCGTCAGCGTCGACGGGCGCTGAGGTCGCGCACCAGGCGTCGCACCGTTTCCTCCGTCAGTGGCATGAACGAGGACAAGTCCACCCGATACAACCGGCTCCAACGGCAGATCGGCGTGGCGAGCGTCGTGTGGAGCGCGCTCCTGCTCGCGCTCCTGCTCGTCAGCGGCCTCAGTGAAGCGCTCCGCGACCTGGCCGTCACCATCGCGGCAGCGCTCGCGCCCGCCCCTGTCACCCGTGCGGTAGCAACCCTCGTCTACGTGGTGGGGCTCACGACGATCGTCGAAGCGTGCACGCTACCGTTGGGGTTCTACGGCGGGTTCGTGGTCGAGCGGCGGTACGGGCTTTCCACGCAGCCGCTCCGGGCCTGGGCTCTCGATCAGGTGAAAGGGCTCGCGCTCGCCGTCATGCTTGGCGCACCGGCGGCGATCCTGCTGTATGCGCTCATCGCGCGGTACCCAGGCGGTTGGTGGCTCCCGGCCGCGGCCGTGTTCGCGGTCATCGTCATCGGACTCGCCAACCTGGCCCCACTGCTGTTGCTGCCGCTCTTCTACTCGGTGAAGCCGCTCGGGAAAGCCTCGCTGCGTGAGCGCCTGGTCGCGCTTGGGGATCGTGCCGGCGCGCGTGTGCTGGACGCGTACGAGTGGGGGCTCGGTGCGAAGACGACGAAGGCCAACGCGGCACTCACCGGCATTGGCGGCTCGCGACGCATCCTCGTCTCGGACACGATGCTCGCGCAGTATACGGACGACGAAATCGAGGTCGTCCTCGCGCACGAACTCGCGCATCACGTGCACGGCGACATCTGGAAAGGGCTGGCCTTCGAGACCGTGCTGATTCTCGCCGGCTTCTTCGTCGCCTCCGTGCTGCTGCAGCACGCGGTCCCGGTGCTTGGCCTGACGGGCGTCGACGACATCGCCGGGCTGCCCATGCTGCTGCTGGCTGCCGGCGCCGTGTCGGTCGTGATGATCCCGGTCGCGCACGCGATGTCACGGGCTCACGAGCGTCGAGCCGACGCGTTCGCTCTTCGTCTGACGAAGAACCCTCCGGCGTTCATCTCCGCGATGCGGCGCCTCGCGCAGCAGAACATGGCCGAGGACGATCCGTCCGCGCTCGTGCAGTGGCTGTTCTACAGCCACCCGCCGATTCGGGAACGCATTGCCGCCGCGCAATCGTTCCGAATCCAGAACTGAGAAGTCACACGCCAGACCTTCAAGGCACGACCTCTGGCAGGTTCGGCTGGTGGGCAGGTGGGGCTGCTCTGGAAAAAGAAAAGGCCGGCGAGTGTGTCGCCGGCCTTTTTCTTCTTTGGTCCAGAACTTCAGAACTTCACTTCTGAGTTCCGACTTCTAACGTCTAACGTCTAACGTGTGCCGAAGGCAGCTACGCCTTCGGCGTGCCTTCCTCGTTGAGCAGCGCCTTGCGGCTGAGGCGAATCTTGCCGGTGGGGTCGATGTTGATGACCTTCACCATGATCTGTTCGCCTTCCTTCAGCTCGTCGCGCACGTCCTTGACGCGGTGGTTCGCGATCTCGGAGACGTGCAGCAGGCCATCGGTGCCCGCCATGATCTCGACGAATGCGCCGAAGTCGGTGATGCGCTGCACCTTGCCCAGGTAGGTCTTGTTCAGCTCCGGCGTCGCCGTGAGCTCCTGGATGATCGAGATCGCCTTCTGCGCCGACGCGCCGTCTGCTGATGCGACGTTCACGCGGCCGTCGTCCTCGACATCGATCTTCACGCCGGTCCGCTCGATGATGCTGCGGATCATCTTGCCGCCGGGCCCGATGACGTCGCGGATCTTGTCGACCGGGATCTTGATCGTGACGATGCGGGGCGCGTGCTGCGAGATGTTCGAGCGATGCGCCGCCAGCGCCTCGGCCATGATGCCGAGGATGTGCATGCGGCCCTGGCGTGCCTGCTCGAGCGCCTTGCGCATCACCTGCGTCGGGACACCGGACAGCTTGATGTCCATCTGCAGGGCAGTGATGCCGTCAGCCGTGCCCGCGACCTTGAAGTCCATGTCGCCGTAGTGATCCTCGGCGCCAGCGATGTCTGAGAGGACCGCGAACTTGCCGCTCTTCTCGTCCATCACGAGGCCCATCGCGATGCCGGCCACCGGCGCCTTCAGCGGCACGCCAGCGTCCATCATCGCGAGCGACCCGCCGCAGACCGAGGCCATCGACGACGAGCCGTTGGATTCGAGGATGTCCGAGACAACGCGGACGGTGTAGGGGAACGATTCCTCACCGGGGATCATGCTCGCGAGCGCACGCTCGGCAAGGGCGCCGTGGCCGACTTCCCGGCGGCCCGGACCGGACATGCGGCCGACCTCACCGACCGAGAACGGCGGGAAGTTGTAGTGGAGCATGAAGTTCTTCCACTGCTCCCCCTCGAACGTCTCGATCTTCTGCGCGTCGTCGGCGGTGCCGAGCGTGCAGGTGACGAGCGCCTGCGTCTCGCCGCGCGTGAACACGGCCGAACCGTGCGTCCGGGGCAGGACGGAGGTTTCGATCCAGATCGGGCGCACTTCGTCCAGCTTGCGGCCGTCGAGGCGCACGCCGTTGTTCAGGATCTCGTTGTAGAGGACCTTCTCCTTGAGGCCGTGGACGATCGTGCTGGCGTCCGCACGCTTGTCGCCATCGTCTTCCGGATAGGATTCGACCAGCTCGTCGATGACCTTGTCGACCGTCTCGTAGTTCTCGAGCTTGTTGCGGATCCGCATGGCGGCCGCGAGCTTCTCGAAGACCTTGTCCTCGACCTCCTTCGCGAAGGCCGGGTCGATCTGCTTGGTCTGGACGGTCGCCTTCTTCTTGCCGACCTCGCGCGCCATGTCGTCGATGGTGGCGACGATCTGCTTGATGGCCGCGTGCGCCGCTTCGAGCGCCTCAACGACCTGCTCCTCGCTGACCTCCTTCGCGCCAGCCTCCACCATCACGAGGCCATCCTTCGTGCCCGCAACCACGATGTCCAGCTTGCTCGCCTTGCGCTGCTCGAACGTCGGGTTGATCAGGTACTGGCCGTCGACGAGCCCGACGCGGACGCCGGCAATCGTCTTCTGGAAGGGGATGTCGGAGAGCGACAGCGCCGCGGAGGCGCCGGTGATGGCGAGGACGTCCGTGTCGTTCGCCGAGTCGGCGGACAGCACGAGGGCGATCACCTGCGTTTCGTAGCGCCAGCCGGAGGGGAACAGCGGGCGGATCGGCCGGTCGATGACGCGGCTGGTGAGCACTTCCTTTTCGGAGGGCTTGCCCTCACGCTTGAAGAAGCCGCCCGGGATCCGGCCCGACGCGTAGGTGTATTCACGGTAGTCAACCGTGAGCGGCAGGAAATCGACGTCGCGCGGGTTTGCCGCACGGCATGCGGTGACGAGCACCACCGAGTCGCCTGCCCTGACGATGACCGAGCCGCCGGCCTGCTTGGCCAGCTTGCCCGTTTCGAACCTGAGTGTGCTCTGGCCGATTGAGACTTCGCGCGTTGTCATAGATCGCACTTCCTGGGATACGGAGTGAACAGGAGACGCGCGTCCGCTACTTGCGGATGTTCAGGCGCTTGATCAGCTCGGAGTAGCGCTGCGCGTCCTTCGACTTCAGGTAGTCCAGGAGGCGACGGCGACGGCCGACCAGCATGAGCAGACCGCGGCGGGAGTGATGATCCTTCGCGTGCGTCTTGAAGTGCTCCGTCAGGTAGTTGATCCGCTCGCTGAGAATCGCGACCTGCACCTCGGGCGAACCGGTGTCGCCTTCGTGGGTCTTGTAGGAGCCAATCAACTCGGTCTTGCGATCTTTCGAAAGTGCCACTTGGGTTCCTCCACGTGCGCCCCAGAATCCGTCATGGAGACCGGATGCGCCGTTTGTCTGAAATTCTGCTAGTCGAACAAGATCAACATGTTACTACAAGAGCACCACGCCGGGATGCAACAGGCCCGCGCTATCGGCGCCGTCCACGACGGCGACAAGGCGGCCATCCGGGGCCAGGGCGCGGACGACCGGCGTTGACGCCAGGCCGGCGAGCGCTTCCGCGAACCCGCCAATGCAGTCCGCGGGTGCGATGCTTCTCCCGAAGCCGACGTGCCGCACACCATCGTCGGTCAGCCTCAGGGCGGGGAAGTACGCCAGCATCTGCGCCATGGGCACTGTCGCCGCGCGCGCCCGTTCAGGGCCGTCCTCGCCGTCGAGATCCGCCAGCGGCAGCGCGCGCGACAGGTCGAACCCCGCCGCTTCGGTCCTCCGCAGCCCGGTGAGGTGTGCGCCGGTACCGAGTGCCTCACCAAGATCGAAGGCCAGTGACCGGACGTAGAAACCGGCGGAGCAGCGGACGTGCAGCCGGATGCGGTCGTCCGTCGCGTCCAGCAGTTCGAGCGTGTGGACCGTGACCGGGACGGGGGCAAGGGCGGGCGGACGCGTTGCGGCGGCTGCAGGACCGAGTTTGCCCGCCCCCGCTCCTCGTCGGGCCTGCCGGGCGAGCGCGTAGCTGCGCTGCCCGTCGATCTTCTTGGCCGAGAAGGCCGGTGGCCGCTGCGCGAACGTACCGCGGAACTGCCCGAGCGCTTCGATCACCGCCATTCGGTCGGGCCACGCGCCACGATACGGGTCTCCCACCGGTTCGCCCTGGGCATCGCACGTGTCGGTGTTCCATCCAAGGCGGATGTCGGCGTCGTACGCCTTGTCGCCGGGGAGGAAGCGCGCCAGACGCGTGGCCCGTCCGATCACGAGCGGCAGCACGCCGCTCGCCATCGGGTCCAGCGTGCCGGTATGGCCGATGCGCCGTTCCCGAAGGACGCGGCGCACGCGGGCTACGACATCGTGCGAGGTGGGACCTGAAGGCTTGTCAATGATGAGCAGGCCGTCCATCGATTGCCTGCTCGATCTTCTCGAGGAAGAGCTTCTGCAACTTGTCGATCGGACCGGTCACGGTGCAGCCGGCCGCGTTCTTGTGGCCACCGCCTCCGAACTCCTTTGCGATGGCGCCGATGTCGATGTCGCCCTTCGAGCGCAGGCTCACGCGATACTCGTCGCCCTCGTTCTGCTTGAAGAAGACGACGGACTGGATCTCCTTGACCGTCAGCGGGAGGTTGATGAGCCCCTCGGTGTCCTCGTAGGTGCCGCCTGCCGCACGCGCCATCTCGTGATCGAGGTACACGATCGCGATCCGTCCCGTGGCATCGATCTGCATGGCGCTCAGCACAGCCCCGAAGAGCTTCAGCCGGCCCATGTTGTTGCTGTCGTATACGCTGCGCGCGACGGCCACCGGATCGACGCCTGCCTCGAGCAATTGGCGACAGATGTCGAAGGTCCGCGGAGAAATGCTCGAGTAGTGGAACGACCCGGTGTCGGTCAGGATCGCCAGGTAGATGTGGGTCGCGATTTCTGGCGTCAGCGGCACGCCGAGCGCCATCACCAGATCGAACACCATCTCGCCGCACGCAGCAGCGGATTCGTCGAACCAGTTCAGCGCACCGTACCCCGTGTTGCCCGGATGGTGGTCGATGTTGATCAGGAAGTAGCGATCCAGGCCAGCGACGCCGGGCCGCGCGATCTCGCCGCACTCCATGATCACGGCGGCATCGAAGTCGCCAGAGACCTGACTCGCAATCTGGATCTCTGGCACACCCGGGAAGGCCATCAGCGGCGGCGGCGCCGCGTCCTTGTTGACGACAAGGACCTCCTTGCCGAGCGCGCGGGCGGCATAGGCGAACGCCAGCTGAGAACCGATGGAGTCGCCGTCGGGCCTGGCGTGGGACGACACGACGAAGCGATGACGCTGGCGAACGGCGTCGACAATCTGCTGGAACGGCGAATCGCTATGCATCGGGCTCCGAGTCACTCCGGGGCTGGGACTGCAGTTCGCTCAGGATCTGCTCGATGCGATCCTGGCCGGCCACCGATTCATCGTAGACGAACTTCAACTCGGGCGCGCGCTTCAGGCGCAGCCGTGCGCCGAGCTGGCGTCGAAGGAACGGGGCGACCCGCGCCAGCGCCTTCGCTGTGTTCGCACGGCTCTTCTCGTCGCCAAGGGCGGTGTACATCACGCGCGCCTGCTGAAGGTCGGGGCTCACGTGCACACGGGTCAGCGTCACGAACCCGACACCGGGATCGTGCACCTCTCGGGCCAGCATCATGGCCAGCTCGCCACGGAGCTGGTCGGCAACACGATCGGGGCGGGAACCTTGGGACATACGGGGACATCTCAGATTGCAGGTTGCTCATGCACCGCGTCAGGTGAGGAACTCCACGTCGGTCCGGGTGATGAGTCCCGGTTCGACCCGTTCGATCTCGTCGGCGACTGCCGCAAGCTCACGGTCAGCGTGAGCCTGATCGGTGCTCACCGTGACGACCGCGAGCCCGGCCCTCTGCCACAGGTCGTGATGTTCCACCTCCGAGACCGCCACGTTGAACCTGCTGATGCGGTCCTTGATGCGGCGCAACACCATCCGCTTCTCTTTCAGGGAGTGTGCCGCGGGGATGAAGAGCTCGACGGTCAGGAGGGCGATGACCACGCGCGCGGGAGAGGAGTGCGAGTTGGTGAATTGGCGAATTGGTGACCTGGCAAGTTGGCGACTCGGTAAGTTGGCTGTCCACCAACTCACCAACTCGCCAACTCACCAAGTGACTAACTCACCAGTTGTCCTGTCGCGCTACGCCGTGACGGCAATGCGCTCCATCATGAAGACCTCGATGGTGTCGCCGACCTTCATGTCGTTGAACTTGTCGAAGCCGATGCCGCACTCGAACCCGGTCTTCACTTCGCTGACGTCGTCCTTGAAGCGGCGCAGTGAGCCGATGCGTCCTTCGTGAACGACCACATGGTCGCGCACGACGCGCGCGGTGGTCTCTCCCGAGCGCGTGATGCGGCCCTCCAGGACCATGCACCCAGCGATGGTCCCGAACTTCGGCACCTTGAAGAGGTCGCGCACCTCGGCCACCCCGATGCGAACCTCCTTGAAGGTCGGTTCGAGCAGCCCCACCATCGCCTTCTTCATCTCATCGGTGACGTTGTAGATGATGGAGTGCTGGCGGATGTCGATCCCTTCGCGGCTCGCCACGTCTTCCGCGTTGCGATCCGGGCGGACGTTGAACGCGATGACGATGGCTTTCGAGGCCGAGGCGAGGAGCACGTCGGACTCGGTGACCGCACCGACGCCCGAGTGGATGATCCGGATCTTGACGCGATCGTCCGACAGCTTCTGGAGGGTGTCGGCCAGCACCTCGGCCGAACCCTGCACGTCGGCCTTGATGATGATCGGCAGCTCTTTCATGCCGCCTTCTGCGATCTGCGCCTGGAGCGACTCCAGCGTCAGGCGGCCGCCCTTTGAGCCGAGGGCCCGGTTCTTCGCCTGTTCCTCGCGGAACGCCGCGATCTGGCGGGCCTTGGCCGCGTCGGCGACCTGGAAGATGTCGCCGGGCGAGGGAAGGCCGGTGAGGCCGAGCACTTCGACCGGGGTCGAGGGCCCGGCGGACTTCGTCGGACGACCGCGGTCGTCGATGAGCGCGCGCACGCGACCGACGATCGGACCAGCGATGAACGTATCGCCGACGCTGAGCGTCCCGTCCTGCACGAGCACGGTCGCCACGGGGCCGCGACCCTTGTCCAGCTTCGCCTCGAGGACCGTCCCCGTCGCGTGCTTCTTCGGGTTCGCCTTCAGCTCGCCGATCTCGCTGACGAGCAGGATCATCTCGAGCAGCAGTTCGATGTTGGTCTTCTTCTTCGCGGAGACCTCGACCGTGACCGTCTTGCCGCCCCATTCCTCGGGCATCAAGTCGAGCTCGGTGAGCTCGCGCTTGACCCGTTCGGCATTGGCGCCTGGCTTGTCGATCTTGTTGATGGCGACGATGATCGGCACGTTCGCCGCCCGCGCATGGTCGATCGCTTCGCGCGTCTGCGGCATCACCCCGTCGTCCGCCGCGACAACGAGGACGACGATGTCCGTGACCTTGGCGCCGCGGGCACGCATGAGCGTGAACGCCTCGTGGCCGGGCGTATCGAGGAACACGATGTTCCGGTCGTTGATCGTGACGTGATACGCGCCGATGTGCTGCGTGATCCCGCCGGCTTCGCGTTCGGCGACCCGGGCCGCGCGAATCGCGTCCAGGAGGCTCGTCTTGCCGTGGTCGACGTGGCCCATGACCGTGACCACGGGAGCGCGCGTGACGACGTCAGCAGCGTTCGACTCCTCGGCGCCGGTCTGGATCAGCTCCTCTTCGAAGCTGCGCATCTGGACCTCGGCCCCGAACTCGCGCGCGAGCATCGTGGCCGTTTCCGTATCGAGCGTGGAGTTGATGGTCATCATCAGCCGCTTCATCAGCAGCTTGGCGAGGACATCCTTCACGCGCACGTCGAGCTTGTCGGCCAGATCCTTCACGGTCATGCCTTCAGCCAGCGTGATCGTGCGGGTAACCGGCGGCGGTCCTGCCGGAGCCGAGGGTGCGCTCGGGCGCGACGAGTGGTCGCGCCGCGGGCCCGACCCTGGCCTCGACCCCATGGGCGGACGCTGTCCCATCGGCGGGCGCTGGCCCATCGGGGGCCGCCCCGGGTACTGACCGGGACGCGCCATCTGTCCGGGCTGACCGGGGCGAACGGGCGGGGTTGGCAGCGGACGCGGCCCGCCGAGCGGCGGACGCGGTCCCGCGGGACCAGAGTACGGTGGACGAGCGCCGACTCCAGGACCCTGCGGCCGCGGCGGCTGCCCTGGAATCGTCGGCCTGGCAGCACCACCGGGGCCGCCCGGCTGGGTCGATCCTGCCGGACGATTCGGGCTCGGCACCGCGGTGCGCTCGGGCGGCCTGACGACCGGACGCGTGATGACGCGTGGCGTCGGTTCGCTCGAGAGCGGCGGCGTCATTGGCGGCGGTGTCGTTTCGACGCGCAGCCGGGTTTTGTGCGGCACCACGCGGCCAGTCGGCCTGATCACACCGGGGCTCGGGGGAGCCGGGGCGGCGGCGACGGGCGGCGCTGGTGGCGGTGGAACTGCCGGCGCCGGCGTTACCGATGCCGGGGCTTCGGCCTGGGGCGCGGGCGGCGGTTCGACTGCGACCGGCTCGGCGGGCGGAACCGCCACGACTTCGGCGGCTGCAGGCTCTTCGAGCGGCGCGACCGGCGCAGCAGGCTCGGGCTCGACGTGTGCGACCGCTGGTTCAGGTGCCGGTGCCGGCGCTGGCTCGGGAACGACATGGACGGCCGGTTCGGGGGCCGCTTCGGCCACCGCCTCAGCCACGTGCGTCTCGGCGGGCGTCGGCTCGTGCACGTGGGCCGCCGGTTCGTGTGCGGGCGCCTCTGGTGCGTGGACGTCGTGGTGTTCGCCCGCGTGGGGCGCGGTGGCGGGCTTGGCCGTCTTCACGAGGCGCGGCGGCGGCAGCACGGGCGCCGTCGGCTTCACCGGTTCGGGCGCCTTCTTCGTGAGCGTCGGCTTCTTCGGCCCGGCCTTGTGCACCGTCGGGTGCTCGGCGAAGATGTCGCCGCTCGGCAGGGTGATGTTGCGCTGACGGGCCAGGCGCTCGACGAACTGCCGCGCCACGACCTCCTCGATCGTGCTCGACGCGCTCTTGACCTCGATGCCGTGATCCCGCTTCAGCAGCGCCGAGACTTCCTGGCTCGTGGTCCCGAGCAGCTCCGCAACCTTGTAAATCCGGACAGTTGCCAAATGCCTACCTCACCTCAGTATGCGACCGCCTGCTAGACCTGCTCGCCCTGGGCGCTTTCACCCTGGTCCAGGTCAGGCGCCGCTTCGCCGCGCGCCGCCGCAAGGATCTTCTCCGCCGTCTTGCCGCCAATCCCGGGGATCTCCGACAGCTGCTCGACGCTCGATGCCGCCACCGCGTCGGCCGTCTCGAAGCCCGCCTCGACGAGCTTCCGCACGATCCGCTCGCCGATGCCCTCGAGGGCGTACGGCATCGGGGTCTCGTCCGCCGGGGCGCCCTCGTCCGCGGTGTCCGCCTCGACGCCCGCCTCGAGCTCGCCGAACTGCGCCTCGACCTCCTTGCGCTTCTCTTCCTCGCTCTTGATGTCGATGCGCCAGCCGGTGAGCTTGGCCGCGAGCCGGACGTTCTGGCCCTTCTTGCCGATGGCCAGCGAGAGCTGCTTGTCTTCGACCACCACCTCCATCACCCGGTTTGCGTCGTCGACGATCGAGACGCGCTGGACCTTCGCCGGGCTGAGGGCGTTGGTCACGAAGGTGATGGGATCCTCGGAGTACTCGACGATGTCGATCTTTTCGCCGCGCAGTTCGCGGATGATCGCCTGCACGCGCGTGCCCTTCATGCCGACGCACGCACCCACCGGATCGACGTCGCGCTCGCGGGAGTACACCGCGACCTTCGCGCGGTCGCCGGCTTCGCGGACCGCGCCGCGGATCATCACGGTGCCGTCGTAGATTTCGGGGACTTCCTGCTCGAACAGCTTGATGAGCAGCGCCGGGTCGGTGCGGGAGAGCTCGATCTGCGGGCCCTTGGCACTGCGGTTCACGCGCTTGATGACGGCGCGGATACGGTCCTGCGGCGCGTAGTTCTCGGCGCGCGACTGTTCCTTCCGGGGCAGCACCGCCTCGATGCGGCCGAGCTCCACGATGATGTCGCCGTTTTCGAAGCGCTTGACGATGGCGTTCTTGACCTCGCCGATCTGCTGGTTGAACTCGGCGTAGACGTTCTCACGCTCCGCCTCGCGCACCTTCTGGGACATGATCTGCTTCGCCGTCTGGGCGGCAATGCGACCAAGATCCTCGGTGGCGCGCGGGAATTCCACTTCCATCTCGACTTCGGCTTCCTCGCCGAGCAGCTGGCGCGCCTCGTCGAGTGACATCTCGGTGGCCGGATCCGTCACCTCTTCCACGATCCGCTTCACGGCAACGAGTTCGATCTCCCACTTGTCCTCGTTGAAGCGGGTCCGCATGTTCTCGTTCTTGTACTTCTTGCGGGCCGCCGTCTCGATCGCGTCCTGCAGCGCCGCGATGATGAACTCGGGCGCGACGTTCTTTTCCTTCGAAACGGCCTCGATGAACTGCTGCAGCGGGGGATTTGCCATGTCTAGAATTCCACTTCCAGGTTCGCGCGAGTCACGAGTCCGAGCGGCAGGCGGTGCTGCCGCCCGTCATCGCCATCGATGAGCACCGTGTCGCCGTCCACACCGGCCAGCCGTCCCTTGAAGAACGTCTGCCCGTCGACCGCCTCCCGGACCACCACCTTGGCGCGACGTCCCGAGAACCGCTCGAAGTCAGCCTTGCCCCGAAGCGGCCGATCCAGCCCGGGCGAAGACACTTCGAGGGTGTAGGCGCCGGGGATGAAGTCCTCCACGTCCAGCAGCGCGCTCAGGTCGCGGCTGACGTGCGAACAATCCTCGACGCTCACGCTGTCCTCGGCCGTGGCCGCCGGGCCGGGCCGGTCGATCTGTACCCGGAGCACCATTCCGTGAGCTTCTCGGCGGAACTGCACGTCGAAGATCTCGAGGCCATAGCTCGACGCCACGCGCGTCGCCGCCTCTTTCACCTGCTCGACAATGCCTGCTTCGCCCCGCATTCAGGTCCTGACAAACAAAAAAAGCGGGCACACCGCCCGCTTCGGTCCTGCAACCAAAGCTCGAACGCCGAAGTATACCATGCGCCTCCGCCACGGATCCGGAGGTCAGGCACGGGCGTCGAGCCGCGAATGGGGGGAGCTTAGCTGACCGGCCGAGCCAGGAGGTCGTACTCGCGGGCGCCGACGATCTCCACCTCGACGAAATCCCCGGCGCGATACGTGGACGGGTCGCATTCGGTCAGGTAGACCGACGCGTCGATGTCTGGCGCCTGGGTGGACAGGCGGGCGCGGAGCACCAGCTCGTGGTCGGACGCCGGACCGTCGACCAGCACGCGGTGGCGCTGGCCCAGCCGCTGCTTCTGCCGCGCCTTGACCAACTTCTTCTGCAGCTGCATGACCCGGTTCCGCCGCGCGGTCTTCACCCTCGCCGGCACGTCATCGGCCAACCCGAAGGCGGACGTGCCTTCCTCATGCGAGTAGGTGAACACGCCCACGTGGTCGAATGCATGGGTGGACACGAAGTCGCAGAGCGCTGCGACATCCGCGTCGGTTTCCCCAGGGAAGCCGACGATGAAGGTCGTGCGGAGGGAGACGTTCGGGACCCGCTCACGGATACGGTTCAGCAGCTGATCGTACTTCCTGCGCGTGCCGGGCCGCTTCATGCGCTTGAGGACCGGATCGGACGCGTGCTGGAGCGGCAGGTCGATGTACTTGCAGACCTTCTCGCACTCAGCCATCGCCGCCAGCATCTCGTCGTCCACGGTGGTGGGGTAGAGATAGTGAAGGCGGATCCACTCGAGCCCATCGACCTCGTTCAGCCGACGAAGCAGGCGGGCCAGGGCGCCCCGTTCGCCCCGATCGATCCCGTAGAACGTCGTGTCCTGCGAAATGAGCAGGAGTTCCTTCACGCCACGCGCAGCAAGGGCCCGCGCCTCCTCGACGATGGAGTCCTCGGACCGGCTGCGGTATCCGCCACGCAGCTTCGGGATGATGCAGAACGCGCACTTGTAGTCGCAGCCCTCGGCCACCTTGAGGTACGCGTAGTGCCGCGGGGTCGCGAAGATACGGGGCGTATCGGCGTCGTAGATGTAGGTCGGCGTGCCGGGCAGCTGCGCAGCGTCGTGCCCGCGACCCGCCGGGCCCGCGGGGTGCGCACCCTCGTCCACGATGTCGATGACATCGACGGATGAGAGCACGAAACGATCGTGGCGATTCGCGGACGTCCCGTTCGTCCCGTCGAGCAGGGCGGCCGGTGCATTCTGGACGGTCGCTTCCGGGGACGAGACGGTGGTGGGCCGGAAGAAGGTGAGCGGGGCCGACTGCCTCGTCGCGATCCCGCCGATGGCGGCGACGATCTCGGGGACCTCGCCGGTCCCGAGCACGGCGTCGATCTCCGGAATCTCTGCCTTCAGCTCGTCCCGGTACCGCTCCGCCAGGCACCCGGTGACGACCAGGCGCCGGCACGAGCCGTCCTTCTTGTGCTGCGCCATCTCGAGGATGGTCTCGATCGATTCCTTCTTCGCGGAATCGATGAAGGCACACGTGTTCACGACGAGCACGTCGGCGTTCGCCGGGTCCTGCGTCAGGTCGTGCCCCGCCTGCTGCGCGAGCCCGAGCATCACCTCGGAGTCCACGAGGTTCTTCGGACAGCCGAGGGAAATCATGCCGATCTTCATGGGTCAAGAGCCTGCTGGCTTCTGGCTTCCGGCTCGAGGCTCCAGGG
This sequence comes from Acidobacteriota bacterium, assembly GCA_018268955.1. Lineage (GTDB taxonomy): Bacteria > Acidobacteriota > Vicinamibacteria > Vicinamibacterales > CAVVIG01 > CAVVIG01. The sequence continues at coordinate 4,841 of JAFDVO010000026.1, read as the reverse complement.
CGGGTCGACTCCAGGCTGAAGCCGACGCTGCCATGAGCCAGAAGCCCGGAGCCCAAAGCCCTATGGGTAGAGCCTGTACAGCATGCGCGGGAACGGGATCGTCTCGCGCACGTGTTCGAGTTTACAGAGCCAGGCGACCATGCGTTCGATGCCCATGCCGAAGCCGCCGTGCGGCACGGTCCCGTAGCGGCGCAGGTCGAGATACCATTCGAACGCCTCTTGCGGGAGATCGTGCGCCTTGATCCGCTGGAGCAGGAGGTCGAGGTCCGCCAGGCGCTCACCACCGCCAATGATCTCGCCGTAGCCTTCCGGCGCGAGCACGTCGACGCCCAGGGCCAGCTCGGGACGCTGCGGGTCGGGCTTCATGTAAAAGGCCTTCACCGCCGCCGGATAACGGTTGACCATCACCGGCCGGTCGTACTGCTCCGACAGCGTCGTTTCATCCGGTCCGCCGAAGTCGCCACCCCATTCGAAGGGCAGCCCCTTCTCCTGCAGCATCTGCACCGCGTCGTCGTAGGTGATGCGCGGGAACGGCTTCCGCACCGATTCGAGCTTCGACGTGTCGCGCTCGATGATCTTCAGCTCACGCGCCCGCCTGTCCAGCACGCGTGAGACGACCGACACGATCATGTCCTCGGCCAGGTCCATCACGTCGTCGAGCGACGCGTACGCCATCTCGGGTTCGACCATCCAGAACTCGGTCAGGTGCCGCCTGGTCTTGGACTTCTCGGCGCGGAACGTCGGGCCGAACGAGTAGACCCGGCCGAGCGCCATCGCCGTCGACTCCAGATAGAGCTGACCGCTCTGCGTCAGGTACGCCTTCTGGTCGTCGAAGTACTCGACCGGGAACAGCGTGGTCGTGCCCTCGCAGGCAGACGGGGTGAAGATCGGCGTGTCCGTGAGGATGAAGCCCCGGTCGTTGAAGAAGTCACGAACGGCGTTGATCACTTCATGCCGGATCCGGAGGATCGCGGTCTGCCGCTCCGTGCGGATCCAGAGATGCCGACGGTCCAGCAGGAAGTCGACGCCGTGTTCCTTCGGCGTGATGGGGAACTCGTGCGACTCCCCGACGACCTCGAGCGCCGTGACATCGATCTCGTAGCCGCTCGGCGCCCGCTTGTCCGCGCGGACCGTGCCGGTGACGATCACCGAGGTCTCCTGCGACAGGTGGTCGGCCGCCTTGAACATCTCCTCGCCGACCGTGGCCTTCGACATCACGCCCTGGATGAAGCCGCTGCCGTCCCGCAGAATCAGGAAGTGGATCTTCCCGCTGGAGCGGCGGTTCGACAGCCATCCCTTGATCGTGACGTCCTGCCCTTCGTGCTTGCCAATGTCTTCGATGTAGACGTGCATCAGTACGCCTCGAGCAGCTGTTCCATCCGTGCGCGCGCGGCGCGAGCCCGCGCGAGCGTGTCCCTCGTTGACCCCTGTGGCGACGGTTCGAGGATCACTGCGCCGTCGTACCCGACCTTCTGCAGCGTCGTGAGCGCCCAGGGCCAGTCGATTGTTCCCTCGAACGGGAGCAGGTGATCGTCCTGGCGTCCACGATTGTCGTGGGCGTGGACCAGGCCGATGTGCCCCGCGACATTCTCGATCGCATCCGCCACGTCCCCTTCGAGCCTGGCGTGTCCGAGGTCCAGGCAGATGGTCGCCGCCCCCGCCTCGAGCACCTCTTCGACGAAGTGCACCAACGATCCCGAGGTCGAGAGTTCGTTGGGGACCAGTTCCACGCCGACGGTCACGCCCAGCGGGCGGGCCGCCTCGGCGAGCCGCTCGATGCTCCGTCGCGCGGCGTCACGGCTATTGGTGCCCGGCGCTGGCCGCGGCGTCGAGGCCGCACCAGCATGCACGACCAACGTCCGGAACGGCAGGCGACGCGCGATGTGGAGCGCCCGCAGCGCTTCGTCGACCGCGTGTTCGCGGGCCGCGGCGTCAGGGCTCGCCAGGTTCAGCACGGCGCCGTGCCGACCCGCGACGAAGCTTTCGCTCGTGGGCGCATGCACCGATTCGAGATCCAGCCGCGCACTCGACAACCAGCCCTGCAGGTCCGCAATGACGGCCTCGTTGTGGTAGTCGAGGTGGGTGCGCGTCGCCATGAGCTCGACCGTCTCGAACCCCGCGCCGCCAATCTGGCGCAGGTGCTCGCTGGTCAGGCGCTGGGCGTGATAGAGCTGCGTGGAGAGGCCGAAGCGTCGCGCGTGGGGCACAAACCTCCGACCATGTTAGCGCAGCTCCTCGACGTGCGCCGCCAGCAGCTCCTGCAGCCGGCCGAAGCGGTTGTGCTTGCTGAAGTTGTCCCGCACGCTCCGCAGGGTCCGCGGCATGTACTGGATGTAGGCCGGGTTGCCTCGGGCCGACGCCTGGAAGCCGAACGTGCCGAGCGCCTTGATGTTGCGCTGCACCGCCATGAGGTCGAAGCGGCGCCTGAACTCAGCCGGTTCTGGTGAACCGATCTGCTCCAGGAAGCAGGCGACGAGGGCATTCACCTCCGGCTCCGTCAGGTCGACATAGGAGTCGCGCAGGAGCGAAACCAGATCGTACGTATCGGGTCCCATGCGGGCATCCTGGAAGTCGATCAGGAATAGCCGGTGTTCATGAAGCATGAGGTTCCGGCTGTGGTAGTCGCGGTGGCAGAGCACGCGCGGCTCGGCCGCCAGTTCCTCGGCGATGGCGGACCACTCGTGGGCGAGCGCCTCCTTCTCCGCGCGACTCAGCGCCACGGCGCGATAGCCCTCCAGGAAGTGCTGCGCGAAGAAGTTCAGCTCGAACGTGAGCTTCTCGACGTCGAACGCCAGCGTGAACGGCACGTACCCGTCTGACGCGAACGCCACCGCCTCCGTCTGCAGTCGCGCAATCAGCGCGACCGCCTCGCGGTACAACGCCGCGTGCTCTGTCACGGTCGCTGCGCCGACATGCGCCTGAAGGGTCACGTCGCCCAGGTCCTCCTGCAGCACGATCCCCAACGGATCCGAGTGGTCCAGCACGCCGGGAATGGGCATGGCCATGCGCTCGAAGAGGTCGGCAACCTGTGCGAAGGGCATGGACGCGTATTCGATCGCGCCGCTGTAGACCGCGATCACCAGGCTGGCGCCGTCGTCCAGCAGCAGCCGGAAGTAGCGACGGTCAGAGGCGTCTGGCGTCAGGGGAACGAGGCGGGCGCCGCGTGCGGCGAACCCTCGCTCCTGCAGGAACGCGTCGATGCGTGACTGCGTGTCGGGAGTAGCGACAGTGGTCATACCGGTCCAGGAGAAAACGGTTCGGCGATGGTCCCGCCGTCCGGGCCTCGCATCAGGATTGCCTCCGCGTAGCGCGCATCGCCGGCGACATGCACGTCGTCAGTGACGATGCAGCGGCGGAGTGTGGCGCCAGGGGCGATGCGCACGCGGTCCCAAATGAGGCAATCGTCGATTGTGGCGTCGTTCCCTGACGGGACGTGATCGTCCCGCCAAAGTTCGGCCTCGGCGAACTCATGGGAGGTGGCCCAGTAGTCGGCGACCGTACCGATATCCCAGAAGCGGGCCGTGCAGTGGTGCACACGGATGCTGCCGGGACGGCTCGCGATCAGCGCGTCGTAGATCTCGCCGATCGAGTTCGACGGCCGATCCACAGGGGCCGCAGCGAACGCGTCACGATGGGCGATCTGCACGCCAATGAAGTGGAACGATGGCTCGCGCGACCCCTTCGGCACGACGCCGAGCACTGCGCCGTCGGCGTCGACGCGGAGCCCGCTGTAACGATCGGGCTGCTGGTTCGGTACCACAGCCATGGTGACCAGCGCGCCGCTGGCCCGGTGTGCACTCGCGAGCGGCGCAAGAGCAAGGTCCGTCAGCGTGTCGCCGTTTGCCAGCACGAAGCTCTCTGCGCCGACGATGTCGAGCGCCTGACGGGGACCGCCCGCACTGCCCAGGACCTGCGGCTGCTCCCACGAGTAGCGCACGTGCAGGCCCAGGTCCGCGGCGTCTCCCACGACCGCCGCAATGCTTTCGGGATGGTGGTGCAGGTTGAGCACGACATCGGTGATGCCGCTGGACGCCAGCCAGCGGAGAATCCGACGCACCATCGGAACGCCGGCAACGGGCAGTGCAGGCTTGGCGCGCACGAGGGTGAGGGGGCGCAGGCGGGTGCCGAGCCCCGCCGTGAGCAGCAGGGCATGCGTGAGCGGCTGCGCGCCGGTCATGCGGTGAAGTGCATGCGGACGCCAGGCGTGACGCCACGGCGTGCGCAGTCCTGCAGGTACAGCGTGCGATAGGACTCCACGACGTAGTCGGCGGGGGAGCGCCCAAGGCGACGAGCGGTCGTGGTGATCGCCTCTTCCGAGCCCTCGAGTTCGACGAACACGCCAATGGGCGTCTCGTCGATCGTGATCAGCACGTCGTCCAGTGCGTACTCCGTGCGGAACTTCTGGTAGCCGAAGGCGGGTGTGAACCCGACCCGCGCCAGGATCTCGAGGAGGACCGCACCATCGTCAACGCCGGTTTCGATCTCTTCGCGAACCTTCATCAGCCCCGGGATTGGCGGTCCCTTGAACGTGAGCACGGCCTGCGTCGTCTCGGTGCGTACGCGCAGCGCCGACCGCGCGGCGCGCAAGCCCCCGTCAGGGGTGTCGAGGATCACATCGTCCTGCAGGCGCCGTTCGCTGTGCAGGGCCGCGCCAAGCGCGCGCACCGACTCGAGCGCCGCCTCCAACGACGCGTATCGCAACTTGATCTCCCGCTCGACCGACTCGGCCATCGCCACCAATGTACTTCAGCAAACGACCTGCGGCCGCCCGTCGTCGCGCCGGATGCGCCCGACAGTGTCTTGTGCATTCCTGCATTCCTGCATTCCTGATCAGATGAAAG
>JAFDVO010000025.1 GCA_018268955.1 Acidobacteriota bacterium | reverse complement strand
ACTGGGGCCTCGTCAAGGGCGGCGACTGCCTGCGTTGCTGCATTCCGGCGTTTGTGCATGAGCGAGAGTTGCGGGCCGAGGGCGGAGGGCGAAGACAGAGGTTGGAGGTTGGAGGTTGGAGGTTGGAGGTTGGAGGTTGGGGGTTGGGGATTGGGGGTTGGGGGTTGCAAAGAGCGCCGAGGACGGAGGGCACAGGACAGAGGGAAGTTCAGAATTCCAAGTTCCGACATCTGACATCTGACATCTAACGTCTAACGTCTAACGTCTGACGTCCCTGTACCGTTCCGCCGTCATCGCCCACCGTTCGTGATCCCGCCAGCGCCCCGCGATCTTCAGGTAGCGTGGCGAGTAGCCCTCCTTCTCGAAGCCGGCACGTCGCACGAGCGCGATTGAGGCGGCGTTCCGCGGCTGGATGTTCGCTTCCACGCGGTGCAGCTTCAGTTCGCGGAAGACGACGCGGAGGATGAGCGGCAGCGCAACGGTCATGTAGCCCTGTCCGGCGAACGGCGCGAACACCTGATAGCCCAGGTAGCCGCTCTGGAAGCCGCCGCGGACGATCTGGCTCACGTTCGTCGACCCGGCGATGGCATCGTCCTCCTCGCGGCAGATGAGGAAGCCGACCTGGTCGTCGCGCTCACAGCGGGCGAGCCACGCGCTGAAGACGCGTCCTTCTCGCATCGGTGTGGCAAGTCCGCGGAAGTGATCGACGCTCAGGCGATTGAGGCGCAGGTACTCGTCGCGGTCGCCAGGCGCGGGAGGGCGCAGGTAGACCTGGGGCAGATTGCGAACCGCGGTGCGACGGGCGCGACTCATCCGGGCAACAGACAGCGACGCAGGGCGCCGGTAAGCGACTCGGCCCCGGTGGAGATGAAGAGCTCGCGGTCCGTGATCGAGAGGCTGAGGCTCATGCGACGCTCGAGGCGCGCGACCAGATCCCGCAGGAGCGCCTGGTCCATCGCCCAGATCTCGAGCGCCTCGGCGCGGTGGATCCGCTCGCCTGCGAGTCGCCCGAGGAACTGCATCGGGTCGCGGTGGACATAGACCGCCACGCGGGGTGCGGCCTTGCTCGCACGATGGAGGCGTTCGGCGTCGGGCGTGCCCACGTCAATCCACGCGCGCAGCGCACCCGTCATGTCCTTGATGGCCATCGCTGGCTCGTCGGGACTCGAGAGCCCGCCAGCCGAGAACTCGATGCCCTCCGCGAACTCGGACGCATACGCGATGACCCGGGTGAGCAGGTACTCCTCGGACTCGGAGGGATGACGTGCCACGCGCAGGGCGAGGGTTTCGTAAACGCCGCGGTCGTTGTCAGCGAGGTCAATGTCGAAGTTGTAGATCGTCGCGGTCAGCGCCATGGGGCCAGCGGCTGATTCTGCCATAGCGGCCGTACACAACGCGAAGCGCCGAAGACCCAGCACGCGCGACGCACAGCGTCCATCGTTGTCCACCGAGTCCGTCGCGATTCCGGCACCTCGAGCCGTCGCGGTGTGTAATCGACGACACATTCAACACCGCCTGATAGGGGGCCGATTAGGAGCCCAGAGCGGACCTCCTGTGCCGCACTCGCGGAGAAGAGATATCACCATGGCCTGGACAATCGGCAAGCGACTCTACACCTCGGCCGGCGCACTGCTGGTCCTCCTCCTGATCTCGGCAGGCGCGGCGCTGTACGGCGTGGGCAGCGTCAACGATGGCGTCAAGACGATCACTGGCCGCACGGCGGTTGCCCTGAAGCTGGCTGGCCGCATCAGCTACCTCATCGCGGACCTCCGCGCCTCCACGCGGCTCCAGATCATCGCCGCGGAACGCAAGGACATGCGGACGATCGAGGAGCGTGCCTCGAACAACGCCGCACAGCTGAAGGAGCTGATCGACGCCACCGGTCAACTCGAAGAGCTCACGAGCGTCGAGGAGATCAAGGAACTCGCGCGCAGCACCCGCGCGGACATGGAGCAGTGGCGCAGCCAGGCGGCAGTGGTCGAGGGCCATGCCCGCCAGTTCGACTTTGCCGGTGCCATCGAGGCCAACGATCAGGCCAAGCGCTTCAGCGACCGCGCTGAGGCGTCCGCGGACAAGATCTTTGCCCTCGAAACCGGCAAGCTCAAGGAAGACGCCGACCACGCCGCCACCACGTATCGCGAGGTGCGCTACGAGATGTTCGGCTTCGTCGGTGTGGCGCTGCTCATCGGGATCGTCGTGCTGCAGGTCGTCCGCGCCACGACGACCCAGCTTCACGAGATGGCCGTGGAACTCGGTGAAGGCGCCGCGCAGGTGACCTCGGCGGCGTCGCAGGTCGCGATGTCGGCCCAGTCGCTCTCGCAGGGGGCAACCGAACAGGCCTCATCGCTCGAGGAGACGTCGGCGTCCATGCAGGAGATGACGTCGATGACCCGCCAGAACTCCGAGCATTCCGCGGCGGCCGCCGGGCTCATGGTGGAAGTCAATGGCCGCGTGCACGACTCGAACAACGCGCTCGGCGAGATGGTCGGGTCGATGACCGCGATTCAGGAGTCCAGCCAGAAGGTCGGCAACATCATCAAGACGATCGACGAGATCGCGTTCCAGACCAACATCCTCGCACTCAACGCCGCTGTTGAAGCGGCGCGCGCCGGCGAAGCCGGCATGGGCTTCGCCGTCGTCGCAGACGAAGTGCGGAGCCTCGCGCAGCGCTCAGCCCAGGCCGCCAAGGATACGGCAGCGCTCATCGAGGAATCGATCGCGCGTTCGCAGGGCGGCGCAAGGAACGTCGAGCAGGTTGCCGCCGCGATCGCAGCGATCACGACGAGCGTCGAGAAGGTGAAGGGGCTCGTGCAGGAAGTGTCGGTGGCGAGCCGGGAGCAGGCGCAGGGCTTCGATCAGGTATCGAGCGCCATCGCACAGATGGAGAAGGTGACGCAGACGACCGCCGCCACTGCCGAGGAAAGCGCGGCGGCCAGCGAGGAGCTGAACGCCCAGGCGGAGCATTCGCTGAACGTGGTGCGCCAGCTCGAGCTGCTCGTCTCCGGCGCCAGGGGCGCGTCCACGCACGCCGGCGCTGCCACAAGGGCCGTCGACGCCCCGGCAGCCGCGCCTGGGAAGAAGACGACCAGCGCACCGAAGAAGAGCGCGCCGGTCGTCTCGATCACCGAACGTCGGCCGAAACCGGCTCCCGCCCGCGTCTCGCACGCGGACGCGGAAGCCGCCATTCCGCTTGACGACGCCGGTTCGGGAACGTTCGGGAGCTTCTGACGCTACTTGGCCTTCTCGATGTGCACGAGGTAGGCCTCCACCATCAGCAGGTTCTTCTCCCCGGACTGACGCACGACGCCGAGGAGGCGGTCCATCTTCACCACCTCCTCGAGCTGCTCGTCGATGAACCACTGCAGGAAGCTCTGCCCCAGGTAGTCGTTCTCCTTCACCGCGATGTCCATGAGCGCGCCGATCTGGCGCGTCACTTCCTGCTCCCACGCGAGCGCGGCCGCCACAGCGTCCTCGGCCGACGTGAAGGTCGGCTTGGGCGCGGCCACCTGCGGAATCTGCAGTTCGCCCTTCGTGTCGAGCAGGTACTGCACGAACTTCATGGCGTGCATGCGCTCTTCTTCGGCCTGCTCCATGAACAGCCTCGAGAGCAGCGTGAGCTGGCGCTGGTGGAAGTGCGCGGCAATGCTGACGTACTGCATGCTGGCGCCGAATTCGTTGCCGATCTGCTGGTTGAAGGCCTGGGCGAGTTCGCGGCTGATGAGCACGGATGTCGTCTCCTTATGTCTGCGTGAAATTATACGGGCGCACTAGAAGAAATCCTGTCCGGTCTTGGTCAGCACGACCGTGGCCCACTGCAGGACCAGCAGCGCCCCTGCGGCCATCGGCCGCCCTTCCGGCCATCGCTGCCTCAGCTCGTCGGCGGCGAGCGCGCACAGCCACGGCACGATGAAGAGCCACAGCCGGGCTGTCTCCCCCTTCGACTCACCTCGGAAGGCCACGTAGGCGAGGACCGCCGCTATCGCGAGCGCAGGAATCGTCAGGCGCTCGAGCCTCACCCCCGCGGTCGCCACCACGGCGCGGCGGATCCTCGCCAGCGCCAGCACACCCACCGGCAGTCCGACCCACAGCAGAAACTCGAGGAGGTTCATCCATCCGAAGTAGAGCGTCTGGAATGCGCCTCCGTCCCACCCCTTCCACACGGCGTTGAACTGCCTGGCATCCGCGTAGCGGGCGAACAGGTCGTAGCCGATCCCGATCCGGAAGCCCACCAGGCCGATCACGAGGCCTGCGGCCATTGCCGCGGTCAGGCGAGCGGTCTCGGTGGCTGCCACCCCCATGCGCTGCGCGCCACGTTCGTACGTGACCGCCCACATGGCGGCAACCATCACCGGCGCCAGCAGGAGCATCGGCAGCGTGAAGAACGCGGCCATCCACAGCCACAGTCCGGCGGCGCCTGCCGTCACCACGCTGCGCCGCCTGCCCGCGACGACGGCGATCCACACGGAGATGGCGCCCAGCAGCGGAAACAGGAACTGGTCGGTGTGCAGCGTGATGAGCGACACCGACGGCACCATCCCGTACGACGCGCAGGCCAGCAGGGCCGTTGCATCGGTCGTGATGGTCCGCACGACCGCGTAGAGGGGAATCAGCGCGAGATAGCAGATGAACGGCCAGAGCACCGCGGCCGTCGTGTTGAGGGCGGCGCGTCTGGCTGCCGGTGAGCCGTCCTCCGCGAATCGCCGCGCGAGCCGCTCCGTCGCCATGTAGGCCAGGAGCGTGCCTGGCGGTTTCGAATGCGCGTATCGCCCCAGCTCACCGCCCTGCACCTTGCGCTCATAGTGCGTCACCACCGACCAGAGGCTCGGCTGCGCGACGGCCACATCCGCGAACTCCGCGTGACCGGACCGGACGATGCGCTCGCGCATGCCGTCGAGACCGCGGCCTTCGCTCCAGGCGAGCGCGTGCTGGAATGCGTAACCGCCGATGACCAGCAACGCGATCGCCACGGCACGCCGCCGTGCGAGGCGCGCGGCGCTCAGGCACAGCAGGGGGATCGCAATCAGCAGCATCAACGCGGCGGCGTGCAGCGGCTTCGCGTGCGTGGCGAACACCCATCCCGGAAGGCGATCGAACAGCGGCAGCCGCCAGGCAAGAACCGTCAGGTGCACGAGCGCCAGCACGACGAAGGGTTCCGTCATGAGCCGAGCGATGTGCTCTGTGCGCGACCGCGGTGCGATCGCCTCCGGCGAGGTGCGGACTACGACGACGCCCTGTCGATCCATTTGCGGACCTGCGGAGGCCGGAAACTCGCGAAGCGATCGAGCAACTCCTCCGGCCTGTGCGCGACGACCAGCCACTGGTCGTGCTCACGACGCACGAACTGCTCGTCGGATGCGTGCGTCAGGAACGCCAGCAGGGGGTCGAAGTAGCCGTCGACGTTGAGCAGTCCGCACGGCTTGGTGTGCAGCCCGAGTTGCGCCCACGTCAAGACCTCGAACAGCTCCTCGAGGGTGCCCCACCCGCCCGGCATGGCGATGAACCCGTCCGACAGCTCGGCCATCAGTGCCTTTCGCTCGTGCATCGAGCGCACGACGCGCAGATCGCCAAGCCCCGTGTGCGCCACTTCGCGCGTCACCAGGCTCTCCGGGATGACGCCGGTCACCTTGCCGCCTGCGTCGAGGACGGCGTCAGCAATCGCGCCCATGAGACCAACACGGGCACCGCCGTACACGAGGTCGAACCCACGCTGGACGAGGGTCCGCCCGAGTGCACCCGCGGCGAGGCGGTAGGAGGGACGACGTCCATCGCCGGACCCGGTGAACACGCACAGGCGCGGCATCGCCGTATGATCATACGAGGAGGAGCGGTGCGGAACACCGGCAGGTCCACGCTGCGGCTGCTGCATTACTGGTGGCCCATGGCGCTCGGCTGGTCGATTGTCGTCGTCGTACAGCGCGCGACCGGGCGGATGGCGGAGCCACACGGGCTCGTGGCGCTGCTCGCCGGCATCGTGGCCGCGTATAGCGCTGACCGCGTGCTCGACCCGCCATCGGAGGGTGAGTCGCGCGGCGTGTCGCGGCTGCTCACCGGTGTCGGGCTGATCGCCGCCGTGCTCTGCGGGTGGGCCGCCTCACACCTGCCGCTGGGGACGGTGACACTGCTCCCCGTGCTGGGGCTCGCGGCGCTGGCCTACGGGCACCTCAAGCGAACGCCGCTGACGAAGCTCGTACTTCTGCCGCTCGTCTGGACGTGGGCCAGCATGGCGCTGCCGTTCGGGGAAGGTTCCTGGTTCGGCTGGCGCGCGGTGGCGACGCCGATTGCCGCCCCGCTCTTCTGCCTCGTGGCGGCGGGGTGCCTGCTGTGTGACCTGAAGGACGAAGCGAGCGATCGCGACGCTGGCGTCCGGAGCCTACCGGTCATGGCCGGCCCCTCGACGACCATCCGCATCGCCGTCCTGCTCGCGGTGGCTGCCGCCGGGCTCGCGTTGCTGGAGCATCGTCCGGGCATTGTCGTCAGCGCCGGCGTGCTGGGCCTGTCCACGCTGTCGCCAGGCCTTCTCGCGACTGAATCCACCGGGCCGCTGCTGGTCGACGTGATCCTGACGTTGCCAGGCATCCTCATCTCGACGCGCGTGCTCTGACCCCAATTCGCAGACTCACCAACTAAGAGCCTGTTTCAAAGCTCCACCACGGAGATCACGGAGAACACGGAGCCACACTGTTTTCAGAAGGATCTCCGCGAGCTCCGCGCACTCCGCGGTGGCGCGCTTGTGTTTTGAAACACACTCTTACTCATTGCCCAATTCACGACCGCCGGCGCCGCTGGTGATCACTTCCCGCACGACCGACTGCGGTCTCTGGTTGATGGTGAGGAATGCGCGACCGATGTACTCGCCGATGAGGCCGAGCAGCACGAGCTGCGTCCCCGAGAACACCAGGAGGGCCGCCATGATCCACCCGAAGCCGTAGCTCGGACCGACGTTCCTGAACCACAGGAAGGCCACGATGCCGAGCGCCACCATTCCTGCAGCAGCCATCGTGAGCCCGAGGACGGTCGCGAGCCGCAGCGGCAGCACGGAGAAGTTGACCCACGCCGCCATCCAGAGCCGGATCAGTCGGCGCAGCGTGTACGTGCTCTGCCCTGCCCGACGCGCCTCATGACGCACGTTGATCGAACCGATCCGCTGGGTCACCTGCAGGATGAGCCCGTCGATGTACGGATACGGGCCAGCGTAGCCGACCACCTGCTGCGCGACGAATGCGGTGACGCAGCGAAAACTCGACAGGTAGAAGCCGGGTGGCTTGTCGAGCGCCCAGTCGGTCATCCGGTTCGTGAACCAGCTTCCGACGTTTCGCCACAGCGAGTGCTGCTTCATCTCGTAGTGGCCGAAGATCACGTCGAGCCCGGTGCGCTTCGCCTCTTCCCAGAGCCGCTTTGCCTCTGCCGGTGGATTCTGCCCGTCGTCATCGAGGTTCACGATGTGTGCGCCGCGCGCGTGGCGCCATCCCGTGAGCACCGCGTTGTGCTCGCCGAAATTGCGCGCGTGCTCGACGAGCGTGATCGGAATCCGCACGCTCTTCATCACCTCGCGCACGACCTCGCTGGTCCGATCCGCGCTGCCGTCGTTCACCAGCACGATCTCGTGGCCGCCCTCGATGTCGAGGGCTTCGATATCGCGGATCACGTCGGCGATGGTCTCTGCGCTCTTGTACAGAGGGATGACGAAGCTGAGGGCGACGACGGACATGATGAGCTGGCTGAGCGGCTGCGACAGTATACCGCCCCAGTTCCAACAGTCCCGAGTTCGAGTCCCGAGTTCCGAGTCCCGAGTTCCTGGCTCCAGCCCGAGTCCCGAATTCCGAGTCCCGAGTTCCTAGCTCCCGTTCCCTGGCTCCGAGCCCCTGAGCGCCAGTTCGAGCCCACGGCGGTTCTGTGTGAACTGACGGAGCCGGTGTGCCCGCTCGTGATCGTCTTCCTCACCCTGGTCGGGAGGGCAGGCGAACGGCCCCTCGTGCAGGCGCACGCCGTACCCGCGCCTTGCAGCGGCGGCGAACATGTAGTGCCGCCATCCCCAGCCAACATCGGCATCGAGCTCGCTCACGAGCGTCGCCAGCGACGCCGGCATCGCGAACGGGCCGTACGAGAAGTCGCCGCTGACGCCAACGGCAGCGCCCGTGAGCGTGTTGATCGCGTCTTCGTGCTGCCGCTGCACGGGAGGGAACGTCTCGAATGCATCGGCCGAGCGGGCGGCCAGCGTCACGCTGGTCGCCGGATCCTGCGATGCCGCGTTCAGGAAAGCGCCCACGCCATGCTCGAAGAACCCCAGCTTGTCGGGCTCGGTGTAGACCAGCCACGATACGGGCGTGCTGAGCGCTGCGGAGACGCTGGTGTGCACCTGGCCCACAAGGCCCGCGCGATGCGGTTGCGGAATCAGCGTGAGGCCTGCGATCTGCCCTAGCGCAGCAACGACATCGGCAGGCGAGCCGCCGTCGGTAACGAAGATGGGACGTCCGTGCAACGCGAGCCGCCGCAGCGCTCGAACGAGCAGTTCACCCTCGTCGGGCGTCCGCGCCAGGCTCATCGTGACGAACGCCATGTCGGTCGGCATGCGCTCCGCCCTCGCACGGAACGTACCGCCGAGCGAACGTCCCGCAGCGGCGGGGACCGCAACCGCCGGCCTCGGCCTGATCAGGGCTCGAACAAGGCGTTCATCTCGGGCGAGGGGACCGCGCGTGTGAACGAGTCGAACGTGCCCTGAGTGGCGATCTCGCGGGCGGCGGCGAGGAAGCCAGCCCAGGCTGTGCGGGCGAGCGCACCGCCGACGCTGATGCGGCGAACACCGATCGCGGCGAGTGCCTCGACGGTGGTGAAGGGCGCGCTGACCAGGACGTTCACCGGCTTCGGCGCGACCGCTTGCACGACCGCACTGATGTGCTCGAGGCTGCGGAGGCCCGGGGCGTAGAGACAATCGGCGCCAACCCGCGCGTAGGCGGTCAGCCGCGCAATCGTGTCGTCGAGATCCGGCCGACCCGCGATGAACCCCTCGGAACGTCCCACCAGCAGGATTCCCGTCCCGCTCGCGTCGATGGCCTGTCGCGCGGCCGCCATCCGGTCGATGGCAAGCTCCCGCTCGAACAGCGGGTGCGCGGGATCGCCCGTCGAGTCTTCGATGGACAACCCGGCAATGCCGGTGTCGATCGCGCGTGTGACGTTCGCGGCGACCGCATCAGGGGCGACAGCGAATCCCCCTTCGAAGTCGGCATTGACCGGCACATCGACGGAGGCGGACATCACACGCAGGTGCGCCAGCGCATCGTCGAGGGTGATGTGGTTGTCGCGTCGGCCGGTCGACCAGGCGAAGCCGGAACTCGTGGTCGCGATGGCCTGGAAACCGAGCGACACCAGGAGCCGCGCGCTGCCCACATCCCATGGATTCGGAATGACGAAGGTGCCCGACGCATGCAGGGCGCGGAAACGTGCGCGTCGTTCGGCCACGGCATCCTGATGAGTCATCGTGCTCCGCTCGCGAGATGAATGGTGAGGGATCAGCCTCTCGACCGGAAACCGGACAACCTGTTCCTGGATTACCTGGAGCGCGAGATCGAGGCTCAGTGAATTCCCGCGTCAGTTGCCGAATCGCGCGCGGTTCCGCTCGCGCGCCTTCTCGGCCTCGATGACGCGATCCCGCGGAGGCGCGCTGCTGTGCAGTGAATCGATGAGGGTGCGCGCCGAGGCAAAGACCTCCTCGACCGCGCGGGTGAACGCCGCCTCGTTGGCCTTCGACGGCTTCGCCGTCCCACTCAGCTTGCGGACGAACTGCAGCGCCGACGCACGGATCTCCTCATCGGTGGCAGGCGGCGCGAAGTTCGCCAGTGTCTTGATGTTCCGGCACATTCAACGGGTCACTTCTGGTGCAGGTCGTCGACGAAGTGCGCCCGCGACTCCACTTCCGACAGCCGCGACGATGCGTAGAGCGACGCTTCGCGCATGATCGCGTGTCGTTCGGCTTCGGGCAGCGTGTGAATGCTATGAAGCGTCTGGCCGCGGCGTTCGAGGAACTCGGAGATGAGCGCGAGTTCGAGGTCAGCCGTCTGATCGGGACGTGGGGCCTGATCGATGTCGGGACGCATACGTCACCTCAGGGGCATCGTAACGCCGTACGGGACGGCGAGCAAATCGGGCTCCGGGCTCCAGACTTCGGGCTCTGGGCTCCGGGCTTCTGGCTCTGGGCTGGTCGGCTTCGCGTACTGCTCCAAAAGCGATAGGCGGCCAGGGGAGCTCCGACCTGGGGCTTCAGGCATTCCTGCATTCCGGCGTTTCAGCGTTCTCGCTGCCAGCGAATCACTCCCCCGGGTGGTACGTGCGTTCGGTGTGGGCGGCCAGGTCCTCCGGGTAGAAGTACACGTCGCGGAGGTTGCCGTCGGCGTACCGCTGCGCCTGGTCGTTGAAGTGCTTCGAGTCGGGATGGCCGCTCTCGCCGCCAGCGGACACGGCCTTCGCCCGCACGCGGTCGCCGAACTCCACAGCCGCGAGGAAGCTGTTGCCGGTGGTGCCGTAAATCTTCTTCGTGCCGTTGAACGAGCGGGCGCCGAACGCCGCGAGCGACCCCCACCGCGATGAGGTGAAGCCGACCGGGATGCTCGGCTGGCTGTCGTCGAACGGATGCACGATCTCCGGGCTGATGCGCTGGAACCGATTGATGTCGCCCCAGGGCAGCTTCCAGGTGCCGAAGTCGGCGGTCAGCTTGTCGACAATCGTCGCAAGCGCCTCGAGCCGCTGTGCGGCCGTGGCTCGCGCCTCCATGTACTCGTAGACGGTGAGGTTGGCCTTCCGGGCCTCAGGCGCCACCTTCGTCCAGAGTTCCTCGCCCCAGAACACCGCCAGCGTCGTCGGCACGGACGACACCGACCAGCGTCGGTCCCACCCGCGCAACTGGGCGATCGGCTCCGACAGCTTCGCGCGAAGCGGATCCGTCTGCTTCAGCCCGTCATAGGCCTTGACCAGCGTCGGCACGAGCAGGTCGAACTCCGGCAGCGCCGTATCGAATGCCGCGGCGATGAGCGAGTCGATGGTGAAGCCCTTCTTTCCGTCGAGCACGCGGATGGCGTGGACGCCGCGTGGATTCTCCGTGCCGACCTCCATGTACTTCGGATAGTCCGACGCCTTCGGGCTGTTCGGGCCCGCCACCGAGAACGGCCAGTTGTTCGTGTTCTGGATCCACCCGTTCGGTGGGTTCAGCACGTTCGGGCTCTCGTCGATCGACAGCGTGCCCTTCCAGTCGGTCGCGGGGTTGCTGCCGTCGACCGGCTTCGTGTAGTCGAACGCAGGGTCCCGCCTGGGTACGAAGTTCGAGTAGAAGAACGCGATGTTGCCCTCGGCGTCGGCGAACACGGTGTTGTTCGACGTGTTGGTGTGCAGCTCCATCGTGTCGCGGAAGCTGCGGTAGTTCGTCGCCTTCGTCCGCATGTAGGACTGCGTCAGCGCCTTCACCGGGTCCTGCAGCAGCCGCACGCTCACCCACCTGTCGCCGATCTGCCGGACGATAGGCCCGTGATGCGTGCGGTAGACGGTGAACTCGCGCGTGGCCATCCCGCTCGCGGTCTTGTACGGGACCGAGATCTTCCGCACGTCGACCGGTCGCTTCTCGCTGCCGAACCTGTAGAGCACCGCCTCGCCGCTGCGCTCGACGGTCTCCAGGTACTCGTCGATGTTGTCGACTCCGCTGGAGCTGGTGTGCATCCACCCGGCCTTGTCGTTGAATCCCTGGTAGACGAAGAACTGCCCCCACGTGAGCGCGCCGTAGGCGTTCAGCCCTTCGCGGCTGGTCATCTGTGCCTCGGCGCGGAAGAAGAACGACGTGTGCGGGTTGATCCACAGGAGCGCCTTCCCCGACGCGCTGTTCGCGGGCGCAATGGCGAAGCCGTTCGACCCCGTTGGTTCGGGAGGCCCGACGTCGAGCGCCGCCGCCTGCGGGACCCGTGGCGCGTTGCCGTAGAACCCCTCGAGTTCCGTCAACGAGATGCGCTCGATATCCCCGCCGATGCTCCCCTCGGTGAACGAGAGCGCCATCCACGGCTCGAAGTGGGTGATCACTCGCGGCTTCACATTGGGGTGGGTCGCGAGGTAGTAGTTCAGCCCCTCGGCCCAGCCGTCCATGAGCCGCTTGAGCGAGTCGGGTGCCGCCGCGTAATGGGACTTCAGATCGTCCGGCTGGATGAACAGCTTCATCCGAAGGTCGCGGAAGATCTCCTTCTCCCCTTCCGCCTCGGCGAGCCGGCCCATCGCGTTGATCAGGTTCGTCTCGACCCGGTTGAAGTCGTCCTCGGCCTGCGCGTACATCACGCCGAACACCGCGTCTGCGTCGCTCTCCCCCGACACATGGGCGATACCCCAGTCGTCGCGCACGATCGTCACGCGCTGCGCGCGGCCGGCCGCCGCGGCGTCGGCGGCGGTGGACGAGGGCGACTTGGCGGGCTGGCTGCAGGCCCACTGCAGGAGCGCCACGAGGACGAGAAGGCTCTTCTTCATCGGATCAATCCGGAACGAAATCGAGGTAGGTGAGGAACTGCTCGGCCGTCAGGTCGGGCACTTCATCGAACGACACCTTCGTGCCCTTGTCGGCGAACTTCAGGTAGAGCTCCGCCCGCTCGCGGATGGAGGACATGGTCGCGAGGCCCGTGGGCACGACCTTCACCACTCTCGCGCGCAGTTCCCGGTCGCGGATCCCCTTGGCGAAGCGCTCGAAGAACTCCTCGCGCGTGCCGTCGAACTTCCACACCTCGTTCACGATCCCGCCGACCCGCTGCAGGCCGGAGCCCTTCAGGCCCGAATCGCCGGGGTCCACGGAGCGGATGCGGAAGGTGTTCCGGTGATTCGATGCCGAGGTCAGGACCATGACGGTCCACTCGGATTCTTCAGCGAGGGCGGTTCCAAGCGGGGCAACGCGGAAGCAGTAGGCGCCGCTCATCCCGTAGAAGGCCAGCGCCGCGTCGACAGTGGTGGCCTGCGCCGAGGCTGCAGGCGCCGTGATCAGCACCAGCAGCCACGCACAGGCGACGCATGCCAGGTTCGTCCGTGTCCAGAAAGGCGTCCTGCCCATTCGACGCCATTATCGTTCCGAATTCAGAAGTCGGAATTCAGAAGTCAGAACGGCGACTGCGCGCCAGGCTTCTGACCTCTGACTTCTGACGTCTAACGTCTAACGTCTAACGTCCAACGTCCAACGTCCAAGGCTCAGTGTCCGCCTACTGCGCTGGTGCGTGGAAGCGGCCGGTGTAGACCGCCTTGCCGATGACGTGGCCTTCCATGGCTTTGAGGAGGTCCTCACGCGTCACGGTCGCGGGCACATCGAGCTTCG
Organism: Acidobacteriota bacterium; assembly: GCA_018268955.1. Lineage (GTDB taxonomy): Bacteria > Acidobacteriota > Vicinamibacteria > Vicinamibacterales > CAVVIG01 > CAVVIG01. Next base: position 16,357 of record JAFDVO010000025.1, on the reverse strand, counting down.
TGTCGAGCGCGAAGAACTCGAAGACGTAGTGATGGAAGGGCCCGGGACCGGCGCCCGGACCGAAGTAGGCGCCCGGGTTGCCGCCGCGTGCCGCGATGCCCGGGCCGTTGCGGGAGCCGTCCGGCAGGTCCCCCTTGCCGAGCCCCTCCGGGATCCCCTTCGCCGTGCCTGGGATGTTGAAGATGGTCCAGTGCAGCGTGTCGGTTGTGCCCTTGTTCGTGGAGTTCTCCATGTCGCGGAAGACGATGGCGTAGCTCTGGAGCTCCGCTGGTGCCGCGACAGGGCTTCCTGCCTGCGACCAGTTGAACGTGAAGTCGGGCGACCTGTTCTCGCCACGCGACGAGTACTTCATCGGGATCTCGCCGCCGTCCGGCCACGCGTTGCTCGTGACGGAGAGGACGATGCGCGCGGGCGCAGCGCCGCGCCCGCCAGCCGGCGCCTGACCCGCAGCCGGGGTCTGCGCATGGACGAGGTTTGCGGAGCAGGCCGCGGCGGCCAGAAAGGACATGATGCGTGAAAGGTTGGTCATACCCAATCTTTACGCTTCATTCACGCAAACGTTTACAGCCGCGAGCCGGCCGAAATCGAGCTCGTCAGAAAAGGACGGACAGACCGGCGGGTAGCCAATCGATATACTCCGAGGCTTCCAACGTTCACCGTCACAGGGAGCCGCATGCCGAAACTGATCGTGCTCGCATTCACGTGTGTCCTGACGCTGTTCGCCTCGCGTCCTCTTGCGGCGGCGGATCGCTGGGTCCGCGTCACGACCGAGCACTTCGAGACGGTTGGCAATGGCACGGACATCAGCGTCCGGCGGGTCGCGCAGACGCTGGAGCAGTTCCACACCGTCGTCGTGACCAACGTCCTGAACGGTGCCGGCAGTGCGCCGTCCCGAACCGCGGTTCTGGTGTTCAAGGATGCCCAGACGTTTCGCGCGCACATGCCCCCGGGCCGGAACAGCGATTTCATCGGCGGATGGACGTCGGTGAGCGACACGGACACGCTGCTCGCGCTGAACGGCGAGAACATCGGCGTGGCGATGCGGACGGTACTCGCCGGGTACTCCTACTCCATCGTGGCGCACACGCTCGGAGCGGCACCGCCATGGCTCCTCCATGGGATTGCCGAGGTGTACCGCACGTTCGAGGAACGACAGGGCGGCAAGGGTGCCCTGATCGGCCGGCCGGACCAGGACAACGTCAATGTGCTGCGCAACGGGACGCTCCTGCCGGTCGCCACGCTCGTCGGCACGGCGGCGGACGACCCGCGGCTCGCACCTGGAGGCGTGACCCGGGACATGTTCGATGCGGAAGCCTGGGCGCTGGTGCACTACCTCTCCTTCGGCGCCCGCCCGGGCCAGTTGAACCGCTACATCGCCGAACTGAGAGCCGGAACACCGTCTGCCGACGCCTTCACCCACGCGTTTGGCGACACCGCGACGCTCGACCACGAACTGAACGACTACATCCGGAAGTTCATCTTCCCGGCGCTGCAGGTGGCGTTCGATGAGAAGGTCACGCCTGCCCTCCCGTCCAAGGGTGATGCGCTTGGCCCGGCCGATGCCGAAGCCTATCTCGGCGCGCTCCTCGCGTCGACCGGCCAGGCGGACAAGGCGCTCGAACGGCTCTCGAAGGCACTCCAGGCGCAGCCCGGATCCGCACGGGCGCTCGCGACGCAGGGCACCATCGACCTGTCACGCAACGATCGGGAGAACGGCCTCGTGCTCCTCGAGCGGGCGGCAACGCTCGCGCCGAAGGACGAGGTGGTGCAGGCGCGCCTCGGGCACCACCTGGCGCTGGGCCTGATGCGGGCCCCCAGGCCGCTGCGCGTGGAGGCGGTCGAACACGCGCGGGATGTCCTGGACACGGCCGTCGGGCTGGACGCCGACAACACGCTCGCCTCGGCGGAACTCGGCTGGATTCTCCTGCAGGATCCGGATGACCCGGCGCGCGCCGTCACGCTGCTCAGCGACGCGGTGAAGCGATCGCCGCAGCAGGAGGTCTATCGCCTCTGGCTGGCCGATGCGCTCTCCCGCAACGGTGATTCGGCACAGGCTCGTGCGCTGCTCGGACCGCTGATGGCACGTGGGAGCACGGCGGCGATCCGGGACGATGCCCGTCGCCTGCTCGGCGCCATGAGCGAACGCCAGAAGCGCACGCCGGAGCTCGCGCCGCTGCCGCGCTGACTAGCGGCGCCTCTTCGCGCGCGCCTCACGCTGCTCGCGCACGCGCGCCTGCACGACCCGCTTGATGAGGCCAAACGGCATTTTCTTGTCGAGGGGAAACTGCAGGTTCCCCTTGGGTCCGCGATACGGGGCGAGTGCCGTGTTCATCGCGGCGTCGCCCTTCACCGGCGGGAAGAGGCCGATGTGCTTCTTGAAGGGCGCGTAGTAGATCAGCGCACCATCAAGGAAGAACGCCGGCATGCGGTAGCTGATCGTCTCCTCCGCGTCCGGAGCGACGGAGCGGACCGTCGCGCGGATGCGCTCGAGCAGCGGCTGCACCTCCGTGGGACAGGCGGCGATGTACGCATCCACCTCCCTGGCTCCCGGACGAGACGCGGCAGCGCGCGGTGCGGATGCGGAGCGCGTGCTGCGGCTGCGGGGGGCTGTGGAGACCTGTCGCTTCGACGATGGTGCCGTGGAGCCCCTGCGGACGAGTTCGCAGGCGAGCGTCAACGCTTCGCCAACCAGTTCCTCGTCAGCCGCAGCGAGGACGATCTTCGTCCACCCCTGTGCTCCCCACGCACCGTTGGCCGGACTCACCGCGTCCGGATGCGAGCCGACGAACCGCGCCTGGTCCTCCAGGGGAAGCTTCATGGAGCCGATGCGCTCCTCCTTGTCCAGCGAGGCAAAGACGCGCCCGGCGACGCGGAAGTCCGCGTGACCCATGTGGGCGCCCTCAGCGGCTCCCTGCAGTGCGCATGCAAGCGTACGGAATTGGCTCGGGGTCATCGCTCCTGCGTGGCGGGTGCGGCGGCGTGGCTGTCCCGCCACGTCCCGATCCAGGCCAGGGCATCATCCAGGCTCGTCGTGATGCGCACCATCATGCCGCGGTTGCTCATCACCAGCTCGCCAAAGCGCTCAGGGTCAAACTGCTCGTCGGACTCGACAATGGCGAGCCGGATGTCCGGCGGCAGCACCTGCACGAGCCCTTGCGCCAGTTCGAACCGCTGCATCACGGCCACCGTGGACGCGCGGAAGTTCCGCACGCCCCTGATGTCCGCGATGACCGACCGATGCAGGTGCGCCAGGCCCGAGTCCATCCAGTGCCGACAGGCGTCACGAGCCCCCTGCAGCGAGTAGTCGCCGGTGACGCGAACGTAGAGGTATCCGTCGCGCACGTCGGTCACGAACTGCAGCGGCGCGGCGCCAGGGGTCGCGGCGTCCAGGGCTACTTCTTCGGCTTCTTCTCGGTCCACTCGATCCCCATCTCATCATCACCAGCCAGCAGCCGGATAGTGTCGGACACATCACGAGTGCGGACGTCGAGCGGTGCAGACACGCTGTAGCTGATGCCGCCGTCGGACTCCGAGAGCAACTCGTACTCGAGCCCCAGCCCGTGCAGCACGCCTTCGACCTTCGGGCGGAATTCACCGGCGCGCTTCGTGGCGATCGCGAGCTCGAACAGCTTGCGCGCAGGCGGCTCGAAGAACTCAACGGCCCAGAGCACCGCGGCCATGAAGAGCGTGGCAAACGGTGCGAGGACGTACAACCCGACACCGGCGGCCAGCCCCGCGCCGAGCGCGCACAGCATGACGACCGCTTCCTTCGGGTCGTCGATCGTCGATCGATAGCGCACGAGCCCCGCGGCGCCGACGATGCCGAAGGCACGGGACAGGCTGTTGCCGACGACGAGCATGATGACGGCGCCGACGACGGCCAGCATGATCTGGGTCTGGACGACCAGCACCGACTTCGGCCCCGAGCCGCGCTTGCGGGGCCGCAGTGCCAGCACGGTCCCGAGAATGGCGGCGAGCGGCAGGCGGACGACCGCGTCCCGGATCTCCTTGGTCGGGATCACGCCGAGTGCCGGGGCGGCCTGCTCCTGCAGGGCGGCCTCCTCGGACTGTCCGGCGAAGGGTGGCTGCGACGCCGCTTTGGGCTTGGCCAGCGGATGCAGCCCCGCACACAGCCACAGCAGCAGCACGCAGGCAGGCACACGCAGGGCCTTCCAGGTGGCGAGACGACGACTGGCCATGATGCGGAACAGTATATGCGGCTGCCTGCACCACGCCACACATCGACGGCGGGTCGCGCGCGGGCCCGAGAGGCGCGGTTCCTGAAAAGGACCTAAAGCGGATTGACACCCGACGCTCCAGTGCATACCGTCAGCGCAGGAGGCCATGCGCACCTCAGAGCGACGCTCCCTCGTGCCTCTTAGCCCGCGAGGCTGGGCGATCCCGCTGGTCTTCCTCGCCGTGGCCCTCGTCACCGCCGTCTTCAGCCGCGGCGGCCTCTCGAACAGCACCACGGTGGCGCTCACCTACCTCACCGTGATCCTGTTTGCGGCTGCGACCTTGCCGCTCTGGGTCGCAGTCACCGCATCGCTCGTCGCGATGCTGTGCTTCAACTTCTTCTTCCTGCCGCCGGTCGGGACGCTGACGATTGCCGACCCGCACAACTGGGTCGCGCTCGCCGCCTTCCTCCTGGTCAGCCTCGTCGCCAGCCACCTCTCGTCGACGGTGCGCGCACGCGAACGCGAGGCGCTCGAACGCCGCGATGCGATGGCGAGGCTCTTCGATCTGGGACGCGACATCCTGATCATGACCGGTGGCCGGCAGGCGCTGACGGCCCTGGCGCAGGTGGTGGCACGACGGTTCGAGCTGGACTACGTCGGCATCTGCACACCGACCGACGACGGCTGGGACATCGCGGATGCGGGCAGCGTGCCGGCGCCGCTGCCTGACGACGTGCTGAACGAGGCGTACGCCCGGGCGTCGCGCCGAATTGAGTTCGATGCATCCGAACGGGCTTACATCGGGCATCAGCCCATCACCGTCGGCGGCGCCGTGGTGCAACTCGTGCCCCTGCGTGCGGGGGCGGTCGCCGTCGGGCTCCTGGCGGCGAGCGGTCGACCGGTGGAACCCGGCACGCTCGACGCGCTCGGCGGACTTGTGGCCATCGCCATGGAGCGCGCCACCCTCCTCGAAGAGCGGCGCGCGGCGGAGTTCGCGCACCAGCGGGAGGAGCTGCAGTCCGCGCTGCTGGCCTCCCTCGGGCACGACCTCCGGACACCGTTGACCGCAATCCGCGTGGCCGCGTCGAACCTGCAGGGCACGTTGCCCGACGAGGACCGTCGCGAACAGGCAGCGCTCGTCCTCTCGGAAGTGGAGCGCCTCACACGCCTGTTCCAGAACATCCTCGAGATGGCCCGAATCGACGCCGGAGCGGTCACGGCAGAACAGCGGTGGGTGCACGCGGGCGAACTCATCGAGGTCGCGCGCGAACTCGTCGCGCCAGCGCTGGCCGGCCATGCGGTGCACGTCACCGGTGACACCTCCGCCCTGGTCAGGCTGGACCCGCGGCTCACGGCATCCGCGCTCTCGCACCTCCTGGAGAACGCCGCCCAGTATTCACCCGCCGGTGCCGATATCGACATTGCCGTGGGCATCGGCCCCGCCGATCTCACGCTCGCTGTCGCGGACAGGGGGCCTGGTCTCGCCCCTGCCGAGCACGCGCACGTCTTCGATCGGTTCTATCGTGGGCAGGCTGGCAAGCCCCGCGAGGGCACCGGGATGGGGTTGTCGATCGCCCGGGGGCTGCTGGCCGCGGAAGGTGGCCGCGTGTGGGCCGACAACCGCCCGGGTGGCGGCGCGGTCTTCACGATTGCCGTGCCGGCGGAATGGCGTCAGGCGTCCATGTCGGCCGCCGACCTGCAGCCGCCGACCGAGGCGATGCCATGACGCGCGACGCGCGGATCCTAATCGTCGACGACGAGGTCGCCATTCAGCGGGCGCTGTCGACCCTCCTCCGTTCGAGAGGCTACCAGGTCGAAGTGGCAGCGACCGGCCGCGACGCGCTGGCGCGCGTGAGCGAGCGCATGCCGGACCTCGTCGTGCTCGATCTCGGGCTGCCGGATCTCGACGGTCCGGAGGTGTGCCGGCGAATTCGTGAATCGTCCAAGGTGCCGATCGTCGTGCTGTCGGCGCGGACGGCGGAGGCCGACAAGGTGATGGCCCTGGACCTCGGCGCGGATGATTACGTCACGAAGCCGTTCGGGCCGGAGGAGCTGCTCGCGCGCATCCGTGTCGCGCTGCGCCGCGTGGCCGAGGAGTCGACATCCGAATCGGGCCGCGCCACCTTCGGTGACCTGACGATTGACTACGACCGCCGCCGTGTCATCCGGGGTGCCGATGAAGTCCGGCTCACGCCCAAGGAGTTCGAGCTACTGACGCTGCTCGCGCGCAACGCAGACCGCGTGGTCACCAGCCGGGCGATCCTGAAGGCGCTCTGGGGCGCTCATGCCGTGGACCAGCCGGAACACCTCTGGGTGCTCATCGGCCAACTCCGCAAGAAGATCGAGCCCGACCCCGGCCAGCCACGCCTGGTTGTGAGCGAACCCTGGGTCGGCTATCGGCTCGTCACCGTCGCGTCGCACTAGCCGCCCGCCTTCAGGAATTCCTCAGGCACATTTTCGGGCCACCTCAGTCGCACCTCCCTAGGCTGGAATCAGGAGGTTCGACATGCAGGACGTGGCGTTCGTCGCCATCACCGTCGGTTTCTTCGTCGTGAGCCTCGTGTACGTGTCGCTCTGCGAGCGGCTGATGCGGTAGGTGTCCCGTGAGCACTGAGTTCCTGATTGCCCTGCTCGTCAGCGTCGGCGTGCTGGCGTATCTCGTGATGGCGATGGTGATGCCCGAGAGGTTCTGACATGACACTCAACGGCTGGCTCCAGATTCTCTTCTTCCTGGCGACCGTCGCCCTTGTCACGCGTCCGCTCGGCGCGTACATGGCGCGCGTGTTCAATGGCGAACCGACGTGGCTTGCGCCGGTCGTGCGTCCGTGCGAGCGCCTCGTCTTCAGGCTCACTGGCGTCGACGAGCAGCACGAGATGCGCTGGACCGAGTACGCGGTCTCGCTGCTGCTCTTCAGCATCGTGTCGATGCTCGTGCTCTACGCGATGCAGCGGCTGCAGGCGTTCCTGCCCTGGAACCCGCAGCACTTCCCCGCGGTCGCGCCTGACCTCGCCTTCAACACCGCTGCCTCCTTCACCACCAACACGAACTGGCAGGCATACAGCGGCGAGTCGACGATGAGCTACTTCACCCAGATGGCGGGGCTCGCGTACCACAACTTCGTCTCGGCAGCGGTCGGCCTGGCGGTCGCGATTGCGTTCGTCCGCGGGATCGCCGCGCGCGAACGCGGCACCATCGGCAACTTCTGGGTGGACCTCGTCCGCGGCACCCTCTACATCCTGCTCCCGATCGCCATCGTCGGCGCCCTCTTCCTTGTGTCGCAGGGGGTCGTGCAGAACCTCCGTGCCTACGACACGGTGCACACGGTGGAGGGCGCGGTGCAGACGATCGCGCAGGGGCCGGTCGCCTCGCAGGAAGCCATCAAGCAATTCGGCACGAACGGCGGCGGCTTCTTCAACGCGAACAGCGCCCATCCGTTCGAGAACCCGACGCCACTCTCCAACTGGTTCGCGATGTTCGCCATCTTCGCGATCCCCTCGGCGCTGACCTACACCCTGGGGCGCATGACCGGCTCGCAGCGGCACGGCTGGGCCGTCTGGGCGGCGATGGCGTTCCTGTTCGTCGCGGGCGTCACCACGGCCTACTGGGCGGAGGCGCGCGGCAACCCGCTGCTGACCAGCGCAGGCGCAGACCAGACCGTCTCCGCGCTTTCTTCCGGCGGGAATATGGAGGGCAAGGAGGTCCGCTTCGGCATCGCGAACACGGCGCTCTTCGCGACGGTGACGACGGACGCCAGCTGCGGCGCCGTGAACGGATGGCACGACTCGTTCACCGCGCTTGGCGGCCTCGTCCCGCTCGCCAACATCCAGTTGAGCGAGGTGGTGTTCGGCGGGGTCGGCGCCGGGATGTACGGCGTGCTCGTCTACATCATCCTCGCGGTCTTCATCGCCGGCCTGATGGTCGGTCGCACACCCGAGTACTTGGGCAAGAAGATTCAGGCCTTCGAAGTGCAGATGGCGATGCTGACGGTCCTCGTCTTCTCGCTCGTGATCCTCGCGTTCACGGCTGTGTCCAGCGTCACGACCCATGGCACTGCCGGGATCTTCAACGCGGGTCCGCACGGCTTGTCCGAGCTGCTCTACGCCTACTCGTCGGCCGCCGGCAACAACGGCTCGGCATTCGGCGGACTCAGCGCGAACACCCTGTGGTTCAACACGACGCTTGGACTCACCATGCTGATCGGTCGCTTCTTCATGCTGATTCCGCCGCTCGCCATTGCGGGGAGTCTCAGCCGCAAGAAGCTGGTCCCTGAATCGAGCGGTACGTTCCCGGTGACGACGCCCCTGTTCTCAGGCCTGCTTGTCGGCGTCATCGTCATCGTCGGCGCGCTCACGTTCTTCCCCGCCCTGAGCCTCGGCCCGGTGGTCGAGCACTTCCTGATGCAGAGCGGACAGGTGTTCTGATGGCCACGCATCCCAAGACCCACGCACTCTCGATCTGGGACCCGCACATCGTCCGTCGCGCCTCGATCGACGCCCTGCGCAAGCTCCACCCACGCACCATGGCACGGAACCCGGTCATGTTCGTGGTGGAAATCGGCAGCGTGCTCGCCACGTGGCGGCTTGCCCAGGGGATCCTCAGCGGCTCCGGCCACGTCGGCTTCGAGCTGCAGATCACCGGTTGGCTCTGGCTGACCGTCCTCTTCGCGAACTTCGCGGAGGCGATGGCCGAAGGTCGCGGCAAGGCGCAGGCGGATACGCTGCGCCGCGCGCGGACCGAGACGGTGGCGAACCGCGAAGGCGCCGACGGCATGCTCGAGCAGGTTCCTGCGCCAGGACTCAGGAAGGGCGACGTCGTACGTGTCACGGCAGGCGAGGTGATTCCGGTCGATGGCGAGATCATCGAGGGGGTGGCGTCGGTCGACGAGAGCGCCATCACCGGTGAATCCGCTCCCGTCATCCGCGAGTCGGGTGGCGACCGTTCGGCGGTGACCGGCGGCACGCGCGTCCTGTCGGACTGGATCCGCGTGCGCATCACGGCCAATCCCGGCGAGACGTTCCTCGACCGCATGATCTCGCTCGTCGAAGGGGCCGCGCGACAGAAGACGCCGAATGAGATCGCGCTCAACATCCTGCTGGCCGGCCTGACCATCGTGTTCCTGATCGCGGTGATCACGCTCCAGCCGTTTGCGGTCTACTCGGGCGCGCCGCAGTCGCTGTTCGTGTTGATCTCGCTGCTCGTCTGCCTCATTCCGACGACCATCGGCGGCCTGCTGTCGGCGATTGGCATCGCGGGCATGGACCGGCTGGTCCAGCACAACGTGCTCGCGATGTCCGGACGAGCGGTCGAGGCGGCAGGCGATGTCCACACGCTCCTCCTGGACAAGACCGGCACGATCACGCTGGGCAATCGGCAGGCGAGCGACTTCCTGCCGCTGCCGGGCGTGAGCCAGGCACGGCTCGCGGAAGCGGCGCTGCTCGCGTCCCTGCCAGACGAAACGCCGGAAGGGCGATCGATCGTGTCGCTGGCTCGTGAGACGTATCGCGCGCAAGGTCCCCGCTTCGCCGAGGGTGACATGACGTTCGTCCCCTTCACCGCGCAGACCCGGATGTCGGGCGTCGACCTGCGGCTGGCTGCCGCTGTGGGGCACGGCGGGTCGACCACGACCCTCGTGCCGTCGCGCGCGATCCGCAAGGGGGCGGCGGACGCGATCGACCGCTGGGTGCGCGCGCAGGAAGGGCAGGTGCCGGCACAGCTCGCGCCGATCGTCGAGCGGGTCGCCCGCGCGGGCGGCACGCCGCTCGTGGTCGCCGAGGGGGCGGAGCCGCTTGGCGTGATCCACCTGAAGGACATCGTGAAGAGCGGGATGCGCGAGCGGTTCGCGCACCTCCGTGCCATGGGCATCAAGACCGTGATGATCACGGGCGACAACCCGCTCACGGCAGCCGCCATCGCCTCCGAGGCAGGCGTGGACGACTTCCTCGCGCAGGCGACGCCGGAGGACAAGATGACGCTCATCAAGCGCGAGCAGGCCGAAGGCAAGCTCGTGGCGATGACGGGCGATGGGACCAACGACGCGCCGGCGCTGGCCCAGGCAGACGTCGGAGTGGCCATGAACACCGGGACACAGGCCGCGAAGGAAGCCGGGAACATGGTCGACCTCGACTCGAACCCGACGAAGCTGATCGAGATCGTGGAGATCGGCAAGCAGCTCCTCATCACGAGGGGTGCGCTGACGACCTTCTCGATTGCGAATGACCTCGCGAAGTACTTCGCCATCATCCCGGCGATGTTCGTCGTGGCGTTCCCGCACCTGCAGGCGCTGAACATCATGCGGCTGCAGACGCCCGAATCGGCCATCCTGTCGGCGGTCATCTTCAACGCGCTGATCATCATCGCGCTCGTCCCCCTCGCACTGCGCGGCGTGAAGTACCGTCCGGCCGGAGCCGCAGCGCTGCTGCGTCGCAACCTGCTCGTCTACGGGCTGGGCGGGATCCTCTTCCCGTTCCTCGGCATCAAGGCCATCGACCTCATCGTCGCGGCTCTAGGGCTCGCGTAGGAGTGCACCATGTCACTTGCCCGCAATCTCCTCGTCGCCACCCTGATGACGGTGGTCACGACGCTGCTGCTCGGTGTCCTCTATCCGCTGGGCATCACGGCTGTCTCGCAGCTGGCGTTTCGAGACAAGGCCAACGGACAGCTCATCGCACGAAATGGCGTCACCGTCGGGTCCCGGCTGATCGGGCAGGGGTTCTCGAAGCCCGGGTACTTCCACTCACGCCCATCCGCCACCAGCACGCCGTACGACGCCGCCAACTCCGCCGGCAGCCAGTACGGACCAACGAACAGGAAGCTCGTCGACGCGGTCCGCGCGAACGTCGCGTCGGTGCGCGGGGACAACCCCGGCGCACCGGTGCCGGTGGATCTGGTCACCACGTCGGCGTCTGGCTTCGACCCGCACATCTCGCCAGCCGCCGCCCTGTTCCAGGTGCCCCGAGTCGCCCGAGAACGACACGCATCGGAGTCGGACGTCCGCGCGCTCGTGTCCGCGCACACGGAGGGCCGCACGTTCGGGCTCCTCGGTGAGCCCCGGGTGAACGTGCTCGAACTGAATCTCGCGCTCGACGACCGCTTCCCGCCCAGCCGGTGATCGCCCATCGATCCACCGCGAGGCACTGACGTGACGCACCCAACACCGGAAGACCTGCTCGAGCGGATCAGGCAGCACGAGCGTGCGCGGCTGCGGGTGTACATCGGCGCGGCGCCCGGGGTCGGCAAGACCTACGCGATGCTGCAGGAAGCGCACGCGCTGAAGGCGCGCGGTATCGACGTGGTCATCGGCATCGTCGAGACCTACGGACGGCAGGACACCGAGGCGCAGGTGAAGGACCTCGAGGTCGTTCCCCGACGCACGGTCGCCTATCGCGGCGCCAGCATCGAGGAGATGGACGTCGACGCGATCGTCGCCCGTCGTCCACAGGTCTGCGTTGTCGATGAACTCGCGCACACGAATGCGCCGGGCAGCCGGAATCCGAAGCGATATCAGGACGTGTTGCACCTGCTCGACGCCGGCATCGGCGTGATGACCGCCGTCAACATCCAGCACCTGGAGACACTGAACGACGCCGTGGCGCGCGTGACGGGCGTGCGGGTCCGGGAGACGGTGCCGGACACGTTCCTCGATCGCGCCGACGAGGTGATCAACGTCGACGTGACGGTCGAGGAGTTGCGCAATCGCCTGCGGCAGGGAAAGGTCTACCGTCCCGAGAAGGTGGAGCAGGCCCTCAACAACTTCTTCCGCAAGGGAAACCTGTCGACGCTCCGTGAGCTGGCGCTCCGTGCCGTGGCGGATGAAGTCGGCGAGAAGGCGGCGAGCTATCGGGAGCGCGAGGGGCTCGAGCCGGCCATGATTCCCGAGCGCGTGATGGTCTGCATGAGCTCGAACGCACACGCGCCTCGCGTCATCCGCACCGGCGCTCGCATTGCCGGTCGGCTCGGCGCGAGGTGGTACGCCGTGTACGTCGAGACGCCCGCGGAGAGCCCGGGGCGCATCGCCGCAGCAGACTCGGACGCACTCCGCCAGAACATCCAGCTTGCGGAATCGCTCGGCGCCACGGTGGTGCGCGTCAAGGCACGAACGCCCTACGAAGGGCTGATCGCGTTCGCCCAGCGGGAAGGCATTACGCACGTCATCTTCGGCCAGAGCGCCCGGTCGCGCTGGGAGCTGATCTGGAACGGCTCGACCATCGACCGGTTCCTCTCCGAGGTGAAGGACGCGGCCGTGCAGGTCGTGCCGCTCTCCGCGGCAGACGAGGTGAGCGCCCCTAGCGTCGGGCGAAGCGATGGAGCTTCGCGTTGATCGTGTCGGCCACGTAGATGTCCATCGACGTCGGCTCGATGGCCATGTAGTGCGCCTCGCCGAATTCACCGAGCGCCGGCCCAGGGCCCGGCTCCCCCATCATCGCCACCGCCTTGCCGTCGCCGTTCAACCGGAGGATCTGTCCGGAGAAGCCGGTCGCGAGGTACAGCTGCCTGTCAGGGCCGATCAACAGCCCGCATGGCAGCCCCTTGAACTTCCATTCCTTGATGTACTTCCCATCGAGGTCGAAGACCTGGACCCGATGGTTCTCGCGATCCGCCACCAGCAGCTGGTTATCCGCGGTGACCAGGATGGAGTGCGGCTGATCGAACTGCCCCGGCGCGGTCCCCTTGCCGCCCCAGCTCGTGATGAACGTGCCGCTGCGATCGAACCGGAGCACGCGACCTTCGCCGCGCCCGTGCCCCTGCACGATGTACACGTCGCCATTCGGCGCGAACGCGATGTCCGACGGCTCCTGCAGCAGGCGCGTGCCCGCCGCCTCGTCCCACGTCCCGGCCTGGCCGCGCGTGCCGAGCGTCAGCAGCACGTCGCCGTTCCGATTCATCTTCATCACCGTGTGGCCGACGACGTCGGTGGTCCAGATGCTGCCGTCGGGTGCGATGCGAAGCCCATGGGCGCGGTTGTACTTGCCCTCGCCCATCGCGCGGAGGAACGTGCCGTGCGCATCGAATTCCATCAAGGGGTGCTCCCCTCGATTGAGCACCCACATGTGCCCCTGCGCGTCGAAGGCCACCCCGGACGAGGCGCCGAGCTTGATGCCGTCAGGCAATGAGAGCCCTGTCTCGACGGCGTGATAGCCGAGCGGTGGCGCCTCCTCCATCTGGTTGGGATCGGGCTTGTCGAGCACGCCGGGGACATTGCGGGTCTGAACCAGCAGCAGGACGAATGCGAGCAGGGCGTGCAGCACGAACACCTCCAGGCGCGCCCCGACGCTCGACCGTCGTGGCACGCGTCAGCGTGCTGCACACGGCGGGCGTGGGGGCGTCACGCGCGGCGATTCTACGACGACCAGAGGTCGAGCGCCACGGTCGGCACCGACCCGACAGCCTCCGCTCAGCGCGCGGCAGGCACCACAAGGAGCGACGCGATCACGTCCTTCGCCTCATGCAACGAGGCGACGATGCGGAAGGCGGCAGCCTGGGCTTCGGGCGAGGGGCTCCAGTGTGGAACGAGGATGCCGGTCATGCCCGCTGCGGCAATCGAGCGGATGCCCGCCTCGGAATCCTCCAGGGCGACACACTCACGCGGCGCAACGCCGATGCGCCGGGCCGCTTCGAGGTAGATGTCCGGTGCCGGCTTGCCCCTCGCGATCTGATCGCCGGTGACGATCACGTCGACGCGACCGGCCAGTCCGGCGCGGTCGAGCGTGAACGCCGCCCAATCGGCATTCGTTGACGTGGCGACCGCGACACGCAGGGGCTCGGAGGCGATGAACGCCAGCAGTGCTTCAAGGCCTGGCTTGACCTGGATGCCGAGGCGTTCCACCTCATCGCGCCACAGCCCGGGCCAGCGTGCACGCAGTGCGTCGAGCGGAAATGCGGGTCCGAACTCCTCCATGAGGATGCGCTCGCAGTCCGGCAGCGGTCGCCCGACGATCGTCGCGTAGCGCTGGTCGTGGAGGTCGAAGCCCAGTTCCCTCGTCGCCTGTTGCCATGCGGTCTTGTACAGGGGCTCGGTGTCGACCATGAGCCCGTCCATGTCGAGGATGACGGCGGAAACAGCCATGCGTCTCTCCAGCATGGCACACGCTGGTCTCTCTCGACCACGGCGCGGTCGACGGCTCGAGCGGCCGCAGGGCTCTCTGAGCGGGCGTGCCGACGTGCGCGCTGGGCTCGCGTGCGGGACAGGGTCGGTGGCTACGTGTGCGCTGGCTTCCCCTGCTGCACCGTCCCGAAATGCCGGGCCAGTTGCAGGGACGTCAGCAACCCGCCGGCGCCGGTGGCCAGCAGTTCCCTGGTGTGGGACATCTCGAAGTACCCGACGTGATAGACGAGCAGGTAGCCGATGGCGACGTTCGCCGCGCCCCACAGCACGTTGACGATCGGTGACGAATCGCCCTTTCCCGGAGGCGATGCGAACGGCGAAGGGAAGGGCCGCCCGAGCGTGCCGCTGACGTAGTGCGGAATGCCGTTGGCGAGAAAGGCGCCCGCGAAGAACCGGGCAAGGTAAATCCACACACCCATGGCTGTCCTCCGGGCAGGCGACGGGAACGTCCCGATTTCAGTATAGGAGGCGGGTCAACCCTTGCGGCAAGCCGGCCCCGGCAGTGCAGACTTGGCGCTCACGGGGCGGGGAGGGCGGGAACGCAGTTGGTGAATTGGTGAATTGGTGAGTTGGTGAGTTGGTGAATTGGTGCGACGGGGCGGGTGGGGCAGGTAGGACTGTACGCAGAGAGTTGAAGGCCGCGAGGGCCGGGGCGGCCGGGAGTGGAGGAGGCTTCGCATGCGCGTGCTGTTGTCGACGATTGGATCGCGAGGCGATGTGCAGCCGCTGGTGGCGCTCGCGCTCGCCTTGCGCGATGCGGGCCACGAACCGAGGCTGTGCACACCGCCCGACTTCGTGACGTGGATTGAGGGCTTCGGCCTCGACGTGATGCCGCTCGGCCCCGAACTGCGGGCAACCGCGCGACCGGCCGCGGCACCCGCCGCACTGCCGACGCCCGAGCAGCGCCGACAGATGGCCGACGCCAGCCTGGCGAACCAGTTCGAGACGCTCGAACGCGCAGCACAGGGATGCGACGTGCTGCTTGGCGCGACGGCCTTGCAGATCGCGGCGCCGACCGTCGCGGAGATGCGGGGCGTGCCATATGTGTTCGCTGCGTACTCACCGAACGTGCTGCCGTCGCGCCACCACGCCCCGCCGGTCTACACGCTGCACGGGGACGTGGCCACCGACGACCCACGCCAATACGACGCGCTGTGGACGGAGAACGCGGCCCGCTTCAATGCGCTGTTCAGGGACACGCTGAACGCGCAGCGCGTGGCTCGCGGGCTCCGACCGGTCGACGATCTCCGCAGCCACATCTTCACCGCGCACCCGTGGCTCGCGGCCGATCCGATAATCGCGCCCTGGCCCGAGTCGGGCGACGACTGCGTCTTCCAGGCGGGCGCGTGGTTCATGGACGATGGGCAGCGGCTTCCGCCTGAGGTCGAACGCTTTCTCGACGCCGGCGATCCGCCGGTGTACGTCGGCTTCGGCAGCATCCGCGCGCCTGGCAACCTGAGCGCTGACACGATCGCTGCCGCGCGCGCCCTCGGCCGCCGCGTGATCGTTTCCCGCGGATGGGCGGACCTCGGGCTCGTGGACGACTGCGACGATTGCCTGCTGATCGGGGACGTGAGTCATCACGCGCTGTTCTCGCGTGTGGCGGCGGTGGTGCATCACGGCGGTGCGGGCACGACCACCGCAGCCGCGCGTGCTGGTGCGCCACAGGTCGTCATCCCGCAGCACTACGACCAGCCTTACTGGGCCGGTCGCGTCGTCTCGCTCGGCGTGGGGGCGCGGCACCCGGCGGGAGCGCCTGCGATCGACACGCTGCGACCTGCGCTGGAGCACGCGCTCTCCGGCCCGGTCGCCGCACGCGCGCGAGCAGTCGCACGCAAGGTACGCATCGACGGAGCCAGCGTCGCCGCACAGCAACTCGCCCGCCTCGTCGGCTGAAATACGCTCGCGGTTCGGCCACGTCCTGGTCCGGCAGGGCTAAAGCCCTGCCGCTACGAAAGGAAGCAACAGCCCGGGGGGGCCCAGGCATAGGCCTGAGCCGCGGTCGTCGGTCAGGGCAATCGTAGGGGCGGGGCTCCAGTCGCGGTCGTCGATCAGGGTGGTCGTAGGGGCGGGGCT
>JAFDVO010000024.1:45897-81924 GCA_018268955.1 Acidobacteriota bacterium | reverse complement strand
CTAGAGCGGCTGCCCATCCGGCGTACACACGATCTCGTCCAACCCTCCATGCCCGTGAATCACCTGCTGCTCGTCGTCATACAGCGTACGCGTCCCGCGCCCTGTTGACCGATCGATGACGACGATCAGCTCGTAGTGGTCGCGGCTCTCTTCGAAGCGAAGAACGTAGCTGCTGTCGGTCACCGAGAGCTGACCGACCTTCGCCGGGGTCGCCGACACATCTTCCACCCGTTGGTGGTCCGGAGGGATGCGGAACACGTGCTGAATCTCCGCGGCCGAGCAGCGCAGGACCGTGTCCTGCGGCGGGGCGGGTCCCGAACAGGCCGCCACCATGGCCGCACCAACTGCTGCCGACGCTGACCACGCAAACCGGTGCGGGCGCCTGTCCATCACGCGTGCCATGTGGATCCCCTGCGGACCGAAGCAACGGCAGTGCCCGCGCGCAGCGGGCCATCCTCGGGCCGGAATGTGGCCGGAAGGCCGCGAATCAACGCTCAATTCGATCGGCAGGCCGTCGCACCTGGCCAGTCGTCACCGCTGCCTCAGGTGGGCGGCGGTGCATCTGCCGGGAATTCGGCGGTGGCGGCACCACTCGGGCTCGACGAATCAATAAAGCAGTTGTAGAAATGGAGACGTTCCCAGGAGGTCCCATGAGCACCGCGAACGTGAAGGATGTCGTGAAGGAAAAGTACGGCCAGGCGGCCCTCCGGGTGAGGAGCGGCGGCAGCTCGTGCTGCGGCGCGGCTCCGGCAGCCGACGGCTGCTGCGACCCGATCACCTCGAATCTGTACGACGCCGGCCAGACCGGTCTCCTTCCCGAAGAAGCGGTTCTCGCCTCGCTCGGCTGCGGGAATCCTACGGCGCTGGCAGCGCTCAACCAGGGTGAGACGGTCCTGGATCTCGGCTCCGGCGGCGGCATCGACGTCCTTCTCTCGGCACGCCGCGTCGGGCCGACCGGCAAGGCCTACGGCCTCGACATGACCGACGAGATGCTGGCGCTCGCACGCGAGAACCAGAAGAAGGCGGGCGTGGCGAACGTGGAGTTCCTGAAGGGAGAGATCGAGCACATCCCGCTACCCGACGACTCGGTGGACGTGATCATCTCCAACTGCGTGATCAACCTGTCGGCCGACAAGGATCAGGTGCTGCGCGAAGCCTTCCGCGTGCTGAAGCCGGGCGGGCGCTTCGCCGTCTCCGACGTCGTCACCCGCGGGCAGGTGCCGGAGGCCGTGCGACAGAGCATGCTGCTGTGGGTCGGCTGCATTGCCGGGGCGCTCCAAGACACGGAGTACCGCGCCAAGCTCGCTGGCGCAGGGTTCACCGCCGTGGATATCGAGCCGACGCGCGTCTACGACATCAACGACGCGCGCACATTCCTCGCCGGCCAGGGCGTAGATGTAGATGCCATTGCCCCTGAAGTGGAAGGGAAGTTCATGAGCGCGTTCATCCGCGCCACGAAGCCGACCGCGGCATCCTGCTGCGCACCGGGGTGCTGCGCCTAGCCCGCTGGCCGGCGCGTTCGCGGCGCACACGCTATGCTCGACGCGTCGCCCAGGGGCACTACTTCTGGAACGGCTCGGTCGGGAGGTCGGAGCGCTTGCTCCACTCCTCCCACGAGCCGAGGTAGTTCTGCAGATGTTCGTACCCGATCAGGTGCAGCGCGAACAGGTCCACAGCGGACCGGTGCCCCACCCAGCAGTACGCAATCACCGAATCTGACGGGCGCACGCCCGCCTTCTCGTAGATGGCGCGCAACTCGTCGGCCGTCTTGAACGTTTTCGCGTCTGCGTCGAGCAGATCTTCCCAGTAGACCGCGGTCGCGGAGGGGATCACCCCTCCGCGGCTGCTCAGGCGCGTATCGGAGCCGTCCATCTCGGCGACAGTCCTGGCGTCGAGGATGCGGACGCCCGGCTTGCGGATCGAGGACTGAACGTCGGCGAGCGTGGCGAGCCACTTCGCATCCGGCCGCGCCTTGAACGTCGCCACCTTCACCGGGTTGCTCGCCGTCGACGCCGGTCGCGTCTCGGCGGTCCACTTCACCCAGCCGCCGTTCACGAGCGCGACGTTCGAGTGCCCGTAGGCGTTCAGGATCCACCAGGCCCGCGCCGCCAGCAGGCCTCCGCGATCGTCATAGAGGATGACGCGCGTCGCATTCGAGATGCCGAGTCGGCCCATGGCCTGCTCGAAAGCCGGGGCCGCCAGCATGAACGAGGGCGCGTTCGACGTGTCGCGAATGGATTCGGGATCGAGCCAGACGGCACCGTCGATGTGGCCCTGGTCGAAGCCCGATCGCCGCACGTCGACGACACGCACCTGCGGGTCGCGGGCATGCGCCGCGACCCACCCGGTGTCGACCAGTTGTTCGGGATGGGCGTAGCCGACGACCGCCGCAAGTGCGAGAGCTGCAAGCATGCGGGGAGTGTAACAGCGCCCGACGTCCGCCTACGCTATCTACTTGCCCGACTTCTTCGCCTCCTCGTCCTGATACTCGATCTGCTTGCCCGACCGGGTCTGGATGACGGCGAGCGACGTCCGGACGATATCCTTGCCCAGCTCGATGATCGCGACCTGGTCCTTGCCCGCATCGTCCTTGAAGCCAATCGTGAGGTAGTGCTTGCGCTTCTTGGAGAAGAGCGGCACGAGGCCGATCGGGCCGAGCAGCACCGCGGTGCCGACAGCCGCTCCGACGCGGCGACCGGCCTTCTGGCCGTACTCGAGATCGACGATCTTCTTGTACTTGATGGAGAACTGCTTGCCGGCGTAGTCCTTCCCGTACGCCGCAAACACCAGTGCATCGTCGCTGGTCGTGTCGAGCCGACCCTCGACCGGATCTTTCGGATCGCCGAACACGTTGATGGTGCCGCCGTCGTACGCGGCGTACTTTGCGTCGACGGCCAGCGCGGAACTTTCGAACAGGAGTACAGCCACGAGCAGCGCCGCGACTGTGCGGAACAGGGACTTCATCGAACCTCCAATGATCACGGAATGACGGATCGATCGTACCTGATGGGCCGCAGACGTCCGCATGACGTTTTGCGCACATGAACGCGACCAGTAAGATCGTCGCGCATGCGCCGCATCGAAGACGTCGCCGCCGACCTCAGCCTTTCTACACAGGACATCCACCCGTGGGGACCGGGCGTGGCGAAGATCGCCGCGACGCACGCGTTCAGCGGCGCGCCACTGAGCGGAAAGCTCGTGCTCGTCTCCGCCATCAACCCGACACCGGCGGGCGAGGGCAAGACGACGTGCGTCATTGGGCTGACGCAGGCTGCGCGTCGGCTGGGCGTGCGTTCCGCGTGCGCGCTGCGTGAGCCGTCGCTCGGTCCGGTGTTCGGCGCGAAAGGTGGTGGCACGGGCGGCGGCCGCTCGATGCTCGTCCCCTCAGAGCGGATCAACCTGCACTTCACAGGCGACCTGCACGCGGTCACGTCCGCGCACAACCTCCTCGCGGCGCTGGCCGACAACGACATCTTCTACGGTGCTCCGCCGCAGCTCGATGGCCGACAGATGGTCTTCAGGCGCGTCACGGACATGAGCGACCGCTTCCTCCGGCGCATCGTTTCGGGCCTCGGCGGCCGGACGATGGGCGTGCCGCGCGAGGATGGGTACGACATCACGGCCGCGAGTGAGGTGATGGCCATCCTCTGTCTCGCGCGTGATTACGCAGACCTGAAGGATCGGCTCGCACGCATCCTCGTGGGCTTCAGCCGCGACAACACGCCGGTGTTCGCCGCGGACCTGCACGCTGAAGGTGCAATGGCGGCGCTGCTGCGCGATGCGATGCTGCCAAACCTGGTGCAGACCATCGAGGGGGCGCCAGCCGTCGTGCACGGCGGGCCTTTCGGCAACATCGCCCATGGCTGCAACAGCATCATCGCGACGCGCCTCCTGCTGCGCCACGCCGACGTCGTGTTCACCGAGGCAGGCTTCGGCTTCGACCTCGGCGCCGAGAAGTTCCTCGACATCAAGTGCCGCGTTGCCGGCATCTGGCCCCACGCCGTCGTCCTGGTGGCAACCCTCCGTGCGCTCAAGTTCCACGGGGGCGTGCCCGCTCAGGAGTCAGGGCAGCGCAATGCGGATGCGCTGAAGCGGGGGCTGGAGAACCTGCGCAAGCACCTCGAGAACGTGCGGAGCTTCGGCCTCGAGCCGATCGTGCTGCTGAACCTTCGCGCGGAGGACGCGCCGGACGAGGTGCAGCTCGTGCTCGACGCGCTGCAAGGCGATGGTGTCGACGCTGGTGCGGCGGACGTCTACGGCAAGGGCGGAGAAGCCGCCATGGCGCTCACCGAGCGCGTGCTGGCCCGAGCTGGCGCATCCACTCCGCAGCCACGCTACATGTACGACCTGGCGGATCCGCCGATGGACAAGATCCGCCGCGTGGCGCGCACGATCTACGGCGCAGACGATGTGGACTTCTCGATGACGGCCAAGAAGCAGATCGACCGCGCCGAGGCGCTCGGCTTCGGGCAGCTGCCGATCTGCATGGCGAAGACGCACCTCTCGCTGTCAGACGACGAGAAGCGGGTCGGGCGGCCGCGCCACTTCGACATGACCATTCGCGAGGTGCGCATCGCATCGGGCGCCGGGTTCCTCGTCCCGCTCACGGGCGAAATCCTCACGATGCCGGGCCTGCCGAAGACACCGCACGCGCGCAACATCGACCTCGCAGCAGATGGGGAGATCGTGGGGATCGCCTGAGGGAAATGCAGAAATGCAGAAATGCAGAAACGCAGAAATGCAGGAATGCACAAAGGCCGGGAGGGCCAGGAAGGCGGGGGAGGGCCGGGAAATCCCGGTAGCCGGGCAGGACAGCCGATGCTGGCGAGGCCGGCACGGCGGTCGGCGAGTCGTAGGCGTCAGGCTTCAGCCTGACGCCCCCAACCTCCAACCTCTACTTCGTCCCCGCCCCTTTCGGAACGAGCTTCAGCAGCTTGCCGGTCGTGTTCTCGTCGGTCAGTAGGTAGAGCGCACCGTCGGGACCCTGCCGCACATCCCGAATGCGAAGCCGCGGGTTGCGGTCGGTGAGGAGCCGCTCTTCCCCGGTCACCTTCTCGCCGTTGAGCGAGAGACGCACGAGGTCGTTCGTCTGGTGCCCGCCGATGAAGAGGCTGCCCTTCCACGACGGGAACAGGTTCCCCGTGTAGAACGCCATCCCGCTCGGACCGATGACCGGGTCCCAGTAGTAGAGCGGCTGTTCCATGCCGTCCTTCGCGGTGATGCCACCGGTGATGGGCCCTCCGGCGTACTCGATGCCGTAGGCAATCGTCGGCCACCCGTAGTCCTTCCCCTTGCGGACCACGTTCAGCTCATCGCCGCCGCGCGTGCCGTGTTCCACTTCCCAGAGTTCGCCCGTGGTCGGGTGAATAGCTGCGGACTGAATGTTGCGATGGCCGATGGAGAAGATCTCCTCGCGCGCGCCGGCGCGACCGACGAACGGATTGTCTTTCGGGATGGAGCCGTCGGCGTTGATGCGTGCGACCTTGCCGAGCAGGCCGTCCATCCGCTGCGCCTGCATGCGGCCCTCGGTGATCGAGCGTTCACCGTGCGTGATGAGCAGGGTGCCATCCTTCAGGAAGTTCAGGCGCGAGCCGAAGTGCAGCGTCGAGTTGAGCGAGGGCCCCTGGTGGTAGATCACCTGGACGTTCTCGACGCGGGCCGGAGGCCCCTCGACGAGCCGGCCACGTGCAACGGCCGTGTTGTTGGTGCCGTTCTCACGCGGCTCGGCGTAGCTCCAGTAGATCAACTGGTTGCTCGCGAAGTTGGGATCCAGCACGACGTCCAGGAGACCGCCCTGCCCGCGGTTGTCCACGGCAGGCAGGCCCGAGACCGGCTGCGGCACCACGGTGCCGTCAGCGTTCACGATCCGGAGGTAGCCGATCCGCTCGGTCACGAGCATCTTGCCGTTCGGCAGGAAGGTCATGCCCCAGGGGTTCCGGAGCCCGTCGGTGACGGTGACGACATCGAACGCCACACCGAGCTTCTGCTCGGGCGCATCGGTCTGGCCCGGAAACGCCGGCTTCTGCGCCGGAGCATTCGCGGGTCGTGGATCGGCAACCTGTGCACTGGCCGCGATCGGCGCCAGGAAAGCGGCGGTCAATACAGCACGGACGACGGACGTTCTGGACAGCATGGTGATTCTCCCAGGCAGAGGAACGATCATCTTAGCCGAGCCCGAGTTCCCGGGCCCCAGTCCCGAGTCCCCAGTACCCAATCCCGAGTTCCGAGTTCCCGGTCCCGAGCCCCGAGCCCCGAGTGCCGACCGGTGAAGTACACTCCGCCTGACGATGAGGCAGTTCGTAGCGGTGCTGATCGCCGGTGTTCTGGCGACGGCGGGGCTTCTCGCACAGGGGGCCGCGCCGCAGGACGAACGCCAGGCGCTGACGCTTCGGATGATCGTGCTGGCCACGAGCGAGGACGCCAGCGCGGTCCTCGACCGCGTGAAACGCGGTGACCGCTTCGATGAGCTCGCGCGCAGGCACTCGATCGACCCCACGGCGGGTGACGGTGGACTGGTCGGCCGCGTGGACGTCTCCTCGCTCCGGGAATCCGTGCGACGTGCCCTCGCAAACGTGCGGCCCGGGCAGGTGTCACCAGTCGCGCAGGTCGCGACCGGGTTCGCCATCTTCCAGGTCGTGAGCGACGCGCCTGGGACCCCGACGCCAATCAATCCGGTGAGCTTCGCCACCATCGCCGGTGTCGGTGCCGTGAAGTTCGTGCCTGACATCGGCGGCCTGCCGGAAGCGGAAGCGCTCCTGCGCGAGTTTCCGAAAGGTGCAGACTGGAACACAACCCCGCAGGGCATCTGCCAGGCGCGCCAGGACTCGTTGAGTGCGGGGCAGGATCTCTTCGAGCGCTTCTTTGCGCCAGTAAACGCGCAGGTGCGCGAGAGCCGGCCCCCGTTCGAGTTGATGCAGGCCCACCTGGGCCTGGCGCAGATCCTCGCCTACCAAGGCTCCATGGCGCGCGCCATCGAGCACTACTCCGAGGCGTACCGCATCGCCCAGGCGTCAGTGGCAGCCGCTGTTCCGCAGGTGGAAGAGATGCTCGCCGTGGCCCACCTGCACAAGGCGGGCATGGACAGCAACGTGTTCAGGCAGCCGAACGACACCTGCCTGATGCCCGGCGCGCCTGGCGTCGCCTACGCGAAGACTGCCGACGTCGACCGCGCCATCGAGCTGTTGACGTCCTTCCTTGCCCGTCGACCTGGCGACCTCGAAGGGCGGTGGCTGTTGAACGCGTCGCACATGGCCCGCGGCACCTGGCCCGATGGCGTGCCCGCCGCGGACCGCCTCTCGTCATCGGCGTTCGGTCCGTCCGATGCCGTGCCGCGCTTCAAGGACGTCGCGGCACGCGCAGGGCTCAACGTCTTCGCCAGCGCGGGCGGCCTCGTCGTGGACGACCTGCGGAACAGCGGACGATTCGACGTGGTCACGTCGAACTTCTACAGCTGCGGGCCAGTGCGGTACTTCGGGAGCAACGGGGACGGCACGTGGGCGGAGCGGAGCGCGGCGGCGGGGTTGCGGGCGGAGGTCGGCGGGCTGAACCTCGTGCAGGCGGACTACAACAACGATCGCTGCACGGACCTGCTCGTCATGCGCGGCGGCTGGGAGGTGGCCCAGCGCCGGTCGCTGTTGAAGAACAACTGCGACGGCACGTTCACGGACGTGACGGTCGAGAGCGGCCTTGCGACGCCCGTGACCGCATCGCAGGCATCCGCGTGGGCCGACATCAACAACGACGGCTCGCTGGACCTCTTCGTCGGCAACGAAGATGCGAAAGCGCAGCTGTTCCTGAACGATGGTCGCGGGCACTTCACCGATATCGCGAAGAGCGCCGGCGTCGACCGGCAGACGTTCGCCAAGGGCGTTACGGCCGGCGACTACGACAACGACGGCTTCGTGGATTTCTACGTGTCGAACTACGACGGCACGAACCAGCTCTATCGCAACAACGGCAACAACACCTTCACCGACCGTGCAGTCGCGGCGGGCGTGCCTGGCGCCGGGCGAGGCTTCGCCACCTGGTTCTTCGATTACGACAACGACGGCTGGCTGGACCTCTTCGTCACCAGCTACTTCATGAGCGTGGACGACACGGCCCGCACCTACTTCGACCTGCCGCACAACGCGCCGACGATGAAGCTGTATCGCAATCGCGGGGACGGGACGTTCGAGGACGTCACGACGAGCACGGGCATGGACAAGGTCTTCATGCCGATGGGCGCAAACTTCGGCGACATCGACAACGACGGGTTCCTCGACGTATACCTCGGCATGGGCACGCCATCCTACGCGTCGATTGCGCCGCACGCGCTGCTCAGGAACGACGGTGGCAAGCGCTTCGTGGACGTGACCGCCGCGTCAGGAACGGGCGAGATCCACAAGGGGCACGGCATCGCGTTTGCCGACCTCGACTTCGATGGAGACGAGGACATCGTTGCGGAGATTGGTGGTGCCACACCGGGAGACAGCCACGCCATGCGTGTGTTCGAGAACCCCGGCAATGGCAACGACTGGATCGCGCTGAAGCTCACAGGCGTCAAGAGCAACCGCTCGGCCCTTGGCGCACGCATCACCGTAAGTGTCGAGCACGACGGGGTTGCGCGCCGCATGCACCGGCAGGTGTCCAGCGGCGGCTCCTTTGGTGCGTCACCGCTGGAGCAGCATATCGGGCTCGGCCCGGACGCGACGAACGTGACCGTCGATGTCTGGTGGCCCTCCAGCGGGACAAGGCAGCACTTCACCGACGTCGTCGCGAACCACGCGTATGCACTGGAGGAAGGCGCCGCATCGCTGCTCGCGATCGAGCGGACCCCAATCCCCCTTGGCGGAGGACACAAGTGACATGACGATGTGGGCGTTTCGGCTGCTCGTCGCGCTCCTGTTCCTGTTGGCGCCTGTCCATGCCCGCGCCGGCCAGAGGACGAAGGAGTACCCGGTCACCGGCATGATCGTGAGCATTGCCCCGGCAGCGAAGACGTTCACCGCATCCATCCAGGCGATCCCGAATTTCATGGCGGCGATGACGATGCCGTTCGAAGTCAGGCAGGCGTCAGAGCTCCAGGGGCTGACGCCGGGGACGGTCGTCTCATTCACGCTCGTCGTCGAGCCGAACACGTCCTACGCGACGCGGATCGCGGTGGTGCCGTACTCGAACACGGAGCAGGATCCGTTCAGCGCGAATCGGCTGAAGCTCCTGAGCGATATCGCCGCCGGGAAGCAGGGGCGTCCGGCGGAGATGGTTGCCGTCGGTGGGCCTGTGCCCGACTTCTCGCTCGTCGATCAGAAGCGACGACCGACCTCACTGTCCCAGTTCCGCGGCAAGGTCGTCGTAGCGAACTTCATCTACACCACATGCGCGCTGCCGAACTTCTGCCTGCGGCTCGCGAACAACTTCGGGGTGCTGCAGAAACGCTTCGCGGCGCAGATGGGAAAAGACCTCGTGCTGCTGACGATCACCTTCGACCCGACGCACGACACGCCGGAGGTGATGGCGCAGTACGCGAGTCAGTGGAGTGCGAATGCTGACACGTGGCGCTTCCTCACCGGACCCGCCACTGACGTCGAGCGCGCCTGCCGGCTCTTCGGCGTGCACGCCTTCGCCACCGAAGGGCTCATGGACCACTCGCTGCACACGGCCATCATCGGCCGCGACGGTCGCCTCGTCGCGAACATCGAGGGCAACCAGTTCACGGCGACACAGCTTGGTGACGTGGTGGCGGCAACGCTCACCGCGTTGCCGAAGTAAGAACTCAGGATTTCACTTCTGACTTCTGAAGTCTCACTTCTGACTTCCTAGTGAAGCGACCCAGCGATAGCGGCGAGCGTCGGGTTCGTGGGGTGGACCTTGCGTGCGCGGGTGAGCCAGTCGCGGGCCTGCTGCTGATCGCCGAGCTTGATGAGCGCCTGTGAGCCGCCGATCCACGCCGCCACCTGGGTCGGGTCGAGCTGCACGGCGGCTTCGTACTGCACCATGGCTTCGCGCAGCTGGCCGGCGACGCGGAGTGTTTCCGCAAGCCGGAGTCGGGCCTCCGGCATGTTGGGCGCGTACTGCACGGCGGCCGTGTACTCCCGCAGTGCCTCGTCGCGTCGTCCGCGCTGATCGTTGAGTGCGCCGAGGCTGAAGTGCGCCTTGGCGTAGTCCGGATGGCGCCGGACCACGT
Organism: Acidobacteriota bacterium; assembly: GCA_018268955.1. GTDB lineage: Bacteria > Acidobacteriota > Vicinamibacteria > Vicinamibacterales > CAVVIG01 > CAVVIG01. The sequence continues at coordinate 71,759 of JAFDVO010000024.1, read as the reverse complement.
CGCGGAACTCCCGTTCGGCGCCGGCGGCGTCGCCTGAGGCGATCAGCGCGCTCGCGAGCCAGTACCGCAGCGACGGATCGTCGGGAGCGAGTTCGAGCCCTCGCCTGAATGCCTTCACGGCGCCAGGCCAGTCCTGCGCGCGCAGCGCCTGCATGCCGAGCGCCTCGTGGGAGACGGCGCTGTCGAGCACGACGTCGGCCGACTGCAGCAGCGGGTCGGGCATCGCCGGTGCGGCCGAGCCCCGCTTCTGCAGCAGGGGCTCGGCCTTGTCGCCGGCACCGAGGCGTCGATACGCCATGGCGAGTGGGTAGTTGATGGCGGTTGCACGCGGGTCGAGCTGCTGTGCGTGCTCGAGGTACGACACCGCCTCGGCGTAGGCACCACGGGCCAGCGCGGCGCGCCCAGCCCCGAATTGCGCTGCGGCGGAACGGGAGTCGAGCGCCATGGCCCTTGCAAACGTCGCCTGTGCCTCACCGTTCTGCCCGAGATCGAGTTGCACGTCGCCAAGCCACACCAGCATCGGCAGGTAGCCGGCCTCCAGTGAGAGGGCGTGCGTGAACGCTTCGAGAGCCGCCGGGCGGTTGCCGGCGCGCAGCGCGGCATGCCCGAGGAGGTACGGCCACCGCGCCTCCTGCGGGTCGTCCGCCGCCGCGTGCGCGTAACACAGCCGCGCATCGTCGAAGAACGTCGCGGCCATCAGCACGTCGCCCAGCAGCCCGTAGTACTTCGCGAGCTCCTCGCCGGTCGCGTCCGTACGCGCAAGGACCGCCCGCAGCGCCGCATCTCGCGCCTGCACCTGCACCCGCACAGGCGCCGCGACATTCGAGAGGTCGGGCAGCGTCACGGCCGCCAGTGAAGCCGTTACAGTTCGGCCCGCCCCGCCTGCCCCGCCAGCCCGCTCTGTCCCACCAGCCCCACCAGCCCCACCAGCCCCACCTGCCCTACCTGCCCCACCCGCCGTATCTGCCGCGCCCGCCCGCGTCGTCGTCCCCTCAGTGGCCGACGACGGCGTGGATGACGAGCCCCCCGAGCACCCGGTGACGAAGCACCCGAGGATCGCGACGAGCGCACAGGTCGCAGGCGTGGTCGTTCGCGTCATCGCGACGCTCCCTGCGTCAGCGTGGTGTATCGATCGGTCGGCACCGCCGACCATTCCTCTGTGTTCCCGTCAGGCCAGCGCACGCGCACGCGTACCGGGTCCGCTGATGCTCCCAGCCCGACGAGCACACGTGGGTCGTTCGCCGACGCGTAGCTGCCGTCCGCATGCGCGTGCCTCACAAGAAGCGGACCGGACGCACGCTGGACTTCGATACGGGCGCCGACCGCATCGCGCTTCAGGCCTGGGCTCACGAGCCGCAGGCCGACCCAGTGCTGCCTCGAGCCGACGTTGTTGATCAGCAGGCGCATGCGCCCGGCGCCGTTGGCGACGAGCACGTCCGTGTCCCCGTCGTTGTCGATGTCGCCGAACGCCGCGCCGCGTCCGGCTTCGACCAGGTCGAACACCTTGCCCGCGAGCGCCGACACGTCGTCGAATCGACCGCCGACGTTGCGGAACAGCTGCTTGCGCTGGCCCATGGGAAACGGGTCGTCCTTGCGCGAGAGCGTCTTCACGTTCTGGTTGACGTCCCCATTCACCGCGAGGATATCGAGCCAGCCGTCGTTATCGACATCGATCCACGATGTGCCGAAGCCGGTGTAGGGGAGGCTCGGACCACGGATGCCCAGTCGTGCGCTCAGCTCCTCGAACGTGGCGGTGCCGTCGTTCACCCAGAGCGAACTGCCCTGGCTGATCAGTTCGGTCACGAACAGGTCCTCGTCGCCATCAGCATCGAAATCTCCGGCGTCGACCCCCATGTTCGCCTTCCGCTCACCTGAGGCGCCGAGTGCGACCCCGGCCGCAAGCGCGGTGTTCACGAACGTGCCGTCCTTCTGGTTGATCCAGAGCTGGTTCTCCTGCTCGTCGTTCGTTACGAACAGGTCCGGCCAGCCGTCGTTGTTCAGGTCAGCGGCGACACACCCGAGCGCCGGTCCGAATGCACGCGCGACGCCGGATGCAATCGTCACGTCCACGAACCGGCCGCCGCCCGCGTTGTGATACAGCCGATTCGGCTGGGCGCCGTACACCTCCGGACGGCAATAGTCTGGTGCGCCCGAGGGTCCGAAGCAGGGTGTGTGCGTCTGCAGCGTGTAGTTCAGGTAATTGCCGACGAAGAGGTCGAGCAGGCCGTCACGGTCGTAGTCGAAGAAGGTGGCCGACACGCCCCAGCTCACCGGGTCGTCGGTGCCGCTGGCCTTCGAGACGTCGGTGAACGTGCCATTGCCGTTGTTGTGGAACAACTGGTTGCGGCCGAAGCCGGTGAGATAGAGGTCCACGTAGCCGTCGTTGTCGATGTCGCCAGCAGCCACGCCCATGCCGTAGCCGCGGGGCCGGATCCCGCTCTGCGCGGTCACATCGGTGAACCGCACGGTGTGGGCGCCATCGGCCGCCACCTGCAGGTCGTTGCGATACAGGCGATCGCCGAGTCCTGCGGCGGGCGGTGCGATCAGCGGTGTGCCCGTGCCGAGCTGCGTGCCCTGCACAAGGTACACGTCAAGGTCGCCGTCGTTGTCGAAGTCGAACAGCGCGACGCCGGGCCCCATGATCTCGGGCTGGTAGAACTTCCCGGTCATGCCGTTGAAGTGGACGAAGTCGATGCCGCTCTCCTGCGCACGGTCCGTAAACCACTCGCCAGCGGCAGGTGCAGCGGCGGCCTGGCCCTGCCGGCCATCGGTCGATGCCGACGACGAGGGCTGTCCGCCCCCCGGACTCGAACAGGCAGTGGCAAATGCGGTCAGCAGCAGTGCGAGCGGGAGCGACAGGCGGAGCATGAATCGTTGCGTATCGTCGCACAGGGGCTGAGCCAGCTCAACGCCGGGCGCCTTCCGTTACACTGGAGGCTGGCGCGGCATCCGGCTGCGCGCACCCCGTTTCATTCTGGCGAGATCATGAGTTCATCCAACAAGTTCAGCGCGCGCATCACCCAGCAGAAGTCCCAGGGCGCCTCGCAGGCCATGCTCTACGCAACCGGCCTGACCGAAGTCGACATGGAGAAGCCGCAGGTCGGCATCTCGAGCGTGTGGTACGAGGGGAACCCGTGCAACATGCACCTGCTCGATCTCGCGGGTGCGGTCAAGGAGGGGGTGACGGCCGCCGGGCTCGTCGGGCTACGGTTCAACACCATCGGCGTCAGCGACGGCATCTCGATGGGCACCGACGGCATGAGCTTCTCGCTGCAGTCGCGCGACCTCATCGCCGACTCGATCGAGACGGTGATGTCCGCACAGTGGTACGACGCGAACATCTCCATTCCCGGGTGCGACAAGAACATGCCCGGGTGCCTCATGGCGATGGGTCGGCTGAACCGCCCGGCGCTGATGGTCTACGGCGGGACGATCCGCGCGGGCCACGGCGAGCACGGCGAGAAGCTGGACGTCATCTCGGCCTTCCAGAGCTACGGCGCGTTCATCGCGGGGACGATCACGGAGCAGCAGCGCTGCCAGATCGTCAGGCACTCGTGCCCGGGCGCCGGTGCATGCGGCGGGATGTATACCGCGAACACCATGGCCTCGGCCGCTGAAGCGCTCGGCATGTCGCTGCCCTATAGCTCGTCGACGCCGGCGGAGGACCCGCGCAAGCTGCAGGAGTGCCGTGAGGCGGGTCTCGCCATCAAGCGCATGCTGGAGATGGACCTGAAGCCGCGCGACATCATGACGCGTGCCGCGTTCGAGAACGCGATGGTCCTCATCACCGTGCTCGGCGGCTCGACCAACGCCGTGCTGCACCTCATCGCCATTGCGCGCTCGGTCGGCATCAACCTCACCCTCGACGACATGCAGGCGGTCAGCAACCGCGTGCCGATGCTCGCGGACTTCAAGCCGAGCGGCCAGTACGTGATGGAGGATCTCCAGGGCGTCGGCGGCACGCCGGCCGTGATGAAGATGCTGCTCGAAGAAGGGCTCCTCGATGGCAGCTGCATGACGGTCACCGGGAAGACGCAGGCCGAGAACCTGAAGGACCTGCCCGGTCTCACGCCCGGGCAGCCGATCGTCCGTCCGCTGTCGAACCCGATCAAGAAGGAAGGGCACCTGCAGGTGCTCAAGGGAAACCTGGCCCCGCAGGGCTCGGTCGCGAAGATCACCGGCAAGGAGGGGCTGCACTTCGCCGGCCCCGCGCGCGTCTACGACTCCGAGGAGGACATGCTCCACGGCCTCGAACGCGGCGAGATCTCCAAGGGCGACGTCATCGTCATCCGTTACGAAGGGCCGAAGGGTGGCCCGGGCATGCCGGAGATGCTGACGCCGACCTCCGCCATCATGGGCGCCGGCCTCGGGAAGGACGTTGCGCTGCTGACCGACGGCCGCTTCTCCGGCGGCTCGCACGGCTTCATCGTCGGCCACATCACGCCAGAGGCGCAGGAGGGAGGACCGATCGCCCTCGTGAAGAGCGGCGACCGGATCGTCATCGACGCCGAGCGGAACGTGATTGACGTCGAGGTCAGCGAGGCCGAGATGGCGGCACGCCGCGCCGCGTGGACGCAGCCAGCGCCGAAGGCCACGCGCGGTACGCTCGCGAAGTACATCCGGCTCGTGAAGAGCGCCAGCGACGGCTGCGTCACCGACGAGTAGAGTTCGGCGACTTCAGAATTTCCAGCTGACGTTCGTGAACACGTTGCGGCCAGGCTCCTGGACGCGCACGCCAGAACGGAACGGGTCGCGCTGGTAGGAGAGGTGCTCGGCGTAGTACGCGTTGAGCAGGTTCGCCACGCCGGCGGTCACCACCAGGCGGCCTCGCCGCACGCCGGACGTGACGTTCAGGATCGCCCACGACGGCGTTGCCGCCTCCCCCAGGCTCGCATCCACGCGGGTCTGGGCAGCGCTCGCCACCCCCTCCACCTCACCAAACACGCGTCCATCATCAGCGCGCAGCCGCAGCCGCGTCCGAAGCGGCGGCGTTTCGGCGAGGTTCGTCGACGTGATCCCGAGCGCGACGTTCGGCGTCATCGTCCCCCGCACGTACGACACGTCGCCGGACACCGTCCACGCCGGCCTGAGCGTGAAGGACCCGTTCGCCTCCAACCCGCGCAGCCGCGCGTCCACGTTCGCATAGGACCGCGCTGACGCGTTCATCACGCCGGCCACCATCGCCTGTCGTGTCGCGCCGTAGACCGCAATGTAGTTGTGCACGGCGTTCACGTACGCATTGCCGGAGAGCGTCAGCCGCGAGCGCTGGAATGAGGCCGACACATCGAGGCCGGTGTTGCGCGCCGGGGCGAGATCCGGATTCCCAACCCAATCGGTTCCCGACCGCCGCAGCGCGTAGAACCGCTCATTCGCTTCGGCCACGCGGGCCGTGTGCCCGACAGCCGCGGCGAGGCTGAGGCCCCGCGCGGCCTGGACGGTGACACGCGCACGTCCGGATACGGGCGTGTCGCTCCGCGACGTCGCCGCCGTGCCGTGGTACGCGAGATACAGTGCCGTGTACGCCTTCGCGGGATCCGCCGTGGTTGCCAGATGGTCCACCCGGCCGCCGACATCGAGGGCGACCTTCGAGCCGATCGGTCGCGTGTGCTCGACGAACGCGCCAACGGAGTCGATGTTCACGTCGGGGATCGCGTACTGCGGCATGTACGCCATGCCGCCCATCCGCGTTTCGGTGTTCCAGTTGCGCCGATACCACTCGCTGCCGAATGACGTCTGGCCCCGTCGTGCCTCGACACGTGCGCCAACCGTGTTCGTCGTGGCTGCCGTGCCCATGGAATAGGCGCGCAGGGACGTGAGTGACGAGGTGCGGTACTCGTCCGTCATCCAATGATCGACAGCGGACCAATAGGCCTGTGCCTTCACGGATGAGAACCAGCCAACGTTCGGTGTCGTGTACTCGACCGCCAGCCGGTCCGCGTTGTCCCACACCGCGTCCATCTGCAGGTACGGGTAGAGCACGTGGTCGGTGCGCTGGCGTGTGTAGCTCGCCTCGATCTGCTGACCCTCTGCAGGCCTCCAGGCGGTGCGACCCCACAAAGTGTTCGCACGGAACGCGTCGGAGTCGGCGGTAGACGGCCGGTAATTCGTGCCCGCCGTCATCAGCGCTCCGCGTGCATCGGTATGCGGTCCGGAGCGACGAAACGAGGCGCCGCCGAGCATCGAGAGCCGCTGGCCTCCGTAGGACATGGTGGCCGATGGGTTGATGTAGCCGTACGAACCGGCCGCGAACGCGGCATTCGCATGCCACCCCTCGTCGGGACGCCTGGTCACGATGTTCACCACGCCGCCGAGGCTGCCCTGATAGCGCACGTCGAACGGTCCCTTGCCGACGTCCACCCGTTCGACCTGCGAGAAGTCGACGTGGAATGCCGGCGGGTCCATGTGGTTGGGGCACGCGCCGTACAGCCGCTCGCCGTCGAGCAGCACGTTCAGGTCCCGGCTCTGGAGCCCGCGCAGGACGACGTCGTTCGCGATGCCCCCCTTGCGCAGCTTCCAGAGGCCGCTCGTCTCGGCCATGAGTTCGCCGACGTCGCGTGCGGCGCTCTCACGCACCGACGTCACCTCCACGCTGTCGCGCGGCACGGCCGCGGACACGGTCACCAGCTCGCGCACGTGCATGGGTTCCAGCTGCACGTCAATGGTCGCGCCGCTCTCGCCGATGACGATGTGGCTGATCGAACGCGGCGCAAGGCCGGGGAACTCGACGACGAGGGTGTACGAGCCGGCGGGGAGGCGATCGAAGACGAAGCCGCCGAGGTCGTTGCTCGTGCCGTGGTACTCACGGCCACTCGCCTCGTGTACCAGCCGCAGCGAGGCACGCGGCAGGCGGGCACCGTCAACGCTCATGGTCGTGCCGGTGAGTGTCGCGCCAGCCTGCGCGGACGCCATCACCGGCGTGAGCAGACAGAACACCACGGCGGTCGCTGCAGCGCCGTGACCAAACATCCTTCGCATGGCGAACTCCCGTGGATTGGCCGACGGACAGCTAACGAACCCGGTACACCAGGAAGTTCTGGCGCGGCAGGAAGTCGTGCTGTGTCTCGAGGACGAACCCCGCTTGCGCCAGCTCGCCCGATATCTGCTCCACGGTGAAGCGGAACTCTTCAGGCGGACCGTCAGGGGCACCCTTCCTGAAGTCCACGATGGCGAGATGTGCACCGGGTTTCAGGAGCGACTTCAGCGCGTTGAAGTAGGCGACGCGGTTCGGCAGATGATGGTACGTGTCGACGATGAGCACGATGTCGACGGCTGCGGGCAGGTTGGTACGGTCAGCGTCCGCCTTGACCGCGTGCACGTTCGACAGCCCCTCGTGCATCGCGCGATGGGTGAGGTGTTCGACCATCGCCGGCTCGATGTCCACGGCATACACCAGCGGCTTCGCGGGGAGGCTCGCCAGGCGGATGGTGAAATAGCCCGTGCCTGCACCGATGTCCGCCACCGCCATGCCAGGCTTGATGTTCAGGGCGGCGATCACGCGGTCAGGCATCTGCCAGGCATCGCGTGCCGGGTCGTCGAAGCTCCTGGCCCACTGCTCCGGGTTGTCGAACCGGTGCTCCATGTGGTCCGGCTGGCCAGCGCCAGGCCCGCCGTGCTGGGCCCAGGCTGCCCCGGTGGCGAAGACGACCGTTGCGGCTGCAAGGAATGACGAGAGACGCAGATTCCCCATGCCCTCAGGATGCACGGACGGGCTTGATGGTGACGGTTCTGCGCAGCCGGCGGTCAGTACCGTGCAGCCAGCGTAATGGATGCGTCGGGCGATGCCGATAAGCGCGTCATGCCCATCACTGTCGTCAGCACGTTCCTCGCCTTCATCGTCGGCACGCTCTACATCATGCGCCGCCGGGTCCGGCAGGGCCGCCGCAAGCCGACGTTCTGAAGACCGGCTGAGTTTGCGCGCCGCGGCCTCGTCGCCGCAGACTGGACCCACCATGTCCATTCCTGCTGCTTCGGCGCTGCCGCTCGACACGCTCGTCGTCCCCACGCCCGCTGGCATTGCCAGCCGGATCCTGAGCAAGACCGCCGGAGGAAGCCTCACCCTGTTCGCCTTCGACGCAGGGCAGGGGCTCACCGAGCACACCTCACCTTTCGAAGCCATCGTCCAGGTGCTGCAGGGCCGCTTCGTGCTGACCATCGGCGGCACGCCGGTCGACGTCGGGCCCGGAGCCATCGTCCTGATGCCCGCCAACGTCCCCCATGCGGTCGACGCACCTGAGGCGGGACGCATGCTGCTCACCATGCTTCGATGAATTGCAGAGTTCAGATTCTGAGTGTCGGCTCGTGACCTCTGACTTCTGACTTCTGAGTTCTCACTTCGGAACGCTCCGTATGATCCCCGTCATGGCGCGGTGTCCCTCACGGGTGGACACTGGGAGCATGACGAAGATCCCACTTCACCCGAAGAACCCTGAGCGGGTGTGCTGGGGCTGCGACAAGTACTGCGCGGCGACAGATCTTGCCTGTGGCAACGGCACCATCCGGACGCAGCATCCCGTCGAACTGTTCGGAGACGACTGGCTCGAGTGGGCCGAAGAACGGAAGACATCGACTGCTGCCGCAGCCGCCGAGGCGAACGACCGCTGAGTTTGCGCTGTCGAACCAAAGGGCCGGAGACTGTGGAGCATGGCCGCGCCTCCGCCGCTCCGACCCGCCGCCCGCGTCCCTCCTGAACAGTTCCACCTTCCCGTCGACCGCATGCGGGAGGGGTACTACTCGGACAAGTACTTCGTGCGCACCCGTGAGGTCCTCGTGGCCTGCGGACGGGACCCGCGCGTCACGATGCAGGTGTTCCAGAAGCAGCAGGCCTGCCTCGGCGGCGTCGACGAAGCCATCGCCATCCTGAAGACCTGCCTGACAGACGGATACGCCTGGCGCGATCTCGACGTTCGTGCGTTGCACGACGGTGATTTCGTCGAGCCGCGCGAGACGGTGATGTTCATCACCGGACCATACCGGGCGTTTGCGCATCTCGAAACGCTGTATCTCGGCGTGCTCGCCCGGCGGACGCGCGTGGCCACGAACACGCGTCGCGTGGTCGAGGCGGCCTGGCCGAAGCCCGTGCTGTTCTTCCCCGCGCGGTTCGATCATTGGCTCGTGCAGACCGGCGACGGCTATGCGGCGCACATCGCCGGGGCGATCGGCGTCTCCACGGACGCGCAGGCGTCGTGGTGGGGATCGAGCGGCATCGGCACCGTGCCGCATGCGCTGATTGCGGCGTTCGACGGCGACACGGTGGCAGCCACGCGGGCGTTTGCCGACGCGATGCGTCCTGACGTGCAGGTCATCTCGCTGGTCGACTTCGAGAACGATTGCGTGGGCACGTCACTCGCGGTCGCACGCGCACTCGGCGCGAGGCTCGCGGGTGTGAGGCTGGACACATCCGAGGCGATGGTCGACCGGTCGATCTGGCCGCTGATGGGCGCCTTCGATCCGCGAGGAGTCAACACGCAGCTCGTGAGGAACGTGCGCACCGCGCTCGATGTCGAGGGATTCACCCACGTGCAGATCACCGTCTCGGGCGGGTTCGACCCCGAGAAGATCACGCGGTTCGAACGGGAAGGTGTGCCGGTCGATTCCTACGGCGTCGGCTCCTCGCTCTTCTCGGGTCGCTACGACTTCACCGCGGACATCGTGGAGGTCGACGTGCGCCCCGTTTCGAAAGCAGGGCGCGGGTATCGTGCGAATCCGAGGCTGGAACCGGTGGATTAGCACGAGGCTTCAGGCTCGGGGCTCCAGGCAGGGTCGGCTTCAGGCGCAACGCGGAGAGCACCGGCTCCAGGCTTCTGGCTCGTCCCGGCGGCCTGCTCTTCACGGGCCCCGGCCTTCCCGGCTTTCCTGGCCTTCCCGGCCTTCCTGGCCCTCCCGGCTTTCCTGGCCCTCCTGGCCCTCGTGTCACCGCCCTGAACGCCGCCTCGTAGATGACCGGTCCTCCACCCGTAGCCCGCAACGAAGTGGATTGGCGGTTGTATTCGGTGATTGGCAGCGATGTGTCGCGCACGAAGCCTGCGCGGGCGAGTTCTGCAATCAGCTGTTCGTCCGTCAGGAAGATCTGCGGTGTGCCCGAGAACTGCGTGAACGTGTAGGTCTGTCCCGGAAGTGGCTGCGCGTCCTCTGCGAGCGTGTGACGTGAGAAGGTGAAAACGAACAGCGCGGCGCCTGGCCGGCTTACGCGTGCGGCTTCGGCCACCGCTCGCCTGAACTGATCGTCGGAGTGCGCGAGGTTCCAGATGCCGTGCGCGATGACGAGGTCGATCGCTCGGTCCCTGACCGGGAGCGCTTCCATCGGCGCCAGCATGAACAGCGCGCCTGCCTCGGCGCTGTCGCGCCGATCCCGGCGCTTGCGCTCGGCCCCTTCGAGCATCGGCCACGAGAGGTCGGTCCCGAGCACCCGCCACCCGCTCGCGGCGAGCGGCAGCGCATTGCGCGCGGCGCCGCACCCGATGTCGAGCGCCACGCGACCTCCAGCTTTCTGCACCCGTGACGCGTAGTCCATCAACACAGCGTTGGGTGAGCCCTTCACGAACCCCTCGACCATCGACGGGGAACTCCACGGCGTGCCAGCGAGCGGATCCATCTCGCAACGGTAACACTGTCGAGGACGACGGGCTGGCGGGGCTGGCTGAGGCGGGAAATGTAGCAATGCTGAAACGCAGAAACGCAGAAACGCAGAAACGCAGAAACGCTGAAATGCACGGGACTCTTCGTAGCGGGCGGGCTTCAGCCCGCCCGAGCTCGTGTGCACGTGTGAGCACGGCTCGTGCATATGGCAGGGCTGTGGTAGTCTGTCGCTGGATGTGCTGAGGATCCGCTCAGCCCCGGTGGAAGCCGGTATCCGCGTCGCGTGAAGGCGGCGTTCGCTCCTCACGAGCGAAGAACATCCTGGCTCGTACGGCCACGGAGGCTTGCATGTCGGTAAAGAAAGACGACGGCTCGTTCGCCGAGCGCGTCTCCTCGTCCTATCGCCAGCTCTCGCTGGCCGCATCCCATCTGAACCTCGTCTCGGACGAACTCGGCAAGTCGATCGTCGTCCTCGACGCCGCGCTCAAGAAGCTGAACCTGGGTATCTCCACGTGGTCGCGGCTCGATCGCGTCGAGGATGCCCTGGGCAACTACACGAGCCGCTATCTCGGATACGCCAAGGTCAACAACCGCTGGGGCATCGCGCTCCGCACTGTCGCCGGCAACAACAACCAGCCTGAGGAAGCGACGGTTGAGGAGTGGCTCTTCAACGACGCCCCCCGCGCGCTGCGCATCGAAGCGGTCGAAAAGTTGCCCGACCTGTTCGAGAACCTGATCCGTGAAGCGGACAACACGATCCGCAAGGTGAAGGCGCAGACGCTCAACGCGCGGCACCTGGCGCAGGCGCTCAGCGAGAACAGCGGCTCCGACTCGCGGAAGTAGCCCGGATCAGCCCGGTTCCCCTGGCGACGGTGGTCACTGCGCAAGAGTCTCCACCGGCGATCGGCAATTGGTGTATCGTGTCCCAGCTTTTCGGGAGGGATGGAATGACCGGACTGCCGAGCCGTCTCGTGGCCCCATTCGCCCTGGCGCTGGCGCTCTGTGCGCCGTCGGCACCAGCATTCGCGCAGGCGCAGCCAGCCGCCGCGGCGCCGACCTTCACGCACGACGTCGCGCCCATCCTCCAGCGCTCCTGCCAGACCTGCCATCGTCCTGGTTCCATCGCGCCCATGTCGCTCCTGACCTACGAGGAGGCACGCCCCTGGGCGCGCTCGATCCGGAATCGCGTGTCCCAGCGGCAGATGCCGCCGTGGCATGTGGACCGGACGATTGGCATCCGGAAGTTCAAGGACGATCCGTCACTGACCGACGCTGAGGTCGAGACGATCGTGAAGTGGGTGGACGGGGGCGCGCCGCGCGGGAACCCGGCCGACATGCCGAAGCCGCGCGTGTTCGAAGACACCGAGAAGTGGCACATCGGCAAGCCAGACCTGATCGTCGCGCTTCCCGCGGAGAACACGATCGAGGCGCAGAGCGCCGACTGGTGGGCCGACTTCGTGAGCGACAGTGGGCTCACGGAGGATCGCTACATCAAGGCGGTGGAGGCGAAGCCGGGGCCGGGCGCCTCGCGCGTCGTGCACCACGCGGTGATGTACCTGGTCGATCCCGACAACAACAACCCGATGGGCGGCGTGTTGAACGAGTACGCGGTTGGCAAGAACGGCGACGTCTATCCCGAGGGTGCCGGGCGCTTGATGAAGGCCGGCTCAAAGGTCCGCTTCAACATGCACTACCACGCGGTTGGCGAAACCATCAAGGACCGCACGAGCATCGGGATCGTCTTCTACCCGAAAGGGTATGTGCCGAAGCACCAGATGCAGACGGTGCTGGCGCCAAACCAGGACGACCTCGACATTCCTGCCGGCGCGGACAACGTCCGGAGCGACGCCTACTTCAAGATGGACAGGCCGGCGAGGCTCACGGCCTTCATGCCGCACATGCACAACCGCGGCAAGCGGCAGTGCCTCGAGGCGATCTATCCCAACATGGTGGTCGAGCAGTTCAACTGCGTGAACTACGACTTCCAGTGGCAGATCGTCTACAACTACGCCGATGATGTGGCGCCGCTGCTGCCGGCGGGGACGATCATCCACGTCACCAGCTGGCACGACAACTCCACTGCGAACCGCAACAACCCTGACCCGCGCAACTGGGTCGGCTTCGGCAACCGCACCACCGACGACATGGCGCGCCACTGGCTCACGTTCTATTACATGAGCGACGAAGAGTTCCAGGCGGAGGTGCGCGAACGCGCCACGCTCAAGCGCGGCACGGCCAACCAATGACGACGATGCGGGCTTCGGACTCTGGATTTCAGGCTCCTGGCGGCGTCGGCTCTGGCCTGAAGACGACCTCGGCCGAAGTCCGGAGCCAGCAGGCGGGAGCCGTGGACAGGGTGTTTGCGGTCCGCAGCGGCCTGTCGATGCGCGATGCCGCGCGCATTGCCCTCACCGGCATCGTCTTCGCCTTCGTGCTGTCGCTCGCACTCACGCCTCGTGCGGATGCGCAGCAGATGCGCTACATGACCGGGCAGAACGTCGTGCCGGTCTACGAAGGCTGGGAGCGGAATGCCGACGGCAGCTTCACGATGGTGTTCGGGTACATGAACCGGAACTACGAGGAGGAGGTCGACGTGCCGGTCGGCCCCGACAACCGGTTCGAGCCGCTCGAGGCCGATCAGGGGCAGCCCGCGCACTTCTATCCACGTCGGCAGCAGTTCATGTTCCGCGTGCGTGTGCCGAAGGATTGGGGGCAGAAGGATCTCGTCTGGACCCTCACGTCGCACGGCAAGACCGAGAAGGCGTTTGGCACGCTGACACCGTTCTGGGAGATCGACAGCAGCGTTTACCAGCAGAATCGTGGCGGCCCTGGTGACCTGAAGGAACCCGACGCCGCACCCTCGATCTCGCTCGTTGGCCCGGCGCAGCGGAGCGTAAAGGTCGGCGAGCCGATGATGCTCGAGGCGACGGTCTCAGACGATGGGCTGCCGACCTTCAAGCCGTCGCGGAGCGGCAGCGGCAGCATCGCCTCGGCCAGCGCGCAGAGCAACTCCGTGATCCCGTCGCGCCAGAACCCGCTCACGCAGGCGGTGGTGCGGCTCGATCGCAACGTCCGGCTCGGCGTGACGTGGGTCGTGCACCGCCGTAGTGTTCCTGCGGATGTCACGCTGTCACCGATGCACGTCGCCGTGGGGGAGGGGGGCAAGGCGTCGACAACGGTCACGTTCACCGCGCCGGGCACGTACACGCTGCGAGGCTATGCAGACGACGGGATCCTGCTGGGCTCGACGGATGTGACCTTCACGGTGCGATGACGTGAACCAGCGTAGCGGCGGGCTTTCAGGTTGACGTGAACAGCCGGAGCGGCGGGCCTTCAGGCCCGCCGGACCGTCGGCCGACCTGAAGGTCGGCCGCTACGAAGTGTCCAGGTCGGCCGCTACGAGGTGTCCAGGTCGGCCGCTACGAGGTGTCCGGGTCGGCCGCTACGAGGTGTCCAGGTCGCCGCTACGAGGGCCTGAACGTTGGCCGCGACGGGCCACGAACCGTCGTAGCGACGGGTCGTGAACAGTCGTAGCGGCGGGCCTTCAGGCCCGCCGGCCGGGGCACATGATGAAGCTGAATCGCCGATGCTCTACGCCAGACCCGCTCGTCGTCCTGGTACCAATAGCCCTGCTGGCCCTGCTGCTCGTTCGATTCCTGCGCACGCTTGTAGGGTGATCCTATTGGCCCGACGCGCGAACCGTGTGGCTCCGTGTTGGCCTCCGTGCGCTCCGTGGTAGCGCTTTCCGTGATCCCGATCGCAGCGTGATCCGAGTACGGCGTGAGGCGTGAGCCTACTGCGTCGAGGTCGGACCGATCTTCTCGCCCCTGGCGATCCGTTCCACGAGCTTCTGCGCGATCGGCAGGCTGACCCCGCAACTCGGGTCGTTGATGCGGCAGGCCGCCAGCGTCAGCTCGCAGCCGCAGGTGCAGTTCTCGGAGTTGAGTGCCTTGAGCGCGGCAGTGCGCTGCTCAGGCGTGAGCTTCGTCAGGTCGACCCCGGGAATCTCCTTCGCCTGCGCCGCGGCCGTGATGAGCGCCTTGCTCTCGTCCTCGACCCGCTCGACCTTCACGTTCTTGATCATGCCGGAGAGGTACTGCGTCTCCAACTCCGTCGTGTCCGCGTGCAGCATGCCGACGTGCCGCTGCTGGATGTTCCCCTCCGGGTCGATCACGAACGTCGTCGGCAGCGCTGCGACTCCCTTGAAGATCTTCGTCAGCTCCGGCGTGGACATCGCGACCGGGTAGTTCATCTTCTGCCCGACGGCGAACGCCTTCACTTCCTCCGGCGAGATCTCGTCTTCGGAGATGCCGAGGACGACGAGCTTGTCCTTGTATTTTTCCTGGAGAGCGATGAGGTCCGGAATTTCCGCGCGGCAGGGCGGGCACCACGTCGCCCAGAAGTTCACGAGGACAACCTTGCCGCGGAGGTCCGCGATCGAGATGGACTTGCCGTCCAGATCCCGCACCGTGAAGCCGGGGACAGCCGTCGGGTCCTTGAGCAGCGCCAGCGTCGGCGCCTCGCCAGGCTCCGTCACCGCGGGATGCTTGATGTCCCCGCAGCACTCCTCCGGGTTCGCGCTGTTCTTGTTGCAGGCTGCCATCCCGAGCGCGACGAACAGGAGCGCGGCGGGCAGCAGGGTCGCGAATGACGGTTTCTTCACCCGCACATCGTAGCAGGCACATGCCCGCGGCGGTAGAATGCGGAACGCCCAACAGAACAGTGTCCGGGACGGCCGGGCACGAGGACGCTCACACATGCATTCACGGATTGCGGGCCTGCTCATCGCAGGTCTCCTCCTGTTCGTGCCGGCTCTGCAGGCGCAGGCCGCGCGAACCTTCAAGACGCGGCTCTCGCCGGTCCCCGTCGCCGCCTACAACCCGAACGTCGTCGGCACCGGCAGCGTGACCGCCACCATGACCGGCAGCAAGCTCGTCATCAACGGCACCTACGAGGGGCTGGCGAGTGCGGCCACGCAGGCCAGGATCTTCAAGAGCACGAAGCCGGGCGTCCGTGGCGATGCCATCCTCGACCTGAAGGTGAGCGGCGGCACGTCCGGCACCATCACAGGGCAGTTCGACCTGACGCCGGCCCAGGTGCAGGAAGTCGCGGCGAGCCGGTGGTACGTGCAGCTCCACAGTGAGAAGGCGCCAGACGGAAACCTCTGGGGCTGGCTGATGCCGCAGCAGGAGAAGGGACGATGAGAGCGGTGAACATCCGGTATGTCGGCGTGCTGGCGGCCACCCTCGTGGGTTCGGCCATCGCGCTCGTGTCTGGCCAGCAGCCTTCGGGCGCTCCCGTCTTCACCGCGGCACAGGCCGCCGCCGGCCGTGCCGCGTATCAGGCGAACTGTGCGAGCTGCCACGTGGCCGACCTCGGTGGTCGCAACGAGGCGCCGCAGCTCGCGGGCGGCGACTTCATGAACACGTGGCGGAGCCGCACCACCCGGGACCTGTTCGACTACATGTCGTCCACCATGCCGCCCGGCGGGCCGTCGCTCGCACCGGACCAGTACTCGAGCATCGTCGCGTACATCCTGCAGCAGAACAGCGCGCAGGCCGGCAACACGGCGTTCGACGGGACGCAGGCCGTGGCGATTGGCAGCATCGCCACCGGCCAGCGTCCAACCGCGGCGCAGCAGAGCGCGCAGGCGGCGCCTGCGGGCGCTGGTCGCGGCCAGGCTCCGGGTGGCGACGGTCCTGCGGCCGGTGGTGGCCGTGGTGGTGCGCGCGTGCCGCAGCCCCGTGGTGTGACGGTGGCGGGCGAGGTGAAGAACTACGTGCCGGTCACCGACGAGATGCTGAAGAACCCGCCGCCGGGGGATTGGCTGATGGCGCGGCGCGTCTACCAGGGCACGAGCTATAGCCCGCTGAACGAGATTACGGCGGCCAACGTGAAGGACCTGAAGCTCGCCTGGGTCTGGAACATGAACGAGGGTGGCGCCAACCAGACGATGCCGCTGGTGCACAACGGTGTCATGTATCTCTGGAATACCGGCAACGTCATCCAGGCGCTCGACGCGAGGACCGGTGAGCTGATCTGGGAGAACGAGGTCGGTCCGCTCGAGCACATCGGCTTCGGCTCGATGCGCAACATCGCCATCTACGGCGACAAGATCATCGCGGCCACGACCGACGCCCGCATCGTCGCGCTCAGCGCGATCAACGGGAAGAAGGCGTGGGACGTCACGATTGCCGATCGCACGAAGGGCTACTCGAACACGAGCGGCCCGATCATCGCGAAGGGCAAGGTCATCCAGGGCCTGCAGGGCTGCACGCGCTACGGCACGGACCGCTGCTTCATCAGCGCGTACGACGTGAACACCGGGCAGCAGGTGTGGAAGTTCAACACGATGGCGCACACGGGCGAGCCGGGTGGCGACACGTGGGGCAAGCTCGGCGACAACTTCCGCCAGGGCGGGGAGACGTGGATCGTCGGCAGCGTGGATCCCGATCTGAACCTGACCTACTGGGGCATCGCGCAGGCCAAGCCGTGGATGCCGGCCAGCCGCGGCACGTCGGTTTTCGACAAGGGGCTCTACTCGGCGTCGACCGTCGCGCTCGACATCGACACCGGCAAGCTCGCGTGGCACTTCCAGCATGTGCCGGGCGAGTCGTTCGACCTCGACGAGGTCTTCGAGCGCGTGCTCGTGGACAACGGTCCTGACAAGTACGTGTTCACGATCGGCAAGTCAGGCATCCTCTGGAAGTTGGATCGGCGCAACGGCAAGTTCCTCGGCGCGAAGGAGACGGTCTTCCAGAACGTGTATGACCGCATCGATCCGCAGACCGGCCTCGTCACCTACCGCAACGACATCGTCGAGCAGAAGGTGCAGCAGTGGATTCAGTCGTGCCCGAGCACGGAAGGCGGCCACAACTGGCAGGCCATGAGCTATCACCAGCCGACCAACGCGCTCATCATCCCGCTGCAGCAGTCGTGCATGGAGATGTCGGGCCGACCGACCGAGCTGCGTGAGGGTGCAGGTGGCGTCAACGCGGACCGTCGCTTCTACGAGATGCCGGGAACCGACGGCAACGTCGGCAAGCTCGCGGCGTACGATGCGGCGACGATGAAGGAGCTGTGGAGCATTCAGCAGCGCGTGCCGTTCCTCACCTCGGTGCTATCGACGGCGGGCAACGTCGCGTTCGTCGGCGACCTCGATCGTCGGTTCCGCGCGTTCGACGTGAAGACCGGACAGGTGCTGTGGCAGGCGCGGCTCGGCACGTCGGTGCAGGGCTTCCCGGTCACGTTCACTGCGGGTGGCAAGCAGTACATCGCGGTCACGACCGGCCTTGGCGGCGGCAGTCCGCGCCAGGTGCCGCGCGCCATCATCCCCGAGGTGCACCACCCGAACACAGGCCACGCGGTCTACGTGTTCGAGCTGCCGGAGCGTCGGTAGACATCTGACAGCCCTGCCTTACTTGATGCGTCGCCGGGAGCAGGCGTCATCGCCGCTCCCGGTGTCGCAGCTCACCTGTATTCATCCCCCGGTTATTGACGCACACCACGGTGTTGCGACCTGTCACTTCGTGCTGAGCTGACGGCGATCTGTCGCGCCATGCCGCCGCCGGCCGCGAGATGTCGGCACGTCAGCGGTATCGCATGCGATCCGCTTCGTCAGTAGCCTGCGGCACCCGACGCGAATCCCACGCAATATCGGCCGACGTCGCGGACATCCACGTTTCGATGTTGCGACACTGGGCCCGCGATGACGCAGGTTTGTGGCGGTGCGCTGCGTGCATTGACACTCTCCGTTCGAGACGGTTTGTTCACCCGTCGCGCGTAACGGAGGTCCCATCATGCGCGTTGAATGCCCCGCGTGTATCCGATGGCGAAGAGCGGTTGCGGTGGTCGTGACCGTCTTCACCACGTTACTCTCACATGGCCTGCCGGCCTCAGCCGGCGACATCCTGATCACCGCGGGTTCGCTGCGGATGGCTCCGAGTGCCGGCCCTCTTTCCATCAGCGGCGATCGCGGCTTCGCACTCCAGTCGAGGGTCTCTGCCGGAGCCGGAATCTTCGCTCCGTACACCACGTGTAACCTGACCTCTGGGCCGTGCAGCCCTGGTGACACGGTCAGCCTGCGGGCTGCCTGGAGCGGGAACGACCTTCCAGGGACGGCCACGCTCGACGGCGTGGAGTACACCCACGTGGGCCTGACGATCGCGGCCAGCGTGGAGTTCAGCGGGTCGTTCGTGCTGCCCTCGTTCGACGTGCCGCTGCAGCCGGTGCGCGCGCCGTTCGTCATGACGGGTGGATTCTCGTACAGCGGCGGCAGGGAACGGTTGTACGGGAGCGGTGCTGCAACCATCACCCTCGTGCCCGACGCAGGCCTGCCCGGCAGGTGGCGGGTCACCGACGTCCTGTACGAGCTGGGAGGGCCACTGCCGACACCCTGGGCGTCGCGCGACGTCGGTGCGGTCGGGCGGGCAGGGCTCGCGTCGAATGTGCGCGATGCGTTCGTCATCGCCGGCGACGGCGCGGATATCTGGGGGACCTCTGACTCGTTCAGGTTCGCACACGTCCCAATGCTCGGAAGCGGCTCGGTCGTCACGCGGCTCGTCGCCGCCAACGCGGTTCCGGACCCCTTCGCGCTATCGCTACCTGACACCAACCGATTCGCCAAGGCGGGCATCATGATCCGCCAGGGCCTTCCGCCCTCGTCGGCTGGCGTGATCCTCGACGTGAAGCCGGACGGCGGTCTGGAGTTCATGGTGCGGTATGCCGGGGGAGAGAACACGCTGTTCCTCGCCGGGGCAGAGACGAGCGGGCACGACGTGTGGCTGCGGCTGTCGCGCAACTCCGCCCACATCACAGCGATGTACTCGGTGGACGGGGTGAGCTGGCAGACGCTCGGCAGCGTCAACGTGCCGTTCGTGACGACGGAACTCGTGGCCGGCCTGGCGGTCACCAGCCATGACCCAGGGGCTCTGTACGGCGCGTTGTTCGACCAGGTCAACATAAGCGGGCAGCAGCTGACCGACAACCTGCTGGCCGAGGGGGACTTCGAAGGGTAGGAACCGCCGTCGCTTGGTACCCCGGGCTGGGTGTCGGACGACACTCTGCGGCAGGTTTCCGCAAAGTCGGAGACCCACCAGCCGCACTCAGGGTTCAAGAATGGCGCATGCTGGACGACCACATACCTCGACTGCGGCATCTACCAGGAGCTCTCGGCGCCCGCCAGCGGCACCTACGCATTCAGCATCTATGCGGGAGCCGACCGCGCGGGTGGGCTCGCCGGCGTCAACGTTGACGGTTCCACAGCGAACATGGTGCAGATCGACCCGACGGATTTCGGCGACTACCGTCGCTACACGATGACATTCACCGCCGCGGCCGGCAGCACGATCCGCGTGTGGATGTACTCCCCAGCGGCGCCCGGCTACGTGGTCATCGACGATGCGAGCCTGACGATCGGCAGCGGTGTGCGATACGTGACCAGCGGCAGATGGACGAACGGAATCCCGCCGGTCATCCCGCCGCTCGCGAGTTTCACGTTGTCCGGAGAAGGCTTCGCGGTGAGCGGACGCGCGGAGTGGGGCGCCGTGGAACCGCTGCAGGTGTGCGGTGGCGGGTGCGCTCCCGGATCGACCGTCCGGCTGAACAGCATGTTCCCGAACGGCGAACCAGATCCGCTCGCGCACGTCGCGCCCGGCGCTGCGACCGTAGACGGGGTCGTGTATAACCGCGTGGAGTTCGGCGGCCTGGTGAGCATGAGCGGCGCCAGCATGCAGGTGCCGACACCCGACGCCGCCGATCAGCTGCTCCGACTGTCCTCGCCGTTCACGTTCAGCGGGACACTGCGGGGGGTGGTCAACGCACACGATCCGACCGATGCGTTCCGTCTGCCGCTGGTCGGCCACGGCACGGCCACGCTGACGCTGCGATCGGAGCCCGATCCGCAGAGTGGGCGCTTGCGGCTGCGTTACTGGGGCCTGACGTACGAGTTCGAGTAGCGGACCGCTGCGGTGTACCACTCGGACACGCGCGCCGGTCTACGCGTTCGAGCGGCCACCGCGGCGGTAGCACACGGCCAGGCCTCCATTTCTCGCGCCTGGCGTTCCTGCGTTCCAGCGTTCAGCGTTTCCCGATCGCAGCCAGCCAGCCGACCCTTTTGTCGTCTCCCTCGCAGAAACCGACAGGTCTGTCGGTGTGTGCCGTACGTTCTTCGCCTCCGCGACTCGCGCATAACCGACTGTCTTTCAACAGCTTGCTTCCGGGGCTGATGCCCGGCGGGCCATGGCGTGTCGGTTGCTCCTGAGATCCTCGTCACCACGACGGCATTCATCCGATGCCTCAACCCGGGGCGGCCTTCATCCAGCCGCTCCGGGGCCTCCCTCACAGGAAGTTGGAAGTCAGAAGTCAGAAGTAAGCAGGCACCGAAGCCGCGAGCGATACGAACCCGGAGCCGACAGCGCCGGCGGCCAGAAGCCCAGAGCCCGAAGCCCGGCGTTGGAACAGACACGATTGTCTGAGTCGGCCCGATGGACGACAGAAGTGCAGGAACGACCGATGACCTTCGCAGCTGGCGCCGGGGGGACCACCGAAACGTTGAAGCCGTTCGGCGCGATGTTCTCGGACTATCACCTCGGGCATCACTACGACGAGATGTTCGAGCCGTCTGGCCAGCCGCGGCTCCACTGCCGTGCGCTCTATCAGGATCTGCTCGGACTGTCGCTCCCCGAACTGCGTGAGCGCCAGGGCGAAGCCGACCGCGCGTTCCTGACGCAGGGGGTCACCTTCACGGTCTACGGCGACACGCAGGGCACCGAGCGCATCTTCCCGTACGACCTGCTGCCGCGCATCATCACCGGCCCCGAGTGGCGCACGCTCGAACGCGGGCTCGCGCAGCGCCTGACCGCCATCAACCTGTTCCTGAAAGACGTGTATCACGAGGGGCGGATCTTCTCCGAAGGCGTCGTGCCCCGTGAGCTGGTCTACAGCTGCCGTCACTATCGCCGCGAGATGCGCGGTGTGCACGTGAACCGGGACATCTACGTCTCGATTGCCGGGACCGACCTCGTGCGCCTGCAGGACGGCCGCTTCGTCGTGCTCGAAGACAACCTGCGCGTGCCGAGCGGCGTGTCGTACATGGTGGCGAACCGTGCCGTGATGAAGCGCGTGTTCCCTGCGCTGTTCGAGCGCTACAACGTCGCGCCGGTTGCCGAGTACGGCCAGGCCCTTCTGTCGACCTTGCGCACGCTCGCCCCTGCGAGCCGGCCAGACCCGACGTTCGTCGTGCTGACACCGGGCGTCGGCAACTCCGCGTACTTCGAGCACGCATTCCTCGCGCGCGAGATGGGCGTGCCGCTGGTCGAGGGGCCCGACCTCCTCGTCCACGACAACATCGTCTACATGAGGACGACGGCGGGGTTGCGGCGTGTCGACGTGATCTACCGCCGCATCGATGACGACTTCCTCGATCCGCTGGCGTTCAGGCCGGACTCGCAGCTCGGCGTCCCTGGGCTTCTGAATGCGTATCGCGCGGGCAACGTGGCACTGGCCAACGCGATTGGCACAGGCATCGCGGACGACAAGGCGCTGTACGCCTACATTCCGGACATCATTCGCTTCTACCTGAGCGAGGAGCCGATCATCGACAACGTGCAGACCTACCTGCTCGACCGCCCATCGGACCGCGCGTACGTGCTCGAGCACCTCGACGAGCTGGTGGTCAAGGCGGTCGGGGAGTCCGGCGGCTACGGCATGCTGATCGGGCCGCACAGCACCAGCGACGAGCGCGAGCAGTTCCGGAGGAAGATCGTGGCCGACCCGAGGAACTTCATTGCGCAGCCGACGCTGTCGCTGTCGCAGGCGCCTTGCTTCATGGGCACTGGCATCGAGGGGCGCCATGTCGACCTGAGGCCGTACGTGCTGTACGGCGAGAAGGTCACGATCGTGCCTGGCGGACTGACGCGCGTGGCGCTGCGGAAGGGCTCGCTCGTCGTGAACTCCTCGCAGGGTGGCGGCAGCAAGGACACGTGGGTGCTGGAGGACTGACGATGCTGCTCTCACGCACCGCCGATGCGCTCTACTGGCTGAGCCGCTACCTCGAACGGGCCGAACACACCGCACGTGTGCTCAGTGTGCGCCTGGATCTGGGGCTGGACCGGGACGCGAGGGGCGATCACTGGGACTTCGAGCGCGCATACGACAGCCTGCGGCTCACGCTGACCAACGCGATCCCGTCGACGCCGGGCGGCCTGGTCTCGCGCGTGTTCCTCGATTCGACAAACGCCGAGTCGGTCGTGTCGTGCGTGAGTGCCGCTCGTGCGAACGCGCGACAGGTGCGTGAAGAGATCAGCTCGGACATGTGGGCGCACGTCAACGGCCTGTATTTGCGCCTGCAGCAGATGGTCGGTGACTCGTCGACGGTGTCGCGTCCTCACGCCATCGCGCAGACGGTCATCGAAGGCACGCAGTTGTTCCAGGGAATCACCGACGCGACCATGGGTCACGGTGAAGGATGGCAGTACCTGCAGGTGGGCCGCTTCCTCGAGAGGGCGGATGCGACGGCGGCGCTGCTGGATGTCCATTTCCGCGACGCGGATGTGCGCGGGGCGCGCGGCACGCACCAGGAGCTCGTGGGCCTGCTTCGTTCGTGTGCGGCGCTCGACGCGTACTGCCGCTACTACACGGCCGACGTTCGTCCCGACCGGGTGCTGGAGTTCCTGCTCCTCGGGCCGGAGTTCCCGCGCTCCGTCCGCTTTGCGGCGCGACGGCTGGAGATGTCGCTGAAGGCGATCGCGCAGTTCACCTCGAAGCGCGCCGGCGGCAAGGCGGATAGGGTGGCCGGTCGGCTCCACGCCTCGCTCGACTACAGCCAGGTCGACGAGATCCTCAGTGACGATCCGCACGGCTATCTGGTCGGCGTGGCGAAGCACTGCGACCAGATTCACGCCGCGGTGTATCAGAGCTACATCGGGTATGCGGTGGAGACGGCGCTGCCGGCGTAGGGGCCCAGGGCGAAGGCCGACGGTACGAAGGAAGCTCACGATGCTGTACACCATTCGGCACGTCACGCGGTTCACCTACGACACGCCCGTGCGCGAAAGCGTCATGGAGGCTCGCATGCAGCCGCGCTCGGACGGCCTGCAGCGATGCCTGCACTTCGGGCTGAGCACGACGCCCAACTCGCGCGTGCTGATGTACCAGGACCACGATGGGAACAGCATTCATCACTTCAACATCCCCGGCCGCCACTCGAAGTTGATGCTGAAGGCCGAAGCGCTCGTGGAGGTGGTGCCCGCGCCCGTGCTGCCGGCGGCGCTCGACGAGGACATCTGGGAGCGGCTCGACGAACTCACCATCACTGGTGAGTTCTGGGACAGCCTGGCGCCGAGCGCCTATGCACGCCCGACACGGTTGCTCCAGGACCTCGCCCGCGAGCTGTCCGTCGCGAGAGGGGCCGATCCGCTCTCGATGCTGCGTGGCCTGACGACGCGACTGTTCGAGACCTTTGCGTACACGCCGAACAGCACCAGGGTCGACTCGCCGATTGATGATGCGCTGCGGAACAGGCAGGGGGTCTGCCAGGACTTCGCGCACATCATGATTGCGCTCGTGCGGTCGATGGGGATCCCGTGCCGCTACGTGAGCGGGTACCTCTTCCATCGGCTCGAGGATCACGACCGCTCGTCAGACGGCGCCACACACGCGTGGGTGGAAGCCTGGCTGCCGGACCTGGGATGGGTCGGCTTCGATCCGACGAACAACCTGGTGGTCGGCGATCGGCACGTGCGCGTCGCGATTGGCCGCGATTACGCCGACGTCCCGCCGACGCGCGGCGTGTTCCAGGGGACCAGCGCCGTGCGGAGCGACCTGACCGTCGCGGTCACCGTTGGTCCGGTCAACACATCGAACCTGGAGTCGATGCCTTTCGTGCCCTGGCTGACGCGCGAAGCGGAAGCGCCCATGCTCGAACCCGCGAGCCGAGCCGCCGAGCAGCAACAGCAGCAGTAGAAGCCCGCCTTGCCGAAGCCCATTCGGGCGCGGTGCGACGGCGGGTTGCTGCCGGATCACCGGCACATGTCGTCGTGGCTGTTCGGCGCGCAGCGTTTTCCGGCCGTTCCAGGCAAGCCCTCCGAGGCACCAGATGTGCTCAGCAGTACTCGTCACGCGTCGATACCCGTGTCGCATGTCCGCGGCAGGGGATCGCGCCTCGCTCGATGGAGGATGTCATGCGTCTCTCTGGTGCCCGCGTCGCACTGGTCGGACTGATTGTTGCCGCCTGTCTGGGCATTCCCGCGCTCGTTGCTGCCCAGGAATCAGGCGCCGCCCCATACAAGGCCCCGAATGAGGGGAAGGAGATGTACGTCGCCTACTGCGGTTCCTGTCACGGGGCGCAGGGGCGCGGCGACGGCCCCGCAGCAACCGCGCTGAAGGTGCCGCCAGCGGACCTCACCGTTCTCATGAAGAACAACGGCGGGACGTTCCCCGAAGCGAAGTTCCGCCAGATCATGGCGAACGGCACGGTGGCCGCACACGGCAACGCCGACATGCCGATCTGGGGGCAGATCTTCAAGAAGATGGACAAGGACCCGGCGGTCACCGCCGTGCGCATCGAGAACCTGATGAAGTACGTGCAGGTCCTGAACTACCCGATCAAGTAGCGACGCCCCGTACGCCGGGTACGTGAAGTTCGAGCGCCCGGAGTGCACGGGCGACGTTGGTGGGCGCGACGGCCAGCTCGAGGCGGCCGTCCGCCGCCGACGTCAGGTACAGCGCCTTCACGCCCACCCCGCCATTTGCCAGCCGCGTGATCAATCCGACCAGTTCCCCGGGCCTCGCATCCAGCGTGACCGGCACGATGTCGCTTTCGTGAAAGCGGACGTTCGCACTGTCGAGTGCGTGACGCGCCCCGTCGAGATCCGACGGGATGAACCGGGCCACGACCCGCGGTCCGCTGCTGACCGCCGCTCCCGCCTTCAACGTGACGTGATGACGCGCGAGTGCCGCGGCGATCCGCGCGAGATCGCCGTTCCGCGCGTCGAGGTCGAGGGTGATGTCCTTCATCGCCGGTGTGTCCGGCGATCACGCTGCAAGAGTCGGGACAGCGCGAATTCCCAGTGTTTCGGGGTGAGCGCGCAGCGCACGCTGCGATCGCTGCGCAGGTGCGCGCTGAGCGAGTCGGCAGAAAGTGCCAACTCGCGCGGGACGGGAGAGGCGGAACGGGACCGGCAGGCTGAAGCCTGCCGGCTACGTACGGTACAAGCGGGCGGCTGAAGCCCGCCGGGCCCAGAGCCCAGCCCGCGAAGCTGTCACGAACCGGAAGCCGACGGGCCCAG
>JAFDVO010000024.1:0-45829 GCA_018268955.1 Acidobacteriota bacterium | reverse complement strand
TGCCGATAGCCCATAGCCCGGCCCATCGAAGCCAACAGCCGACCAGGCCCGAAGCCCGTGGTCTGAGGGACGCAGAACTCGGAGTCCAGAAGTCAGAACTGGGGACCGCCAGCGTGCTGCGCCGACGGCCGACCGCCCACCGCCCAAAGCCCAGAGCCCGAAGCCCGGCGCCGGCGGAAGAGCGCCGAAGGCGCTCTCACGCCAACGGCGCCTGCAGCGCGCTGCGGCCCATCAGGTACTCGTCGACCGAGCGGGCACAGGATCGCCCTTCAGCGATCGCCCAGACGATGAGCGACTGGCCGCGCTGCATGTCGCCAGCGGTGAAGACGCCCGGCACGCTCGTCATCCAGCGCTCGTCGCGCCAGACGTTGCCGCGCTCGGTCAGCTTCACCCCGAGCCGCTTCAGCATGCCTTCGGTCTCGGGGCCGGTGAAGCCCATGGCGAGGAGGACGAGGTCGGCCTTGAGCTCGAACTCACTGCCGGCGACCGGCACGAACTGCGTGCGCCCGTCCTTCTGGACCATCTCGACGTGCTGCGCGTGCAGCGTGGTCACCTCGCCGTTGCCGTTGCCGGAGAAACGCTGCGTCGAGATGGAGTAGAGCCGCTCGCCGCCCTCTTCGTGCGCGCTCGACACACGGAAGATGTTCGGCCAGGTCGGCCACGGGTTGTCGCCCGCCCGATCCTCTGGCGGCTTCGGCAGCAGCTCGAGCTGGTGCACGCTCGCGGCACCCTGACGATGCGCGGTGCCGAGGCAGTCCGCGCCGGTATCGCCGCCACCGATGATGATCACGTGCTTGCCCTTGGCGCTGATCGTCTGCGCGTCCGGCACATGGTCCCCCTCGCAGCGCTTGTTCGCCTGCGTGAGGTACTCCATCGCGAAGTGGATGCCCTTCAGCTCGCGTCCGGGCACATTCAGATCGCGGCCCTTGGTCGCGCCGCCGGTCAGTACGATCGCGTCGAACTGCGCCCGCAGCTCCTCGACCGGGATGTTCACGCCGATGTTCGCGTTGGTGCGGAAGACGATCCCTTCGGCCGCGAGCAGGCTCAGCCGACGATCCAGGATCCGCTTCTCCATCTTGAACTCGGGAATGCCGTAGCGAAGCAGCCCGCCAATGCGGTCATCACGCTCGAACACCGTGACCGTGTGACCCGCGCGATTCAGCTGCGCGGCGACGGCCAGGCCCGCGGGGCCGGATCCGACGACCGCCACGCTGCGGCCGGTCCGCGTCTCCGGAAGGACGGGGACGACCCAGCCCTCCTCGAACGCACGGTCGATGATCGAGACCTCGACCCCCTTGATCGTGACCGGGTCCTTGTTGATGCCGAGCACGCACGACCCTTCGCACGGCGCCGGGCAGAGCCGCCCCGTGAACTCGGGGAAGTTGTTGGTGGCGTGCAGGCGCTCGATGGCGGCCTTCCAGCGATCGCGATAGACCAGGTCGTTCCAGTCCGGGATCAGGTTGCCGAGCGGGCAGCCCTGATGGCAGAACGGAATGCCGCAGTCCATGCAGCGGGCCGCCTGGCCCTTGATTGTCGAATCCGGATACGGGAGATAGACCTCGTTCCAGTCCCTGAGCCGCTCGGCGACATCGCGCGCCGGCTGCTTCGTCCGCTGGATCTCGATGAACCCTGTGACCTTACCCATTCGAAGCCCCTGTCAGCTCGAGGAACGTTGCCTCGCGACCCGCCGCGGCCGCCTTCGCCTGCGCGTGCAGCACGCGCTTGAAGTCGCGCGGCATCACCTTCACGAACACCTCGCGCAGCGCGTCGAAGTCGTTCAGCACGCGCGCGCCGAGTTCGCTCCCCGTGTACTTCACGTGTTTCTCGACGAGCTCGCGGACCAGCGCGATGTCGGCCGGATCCTCGAGCGGCTCGAGCTCCACCATCGCCATGTTGCAGCGCTGCTGGAACGTGCCCGCGGTATCGAGCACGTAGGCGATGCCGCCGCTCATGCCGGCGGCGAAGTTGCGCCCGGTCTTCCCGAGCACCACCACGCGGCCGCCCGTCATGTACTCGCAGCCGTGGTCGCCAACACCCTCGACCACCGTGTGGGCGCCGCTGTTGCGCACCGCGAACCGCTCGCCCGCCACACCGCGGAAGTACGCCTCACCGCTCGTGGCGCCGTAGAGCGCGACGTTGCCGATGACGATGTTCTCCTCGGCGACAAAGCGCGCATTCTTCGGCGGGTAGACGATCAGCTTGCCGCCCGAGAGCCCCTTGCCGACATAGTCGTTCGCGTCGCCTTCGAGCGTGAGCGTCATCCCCTTCGGCACGAACGCGCCGAAGCTCTGGCCGGCCTGGCCGTTGAACTTCAACTGGATCGTGTCCTCCGGCAGGCCAGCGCCGCCCCACTTCTTCGTCAGCCTCGACCCCAGCATCGTCCCCGTCGTGCGGTTGCCGTTGCGGATCGGGAACTCGAGCGACACAGGCGTGCCGTGGTCGAGTGCATCCTTGCAGGCGACCACGAGCTGCTGGTCGAGGATCGTCGCGAGCCCGTGATCCTGCTCGCGCACCTTCCGGAGCGGTGTGCCTTCCGGCAGGGCAGGCATGTGGAGGATGGCGGAGTAGTCGAGCCCCTTCGCCTTCCAGTGATCGATCGCGTGGCGGAAGTTGAGCTTGTCCACCCGCCCGATCATCTCGTCCATCGTCCGGAACCCGAGCTGCGCCATGTACTCTCGGACTTCCTGCGCAATGAAGCGGAAGAAGTTGACGACGTGCTCGGCCTTGCCGGTGAAGTTCTTCCGGAGCTCCGGGTCCTGCGTCGCAATGCCGACGGGGCACGTGTTCAGGTGGCAGACGCGCATCATCACGCAGCCCTCGACGACGAGCGGGGCGGTCGCGAAGCCGAACTCCTCGGCGCCCATCAGCGCGGCGACGATGACGTCGCGGCCGGTCTTCATCTGGCCGTCGACCTGCACCGTGATGCGGTCGCGCAGGCCGTTCATCAGGAGCACCTGCTGCGTTTCCGCCAGCCCCAGCTCCCACGGCACGCCACCGTGCTTGATCGAGGTGAGCGGCGAGGCGCCGGTGCCGCCGTCGTGGCCCGAGATGAGCACCACGTCGGCGTGCGCCTTGGACACGCCCGCGGCCACGGTGCCGACGCCCGCGAGCGCGACGAGCTTCACGTGGATCCGCGCCTCGGGGTTCGAGTTCTTCAGGTCGAAGATCAGCTGCGCGAGATCCTCGATCGAGTAGATGTCGTGATGGGGCGGCGGCGAGATCAGGCCGACGCCAGGCGTGGCGTAGCGGACCTTCGCGACCCACGGATAGACCTTGTGGCCGGGCAGCTGGCCGCCCTCGCCAGGCTTCGCGCCCTGCGCCATCTTGATCTGGATGTCGTCCGCGTTGACCAGGTACTCACTGGTCACGCCGAAGCGGCCCGACGCCACCTGCTTGATCGCGCTCCGGCGTGAGTCGCCGTTCGCATCAGGCACATAGCGCGAGGGATCCTCGCCGCCTTCGCCCGTGTTCGACTTGGCGCCGAGGCGGTTCATCGCGATCGCGAGCGTCTCGTGCGCTTCCTGGCTGATCGAGCCGAACGACATCGCGCCAGTGGAGAAGCGCTTGACGATCGACTCGATCGACTCGACCTCGTCGAGCGGGATCGGCTGCGCCGCCGTCTTCAGCTCGAGCAGGCCGCGGAGCGTGGCGAGCCGGTGGCTCTGGTCGTCCACCGCCTTCGTGTAGTCCTTGAAGATCCTGTACTGCCCGCTGCGCGTCGAGTGCTGCAGCTTGAACACCGTGTCGGGGTTGAACAGGTGGAACTCACCATCCCGCCGCCACTGGTACTCGCCGCCCCACTCGAGTTCCGCTTCGCCGACGGGACGCGCCGGGAACGCCTGCATGTGCCGGCGCCGCACTTCCTCGGCGACGACTGACAGGCCGATGCCGCCAATGCGTGACGAGGTGCGCGTGAAGTACTTGTCGACGAACGCCTTCTCGAGGCCGACGGCCTCGAAGAGCTGCGCGCCGCAGTAGCTCTGCAGCGTCGACACGCCCATCTTCGACATCACCTTGAGGATGCCCTTGTTCAGCGCGCGGATGTAGTTCTTCACCGCCTGCTGGTGCGTGATGCCGACGAGGATCCGCTGGCGGATCATGTCGTCCAGCGTCTCGAAGGCGAGGTACGGGTTCACCGCACCTGCGCCGTAGCCGAGGAGCAGCGCGCAGTGGTGTACCTCGCGCGCATCGCCGGTCTCGATGATCAGCGCGCAGCGCGTGCGGGTGCCGAGCCGCACCAGGTGGTGGTGCACGCCGGAGGTCGCGAGCAGGCTCGGGATCGGCGCACGCACGCGGTCGGCGTCACGATCCGAGAGGATCAGGATCGTGTAGCCCGCCTCGACCGCATCGGCCGCCCGCCGCTTCAGGTCCTCCATGGCCCGCTCGAGGCCAACGCCGTCCTGCGCGGTGTCGAAGAGCATCGGGAGCCGGATCGCCCGGAAGCCGGGGTCGTAGACGTGACGCAGCTTCGCGAGCTGGTCGTTGTCGATGACCGGGTACTTGATGCAGATCTGCCGGCACGACTCCGGCCGTGGATCGAGCAGGTTCCCCTCGGGGCCGATCGTCGATTCCATCGAGGTGACGAGCTCCTCGCGGATCGCGTCGAGCGGCGGGTTGGTGACCTGCGCGAACACCTGCGCGAAGTAGTCGTAGAGCATCCGCGGCTTCTCGGAGAGCACCGGCAGCGCCGTGTCGGTGCCCATCGAGCCGATGGCTTCCTCGCCGTTGGTCGCCATGGGTGCGAGGATGATGCGGAGTTCTTCGTGCGTGTAGCCGAAGAGCTGCTGCCGCTGCGTGACCGTCTCGTGGCTCGGCGGCGGCAGGTACGGCGCCGGATCGAGCTGGTCGATGTCGATCAGGTTCTTCAGCCACTCCTTGTAGGGGTGCTGCGCCGCGAGCTCCTTCTTCACTTCTTCGTCAGAGACGATCCGCCCACGCGCCGTGTCCACCAGGAAGATGCGGCCGGGGTGCAGCCGCTCCTTGATGACGATGTCCTCGGGGGCAAAGTCGAGCACGCCCACCTCCGACGCCATCACCACCACATCGTCCTTCGTGACGTAGTAGCGCGAGGGCCGGAGGCCGTTGCGATCGAGCACCGCGCCGATGACCGTGCCGTCGGTGAACGCGATCGACGCGGGGCCGTCCCAGGGTTCCATGAGCGACGAGTGGTACTCGTAGAACGCCTTCAGGTCCTCGTCCATCGACTCGTGGTTCTGCCACGGCTCGGGGATCATCATGAGGACCGCGTGCGGGAGCGACCGCCCGGTCATGTGCAGGAACTCGAGGACGTTGTCGAACGTCGCCGTGTCGCTGCCGCCCTCGCGGATGACCGGCAGGAGCTTCTGCAGGTCGTCGCCGAACACGCTGGACTTCAGCAGCCCCTGGCGTGCACGCATCCAGTTGATGTTGCCGGTCAGCGTGTTGATCTCGCCGTTATGCGCGATGAACCGGAATGGGTGCGCGAGCGGCCAGGCCGGGAACGTGTTGGTGCTGAAGCGCTGGTGCACGAGCGCCAGCGCCGACTCGAAGTCGGCATCGGCGAGGTCCGCGAACATCGGGCCGAGCTGGTCCGCGTTCAGCATCCCCTTGTACACGAGGGTCTTGCTCGAGAGGTTGCAGACGTAGAACAGCTTCTTCTGATCGGCGGCGATCGGCAGGGCGTCGACCGCCGTCTCGACCCGCTTGCGGATCACGTAGAGCTTGCGCTCGAATCGCTCCTGGCCGATCTCGCCCCCGCCTTCGCCGGGCTTCGGCGAGGCGATGAAGATCTGCTCGAAGTGCGGCTCCACGGCGACGGCGCTGGGGCCGACGAGGCTGTCGTCGGTCGGCACCGCACGCCAGCCGAGCAGGGTCTGGCCCTCTTCCGCGATGATGCTGGCGAAGAGCGCCTTGATGGTCTCCCGGGCAGCCGCGTCGCGCGGCAGGAACACGAGCCCCACGCCGTACTCGCCAACCGGCGGCAGCGGGGCAGGCGCCACTTTCCGCAGGAACTTGTCCGGCACCTGGACCATGATCCCGGCGCCATCGCCGGTGTTCTCCTCGCAGCCGCAGGCTCCGCGGTGCGCGAGGTTGATCAGGATCTGGAGCCCCTGCTGGACGATGGCGTGCGACTTCCGCCCCTTCATGTCCACGAGGAAACCGACGCCGCAGGCGTCGTGCTCGTAGCGTGGATCGTAGAGACCTTGTGACTGCATCATGGCTTTCTGAGAGAGTCGGCCGACGGGAGACCGGCCGGGGGAAGCACTGTTATCGCCCAGTACGAACGTAGAAGTAAAATACAATCATCGAATCCAAACGATGCGCAACGCGCATTGGTGGGCTCTTCGTCGGCTCAGCCGGACGCGAGTGCCACCCCGAGGATCGCCGAAGGTCGTGACAGCCAGGTGAACGGCCAGACGCGAACAGCCCACTCGGGTGCTTCCGGCAAACGCGCCGGTCACGGCTGTGTGCTCCGCGCCCGAGCGGGCGCCCGTTCGCGGCCACCCGCGTGCCCGAGCAGCAATCAGCAAGTGGCAATTCGCCGTTAGCATTGTCCGTGTGTGCGACCACGATCAGTTCATGCGCGAGGCCCTGGCGCTCGCGGAGCAGGCGCGCGACGCGGGCGAGGTCCCGATCGGGGCCGTCCTGGTGCTCGACGGTGCGATCGTGGGCCGCGGCTACAACCGGCCGATCAGCAGCACCGACCCCACCGCACATGCGGAGATCGTGGCGATACGCGAGGCGGCGGCTGCCGTTGGCAACTATCGGCTGACAGGATCGACCCTCTACGTCACGATCGAGCCGTGCCTGATGTGCGTCGGCGCCTTCGTCCACGCGCGGATCAAAACTGTTGTGTTCGGGGCGGCAGAGCCGAGGACCGGCGCGCTTGCGTCGACGGTGCGCGGAGCGGAACTCCCCGGGCATAACCACCGGGTCGAGGTGATTGGCGGCGTGTGCGAGGACGAGGCGCGCACGTTGATGCAGACGTTCTTCAAGGAAAAAAGACAGCAGGCTTCGGGCTCCGGGCTCCCAGCTCCGGGCCGGTCGGCTTCGGGCTGACACGAGGCTCCGGGCTCTGGGCGGTGGGCGATGGGCGATGGGCCGCAGGCCCCGCATTGCCCTTCTGACTTCTGAACTCTGAGTTCCGAGTTCGTGCGGGCTCCGGGCTTCGGGCTTCGGGCTTCCGGCTCCGGACTGCGAGGGGCGCTAGGCTATGGGCGCCAGGCCATGGGCTGCACACGCTGCCGTGTGCCAGTTCTGACTTCTGAGTTCTGACTTCGTGATGTTGGAAGGGATATCGATGAGACCGATCATTGCGCTCGTGTGCTGCACCGTGCTCCTCGCAGGTTCCGCGTCGGCGCAGCGGCGCATCACGAGCCCCGACGGCCACGCCGCTACCGAAATCCGCGGCCACTACGAAGGCGCGGAGGACCCGGCCTACGTCGGCGGCAAGTGGATTGAGATCAGCTACGGCCGGCCGATCAAGCGCGGACGCGACCTGTGGGGATCAGGCCCGACCTACGGAAAGTTCCTCAATCACGGTGCACCCGTGTGGCGCGCGGGCGCGGACATCTCCACGTACCTGATGACCGACGTGCCGCTGGTGTTCAACGGCAAGACCGTGCCTTCCGGCGGCCACACGCTGTTCGTCGAGCTGAAGTCCGAGAAGGAGTGGACGCTGATCGTCTCCGACTGGCAGCCGCAGCAGCGCTACAACCCCGGTGACAAGACGAAGCTGTGGGGCTCGTTCGGGTACACGAAGGACAAGGACGTGGCGCGCGCGCCGATGACGGTGACCAAGACACCGTGGGTGACCGAAGAGCTCACGTGGGAGTTCCTCGACATGTCCGGCACCGGCGGCACGATGGCCCTGCGCTGGGACAACGTGATGGCGACGGTGCGGTTTACGGTGCCTGAAGAGTAGAGGTTGGAGGTTGGAGGTTGGAGGTTGGGGCAGGCCCCAACACCAATTCACCAATCCGCCAACTCACTAATTGCGTCGTTCACCCGGGCTGTTGCTGCGTGAGGCAGTGGATGGCGCCGAGCCCCCAGATGAGCGCGCGGCAGTCCACTCCAACGACCTTACGATCCGTCACGACGCGACGCAGGATCCGCAGCGCCTCACCGTCGCGTTCGCGATCGCCGAACGTCGGCACCAGCAGCGCGCCATTCACGAAGTAGAAGTTCACGTACGTCGCCGGCAACCGCATGCCTTCGTGCACCACCGGGCGAGGCATCGGCAACTCGACGACCTCGAACGGCCGCCCCTCGGCATCGCGCGCGCGTGCGAGCCGCTTGCGGTTCTGCTGGAGCACCTTGAAGTTCGCGTCCTGCGGATCGGACTCGATCGCCGTCACGATCGTGCCCGCATCGACAAAGCGTGCGAGGTCGTCGACATGACCGTCCGTGTCGTCCCCCTCGATCCCCTCACCAAGCCACACGACGTGCCGCTGGCCGTAATAGGCCTTCAGCAGCCCTTCGATCTCGTTGCGGGAGCACTGCGGGTTGCGATTGCGGTTCAGCAGGCACGAGGTCGTCGTCAGCACGGTGCCTTCGCCGTTGAAGTCGACCGCGCCGCCCTCCATCACGATGTCCGCGTTGAACACCGGCAGCCCGAGCTCGCCCGCCACCTTCGTCGGCACCGCGTCATCGTCGGTCCACGGCGGATACTTCCCGCCCCAGGCATTGAAGCCCCAGTCCACGATCGCCGTTTCCGTGCGGCCGCGGCGCACGCGCTGCACGAACGCCGGCCCGTGATCGCGCGTCCAGCACTCGTTGGTCCGAATCTGGTGAAAGACGATCCGGCGGAGCGGAACGCCACCCGCGCGCAGGGTTTCGCTGACGATGCGGATGTAGTTGTCGTTCGGGACGTTCAGGTGCACCGGCTCGAACTCCGCGATCGTGCGGATGACGCGCACGACATCCTGAATCGAGCGGTGATAGAAGCCCGGGAACGAAATCCCTTCAGGGCGTGGCCAGCTGATCCAGGTGCCGGCGTGCCGCGTCCACTCGGCAGGGAAGCTGTAGCCGTGCTCCGCCGGCGTGCCGGTGAGCACGCGTGGTCGA
Organism: Acidobacteriota bacterium; assembly: GCA_018268955.1. Taxonomy (GTDB): domain Bacteria; phylum Acidobacteriota; class Vicinamibacteria; order Vicinamibacterales; family CAVVIG01; genus CAVVIG01. The sequence continues at coordinate 36,784 of JAFDVO010000024.1, read as the reverse complement.
CGAGGAGATGCGGACGCCATCAGTCGCTGAAGCGCTGCGTGAGCGCGCCGTACGCGTCGATGCGGCGATCGCGCAGGAACGGCCAGTGCGTGCGCGCGGCCTCGACGAGGTCCAGGTTGCAGTCGACCACGACCGCTTCAGGCTTGCCGATGCTCGCGCGATGGAGCACCTGCCCGTTCGGCGCCGCGATGAAGGACTGCCCCCAGAACTGGATGCCGTCCTTGCTTACCGGCTTGCCGTTCGGACCGAGGACCAGTTCATGGCCAATGCGGTTGGGCGCGCAGACAAAGCAACCGTTCGCAACCGCGTGGCTCCGCTGGATCAGCTCCCATGAGTCGTGCTGGGCCTTCCCGTACTCCTGCTTCTCCGACGGATGCCAGCCGATCGCTGTCGGGTAGAAGAGGATCTCGGCCCCCTGCAGCGCCGTGAGCCGTGCCGCTTCTGGATACCACTGATCCCAGCAGACGAGCACGCCGATGGTCGCGTACCGCGTCTTCCAGGCTTTGAACCCCGTGTCTCCCGGCGTGAAGTAGAACTTCTCGTAGAAGAGCGGATCGTCGGGGATGTGCATCTTGCGGTAGATGCCGAGGAGCGAGCCGTCCGCATCGATGATCACGGCCGTGTTGTGGTACAGCCCCGATGCCCGCTTTTCGAAGAGCGACCCGACGACCACGACCTCGTGCTCGCGCGCGAACGCGCACAGCGCGTCGGTCGACGGGCCTGGAATCGTCTCCGCCAGGCCGAAGCAGGCGTGGTCCTCGCTCTGGCAGAAGTACTGGCTCCTGAAGAGCTCCTGCGTGCAGACGATCTGCGCGCCCTGTTCGACGGCACGGGAGAGCATCCGGAGCTGCCGAGTGAGGTTGGCCTCGGGGTCTGCACCGCACGCCATCTGCGTGATGCCAACGCGAACCATGCGCCTGGTCGGCGTATCGATTGCGGCGGGCCTGCGTGATGAACGGGAGGATCGCTGCGCCATGATCCTCGCGATCGTAGCACGCAGGCCTGGAGCCGTTGGCGCTCGGCGTGCCCTACGGCGCCTCGAACGCCAACAGCACGTTCCCCGGACGCCCCATGTGATCGCCGTAGCCGGCGTTCAGGTAGACCATGCCGTTGACGATCGTCGGGCCGGGGCCCTGGATGGCGCCGCCGGTGGCGCGCACGCGGTTGAGCGTCGTGAAGTCCTGGTTCGTGTCGAACTCCCAGAGCACGGACCCGTCCTTCGTCGCGTAGGCGCGCACACCGCCGTCATTCGAGCCGGAGAAGAGCACGCCCGGAATCAGCGTCGGCGCGGAGATCAGTGCGGCATTGCAGGTCGCGCCGGGCGCACACTTCACATCAGGTGGCGGCTGGTACCACACGCGCTGGCCGGTGACGATGTCGACGGCGTGGAGCCCGCCGGGTTTCGGCGTGCGGATGTCGGAGACCGGAATGTAGAGCAGCACGCCGTCGGTGGACATGCCCCACTGGATACCGCCCCAGATGGATCCTTCACCCGCGCGGTACTGCCACAGGACCTCGCCCTGCTTGTCCGGATCCACCGCGAAGGCAACGCCCGACTTCTGCCCGAGGAGGATGACGTCCTTGCCGTCACTCCGCGTGACGAGGAGTGCGGGTGTGCCGAAATCGAAATCCGGGCCTGACTTCTCGAGGCAGTTTGGTGTGCCGGGCCGGCAGCCGAACACATCGTTTTCCGTGAACTGCCTGGACCACTTGATGGCGCCGCTTGCCGGATCGAGCGCGAGGAGCGCATCCGTGTTCGGCTCTGCGGTGGTGCCTGCGTAGGTGTTGCCGGTCGTGATGTAGATCGCGTTGCGCTTGTGATCGATGGTCGGTGAGGACCAGACCCCGACGCCCGCCGGGGCGTGCAGCATCACCCCCTGGGCGTTCGTGCCGATCGGCTGCGGCTCGCGGATCGTGTAGGTCTTCCAGGCAATCGCGCCCGTGGTTGTGTCGATCGCCGCGACGCTGCCGCGGAACGTGCAGCACTCGTAGCCAGGCTGGCTGGCAGCGGTTTCCTCGAGCGACGACACCGGCACGTAGAGCCGCGTGCCGTCGAGCGTCGGCGAGCCGGTGACGCGCGCGAAGGGATGCTCGTCGACTTTCGTCATCCAGAGCTGCGCGCCGGTGTTGGCGTCGAGGCCGTAGACGTTCGCGCCGGTGTCGCCGAAGTACACGGCGTAGCCGCCACCCTGCCGAGGTCCGAATGCGGGTGCGTTGCGCACACCGCTCTTCGCCGTGAACGTCCAGATGATGCAGCCGCTCTTCGCGTCGAGCGCGTAGACGGTGCCGTTCTGGCTGCCGACGAACAGGCGCCCACCGGCGACCGTCGGCTGGGACCAGGCGGAGGTCGCGTCAGGGAACCCGACCGCCCACTTGAGTTTCAGCTTCGGAACGCTCTGGTCAGTGAGCTTCGCGTGCTCCGCACTCTGGAACCGCGTATTCGCTGTGGTCGGCGACCAGCCGCTCCAGGCGGGAGCATCCGGTGCGAGCGTAAGCGGAGGGACCGTGCCGCATCGTCCGAACGCGGCCCCGGTGATGTCGCCGCCAAGCGGGCGTCCACCGAGATACTCCGCGACCGCGCGTCGTTCAGCGCCGGTGAGCCGGCCACCCTGCGGGCGCATGCCGCCAGCTGTCAGTGCGGACAGGATGGCTTCAGGCGCACGGCGCTTCAGCACCTCTGGCGAAGGCGCGCGTGTGTCCGGCGCTCCGGTGTGGCACGTCACACACTCGCGCTGGAACACGGCTCCACCATCAGGAGCTTGAGCAAAAAGCGACGCGCTCACTGCGAGCGTGAGCCCGAGAGTGAACGAGCAAAGGCGGGTGATGGCTCGCATGAGAGAAAGGCTGCGGGCTCGCGGCTCCGGGCTCGCGGCCGGTCGGCTGCCGGCCAGAAGCCGACACCGCCCGAAGGCCGAAGCCCAGAGGCTGGAGCCGGGTTCTTACGGGGTGACGGTGACGGTAACGTTGTCGTACGTGAACAGCGAGCCATCGCTGGCGACGGCGCGCAGCACGTACGTGCCCGGTTCGCTGAACACCGCGTCGGCTGTCCATTTGCCGTCGGCGGGCGGTACCGGGATGTCGTACGGCGGCGACCACATCGAGTTGCCGTAGGCGCGGGTGTCCATCCAGGTCTTCATCTGGTCCGGCGTGAACTTCACGTTCGTCGCCTTCCCGCGATAGACGATCCACGAGAGGTGCAGGCCGGGACCTGCTGATGCGACGACCGCGACCGGCGGACGGTAGACGACCTGCGGGCTGTTCGGCGCGGCCCCGGGACGCGGCGTCGTTTCGGCACGCGCCGACTTCTTCACCCCGGGCTGCGGCTTGCCATCGCGACGCGGCGGCAGGTTGTCCGGGTCGCCGGCGATCGCGACGAGCGAGAGCGGCTGTCCGACCTTCACGGTGCGGGTCGGCGTGCCCTGGACCTTCAGCTCCGGCGCGATGTTCGTCCGCAGGTCGTTCGAGAGGCTGCCGTTCTCACCGCCCACCTCGGTCGAAATCACCTGCGGGTCGATGAGGTAGTCACTCTTGATCGAGGCGAACGCCTTGCGCGTGACGCCGTTGGCCGTCAGGGTCCAGACCAGTTCCTTGTTCCCGAAATCCTTCGGCACCTGCACGGTGAACAGGAAGGGATTGCGGCGCGGATAGAAGTGCGTCGGCTGCCCCTGGTCGGCCGGCCCTGGCGAGAAGCTGTTGTCCGCGCCGATTGGGATGTCGAACTCCTGCTGCCAGTTGGTGTTCTGGTAGCCGAAGTAGAGGGTGTAGGAGCCGTCCTGGTTCTGCATCCAGCCTTCATAGGCCGGTTCGAGCGGTTGCCCCGACGAATACGAGAACCGCGTCTGCGCGGACGCCACGCCCGCCCACAGCACGACGACGACAAGAGCCGCGAGGGCTGCCAGTCGACCAGCGGCCGCCTTCACACCAGCACACGAGCCACACACCAGGTTTCCCATTCGCGAACCTTCGCAAGGCACTACCACAGAAGACACGGAGGACACCGCTCCGCATGCGTCACGCTGGTCTCAAACGGATCTCGTCGACGAACAGCGGGAGCCGGTTCTCGGCCACCCGCATGTTCGTTGACATGAAGCGGCCGGGGTTACTGATTCCCCTGCTGCTGCTGCGTCGGCCGAGCCGCGGGCTGCACGACCGGAGGCGCCCAGCACAGCGGGCAGCCAAGGTCGTACTCGTTGCGGCTCTTCATCAGGGAGCGGCGGTGGGCCATCTCCTCCTGGAACTGCTCCTCGGTCATCTGGACGGAGTAGCCCAGGTCGATGAACATGTTTGCCACCGAGCGGCGACCGCCACCGGTCCAGTTGCGGCCGTCAGCCATGTTCTTGTTCGAGGCGGTCGTGTCCAGGAAGCCGACGAGGTGGAGGATCGTCCCCTTCGGCAGTATCGGCGCCGCGTCGTCGTCGTAGATGTACTGCTTGACCCAGTTGTGGTCGTAGCCGACACACGTGAGCTGCTGGATGTTCATGCCCCAGATCGCCTCGAGGCACATGCGGACGCCCTGGGCGTGGAGGTGCGGCTCGAACGCGATGATCTTCGTGTGCTCGGTCAGCGTGGCAAAGGCGTGGATTTCCTGGCCGCCCTGGTTCGGCTTGATGTCGAGGTCGTTGCCGTTGCCAAGGAGGACGCCCGAGCGCTTGTACTTCGGCTGGTAGCCCTTCGGGAAGAACTTGAAGCCGAACTCGAGGTGGGCGTGCGTGTCGTGGCCGTTCGCGTGGACGTGCGACGCGTTCAGGTGCAGCACCGAGTTCGCGGCGAGCAGCCGGCCCGCGCTGTCGGGGAACTGGTCGGGGTTGCGGCCGATCTCGTGAATGGGCCACGTGGTGCTCGTGCCGGGCTGGCCGGCCACGGAGCTCTCGTAGTTCATGTGGTGGAAGACGAACCGTCCACCAACGGTCTTCGTGCCTTCAGCGCGCGGGATGTCGTTCACCTCCCGCACTTCGACCGACTTCACCCAGCGGTCCTCGACGAGGCCGGTGGGGGCATCGCCGACGTCGCCCCAGCTGTCCGGCGCAACGGCAGGCACGAAGATCTCCGGGCCCTTGACGATCAGGTCCGGCTTCCCGAGCAGCCAGCCATCCTCGCCCATCGCCTTGGCCAACGGAGGCGGCATGTCAGCGGGGTTACCGCGCGGCGAGCCGTTCGCCACCCACGTGGCGATCATGGCCAGTTCGTCCTCGCTCAGGGACGGGTCGCCCTTGTAGCGCTGGATGCCGATGTTCTTCTCGACGAACCAGGGCGGCATCACGCCGGCGCGCGGCCCCATGTGCGTGCGCGCGTTGATGGCGCGGGCATACGGTCGCACTTCCTCGAAGTTGGTCAGCGACATCGGCGCCCCGCCGTCGGGGTTGTGGCAGGTCACGCAGCTCCGCTGCAGGATCGGTGCGATGTGCTTGCTGTAGGTAATCTCGGCGGTGCGTGCCGTCTGCGCCTGCGCAGCAGCTGAGACCCCGAAGGTGGCGACGAACGCCAGACCGATGGCTCCGACCAGACGCGGAAGACCTTCGAACGACATGCTTCCTCCTGGCAACTCGCGGCTCGACGACTCCGGATCGAGCGACACGTGTCCCATGCACCCGGCGCGCCGGATGCGGGGTTGGGGGGAAATAGTCGACCCAGCGGGGGATTCTGTCAATCTCTAACTTGAGGGGCGGGCAGGGCTGGCGGGGTCGGCAAGGCCGGCAGGGCGGGTAGGGCGGGTAGGGCTGGTAGGGCTGGTAGGGCGGGTAGGGCTGGTAGGACTGTGGGGCGGGAAGGCCGGGACGGCCGGGAAAGCCGGGAAGGCCGGGACAGCCGGGACGCGGCCGGTCCCGGCCCTCCTGGCCCTCCCGGCCCTCCTGGCCCTCCTGGCTCTCCCGGCTCTCCTGACCCTCCGGGCCCTCCGGGCCCTCAACTCACTTCGCGCCCGGCAGTGCGAACGCGACGTACTCGCCGGAGTAGCTGCCGCCGCTGATCGCGTTCACGATGTACTGCTTGCCGCCAGCCAGGTACGTCATCGGTGAGCCGCTCTGTGGCGCGGCCATGAACACCACACCGACTTCCTTTCCGGTCGCCTTGTCGTAGGCGCGGAACATCGCGCCCCTCGGATGCTCGGGCGTCGTGGTCAGCGCCGGGTCGCCGATGATGACGAGCGTCTTCGTGACCAGCAGGCCGATGCCCGACGTGCCGGCCTGGCCGGTACGCGGGATGGTCAGCCCCTTCAGCGCCGGGTGGTTCCGGATGTTGTCCGGCGTATCCCCATGCGGCGTCTGCCAGACAATGTCGCCCTTGTCGAGACTGATGGCCGAGACCAGTCCGTACGGGGGCTTCAGGATGGAGATGCCGTCGATCGTCAGGCCGCCTGCGTTGCCGCCGGATGCTGGCGGAGCAGCGGGCGCCGCCGCAGGTGCCGTCCGCGGGGAACCCGTCAACTCATCGCGTGCGGTGGTTGCGGCCCCACGCGGAGAATCGGCCGCACAGCAGTCGCCCGGCCCGAGCACTTCCTGGAATGGGCGACCGGCGAGGCCGGAAACATAGCGGATGTCCGAGTACTCGCCTGGAGGCGCCACCAGCGAGGTCGCCGTCAGCCCGACGTTGTTGCCAGGCGTGTACACGATGTGCGTGTCAGGGTCGTACGCGCCGCCCGGCCAGTTCGTGCCGCCCACGGCGTTGCCGAGGTTGATCGCGCCGAGCAGGCCGTTCACGTCGCCGAGCACCGGCGGGTTGTACATCCACGGTCCGACACGGTAGCGCCCAATCTGCTTCACCGCCTGCGCCCGCATGTCCGGCGTGAAATCCACGAGGTCGTCAGGCACGCGAATCGTGTTGCGCGTGTAGGCGGGCGGTCTGGTCGGGAAGGGCTGCGTCGGGCTGGTCTTCTCACCAGGGACATCCGATTGCGGGACCGGCCGCTCTTCGATGGGCCACACGGGCTGACCCGATACGCGGTCGAAGACCCAGAGGAACCCCTGCTTGCTTGGAATCGCAAGCGCCTTGATCGCCCGGCCGTTCACCGTGATGTCCGCCAGCATCGCTGCCGACGACATGTCGTAGTTCCAGAGCGGATGGTGCACGAACTGGTAGTGCCACTTGCGCAGTCCGGTCTTCGCATCGACGGCGACGATGCTCTCGGCGAAGAGGTTGTTACCGGGCCGATGTCCGCCGTAGTAATCCGACGTCGGCGTTTCCACCGGGAGATACACAAGGCCGAGCTCCGTGTCGGCCGTAATCTGCGTCCACACGCCCGTGTTGCCGTTGATGGCCCACGAATCGTTCTCCCACGTCTCGTTGCCGAACTCGCCGGGGCGCGGAATCGTGTTGAAGGTCCACAGCAGCTTGCCGGTGCGTGCATCGAACGCGCGCACGAGCCCCTTCGTGTTGTTGTGCGTCTTCACCGTCGCGCCCTCCCGGAAGGAGGACCCGATGACGATCGTGTCGCCGACGATCGCCGGCGTCGAGTGCACGCCGATCTCGCCGCTCTCGAGATCGATCGGCTGGCGGTTGCCGAAGAACGCACCGACCTTCAGATCCACGATGCCGTCCGTGCCGAAGCTGCGAACGATCGACCCGCTCTTCGCATCCAGCTCGACGAGCCGGTACCCGGTGGTCACGTAGACGATCCGGTCGTCGCCCTTGCCGTCGGTCCAATAGGACACGCCGCGGCCCGAGAGCTGGCGCGGAGACACAGCGGCGCGCGTGCCTTCGCGCAGGCTGTGGGACCACATCAACTCACCGGTCCGTCCATCGAGTGCGATGACCGCGCGCCTGGTTCCAGCGGTCGTGTAGAGCACGCCGTTGATGGCGAGCGGAGTCCCTTCGAGCTTGAACTCAGGACGCGGACCGAAGACGTCGGTCTTGAAGCGCCAGGCGACTTCCAGCTTCGAGAAGTTCGAGGCATCGACCTGGGCGAGCGGCGAGTACTTCCAGCCGCGGATATCACCGGTGTAGTGCGGCCAGTCGCCGGCGGTCAGGGAGGGCAGGGCGGTCGTGCGGTTCTGGCCAAGAAGTCCCACGGACATCCACGCCAGCGCGACGACGGCCGAGAGGACGGAGAGCAGGCGGAAGCTGCGCGTCACGGAGAGCCTCCTTCGAATTGCCAAAGGCACATCGCTCATTGCATATCGCCAAGGGCCGGTTGCCGATGGCCGATCGCCGATTGCGCGCGCCACGCTAGCACAAGACAGAGGGGACACTCACGGAATTGGTGAGTTGGTGAGTTGGTGAATTCGTGAGTTGGTGAATTGGTGACTTGGTGAGGTCTCCGGGCCTCTGTCCCTGTCAGCGGCCCGGCGTGAACCGCAGGTCGCAGTCGGTGCAGGAGGTCGACCGTCCGCACGATCGCCAGCACGCGACCCCGCCGGTGCGTGCGAGCACGATCCGCTGGAGGTGGTCCGCCTTGAACGAGCCCTTCAGCATCACCAGATCGCCAGCGCGGAGGTGCGTGGCGAAGTGGGTGTGGAGCGTCTCCAGCGTGTCGAAGGACGTCACGCCAGGCACATGGTCCTGCAGGTGTGCGCGATGCCCCGCCGGCCCCACGAAGATCAGCTCGTCCACCTGTGCGACAGCCCTCCTGGCAACTGCGCGGTACTTCGGTGAGGATGCGCCCGGGTAGTCGGAGATGGTGCCGATCACGAGGATCCGCCTCGCCGCTCGTGCTCGCGCCATGAGGTCGATCGTCGCATCGAGGGACCAGAGGGGTGCCTTCCAGTCATCACGTATGAACGTGACCCCGTCTGCCTCGTGCACGCTGCACCGGCCGTCCGCTGGAGCTACGGTTGCGATGGCGTCGGCCGCGTCCGCAAGCGGAACGCCAAGCGCGCGGGCGGTCGTCACGGCAGCCAGCACCGCGACGGCGGTGTGGACGCCGAGCAGCTGCGTCTGCACGCGGACCGTTTCACCGGCATGCTCGACGGTGAGGGAGAGACGGTCCGGCCACGCGGCGGAGACCTGCGATCCGCGCACGTCGACCTCTTGAGCGTCGAACCCGTAGGTGACCACCTTTGCGCGCGTACGCGTCCGCATTGCAGCAACCCGCGGATCGTCGGCATTCAACACGGCAATCCCGTCCGCTGGGAGCGCTTCGACCAGCGTCCCCTTCTCGCGCGCGGTCTCGTCCAGGCCCCGGAACGCGGTGTAGTGATCGCCTGCGACGTTGATGACCACGCCCACGTGCGGCCGGATGATGTCGATGTAGGGCTGCATCGTGCCGGGACCGCCGGCACCCATTTCATACAGGCAGAAGCGATGGTGCCGACGCGTCGCGAGGATGTGCCGCGCGGCGGTCTGCGCGTTGTTGAGGCGGCCAACCAGCCGATCGGTGTGGCTCACCGGGCCCAGCGTCCCCAGGCAGGCCGCGAGCATGCGCGTCGTGGTCGTCTTCCCCGCGCTTCCGGTGATGCCGATGACGCGGAAGGCGTCGCCAGCACCGAGATGGCGTCGCCAGGCTGGGGCCAGCGCCAGCGCCGCTGTGCCCACCAGCCGCTCTGTCACCCTCATCGCGAGGTGCCGAGTTGTCCAGGTCACTTTTCGGGCTGGTTCCCGAGGCGAGAGCCTTATGCGCATGCTTCACAACGGGACGACCGGCGTTGCGTCGCCGACACAGCAATTGTGTACGGCATCGACGGGCGGGCCTCGGATTGCGAGGACCGACGGTATGATGCTCGTAGTCTACCGAACGATTTAAATGAAGGATCTTCCTGATTACGGGACGCCGCTGGTCATCAACGTGGCGCTGACCGGCATGGTACCGCGGCAACGCGAGTACCCGGCCGTGCCGGAACAGCCGGATCAGATCGCGACCGATGCGCTGGCGTGCATCGCGGCCGGCGCCTCCAACGTGCACCTGCATGCGAGGGACATGGACGGGGAGCCGGCGGTCTCACGTGAGATCTATGCGGAAATCATCCGTCGCATCCGTCGGGCGGCGCCCGACGTGGTGATCTGCGTCTCGACGAGTGGACGCGTCCATCGGACCTTCGAGGATCGCTCCGACGTCCTGGCGCTCGATGGGGAACTCAAGCCGGACCTCGCCTCGCTGACGCTCGGGTCACTGAATTTCCCGAGGCAGGCGTCGGTCAACGAGCCCCAGATGATTGCGAGGCTCGCCGACACCATGCGCGAACGCCACATCGTCCCCGAACTCGAAGTGTTCGACCTGGGCATGATCGACTACGCGCATTACCTGATCGAGCGTGGTGTGCTGCGGCCGCCGTTCGCCTTCAACCTGCTGTTGGGATCGCTCGGCACGATTGCGGCGACGGCTGAGAATCTCGCGATGATGGTGCGGCGCCTGCCACACGGGGCGTACTGGCAGGCGGCGGGCATCGGTCGTGCCCAGTGGCCGATGAACGCGCTCGGCGTGACGATGGGTGGTCATGTCCGCACCGGGCTGGAGGACAACCTCTTCATGGACGCCGCCAAGACCGACAGAGCGACCAACCCTCGCCTGGTGGCCAGAGTGGCCGCGCTGGCGGCGGCGCTCGGTCGTCCGCTGGCGACGCGCGAAGAAACACGCCAGTTGATTGGACTGGGTGCACGAACGCCGGCGCTCCGGTGAGCCGCACCTGCCTCGTCCTCGCCCGTGAGCCCCTGCACGACGCACATCGGGACCTCCTCGACGGGCTGCGGCTCAGGGGGTGGACGCTGGCGCTGGAAACGCTCATGGTGCGGGAGCCGGCGGATCGCCTGCAAGGGGCGCTCGATCGTCGCCTCACATCCACGCTAGCGAGCGTTCGGTCCGCCGCACGCGCGGCACGCCGCGCGCGGCGCGAGATGGCGATGGCAGCGCCTGCGTCGGCATGGTTTACTCATCTCGAGGCGCGTCTCACAGGGGAACGCTTCGACGCGCTCCTCGCATTCGTCGATCAGGCACCGGTGGGTCTGGCCACGTTCGTAACAAGGCGGCACCCGGCCGTGGTCCTGACGAGCCTCGTCACGCTCGCCCAGGAGCAGGAGCACCGGTACTCGCTGGCGCTGATTCGGCTCCTCACCCGACTGCGGCAGCGCTCCGTGCACGCAGACCTGTTCGTGCCGCTGGAACCGGCGCAGGCGCGCACGGTGGTGTGCCCCTCTGGGGCCTGGCGCGATGCCACCGTGGCGGCTGGGATTCCCGCCTCCGCGTGCCACGTCGTTCCGTTCGGCGTGGCGGTGCCTCCCGTGTTTCGGATCCGTCCCCGCATCCCGACGCCGGCGCGCCTGCTGTGGGCAGGACGGCTGAGCCCCGAGAAAGGGTTGCATCACTACCTCGAGGCATTGCCGCACATCGCACGAGAGACACCGGTGCGGCTCACGGCCATCGCATCTCCAGGGCCCGAAGCCTATCGCCGCGACATCGATGCCCTGATCGGGCGTCTCCACCTCACGGAGATCGTCCGCATCGAACCGGCCGTGCCACGCGATCAGCTGCTGATGCGGTTCGACGAGCACGACCTCCTGCTGTTCCACTCCGTCTTTGCCGAACCGGTTGCGCAGGTGCTGCTGCATGCGGCTGCGGCTGGTCTGCCCGTGGTGGGCCCTGCATCGACCTCGCGCAGCCTCCTGCGCGAAGGGCAGACGGCATGGTGTTATCGCACCACGGCGGGATTCGATGTGGGCAGGGCCGTGCTCCGGGCCATCCGCAACGAAGATGAACGCCAGCGACGTGCGGCTCGCCTGTACGAGGAGGTCCGTTCAGGTCACAATCTTCAGGACACCATCGCCGGGTACGACGCGCTCCTGTGTCGCGCGGCCGATGCGATGCACCCGACTGGCGGCACGGCAGTGTCGGGAGATGGGGAATCCAGGTGAGCGAGCGAGCGTTGTTGATTCTTGGCGCCGGTACGTTCGCGGTGGAGGCGCTCGAGGCCGCTGAACTCGCGGGCCGAACGGTTGCGGGCTTCGTGGTGTCGAGCGCGGAGTTCAGGACGACGGCCACACTCGAGGGGCGGCCGGTGTACGTGCCCGAGGACCTGCCATTCACAACCGACGCCGTGGAGTGCCTCGGCGGGATCATCTCGACAAGACGGCGCGCGCTTATCGAGACGATGGAGTCACGAGGGTACGCGTTTGGGACGGTCGTGCACCCGAGCGCGACCGTGTCGCCCCGGGCGCGCGTGTCCAAGGGAGTGCTGATAGGCGCCGGCGTGATCGTGTCGGCGAACACGGTGGTCGGTGAGCACGTCATCCTGAATCGCGGCGCGAACGTGGCGCACGATGTCGTGCTTGGCCGTCTCGCGACCGTTGGTCCGTCGGCCGTGATTGCGGGAGCGGTGCAGGTCGGCGACCGCGCCTGGGTCGGCGTCGGCGCCGTCGTCCGCGATCACATCAGCATCGGCGCGGGGGCCGTCATTGGTGCCGGTGCGGTGGTGGTGAAGCCGGTGGCTGCCGGCACGCTCGTCACCGGGTCTCCGGCAACCGTCGTGCGCGACGGGGTCGACGGCCTCTGATCAGCGTTCAGCGTTTAACATTTAGCATTCAGCATTTAGCATTCAGCATTTCGATTACTGTCTCCTGAGCCCCTCCCGTCCGTAGACCTCCCGATAAATCTTGATCGCCTCGTCCTCGGACGGCAGGTGCAGGCCGTCCGTGAAACGGTTCATGAAGGCGAAGTTGCAGGTCTGCAGCACGACTTCGAGCGCCCCCTGCTCCCCGAACTCCTTCCGCACGGGCGCGTAGTCCGCGTCCGTCACGGCTGCCGGCGTGGAGGTCAGCTTCCGGGCGAAGAGCACGGCGGTCTTCTCGCGCGGCGTGAGCGCGCTGTCATCCTTCTCCATCGCCAGCAGCTTCGTGGCGTCGACGCCGATTCGCCGCAGGCCGACCACCTGGTGGATGGTGCAGTAGCGGCATCCGTTCACCATGGAAACGGCGAACGAGATCTGCAGCAGGATGTCGCGGCCGATCTGCGACGTGCCGTTGGCGGCGCCGAAGTCGCGCCATGCGGCGGCGAGCGCAGGCACGCGCATCATGGCGCGCTGCGAGTTGGCCATCCCGATACCAAGCCCCGCGTTGCCAGCAACCGGCTGCCGGGCGGCGCGCAGGGCAGCGCTGCTGCCGTCGATCTCCGCATCCGAGATGAGGGCCACGCGAGCCGGCAGGCGATCGCGCGTCCACGCCGGTGCTGCCGCTGGTTTCGCGGTGGCGTCGAGCACCCACGGCTCGACCGGCAGGCCGAGCCCCTCGACCATCCGCGAGAAGTAGTTGAAGAAGCAGACGGTGAAGGTGAGCTCCACCACCTCGGAGTCGCTGTAGTAGCCGCGGAGCTGCCGGAACTCTTCGTCGGTCATCCCGTGTATGTCCTGGGTCTGCAGTTCCGCCCAGCGCAGGGCGAGCCGATCGGCAGGAGCGAGCTGATCGAGCTGGTTGGCCCTGAGCCTGGCGAGCAGTGCTTCGCCGTCGGGACCGGTGTTCTTCAGCAGGCGCACGAGATGGGCCGTGGCGTAGGCACTCCGGTTCACCTGGGCGATCCGCGTTGCCATCGCGAGCTTCAGCGCCGGGGAGAGCGTGCCCTCATAGGTGAACGTGCGGATCAGGTGGGCGAACGGCTTGACGACCGACGGCTTCACCGCGAGCGCGCGCAGGTAGTTGGGGACCCGACCGCTGCCCGCAGGCTCGAAGGTCTCGGTGCCGCGCAACGCGTCCGACGTGGCCGGGGCGAGCGGCACGCGGGCTGTGGCGCGGGTCTTCGCCCGTGCCTGCGTGTCGAGATCTCCGAGCGACGCAATCGCCGCCGGTGCGGCCGTCGCGGCGGTGGCGGCAGAGAGTGACAGCAGCACACAGGCAACGGCGGCAGCCGCCAGCCGCGCCGCACGGATGGGTCGGATGTTCACGATAGGCTCTCCCAGGCTCTGAAACAGGCGCCCAAGAATCGGCTCGTCTCGGCACCCCGTCAATAGCGCGAACGCATTACGCTCGGGACCCGGCACGCGGGACTCGGGACTGGGGACTCGGGACTCGGGGCTTGGGTTCGGGCACGCTGAAGCGTGCCCGCTACGACTGCTGCGTCTGCGTGCATTCCTGCATTTCAGCATTCCTGCATTAGCAGGGCGCGTTCCGCCCCGCCTGCCGCCTTCGTGCGTTTCTGCGTTCCAGCGTTCGTGCGTTGGTCGGGCGCCGCCCTCTGCGTGCATTCCTGCATTTCAGCATTTGTGCATTAGCAGGGCGCGTTCCGCCCCGCCTGCCGCCTTCGTGCGTTTCTGCGTTCCAGCGTTCGTGCGTTGGTCGGGCGCCGCCCTCTGCGTGCATTCCTGCATTTCAGCATTCCTGCATTAGCAGGGCGCGTTCCGCCCCGCCTGCCGTCTTCGTGCGTTTCCGCGTTCCAGCGTTCGTGCGTTAGTCGGCCCCGACCCGCCGCCTGTGCATTCCGGCATTTCAGCATTTCTGCGTTGGTCGGGCGCCGCCCTCTGCGTGCATTCCCGCATTTCAGCATTTGTGCATTAGTCGCCTTCCGTCCCAGCCCCGCCCGTCCAGCCAGCCCGGCCTGCCCTCTGCGTGCATTCCTGCATTTCAGCATTTGTGCATTAGTCGGTTCGTCACAGCCCCGCCCCCCCTCTGCGTGCGTTTCTGCATTTCAGCATTTGTGCATTAGGGGGATTACGGTCGTGCGCCTTTTCCTCATGTCGGAGTAGAGTTACTCCGCCGCGTGAGCGGGCACTCGGGGGAGCGTGAAGATGAAGCGACATGTCGGACGCACGGCCATCGCGCTGTCGGTGGCAGGGGGCATCGGGACCGCCGCACTCATGGCGCAGGCGCCGCTGAGCCCTGCCGCACAGATCCACATCGAGGCGGCGCGGAAGGCCGCTGGCACGGAACACACTGGCGTGTTCACTGTGACGTGCGGCTACCTCACGCAGCCGGCACGCCCGGCGGCACCTGCTGCTGCGGGCGCGGCACCCGCGCGCCGGCCCGGCCCGCCTGCGCGGGAGATCTGGTACACCGAGCCGGCGAAGGTCTTCGACAACCTGTACTTCCTCGGGCAGAGCGAGTACTCGTCGTGGGCCGTCACGACGTCGCAGGGCATCATCATCATCGACGCCATCTACGACTACTCGGTCGAGGACGAGGTGGTCGGCGGGATGAAGAAGCTCGGGCTCGACCCGGCACAAATCAAGTACGTCATCGTCAGCCACGGACACGGCGATCACTCAGGCGGCGCGAAGTTCCTGCAGGACAAGTACGGCGCGCGCGTGCTGTTGACCGAAGAGGACTGGGGGCTGCTCGAGCGCTCGCGCTCGAACCCGAACGCGCAGCCGGTGCCGCGGAAGGACATGGTGGTCACCGACGGCATGAAGCTGACGCTCGGCGACACCACGCTGACGATGTACATCACGCCGGGGCACACGCTGGGCACGATCTCGACGCTCATTCCCGTGAAGGACCACGGCCAGGCGCACCTCGCGGCCGCGTGGGGCGGCACCGCGTTCAACTGGGTGCAGGGACCAGCCGCGTACATCACGCCGGAACGCCCCGCGAAGTTCTGGTTCGACACCTACGCGAAGTCGGCAGAACGGTTCCGCAACCTCGCGGCCCAGGCTGGCGCCGACATCATCATCGCGAACCACACGAACTTCGACGGCAGCAAGGAGAAGATCCCCGCGCTCGCGAAGCGCTCCGCGACCCAGACCCACCCGTACGTGATCGGGAAGGAAGGCGTGCTGCAGTACCTGACGACCGTCGAGGAATGCGCGAAGGCAGGAGTAGCCACGCAGGGGTGATCACGGCATGCACGGATCTTCGGGCTCCTGGCTTCGGGCTGCGGGCTGCGGGCTTCGTCGGCTGCGAGCTTCGCCGCTATCGGCAATCGGCCAGGGGCTGTGGGCTATGGGCCGCACCGAGGTGATCTCCGAGTTCGAGAGTTGGCGACGTGGTGAGTGAGTGGAAGCCTGAACTGTGGCCGTGTCCTCTGTGTTGGCCTGCGTGCCCTCCGTGGTAGTGCGTTTCGTGTGCGAGTTCCGAATTCCGAGTCCCCAATTCCGAGTCCCGAGTCCCGAGTCCCGAGTCCCCAGTTCCGAGCCTTGCGATGCATGCACGCACCCTGACCGCGCTTCCGCTCCTCCTGATTCTTGCCGGGTGCAACACCGCACCCGCTCCCGCACCAGCGCCGGAGCCGGCCGGTGCGCCTCCCGCGCCGAAGCCCGCATCCTCGGTGCCGGTGCCGGCCAACGCGCTCTATGTGACGAACGAGCGCGAAGGTACGCTGACGGTCATCGACCTTGATCGGCTTGAAGCTGTCGGCTCCCTCCAACTCGGCAAGCGCCCCCGTGGCATCGTCTCCAACCCGGATCGGACACGGCTCTATGTCGCGTTGAGCGGGTCACCAATTGCCGGACCTGGTGTTGATGAATCCAAGCTGCCACCGCCCGACAAGGGAGCGGACGGCATCGGCGAGGTCGACACCACGACGAACACACTGGTGCGCGTGCTGCGCGCTGGCTCCGATCCCGAAGGGGTGGCGCTCAGCAAGGACGGCACGGAAGCGTTCATCGCGAACGAGGACACGGCGCAGGTGAGCATCGTGCAGATCGCCGACGGAACCGTGTCGCAGTCCTTCGGGGTCGGCAAGGAACCCGAAGGGATCTCGGTAACGCCGGACGGCCGGCAGGTCTGGGCGACGTCCGAGGATGCGGGCGCGGTGTACGTGATCGATCTGGCGGCGAAGAAGGTGCTGACGTCGATCGAGGTCGGCGCGCGTCCGCGCTCGATCGCATTCCTGCCGGACGGTTCGCGCGCCTACATCCCGGCTGAGAACGAAGCGACGCTGACGGTCATCGACGCGAAGACGCTCCGCGCGTTGAAGAAGATCCCGCTCGGCGAGGGTATGCGTCCGATGGGCACGGCGATGTCCCCGGACGGCAAGACGCTGTTCGTCTCCACCGGCCGCAGCAAGATGGTGCTGCTGGTCGACACCGCAACAGACAAGGTGGTAGGGCAGATTGAAGCAGGGCAGCGCCCGTGGGGCATCGCCGTGTCGCCGGACGGGTCCACGCTCTACACGGCGAACGGACCATCGAACGACGTGTCGATCATCGACGTGGCCACGCGAACGGTGAAGAAGAAGATCCCGGCGGGTGACGGGCCGTGGGGCGTGGCGGTCGTGAACAGACGTTAGACGTTAGACGTAAGACTGAAGAAGTTAGAAGTCAGAAGTCAGAAGTCAGAAGTTCAGAGAAGTTCTGAACGCTGAGTTCTCACTTCTCACGTCGGAACGCACATATGGTGAGACACTTCACACGGTTCTGGGTGGCGGGCGCGCTCGCTGCCTCTTCCCTTGCCCTGGCCTTCGCGGCGATGGCGGCGCAGCCCGTGCGCGCGCAGGGGCCGGCTCCGGATCCCGAGGACGTCAAGGAAGGGATGACGATCTACCGCACGAAGGCCGACTGCCAGACGTGCCACGGCTGGGCGGCGGACGGGCGGAAGATGGACACGCAGATGCCCGATGCACCGAACCTGCGGCAGACACGCCTTGGGCGTGCCGGCATCCTCTACGCGATCCGCTGCGGGCGGCCCGGCCGCGGCATGCCGGCGTTCGATCGCCAGGCGTACAAGGATCCCTCCCGCTGCAACAACACCACAGAAGCGGATCTGAAGAAGAACAACCTCGACCTTGTCAATCCTGCCTCGACCCTGCAGCCGCGCGAGATCGAGATGGTCGCCGACTTCCTGTTCGACAAGGTGATTGGCAAGGGGCCGATGGACACGCACGTGAAGTGCGTCGAGTACTGGGGCGAGGAGACGGACGTCTGCAACGAGCTGAAGTGACGCGACGCTGACGCGTCGACGTTACCCAAACAGGCTTCCGGCTTCAGACTCCAGGCTGCGGGACGGGTCGACTTCAGGCCAGAAGCCGACCACGCCCAGAGCCTGAAGCCTGGAGCCTGAAGTCCGAAGCCCGACAGGTCTCTTTACTGGTATCTTGTCCCCGCGCCGTGGCCGATACGCTCATCCAGAACCCCATCCTGAACTCGCCCTTCGCCGAGCCGACCCGGCACTTCAAGTTCGACACGCAGGGCATCACCAACGAGATCGTTCCGAAGCGGCGGCGAAGCGCGTACTTCATTCCGATCGCGCAGCCCCGCAAGAAGGGCCAGCAGCTTCAGTTCGACACGGAGTGGACGGCCGACCGCCTCGAAGAAACGCGGCTCGTGAACGAGATCCGCGAGCGCGTCGGCGCATGGCGGCGCGGTGGACACGTCGGCGTGACGGCGACCACAGCCCGACTGCTCGAGTACTGGCGGAACCCGGAGCGCGAGAAGAAGCTCTTCTTCTGCCAGATCGAGGCGGTCGAAACGGCCATTTACATCGCCGAGGTGGCTCGCAAGTACGGAGACGCCTGGATCGACAACGATCTGCGGGAGGCCAACAACCGCTCGAATCCCGGCCTGCCGCGCATCGCGCTGAAGATGGCCACCGGCTCGGGCAAGACGGTGGTGATGGCGATGCTCATCGCCTGGCAGGCGCTCAACAAGCTGGAGGATCGCCAGGACGCGCGCTTCTCCGATGCCTTCCTGCTCGTCGCTCCCGGCATCACCATCCGGGATCGGCTTCGCGTGCTCCTGCCGAGCGACCCGGACAACTACTACCGCCAGCGCGACCTGCTGCCAGGCGACCTGCTCGAACGCCTGGGCCAGGCCCGCGTCGTCATCACCAACTACCACGCGTTCCTCCCGCGTGAGAAGGGGGACGCCGCGAGGCTGACGAAGGCCATCCTCGCGAACGGCGAGCAGAACCCGTTCACGGAAACGCCAGACCAGATCGTCCGCCGCGTGTGCCGCGACCTGGGCAACAAGAAGCAGGTCGTCGTGATCAACGACGAAGCACACCACTGTTACCGCCGCAAGGCGGACGCGGCGAAGGAAACGCTCAGCGCCGACGAACGGAGCGAAGCGCTGAAGCGTGAGGAGGAAGCGAAGGTCTGGATCTCGGGCCTGGAGGCGGTGAAAGCGAAGCTCGGGGTCCGCGCGATCTACGACCTGTCCGCGACGCCGTTTTTCCTGAAGGGGTCGGGCTGGCCTGAAGGCACGCTGTTCCCCTGGGTCGTGTCGGACTTCTCGCTCGTGGACGCGATCGAGAGCGGCATTGTGAAGGTGCCGCGCGTGCCTGTTGGCGACAACGCGATGACCGGCGCGATGCCGACCTACAGGAACCTGTGGGCCGAGATCAGGGACGACCTGCCGAAGAAGCGCCGGTCGGAGGAACCGGCCAGCGGACCGCCGGCGCTGCCGGCGAAGCTCGAAGGTGCACTCCGCTCGCTCTACGGCCACTACGAGCAGGCGTTCCGCCAGTGGGAATCCAACACCGAGGCCCGGGCGCGCGGCCTCACGCCTCCGGTCTTCGTCGTGGTGTGCAGCAACACCAACGTGTCGAAGCTTGTGTTCGACTGGGTGGCAGGATGGACCCGTCCATTGCCGGACGGTTCGGCACTTGTCGTTCCCGGCGCGCTGCCGCTCTTCAACAACGAAGAGGACGGGCACTGGTCGGCCCGTCCGAAGAGCATCCTTGTCGATTCCGCGCAGCTCGAATCGGGCGAAGGCATGTCGCCCGAGTTCAAGAAGATTGCTGAAGCCGAGATCGAGGAGTTCAAGGCCGAGTACCGCCAGCGGTTCCCGGGCCGGAGCGCCGACGAGCTGACCGACGAGGATCTCCTGCGCGAAGTGATGAACACCGTCGGTAAAGCCGGGAAGCTTGGCGAGCACGTGCGGTGCGTCGTGTCGGTCTCGATGCTCACGGAAGGGTGGGACGCCAACACGGTGACCCACATCCTCGGCATCCGCGCGTTCAGCACGCAGCTTCTCTGCGAGCAGGTGGTCGGTCGCGGGCTGCGCCGAATGAGCTACGCGCCGAATGCCGATGGAAAGTTCGACGTCGAGTACGCCGAGGTGTACGGCGTGCCGTTCTCGTTCATTCCGACGGCCGGAGATGCGACGCCGCCGGCTCCGGGTCCCACGCCGACACGCGTGCGCGCCCTTGACGACCGCATTGCGTGCGAGATCACTTTCCCGCGGCTTACGGGGTATCGGTACGACCTGCCCCCTGCGCGTCTGCGGGCGGAGTTCACGAACGACTCGCGCCTGGCCCTGTCCACCGCTGACGTCGCGACGGTGACGGAGAATGCCCCGATTGTGGGCGAGCGCACCGTGCTCACACTCGACGATCTTCGCAGCCGACGTGAGAACGAGGTCGCCTTCCTGCTGGCGAAGCTCACGCTGGAGAAGTACTTCCGGCAGGATGGACAGCCGCGGACCGACAGGCCCGATCAGCACCGCTTCGATTCGGATGTGCAGGCCTGGCTGTTCCCGCAGCTCCTTGCCATTGCGAAGCGCTGGCTGGCCGAGTGCGTCACCTGCAAGGACGACACGTTCCCGCAGTTGCTCTTGCTGGTCGCGTTCGCACACGATGCAGCCGACCGCATCTACAAAGCGATCGTCGCGAGCTCGGACGGCACGCCTGCGCTGCGCCCGCTCCTGCGCGCACACGATCTCGTCGGCAGCACGCGCTACGTCGACTTCGACACCACCAAGCCCGTGTACGCGACCGATCCCACGAAGTGCCACGTGTCCCACGTTGTCGCCGACACCGACAGCTGGGAACAGAAGCTCGCGCAGACGCTCGAAGCGATGCCCGAAGTGACCGCCTACGTGAAGAACCAGGGGCTGAACTTCACCATCCCCTACACGCTCAACGGCGAGCAGAAGCAGTACTACCCGGACTTCATCGCCCGCATCGGTGACCTGAACTTGATCGTCGAGGTTTCAGGCGAGGCGCGGAAGGACAAGGCCGCGAAGGTGAGCACAGCCCGCACTCTCTGGGTGCCGGCCGTCAACAACCACGGGGGATTCGGACGATGGGCGTTCGTCGAGGTGACCGACCCGTGGGACGCGCAGCGCACCATCCGCGCCGTCGTCGCCGAGGCCCTGGCGCATGCCTGATGCCTCCGCAGCTCGATCAGAACCCGAGCAGCGGTCGCAGTCGTTCGCGCACGTCGGTCAGGACGGCGTCCGGCGCCTTGCCCGCGAAGGCGGCTCGCCGGTCCTGCCAGTCGAGGCTCTTCACGTGATCGCACAGGACAGCTCCGGATACGTCCAGGCCTTCGGGAATGAGCGACTCGAAGGGATAGCCTTTCACGTGGCTGGTCACCGGGCAGGCAATCGCGAGCCCGGCCTTCTGGTTGTAACGGCGCGGCGACAGGATCAGCGCGGGCCGTCGCCCCTTCTGCTCGCGGCCGGCTTGCGGGTCGAACGTCAGCCAGACGAAATCGCCGGCGTCGGGCACGTACGTTCCGGTTACCACGTCTCTCGACCCGTCGGTGCGCCCCAGTCGGTTTCGTCGTGTCGGTTCGCTTTGGTAATCCCGCCGACGAGTTCGTCAAGCGAGTATCGTGGCCGCGCCAGCCGGATGACGATGGCGCCGTCCTCGACGACCACGTCCACCGTGTCGCCGTCGGTTATCCGGGCCTCCACGGCCACGGCCTTCGGCAGCCTCAGTCCCAGGCTGTTGCCCCATTTCGCGACTTGCGTGGTCACGGCTCCTCCTGTATCTACTTTGAGTATACGGCAGCGCGCGACTGCCTGCCCGCTGAGCCTTGATTGTCGCCGCGACTCTGCAACGCAGAGCGGCCGGTTGCACACTGATTTCGCAAGCTCACGAGGCCCAGCGCCCATGGCCCATCGCCCATAGCCTCTGTAGACCGAACCCGACCCGCACTGAAGCCCGGAGCCAGAAGCCCGAAGCCTGAGTGTGAGGCGGCCCTGAAGCCGCCCGGCCCCGAAGCCTGGAGCCCAGAGCCTGAAGCCTGATATGGCAAAGAAGAAGAACGGACCCACCCCCATCGAATCCATCAAGCACAAGGACGGGCGGGTGAACATCCCCACGGAAGAACTGCGCGACTTCGTCGCCGACGACGAGCGCGCGCCCAAGACGATGCTGTATCCGCGGGATCCGTCGCTCGACCCGCAGCTCGTGTGGAAGGGGAAGGACGAGCAGGACAGTGCGCCGCTCGACGTGCCGGTGGTGCCGGTCTACATCCAGGAGAAGGTGCACCCGCAGGCGCTGGTCGAGAACCTGCGGGACACGGCGAAGCCGGGCGAGCAGGAACCGGAGCTGACGCTCTTTTCGGATTTCAACGGCATCGACTCGTTCGACAAGAAGGTGGACTTCTACCACCACGACCAGCACTGGTCGAACCGGATGATTCTCGGCGACTCGCTGCTCGTGATGACTAGCCTCGCCGAGAAGGAAGGGCTGAAGGGCAAGGTCCAGACCATCTACTTCGACCCGCCCTACGGCATCAAGTTCGGCTCGAACTGGCAGGTGAGCACGCGCAAGCGCGACGTGAAGGACGGGAAGGTCGAAGACGCGACGCGGCAGCCGGAGCAGATCCGTGCGTTCCGCGACACGTGGAAGCTCGGCATCCACTCGTACCTTGCCTACCTGCGCGACCGGTTGACTGTTGCGCGGGAGCTGCTCACGGAGAGCGGCAGCATCTTCGTACAGATTGGCGACGAGAACGTTCATCTCGTACGGTGCGTTCTCGATGAAGTGTTCGGAGCCGACAACTTCTCCGCCTGTATCACCGTGAAGAAGACAGGAGCCCAACCCGGGGACGTGCTTCCGGGAGTTGCCGACTACATCCTCTGGTACGCCCGGAACGCGGATTCCGTGAAGTACCGCCCGCTTCACTTCGAGAAGACCGTGGGCGTCGGGTCGGGAACCGGCGAGCGTTACGATCAGTCCGATGATGAGGGGCGCCCGTACCAGCTGACAAGTCTGACGTCACCACGCCCTCCTGGCTCTTTCCCCGTCAACTTCAAGGGCTCGACGTTCATACCAACGGGCGGGTACTGGAAAACGGGAGAGGCTGGCTTTCAGCGGCTGATTGATGCGGGTCGAATCGAATTGGCGGGCCGCACTCTTCGTTACCGCCGCTATTTGGATGACTTTCCTGCATATCAACTCACCTCCATGTGGGATGACGTCGCGGGAAGCCCCGACAAAGTCTACGTAGTGCAGACCAGCCCAGCTGTGTTACAGCGGTGCATCCTGTTGTCCACCGACCCTGGTGACCTCGTGCTGGACCCCACGTGCGGGTCCGGCACCACGGCCTACGTCGCCGAGCAGTGGGGCCGACGCTGGATTACGTGCGACACCAGTCGCGTCGCACTCGCCCTGGCGCGCACGCGGCTCATGGGCGCGAAGTATCCGTACTACCTGCTGGCCGATTCACCTGAAGGCATCCGCAAGGAAGCGGAGGTGAGCGGCAAGATCCCGCCGGACCATCGAACAGACGGCGACGTGCGCAAGGGGTTCGTCTACAAGCGCGTGCCGCACGTCACGCTGAAGTCGATCGCGAACAACCCGGACATCCGCGAGGGCATGACGCGCGAGGAGATCGACGCCGCCATCGCGAAGCACGCAGACACCGAACTGCTGTACGACAAGCCATACGAAGACCCGAAGCGCATCCGCGTCACCGGACCGTTCACCGTGGAGAGCCTCTCGCCCCACCGCGTCCTCGCCACAGACGATGAGCGGCCGGCGGCGGAGCAGGAGGGGCAGCGCGACACGGCGGTCCAGTTCGAGCAGATGATTCTGGACAACCTGCGCAAGGCGGGCGTCCAGAACACCGTGAAGAACGAGCGGCTCACCTTCACGCGCCTCGAGCCGCACGCGGGCCGCTGGCTTCAGGCGGCTGGCGAATACACGGACTCCGAAGGCAAGGCGCGCCGCGTCGCCGTGTCAATCGGTCCCGAGCACGGCACCGTCGGTCCGCAGCAGGTGAAGGAGGCGGCGAAGGAAGCGGTCCAGGGCGTCGGCTTCGACGTCCTCGTCGTCTGCGGCTTTGCCTTCGACCCGCACGTGTCCGAGGAAGCGAAGCGCTACGGCAGGCTCACGGTCCTCGTGACGCGCATGAACCCGGACCTCTCGATGGGCGACGAACTGCTCAAGAAGACCGGTGCGGGCAACCTGTTCATGGTGTTCGGCGAGCCGGACATCACGATCACCACCGAAGGTACGGACGGTTATCTCACCGTCGAAGTGAAGGGTGTCGACGTCTACGACCCGACGACGGGGCAGATCCGGAACAGTTCGACCGACGACATCGCCTGCTGGTTCATCGACACGGACTACAACGGCGAGAGCTTCTTCGTCCGCCACGCCTACTTCACCGGAGGCGACGAACCGTACGAGAAGCTGAAACGTGCCCTCCGCGCCGACATCGACGAAGCGGCCTGGTCCACCCTCTACTCGACCGTGAGCCGCCCGTTCGCGCCACCGGAGACCGGCAAGATCGCCGTGAAGGTGATCAACCACTACGGTGATGAAGTTCTCAAGGTGTACGAGGTGGCGACAGCGGGATAGGCTTGCGGCCTGAGGCGGTGGGCGGTGGGCCTGAGGCTCCCGGCTTCTGACCTCAGGCGCCAGCCGCAGAGCTACTCACCCGTCACTGAGTAGGTAGAATTGGGACGTTCATGGCTTCCACAAATGGGCATCGTCGAAGTCAAGGCTCGCTGCGGTTCAGCCATCTGCATCTCGAGAACTGGCGGAACTTCGGCTTGGTTGACGTTGCACTCGAGCGGCGCGTGTTCCTGGTCGGACCCAATGCGTCAGGGAAATCGAATTTTCTTGACGTGTTTCGGTTTCTCCACGACATCGTTTCGGTCGGTGGCGGTCTCGAGGAAGCCGTGCGCAAGCGGCAGGGCGTTTCGAAGCTTCGCTCTCTGTCTGCCAGGCGCCTCTCCGATGTCGTGATCCGGGTGGACCTCAGTGCTCCAGATGGCGAACGGTGGGAGTACGAACTGGCGCTGGGGCACGACGGCCGGCAACGGCCGCAGGTGAAACGCGAACACGTGCTGCGCAATGAGAAGGAGCTGTTCCGGCGCCCGGACCAGCCTGACCACGACGACCCAGAGCGTCTGACGCAGACTTTCCTGCAGCAGGTGAACGTCAACAAGGAGTTCCGTCCGGTTGCAGACCTCTTCGCGTCAGTGCAGTACCTTCACATCGTGCCCCAGCTCGTTCGCGAGCCAGACCGGTCGGTCGGTCGAACCAACGACCCTTACGGTGGCGATTTCCTCGAGCAATTGGCCAGCACGCGCGAGACCACATTGAAGGCCCGTCTCCGCCGGATTTCCGACGCGTTGCGCGTTGCGGTTCCACAGTTGTCGGAACTGGAGCTGCATCGCGATGTGCGCGGAACCCCGCACCTGCGCGGGCGCTACGAGCACTGGCGCCCACAGGGCGCGTGGCAGACCGAGGACCAGTTCTCGGACGGCACGCTTCGCCTGCTAGGGCTCCTCTGGACGATTGTTGACGAGGGTGGCCCTCTACTCATCGAAGAGCCTGAACTGTCGCTGCATCCCGAGGTCGTTCGGTACCTGCCTCAGATGTTCGCGAGGATGCAGCGGCGTTCCGGGCGGCAGATCATGACGAGCACACACTCCACAGACCTTCTGAGCGATGACGGAATCGGTTTGGACGAGGTGTTGCTGCTCACGCCGGGTCCCGAGGGCACCACGGTCAGCCCGGCATCTTCGTTTGACGATGTGCGGGATCTGCTTGCCGGGGGTTCCACACTGTCGGAGGCACTGATGCCGCTGACGCGGCCGAGCAAGGCGCACCAACTCGCACTGTTTGGCGAATGACGTCGAAGCCGGTCTATGTCTCCGGGGCAGTCGAGGGCACGTCAGACGAGTGGGTGCTTCGGCGAGTGATCGAGCATGTTGGCGCCGAGGTTCATCGGATTCACGTTCAGCAGGGTAAGCCGCGACTCCGCGCGGCTCTTCCCGGGATGAATGTCGCCGCGCGCCGAAGCGGGTGGGTGGTCATTGCCGACCTGGACGACGAGCAGCCATGCGCCGGTGCCCTCGTTGCCGACTGGCTGCCGCACCCGTCACCCTTCATGCGATTTAGGGTGGTGGTGCGGTCGATTGAGTCGTGGCTGCTTGCGGACGCCGAGCGCTTCAGCGCCTTCATGGGTATCCGGCAAGCGTTGATCCCGCGGGATCCAGAGTCATTGCCTCACCCCAAGGATTCCGTCGTGGCGCTCGCCAGGCAGTCGAGGTGGCGGGCGGTCCGAGAGGACATGGTCCCACGGGAACGCTCTGGCCGCCGTGTCGGTCCGGCGTACACAACGCGGTTGATCGAGTTCGCACAATCGAGGGATCGGGGTTGGCGACCCGAAGTCGCAGCGAAGTGCGCACCCAGCCTCTGCCGCTGTATCGAGCGCGTGCGGGAGCTTGTATCCCAGTGATTCAGCCCCACGGGTGCCGCCGACCGAGACAACTGCGTGGGGGCTCTCACCGGACGAGTGAGAAGACGCAGAGGACGCCAGCGACCTTCGCGGAGGCGAGCCGTTTGATCACACCGCTCTGGCGGGTGGCCGCGAACGGGCGCCCGCTCGGGCGCGGAGGCGTGGGCCGTGACAAGCGCCTGTCGCCGAGCACCCGAGTGGGCTGTTCGCGGACAGGACCCGCTACGAAGCGGGTTGACGCTGCCTGGAGCCGAGAGCCCAGAGCCTGGAGCCTGCCTGTCGACATCAGGCTTCCGGCTTCAGACTCCAGGCTTCGGGACGGGTCGACTTCGGGCCGAAGCCGACCACGCCCAGAGCCTGTAGCCCAGAGCCCAGAGCCGTGAGTGTTCGCCTCCTAGTTCAGCGCGAACACGAACAGGTACGAGGAATTCTCCAGGTTGTCGAATTTGACCGGGTGCAGGTGCCGTCCGCTGGTCTGCACCGCGAGGTACTGCTTCGAGCCGATCTGGAACGTGACCGGCGCACCCTTGAGCGGCGTGCCGAGATTGATGCGCCAGAGCTGCTCGAGCGTGTCGTCGTTGTAGGCGACGAGCCAGCCGTCCTGCATCGCGGTGAAGAGAACGCCGCCGGCGGTGTCGATCACACCCGACCGGATCTCGATGTCGGTCGCCACCTTCGCAATCACCTTGTGGTTCGCCGCGTCGAACGCGGTGACAGCGCCGTAGTAGAGATCCGAGCTGTACTTGCGCGGCTCGCTCTTCTTCGGATCGACACCACCCTCAGGACCAAGTGACGCCACCGCCGCGCCGTTCTGCGAGAAGCACCCCTCGGTGCCGACGCCGTACGCGATCTGCTTGAACGGGTTGTAGGAGAGCGGCTGGTGCGCGATGCCGCCATGCCACGTCGGGCAGGTCCGCTTCTGGCCGTCGCCGCGCAGCGCGCGCGCCTCGGGGTTGTAGATCTGCACGTCCTTCTTCGGGTCGTACTCGAACGGCTTGCCGGTCTTCTGATCGATGCCCTTGGTCCAGTTCAGGTCGTTCACGTACTTCTCGGCCTTGATGAACTTCCCGTTCGTGCGGTCGATCGTGTAGTAGAAGCCGTTGCGCGCGTAGTGGCCGACGACCTTCCGCAGCACGCCGTCGATCTTGATGTCGTAGAGCATGTGGACCCCGACCTCGTCGAAGTCCCACGAGTCGTTCGGCGTGTACTGGAAGTGCCACGCGAGCTTGCCGGTCCGCACGTCAACGGCAATGACCGAGTTCGTGTACAGGTTGTCGCCCGGACGGAACTGCGGGTCGTAAATCGGATACGGGTTGCCGGTGCCGACGATGTAGAGGTGCGTGGCGGGATCGTAGGCGCCGGTCTGCCAGATGCCGCCGCCGCCGGTCTTCCACGCGGAGTGGTCATCCTTCCACGTCTCGCTGCCCGGTTCGCCCGGCTTCGGCACGGTCCAGAAGCGCCACTTCTCGTCGCCGGTCTTCGCGTCGAGCCCGGCAATCCATCCGCGCGTCCCGCCGTCACCCGCACCGTTCTGCACGATGACGATGCCCTCGGCGACGAGCGGCGCGGTGAAGAACTCCTCCTGTCCGCCGAACTCGTTCTTGCCGGCGACGCGCTTGTCCCAGACGATCTCGCCGTTGTCGCGATTGATCGCGATCACGCGGCCGTCAGGCAGGTTGGCGAACACGCGGTCTTCCCAGAGCGCGATGCCGCGGGTGCGCGGCTGGTTGCCGGCATGCCGCACGGCGCCGTCCGCGGTCCACACGAACTTGCCCTGGTCGCCCGCGGTCGCGTCGATCTTGTAGACCGTGCCCCACCCGTCGGTCGTGTAGAGCATGCCGTTGTCGACGAGGACGTTCACTTCGGCTTCCGGCCCGTTCTGCCCGACGTCCTGCATCCCACCGAGCGCCAGCGCCCAGACCATCCGGAGGTTCTTCACGTTCTCCCGGTTGATCTGCGTGAGCTTGGAGAACCGCGTGTTGCCGTAGTCGCCGTTCATGAGCAGCCAGTTCTGCTGCTCGTTCGCGGCGTTGACGAGCCGATCCTGGCTCACCGTCATCCTGTAGCCCTGGCTCTGTCCGATGACGAGCGCCGAGCCGGCGACGACGCCCATGAGCGTCATGAGCATCCGCGTGTGTGCGCGCATGAGAACCTCACTGAATTGCTAATCGCAAATCGCTAATCGCTAAACGCAAATCGCTAATCGCTAATTGCTAAACGCAAATTGCTGAACGGTAAACGCTGAACGCAAGTTGGTGAACGCAGTTGCCAATGGCTGCTTGAAACGCATCAACACGGAGGTCACGGTTGTCCCGTGTGCTCCGTGTTGTGCGTGTCTCCCGCGCGAAGCCAAGCGCCCAGCGCCTGTCGCCCAAGGCCGATGGCCCAGAGCCTATGGCCCGCCCATGGACGCCCAGAGCCTGAGGCCCAGCGCCTATGGCCCAGCGCCCAGAGCCGACCCGCCTGCAGCCCAGAGCCCATAGCCGAGAGCCGGCACTCCGCGCTCGGTTCTTATCGTGCGGAGTACCTGGTAAACGCCCCGCCCGCCTGAACGAACGAGTTCGGGCCTTCCGCAGCAAACACCGTCCCATCGTCCGTGACGGCGACCCCTTCGCCGGCGACGCCCTGATCGTTGCGATCCTCGCGTTCGAACGGCGGGATGAACTGGACGACGCGATCTTCGTTGACGGGGCCGATGCGGACGCCGTTGCGCCAGTTCGGGTGGTTGAGGGGGCCGGACTCGGAATCGATGACGTAGACCGTCTCGCCCTTGATGAACAGGCCGCTCGGTCGGCTGAACGTGTAGCGCGACTCGAGGTACTTGCCGTCCTGGTCGAAGATCTCGATGCGGTGATTGCCGCGGTCCGCCACCCACAGGCGACCGCGCGAGTCGAACACGAGCGCGTGCGGCGTGCGGAACTCGCCGTGCTTCGTGCCGATCTTCCCCCACGACTTGATGAACTTGCCGTCGGGCGAGAACTTGCTGATGCGGCTGGTCGCGCCGTTCTTCAGCCCCTCCGCAATCTGCTGGTTCGTCGTCATCCCCTGCGCGTCGTGGCCGTCGGCCACGTAGATGCTGCCGTCGGGCCCAACGACCACGTCGTTCGGCTGGTTGAACTGGCCGTCAGCGTTGCCCGGCTTTCCGGCAGTGCCGAGGCTCAGGAGCTTCTCGCCCTTCGGCGAGAACTTGTGGACCTGGTGCCCCTTCGTGCCGGCCTTGTTGCCGGAGAAGTCCGCCACCCAGACGTTGCCCTGCCGGTCGACGGAGATGCCGTGCGGCGTCACCATCACGCCCTTGCCGAAGTTGGCGAGGACGGCGCCGGTCTTCCGGTCGAACTTGAAGACCGGGTCGACCTGGTTGGTGTCGCAGTCCACCGGACCACCGCCCGCGCCGCCTGATGCGCCTGCGCCACAGCGCTCGTAGGCGACGACGTTGCCGTCGGTCGGGTCGATGTCGACGCCGGCGGTCGTGCCCCACTTCCGCCCGGCGGGCAGCTGGCCCCAGTTCTTCGTGACGACCGGGTTCGGATTCGGATAGCCCTGCCCGGTGACGGGATTCGGCGCGACGCTGGTGCCACGGCCCTGTCCCTGTGCCTGCGCACCGGGCACGCCGTTGACGGCAACCGCCGTGAGCAACGCGGCGCCCGCACCGAGCGCGAACCGCGCGATTCGTGACGTGAACATAGGCTCCTCACTTGCCAGGCCGACGATGCGCCGGTCCTCTGGTGCGCTAAGTAAAGCGGACCTGCTGCCGCGCCGCAAGCATTTAACGTGTGCCTCCCACCCCCCAAACCTCCAACCTCCAACCTCTAACCTCCAACCTCCAACCTCCGCCTTCCGTCCTCGAGCCTCGTCCCTGTCACGTGTGTGGCGGCGAGCCCATGGTCCTGTCGCACAATGAGGCATGCGCGCTCGGCTCCTCGTGACGACACTGTGTCTGGTCCTCGGTATCCCGGTTGCGGCGCAGGTCCGCCGCCGCCCCACGGAGAACGGGCCCTGGCGCCCGTGGGAGTTCATCGCGATCGCCTCCGCGCGGCAAGCACGGGGTGCGTCGGCCGCGGAGGTGCAGGCATGGCAGGCGCGTCTACAGGCGTTCGGTGCCGTCGTGCGGCAGTCCCCTGCGGTCGCGCAGCCGGTCGGGTTCGCGGCGTCCCTCTGGGGCAACCTCGATGGCTACGGACCGGCCGGCCCGGGCGAACCTGCCGGGAAGGACGTGCCGCTGGCCGGATCCCTGAGCTTCGCGGCGTTTCCGCTCATCGAGTTCATGCGCAACGGACGGTTGATGAACGAGGACATGAAGGGCGGTGAGACGGCAACCCTCGGTTTCGCCATCAACGAGATCGACAGGTCCGTCTTCCGGGCGCCGATGCCGACGGAATGGAGCGGGCAGGACGTGCGGGCCTTCGTCGAACCGATCGTCGGCGAGCCGTTTGCGGGTCTCCCACGGCTCGACGACGTGTTCGTGCTGAAGAAGAACGCGAAGCCGCTCTGGGTCCCATTCTCGACCGCTGATGCCCTGCAGCCGGTGATCACTGGCCGCCGCGAGGCGTACGAGCACGCGCGCGCGGTGTACGCGAAGGAGCAGGCGGAGTTCGTCGAATGGCAGACGCCTGCGAAGCGGGCTGCGCGCCGGGCCGACTGGCAGGCCGCCGCGGCGTCCATCCCAAACGGCGCCGAGTTCCTCGCCAACATGGAGAAGTCCGACGTCGAGATCGAGAAGGCGAGGCGCGCGCGGCTCGCGCCGGGAGGTCCGGAGGAACGCGGCGTTGCCGAGGCGGAGCGGGACCTGAAGGAGGCCGAGGCGGTGCTCGCGTCGCTCTCGCCCGAGCAGCGAAGCCAGCAAGGCTGCTACGCAGAATCGGGTCGAACGCTCGCCGAGAAGTTCAGGCCGATTGCGGGGACCGCGCCCGCCGGCTGCCGGCCACTTGTGAAGACGAACTGGGACTACTTCGATCGCCGGCTGCCGCGTACGTCAGCGCAGGTGCTGGTCGTGACGAGGTTCGCACGGTGCCTCACGCCGGAGGCGCTGGCCGAGCAGTCGCCCGGAGGCTGCGTGACGAATCGCACGCTGATGGAGTCGATCGACTGGGATGCAATACGGGGATTGATGGACAAGTGAAGGGGAGTCGTGGGAATTGGTGAATTGGTGAGTTGGTGAGGTGGTGAGTTGCCGGACGCGCCTGGCGGTCAGCGGTTGATTGACGCGGCCTGCATGTCTGCGCTGCTGCATTCCTGCGTTGCGCCGCTCAGCCCCACCAGCCCCACCAGCCCCACCTGCCCCACCAGCCCCACCTGCCCCACCTGCCCCACCTGCCCCTCCCCGCCCTCCCGGCCTCCACTGAGCGGCAGCCGAACCGTGAAGGTCGAGCCCTTCCCGAACTCGCTCTCAACAGACACGGAGCCGTTCATGAGCGCGCAGAATCGACGCGTGAGTGCGAGCCCGAGGCCGGTGCCTCCGTTTCTCCGCGTGGTGGAATCGTCGACCTGCACGAACTCGTCGAAGATGCGGGTGAGCTGTTCGGGACGCATGCCGATTCCCGTATCCGCGACGGAGAGCACGGCCTCGCGATCGTCTGGGTGCACCGGCGCGACGGCCACGTGGATCGAGCCGCGTTCCGTGAACTTGCAGGCGTTCGACAGCAGGTTCAGCAGCACCTGGCGGACTCGCGCCTGATCGGCCCTGATCCAGACGGCGCCCGGTGTGTCCACGCGGACCTCGAGCCGACGGCCGTCTGCCAGCGGGGTGATCAGCCGTGCCATCTCGTGGGCCGTTGCCGAGAGGTCGAAGTCGGTCGGATCGATCTCCATCTTGCCGGCGTCGATCTTCGCCACATCGAGCACGTCGTTCACCATCGTGAGCAGGTGACGGCCGGCGATCCGGATGCGCCCGAGGTCCTCGCGTGCCTGCGCTTCCGGGAATTCCTCCTCGAGCAGTTCGGCATAGCCGATGATGGCGTTGAGCGGCGTGCGCAGTTCGTGCGACATCGCGGCCAGGAACGCCGACTTCGCGATGCTCGATTGTTCCGCCGCGACCTTCGCCTCGCGAAGTGAATCACGCGTCTGCCGCAGCCTCGCATTCAGCCGGTCCACGGCGGCCGCCGCCCACGAGAGGTACACGTTGATGCCGTAGACGATGCCAAGGCGTCCCCAGTCGTTGGACGTGAGCGCCGCTGGGCCGCCGCGCGTGGTCAGGAGGACGACGAAGAATGCGGCGGTCGACAGGTGCCCGAGGACGAGCACGCGGCGTGTGCCGAACGTCACGTGATCGGCGGCCCGGAGCGTCATGAGCGGGAAGAGCACGCTGTCGCCCCCGCCGGTCAGCACGAGGGCCCACGCCCACAGCACGATGTCGAGTTCGGCCAGGCGCGCAGCGAGCGCCTTCAGCAGCGTGGTCTGGCGCACGCGCCAGAGGATGGCCCAGCCGCCGGCAGAGTAGGCGAGGGCCACGGTCCCAAACCAGACAACCGAGGCGCCGGTCTCCGCCGACCCGTCGCGGGCGGCCCGCCCCGCGATGAGCACGGTGAGCAGCAGGAAACCCGCCAGCCGCAACCCCGGCACCGTGACGCTCAGGGCCCGACTGCCAAGGCTCTGCGCTGGCACGTCTGCCAGCGTCTGCTCGCCTGAATACATGTAACGAGATTCTCGGACGAGCTCATCCGGAACTGCAGCGGTTCGGGCTCGGAACTCGGGACCTGACCCCAACCTCCAGCCTCCAACCTCCAACCTCCAACCCTCAACCTCCAACCTCCAGCCTCCAACCTGCGTCCCCAGTCCTCCCCATTGACAC
This sequence comes from Acidobacteriota bacterium, assembly GCA_018268955.1. Classification (GTDB taxonomy): domain Bacteria; phylum Acidobacteriota; class Vicinamibacteria; order Vicinamibacterales; family CAVVIG01; genus CAVVIG01. The sequence goes on along the minus strand of JAFDVO010000024.1, from coordinate 3,788 downwards.
CCAGCTCATCCCGCCATATACCGTGAAGGCCCGCGAAAGGACGTGTGATGTCGAAGCCGGTTGGTGTCGTGTTCATCCATGGTCTGGCGAAGAAGCCCTCGCCGGAGAAGCTCGAAGAGATCTGGCTCGATGGCCTCGGCAGGGACAACCCGCGGCCAGACTGCTTTGCCGCGCCGAACCCCGGCGTGAACCTCGAGGTCCGAGGGGTGCCGTACCGCTTCAACTACTACGCGGACGTGTTCTACGGCACCGACTACGAGACCGAGTTCGCCTCCTACTACGAGATTGCCGAGACGAAGGTCGCGGACGAGCAGGGGCTGAAGCGGATCGAATCCGAGCTCGTGCCGCCGACGCCGACCACGCCGCGTGAAAAGGCGTTCCTGGAGAGCATGGAGGCAAAGCTGGACGTCGCGGCGGTTCCCACGCTGGCGATTGAGCCTGAGGTGAAGGGGGGCACCCCCATTGGCCCGGGCGGCTCGGCCGAACTCGAAATCGCGAGCTGGCTGCCCGCATCGGTGAAGCAGGCCATCATCAAGAAGGCCGCGATGGAGGCGTTCTACTTCCTCTTCAACAAGGAGTACGTCCGCCCCGATGGCGCCCGCTTCCAGGTGCGCGACGAGCTCCGCGCGCGTCTCCTGAAGGACCTCGCCGAGATCCGCAAGGTGGCCGACAAGGTCGTGATCGTCTCGCACAGCATGGGGACGATGGTGGCGTATGACGTGCTGAGGAACTGCCCGACGTGCACGCACGTCGACACGCTGATCACGCTCGGCTCGCCGCTCGGCATCCAGGAAGTGCAGGATGAACTGCGAGCGGTCGATGCGAAGGCAGTGGACTTCCCGGCGAAGACGCTGGACCGCTGGATCAACGTTTACGACCCGCTCGACCCGGTCTGCGGCGCGGACCCTCAGCTGGCGAACGACTACACGCCGGTCAGTGGACGAACGGTCGTCGACATCAAGGAATCGAACTGGGGGAGCTGGCGCCACACGATCACGCACTACTTCTCCGGCACGCAGTTGCGGGCACAGCTCGGTGCAGTGCTGGGGATCGGCAAGTGACGTCGCAGCAGATCGAGCAGCTGGCGCGTGCGCTGCTCGGCGGCAGCCTGCCTCCCGCACAGCCGTGGGAGGTGGGCGAGGCGGTCACGTGGATCGCGGATGCGATCGCGCGGCGCGACCCGGCCGTGCAGGTGGCGCAGGTGCGCGCCTCGGCCAACGCGCTGAAGCGCGAGCGGCAGTTCCAGCACACGCGGCTGCTTGCGGGCGCGTGGCACGACCTGTACGGCTTCGACCCGACGGTCGACAAGCTGCTCGCGCAGGCGCTGATCGATCTCTCCGCGTTCGACGCAGCGGAACGCGTGCTCGTGGATGGTCTGCCGAAGGTCAGCGCACCGGGGGCTGGCGCGCAGGCGGCAAAGGAGCGGCTGGAGTTCGAGGGGCTGCTCGGTCGGCTCGCGAAGCAGCGCTTCGTCGAAACCGGTGACCTGGACCTGCTGCAGCAGGCGACCGACCGGTACCTGAAGGTCTATGAGGACTCAGGACGGCCGTACTGGCACGGCATCAACGCCGTCGCACTGCTGGCTCGTGAAGAACGCGAGGGCGTGCCGCGCGCGAAGCCGATCGACTACCGGCGCATGGCGCGCGACATCCTCGCGCAGGTCACCGGGCAGTGGGCGGCGAATCCGGACGACTGCTGGCTGGCGGCGACGGCGTCCGAAGCGAGCCTCGCGCTTGGCGACTGCGACGCCGCGGAGTTCTGGCTCTATCGCCTGCTGCTGCATCCGCTCGCGAAAGCGTTCGAGGTGAACAGCTACTCGCGCCAGCTCCGCGAAGTCTGGCAAGGCCACATCGTCGGCACCGAGCGCACGTGTGCGGACCGGCTGGCTGGCATCGTGTCGCGGTTCCAGATGCGCGAGCAGTCGATGTGGGTGGGGTCACCATCGGACTGGCAGAGCGCGCTCACCGCTGAGGGACACGAGCGTGAGGACCTCGAGAAGAACTTCTCGCGCGCGTTCGGCTTCTCGCTCGACAACGTGCGGACGATGCTCGGGTGCTGCTCCGGCATTGCGTGCATTACGAACGAGGTGGGGGAGCGGCTTGGGACCGGCTTCGTCGTGAAGGGGTCCACATTCAAGGCGGCGTGGGGTGATGGGCCGGTGCTGGTCACGAACGCGCACGTGATCAGCGACACAGTGGACAACGCCATCAAAGTGGCGAAGGCGCGGGCGACGTTCGAGGTGGAGTCGGCGGGAGCGACGACGCCGAAGTTCTATCCAGTGAAGGAGCTGCTCTTCACGTCAGCGCCGGCATCGGAGACGAACGCCGGCGGCGTCGACGTGACCGTGGTGCGGCTCGACGGCCTCGTCGAGAACTGCTGCACGCTTCCCGCGACCGATGCGTTGCCGTCGATCAACGCGCGCACGCGGGCCTACGTGATCGGCCATCCGAAGGGGAGCGGGCTCCAGATCTCGCTGCACGACAGCGTGCTGCTCGACATCGACGATGAGGAGCGGCGGGTGCACTACCGCACGCCCACCGAGCCGGGGAGTTCCGGGAGCCCGGTGTTCAACAGCGAGTGGCAGGTGATTGCGGTGCATCACAGCGGGTCGTCGCAGACGCCGCGGCTGCATGGCAGCGGCACGTACGAGGCGAACGAAGGGATGTCGGTGAAGGCGGTGCAGCAGGCGGCGCAGTAGACCAGAGGGAGGGCACAATGAGCTCCGGTGAGTTCTTCGACTTCGTTCCGCTCGAGCGCACGCGGCTGCGGGTGACGACCGTCATCGACGCGCTGCTCGGCGCCGGCAGCCTCATCGTGATCCTTGCCTGGATCGCGGGCATGCCGATCCTCTACTCGGCCACATCGCCCGTGATGTCGCCCTTCACGGCGCTCTCGCTCCTCGTGATGGTCGTGACACGGCAGGCGCGGCTCCACTTCGAAACGTGGCCGATGGTGCTCAGCCTGGCGATGACCGGGCTCGTCCTCGGCGGCAACGCCTCCTCCATCGTCATGCTCGCGATGACGCCCGCGTCGCTCTGGGCGAGCTTCCCGGGGCTGGTGCCGACGTCGGTGATGACGTCGATCGGGCTCGTCCTCTTCTGCGCGTACGACCTGGTGATCGAGCTGCGTGAGACGCCGGAGTCGGCGTTCATCATGGACGACCTCCTCATTCACCTCGCGCTCGTCCCGGGCGGGCTCAGCCTGCTCGGGTATCTGCTTGGGAATCCAACCTATCTGAGCATCCACGCCGACCCGCGGGTCGGGATCTCGCCGCTCGAGATGGTGTTCCTCGGGCTCTACGCGGTGGCGGCCGTCGTCTCGAACCCGCGGCTGTTCCTGTGGCCGTTTCTCTCCGCAAGCCGGTCGAACCGGGTTGTGTTCGCGCTGTTGTTCCTGAACCAGTTCATCGCGCCCCTCGTCGTCGCGCTGCTGTTCTCGGCCCGAGGCTCGCGTGGGCTCGGCATCGAGATCTTCGTCATGCTCGCCGGGGTGGTGACGACGATGTCGTTCCTGCTGGTGCAGGCGAGGGTGGCGAGGCGGGGAGTGGGGGAGGCGGTGGGGGTCTGACGGACACGGCAGAAAATGCACGAATGCACAAATGCAGAAACGCACGAACGCAGAAACGCACGAACGCAGAACGCGGAAACCCCTCGAACGCAGCAATGCAGGGATGCTCTGCCAGCGGAGAACGTGACGGAGGTAGCGCGAGCGTGGGTGGTGCTGCTACAATCGGTGGTCTTCACGACCCGCGCGTTCTGCGCAATGGAGAGGTACCGAAGAGGTCGTAA
>JAFDVO010000023.1 GCA_018268955.1 Acidobacteriota bacterium | reverse complement strand
CCGGATTGGACCCCTCCAACCTCCGGCCTCCGCCCTCCGCCCTCCTCGTCCGTCCTCTAGAATGTCCGGCGATGCCCAAGAGACACATCATCGCGATCGGCGGCGCTTCGTTCCGGGCGGAACCGCAGAACCTTGCGGCGGACCGGTACATCCTGGCGCAGACAGGGAAGCGTCATCCGAAGATCTGCTTCATTCCGACCGCGAGTGCAGAGCCGGTGGAGAGCATCGAGCTGTTCACGAGGCTCTATCGTGGGCTTGGTGCGGAACCGTCCGTCCTGCGCTTCTTCCAGCGGACGCCGGACCTGCGCGAGACGCTGCTGACGCAGGACGCCATCTACGTTGGCGGCGGCAACACGAAGAGCATGCTGGCCGTGTGGCGTGAGTGGGGGCTGCCGGACGTGCTGCGCGAGGCGTGGCGCCGCGGCATCGTGCTCGGCGGCGTCAGTGCCGGCGCCATCTGCTGGTTCGAGCACGGCGTCACCGACTCGTGGGCGGACCGGCTGCAGCCGCTCGCGTGCATGGGATTCCTGAAGGGTGCCTGCTGTCCGCACTACGACAGCGAGGTGGATCGCCGGCCGAGCGTGCACGCGTTCCTCCAGGAGCGGGCGCTGCCACCCGTGCTTGCGCTGAACGACGGCGCCGCCGCACACTTCATCGGCCGCTCCCTCGACCACATCGTCACCTGGCGGGATACAGGTGCGGCCTTCATGGTCCGGCGCGTCGGCGGTGGTGTCGTCGAGCAGAAGCTGCCAGCCACCCGGCTCCGCGCGTATCGGCTGCGCGAAGAGCAGGGCAGGTAGGGCAGGTAGGGCAGGTAGGGCAGGTGGGGCTGCGCGGGCGTGGGCGGGCACGGCAGGTGGGGCAGGTGGGGCAGGTGGGCCAGATGGGCTGAGCCGGAAGGGCCGGAATAGCTGGGAACAGCACGGCCGGGGCGAGCGGCAGCAGGACGCACATATGGATCTGAAGCGCAGGGAGTTCGTTCTTGGCCTGATGACGCTCCCGGTGGCGGCACGCGCGATGTTGCGCGCGGCCGATGCGAGCGTCACGACGATCCTCGGCACTGGTGTGCCGGGGTTCTCGGACACGCAGGTGAACAACCCATACGGCATCATCTTCGGACCGGACGGCGCGCTCGTCTTCTGCGATCTGGACAACCAGCGCATCCGCCGGTTCGACCCGAAGACGAAGCGGGTCACGACGATCGCAGGGAGCGGCGAGAAGGGCTACGCCGGTGACGGCGGCCCTGCGCTGCAGGCCTCCCTCAACATGCCGCACGAGGTGCAGTTCGATCGCGCCGGTCACCTGTACATCGCCGAGCGCGACAACCACGTCATCCGGAAGGTGGACGGGAAGACCGGTGTCATCTCCACTGTCGCAGGCACGGGCGTCGCTGGTTTCTCGGGCGATGGAGGCCCTGCGGCCAGGGCGCAGCTACGCCAACCCCACAGCATCGTCTTCGACCGGGACGGGACGCTGCTGATCTGCGACATCGGCAATCAACGTATCCGGCGGCTGCATCTCGATACGGGAACGATCGAGACGTGGGCGGGCACGGGACAGCCCGCCGAAACGCCTGACGGTGCGCCGGTCGCGGGTACACCGCTGCGAGGTCCACGCACGATGGCCATGGCCCCGAACGGGGACCTCTATCTCGCCCTGCGCGAGGGCAACGCGATCCTGCGGATCGATGCGACGAGCCAGACGCTGCATCGTGTCGCCGGCACCGGAGAGCAGGGCTACTCGGGCGATGGCGGGCCCGCGCTCGGCGCGAAGCTTGGCGGGCCGAAGGGGCTTGCGTGGGCGCCCGGTCAGTTGTTCGTCGCAGACACGGAGAACCACGCGATCCGTCGCCTCGATCTTGGCACTGGCATCATCACCACGGTCCTCGGCACCGGCGTGCGCGGCGACGGCCCGGAGACGTCGCCACTCGAGTGCAAGCTCTCACGACCGCACGGACTCCTCGCCGATCCGTCCGGCGCGCTGTACGTCACCGACAGTGAAGCGCATCGGATCAGGGTCTTGAAGTGAACGTGCAATCTGGTGAGCAATGTGGTGGGTTGGCGAATCGGCAATGCTGAAACGCACCAATGCAGAAACGCACGAATGCTCGGACGCCACCCAGGGACGCCGCTGGACTGTGACGCGCGCGACGGAGCAGGATTTCAGCCTTGCGTCGTTGCGTTTTTGCGTTGTGGCGTTCCGTCCAGCCGCCAGTGCTCTGCGCTTGGTCACGCGCCGTATGCGGGCCGCGCTTCTCATGGCCCCGGCGCTCGTCTGTCTCGTCGCCGTCGGAGCACATGCCGAACCGGCGGCCCAGTTCGACGGGGCGCCTCGGCTCACCGAGGGGCGCGCGACCGGGTACTTCGTGTGGCGAGAAGGGCTCGTCTGGAAAGTGCGCTGGACCACTGACGGTCGAGAGCACCACTTCAGCGGAACGGTTGCTGTCGAGGGAGGAACCCTCACGTCGATGGCGCGGGTCGATGACGCCGAGGAGCGGCGCACGGTCCGCCGGGCGCGTGGCAGCCGTGCGCAGCGGAACACACGAAACCGCGTCAGGCGGGCCGGGCAACCCGGAGATGGACCGGACGGGGATGACGAGGTCACGCGGGCGAGCGACGGTCAGATCCGCTTCGACGTGCTGAGCCGCGAACCGCTCGACGGATTCGACTTCGCCGTGACCGCGACTACGGAGCGGATCCGGTTCGCCTTCGAGCCTGCCGGCCAGGGCTCGAACGTCGCGGTCGTCTTCGGCCTCCGCAACCTGCGCGCGACCGTGAATCCGCTCGTCGCCATCCTGCGGTAACCTCTCGCCGGGCGACGACTGAGCGTCGCGCCGGTGCCTTCATGACATGCGGTGAACCTGTGACGAAGCACATGCGCAGCGGGCTGGATGAACATGCGCGAACGACGCGCACGACGGCGAGCAGGGGCCTGCTCGGGCCCGGTACGCTCGCGGCGGCCGCGCTCCTGACTGCGACCCTCGTGCTTCCGATGCGCGGTCAGGTGGCGGACCCGCTGCCGCGCGTGGCGCCAGCCGGCGTCGGTGTCGATGCGGAGGCGCTGAGCGGCGCGACAGCGGTGCTGCAGCGATATGTGGACGAGCGGAAGACCGCCGGTGCCGTGGCGATGCTCGCGCGGCACGGCAAGCTGGCGTACTCCGTTGCTGTCGGGCAGCAGGACCTCGCTGCGCAGACACCGATGACCGAGCGGTCGATCTTCCGGATCTACTCGATGACGAAGCCGGTCACGGCCGTCGCCGTGATGATGCTGTTCGAGCAGGGGAAGTTCACGCTCGATGAACCCGTATCGAAGTACCTGCCGGAGTTCGCGACCGTCTCGGTCGGACACGCGGATGGCAGCAGGCGCCCACCGGCCCGCGCCGTGACGATTCGCGATCTGCTGCTGCACATCTCCGGGCTCGAACACCGGACCTCGGCGCTCTATCGCGACGCGCAGGTCCGCTCGCGCGCCATCGACCTGCCCCAGTTCGTTCGCAACATCGTGCGGGTCCCGCTCATCGACGATCCCGGCGCACGCTATCGTTACAGCGAATCGACGACGGTGCTTGGACGGCTCGTGGAGATCTGGTCGGGACAGCCCTTCGACGACTTCCTCGAGCAGCGCATCTTCGGTCCACTGCGGATGGTGGATACCGGCTTCTACGCCACACCTGCACAGCGGGCGCGGCTCGCGACCGTCTACGCGCCAGCCGAAGGTGGCGGCCTGAAGGCAGTGGAGATAGAAGCGGTGCCGTTCACCGAGAAACCCGCCCTGCTCGAAGGAGCGGTCGGGCTGCTCTCGACCGGACCGGATTTCCTGCGCTTCGCGCAGATGCTGCTCAACCGCGGTGCACTCGACGGCGTGCGCCTGTTGAAACCAGAGACGGTGGGGATGATGGTGTCGAACGGTCTGCCCGACGCGGTGCTCGCCAGCCGCGGCAACGGCGTGATGGGCTGGGGCCTCGGCAACGTCAATATCGTCATGAAGCCGGAGGGCGTGCGTTACCCGGCGAATCGCGGTGAGTACGGCTGGGACGGCACCGCCGGCACGATCTTCTGGAACGACCCGGCCAACGATACGGTCATCCTGCTCCTGACGCAGAACTCACCGCCGGATCCGGACAACCTCAGACGCACGTTCAAGACGGCGATTCAGGGTGCGGTCAGGGGGCAGTAGGAAAAGGCACGAAGGCGGGCAGGGCTGGTAAGGCAGGCAGGGCAGGCAGGGCAGGTAGGGCAGGTCGGGCTGGCAAGGCACGCCCCGATCAGCGGGTGGTGCGGGAGGCGAGGCGTCTGGCGATCTGCGCGGTGGCGATGCCAGGCAGGCTGATGATCGCGAACAGCACGAGGCCGAGCGGCCAGAGGCCGCCGAGTTCGCCGTTCCTCACCACCATCCCGAGGAACTGTCCCTCGAAGAGCGCGAGTGCCCAGCGCCACGGGCGTTCGGGAAACGCGTAGCCGAGTCCACCGCAGAGCATCAGCGCCACAGGGTACGCGACCGACCAGTACATCGACGAATCCCACGCTTCGCGTCGGCCGGACAGGAGTGACGCCCCGATCCAGAGCACCATTCCTGCGGCCGCTGCGGCAATGGCCGGTCCGGCCCAGTAACGTTGTTCAGACATGGCAGAGGGAAGCCGCCCGGCGGCTCCTGCGGTGTTATCGTGTCCTCATCGGCATCGCGATAGCCGTCCTGCGTCCCACCGGTCCAGACGTCGCGAACTCACCACGTCACCATCACCAACTCACCGACTCACCAACTCACCAACTCACCAGTTCACCAATTTCGGGAGTACAGCATGCGTCACCGCGAAACGCATCGGTCCGAACGTATTGGCTGGCTTCGCGCGGCGGTGCTCGGCGCAAACGATGGCATCGTGTCGACGGCGAGCCTGGTCATAGGAGTGGCCGCGTCTGACGCGCCGCGGGGGCAGGTCCTGCTGGCAGGCGTTGCGGGGCTTGTCGCCGGGGCGATGTCGATGGCGGCCGGCGAGTACGTGTCGGTCAGCTCGCAGGCGGACACCGAGCAGGCGGACCTCGCGCGCGAGAGGACCGAACTCGCGACCGACCGCGAGTTCGAGCACCAGGAGTTGCGCGACATCTACCGCGCCCGAGGCCTCGATCCCGATCTGGCGTCGCAGGTCGCTACGCAGTTGATGGCGCATGACGCCCTCGGTGCGCATGCCCGTGACGAGCTGGGGATCACCGAGGTGCATGCCGCTCGGCCGGTCCAGGCCGCGCTGGCCTCCGCCGCGACGTTCGCGGTGGGGGCGGCCATGCCCCTGCTAACGGTGCTGCTCACGCCGCCGACCCTCGCCGTGGCGGTGGTCGGCAGCACCTCGCTCGTGGCGCTCGCCGCGCTCGGCGCACTCGCCGCCCGTGCCGGCGGTGCGCCGCCGGTGGTGGCCGCCGTGCGGGTGACCTTCTGGGGCGCCCTCGCCATGGCGCTCACGGCCGCCGCAGGCAAGTGGTTCGGCGCCGCTGGCTGAGGATCTCCGCTGCGGTCGCCCGCGGCACGTTGTGGTGTCACCCATTGAGCTGGACGCGAACGGCACGACCGACAGCCAGAAGAGCAGGTGGTCTCGCGTCCGGCGTCGGTCCCCCGCGTACAATTCTGCGGTGGCGATCGATCTGCGTTCGGATACAGTAACCCGCCCGACCTCGGCCATGCGTGCAGCCATGGCCGCCGCGCCCGTCGGCGACGACCAGTTCGGTGAGGACCCGACCACCAACGACCTGCAGGCCCGTGTCGCCTCGATGCTCGGCAAGGAGGCCGCGCTCTGGATGCCGAGCGGGACGATGGCCAACCAGGTGGCGCTCCAGTTGCTCACCGCGCCTGGCGACGATGTGATTGTCGGGAGCGGGGCACACGCCGTCTGGTCCGAAGCGGGTGCATCAGCGGCAAACGCCGGCGTCCAGTTCACGGAGATCGGGCACTCGGGCACGTTCACGCCGGACGAGTTCACTGCTGCGCTGAAGCCACGCGGGCACGTCATCATGCCGGGCAGCTCGCTCGTGGAGATCGAGAACACGCACAACCGCGGTGGCGGGGTGGTGTGGGCGCAGGGGGATGTCGAGCAGGTGTGTGCGATGGCGCGCGCACAGCATGTGGCGACGTTCCTCGACGGCGCACGCCTCTGGAACGCTGCCGTCGCGTCTGGATTAAGCCTGTCAATCCTGGCGCGACCGTTCGATGTCGTGAGCGTCGCCTTCTCGAAAGGGCTCGGGGCGCCTGGCGGCTCGATGCTCGCCGGGTCGTCAGCGCTGATGACCCGGGCGCTGCGCGTCCGTCGCCGGTTCGGCGGAGCCATGCGGCAGACAGGCATCTACGCCGCGGCGGCGCTCCATGGGTTGGATCACCACATGGACCGCCTCGCCGAGGACCACGCACACGCGCGATTGATAGCCGAGCGGCTCTCCGGGGTCGCGGGCGTGCAGCTCGACCTTTCCACCGTGCAGACGAACATCGTCATCTTCCACCTCGCACCAGGCGCACCGGACGCTGCCACCGTGGTCGAACGGGCGCGAAGCCGCGAGGTGCTGGTGATCGCCTTCGGGCCTCGAACCGTGCGGGTGGTCACGCATCTCGACGTGTCGCGTGACGCATGCGTGCAGGCTGCCGAGGTGCTTGCCTCGGTCGTGGAGGCCGCATGAGCGCCGAGCCCACGCTGGTTGTCGACCTGGCGTTGTCCCGGCGCCTCGAACGGGCAGAAGCGCACGCGAACGCGCGTTTCGTCGAATCGCGGGCGCGCCTGGTGCCGTCGGTCGGCGCGTGCTGGACGGACGTGGGCGGCACCTACGCGATGTTTGATGGCGTCGGGTCGCCACTCACGCAGACCTTCGGGCTCGGGCTGTTCGAGCCGGTTACGCCGTGGATGCTCGACGCGATCGAGTCCTTCTTCCGTGAACGGCAGGCGGAGGTGTTTCACGAGGTGAGCCCGCTGGCCGGCGCGGACACGCTCACAGTGCTGAACGCGCGGGGCTACCAGCCATGTGAGCTGACGACGGTGCTGTTCCAGCCGCTCGAGTTCTCCGCTCGTCCCGCACCCGACACGCCCTTCATCGTCAGGACGGTCGCCGTCGAGGAGCGCGAGGTGTGGGCCAGGACGGCGTTCGACGGATGGAGTGAGTTCCCCGAGGTCCGCGAGTTTATGGCGGCATTCGGGCCGACCGCCGCCGGCGCGGAGGATGCCTATCCGTTCATCGCGCTCGAAGGCGAGGTGCCGATTGCCAGTGGGTCGCTCTCGCTGCACGGTGGGGTCGCGCTGCTGTCGGGCGCAAGCACCATCCCGGGTGCACGCGGCCGCGGCGCGCAGCGCGCGTTGCTCGCAGCACGCCTTCGCTTCGCTGCGGAGCAAGGCTGTTCGCTCGCCATGATGTGCGCGGCGCCGGGAAGTGCCTCCCAGCGGAACGCGGAGCGCAGCGGTTTCCGGATTGCGTACACCCGGACCAAGTGGCGAGGGCGGTGAGAGAACGGGGAGAGTTGGTGAGTTGGCGAGGTGGCGAGGTGGCGAGTTGGTGAATTGGCGAGTTGGTCAGTTGGTGAGTTGGTGACTGCCGTGCCCGACCAATCAGCAATCAGCAATCAGCAATTGGCAATCTCCTGTGTCGCAGCCCGATGGGTGTGATCCTGGCCCTGTGCTCGGCGCTGGTCTGGGGCACTGGCGATTTCCTTGGCGGGCGTGCGTCGACGCGGCTGGATGCGTATCAGGTGCTGGGCATCTCCGCGCTGTCCGGTACCGTGATGCTCATCGTGCTCGCGGTGCTCGGCGGCGAGTCTCTCGTGCTGGGTCGTGCGATGGCGGCGGCGGTCGCGGCCGGGCTCTCAACGGCACTGGGAATCGCATCGCTGTATCGCGGGCTCTCCGTCGGCAATGCGGCGGTGGTGGCACCGATGGCCGGCGTGGTGGCCGCGCTGCTCCCGGTCGTCTACACGATGCTGACGCAGGGGATGCCCGGGCGGCTGCAGGCTGCAGGCTTCGTCGTGGCGCTGGTCGGCATCTTCCTCGTGGCCCGCGCCGCACCGACGGCGCCGAAGGGGCGCAGCGGCATGGGGCTGGGCCTGCTCGCAGGAATCGGCTTCGGCGGATTCCTCATCCTGATCGCGCACGGACCGGAAGGGGCCGTCTACGTCCCGCTGGCGGTCTCCCGGCTCGTCATGCTGCTGGTGGCCATCGCGCTGATGGGCATCCGCAGGCTGCGCGTGGTCTCGCCGGTCGCCAGCCCCATGGGGATCCTCGCGGGCCTGTGTGACGCGGGCGGCACCGCGTTCTACGTGCTCGCCCAGCAGCATGTGCGTCTCGATGTGGCCGCGGTCCTCTCGTCCTTCTACCCTGCGGCGACCGTCGCGCTCGCGTGGCTCGTCACCCACGAGCGCGTGACCGCGTTGCAGTGGCTTGGCGCCGGCATCTGCGCTGCGGCCGTGGCGCTCATTGCCGCGTGAGGCCGCGGGTCGAAACCCGGAACTCGCGCCCGGCAACTGGGCCTCACGTGCAGTCCTCCAACCTCCAACCCCAACCTTCAACCTCCAACCTCCAACCTCCAACCTCCAACCTCCAACCTCTGTCCCTTAATATCGAAGCAATGTTCATCGGTCACTTCGCCGTGGGGTTTGCCGCCAAGCGCGTGGTCCCACGGGTCTCCCTTGCCGTTTTGTTCGTGGCTGTGCTGTTCGCCGACATCCTGTGGCCGGTGCTGGTGCTCTTGGGAACCGAGCAGGTGCGGATCGAACCCGGTAACACGGCGTATACCCCGCTGGCCTTCGTCAGCTATCCGTGGTCGCACTCGCTTGTGATGCTCGTCGCCTGGGGCGTCGCCATGGGTGGTGCCTACCGCGGCATCTTCGGCGGGCGCCGTTCCTTCGTCGTGCTCGCCGCGCTCGTGGTGAGCCACTGGGTGCTCGACTGGATCACGCACGCACCGGACATGCCCGTCTACCCGGGAGGTCCGACCTACGGGCTATCGCTCTGGAATTCGGTGAGCGGAACGATGGCGGTGGAACTCGCGCTCTACGCGACCGGGGTGTGGATTTACACGGCGTCGACCCGCGCGACAGACCGCATCGGGCAGTGGGCGTTTCTCTCGCTCGCCACGCTGCTGGTCCTCATCTATCTTGCGGACTCTCTTATGGGCACGCCTCCTCCCTCGGTCACGGCCATCTGCATCGTCGCCCTCTCGGGCGCGGTGCTGTTTCCTGCGTGGGCGTGGCTGGCTGATAGACACAGGGAGGTGAGACGCTAGCACTCGGGACTCGGGACTCGGGACTTGGACCTGGGAACTGGGAACTCGGAGTTCGCGAGCGGGAACGCGGGGCTGAAAACGTGCGTTTCTCCCTCTGTACAGCGCTCACTTCGCTCGTGTACAGAGAATGAAATCGTGGTACTCTCCCTCGACGCGTACCAGCGTCCTTAGAGGAGACCGCATGGCAAAGACTGCTGCGAAGAAGAAGGCTGCGAAGGCTGCGAAGCCGGCGAAGAAGGCTGCGAAGCCTGCCAAGAAGGTGGCTGCGAAGCCCGCGAAGAAGGCTGCGAAGCCCGCCAAGAAGGCGGCCGCGAAGAAGCGCACCACGAACGCGGCCTTCATGCGCCCGGTGACCCCCAGCGAGACGCTGGCCGCAATCGTCGGTCCCAACCCGATGCCGCGCACCGAGGTCACGAAGAAGCTCTGGGCGTACATCAAGAAGAACAACCTGCAGGACAAGACCAACAAGCGTCAGATCAACGCGGACGCGGCCCTGAAGCCGGTCTTCGGCGGCAAGGCGTCGGTCGACATGTTCTCGATGACGCGGCTGGTCGGCAAGCACCTGAAGTAATCCTGCGCGCGGAACGCGACGGGTTGCTCCCTGGGCGACGGTGTCATAGCCGTCGCCCTTTGTTTTATGGGGTGAGGTGATGATCACGCGCACGGCAATCCTCGTCGTCCTGCTCGGGATGAGCGCCGCGGCCTCCGCGCAGGACCGCATGCCGCCCATTCCCGCCGACCGCCTCACCGACGCGCAGCGGCGTGCCGTTGCGGAGTTCGAGGCCGCTCGAAAGACCGGGCTCTCCGGCCCGTTCTGGCCGCTGCTCAGGAGCCCTGAGGTGATGAGCCGCGCGCGCGCGATGGGCGATTACCTGCGGTTCACCAGCGTGCTGCCGCCGCGCCTCAGCGAGTTCGCCATCATCATCACCGCCCGCCAGTGGACGCAGAACTACGAGTGGGACGTCCACGCCCCGCTCGCCGCGCAGGGCGGGCTGAAGCCTGACATCATCACGGCCATCGCCGAAGGCCGCCGCCCGGCGGCCATGGCCGCCGACGAAGAGACGCTCTACATGTTGCTGGACGAACTGCAGCGGAACCGCAGCGTCAGCGACGTCACCTACGCGCGGGCCGTGCAGCAGTTCGGTGAGCAGGGCGTCATCGACATCCTCGGCATCTCCGGCTACTACACGATGCTCGCGATGGTGCTGAACACCGCGCGCACGCCGGTGCCGCCCGGGCACACGCCCGGCCTGGCCGCCTTTCCGCACTGACCCCTCAGGGCCGACACACACCATGACCTCACGCCGCCTGCTGCCCGCGCTCCTGCTGCTGTTCGTCGGCAGCGGGTGCGCAGCCCTCATCTACGAAGTCGTCTGGTTCCAACTGCTGGAACTCGTCATCGGGTCGTCCGCCGTCTCGATGGCGGTGTTGCTCGGCACCTTCATGGGTGGGATGTGCCTTGGCAGCCTGCTGCTCCCGCGCTACATGCCGCCGACGCTGCATCCGCTGCGGATGTACGCGTACCTCGAGGCAGGCATCGGCCTGATGGGCCTGCTGCTGCTCTTCGCGATGCCGATCGTGGGCGGCGTCTACACGGCGTGGGCCGGCTCCGGCGTGACCGGCATGATCATGCGCGGTGCGATCGCGGCAATCTGCCTGCTCCCTCCGACGCTGATGATGGGCGCCACGCTGCCCGCGATTGCGCGATGGGTGCAGTCGACGCGCGACGGGGTGGCGTGGCTCGGGTTCTTCTACGGCGGCAACACGGCTGGTGCGGTTGTGGGCAGCCTTCTCGCCGGCTTCTACCTGATGTCGGTGTACGACATCTCGGTCACGACCTACGTGGCGGTCGCGTTGAACGCCACGGTGGCACTGCTGGCGCTCGGGCTCGCGGGGCTTCAAGGGCAGGTGGGGCAGGTGGGGCTGGGCGGGCAGGGAAGGCAGGCGGGGCTGGCGGAGCAGGGGGGGCAGGTAGGGCAGGTGGGGCAGGTAGGGCTGTCGCGGACGCTTGTGTACGTCGCCATCGGGCTCTCCGGGCTGACGGCGCTTGCGTGCGAGGTGCTGTGGACGCGGTCCCTCTCGCTGCTCTTCGGCGCGACGACGTATACGTTCTCGCTGATCCTGGCCGTGTTCCTCGCGGGCCTCGGGATCGGAAGCAGTGGCGGCGCAGCGCTGGCGAGGTCTCTCGCGCGGCCGCGGCTCGCGCTCGGCTGGTGCCAGCTCGGGCTGTGCGTGGCGATGGGATGGACGTCATGGGTCCTCACGGACTCACTGCCGTTCTGGCCGATCAATCCGTCGCTCACGCCGAACGCGTGGTACCAGTTCCAGCTCGATCTGGTGCGCGCCGTCTACGCGGTGCTGCCGGGCGCACTGCTCTGGGGCGCCAGCTTCCCGCTCGCGCTCGCCTCGGTTGCCAGGCAAGACGACGACCCCGCACGTCTCGTCGGCGGCGTCTACGCGGCCAACACGCTCGGCGCGATTGTCGGTTCGCTCACCGCGAGCCTCCTCCTGGTTGTGTGGATCGGCACGCAGCACGCGCAGCAGGTGCTGATCGTCATCGCGGCACTCTCGGGGTTCCTCCTGCTTGCCGACAGCCGTGTCTCCACGGTGCCGCTCGTCATCGGTGGCGCAATCGCGGGCGTGATCGTCCTCGGTGTGCATCCGGTTCCGGGTGTGTTCATCGCGTACGGTCGCTACACCGCCACGCAGCTCGGGCAGTCGGAGATCATCTACAGCGGCGAGGGCTGGAATGCGTCGGTCGCCGTGTCGGAACGTTCGAACGGCGTCCGCAACTACCACAATGCCGGCAAGGTGCAGGCGTCGAGCGAACCTCAGGACATGCGACTGCAGCGCATGCTCGGCCACCTGACGACGCTCGTGCCGAAGCAGGCGCACGCCGTGGTCGTGATCGGGTGCGGCGCTGGCGTGACGGCGGGCGCCGTCTCCATCGACCCGGTCGTGCAGCGCGAGACGATTGCCGAGATCGAGCCGCTCGTACCGCGCGTGGTCTCCACATACTTCGCCGAGCACAACTTCAACGTCGTGGCCAACCCGAAGGTGTCCGTGCACCTCGACGACGCGCGTCACTTCCTCTACACGACCGACCAGACCTTCGACGCGATCACCTCGGACCCGCTGGACCCGTGGGTGAAGGGCGCCGCCATGCTCTACACGCGCGAGTTCTTCGAGCTGGCGAAGCGCCGGCTCAAGCCAGGCGGCATCGTCACCCTCTTCGTGCAGTTGTACGAGAGCAACACGGAGGCGGTGAAGAGCGAGATCGCCACCTTCTTCGAGGCGTTTCCGAAAGGAATGATCTTCGCGAACACTTACAACGGTGCCGGCTACGACCTCGTGCTGCTCGGGCAGGCCGACGGCACGCGGATCGACGTCGACGAGATCGAGGCGCGCCTGAACCGCCCTGAGTACGCGGCCGTCAAGCGGTCGCTTTCGGAGATCGGCATGTCGTCCGCTGTCGATCTGTTCGGCACCTATGCCGGCTCCGCGCAGGACCTGCAACCCTGGCTGAAGGACGCGCAGATCAACCGCGACCGTAACCTCCGCCTGCAGTACCTCGCAGGCCGTGGCCTCAACCTGTACCGTGCCGGCGAGATCTTCGCCGAGATGCTGCCGTTCGCGCAGGACCCGCAGGGGATCTTCAGCGGGTCCGATCAGACGCTCGCCTCACTCATGCAGAAGATCCGCATCGGGCAGGGGAGGGACCGGTAATCGGGAAACGCTAAACGCAAAACGCCAAAGGCTGAAGGCAAAACGCTAAACGCTAAATGCTAAATGCGAAATGCGAAATGCGAAATGCTAAATGCGAAACGCTAAATGCCGAAGGCTACATGCTGCGTGATGCGCTGGCTCAGCAGGGTTGCTCGGTTTCGGCAAGTCGCATCGGCAATTAGCGATTCACGATCAGCGTGTCGCGATTTAGGATTGTCTGGTTGTGCCCATCAATCAGCTCTTCCAGAACAACCGCGACTGGGCCAGCCGCACGGTCGCACGCACCCCTGACTTCTTCCAGCGCCTCAGCGCGCAGCAGTCACCCGAGTTCCTGTGGATCGGCTGTTCCGACAGTCGCGTGCCGGCCAACGAGATCGTGGGCCTGCTGCCCGGCGAGCTGTTCGTCCACCGGAACGTCGCCAACCTCGTCGTCCACACGGATCTGAACTGCCTGTCGGTCCTGCAGTACGCGGTCGACGTGCTGAAGGTGAAGCACGTGATCGTCTGCGGCCACTACGGCTGTGGCGGCGTGCGCGCCGCCCTGAACGGCGACCGCTTCGGACTGATCGACAACTGGCTTCGCCACGTGCAGGATGTTGCCGAGCAGCATCACGACGTGCTCGATGCCGTCGGTGAGTTCGATGGCCGGGTGAATCGCCTGTGCGAGCTGAACGTGATCGAGCAGGCGCGCCACGTCTGCCAGACGACGATCGTGCAGGAGGCGTGGGCGCGCGGCCAGGCACTGGCCATCCACGGGTGGATCTACGGGCTGCACGACGGACGCCTCCGCGACCTCGGCGTGTCCACACGTGACCAGCAGGGCATTGACGCGACCTATCGCAGTGCCGTCGCCGCCCTGGGTCGAGAGGCCGCGCTCAAGCGCTAGGAGCAGACGCGATGGCTCGAGGCCACGGGCGCGCCGCGTTCGCGTTCATCTTCGTCACTGTCGTGATCGACATGCTGGCGCTGGGCGTCATCGTGCCCGTGCTGCCGAAGTTGATCGTGGCCTTCAGGGGCGGCGACACAGCGTCCGGCGCCACGTACGTCGGCATCTTCGGCACGGTGTTCGCGGCGATGCAGTTCCTGTTCTCGCCGGTCCTCGGCTCGCTGTCGGATCAATACGGCAGGCGCCGCGTCATCCTGCTGTCGTGCGCCGGGCTCGGGCTCGATTACCTCCTGATGGCGAGCGCGCCGTCGCTCTGGTGGCTGTTCGTCGGACGCGTCATCTCGGGCATCACATCGTCCACCTACGGGACCGCGAGCGCCTACATCGCGGATGTCACGCCGCCCGAGCAGCGCGCGGCGAAGTTCGGGATGCTCGGCGTCGCGTTCGGTGTCGGCTTCATCATCGGTCCGAGCGTCGGCGGGTTGCTGGCGGGCATCTCGCTCCGTGCGCCCTTCTGGGGGGCCGCGCTCCTGTGCCTGGCCAACGCCGCGTACGGCTACTTCGTGCTGCCGGAGTCCCTGCCTGAGGACCGCCGCTCGCCGTTCAGGTGGACGAGCGCGAATCCTGCGGGGGCCCTCGCCTTGCTCCGGTCCCATCCGCAGCTGTTCGCACTCGCGGTCGCAGGATTCCTGTCGATGCTCGCGCACGACGCGGCGCCGAGCACGTTCGTGCTCTACACCAGCTGGCGATACGGATGGAACGAGCGGACGATCGGCCTCGTGCTGGCGCTTGTCGGCGTGACCTCGATGATCGTGCAGGGCGGCCTCGTCGGCCGGATCGTGTCCGCGCTCGGCGAGAAGGGCGCGCTGGCCTTCGGCCTGCTCTGTGGCGCGGTCGGCAACGCGGTCTTCGGGCTCGCGCCGACCGGCACCGGATTCCTCATCGGGATCCCGATCACGGCGTTCTACGGACTGGCCAACCCGGCGCTGCAGAGCCTGATGACGCGTCGCGTCTCCGCGGACGAACAGGGGCGGCTGCAGGGGGCGGTGGGCAGCCTGCTGATGGGGATGACGAGCATGCTCGCGCCGGTGCTCTTCACGCAGGCGTTTGCCGCAGCGATCGGCCCGTACCTCGGGTGGGGCATTCCCGGAGCGCCGTTCCTGATTGCGGCGTTGCTCCTCGTTGGCGCGGCGGTGGTCGCCTTCCGCGCCGTGGCCCATCCCAGCCCGGCCACAGCCGAGGTACAGTGAGGGCATGTATTTCGTGCTGCGCTACGACGCGGTCGTCGACGACTACGTGAACCGCCGTGCCCCGTTCCGTGCCGAACACCTCCGGCTGCTGCGCGAGGCGCACCAGCGCGGCGAAGTCCTGATGGCCGGAGCCGTTGGCGAGAATCCCGACGGTGCGATCATCATCTTCCGCGCTGAGACGGCCGCGCCCGCGGAGCGTTTCGTCGCGCAGGACCCCTACGTGACGAACGGGCTCATCCTGTCCTGGCGGATTCAGCCCTGGAACGTCGTCATCGGCGGTCACGAGTGAGATGGCGACCACAGCCTGGCCACCCGGTCCGGCGTTCGGCGTCCGCTCCCTCCTGCCCATCGCGATCGGCCGCGATCCGCTGAACCTCCTGCCGGCGCTCCGCCGCACGTACGGCGACGTGGCGCACCTGCGCGCAGCAGGCGAGCACCTCGTGCTCCTCAGCAACCCGCAGGACGTGAAGGACGTGCTGATGACGAATCAGCGCAACTTCCGCAAGGGGCGTGGCCTCGAGCGCGCGCGCAAGCTGCTCGGCAACGGCCTGTTGACGAGCGAAGGCGAGACGCACCTGCGGCAGCGCCGCCTGATACAGCCCGCCTTCCACCGCGAACGCATCGCCTCCTATGCGTCGGCCATGACGGAGTACGCCGACCGCGTGCGCAGCCGCTGGACGAACGGCGCCAGGATCGATGCTGCCGAGGAGATGATGAGGCTCACGCTCGGTGTGGTCGGGCGCACGCTCTTCGACACCGACGTCGAATCCCAGGCCCGTGATGTCGGCCAGGCGCTCACCGACGTCCTCGACTCGTTCTGGACGACGATGCTGCCGTTCGCGGATACGTTGGAGAAGCTGCCGATTCCGCAGCTCGCACGAGGCCGCGAAGCTCGTGCGCGGCTCGACGCGATCGTGTACGGCTTCATCGCGGAGCGTCGCAGGAACCCCGGCGATCGCGGCGATCTCCTCTCGATGCTGCTCATGGCGCAGGACGAGGAGCAGGGCGGGAAGGGGATGACCGACGCGCAGGTGCGCGACGAAGCGATGACGATCTTCCTCGCGGGCCACGAGACGACGGCCAATGCGCTCGCGTGGACGTGGTACCTGCTGAGTGGCTCGCCCGACGCCGAACGCCAGGTGCACGACGAGGTCGACCGCGTGCTCGGCGACCGGCTGCCGACCCTCGCGGATATCCCGAACCTGCGATACGTGGAGCAGGTGATCACCGAGGCCATGCGGCTCTACCCGCCCGCGTGGATCATCGGCCGCCGCGCCATCAACGAGTACACCGTCGGCGGCTACACACTGCCGCCTCGCACCATCGTCCTCGTCAGCCCGTGGGTGATGCACCGCGACGAGCGGTTCTTCCCCGAACCGGATCACTTCCGGCCCGAGCGGTGGACGCCAGAGTTCAGGGCATCGCTCCCGCAGTTCGCCTACTTCCCCTTCGGAGGCGGCGCGAGGCGCTGCATCGGCGAGTCGTTCGCCTGGACCGAACTCTTACTCGTCGCCGCCACCATCGCGCAGCAGTGGCGCCTGCGCCTCGTGCCGGAGCACCCTGTGGTCCCACAGCCCGTGGTGACGCTGCGCCTGAAACACGGATTGAAGATGACGGCGGAGCGCAGAGGACTTCAGAGCTAAGACTTCAGACGTAAGACGCGAAGGCGTAAAGAGATCTCCGGACCGATTCGGCACCGTGTCGTCCGGAACCAGCCCCGAATCCCGAGTCCCCAGTCCCGAATTCCGAGTCCCGAGCCCCGAGTCCCCAACCTGCCCATGTTCGTGACGCGATTCGCGCCGGCGCCGACCGGGTTCCTGCATCTTGGTCATGTGGTGAACGCGCTGCATGTCTGGGGCATCGCGCGCGCACTCGGCGGGCGTGTGCTGCTGCGGATCGAGGACCACGACCGGCAGCGCAGCCGTCGCGAGTACGAGCGCGCGATTCTCGAGGATCTCGACTGGCTCGGGTTCGTGCCTGACGATCCTCCGACGGATGACTTCCGTGCCGGTGCCTGCCGAGGGCGGCAGAGCGATCGCGCGGATGTCTACGAATCGGCGCTTGCGCGGCTGCGCGGGCGTGATGCCTCGGGCGATCCGCGCGGGCGTGCGCAGCAGCCGCTGGTGTACGGCTGCGACTGCACGCGCAGGGACCTGCGAGAGGCAATGGATGCTGCCGGTTCACGTGCGGCGGACAGCGAACTCCGCTACGGCGGACGCTGTGCGGCGCGCGGGCTCCCGGTGGCCGGGCGGATCGGCATCCGCGTGCGGCTCGAGCCCACGATCGAGCGCTTCGTCGACCTGCGTCACGGGCTGCAGGAGCAGCGTCCATTCGAGCAGTGTGGCGACCTGCTGGTGCGGGACCGCGATGGAAACTGGACCTACCAGTTCGCTGCGACCGTGGACGACATGGAGCAGGGCGTCAATCTGGTGATTCGCGGCGACGACCTGCTCGCGTCGACCGGGCGGCAGATCCAGCTCGCGCGCCTGCTTGGACGCGACGATCCACCGCGCTTCCTGCACCACGGGCTGATCATGAAGAGCGCCACCCAGAAGTTGAGCAAGGCCGATCGGGACACGAGCGTGCGGGACATGCGTGCTGCGGGGAACAGCGCTGATGCGGTCATCGGCCGTGCCCTGCATGCGGCGGGCTTCGTGTCCTCCCCTGATCCGCTGGCGCGCCGTGAGGCCGAGTCCCTGGTCGCGCAGCGGTACAGTGAAGCGGTCGGGGATCTGGCGGACGGGCGCTGACATGCCTCGAGACGAGTTCTCACTCACCCGGTTCGTTGATGCGCAGGAGCAGATGTATGCGTCGGCCCTCGCCGAACTAAAGGCCGGGCGCAAGCGCTCGCATTGGATCTGGTTCGTCTTTCCCCAGCTGCGGGGCCTTGGCTTCAGCGCGATGTCGGAGCGGTATGGGATCAGCGGCCTCGCGGAGGCACGTGCCTACCTGGCGCATCCTGTGCTCGGACCCAGGCTCCGCGAGTGCGTCACCGCGATGCTCACCCACGCAGGGATGTCAGCCGACGCGATCCTCGGCGACGTCGACGCGCTGAAGTTCCGCTCATGCCTCACGCTGTTTGCCGAGGCTGACCCGTCGGAATCGCTCTTCACCGATGCGCTCGCGCGCTTCTTCGGGGGTGAACGCGATGCCCGAACAGTCACGACGCTGGAGAGGCGCGCCTAGTCGGCGTCGCGGTTGACGGTGTCCATGGAGAACGCCGGCGTACACACCGCGACGTACTCGGCGCCACCCTCCTCGGGTGTGCTGTAGCGCACCCACTCGCCTGGGGCCGTCACGATCGCCTGCCCTTGTCGGACCTCGGTGACCCCCTGCTCGTGCTCGACCCGCAGCATGCCGCGCAGGACGAGCGTCACCTCCTGGAACTGCGGGCGCTGCCCCGGCTCGACCCAGCCCTGCGGCGAAACCATGCGTGCGACGCTT
Organism: Acidobacteriota bacterium; assembly: GCA_018268955.1. Lineage (GTDB taxonomy): Bacteria > Acidobacteriota > Vicinamibacteria > Vicinamibacterales > CAVVIG01 > CAVVIG01. The sequence goes on along the minus strand of JAFDVO010000023.1, from coordinate 69,904 downwards.
ACGTCGCCCTGCGTCGTGTTCACGCGACCGGCATATTCCTCGATCCGTTTGGGCTTGTTCCCTGCGGGCTGGATGATGGTCGGCTGTTCGATCAATCTGGGCATGAGGGGAGGGTACAACAGGGACGCTGAGAGGTTGGAGGTTGGAGGTTGGAGGTTGGAGGTTGGAGGTCGGAGGTTCGGGGTTTGAGGTTCGAGGTTGGGGGTTCGGACGGGGAGCGGAGCGGGGTGGCCGGCTCGGCCGTTGACGCCGGTGCGGCGCGGCCTGCGTTGTGCGATAGATTCATCGCGTGAAGAAGATCTGCGACACCATCCTGGACGCGATCGGCCATACGCCCCTCGTCCGCATCAACACCATCACCAGGGGCATCGTCGCTGCCGAGGTGCTGGCGAAGGTGGAGACGTTCAATCCCGGCAACTCCATCAAGGACCGCATGGCGCTGCGGATGATCGAGGACGCCGAGAAGGCGGGCGTGCTGAAGCCTGGCGGGACGATCATCGAGGGCACCTCCGGCAATACCGGGATGGGGCTCGCCATCGCGGCCGTGATCAAGGGCTACAAGTGCATCTTCACGACGACCGACAAGCAGTCCAAGGAGAAGGTCGACGCACTCAAGGCCTTCGGCGCCGAGGTCATCGTCTGCCCCACCAACGTCGAGCCGGAAGACCCGCGCTCGTACTATGCCGTGTCGTCGCGTCTCGAGCGTGAGGTGCCGAACGCCTGGAAGGCGAACCAGTACGACAACCTGTCGAATTCCGCCGCGCACTACGAGCAGACCGGTCCCGAAATCTGGGAGCAGACCGACGGGCGCATCACGCACCTCGTCGTCGGGGTCGGGACCGGCGGCACGATCTCGGGCACGGGCCGCTACCTGAAGGAGAAGAACCCGAAGATCAAGGTCTGGGGCATCGACACGTACGGGTCGGTGTTCAAGAAGTACAAGGAGACCGGAATCTTCGACAAGAACGAGATTTACCCCTACATCACCGAAGGGATCGGCGAGGACTTCCTTCCGCAGAACGTGGACTTCTCGGTCATCGATCATTTCGAGAAGGTCACCGACAAGGATGCCGCCCTCATGACGCGGCGTATCGCGCGGGAGGAAGGGATCTTCGCCGGCAACTCTGCCGGTTCGGCAATGGCCGGGCTCCTGCAGTTGAGCCAGCACTTCACCGCGGACGACGTGGTGGTGGTGATCTTCCACGACCACGGCTCGCGCTACCTCGGCAAGATGTTCAACGACGAGTGGATGCGCGAGAAGGGGTTCCTCGAGAAGAGCGGCATGAGTGCACGCGACATGGTGGCGCGCGGCCTCTCGGGCGAACTGTGCTCCCTCGAGGCCAACGAGCCGGTCGAGCATGCCGTGACGCTCATGAGCCAGCACGACTTCTCCCAGGTGTCGATCACCCAGGACGGCAGGCTCGTCGGCTCGTTGAACGAAGCGCACCTGTACGAGGAGCTGATTCGGAACGCCGACGTGAAGCGGCAACCGGTCGGCTCGATCATGCTGCCGGCCTTCCCCTTCGTCGACGCGTCGACCCCGGTCGAGCTGCTGTCGACGATGATCACGGCGCAGAACCCGGCGGTGCTCGTGCGCGACTTCAAGACCGAGAAGACCTTCATCATCACGCGCAGCGACGTCATCCGCATGCTGTAGGTGCCATGACGCTGCGCGATCAGTTCGGCGACATCGACATCTACCTGTTCGACCAGCTGTTGCGCGGGCGCATCCAGCCCGGGATTCGCGTGCTCGACGCCGGCTGCGGCCGTGGCCGCAACGTCGTGTACTTGCTGCGCATCGGTTGCGACGTGCATGCGGTCGACCACGATCCGGCCGCCGTGGCCGCTGTTCGGGTGCTCGCGGCTTCGCTCGCACCGCAACTGCCGGAGTCGAACTTTCTCGTCGAGGCGGTCGAGGAGATGTCGGTGCCCGACGCGAGCATGGACGTCGTCGTCAGCAGCGCCGTGCTGCACTTCGCGCGGGACGACCGGCATTTCGACGCGATGGTGCACCGCATGTGGCGTGCGCTCGCACCAGGCGGCCTGCTGTTCTGCCGGCTGGCTGCATCGACCGGCATCGAAGGGCGCGTGACGGCGCTCGGGCACGGCCGCTTCCTGCTGCCAGACGGCAGTGAGCGGTATCTCGTCAGCGAACCGCGCCTCGTCGCCCTGACACGCGATCTCGGCGCGCAGCTCGTCGATCCGATCAAGAGCACCATCGTCCAGGACATGCGGTGCATGGCCACGTGGGTCGTTCGTGCGCCTCGCTGACCTCGTCGCCGCATCGAGCACCGTTGCCGCCTCGTCGCGGCGACTGGACAAGGTTGCCGCGCTTGCCGCGTTCCTCCAGCGGCTGGCTCCGCAGGATGTCGCGATCGCGGTGCCGTTCCTCGCGGGTGCGTTGAGGCAGGGGAAGATCGGTGTCGGCTACGCGGTCATTCGGCAGGCGGCCGATGTGCCGCCGGCGGAGGTGCCGACGCTCGTGCTCGCCGACGTGGATGCTGCCTTCGACGAGGTCGCCACCGCGCGCGGCGCCGGATCATCGACCCGACGCGTCGAGCGATTGCGCGGGCTGTTCCAGCGCGCCACTCGTGAAGAGCAGGGGTTCCTGGTGCGCCTGTTGTTTGGTGAGCTGCGGCAGGGCGCCGTCGAAGGCGTGCTGCTCGAGGGCGTCGCGAAGGCGTGCTCCATTCCGGTGGACCGCGTGCGCCGCGCCGCGATGCTGGCGGGAGCGCTCGCGCCGGTGGCGGTGGACGCGCTCACTGGAGGAGAGGCTGCGCTGTCCGCCCTGCGCCTCTCCGTGTTCTCGCCCGTGCAGCCGATGCTCGCCGCGTCGGCAGACGACGTGGAGGAGGCGCTCGGGGAGACCGGGCCCGCATCGGTCGAATACAAGATCGACGGCGCACGCATCCAGGTGCACAAGTCGGGAGACGACGTGCGCATCTACTCACGCACCCTGCGCGACGTGACGGCTGGCCTCACGGACGTGGTCGACGCCGTGCGCGCGTTGCCCGCGCGGGATCTGATCCTCGACGGCGAGGCGATTGCGTTGCGAGCAGACGGCACGCCGCATCCGTTTCAGGTCACGATGCGTCGGTTCGGCCGTCGCGCGGACGAGAAGGCGCTCCGCAGCGAACTGCCGCTCACGCCGATGTTCTTCGACTGCCTCTACATGGATGGGACGCCGACCATCGACGACCCGCTGGCTCGTCGCGTGGCGCTGCTGGAGGACGTTGTCCCTGCGGCGCTGCGGGTGCCGCGCGAGGCCGGCGGGGACCGGGCGGCTGCGGAGGCGTTTGCGCAGCGAGCGGAGGAGGCCGGGCACGAGGGCGTCATGGTGAAGGCGCTGGAGGCGCCCTACGCGGCCGGTCGGCGGGGGAGCGCGTGGGTGAAGGTGAAGCGCGCGCAGACGCTGGACCTCGTGGTGCTGGCCGCGGAGTGGGGCAGCGGTCGACGGACCGGCACGCTGAGCAACCTGCACCTGGGCGCGCGCGATCCCGAACGTGGCGGGTTCGTGATGCTCGGCAAGACCTTCAAGGGGCTCACCGACGCGCTGCTCGCCTGGCAGACAGCCGAACTCCTCACCCGCGAGATCGGTCGCGACGGCCACATCGTCCATGTCCGCCCGGAACTGGTCGTCGAGATCGCGTTCAACGAGATTCAGGAGAGCCCGCACTATCCAGGCGGGCTCGCCCTGCGATTCGCCCGGGTGAAACGCTACCGCACGGACAAGACCGCAGCGGAGGCGGACACCATCGACACGGTGCGCCGCATCCACACGGCGTTCCGAACTCAGAACTCAGAAGTGTGAAGTCAGACCTTCACTTCCAACTTCTCACTTCCGTATCAGGGCCGTGGCGCGGCTGGTGGTGGCGTTTCGGGAATCGCCTTGCCGCGATGGCAGGTCCAGCACTGGACGCGCACCACGTCACCGGCCGGCTTGCCGACACCGGACGCGATCATCTCGTTCACGTGTCCGACCATCTGCAGCATCAGGCGTGCGGTCTTCTTCGTCTGCTTCTCGTCTGACGCCATGTCGCGCGTCGGCTCGACGACATGGCAGTAGTTGCACTGCACGCCGAGCGCCTGGGTGAAGGCGCGCATGGCGGGGCCGTAGGTGTCGGCCTTCAGCACCTGCAGGTTCTTCGGCGGGGGCGGTGCCTGGCCGCCGGCCGGCTGCGCCGACGCAGGGGCGCCGACGGTCAGCAGGGCTGCGCACGCCAGAACACACGGAACAGTCAGAAGTCGGCTCATGTGTACCTCGGGCAGAGGACTATACAGAAGAGGCGTAAAGAGAACGGGAGGGCCTCAGGGGGCGACGCGGTGACGTGGTGAGTTGGTGACCCGGTGCGTTGGCGATTGGGTGAGCTGGCGAACTGGTGAGTTCGTCGCATCGTGATTTCCGGAAAATGAGTACGTACCGCGACTTGTACGTACGCTAAGATGAGCGGTCTGGTGGGGTTCTCCTCGCCGGCAGTGTTGCATGGGCGGAAAAGCCCGTGCTATGCTCGTCAGGTTCTGTCAGGGCCAGGACCACCCTATCTGGCCATGACCCTTCGACGCGTTCGGGGTTGTCCCGTGCAGGATCGAGGGACAACACGCAGGAAGTTCGGAGCCCGGCCCGCCTTCGGGGATGTTCCCGAAAGGACAGCGGCACCAGTGGGCCAACCACTCCATCGCGCGACACATTTCGAGCCATAGGGTAGTCAGTTCCAGGCGCCAAGCCGCGAGGCTTCTAGGCCTGGAGCGCTGCCGGGGACGCTCCCCGGAGTAATGCGAGTTGCCGCAGAGGCGTCCGCGGCGATCGCTGTTGTTCGTGGATTCTGGACGCTCAGTGCGTTATGCCGACTATCAGCCAGCTTGTCCGCGCCGGTCGCAAGAAGATCGAGATCAAGACGAAGAGCCCGGCGCTGCAGAACAGCCCGCAGAAGCGCGGCGTCTGCGTCCGTGTCTTCACCCAGACCCCGAAGAAGCCGAACTCGGCGCTCCGCAAGGTGGCGCGTGTTCGCTTGACGAACGGCATCGAGGTGACGACCTACATTCCGGGCGTCGGCCACAACCTCCAGGAGCACTCGCTGGTGCTCATCCGCGGCGGCCGCGTGAAGGATCTGCCGGGTGTCCGCTATCACGTGGTGCGCGGCACGCTCGACGCCGTCGGCGTGCAGGGGCGCATGCAGGGACGTTCCAAATACGGCGCGAAGCGCCCGAAGAAGGCTTAAGTCATGCCGCGTAGACGCGAAATTCCGAAGCGCGAAATCGCGCCCGATCCTCTCTACGACAGCCCGCTCGTCAGCAAGTTCATCAACTGCGTGATGAGCGACGGCAAGCGCAGCACTGCCGAGCGCATCCTCTACAAGAGCTTCGACATCATCAAGGAGAAGACCGGCGACGATCCGTTGAAGGTCTTCAAGAAGGCCATCGACAACGTCAAGCCGAGTCTCGAGGTCAAGTCGCGCCGCGTCGGCGGCAGCAACTACCAGGTGCCGGTCGAGGTCAATCCGAACCGTCGTCTCTCGCTGAGCCTCCGCTGGATTGTCGGCTACGCCACGTCGCGCGGCGACGGCAAGACGATGCAGGAGAAGCTGGCGAACGAGCTGATGGACGCGGCGAACCTCCGTGGCGGCGCGGTCAAGAAGCGTGAAGACACGCACCGCATGGCCGAAGCGAACAAGGCCTTCGCTCACTACCGCTGGTAAGCAGGGAAATGGCTAGACAGACACCGCTCAACCGGACGCGCAACATCGGCATCATGGCCCACATCGATGCCGGCAAGACGACGACCACGGAACGCATCCTGTTCTACACGGGCATCACGTACAAGATCGGCGAGGTGCACGAAGGCACGGCCGTGATGGACTGGATGGAGCAGGAGCAGGAGCGCGGCATCACGATCACGTCGGCCGCGACCACGTGCTTCTGGCGCGACCAGCGGATCAACATCATCGACACGCCGGGTCACGTCGACTTCACGGCCGAAGTGGAGCGCTCGCTGCGCGTCCTCGACGGTGCCGTGGCGGTGTTCGACTCGGTCGCCGGCGTCGAGCCCCAGTCCGAAACGGTGTGGCGGCAGGCGGACAAGTACCGCGTCCCGCGCATCTGCTTCGTCAACAAGATGGACCGCATCGGTGCGAACTTCAAGCGGACCTTCGACCAGATCATCTCGAAGCTCGAGGCGAACCCGGTCGCGATCCAGCTGCCGATTGGCGCCGAGGACAAGTTCATCGGCGTGGTGGACCTCGTGAAGATGAAGTCCATCACCTACAAGGACGAGACGATGGGCGCCGACTACATCGTCGGCGAGATCCCGGCCGACATGATGGCCGACGCGCAGCACTACCGCGAGCAGCTGCTCGAGAAGGTCAGCGAGGCCGACGACAAGCTCCTCGAGAAGTACCTCGGCGGTGAGGAGATCACCGAAGAGGAGATCAAGGCGGCGCTGCGCAAGCGCGTCATCAGCTCGGTGCATTCCAAGACGGAAGGCGCCTTCGTCCCGGTGATTTGCGGCTCGGCGTTCAAGAACAAGGGTGTCCAGCCGCTGCTCGACGCCGTCGTCGACTACCTGCCGTCGCCGCTCGACATCCCGTCGATCGAAGGGCTGGATCCGACGCAGCCCGAGGACGTGCCGCTCGAGCGCAAGGCGGCCGACGACCAGCCGTTCGCGGCCCTGGCGTTCAAGATCATGACCGACCCGTTCGTCGGTCAGCTCACCTTCTTCCGCGTCTACTCCGGCGTCCTCCAGTCCGGTTCGACCGTCTACAACTCGACGAAGCAGCGCTCCGAGCGCATCGGCCGCCTCCTGAAGATGCACGCCAACAAGCGTGAGGAAATCAAGGAAGTGTACGCCGGTGACATCGCGGCGGCGGTCGGGCTGAAGAGCGTCGGCACGGGCGACACCCTGTGCGACGAGAAGCACCCCATCGTCCTCGAGTCGATGGACTTCCCGGAGCCGGTCATCTCGCTCGCCATCGAGCCGAAGACGAAGAGCGACCAGGAGAAGCTCGGCCAGGGGCTCTCGAAGCTCATGGCGGAGGACCCGACGTTCCGCGTCAACACCGACCAGCAGACCGGCCAGACCATCATCCGCGGGATGGGCGAACTGCACCTCGAGATCATCGTCGACCGCCTGAAGCGCGAGTTCAGCGTCGAAGCGATGGTCGGCAAGCCGCAGGTGGCCTACAAGGAAACGCTGACCCGCCCGGCGGATGGCGAGATGAAGTACGCCAAGCAGACCGGCGGTCGCGGCCAGTACGGCCACGCGAAGATTCATGTCTACCCGGGCGAGCCGGGCACCGGCTACATCTTCGACAACCAGGTGGTCGGCGGTGCGATTCCGAAGGAGTTCATCAAGCCGATCGACGAAGGGATCAAGGAAGCCCTCACCCGCGGCGTGCTGGCGGGCTACCCGATCGACGACGTGAAGGTGGAGCTGTACGACGGTTCGTACCACGACGTCGACTCGTCGGAAATGGCGTTCAAGATCGCGGGCTCGATGGCGTTCCAGGACGCGGCCAAGAAGGCCAAGCCGGTGCTGCTCGAGCCGATCATGCGCGTCGAGGTCACGGTGCCCAAGGAGTTCATGGGCGACGTGATGGGCAACCTGTCGAGCCGGCGCGGCCAGATCCAGTCGCAGGAGGATCGTGGCGGCACGCAGATCGTCTCCGCGCGTGTGCCGCTCTCCGAGATGTTCGGCTATGCAACCGACCTGCGGTCGCGCACCCAGGGGCGCGCCAGCTACTCGATGCACTTCGATCGTTACGAGCCGGCGCCGCAGAACGTGAGCGACGAGGTCGTCGCGAGGATGCAGGGGAAGTAAGCAGATGACTACATCGTTCAGCGAGAAGATTCGGATCCGTCTCAAGGCCTACGACTACCGGGTGCTGGATCAGTCCACGACCGAAATCGTGGACACCGCGAAGCGCACCGGTGCGCGCCTGGCCGGGCCGATTCCGCTGCCGACGGCCAAGAACAAGTGGACGGTGCTCCGTTCGCCCCACGTCGACAAGAAGTCGCGTGAGCAGTTCGAGATCCGCACGCACAAGCGGCTGATTGACATCTTCGAGCCGACGCCGCAGACGGTCGACGCGCTCATGAAGCTGGATCTGCCGGCGGGCGTCGACGTCGAGATCAAGGCGTTCGGCAAAGAGCACAAGTAAGGCTTCAGGCTCCAGGCTCCAGGCTTCAGCCAGCGTCGGCTGGTGGCCCGGAGCCTACGCGGCCCAGAGCCGAGAGCCTAGAGCCCAGAGCCTGACAGGGTTGTTGACATGGTGAACGGAATCATCGGCAGAAAAGTCGGGATGACGCAGGTCTTCGACGCGGACGGTACGGTACATCCGGCGACCGTGATCAAGGCCGGCCCGTGCGTGGTCGTCCAGGCGAAGACCGCGCAGGGCGACGGCTACGAAGCCGTCCAGCTCGGCCTGGTTGAGGGGCAGCCAGCGAAGGTCGGCAAGCCGCTCGCGGGGCACTACAAGAAGGCCGGCGTGCCTCCGACCCGCGTGCGTCGCGAGGTCAAGCTCGCCGCCGGCGCCGAGGCCCCCAAGGTGGGTGACCAGGTGCTCGCGTCCATCTTCAACGTGGGCGAGCGGGTCGACATCGTGGGGCACGGCCGCGGCAAGGGCTTCCAGGGTGTCATGAAGCGGCACCACTTCGGCGGCGGCGCCTCGACCCACGGGTCGATGTTCCATCGGGCGCCCGGCTCGATCGGTGCCTCGTCGTTTCCCTCGCGCGTCGTCAAGGGCATGCGCATGGGCGGCCGCATGGGCGGCCAGCAGACGACCGTGCACAACCTCAAGGTCCTGAAGGTGGACCTCGAGAACAACCTCCTGCTGGTCGAGGGCGGCATCCCCGGCGCGCCGACCGCCTACGTGGTCATTCGCAAGGCCATCAAGGCGAAGCGGATCAAGGTCGCCCAGGTCGAGAAGCCGAAGAAGGGCAAGAAGTAATTGCTGATTGCCAATTGCCCGTGCTAGTTGCGCGAACGGACTCCGCGGCAAGTAGCGAACGGCAGTTAGCGATTCCTGGTGATTTATGCAGCTCGATATCGTGAACGGTAACAACGAGAAGGTCGGCGCGATCGACGTGCGCGACGAGGTGTTCGGCGGGCAGGTGAACGCGGGCCTCGTGTGGGAGTCGGTCGTCCGGCAGAACGCCTCGGAACGTCAGGGCACGCACGCCACGAAGACGCGCGGCATGGTCAGCGGCACGGGCAAGAAGCCGTGGCGCCAGAAGGGCACCGGCCGGGCGCGTGTCGGCGAGGCGCGGAACCCGCTGTGGCGCAAGGGCGGCACGGTGTTCGGCCCGCAGCCCCGCAGCTACGACTACGCGCTCCCGAAGAAGGTCGAGCGCGGCGCGCTGCGCGCGGCGCTGTCGGCCCGCATCCAGGACGGCAGCCTGGTGGTGGTCGAGTCGCTGAGCCAGGCCGAGGTGAAGACGAAGACGGCGGCCGAGACGCTGAAGAAGCTTGGCGTCACCGGCAAGGCGGTGGTGGTGGACGTGGCGCTCGACGGCAACTTCGCCCGCTCGGTGCGCAACATCCCGGGCGTGCAGGCCATCCCGAGCTCGCGCCTGACGGCCCGCGACGTCGTCCAGGCCCGCCGCGTCATCGCGACCCGGAGCGCGCTCGAGAAGTTGCAGGAGGCGCTTGGCTGATGCAGGCCATGCCCGGATGCATGAATGCAGCACGGCATTCCTGCATGGCGGCGTGCCGGCATTGACAAGGATCAAGTTATGAAGCTCACCGATATCATTCGCCGCCCGCTCGTCACCGAGAAGACGTCGATCCTGCGCGAAGACGGGAAGACCATCGTCTTCGAGGTGGCCCGCGACGCCAACAAGGTGCAGATTCGCACGGCGATCGAGAAGCTGCTTGGTGCGAAGGTGGAGAACATCCGCACGAGCATCGCGCACGGCAAGATCAAGCGGCAGGGCCGCTATGCCGGCCAGCGGCCTGACTGGAAGAAGGCCTACGTCACGCTGCGCGAAGGCCAGAAGATGCCTGAATTCCTGGAGGGCGCGTAAATCATGCCCATTCGCAAGTTCAACCCGACGTCGCCTGGCACCCGCTTCAAGACCGTCCAGACGTTCGACGAGATCACGACGTCCGAGCCGTACAAGCCGCTCGTCGAGAAGCTGCACCGGAGCGGTGGTCGCAACAACCGCGGCGAGCTGACGTCGTGGTGGCGTGGTGGTGGCCACAAGCGGATGTACCGCATCATCGACTTCAAGCGGGACAAGCACGGCATCCCCGCGACGGTGTCGACGATCGAGTACGACCCGAACCGTTCGTCGCGCATCGCGCTGCTGACGTACGCGGACGGCGAGAAGCGCTACATCCTCCATCCGGTGGGGCTGAAGGTCGGGGACACGATCGTGTCCGGACCGACGGTCGACATCCTGCCGGGGAACGCGCTCCCGCTGCGGAACATCCCGCTCGGCACGCTGATTCACAACGTGGAGCTGCGTCCGGGGAAGGGCGGCCAGATTGCGCGCAGCGCCGGCGCCTCCGTGCAGCTCGTGGCGAAGGAAGGCGAGTACGCCTCGGTGAAGCTGCCGTCGGGCGAGGTTCGCAAGATCTTCATCGAGTGCCTCGCGACCGTGGGGCAGGTCGGCAACCTGGATCACGAGAACGTCTCGCTCGGCAAGGCCGGGCGCAGCCGGTGGCTCGGCCGCCGGCCGCACAACCGCGGCGTCTCGATGAACCCGGTCGACCATCCGCTGGGCGGCGGTGAAGGCAAGACCTCGGGCGGTCGCCATCCGGTGTCGCCGTGGGGCCAGCCGACGAAGGGCTACAAGACCCGCAGCCGCAAGACCACGGACAAGTTCATCGTGCAGCGGAGACAGAAGTAACGGGAATTGCTAAAGGCTAATTGCAAATTGCTGATTTGAGCGGGCCGCGAGCCGGCCATGCAATTCGCAATCAGCGATTAGCAATTGGCAATTCAGGTGATGCAGATATGAGCCGTTCACTGAAGAAGGGACCGTTCGTCGACACCTCGCTCCTCGAGAAGATCGAGGTGATGAACCGGGGGTCGGAGAAGAAGGTCATCAAGACCTGGTCGCGTCGTTCGACCGTGATTCCCGAGTTCGTCGGCCACACGCTCGCCGTGCACAACGGGAAGAAGTTCATCCCGGTGTACGTGACCGAGAACATGGTCGGTCACAAGCTGGGTGAGTTTGCGCCGACGCGTACGTTCAAGGGGCACACGACGAAGGTGTCCGAGAAGGCGGCGTCGCCCGCCGGTGCGAAGTAGGGAGCGAGTCATGGTCGAAGCGAAGGCAACGGCGCGCTACGTCCGGACCTCGGCCCAGAAGGCCGGGCTGGTGATGGATCTGATCCGCGGCAAGGACGTCAACAAGGCGCTGGCGACGCTGAAGTTCTCGCGCAAGTCGGTGGCTGGTGACATCTCGAAGGTGCTCCGGTCGGCGATTGCGAACGCGCAGCAGAAGGATGGGTTCAGCGGCGACGTGGACCGGCTGTTCGTGGCCGCGTGCTACGCGGACCAGGGCCCCTCGCAGAAGCGGGTGCGCCCGGCGCCGATGGGTCGCGCGTACCGCGTGCTGAAGCGCACCGCGCACCTGACGGTGCAGGTGGCGGAGCGTGCCGAGAAGGTTGTGCCGGTTGGCGGCGGGGCGGCGCCCAAGCGCGCCCGTGCTGCGAAGAAGGATAAGGAGTAACCGTGGGCCAGAAGGTTCACCCGTTCGGATTCCGTCTGGGGTTCAACAAGACCTGGCGCTCGCGGTGGTACTCGGACCGCGACTACGCCAAGCTGCTGCACGAGGATCTGCAGCTGCGCCAGTCGCTGAAGAAGCGCTTCGCGCACGCCGGCGTCTCGAAGATCGAGACCGAGCGTGCGGCGAACAAGCTCAAGATCGACATCTACACCTCGCGCCCGGGCATCATCATCGGCCGCAAGGGGACGGAAGTCGACAAGCTGAAGCAGGAAATCCAGAAGCGCACCAGCCGCGAGGTCTTCATCAACATCCAGGAGATCCAGAAGCCGGAGCTCGACTCGCAGCTCATCGCCGAGTCGGTGGCGATGCAGCTCGAGAAGCGCGTCGCGTTCCGCCGCGCGATGCGCAAGGCGGTCGAGTCGGCGCTGCGCTTCGGCGCGCGCGGCATCAAGGTGCGCGTCTCCGGTCGCCTGAACGGGGCCGAAATCGCCCGCTCCGAGTGGTACCTGCACGGCCAGCTGCCGCTGCAGACCCTGCGGGCGGACATCGACTACGGTTTCGCCGAAGCCAACACGACGTATGGCCAGATCGGCATCAAGGTGTGGCTCTACAAGGGTGAGCGCCTGGTGCCGCAGCGTGGGCGCGAAGAGGAATACCGCGAGCGCGGGCCGCGTCGGCCGGCGGGACCGCGGGCGTAAGAGCATTGCTAACTGCTGAATGCTGATTGCTGATTTGAATTCAGCATTTGGCGATTCGCAATCAGCAATGTCGAGGATGTCGTTATGTTGATGCCGAAGAAAGTCAAGTACCGCAAGCAGCAGCGCGGGCGCATGACCGGAAAGGCCTGGCGTGGGTCGGACGTGTCGTTCGGCGACTACGGCCTGAAGGCGCTCGAGCCCTGCTGGATGACGGCGCGTCAGATCGAAGCGGCGCGTATCGCGATGACCCGCTTCGTCAAGCGCGGCGGCAAGATCTGGGTGCGGGTGTTCCCCGACAAGCCGATCACCAAGAAGCCGCAGGAAACCCGAATGGGTAAGGGCAAGGGCGCGCCCGAGGAATGGGTGTGCGTGGTGCGGCCGGGACGCATCCTCTTCGAGATGGAAGGGGTGAGCGAGACTGACGCCCGCGAGGCGATGCGGCTCGCCGCGGCGAAGCTCCCGATCCTCACGAAGTTCGCGACCCGGTTCTCGCAGGAGAAGGCGTGATGAAGGCAGCGGAACTCCGCGACCTCGGGGCCGAGGAACTCGGCAACAAGGAGCGTGAACTCAACGACCAGCTGTTCCGGATGCGGATCCAGAAGTCGATGGGGCAGCTCGAAGCCCCCGAGCAGATCCGCACGGTGCGGCGCGACCTGGCCCGCGTCAAGACCGTGCTCCGGCAGAAGCAGGCAAAGTAGCTATGGCTCAGAAATCGGAAAAGCAGGGCGTCGTCGTCAGCAACAAGATGCAGAAGAGCATCGTGGTGGCGGTCGAATGGCAGGTCCGTCACGGGCTCTACGGCAAGACCGAGCGCCGGACGTCGAAGTTCATGGTGCACGACGAGAACAGCGAGGCGAAGATCGGCGACATCGTCGAGATCGTCGAGACGCGTCCGTTGAGCCGCCGCAAGCGTTGGGCCCTGAAGCGCGTCGTGCGCCAGGCCGCGCAGGTCTAGGGCAGAGTAGAGCGGCCCGGACGGCCCGGACGGCCAGGATGGCGCGGAGAGCAGCGATGCCTTCCGGCCCCTCCAGGCGGTCCAGACCCTCCAGGCTCGGAGAACAGCCATGATTCAAATGCGATCGATCCTTGACGTGGCCGACAATTCCGGCGCGCGCAAGATCGCCATCATCAACCCGATCGGCGGTTCGACCGGCCGGTACGCGCGCCTGGGCGACATCGTGACGGCGTCGGTGAAGGAAGCCACCCCGGAAGGCACCGTGAAGAAGGGGCAGGTCGTCAAGGCCGTCATCGTGCGGACCGTGAAGGAGCAGCGCCGCCGCGACGGCAGCTACATCCGCTTCGACCGCAACGCCGCCGTGCTCATCAACGACTCCGGGGAGCCGGTTGGCACCCGCGTGTTCGGCCCGGTCGCCCGCGAGCTGCGCGAGCGCAAGTTCATGAAGATCATCTCGCTCGCCCCTGAGGTGCTGTAGGGCAGCGGGTTCAGGCAGCGCAGGGCGCGCAACGGCAGGCGGGGCAGTGCCCCGGCAGTCCTGCCAGACCGGCCAGCCTCGCCAGCCAAGGTAACTGAGTATGAGTCGTCTAGCGACACCCATCCGGAAGAACGACAACGTCCTGGTCATCACGGGCAAGAACCGCGGCACGCGCGGCCGCGTGCTCCGGGTCGACCCGGACAAGAACCGCCTGGTCGTCGAGGGCGTGAACGTCATCAAGCGGCACACCAAGCCGAACCCCCAGCGCAACATCAAGGGCGGGGTGGTCGAGCGGGAAGCCCCGATTCACGCGAGCAACGTGCAGCTGGTCTGCCCGGAGTGCGGCAAGCAGACGCGCGTGGGCCGCAAGGTCCTGAACGACGGCCGGAAGGTGCGCATCTGCCGCAAGTGCGAGGGAGTGGTCGACAAATGAACCGCCTGAAAGCGAAGTACCAGAACGAGGCGATCCCGAGCCTGAAGAAGGAGTTCGGGTACACGAACGTGATGGCCATCCCGAAGATCGAGAAGGTGGTCATCAACATGGGCCTCGGTGAGGCGACCGCCAACGCGAAGATCATCGACACGGGCGTCGACGAACTGGCGCGCATCAGCGGCCAGAAGCCGGTCGTCCGCCGCGCCCGCAAGTCGATCGCGCAGTTCAAGCTGCGCCAGGGCCAGCCGGTCGGGACGATGGTGACCCTCCGCGGTGAGCGGATGTGGGAGTTCCTCGACCGCCTGGTGACGATCGCGCTGCCGCGCGTCCGCGACTTCAAGGGTGTCTCGTCGCGTGGGTTCGACGGCCGCGGCAACTACACGCTCGGGCTGCGCGACCAGCTGCTGTTCCCCGAGATCGACTACATGAAGGTCGACAAGGCCCGCGGCATGAACGTGTCGGTGGTCACGACCGCCAAGACCGATGAGGAAGCGCGCAAGCTGCTCCAGTTCATCGGGATGCCGTTCAGACAGTAATCGGTCAGCGTCAAGGAAGTCATGGCCACAACTGCAAAGATCGCGAAGGAACAGAAAGCCCCGAAGTTCAAGATCCGGCTGCGGAACCGCTGCCGCCTCTGTGGTCGCCCGCGCGCCTACATGCGGAAGTTCGCGCTGTGCCGCCTCTGCTTCCGGAAGCTCGCCCTGGACGGCGACATCACGGGAGTCACGAAGAGCAGCTGGTGACATAGCAGTTGGCGAGTTGGTGGGTTGGCGGAATGGCGAGGTCCTTCCCCAAGTCACCACATCACCAATTCACCAATTACGAAGGTTCAGAGAGATGACCGATCCCATTGCCGACATGTTGACGCGGATCCGCAACGCGGTGGCCGCGAAGCACACTCGCGTGGACATGCCCGCGTCGCGCATCAAGAGCGACATCGCCCGGATCCTGGCCGACGAGGGCTACATCCAGGGTTACAAGCTGGTCGAGGAGCCGGGTGCCGTGCAGAAGACGCTGCGGCTGCAGCTGAAGTACGGCCCGCATGGCGAGCGCCTCATCACGGGCATCGAGCGCATCAGCCGCCCGGGCCGCCGTGTCTACTTCGGGTGCGAGGACGTGCCGGACGTGCTCGGCGGGCTCGGCACCAGCATCCTGACCACGTCGCGCGGCGTGATGACCGGCCGCGCTGCCATCAAGGCTGGCGTGGGCGGCGAAGTGCTCTGCAACGTCTGGTAGCACTGGCGAGTTCAGCAGGAGAGGCTCGAAGCCGGCGCGCGGCGCCGTGAGCCGAGAGCGGACGAGGAATCAGCGACATGTCTCGTATTGGAAAGAAACCGATTGCGGTGCCGAAGGGCGTCACCGTGAAGATCGAGCCGGGCCTCGTGGAAGTGAAGGGTCCGAAAGGCTCGCTGCGCCAGGCCCACCCGGCCGGCATCAACTTCGAGCTGGTGGACGGACACCTGCACGCCAAGCGGTCGACCGAGGATCCGGGCCTGGCCAAGTTCCACGGCCTGTCGCGCAGCCTGGTCGCGAACGCAGTCGCAGGTGTCACCGACGGCTTCAAGCGCGAGCTCGACATCGTCGGCGTCGGCTACCGCGCGGAGCTGAAGGGGCGCCAGGTCATCCTCGCGCTCGGCTACTCCCACCCGGTGGTCTTCGACGTCCCGAACGGGATCGACATCGCCATCGACAAGCAGACGCACCTGACTGTGACCGGCGTCGACCGCCAGCTCGTGGGCCAGGTGGCCGCCAACCTGCGCCGCCTGCGCAAGCCGGACCCCTACAAGCAGAAGGGCGTGCGGTACACGGGCGAAGTGCTGAAGAAGAAGGCCGGTAAGACGGGGGCCAAGTAACGAGGCTTCGGGCTTCGGGTTCCAGGCGTCGGGCGCGGTGGCCTTCGGGCCCGGAGCCGACGGAGCCAGGAGCCTGCAGCCCAGAGCCCAGAGCCTGACGATTATGAAGATACAGACGAAAGACGATCGTCGCCGCCGCATCCAGCTGCGGCAGCGGAAGCGGATCTCCGGTTCGCCCGAGCGGCCGCGCCTGAGCGTGTTCCGCAGCGTGAGCCACATCTACGCCCAGGTGATCGACGACCTGACCGGCCGCACGCTGGCCTCGGCGTCGAGCGTCGAGCCGTCCGTGAAGGGCGCCTTCGAGCAGGGCGTGACCGGCGGCAACCTGAAGGGCGCCGAGGCGATCGGCAAGGCGATCGCGGAGCGGGCCATCGAGAAGGGCATCAAGCGCGTCGTGTTCGACCGCAGCGGCTTCCTCTACCACGGGCGCATCCGCGCCGTGGCGGACGCTGCGCGCAAGGCAGGACTGGAGTTCTAGGAGCGGTATGCGTACTCGCGAGCGAATCGATCCGTCGCAGCTGGACATCAAGGACACCGTCGTCTCGATCAACCGCGTCACCAAGGTGGTCAAGGGCGGCAAGAACCTGAGCTTCAGCGCCCTGGTGGTCGTCGGCGACGGCCACGGTGTCGTCGGCTTCGGCATCGGGAAGGCCAAGGAAGTGCCGTCGGCCATCAAGAAGGGCATCGAGGCGGCCAAGAAGAACCTGATCCGCGTGCCGCTGCAGGGGTCGACGATTCCGCACCCGGTGGTCGGCAACTTCGGCTCCGGCAGCGTGCTGCTGAAGCCGGCACCGGACGGCACCGGCATCATCGCCGGCGGCGCCGTGCGCGCCGTGGTCGAAGCGGCCGGGATCACGAACATCCTGACGAAGTCGCTCGGCTCGGCCAACCCGCACAACGTCGTGCGCGCCACCGTGGCGGGGCTCGACGGGCTGAAGGATCCGGTCAACATCGCACGGTTGCGCGGCAAGGACGTCGAGGAGCTGACCCGCTCGGGCGCTCCGGCGCCGGCGGCGACCGCCTGAGAGAACGCGAACCATGGCAAACCAGCGAACCGACTCGAAGGGCACCGGCACGCTCAAGGTGACCCTCGTCAAGAGCCCGATCGGGTTCAACAAGAACCAGGGCGACGTGCTGCGGGGCCTCGGCCTGCGCCGCATCCGCCACACGGTCGAAGTGAAGGACTCCGTCCAGACGCGCGGCATGATCCACAAGGTCCGCCACCTGGTCACGGTTAGCGAATAGCGGAATTGGCGATCGGGTGAGGTGGTGAGCGGTCGTTCCCGAGCGGGACGTCGCCACCGGCCGCCGCACCGGTCGCCCATTCACCAATTGCGGGGATCAAGAGCAATGGATCTGTCGAATCTCAAGCCGCCAAAGGGCGCGAAGCACGCGAAGAAGCGGATCGGCCGCGGCCACGGCACCGGGCACGGCAAGACGGCCAGCCGCGGGCACAAGGGCGCGAAGTCGCGTTCGGGCTTCAAGTTCAAGCGCGGGTTCGAAGGCGGCCAGATGCCGCTGCACCGCCGCATGCCCAAGCGCGGGTTCCACAACCCGTTCCGCGTGGAGTTCGAGGTGGTCAACCTCGACACGCTGGCCGAGCGCTTCGAGGCGGGCACGGTCATCACGCCGGAGGCACTGGTCGCGGCGGGACTCGTGACCGGCAACAGCCCGATCAAGGTGCTGGCGCGCGGCGACGTGAGCAAGGCGCTGACGGTCAAGGCCCACAAGTTCAGCGGGAAGGCCGCGGAGAAGATCGCGGCCGCCGGCGGCCAGACCGAGGCGATCGCCTAGCAGGCGGGCGGGCGGCGCGCCCGCCCCGGATTGCAGCCCATGGAAAACAGCCTCAAGAACATCTTCGCCGTCTCGGACCTGCGCAACCGGGTGCTGTTCACGCTCGGGATGCTGGGTGTCTATCGGCTCGGGCACCACATCCCGACGCCGGGCGTGAACACGGCCGCACTGGCCGAGCTCGCGCAGCAGATGCAGAACCAGATGTTCGGCCTGTACGACATGTTCTCGGGCGGGAACCTGTCGCGGGTGACGATCTTCGCGCTCGGCATCATGCCGTATATCAGCGCGTCGATCATCCTCCAGCTCCTCACCGTGGTGTGGCCGTACCTGGAGAAGCTGTCGAAGGAAGGCGAACTCGGCCGCCGCAAGATCACGCAGTACACGCGCTACGGCACGATCGTCCTCAGCATCGTGCAGTCGCTCGGCATCGCGATCTTCCTCGAGCGCCAGACGAACATCACCGGCGGCCTGCCCCTGGTCTACAACCCGGGCTTCGGCTTCCGGCTGCTGACGGTCCTGACGCTCACGACCGGCACGTCGTTCATCATGTGGCTCGGTGAGCAGATCACCGAGCGCGGCATCGGGAACGGCATGTCCCTCATCATCTACTCCGGCATCGTCGTCGGCTTCCCGCGTGCGGTGATCCAGACGATCGATCAGATCCGGACCGGGCAGCTCGGCCTGTTCTCGATGCTGCTCCTGCTGGTGGTGATGGCGCTGGTCGTCGCGGCGATCATCTTCGTCGAGCGCGGCCATCGCCGCGTGACCGTCCAGTACGCGAAGCGCGTGGTCGGCCGGCGCATGTATGGCGGCTCGAGCACGCACATCCCGCTGAAGGTGAACACCGGCGGCGTCATCCCGGTGATCTTCGCGTCGTCCATCCTGGCGTTCCCGGCGACGTTCGCGCAGATGTTCCAGGGGCGGCGCTTCGCCGACGCGGTCGTGACGCAGCTCGGCCTGGGGATGCCGCTCTACAACCTGCTCTTCGTGGCCGGCATCATCTTCTTCGCCTACTTCTACACGGCAATCATCTTCAATCCGGATGATGTCGCGGAGAACATGCGGAAGTACGGCGGCTTCATCCCCGGCATCCGCCCGGGCAAGCGGACCGCCGAGTACATCGACACCATCCTGACGCGCATCACACTGGCGGGTGCGGTCTACCTGGCGGTCATCGCCATCCTGCCGCAGTTCCTGCTGAGCGGGTTCAAGGTGGAGCCGATCCCGTTCATCGGCGGCTGGCTCGACGCGGCGCTTCCACGGTTCGTCACGGAAGGTCTCGGCGTCCAGTTCTACTTCGGCGGCACGTCGCTCCTGATTGTCGTCGGCGTCGCGATGGACACCGTCCAGCAGGTCGAGAGCCAGCTGATCATGCGGCACTACGACGGCTTCATGAAGAAGACGCGCATTCGCGGGCGTCGCGCGTAGGCGGAGCAGACCGATGGCGCTGAATCTCATCATCCTGGGCCCCCCGGGGGCTGGAAAGGGCACGCAGGCAGACAGGCTTGCCGCCTCGAAGGGGATTCCGAAGATCTCGACCGGCGACATGCTGCGTGAGGCGGTCAAGGCCGGCACCGAGGTCGGGCTCCGGGCCAAGGCGATCATGGACCGCGGCGAACTCGTGAGCGACGAGGTCATCATCGGCATCGTCGAGGAACGTCTGGCTCGCGCGGATGCGCGAAATGGGTTTATCCTTGATGGTTTCCCGCGCACGGTGGCGCAGGCCCAGGCGCTCGACGGCGTGATGGCCGGACGCGTGCCGCTGATCGTGATCGACATCGCGGTGCCGGAGGCGGAGCTGGTGCGTCGCCTGACGTCGCGGCTGGTGTGCGGCACCTGCGGGCAGAACGCGGACCCGTCGGATGCCCAGGCGGTCACGACGATGCGCTGCGGGAAGTGCGGGAACGCGCTGATCCAGCGGTCGGACGACAACGAGGCGACGATCCGGGAGCGGCTGAAGGTGTACGAGAAGAACACCCGGCCCCTGGTGGACTACTACGCTGGCCGTCCGACGTTCCGAAGCGTCGACGGGGCGCAGGCGCCGGACATCGTGGCCGCCGCGCTCGTGGACGCCGTCGAATCGGCGCGGGCGGTCGTGGCGGGCGGGTCGGCTCTGTGATCGTCTGCAGGTCGCGCGCGGAACTCGACAAGATGCGGGCCGCGGGCCGGCTGGTCGGCCAGGTGCTGACCGCCCTGGCGGCGAAGGTCGAGCCTGGCGTGACGACGGGGGACCTCGACGCCATCGCCGAAGGCCTGATTGTCGACGCGGGCGCGATTCCCGCGTTCAAGGGGTATCACGGATACCCGGCGACGATTTGCGCGTCGGTGAACGATGAGGTGATTCACGGCATCCCGTCAGGCAAGCGGGTGCTGAAGGCCGGCGACATCATCTCGATTGATGTCGGCGCGTCGCTCGAGGGGTACTTCGGCGACTCGGCGGTCACGCTGGCCGTGGGGCGCATTTCGGAAGACGCGGCGCGGCTGCTGCGCGTGACCGAGGAATCGCTCTACAAGGCGATCGAGGTCGTGAAGCCGGGCGCGCGGGTCTCCGACATCGGGCACGCGGTGCAGTCGCACGTGGAGGCGCAGGGGTTCTCGGTCGTCCGGGAGTTCGTGGGGCACGGCATCGGGCAGGAGATGCACGAGGAGCCGCAGATCCCGAACTACGGCGAGCCCGGGCGCGGGGCGCGTCTGGCCGAAGGCATGGTGCTCGCCATCGAGCCGATGGTGAACGCAGGGAAGCCGGGTGTGAAGGTGCTGTCGGATGGGTGGACCGCGGTCACGCGGGACAAGAGCCTGTCGGCGCATTTCGAGCACACGGTGGCGGTAACGGCGAACGGGCCATGGATTCTGACGGCGAGGGACGTGCCGGCAGCCGGTCCGCGGTAACCGGCACCGTGATGGAGCAGTTGCCGAGCGCACTCTACCGCGTCAAGCTGGAGGGAGGCGCCCTGGTCACCGCGCACATCGCCGACCGGATGGATCGCAACTTCGTCCGGGTGCTCGTGGGCGACCGCGTGCGGCTGGAACTGTCGCCGGTCGACCGAGGGCGCGGACGGATTGTGGAGAAGCTCCCGTGATGCAGGAATGCAGCAATGCAGGAATGCAGGCGGGTACGGTGTAACGCAGGACCGCACGAACGCGGAAACGCGTAGGTTTCTGGTCTCGAAGGGCAGCGCGGTCGGGCCACGGCCCATCGCCGAACGCCCAGAGCCGGCAAGGATCGGTAGACAATGAAGGTTCGAGCATCGGTGAAGCGCATTTGCGATAAGTGCAAGATCGTCCGCCGCCGTGGCGTGGTCCGGGTGATCTGCGCCAACCAGAAGCACAAGCAGCGGCAGGGATAATCAATTGGTGATTTGGTGAATTGGTGAGTTGGCGGATTCCGGTGGGTGCTGCGGCCCCCGCCCATTCTCCAACTCACCAAATCCCCAATTGCGAGGACTCAGAGGTATGGCTCGTATTGCAGGCGTCGATCTTCCGCGCACCAAGCGGATCGAAATCGGTCTCACGTACATCTTCGGCATCGGGCGCAAGCGCTCGAACGACATCCTGACCGCGGCGGGCGTCAGCGGCGACATCCGCGTGAAGGATCTCTCCGAAGACGACGTCCGGAAGATCAGCCGGGTCATCGAGGAGCAGGGGGGCGTCGAAGGCGACCTCCGCAAGGAAATCTCGATGAACATCAAGCGGCTGATGGAAATCGGCAGCTACCGTGGCCTGCGCCACCGCCGCGGCCTTCCGGTGCGCGGCCAGCGCACGAAGACCAACGCGCGTACCCGCAAGGGCCCGCGCAAGGGCGCCATCGCCAAGAAGAAGACGGTCTAGCGATTCTGGAATTCCAGGTTGCAGGCTGCGGATTGCAGAGTGAACTGACAGCGGATTGAACTGATATGGCAAAGACTGAAGCTGAAGGCGGCGCAGAGAAGAAGGCGGCTGGAAAGCCCAAGAAGACCTTCAAGAAGCGCGGCGAGAAGCGCGTCGTGCACCATGGCTTCGCGCACATTCATGCGTCGTTCAACAACACGACGGTGACGATCACCGACACCGAGGGCAACGTGGTGGCCTGGTCGAGCGCCGGCGGCATCGGCTTCAAGGGCTCGCGCAAGGGCACGCCATTCGCCGCGACGCAGGCGGCCATGAACGCGGGCAACGCCGCGAAGACCTCGGTCTCCATGCGCTCGCTCGACGTCCGCGTGAAGGGCCCCGGCTCCGGCCGTGAGTCCGCCATCCGCGCGCTGCAGACCGTCGGCCTCGAGGTGAAGTCGATCCGCGACGTCACCCCGATTCCGCACAACGGCTGCCGCCCCTCGAAGCGGCGTCGGGTCTGAGGCGCTGCGCGTGCAATTGGTGATCTGGTGAGTTGGCGAGTTGGTGAGTCGGTTGGTGAATTTCGTGACAGGCATTCACCGATTCACCAGATCACCAATTCACCAACTGCGATGTTCTCTTAGAGGTTGATTGAATGGCTCGTTACATCGGACCGGTCTGCCGTCTGTGCCGCCGCGAAGGCATGAAGCTCTTCCTGAAGGGCGAGCGGTGCTACACCGAGAAGTGCGCGATCGAGAAGCGCAACTTTGCGCCCGGTCAGCACGGCAAGACGCGCAAGGCGAAGCTCGCGGGCTAC
Source organism: Acidobacteriota bacterium (assembly GCA_018268955.1). Taxonomy (GTDB): domain Bacteria; phylum Acidobacteriota; class Vicinamibacteria; order Vicinamibacterales; family CAVVIG01; genus CAVVIG01. The sequence continues at coordinate 47,396 of JAFDVO010000023.1, read as the reverse complement.
GGCCTGCAGCTCCGTGAGAAGCAGAAGGTCAAGCGTATCTACGGCGTGCTGGAAGACCAGTTCCGCGGCTACTTCGAGGAAGCGGAGCGGACCCGCGGCGTCACGGGCGTCACGCTGCTCCAGCTCCTGGAGCGCCGCCTGGACAACGTGATCTACCGCCTCGGTCTCTCGACGTCGCGTGCGCAGGCGCGTCAGCTGGTGCGTCACGGCCACTACCTGATCAACGGCAAGAAGGTCGACATCCCGTCGTACTCGCTGAAGCAGGGCGACGTGATCTCGATCCTGGGCCGCAGCCAGAAGAACCCGACGATCGAGCACGCGATGCAGGAAGTGAAGGGGCGCGGCATCCCGGAGTGGCTGTCGTTCGACTCCGGCTCGCTCTCCGGCCGCGTCGTCTCGATGCCGACGCGCGAGCAGATCAACCTGCCCGTGCAGGAACAGCTCATCGTCGAGCTCTACTCGAAGTAAGGCTTTCAGGCTTCGGTCTTCAGGCTCCAGGCTCCAGGCGATGTCGGCTCCCGACTCGGCCCGACGCCAGAAGTCAGGAGGCCAGAGCCTTCAGGGCGGCGCTCGATTGGCGCCGCCTCGCTACCCGTCGGCCCGCAGCCTTGAACAGACCTGCGGCGGGAGGCCGGCGGTATCTTGCAGGTCTGGAGGCCCGTCTGCGGGCCCGATAGCGAAGTCCGGCCGAAGCCTGAGCGGAGGCGGACGAAAGGACACATGATGCTCTGGAAAGGTTTTCAGCGGCCCAAGCGGCTCGAGTTCGAGCGCGAAACCCTCACCGATCGGTTCGGCCGGTTCTACGCGCAGCCGTTCGAGCGGGGCTTCGGCACGACCATCGGAAACTCGCTGCGCCGCGTGCTGCTCTCCTCGATCGAAGGCGCCGCGATCACCGCGGTGAAGATCGACGGCGTGCAGCACGAGTTCTCGCCGATCCCGGGCGTCGTCGAGGATGCGACCGACATCATCCTCAACCTCAAGCAGATTCCGCTGAAGCTGCACGTCGACGCCACCAAGACGCTGATCATCCGCGTGGACAAGCCGGGTGAGGTCAAGGCGCGCGACATCCAGGTGGACCAGGACGTCGACATCCTCGATCCGGACGCGCACATCGCGACCGTCTCCGAGGGCGGCAAGCTCCACATGGAGATGCGCATGCGCCGCGGCCGCGGCTACGTCTCGGCCGACAAGAACTTCGACGAGGACCTCGGCATCGGCTGGATCCCGATCGACTCGGTGCACTCGCCGATCAAGAAGGTCAACTACCTGGTGGAGGCCGCACGTCTGGGCCAGACCACGGACTACGACAAGCTGACCGTCGACGTGTGGACCAACGGGTCGGTGACGCCGCGCGATGCCGTGTCGCTCGCGGCAAAGCTGATTCGCGATCACCTGAACATCTTCATCAACCTCGAGGAAGGTGCCGAGCCGCAGTCCGAGGTTGCGGGCGATGTGCCGCGCACGGGCGCCGGCAACGAGAACCTCGACAAGTCGGTCGAGGAGCTCGAGCTCTCGGTGCGCTCCTACAACTGCCTGAAGAACGCGAACATCCGGACCATCCGTGAGCTGGTGCAGAAGACGGAAGCCGAGATGCTCAAGACGAAGAACTTCGGGCGCAAGAGCCTGAACGAGATCAAGGAAATCCTGCACACGATGGGCCTGAGCCTCGGCATGCGCGTCGACCAGGCGGGAGCGCAGGACTAAGAAGAGGGAGGGCAGGTCAGGCAGGAATGGCAGGTAGGACAGTCACCGAGAGGAAGCTCTCGCTCAGTCCAACCCGCCCCACCAGCCCTACCCGCCGAAGACTATGAGACACCGAGTAGCACATCGCAAGCTTGGCCGCGTCACCGAACATCGCATCGCGATGATCCGCAACCAGGCCACCGCCCTCCTTCGTCACGAGCACATCGTGACGACGGTCCCGCGCGCGAAGGAACTGCGGCCCTTCGTCGAGCGCCTCATCACCATTGCCAAGCGCGGCGTCAAGGCGGCGGACCCGAAGGGGAAGACCCTGAACGCACGGCGCCTGGTGATGCAGGACGTCCAGGACCGCGAGGTCGTGTCGAAGCTGTTCGATTCGATCGCGCCCCGGTTCGAAGCGCGGCCCGGCGGCTACACCCGCATCCTGCGCCTCGGCTACCGCCGCGGCGACTCGGCCGAGATCGCCCAGGTGGAACTGGTCGGCAGCGAGTTCAACCCGCGCGCGGAGGCTGAGACCGAGGCTGCGCAGGCGGAAACGGCGCCGAAGTCGAAGGGCGTCGGCGGCCGGTTGAAGGCGGCCGCGGAGCGGCTGCGCGGCAGCAAGAAGGACGCAGGCGACGCGCCCAAGGCCAAGGCCACGAAGCCAGCGAAGGGCACCGTCCGCAAGGCAACCACCCCGCGCAAGGCAGGCGGCAGCTAGCTCGCGGCTCCCGCCGCTCGCACGCGTCAGGCTCTGGGCGTTCGGCTCAGGGCCGGTCCCAACTGAAAAGGCCCCGCTGCGCAAGCAGGCGGGGCCTTTTTTCTACACTTCCTCCACCTCGACCCCCGCCCGTTCCGCCTTCGCGGCCGCGACGATCTTGGTCTGCAGGTGCGCCGGCACCTCGTCGTAGTGCGAGTACTCCATGTGGTACGAGCCGCGGCCACCCGTGGCCGACGTGAGGTGCTGTTCGTAGGTCAGCATCTCCGCCATCGGGACCTGCGCCTTGATGATCGTCATGGCGCCGCGCGTGTCCATGCCGTTGATCCGCCCGCGACGGCCGTTCAGGTCGCCCATCAGGTCGCCGGCGAAGTCCGACGGCGCGTAGACCTCGACGTCCATGATCGGCTCGAGAATCGTCGGCCGCGCCCGCGTCATCGCGTCCTTGAAGGCGAGGCGACCGGCCATCTTGAACGAGAGCTCGTTCGAGTCCACGTCGTGATACGAGCCGTCGAACACGGTGACCCTGAAGTCGACCATCGGATAGCCGGCGAGGTACCCGCGCTCGCGCGCCTCCTGGATCCCCTTCTCGACCGCCGGGATGAACTGCCGCGGGATGGCGCCGCCGAAGATGTCGTCGACGAACTCGAAGTCGGCCCCGCGCCCCAGCGGCTCCACGCGGATCTTGCAGTCCCCGAACTGGCCGTGCCCGCCCGTCTGCTTCTTGTGACGGCCGTGCGCCTCGGTCGATGCCTTGATCGTTTCCCGATATGGAATGTGTGGCGGTTTCAGGATGACGTCGACGCCGAACCGGCGCTTCAGCTTCGCGACGGTCACCTCGATGTGGATTTGGCCCTGTCCTGAGAGCAGCAGCTCCTTGGTTTGCGGGTCGCGGCTGTACCGGATTGTCGGGTCTTCCTCCTCCAGCCGGTGCATCGCCTGCGAGATCTTGTCCTCGTCGCCTCGGCTCTTCGGTTCGATGGCGTAGGAGAGCACAGGCTCGGGGAACTTGATGGCCGGGAACACGAGGCTTTCCGCCTTGTCACCCAGCGTGTCGTTCGTGAGCGTGTCCTTCAGCTTCGCGACCGCGGCCAGGTCCCCGGCCTTCACTTCCGGAACGGTGGTCGGCGTCTTTCCCTGCAGCAGCTGCACGCTGCCGACCCGCTCCGCCGTGTCGCGCGTGCGATTGTGGACAGTGGAGTCGGACTTGATGGTGCCTGACACGACGCGGAACATCGTGATGCGGCCCGCAAACGGGTCGGCGATCGTCTTCCACACGAACGCCGTGACCGGCGCCTTCTCGTCGGCGGGGCGCGAGGCGAGCGTGCCGTCCGAGGCCGTGTAGGCGAACGGGCGCTCGGCAGGCGAGGGCACGGTGTTGACGATCGCATCCAGCATCTGCGGGATGCCGATGTTCAGCGTTGCCGAGGTGCAGACCAGCGGGAACACGCGGCCGCCCGCCGTCGCCGCCTTGAGTCCGGAGATGAGCTCCTCGTCGGTAAGCGTACCGTTCTCGAAGAAGTGCTCCATCAGCGTCTCATCGGATTCGGCCACCATCTCGATGAGCGCTTCCCTCGCATGCTCCACCGTCGTCGTCATGTCGGCGGGCACGGCGTCTTCCTTGAAGTCCCCCTTTTCGCCGCCCGCGAACACGTACGCTTTGCGCGTGATGAGGTCGACGACCCCCCTGAACGCCTTCTCCTCCCCGATGGGAACCTGGAGCGGCACGACGGCGCGGTTGCACGACTCGCGGAGCGACTGCAGCGTGCGCTCGAGGCTGGCGCGTTCGCGGTCCAGACGGTTCACCACGACCAGCCGCGGCAGGTGCAGCTCGTCGGCCGCCTCCCACACCTTCTCGGTCTGCACCATGACGCCCGCGACCGCGTCGACCACGACCACGGCCGCCTCGACGACGTGCAGCGCCGCGCGGGCGTCGCTCAGGAAGTTGCCGATGCCCGGCGTGTCGATGATGTTGATCTTGTGCTTGTTCCACTCGGCATAGGCGAGGCTGGCCGAGAGCGTGTGCTTGCGGGCGATTTCCTCTTCGTCGAAGTCGGTGACCGTCGTGCCCTCGTCCACCTTGCCGAACCGGTTGATCATGCCGGCGTCCGCCAGGATGGCTGAGGCCAGCTGCGTCTTGCCTGATCCGGTGTGTCCGACGAGCGCGACGTTGCGTATGGAGCCGGCGTCGTAAACCTTCATGGGAAGCTCTCCCTCAGGCCACCTCGAGTGCAGCCTGATGCGGAGCGGCGCGCGGGCGGGCTGACATCCCGGCGCAGCACCTGGCGCTGATGGGTCCGCGCACCGGCGCGAGCCGGCGTGCGGCTTATGGGCGGATCATACCCCTGTTGACAGCGGAGTGGGTCCGGCTGGTGGGGTGACTCCGGCGCGCGGAGGTTCACTCGTAGCGGAGGGCTTCGATCGGGTCGAGACGCGAGGCTTTCATGGCCGGCCAGATGCCGAAGAACAGGCCGACCGAGGCCGAGAAGCCAAGGCCGATCGCAAAGGACCACCACGGCAGCGAAATCGGGAAACCGGACACGACGTGCACGAGCCAGCCGAGCGAGCTGCCGAGCACGATGCCGATGATGCCGCCGAGCGAGGTGAGGAACGCCGCTTCCATCAGGAACTGGAAGAGGATCTCCGACCGGCGCGCCCCGAGTGCCTTGCGCACGCCGATCTCGCGCGTGCGCTCCGTCACCGAGATCGACATGATTGCCATCACGCCGATGCCGCCCACCATCAGCGCGATCGACGAGATGACGATGAGCGCGAAGAAGGTGCCCTGGCTGATCTGGTCCCAGAGCTTCAGGAACGCGTCCTGCGTGAGGATGTCGAAGTCGTTCGGCTCGTCGAGGCGCAGCCCGTGGCGGATCCGCATGACCCGCTCCACGTCCGCGATCGCATCCTCCTGGCGCACGCCCTCGCGCGGGACGAGCGCGATCTGGATCGGCAGGAAGGTCGCGTTGCGGGCGACCCGCACCGCGTTGAGCCCGAAGATCCGCTGATATGCCGTATAGGGGATGACGACAAAGTCGTCCTGGCCAAGGTTGAACCCGCCCGCGGCCGGGCGCTTGTCGAACACGCCGACGACCTCGAAGCGTTCGGAGCCGACGCGGATGGACTTGCCGAGCGGGTCGATGCCGGCCGTGCCGAACAGCAGCTGGAACGGGGCGTTGCCGAGGACCGCCACGTTCTTGCGGTACTGCACCTCAGTGCCGTTGAAGAAGCGGCCCGCCACCATCGGGATCTTGGTGCCTTCGGCGAAGTTCTCCGTGGTGCCGAAGACCACCACCGGCCTGGTCTTCTGGTCACGGTAGAAGACCCGACGGGTGGTCGGCGGTCCACCGGCGCCGAGCTGGATGTCGACCAGCTGGATCGTGTCGCTCTGATCCTCGAGCGCGCGCGCATCCGAGATGGTGAGGTTCGGCCGCTTCAGCAGGTCGCGGATCTCCGCCCCGCTGGAGAAGCTCGTCACGCCGAACCGCTGGACGAAGATCGTGTTGGGACCGATGGCGCCGATCATGTCGCGCAGCGACTGGTCGAAGCCGCGGATCATCGCCGTCATCCCCACGATCGACGTGATGCCGATGACGACCCCGAGCACCGTCAGCGCGGACCGCATCTTGTTGGTCCGCACCGTGTCGAGCGCCATCGTGACGATCTCGCCGAACAGCGTCAGGCGCATGCGAGTTCCTCGCGGACAGGCCATGGGCGATGAGCCATGGGCGACAGGCCGAATCCACGCCGACTCCCGCGACGAGCAGCCGCGCTGACGCGCAGCCAGGCGCCTGGAGAGCCCATCCCCCAGTACCTGCAGCCCAGCGCCCAGCGCCCATAGCTCATAGCCGTCCTGTTACTCACGGCGCAGCGCCTCGATGGGGTCGAGCCGTGCAGCGCGGCCGGCGGGATACAACCCGAAGAACAGGCCGACCAGGGCGGTGATGCCGATGCCGAGTCCGACCGACCAGAGTTCGACCGAGGCGGGGATCGGCGTGAACGCCGCAATCGTGGTGGCAATGAGCCCGCCGAAGACGGTGCCGATGACGCCGCCGAACATCGAGAGCACGACCGACTCGGTGAGCATCTGCGCCATGATGTCGGCCCGCCTCGCCCCGAGCGCCTTGCGCAGGCCGATCTCGCGCGTCCGCTCGCTCACGACCATCAGCATGATGTTCATGATGACGATGCCGCCCACGACGAGCGACAGTGCGACCACGCCGACGAGCACGGCGAAGATGCCGTTGGTCGCCTGGTGGTAGATGTCGAGGATCGTGTCCGAGGTGAACATGCCGAAGTTGTCCTTCTGCTTCGGCTTGAGGCCTCGTGCGCTGCGCAGCGCAATGGTCGCCTCGTCCATCACCGACGAGATGGTGTTCACGTCCCGCGGCTTGACCATGATCGACAGCGAACGGCGCGAGCCGAAGATCTGCTGGAACTGGCCGAGCGGAATGACGGCGAACTCGTCCTGCGACTGGCCGAGGATCGAGCCCTTCTTCGCGCTGACGCCGACGACGCGGAAGTGGATGCCCTCGATCTGGATGACCTTGTCGAGCGGATCCACCTGGGATCCGAAGAGCCGGTCGGCCGTCTGCCAGCCGATCACGGTGACCGGCCGTGACGTGCTCACCTCCGTTGGGCTCATGAGGCGCCCGCGTTCGGCGTCGAACGTCGAGAAGTCGACGTATTCCTCGGTGACGCCGAGGACCCGCGTGCTGTCGATCGACTTGTCGCGGTAGGTGACGCGTCCGTTCCCGGTCGCTTCGGCCATGACGGCCGCAATCTGATCGCTGTAGCGCCGGATTGCGCGCGCTTCGGTGAGCGTCAGCCGCGGGTTGGCCCGGACCGCCTCGAACTCCTCGTCGCTGCGCGTGACCGGGAACTGCTGCACGCTGAACGAGTCGGCGCCCGCCTGGCTCATGATGGCCGACGTGACCGAGGCGTTCAGCCCCTGAATCAGCGACACCACGGCAATGATCGACGTGACGGCGACGATGTTGCCGAGCACGGTCATCAAGGACCGGAGCTTGGAGGCCCAGATCGCCTGGAGCGCGATGCCGGCCGATTCGAAGAGCGTGTTCACGTGCCTTTGGGATTGCCCGTCAGTTCGCCCGGACCGGAGTCTTCGCCTGATCCACCTTGATCTCGTCGCCGTCTGCGAGCGAGCGGACCTGGTTGAACGGGCCGGTGACCACCTCGTCGCCCGGCTTCAGGCCGCCGAGCACCTCGAAGTACTTGTCGCCGGAAATCCCGAGCCTGATCGGCACGAACTCGGCGAGACCGCCGCGCCGGACGAACACGCCCTCCACTTCCTTGCGTGTCTGTCCGGGCAGCAGCTCGCGGGTGGCCGCCTGTTCTGCCTCTGACGAACCCACGCTCGCGTTCGAGCCGAACACGAACGGGGACCGCTTCGGCTTCGGCGCCTTCGGCTGCTTCACGACCGCGCCGCTCGCGTCGTAGACAAGCTCACGCACCGCCACGGCTGGGATCGGCACCGCGGTGACGTTCTGGCGGGTCGCGGTCGTGATGTCGGCCGTGCAGGTGAAGCCGGGGCGCACGTCCGGAATCGGCTCGTCGAGGATGACGACGACCTTGAAGTTGGTCGCCTGTGTCGTGGACGTGCTGGAGGTGCTCTGGATCGGGCTGTTGCCGATCTCGCTGACGTGCCCCTTGAACGTGCGGTCCGGCATCGCGTCGATGGTGATCTTGGCGGGCTGGCCGATCTTCACGTTGGGGATGTTCGTCTCGTCGACCTCGACCTCGGCCTGGATGACCGACATGTCGGCCAGCGTCAGCAGCACCGTCCCGGCATTGTTCATCGTCCCGATGACCGCCGTTTCGCCTTCCTGGATGTTGCGGCGGGTGACGATGCCGTCGATGGGCGACTCGATGCGGACCTTGCTGAGGTCGTAGCGGGCGCTCTCGAGCGATGCGCGCTCCTGGCCAATGCGTGCCGCCTGCGCGGACACCTGCTTTTCGCGTTCGCGCAGCGACGACTCGGCGGCGCGGACGTCGCTCTCGGCCTTGTCGAGCGCTTCCCGCGTGGTGAGCTGCTGGCTCCAGAGGTCCCGCTGCCGCGCCAGGTTCTTCTGCGCCTGATCGAGCTGCACGCGTGCGGTCTCGACCGACTGGCGCTGCTGGTCCAGCGAGCTCTCGGCCGCCTGCAGCGATGCGGTGCCGCTGTCGACGCGGGTGCGCAGCGACTTCGGATCGATCTGGAGGAGGAACTGCCCCTTGGTGACGCGGTCCCCCTCGTTCACGGCGAGGTCGACCACGCGGCCGGAGGTGTCGGCGCTGATGTTGACGAGCCGCTTCGGCTGGATCTTGCCGGATGCCGAGACGATGGACTCGAGGTCCCGTGCGCGGATCGCCTCGACGGTGACGGTCGTGCCCGGGGTTCGCCGGTAATATGCGGTCCCGCCGGCGATGGCGCCGCCAAGGATGATGACCAGCAGGACGATGAGAACCGGTTTCCTCTTCACGCTGTGCTCCAGAATCTGATGCTCAGCCGTTAGACGCTGGCGTGCGGGCTGATGTTCGACGCGAACTGCGCAGGGCGGCCGGGGGCGCGTCGGCAAAGACCGCGCGCAGCACGCCGAGGCCGGCCCGCAGCCGCCGTCGCGACGCCGCGTCGAGCGTGCCCAGCCGCTCGCTCAGGTGCGCTTCGGCCGCCTTGCCGACCCGCTCGACCGTGGCGCGGCCGAGCGGTGTCACCTCGATGAGCACCACGCGCCGGTCCTTCGCCGGGGAGGAGCGCTTCACCCACCCGCGCTGGACGAGCGTGGAGATCGAGTTGGACATGGTCGGCAGGCTCACCCCCTGCAGCAGCGCCAGCTCTGTCAGCGTACGCGGCTGATCGCCGAGAATCGTGAGCAGGCCGAAGTGCGCGGGTGCCGGCATCTCGCCGGCCGAGCGCAGCTCGGCGGCCACGGTTCTCATCACGACCGGGATGATCTCGAGTATCTGGCGCGCGGTATCGCGCGTCTCCGTTCGGGGCATGGTCTCGGAAGGTTAGGCTGCCTAACTGTTAAGACGGCTAACGTACCACGCACGTTCCTTGCGCTGCCACTTTCGTGATCGCGCATCCAAAACTGTTCACCCCGGGGCGGCGGAGTGACCCGCGCCCCTGTATCGCCCGATAAGAGGTCTGTATGCGGAACTGTACGTTTCTGTGCGCGGCGGCACTCGCCCTCGGCCTGGCTGGCCACGCGTCCACTGTTTCGGCGCAAACGTTCGAAAACGTAGGCGTTCGTGCGCAGGGGATGGGTGGCGCCTTCGTCGCCGTGGCGGACGACGCGACGGCGAGCTGGTGGAACCCGGCCGGGCTCGCCAGCGGCGCATACCTCAGCGCGCTCCTCGAGCGCAGCCGGGTCACCGAACCGTCGAGCCCCGTTGCCGGAGGCCCCGCAATTCGTGCGACATCCGGGGACTTCGCGATCGCATTTCCTGCACTCGGCCTGAGCTACTACCGGTTTCGCATCAGTGAAATAGCGCCATTTGGCTCTACAGCGTCGTGGGCCGCCAACCGACAAGATCCTCGGACCAGTGGGAGCAGTGTGCGTTCCGTATCGGTGAACCAGTTCGGCACCACGATCGGCCAGTCGATTGGCGATCACCTCGTCATCGGCAGCACCATCAAGCTGCTGGTGGCCGGGGCAACGGTGTTGACGCCCCCGCTCTCGGCGGCGGCCCCGTCGCTGGACGACGTCGATGGGCTCAGCGTGTCGCGCCACTACCGCTCGGACCTCGATGTCGGCGCGATGGCGCAGCTCGGGCACGTGCGGGTCGGCTTCACGGCGAAGAACCTCACGCGGCCGACGCTCGGCAGCGGCGCTGATGCGCTGACGCTGGAGCGGCAGGCGCGTGTCGGCCTGGCGGTCTTCACGCGTCGGGTCGGCGGCCTTCAAGGCTGGAAGCTGGCGGCCGATGCCGATCTCACGACGCAGGCAACGGTCACGGGGAACGTCCGGCATGTCGCGGGAGGCGCGGAGGCGTGGCTGTTGAACGGCCGCCTTGGCGTGCGCGGCGGTTTGTCGGGCAACACGGTCGACGATCTGCGGCCGGCAGTCAGCGGCGGGGTCAGCGTCGCGGTGACGCGGGCCATTCATGTCAATGCCACGCGCACGCAGGGGCGCGATGAATCGGTGCAGGGGTGGAGCACGGGCGTCAGCGTGACGTTCTGACGAGCTTCCACCGGTGACCACGACGATCGACACATGGCCGTCCGCATTGGCGAACTTCTCCTCAAGGAGAAACGCATCACCCCGGAGCAGCTGCAGCAGGCCCTGAACCATCAGAAGGCCAACGGGGGAAAGCTCGGCCACAACCTGGTTCGCCTCGGCTTCGTGAAGGACGAGGAGATCACCGCACTCCTCAGCCGCCAGTACGGCGTCCCGTCGATCAACCTCACCCAGTTCGAGATCGACCCGGCGGTCATCAAGCTCATTCCCGCCGACACCGCCCGCAAGTACGAGATCATCCCGCTCTCCCGCTCGGGCGCGACGCTCACCATCGCGATGACGGACCCCACCAACGTCTTCGCGATGGACGACATCAAGTTCATGACCGGCTACAACGTGGAGCCGGTCGTCGCCTCCGAAACCGCGGTCGTCGACGCCATCCAGAAGTACTACGCCGCCTCGCCCGGCAAGGCGGCCGTCAGCGTCGCCGTGCCGTCCGGGCCGAGCGCGCTCGATGCCGCGAGCAAGGGGCTCGAGGAACTCCAGGAGGCGCTCTCCGCGCCGGCCGACGACGTCGAGGTTCTCGAGGAACTACAGGAGATCAGCGCCGAGGCGCTCGCCAAGCAGGGCGAGGAAGCGCCGGTGGTGCGGCTCGTCAACGTCGTGCTGATGTCCGCCATCCAGAAAGGGGCGAGCGACATCCACATCGAGCCGTACGAGAAGGAGCTGCGGGTTCGCTACCGCATCGACGGGATCCTCTACAACATCATGAGCCCGCCGATGAAGTTCCGCGACGCGATCTCGTCGCGCATCAAGATCATGTCCAAGCTGGACATCGCCGAGAAGCGGCTCCCGCAGGACGGGCGCATCAAGATCCGCTTCAACGAGAACGGTGTCCCCAAGGAGATCGACTTCCGCGTCTCGGTGCTGCCGACGCTCTTCGGCGAGAAGATCGTCATGCGTCTCCTCGACCGCGACAAGCTGATGCTCGACATGACGAAGCTCGGCTTCGAGTCCGAGTCGCTCGCCAAGTTCGAGACCGCCATCCAGCGGCCGTGGGGCATGGTGCTCGTCACCGGGCCCACGGGCAGCGGCAAGACCAACACGCTCTACTCCTCGATTGCGCGGATCAACACCTCGGAAACCAACATCATGACGGCGGAGGATCCGGTCGAATTCAACCTCGCCGGCGTCAACCAGGTGCAGGTCCGTGAAAACATCGGCCTGAACTTCGCCGCCGCGCTCCGCTCCTTCCTGCGCCAGGACCCGAACATCATCCTCGTGGGCGAAATCCGCGACTTCGAAACGGCGGAAATCGCCGTGAAGGCTGCGCTCACCGGGCACCTCGTGCTCTCGACGCTCCACACCAACGACGCGCCGAGCACGATCAACCGCCTGATGAACATGGGCATCGAGCCGTTCCTGGTGGCAAGCTCTGTGCACCTCATCTGCGCACAGCGACTGGTCCGGCGTATCTGCTCCAACTGTGCGGAGCCGCATCCGCATGCGCCGGCCGCGCTCATCCAGGCTGGCTTCTCGCCCGACGATGCGCAGACGGTGGTCCCGATGAAGGGCTCCGGCTGCGACCGGTGCAACAACACCGGCTACAAGGGGCGCGTCGGCCTGTACGAAGTGATGGAGATCAGCGAGGAACTGCGTGAGCTCATTCTCGTCGGCGCGTCTGGGCTGGAACTGCGGCGCAAGGCGATCGACGAAGGGATGATCACGCTCCGCCAGAGCGGCCTGCGCAAGGTCCGCGACGGCGTCACCACCATCGAGGAAGTCGTCCGGGAGACGGTGAAGTAACCCATGGCCACGGCAACGCTGCCAGAACTGCTCAAGCTGCTCGTCGACATGGAGGGCTCGGACCTCCACATCACCACCGCCACGCCGCCGCAGATCCGCGTGCACGGCCACCTGCAGCGGCTGCCGATGCCGGACCTCGGCCCCGCCGAAACGAAGCAGCTGGTCTACAGCGTCCTCACCGACGCGCAGAAGAAGCGCTACGAGGAAACCCAGGAGCTGGACTTCTCCTTCGGCATCAAGGGGCTCGCGCGCTTCCGCTGCAACGTCTTCAGCCAGCGCGGCGCCACCGGCGCGGTCTACCGCCTCATCCCCGAGAAGATCCGCAGCTTCGGTGAACTCGGGCTGCCGCCGGTCATCGCCACGCTCGCCGAACGGCCGCGCGGCCTCGTGCTCGTCACCGGCCCGACCGGCAGCGGCAAGTCGACGACGCTGGCGGCGATGATCGACAAGATCAACTCGGAGCGGCACGACCACATCCTCACCATCGAGGACCCGATCGAGTACATCCACCCGCACAAGAACTGCCTGGTGAACCAGCGCGAGGTCCACAGCGACACGAACAGCTTCTCGAACGCGCTTCGTGCCGCCCTCCGCGAGGACCCGGACATCGTCCTCATCGGCGAAATGCGGGATCTCGAAACGGTGGAAGCGGCGCTGAAGATTGCGGAGACCGGCCACCTCACGTTCGGCACGCTGCACACGAACTCGGCGGCCCAGACGATCAACCGCATCATCGACATTTTCCCGTCGGGGCAGCAGTCGCAGATCCGCACGCAGCTCTCGCTCGTCCTCGAAGGCATCGTCTGCCAGGCGCTGCTGCCGAAGGCCGACGGCAAGGGGCGCGTCGCCTCGCTCGAGATCATGGTGCCGACCCCGGCCATCAGGAACCTCATTCGCGACGACAAGATCCACCAGATCTACGGCTCGATGCAGACCGGCCAGGAGAAATACGGGATGCAGACGGCGAACCAGTCGCTGGCGAGCCTCTACCTGCAGCGCAAGATCACGCTCGAAACAGCGCTGAACAACTCGTCGAACAAGGACGAACTGCAGGAAATGATCAACCGCGGCGTCGGCGTCGTCGCCGGCGCGGGCATGGGACGCGGGCCCGCGGTCGTGCGGCCCGCCGCAGCACGGTAAGGAAGGAACGGCATGGCGACATTCGCATACTCGGGCCGGACGCGCGCCGGGCAGGCCGTCAGCGGCGAACGGGTCGCGGACACCATCGAGGCCGCCGTCGCGGCGCTGCGCCGTGAACAGGTGGTGGTCACGAAGATCACGCCGGCCAAGGCGAAGGCCGAGGAGAAGCAGAAGGCAGCGGCCGTCAAGGGCGCCGGGAAGACCGGCAAGTCCGCATCAGCCAAGAGCCTCGCCGTCTTCACGCGCCAGTTCTCCGTGATGATCGACGCGGGCCTCCCGCTCGTCCAGTGCCTGGACATCCTCGGCACGCAGGAGCAGGACAAGAACTTCTCCGCGACGATCCTCCAGACCCGCACCGACGTCGAGGGGGGCGCGTCGCTCGCCGACGCGATGCGGCGCCACCCCAAGACGTTCGACCCGCTCTTCACCAACATGGTGGCCGCGGGCGAGGCGGGCGGCATCCTGGACACCATCCTGAAGCGGCTCGCCACCTACATCGAGAAGAACGTCAAGCTGAAGGGGCAGGTGAAGTCCGCGATGATCTACCCGGTCGCGGTCATCGTCATTGCCGCGCTCGTGGTGGGCGTCATCCTCTGGAAGGTCATCCCGACCTTCGCGCAGCTGTTCGAAGGGCTCGGCGCCGAGCTGCCGCTGCCGACGCGCGTCGTCATCTGGCTGAGCAACTCGCTCGTCAGCTACTTCGTCTTCATCGTCGCCGGCATCGCCGCGCTCGGGTGGGCGTTCCGCACCTACTACCGCACGGAGGGCGGGCGGCGGACCATCGACCGGGTCACGCTGAAGCTGCCCGTGCTGGGCGACATCCTCCGCAAAATTGCGGTGGCCCGCTTCTGCCGCACGCTCGCCACACTCATCAGCTCCGGCGTGCCGATTCTGGACGGCCTGGACATCACGGCCCGCACCTCGGGCAACGCCATCATCGAGGACGCGGTGATGGTGACCCGCAAGAGCATCGAGCACGGCGAGACGATTGCGGCGCCGCTGCGGGAAACCGCGGTGTTCCCGCCGATGGTCGTGCAGATGATCGGCGTCGGCGAAACCACCGGCGCGCTCGACACGATGCTCGCGAAGATTGCGGACTTCTACGAAGAGGAAGTCGACGCAGCCGTGGCCGGCCTGCTGACGCTCCTCGAGCCGATCATGATCGCGTTCCTCGGCGTCGTCGTCGGCGGCATCGTCATCGCGATGTACCTGCCGATCTTCGACCTGATCAGCAAGCTGACGTAGGGCTGGGCGCGGCGTGATGCAGACGGACCTGCGGGGGAAGATCGGCTGGCTCATCGCGCTGCGCGCGGTGGTCAGCACCCTGCTGCTCGGCGGCGCCACGCTCGCGCAGATGACGGCGCCCGACTCGTTCGCCGAGCACCCGTTCTTCCTGCTGATTGCCGCCACGTACGGGCTGACGATCCTCTGGGCCGCCACCCTCCGCTCCGTCGAGCAGCACCGCTGGATGGTGGACGCACAGCTCGCGTGCGACGCCATCATCGTCTCGGCCTTCATCTTCCTCACGGGCGGCGTCACCAGCTTCTTCGCATCGCTCTACGCGCTGCCGATCATCGCGGCGAGCGTCATCGGCTTCCGCCGCAGCGGCCTGCTGGTTGCCGCCTTCAGCGCCGTCCTCTACCTCGGCATCGTCGGCGCGCAGTACGTGCCGGCGTCCATGCTGCCGTGGCCCGGCCTGGCGGCGCACGCCGCGTCGCTGCCCTCGCGGCCGGCGGCGCAGTACGTCGTCCTCATGAACCTGTTCGGCTTCTTCGTCGTCGCGCTGCTGACCGGCTCGATGGCGGAGAGCGCACGCAAGGCGGGCGCGCGGTTCGAGCGGGCCTCCAGCGCACTGGCCGACCTGCAGGCGCTGAACCAGAACGTCATCGACAGCCTGCCGAGCGGGCTCGTCACGACAGACCCGGGCCAGCTCGTGATCACCTTCAACCATGCGGCGGAGCGGATCTGCGGCGTGGCCGAAGGGGCGGTGGTGGGCCGGCCGGTCGCCGAGGTGCTGCAACTGCCGACCGACGTGACGGATGCGCTGAACCGCGGCCTGAGCCGCACCGGGGCGCAGCGCCTCGAGTACCGGTTCAGGCGGCAGGACGGGCGCGAGATCGACATCGGCCTGAGCGCCACGCACGTGGACACGCCGAAAGGGTCCGCCGGGTTCCTCATCACGTTCCAGGACCTCACCGACATCAAGAAGCTCGAACGGGACGCGCGCATGCAGCAGCGGCTCGCCGCCGTCGGCGAGATGGCGGCCGGCATCGCGCATGAGATCCGCAACCCGCTCGCGTCGATGTCGGGGTCGATCCAGATCCTGCGCGAGGAGCTGCCGCTCAGCGAGGAGCAGGAGCAGCTGATGGACATCGTGCTGCGCGAGTCCGACCGGCTGAACACCACCATCCGATCGTTCCTCGACTACGCGCGCCCGCGCCGCTTCGCGATCGCCCGCTTCGACCTGCGGCGCGTCGTGCAGGACGCGGCGCTGCTGCTGCGCAACAGTCCCGACGTGCGCGAGTCGCACAGCGTGGACGTGCTCGTGCCGGACGAACCGGTGTGGTTCGAGGCGGACGAGGGGCAGCTCAAGCAGATTGTCTGGAACCTCGCGACCAACGGCCTGCGCGCCATGCCCGAGGGCGGGCGGCTCGAGCTCGGCGTGCGCGAAGAGGCCGAAGCGCTCGTGCTCACCGTGCGCGACGAGGGGATCGGCATTCCGCCCGAGCAGATTGAAGGGCTGTTCCAGCCGTTCCACGGATCGTTTGCGAAGGGCAGCGGGCTCGGCCTCGCCATCGTCCATCGCATCGTCACCGACTACCAGGGCGAGGTCCGCGTCGATTCGACGCCCGGGCTCGGCACCCTGTTTTCAGTGCGCCTGCCGGCGCATGCGGAAGTCACCACATGAACGCCACCGTGAGGATGCCAGCGCCGACCGCAACGGAGAAGCCGGCTGCACCGCGCGTGCTCGTCGTGGACGATGAGCGGTCGATGCGGGAACTGCTGGCGATCGTGCTGAAGCGCGAAGGCTACGAGGTCGTGCTCGCGGAGAACGGCCGGAGCGCCGTTGCCGCGCTCGAGCGCGGGCCGTTCGACCTGCTCATCTCGGACATCAAGATGCCGGACATGAGCGGCGTGGACGTGCTGCGCGCGGCCAAGAAGCTGGACCCGGACATCCTCGGCATCATGATCACCGCGTTCGCCTCCACCGAGACGGCGATCGAGGCGATGCGGCTCGGCGCGTGCGATTACCTGAGCAAGCCGTTCGACGTGGACCTGCTCAAGATGAAGGTGCGCGAGAAGGTGGAGAACCGGCAGCTCCGGCAGGAGAACATCCTGCTGAAGCGGACGCTCGGCGCGACGCACGCCTTCTCGAACATCATCGGGCGGAGCGGGTCGATGCTCGACGTCTTCAAGATGGTGGAGACCGTCGCGAAGACCAACAGCACCATCCTCATCACGGGCGAATCGGGCACCGGCAAGGGGCTCGTCGCGCAGGCGGTGCACTACCACTCGCTGCGGCGCGACAAGCCGATGGTCTCCCTCAACTGCGGCGCGATGCCTGAAACGCTGCTCGAATCCGAGCTGTTCGGGCACATGCGCGGCGCGTTCACCGGCGCGGAGCAGAACAAGAAGGGGCTGCTCGAAGTGGCGGAGAAGGGGACCATCTTCCTCGACGAAATCGGGGAGATGAGCCCGGTGATGCAGGTGAAGCTGCTGCGCGTGCTGCAGGAGCGGCGCTTCCGCCGCGTGGGCGGGCTCGAAGAACTGCAGGCGGACATCCGCGTGATTGCCGCGACGAACCAGGACCTCACGAAGGCGGTGGCCGAGGGGCGGTTCCGCGAGGATCTCTTCTACCGGATTAACGTCATCCCGATTGCGCTCCCGCCGCTGCGGGACCGGCGCGAGGACATCCCGCTGCTCGCCGAGCACTTCCTCGCGAAGTTCGCGGGGCAGATGGAGAAGGCGGTCACCGCGATCGCGCGCCCGGCGATGGAGCTGCTGATCAAGCACGACTGGCCTGGGAACATCCGCGAGCTGGAGAACGTCATCGAGCGTGCGGTGGCCCTCGAGCCGACCCCCTCGATCCAGCCGGAAAGCCTGCCGTCGGTGGTGCGCAGCAGCACGCCGCGCCCCGCCGCATCCGGCGGCGCGCCGGTCGTCCACGAGCTGTTGCCGGAAGAAGGCCTGGACCTCGAGGCGCGCGTGCAGGAGATCGAGCGCGGCTACCTCGCACAGGCGCTCGAGCGCGCGAACGGCGTGCAGGTGAAGGCCGCGGAGCTGCTCGGCATGAGCTTCCGCTCGTTCCGCTACTACGTGAAGAAATACAACTTACGCTGACCGGCGATGGGCGCTGGGCCATGGGCAATAGGCCTCGCAGCCCACTCCGCGCCCGGCCCGACCCCGGCGCACACGCCGACGGCCCCTTCTCCCCTCGCCTGATGTTCGCGATCGCCTCGCCCTGGCACGTCGTTCGCGACAGCCCTGTCTCAGGCAGGAGTGGACCGATGGACCACGACCAACAACAGGCCAGCAATGCCATTACCGTGGTAATATCCGGCATGGCTCTGGCACATTCACGACTCACCGCGCAGGGGCAGATCTCGGTGCCCCTGAAGGTGCGGCAACGGCTCGGGGTCGGCCCAGGGGCGGTCATCGAGTGGGACGAAGATGGTGGACACGTGGTGGTGCGAAAGGCAGGACGCTACTCGTCGGAGGATATCCACCGGGCGCTCTTCTTCGCGGCGCCAGCTCCGCGGACGACGGCGGATCTGACGGAAGGGATCCGGCGGCACATGCGGAAGCGGCATGCGCGCGGTTGACACGAACGTCCTGGTCCGGCTGCTCGTTCGCGACGATGCGGAGCAGGTTGAAGCGGCGGAGGCGTTCATCGCGAATGGCGCGTGGGTGCCGCTGCTCGCGCTGGCCGAAACGACCTGGGTGTTGTCGTCCGTGTACGACTGCGCTCCGGCGGCGGTCGCCACTGCCGTCGAGATGCTGCTGAACCACGAGCACCTGGCACTGCAGGATGCGGACGCGGTGGCGCAGGCGGTTGATCAATTCCGGCGGAAGCGCAGCCTCGAGTTCTCGGACTGCCTGATGCTGGCCGTGTCGCGGAAGACCGGCCACGTGCCACTCGGGACCTTCGATCGCGCACGCGGTCGGCTGGAGGGCGCGCAGCGCGTCTGAGTGCCAGCGCACCCTCGTGGAGCGCGGGAGGAGCCGGGCGATGAGCCGCATCTTCATCACCGGCAGCACTGACGGCCTTGGCGGGGCCGCAGCACGGGCGCTGATCGAGGCCGGGCACGAGGTCGTGCCGCACGCGCGGTCGCGCGCCTGTCAGACAGGGATCACGCGACGCGTCTGTGCCGCTGCGCGGCCATCACCTGCTGTACCGCACTGGCCACTGCTGCCGGGTCGCTCAGGTCGAACGCAATCGCGACATGCCACAGGGGCTGGCGGTTGCGCGGCCTGGGCCGCTCCTCGTGTTCGCGTACCACGGTGCCCGCAAGCGCCACCGGCTGGGCCAGCTCGAAGACGACCTGCCCCTGCTCGCCGGGCGTCGGCCCCGATCGGTGGAGTGCCAACAACACGCCGGACCGGCTGATGTTGACGATTGTGGCGGTATAGCCCCCGAACGACGCGGCGACGTCCCAGACCGGGACGCGCATGGCTCGTGACTGCATGTGCGTGCTGCTCCTGTCGTGGCCCCGGCGCCCGCACGCTCATCGGTGCGCCTCAGGTTTCGGAGTCAATCGTCACGCAGGGAAAATCCCTATAGCTCATCCACATGTGCATCGCCGTGGCGCCGCGTCAGGGCCGCGCGCGGTCGAGCCCTTCGACGAAGATGCGCGCGAGGTTGTCCGCCACCGTTGCGCGGGCCACCACCTTGCGCAGCACGCCGCCGTCGGTGATCGGCACGTACGGGTGCGGCCAGGTGACGATGGCCTTGAGGAAGTCGTTGGAGACGGCGTCGCCGTCCTGGTTGACCGAGCGTTCGAGGAGGTCGTCGCCCAGCCAGCGGCGCAGATCGCGTGCGCTGACGAACGCGCGTTCCGCGTCCTCGATGCCCGGCGGGACCACCATGTTCCAGAGCAGCGCGTGCTGGTCGAGCGCGCGGGCGAGGTCCGGCGAGCCGCCCGGCTGCTGGCGGCAGCGTTCGAGGAACTGCTGGAGCGGCGGGCTCATCATCGCCAACCGGTCCCGCACCACCGTCGTCGTGGCCGAGCCGAGGTAGCGTTCGCCCGCCTCCGTGAAGATCAGGAGGCGGGTGCCGGCGAGCACACCCGCGACGGCGGCGAGGAAGAAGAGCCGCGTGGACCACCAGTAGCGGCCATCGCGGAGATCGACCGTGAGGACGCGCAGCTCCGGCGCCTGGACGAGCGACTGCTGGAGGCTCCCGAGGGTGGAGTCCGAAATCGGGCCGCCGAACATGAGCGACTCGGTGAGGCCTGGTGCGGCGCTCACGGTGCCGAGCCGGTCGGTCACTTCCCGGCGGTACACGGCGGCGCCGACCTGGCGTGCGAGGTCCTCGGGCGTGGTGAAGAAGCCGGCGAGCCACTGGCCGGCCAGCTCCTCGCGGAGCTTCTTCACGGCGGCGGCGTCCTCGGGCTTGCCGGCCACCGCATCGATGTGCGGCACGGGCCAGCTCGCCTTCGGGTCCAGCAGGAAGATCAGCGGGCGCTTCGGAACGGCGCGCCGGAACTCGGACTCGGTGATGGAGAGGCGCGGCGGCGTGCCGACGGGCGTGTCCGGAGGTCCGCCGTGCGCCTCGGGGACGAAGCCGTAGCGCCAGGCGAAGATGCCGATGTAGATGTCGGCGCGGTCGACATCCCGCAGGCAGACGTCGAGCGGGCGGCCGCCTTCGGCGACGTACTCCTCCATGCCGATGACCTCGTGCCCCATCTGGCGGAGGAGGCGTGCGACGGCGGCGCGGTGATCGACGAGGTCCGTGTAGGTGGACGAGAGGTAAATGCGCATCTGCGGTCCTCACCCCGATGTGAACATCAGGACGGCCAGCCGTGGGGCGGCGTCCCGCTCATCGTCTGTCACATCGCCCGGCAGCACAAAGCCCTGATTGCGGAGTGCTTTCTCCGCGAAATGTATCCGCGGTTGTCCGGGTTTCCACCCACCGTGGTGCTCCTGGCTCACGATCAGACCCTTCGTCCCCAACCGGGCCGTGAGGCGGTCCAGCGCCGACGGCTGCTCCTCCGGCGGGAACAATTGCACCGTGCGCCGCTCGATGACGACGTGGAAGGGGCCGGGGGAGATGGCGGGGTTGGTCAGGTCGCCGGTGACGAGCGCGAGGGTCCCACCGCCCTGCGGCACAGCGTCGTCGCCCCGGTGCATCCGGCAGAGTGCCGGGTCGACTCGACCGTCGCCACCGATCGTGATCACGTCGTCGTCGCTGATGTGCAGGCGGTGGATGCGGTGGACCGGGTGATCGGGATCGCGGACCTTGGGTCCGATATGCCGTGCCGGCACGGACGAGAGGTCCAGGGCTGTGACGTCGAAGCCGAAGCACGCGAGGGAGAGCGCCTCGGCTGAGAGGCCGTTGCCGGCGCAGAGCACCGTGCGCGCCCCGTGCCTGGCCAGCAGCCGCGGCAGCCTGGGGCTGGACGCCATCATGTCCGCGAAGGCCTGGTCCGTCGGTCCCACCTCGAGGTGGGTGTGGTGCCACTCGTCCCAGGCGGCGGCATCGTGGACGTCCCGGGGGGGAAGAGGCGGCCGGCCAGGAAGGCTTCCAGCCGCGGCGACTTCTCCCCGCCGCGCGCGTCGAGGATGCGGCGAAGTTCCTCGAGTAGCGGGTCTGGTACAGGCATGCGTGCGATCGCTCCAGTTGCGGACGCCGGTGATGGGCGCCACGGTTTGCCGGCTGGTGGTCGTGCCCTTCCGCGCGACGGCTCTGCGCGTGGGGGCTGACGCCTTGTTGAGTGAACGTTGCGCGGACCGGACCCGAACGCGTGGTCGGCCTGGCGACGGTCAGCCTCTCCCCACGCGTGTAGCAACTACCCGTGTTGCGCCCCTCCGAGCGGGGCGGACGTGTGGATTTCCTCGGGAACTTGTGCGTTGCGGGCTGGAATGTGGCGTGCGCCTGCGTGGCGCATGGCACAAGCGGCATGGCTGGCGAAGCGGACGCTGCGGGTGGACGAGGCAGCGGCGGTGCTGGGGGTGTCCCGGCGGACGGTGTACTACTGGATTCGAGCGGGCCGTCTGGAGGCGGAGCGCGGGGAGCCCCGGTCGCAGCGGGTGCTCTCCGCGTCGGTGGCGCGTGCGCGGCAGGCGGCGGTCGTCGAGCGCCTTGGGCCTGCAGTGCCCGACTGGCTCAGAGCCCGAGGCGCTGCCGTTTGAGGTAGAGCCCTTTGCGGGAGAGGCCGAGCGCCTTGGCGGCGTCTTCGAGCTTGCCGTTGTGGAGCTTGAGGGCGAGCTCGATCATCTGGCGCTCGAGTGTGTCGACGGCGTCCTGCAGCGTGCCTGTCAGCGGCAGCGTGATCTCCTGGCCGTCGGCCTTTGTGCGGACCTCTTCGATCTGCTCCTTCATCTCTGGGGTGAGGTGCTTGAGGGTGAGCGGCTCCCCTGAATCCGCCTGCGCCACCATGCGGTTGATCTCATTGCTCAACTGCCGGATGTTGCCGGGCCACGGATGGAGTTCGAGGTGAGCCATCAGCTCCGGTGAGACCGTCGTGGGTTTCCCCCTGAACTCGTAGGACCACTTGCCTGCGAAGAACTGAGCCAGCGGAGCGATTTCCTCTCTGCGCTCGCGCAAGGGCGGGATCTGAATTGGATACACGTTGAGCCGGTAGTACAGGTCCTCACGAAATCGCCCTTGTTCGACCATCCGTTTGAGATTGGCGTTCGTGGCTGCCACGATGCGGACGTTGACCGGTACCGTTGCGGCATCGCCCAGCGGGTTGACCTGGCTCGTCTCGAGTACGCGCAGCAGCTTCGGCTGCAGATCCAGATTAAGGTCACCAATTTCGTCGAGGAAGATGGTGCCGTCCTTCGCCGACCGGAACAGTCCGAGGTTGTCGCGGTCCGCCCCAGTGAAGGCCCCGCGGCGGAAGCCAAACAGGTGGCTTTCCATCAGGTCACGGGGGACGGCCGTGCAGTTCAGTGCGACAAACGGCTTGGTTGCCCGATGCGAGTATCGGTGCAAGGCCCGGGCAATGACCTCCTTGCCGGTGCCGCTCTCCCCGGTGATAAGGACCGTAACCTTGGCGTCAGCTATCTTGCGGACGGCGAGCATGAACTCCCGTAAGCGCCCGGTCACGATCGATTCATCATCGACAGCCGGCAACTCGTCCATGGGCCACAGCGTCATGCGCTCTTCACGTTGAGCGCGAGCCTGCGCCAATTCCTGAGTTGCCGACAAGATGAAGCTCAGGCTGTTTAGGCAACTCTGATCTTCGGCCGAAAGGGGCTCACTCAGTTCGAGCGTCACAGACTCGCCGCTTCCCGAAGCACCGACTCTGAACCTCCGAGGCGTACTCGATTCGAGGCCACCGAACTCCCCCAATTGACGTTCATGGTGCTTAGAGACCTTAGTCGCGCGGCCATACTTCGCGTAACCCTCAGTCTCGGCCACCCTGAGTAGCCCCACTGCAACCAATTCCGGTCTTCCGGCATGGAGCAGGAGCGAGGCTATCTCGTGAACCGCTTCATGGATACCGGCGCCAGCCAGACAAGGAACAGGGCCATCCGTTTCGTGCGGGGGCCCCTGCCAAACGCAATTTAGGGCTTTGTAGATCCGAGCTGCTCGTAGTTCGTGAGATTGGCTGCTTGCTTCGTGGGATTGTTCAGCCAGAATCTTGGCGAGAGCGAATTCGTACTCCGCGACGTGGCGCGGCGAGTAGTTGTCAACCAGCAGCTTGCCGACTTCGTCGAGGAGCTCGTTTGCCTTCGTGTTCTCGCCGATCGATGATGCGGCTACCGCGTACCTCGCAGTGGCAATAATGCGTAAACTGTGATCCCCTACCAATTCCGAGATCTCGACGAGTTCTCTGGCCACGCGGTGAGCCGCGCCCCAGTCGGCTCGGCGCATCAGAATGTCGACCTTTGTTAGCATCGCATAGCGATTTGGGTACAGGAGTCGGTCTGTCTCTGATGTGAAAGCCTCTTCGAGTCTCTCCAAAATCGCAGTCGCTTCTGTCCACTCACCAGCGGCAACGTAGGTTCGTGCCAACGTCTCAAGCGTCCCGTTCATCGACTCGCTGGCAGAAGGCGAGAGAGCCTGCGCCTGCATGACGAGGTCGCGAGATTGCAGCAGCTCACCCCTTAGGTAGCTTACATACCCCAAGTTCCCCACGGCGGCACGTGTAATTGCACGAGCCCCACTCGTGTTCCCCAATGCCAGAGCTCTCTCTCCATGCTCAAGCGCTGAGTCGACATCCAGGCGCATTATTGCAGCCGCCATGAGATTGTTTTCGGCTACGGCTTCAAGCCACACATTGGGCGCCCGCTTTAGGATTGTCAGTCCGAGTTCGGTATGTCGGAGAGAAACAGAAGCCAAACCCCTCTTTCCTTCGATCTCGCCAAGAAAGATGTGTAGGGCGGCGCGAACAGTGGGTTCTCCAAGCCTCACAACGTCATGTCTGACCTGGGTCAGTAGCTTCGAAACGCTGTCAGCGCTCGTGGTGCTGGATCGTGCGACGAGTAGGCGTATACCAGCCCAGCACTGGTGTAGGAGGTCCTCACTTTCCTCGGCGCATCGCATTCCGCGCTCAAAGCACGCGACCGCGGTGGCGACATCGCCGACATCCCATGAGACTAACCCCATCACTATTTCGCAGGCACTACGCTGGGTGGGCGAGAGTCCCCGACTCTTCAGTAGCCTAATCCCCAGAGTCCGGGCAGCCTCCAGGTCACCTGTCCGCTCGAGCAATTCAAGCCGTAGGACCTCGCCGTGCGCATTTTTCGAGCGCAGGTCAGGCAATCTATTCAGCGACTGGAGGGCTTTGGTAAACAATCCAGCCGCTGACAGCTCCGTAACGTTGGCCAGCTGTGCTGTCTCAGCCATGGTGCCCGAGATTGTGGCAGGGTCAGGTCGCGGTCGGAAGGCGAAAGGCTTTCCCGGCTGCCGAATGTGTGCAAGTCGCGCGAAAGGAAGGCGAACGGGACTGTGCTTCGTTTTACAGCGGTACGCCGATTCAGTGCACCTTTGCAGAGGCGCCGAAGACCGCAGGCAAGTGGGAGCCTTCGGTGGACAGAATGTCCCAGATGATTCCTGCGTCGGCCGGGGCGAGAAAGGTATCAACGGCCAACTCGAGGCGAAAACCCTCAGGTGTGCCGATGTGACTAGCGGCAGCAATATGCCTGATCACCACCGACGCGCGGCGGAGCTCTTGAGCATTCACGCGTGGCATGAGGGCAATGAGCTCGTGGTCTCTCGTTCGCACCACAAGTGCAGCGGCCGAAAGTGCTCGCCTCATTTCTTCGCAGAGCTCGACAAACCGCTGCGCCAGGAGTCTCCCGTTTGCGACCTGGCCTGCTTCGTCCCAATTCAGGACTTCCACGCGGATCACCGCAGATACGTGTGCCGGGCCTTCGAGCGAGCCACGGTGGTCCGGCAGGTCAACCACTGCACCCGCGCCGGTACACGTCACGCTGCTATTAGCGTGTCGCGAGTGAACAGACTTTTCAAGGTGCTCACGATGTTCCTCGGAAAACGCTTCATCTCCATACAGCGAAACAACCGCAGCGAGGTCGCTGCCGTCGATGACGGGAACGCTGAGGGTAAAAGCTAGTCCGTTGGCAGCGCTGAAGCCGCATGTGTGGAGATCAAGCTGGGGGTCTGAATTAACAATTGAACGGCCATTTGCGGCGACCCACCCACTGAGCTTCTCACCACGAGCAATCCGCAAGTCTCGAACCGTACTGGCGTTTACACCCTTCGCCGCGCCAACAGAGAGCTGATCGGTGTTCTTGTCGTATTGGAACACGATGCCGAGCTTGAACGGGATCGTCTCGGCAACCTGAGTTAGAAGCAGCTCGCCCACATCTGCGAAGTTGGCCGGATGTGAGCTATGCGCGCTGACGAAGGCGGCGGAATCCGGTGCAGTAGCGTTCGCGATGTCTCGGATTGCACCAGCGTGAACGTCAGCCGGTTCAAGCTCACCAGGGCCGATGGTCTTATACACGCGTACGAAGGTATCGACAACCAACGGGTCGTACATGACACCCCGTCGCTCCCGTAAGATGGCGAGTGCATCATCGTCGGACAGCCGAGGGCGGTAGGGTCGATCAGACGTCAGCGCATCGAAGCAATCGACTACGGAGAGAATCCGAGCGCCGATTGGGATGTCGGTACCACGGATGCCATCTGGATAGCCGGTTCCGTCCCAGTTCTCGTGATGATGCCGCACAATCGGCACGACCGGATAGGGGAAGTCGATCGCCGACAGAATGTCTGCGCCGATACCGGCATGCAGCTTCATCTTCTCGAACTCTGCTGGCGTGAGTTTTCCCGGCTTGTTGAGGATGTGCTCCGGCACTGCCAGCTTGCCCATGTCGTGCAGAAGCGCGGCGGCTTCGATGGCCTTGAGAAGGTTGTCGTCGGTGACCCCGACGTGCTTCGCGAGGCCAACCGCGTAGGTCTGCACACGCCTGATGTGACCGTGCGTGACCTGATCCTTCGCGTCGATCGCCATCGCCAGTGTTTCAATCGTCGACAGGTACAACCGGTTCAACTGGGAGAGGTGGTTGTAGCTGTCTTCTGCTCGCCCCATCGCCGTGCGGAACGTCAGGTAGGAGACGACAAGGAGCGGGACGATGACGGCGAGCGTGCTGAACTCGAGCTTCTGCGTATACGTGACGATCAGGGCTGCCAGCGAAGCGCCGCTGAAGTAGTTCACCGACAGCCAGGCGAAGTTCGTCCACCAGATCTGCGTGGGCGAGCGCTGGGTTTCCAGACCGACGGCGACCGCCACGAGCGTGCTGTTCAACAGGAAGTATGCCGCGGTGAAGGCGAGCAGCGGCACGAAGAGCTGGGGCAGCGGTGTGAATACTTCGCTATAAGGACGTATGCCGGAGAGGAAGTAGAAGCAGTGGCCTGCCAGCCAGATGGACACAGCGGGTGCCGCCAGGTTGAACAGCATTCGATAGAGCGGACGCCCCTGCGGCTTCATCCAGAGTACAATTACAAGACACTCCAGAAGGACCGTCACAGTGCCCGCTTCGGCACCGAACAGCAAGACCGAGGCGAAGACGAATGCCTCCGAGACTGAGATGTAGGCGTTTATCGACGGGACCTTGACTGAGAATGAGCCGGTCAAGACGGTCAGTCCGGCCAAGATCAGCCACTCTGATCCGATCGGAGCTACCGTCAGGGAATGGACCGATAGTCCGAGGACCAGTACGCCTACGGCGACAACCGCAGATACGTAGGCCTGGACTACCGGTCTGAGTTTAGAGAAGCTGTCCATTGTTCCGGAGTCAGCTCCGGTGAGGAGTATATCGGCTCAATCGCCCCAGATGATTACTGCGACCATGGTTGTCTCCCGCGAGGATGTGCGAATCCGCGGATTGGCGAGGCTCATCCACCCCATACAATGGTGTCCACTTCGCCCCAAACAATCGTGCTGCTCCCCAGTGCTGCTTCTCCCCACACGATAGTGCTGCCCTGAACCGAGCCGCCCCAGACTATGGTGGTGTAGTCGGTCTGTTCTCCCCAAACGATCGTTGCGGCTTCACCCCACACTATGGTGTTACCCCAGAGCGCTGAGCCGCCCCACACAATGGTGGAGCCTTGAGTGGTTGAGCCGCCCCACACGATCGTTGACGCGTCGCCTGCATTACCCCCCCAGACGATCGTGTCAGCCGTGCCCCACACGATAGTTGCGCCGCGCATCGCGGCGCCGCCCCACACGATCGTCCCGCCCTGCAGCGTCGAGCCGCCCCACACGATGGTCTGCGGCTGCACCTGGCTGCTCGTCACGAACGCCACGCCCGCCGCCTGAACGCTCGCCCCGCCAATGGTGGTCGTCGGCAGCCCGCGCCGCGGGTGCGCCACGAACTTCGCCGCCGCCAGGGAGTTCAGGCTCCCCGCACCCACCGTCGCGAACCCTTCGCCGTTTACGTGCGAGCTGGTCAGCTGCAGCGCCAGCTTCACGTCGCTCGGGTTCAGCCGCGGTCGCTCGTCGAGCAGCAGCGCCGCCGCCCCGCTCGCCACCGCCGCCGCCATGCTCGTGCCTGAAAGCTGCATGTAGCCGGCAGTGCCCGACCCGGCCACGTGCTTCTCGGGGTAGCGCAGCGCCAGCGTGGAACCGGCCGCTTCGGCGGACACCAGCCGGCTGCCCGGCGCCACAAGGTCCGGCTTCAGCACGAGGTCGTAGAGGCTGGGGCCTTTCGAGGAGTACTTCGCGAGGGTGTCGTCAGTCCGGAGGGACGTGTCGTGCAGGTCCAGCGCGCCAACCGTGAGCGCCGCCGGGTCGTTCCCCGGCGCCGTGATGCCGCCGTAGATGAGCGCCCCATCCTTCGTCACCCCGTAGTTGCCCGCCGCGGCCACCACGACGAGGCCGGCGGACACGGCCCGTTCCACCGCTTCGCACAGCGGATCGTCCTTGTACGACTGGACGACGGGAGCGCCGAGGGAGAGGTTGATGATGCGGATGTTGAAGGCCTGCCGGTTCTCGATGGCCCAGTCGATGGCGTCGATCACGTCGCTTGCCCGGCCGGCGCCGTTCGCATCGAGCACCCGGAGGTTGATGAGCCGTGCGGCCGGCGCCACGCCCATGTAGGCCGCCGTGTCCGCCGCCTGCCCCGCCCGCCCCGCGATGAGCGCGCCGACGTGGGTGCCGTGGCCGTAGGCATCGCTGCCGTCGCCACCAAGGTAGTCCTTCGTGTAGACAACCCGGTTGCGCAGCGCCGGATGCCGCGTGTCGATGCCCGAGTCAATCACCGCCACGCCAATGCCCGCACCCGAAATGGGGGGGAGCGCGGGAAGGCCGGCCAGCACCTGGTCGGCGCCAATGGCTTCGGTGGTGACGCTGCTGGAGTGGACGTCTGCGTCGGAGGCGAGGTGGTCAACAGCGGGGTCCTGCGCCACGGCGTCGAGCTGCCCGGCCGTGACGCCGAGCACCGCGCCGTTCCGGAGCAACCGGCGCACGCGCAGGTTGTAGCGGCGGGCGAGCGCGGTGACCTCCGCCTCGCTGCCGTGGACGATCACGTCAATTGCCTGATCGCCGCGTGTGACCCGGCGCTCGAGATCGGACCCGAGCCGGGCACGATGAGGGGCCGCAGTGGCCGGTGCGGCAAGCCAGGTGGTCGAGGCCAGCGTCAGCGCGAGGGCCACTCGCCTGACCAGGGGGGTAGATGCCATCGAACGCTCCAGGGACAACGGACGGTTTGCGAAATGCCGGACCCGCTCTCCACGTGCGCGGCGCTGCAGCGCAGCGCGTTCCTGCCGATAAGGAGGAACGCCGGGGGTGTCGCGCACGGGAGATGAGCGGCGCCGGATACAAGCGCACGCTGGGTGCCACGCGGTTTTGCCGTTGTGTAAACGGAACCTAAAACGTTCTGCGGCTGTGCGTTAAGTACGATTCAGGCGTTTACCACGTGGGACGGTCCGCACCGCGCGCGAGGCAAGCCCTTGGCCTGCCCTGCACCCGTGCCGGCGGAGCCCGTGCGGTCTTCGCACGTTTTGTTCGTGATTTCGCTTCGCGCCTGCCTGCAGCGTCGCCTGCGGCGCGGCCAATCCATTGGCCAGCCGGGCCGTTTCCGAACGGACACCCGCGTCGCGCCGCTCCGTTCGACACGGATCGCCCCACAGCCGATAGGCCTGTGCCCCGCTCGCACGGCCATACAATGTGGCGATGCACCTGACCGGTGTCTTCGCTCCACTGCCCACGCCCTTCGACGAAGACGGCGATCTCGATCTCCCGCGTTTCCGTGCCGCCCTCCCGCGCTGGCTCGCCTCTCCCCTCACGGGCGTCGTCGTCCTCGGCACGAACGGCGAGGCCGGCCTGCTCACGGACGAAGAGGCGGAGCGGGTGATTGGGGAGGCACGGGCGATCGTGCCGGCCGGCCGGCCGCTGATTGCGGGCACGGCGCGCGAGTCCACACGCGCCGCCATCCAGGCGGCAACGCGGGCCGCGGCGCTTGGCGCCGATGCCGTGCTGGTCCGCACCCCCTGCTTCTTCAAGGGGCAGATGACCGGCGCTGCCTTCGAGCGGCACTACCGCGCCGTGGCCGATGCCTCGCCGATCCCCGTGCTGCTGTATAACTTCACCGCGGCCACCGGCGTGAACCTGCAGCCGGACACGGTCCGCACCCTCGCCGCGCACCCGAACATCGTCGGCATCAAGGAATCCGGGAGCGACATCGCGCAGATCGCGGATCTCGTGGCGGTCGGCTCGCCGGCGTTCTCGGTGCTGGCGGGGTCCGCGTCGACGTTCCACGCCGCGCTCGCGGCCGGCGTGGACGGCGGCATCCTCGCGCTGGCCGGGCTCGTGCCCGGGCCGTGCGTGCGGCTGTTCGAGCTGGCGCGCGCCGGGCGGATGGACGACGCGAGGCCCTTGCAGCGGCAACTGCTGCCGCTCGCACGACTGATTTCCACGGGCTACGGCGTGCCCGGCCTCAAGGCCGCGCTGCGCCTGGTCGGTATCGACGCTGGCTGGCCGCGCCAGCCGCTCGCGCCGGCACCCGACGTTGCCATCGAGGCGCTGCGCCAGGCGCTTCACACATTCGAGGACGCATTCGCATGAGCCTGCTGCCAGACGTCGACCGCATCCTGCTCGGCCCCGGGCCGAGCCTCACCGCCCCGCGCGTGATGCGCGCCATGGCGGCTCCCACCGTCAGCCATCTCGATCCGCTGATGCTCGCGCTGCTGGACGATGTGCGGGCGAGGTTGACTCGGGTGTTTCGGGCACCGGAAGGGTCCTTCGCCTTCGCGGTGTCGGGCACCGGCACGTCGGGGATGGAGACGACGGTCGCGAACCTCGTCGAGCCAGGCAAGCGCGTGCTCGTGATCGTCTCCGGCTACTTCGGCGATCGGCTCGCGCAGATGTGCCAGCGGTACGGCGCGGACGTGACGCGGCTGGATGTGGAGTGGGGGCGTGCCTGCGATCCGGCGGCGCTCGAGGCGGCACTGAAGGCCGCGGGCCGCGTGGACATCGTCGCGATGGTGCACGCGGAAACGTCCACCGGCGTGCTGAACCCGGTGCGCGAGCTGGCGGCGATTGCGCGGAGGCACGATGCGCTCGTGCTCGTCGATGCGGTCACCTCCTTCGGCGGGCATCCGCTGGAGATCGGCGCGTGGGGCATCGACGCGGCGTACAGCTGCACGCAGAAATGCCTGGGTGCACCGTCGGGCCTCGCGCCGGTCGTCTTCACGCCGCGGGCGCTCGAACGGCGGGTGACCTGCCGCAGCTTCTACTTCGACGTCGGGCTGCTGGAGGACTACTGGGTCCGCCGCAAGTATCACCACACCATGTCGTCCACGCTCGTCTTCGCGCTGGACGAAGCGCTGGCGATCGTGGAGGAGGAAGGGCTCGACGCGCGCTGGGCGCGGCATGAGCAGAACCACCGCACCTTGCTCGAGGCGCTGGCGCCGCTCGGGCTCACCGTGCTGCCGCCGGAAGGCGAGCGCCTGTGGACCCTCAACGCCGTCAAGGTGCCCGAGGGGGTGGACGAAGCCGCGGTCCGGAAGCACCTGCTCGAGGCCTTCAACATCGAGATCGGCGCGGGCCTCGGCCCGCTTGCCGGGCGCATCTGGCGCATCGGGCTGATGGGCGCGAGTTCCTCGCCACGGCTCGTCATCATGCTGACGGGCGCGCTCGAATCGGCGCTGACGCAGCAGCGGCGGGCGGTGGGGGCTTAGGAAGGGCAGGTAGGGCAGGTAGGGCAGGCGGGGCTGGGCAGGTAGGGCGGGTAGGGCAGGTAGGGCTGTGCGGTACGTGTGGCGGTGGGCGGCAGGAGCAGTGGCGCTGGTGTTTGCGTGCGTGATGTACGCGTACCTGTCGCTGCCCGACGTCCGTCCGCTCGCGACGCAGAACCCGTCGGCGACCGCCTTCTCCGATCTGCGGGCGCGTGAAGCGATTGCTGGCGGGCGCGAGCCGCGGCACGTGCAGCGGTGGGTGGCGTATCGGCGCATCTCACCGTCGCTCACGCGGGCGGTGCTCGTGGCGGAGGACGCCGCCTTCTGGCAGCACGAAGGGGTGGACTACGACGAGCTGCAGAAGTCCATCGAGCTGGACTGGGCGCGCGGGCAGCTCACGCGCGGCGCGAGCACCATCACGCAGCAGCTTGCGAAGAACCTCTACCTCTCGCCCTCGAAGAATCCGCTCCGCAAGTTCCGCGAGCTGCTGATCGCGCGCCGGCTCGAAGCCGAGCTGACGAAGACCCGCATCCTCGAGATCTACCTGAACGTCATCGAGTGGGGCGACGGCGTCTACGGCATCGAGGCCGCCGCGCAGACCTACTTCCACAAACCGGCGGCGGCGCTCGCCCCTGGCGAGGCCGCGCTGCTCGCGGGCGCCATCATCAACCCGCGCCTGCTCAATCCCGCGCACCCCACACCGCGCCTCCTCCGCCGGCAGCAGATCATCCTGCGCCGCATGGGTGGTGTCACGCCACCTGTCGCCGCCGCGCGTGCTGACGATAACGGTCGAGCAGGCGGGAGCGATGAAGATCGCGAAACTGTGCAGAAGTAGCACTCAAACTGACGTTTGTTCAGCTTGACGCCCGCTTCGGGGCGACGATAACGTTCTTAGGACCGCTTCCCAATCGCCATTGGAGTCGGCCCCAGCTCCGCCGGGAGTGCCCGCGGTGTGTGCCGCGCGCGGCTGGAGCGGACCAGGTGTGCCACGCATGATCAACTACACCGAACGCCTGACGTTGCTCATGCGCGACATCGTGTCGCGGGTCCCCGCGCTCTCGTTCATCGACATGGACGAGATCCTCGTCTTCGCGCGCTTCGGGCGCGTCCGCACCGACGGCGCATTCGCCACCTGCCACTGCCTCTGCCTGCCGCCGAGCGACCCGGGCTATTACTTCTGGCGCGATCGCCACACGGGCGCCATCACGCGGCGCTCCGAGTGGTTCATCACGAAGTCCCCCGTCGTCACGCTGCACGGCCGTGAGATGAAGTACCTCATCTCCTTCTCGCTGCCCCGCTTCATCGACCAGTCGCTCGAGTACTCGCGCAAGGAGCGGTTCTACCGCCGCGCGAGCGACAGCTGGATTGCGAAGCTGGACACCGTGGTGCACGAGCTCTATCACGTGGATCCGGACCAGAAGGGGATTCGGCGGATCGAGCGGTCGGACGGGACCTTCTCCGCGAACTGCCACGGGCCGCAGTTCTTCGAGCAGGTGGCGCAGATGGTGTCGGACTACCTGGACTCGCACCCCGACCCGGCCGTCTACGATTTCCTGCGCTACGACTTCACGTCGCTGAACGGACGGTACGGCGGCGTCGTCGGGACGAGCTTCCGCGCGTTCCCCTCGTATCCGCAGCGGTATCTCGAGCGGCTCGACGAGCAGCCCGCGTGCGACGTGTCCATGCAGGGGGTCGAGGTGGAGCCCTGGCGCCCCATCCGCCGCCGCGAGCACTACACCGAGGCGGACCTGCACGTCCGCCAGTTCATGTTCGACACGTCACGCCGCTTCGTCGCCACCCGCCCCGACCTCGCGGCCTGACCTGGTCGGTCGGCGTCGCCCGTCGAGTCCCCGAGTTCCCAGTCCCGAGTCCCCAGTCCCGACTCAGTCCGCCATCCGCCGGATCCCCGCGAACCGACGGGTCCAGTAGGGCAGCGCCATCGATTCAATGCGGACCACGCCGCGTGCGCTCGGCGCATGGACGAAGCGTCCGTTGCCGAGTGCGATGCCGACGTGCGACACGTGGCGTGAGGTTGTGCGGTAGAAGATGAGGTCGCCGGGCTGCACCTCGTCGGGGTCGACCGGGTCGCCGGCATCGAACTGCTCGCGCGTGTCGCGCGGGAGCCTGAGGCCGACCTGGGCGAAGACGTACTGCGTGAAGCCCGAGCAGTCGAAGCCGTCGGGATCCGATCCGCCATTGCGATACGGCGCGCCCTGGAGATCCAGCGCCGCACGGACAATCCGCTCGGCGAGCGGAGCGGCGGACGGCACGGGTGCGGGGGGACGTTCCGGCGGTGCGGCCGGGTGCTCGACCACCGCTGGTGCTGACGGCATGGGGAACGGCCGCGGCGCCACCCCGCTCGACGCACACGCCGTCGTCGATGCCGCGAGGGCGACCGCCCCAAGCAGCCGCATGAGTTCCGCTCCGCGCGTGCGCATGCGGAGGCATTCTACCGCTCGGCGCGTGAGCGGTACAGGGGCTAAACGCTGATGACCTCGGTGTTTACGGCGGTGCCTTGCTTGACACCTCGTCAACGGGTCATGCAGAATCGACACGAGTTCGGCGGAGAGGAAGGCGGAGAGAAGACGAACGCTGACCTATGGAACAGACGCTGCTCCTGAACGCGTCGTACGAGCCTCTCAAGATCGTCCACTGGCAGAAGGCAGTGATGCTGTGGTGCCAGCGGAAGGTAGAGGTTATCTCTGTGTACGACCGCGAGGTTCGCGGCGTCTCGATCAGCTTCAAGCTCCCGTCGGTCATCCGCCTGCTGCGCTTCGTCAGGGTCAAGCGCCACTTCGACTACGTCCCGTTTTCCCGCGCCAACATCTACGCTCGCGACGACCACCGCTGCCAGTACTGCGGCGTGCTGTTCGCCACGAGCGAGCTGACCTTCGATCATGTGGTGCCGGTCGCCCAGGGCGGCCGCAAGGACTGGGAGAACATCGTCACCTGCTGCGTCCCGTGCAACAGGCGGAAGGGCGGACGGACCCCGATCCAGGCGGGCATGCACCTGCTGCGCGCGCCGAAGCGACCGGACTCGACACCGGCCGTCCGCATCACGATAGGATTGCGGAACGCGCCGGACAGCTGGCGCGATTACCTCTACTGGAACGCCGAGCTCGACGACACCTAGCCAGCTGCCGCGCCTGTCGCGGAGCGGTGGCCAACCCCGATGCCCTCGTCCCGGATCCTCTCTGTCACGCCACCGCGCGCCACGCCCGGTGGCCGCGTCTCCATCCTCGGTTCCGACTTCCCGATCCGCGACGGCGTCCCGATCGTCCACGTCGGCAACGAACCGGCGCGGGTCGTCTTCGCCTCCTCCTCTGAACTCGCCCTCATCGTCCCGGACGCGGCGACAGGCGCCGAGCGGATCAGTGCCGAGGGGAGCGACGGCAGCGCCGTGCTGCAGGTCGGTACGAGCGTCGCGACCGGGCTGCACCAGGTGGACAGCCCGGCTGTCGACCCGTTCGGCACCATCTACCTCACCTACAGCGGGACACGCGGGCAGGAGGTGCCGGTCTCGATCTTCCGGGTGCCGCGCGGGGGCGCGCGCGAGAGCTTCTCGTCCGGTGTGACGAACCCGACCGGCATGGCCGTGGGACCCGACGGCCGCCTCTACGTGTCGAGCCGCTTCGAGGGCTCGGTCTACCGGCTCAGTGAGGACGGCAGCGCGGAGGTGTACGCCAGCGACCTCGGGATCGCCTGCGGCCTCGCATTCCGCGCGGACGGCACGCTCTTCGTCGGCGATCGATCGGGCACGCTGTTCGCCGTGTCGCCCGACGGACAGGCGCGCACGTTCGCGACACTGCCCTCGAGTGTCGCCGCGTTTCACCTCGCGTTCGGGCCCGACGGCCTCTACGTCACGGCGCCGACGCTCTCCGCACGCGACGTGGTCTACCGGATTGACGATGAGGGTGGGACGTCCGTGGTGTACGCCGGCTTCGGGCGGCCACAGGGGCTTGCGTTCTCGCCCGACGGCGAACTGCACGTCGTGGAGGCGCTTGCGGGCGTCAGCGGGGTCTACCGGGTGCGCGAGGGGGAGGCGCCGGAGCTGATCGTCGCGGGGCCGCGCCTCGTGGGGCTCGCGTTCGACGAGGACGACCTGATCGTCTGTTCCTCCGATACCGCGTATCGCATCCCGCGGCGCGCCTGAGGCGCCGCGGACTCACGCACGCCTTCGATAGAATCAGCCGCATGCTGCAGATCTTCCGGCGCAAGCCGATCGCTGACCTGATGTCGGGGGACGGCGCCCCTGGCACCCTCAAGCGGACGCTTGGTGCCGGGGACCTGATCATGCTCGCCATCGGCGCGGTGATTGGCGCCGGCATCTTCGGCGCGATCGGCACCGCGGCCGCGGGGCAGACCGGTCCGCACGGCGAGGTGATCAGGCTCGGCGCAGGACCGGCGCTCGTCTTCTCCTTCATCCTGCTCGGCGCCGCGTGCGCGCTCGCCGCGCTCTGCTACGCGGAACTCGCAGCGATGATTCCGCAGGCGGGCAGCGCCTACGCGTACTCGTATGCGACGCTCGGCGAACTTGTCGCGTGGATCATCGGCTGGGACCTGATCCTCGAGTACGCGGTCGGCAACGTCGCTGTGGCGATTTCGTGGGGCGACTACTTCAACACGCTGCTGCGCGGCGCCGGCGTCACGCTGCCCGCGTGGCTCACGACCGGGTATCGCACGGCGCTCCTCAGCGCGGACCCGGCGGTGCACGGCCTGCTGCAGACCGCCCCGCAGCTGTTCGGCGTGCCGATTCTCGTCCATGTTCCGGCGTTCGGAATTGTGATGCTCATCACGTGGCTGCTGCTGCGCGGCGCGCGCGAGAGCGCGACGGCGAACAACGTGATGGTCGTCATCAAGCTGATCGCGATCGGCATCTTCATCCTCGTCGGCCTCTCGAACCTGAAGAGCACGAACTACCACCCGTTCGCGCCGAACGGCTTCACCGGCATCCACCAGGGCGCCGCGATCGTGTTCTTCGCCTACATCGGCTTCGACGCGATCTCGACGGCGGGGGAGGAGACGATCGATCCGCAGCGCAACCTGCCGATCGGCATCCTCGGCGGCCTCGCCATCTGCACGCTCATCTACGTCATCGTCGGCGCGGTGCTGACCGGCATGGTCCCGTACGGTGAACTCGCGGTCGCCGATCCGCTGGCACGCGCGCTGGAACTCGCTGGATACAAGGCGATCGGCAGCCTCGTCGCGCTCGGGGCGGTGATCTCGATGTCCGCCGTGCTGCTCGTGTTCCAGTACGGGCAGCCGCGGATCTTCTTCGCGATGGCGCGCGACGGCCTGCTCCCGCGCTGGGCCGCGACGGTGAACCCGCGCACGCAGGTCCCGTCGACCACCACCACGCTCACCGGCATCTTCGTCGGCGTCTGGGCGCTCATCGGCGACGCGGCGGAGACCTACGACCTCACGAACATCGGGACGCTCTTCGCCTTCATGCTCGTCAGCATCGGCGTGCTCGTGCTCCGGTACACGGAGCCCACCCGCGAGCGCCCGTTCCGCGTGCCGTTCGTCTGGCCGGTCTCGCTGCTCTCGGCTGCCGGCTGCATCTTCATCATGCGCGGCCTGCCGCACACCGCGTGGGAACGGTTCGGCATGTGGCTCGCCATCGGCCTGCTCATCTACGTTTTCTACGGCTACAGGAACAGCCGGCTCAGGCGGGCAGGGAAGGCCTAATGCAGGAATGCACGAATGCAGGAATGCTCATCACTGGCAGGTGGGGCAGGTGGGCTGATGGGCCTGTCACGCACAGTCCAACCTGCCTGACCCGCCCGACCAGCCCTTCATGATCGCTCCTGCTGCCCCGCCTTCCCCGCCCTACCAGCCATTCGTGATCACTCCGACCAGCCCCACCAGCCCTACCCGCCCAGCTCCCTGTCCCGAGCCCTCCCGGCCAGCGAGGCGCTACAATGGGAGTTTCCACACCCCGCGATAGCCCGGCAGAGGGAGCATGGCCCACGACTGGATTGCGGTACGCGGCGCACGCGTCCACAACCTCAAGAACATCGACGTCGACCTGCCACGCCACAAGCTGGTGGTGATCACCGGGCTGTCGGGCTCCGGCAAGTCGTCGCTCGCCTTCGACACCATCTACGCGGAAGGGCAGCGGCGCTATGTCGAGTCGCTGTCGGCGTACGCGCGCCAGTTCCTCGAGCAGATGGAGAAGCCGGACGTCGACCTCATCGACGGCCTGTCCCCCGCGATCTCGATCGAGCAGAAGACGACCGGGTCGAACCCGCGCTCGACCGTCGGCACCGTCACCGAGATCTACGACTACCTGCGCCTGCTCTTCGCGAGCATCGGCGTGCCGCACTGCCCGAACTGCGGCAAGGAGATCGCGAGCCAGTCGCTCGAGCGGATCACCGACATGGTGATGCTCTACCCGCAGGACACGCGCATCAACGTGCTCGCGCCGATCGTTCGCGGCCGCAAGGGCGAGTTCAAGAAGGAGCTGGCCACCCTGCGCGCACGTGGTTTCACCAAGGCGCGCATCGACGGCCAGTTCCGCTCGCTCGACGAGGAGATCGCGCTGGACCGCCGGCGCAACCACTCGATCGACGTCGTGGTGGACCGCCTCATCATCCGCGGCGGCGTCGAGCGGCGGCTCGCCGAGTCGGTCGAGATGGCCCTCACCCTCGCCGACGACATCGTCGTCATCAACTCGCTGGAGCAGGGCGACCGGCTCTTCTCGCGGCGCCTTGCGTGCGTGGACTGCGGCATCAGCGTGCCGGAGATGACGCCGCGCGCCTTCTCGTTCAACTCGCCGCACGGCGCGTGCCCCGAGTGCCAGGGGCTCGGCACGCTCGTGGACTTCGACCCGAACCGGCTCGTGCCGGACGAGTCGCTCGCCCTCGAGAACGGCGCGATTGCCGTGTGGGCCAGGGGGGACCGCAAGCTGGTGCGCGACACGCTGCAGGGGCTGAGCCGCGACTTCGGCATCGACCTGGCGACGCCGTACTCCAGGCTGCCGAAGAAGCAGCGCGAACTGCTGATGTTCGGCGCGCCGAAGGGTGGACCGAAGTTCGAGGGGCTCGTGCCGAACCTGCGCCGCCGCTACGAGGACGGCACGTGGGCCGAGCAGGCCGAACTCGAGGCGTACCGGTCACTCCGGCCCTGCGCGACGTGCGCGGGCCGGCGGCTGAAGGCGGAGAGCCTCGGCGTGCGCGTGAAGGGACGCACGATCGCGGACTACGTGGACCTGCCGATCTCCGAGGCGCTCGAGGTCTTCGATGCGCTGCAGCTCACGGACCGCGAGGCGATCATCGCCGAGCGGATCCTGCGCGAGATCCAGGACCGGCTCCGCTTCCTGCACGACGTCGGCGTCGGCTACCTCACGCTCGGCCGCAGCGCGGCCACGCTCTCAGGCGGCGAAGGGCAGCGCATCAGGCTCGCCACGCAGATCGGCGCGAACCTCACGGGCGTGCTCTATGTGCTCGACGAACCGTCGATCGGCCTCCACCAGCGCGACAACCGCAAGCTGCTCCAGACGCTCGCGCGCCTCCGCGACCTCGGCAACACCGTCATCGTGGTTGAGCACGACGAGGAGACGATCCGCTCGGCCGACTGGGTGATCGACCTCGGGCCGGGAGCCGGCGAGCATGGTGGACGCGTCATCTTCCAGGGCACCGCCGCCGAGCTGATGCAGGACGACACGTCCATCACGGGCGCGTACCTCACCGGCGCGAAGTCGATCCCGACGCCGCGCGTGCGCCGCACCGCGAAGGGGGAGATCGTCGTGCGCGGGGCGCGCGAGAACAACCTGAAGCAGATCGACGTGCGACTGCCGCTCGGCGTCTTCACGGCCGTGACCGGCGTCAGCGGCTCCGGCAAGTCGACGCTGGTGAACGACATCCTCTACCGATCGCTCGCGAAGACCATCTACAAGGCGGCCGACGAGCCGGGCGCGCACGACCGCATCGACGGCATCGAGCTGGTCGACAAGGTCATCGAGATCGATCAGTCGCCCATCGGCCGCACGCCGCGGTCGAACCCGGCCACCTACACGGGGCTGTTCACCTTCATCCGCGATCTGTTCGCGATGATGCCCGAGGCGCGGCAGCGTGGCTTCGGCCCCGGCCGCTTCTCGTTCAACGTGAAGGGCGGGCGCTGCGAGGCCTGTCAGGGGGACGGCGTCATCGCCATCGAGATGCACTTCCTGCCGAACGTCTACGTGACGTGCGAGCAGTGCAAGGGGCGGCGCTACAACCGCGAGACGCTGGACATCACCTACCGGGGGCACTCCATCGCGGACGTGCTCGAACTCACGGTCGATCAGGCGCTCCCGCTGATGGAGAACTTCCCGGCCATTGCGACCAAGCTGCGGACGCTGCAGGACGTCGGCCTCGGCTACGTCGCGCTCGGGCAGTCGGCGACGACGCTGTNNGAGGCGCAGCGGGTGAAGCTCGCGAAGGAGCTTTCGCGCCGGGGGACGGGGAAGACGCTCTACATCCTCGACGAGCCGACGACCGGGCTGCACTTCGAGGACACGCGAAAGCTGCTCGACGTGCTGAGCCGGCTGGTCGACCAGGGCAACTCGGTCGTCGTCATCGAGCACAACCTCGACGTCATCCGGACGGCGGACCACGTCATCGACCTCGGTCCGGAAGGGGGCGTCGGCGGCGGCCGGATCATTGCGGAGGGCACCCCCGAGGAGGTCGCGCGTCATGAACGGTCGGCGACCGGTCGATACCTCGCGGAGCTGTTCGGCGCCGAGCGTGGACGGCCGATCCGGTCCGAGGCCGTATAGCTCATGCGGTCTAGATCGTGTGGTAACATTGCCACGCTTTGGCGCGGTTGCCATGTGGCTGGTCAGCCACAGCGCGTCCGCGCTGCGGCGGGTCGGCTCCTGAAAACGTGCGAATTCCTTAGATGAATTGCGATTTCTGCGCAGGCACCCGGTCGTGAGAATGCGGGCATCCCGTTTGCTCAGCTCGTCTGTGCATGTCGCCGCTCGTTGAGAGGAAAATGGACGCACAGCGCACCCTT
Source organism: Acidobacteriota bacterium (assembly GCA_018268955.1). Classification (GTDB taxonomy): domain Bacteria; phylum Acidobacteriota; class Vicinamibacteria; order Vicinamibacterales; family CAVVIG01; genus CAVVIG01. The sequence continues at coordinate 7,063 of JAFDVO010000023.1, read as the reverse complement.
CGCCGCGCAATTTCGTGTGTCGGAATCGGGCTCCACTCCGGCAACAAGGTTCAGCTCTCCCTCAAGCCGGCGGCTGCGGACTACGGCATCCGGTTCAAGCGGACCGACATCGGCGGGCACGAAGTGCCGGCCAGCGTCCAGCACCTCTCGGGGATCAACCTCGCGACGGCGCTCTCGCGCAACGAGGTCTCGGTCGAGACGGTCGAGCACCTGATGGCGGCCCTGGTCAGCATGCGGATCGACAACGTGCTGATCGAGCTGAACTCGCCGGAAGTGCCGATCATGGACGGCAGCTCCGCGCCGTTCATCTACCTGATTCAGGAAGCGGGCGTGAAGGCGCAGGGCTCCCCGCGCCGGTACCTCAAGATCACGCAGCCGATTTCGCTGTCCCGCGGCGACAAGCGCATCGCGCTCTATCCCTCGGACCACTTCAAGGTCACCTACAGCATCAGCTACGACCATCCGCTGCTGCGGCACCAGGCGCGCACGATCCGCATCACCGAAGAGAGCTTCATCGAGGAGATCGCCCCGGCCCGGACGTTCACGTTCCTGAAGGACGTGGAGCGGCTGCGGCAGAACGGCCTCGCCCTCGGCGGCTCGCTCGATAACGCCATCGTCCTCGGCGAAACAGGCGTGCTGAACAACGCGCTGCGGTTCGCGGACGAGTTCGTCCGCCACAAGATCCTCGACGCGGTCGGCGACCTCGGCCTTGTCGGCTATCCGGTGATCGGCCACCTGGTTGCGCACCGCGCGGGCCACGGCCTGCACACCGAGTTCGCGCAGCGGATCCTCGAGGCGAGCGACTGCTGGACGCTCGTCGAAGGCACGCCCGAACTCGCCGCCGCCACAGCCGGCGTCCCGGCCGCGGTCGCTGCACAATAGCCGCAGCCGACGTTAGAAGTTAGAACTCAGCAGTCAGAATTCAGAAGGTCGCAGCCCGCAAGTCTGCAATCTGACTTCTGCGATTCCCAACCCGCAACCCCCAACCCCCAACCTCCAACCTCCAACCTCTGTCCTCAGACCCCTGTCCTCTGTTCGAGTCCCCAGTCCCGAGTCCCCAGTTCCGAGCCCCGAGCCCCGAGTCCCCAGTCCCTAGATGACCCAGAGCGGCTGCGTCGTCGTGGGTGATCCGCACTTCTCGAACCACTCCACCCCTTCGCTGACCATGTCGAACTTGAGGAGGTAGCGGCCCGGGTCGGGCAGTGCCTTCAGGTGGACGTCGAGCTCGGTGACGCCGCCGCCTTCGAGCGGGCGTGGGAGATCGGCGCGGGCGAAATCGAGGTTGATGAGGGAGCCGTCCGGGCGGCAGAGCTGTGCGCCAAGGCGGACGAGGCGACGGCCCTGCGCGCCGTCGTTCGGGAAGGCGCGCTGACTGAGGTTGCGGACGCGTGCGCGCACGGTGAGCGGACGCCTGCGGGCGCCGACGAGCGGCAGGCCGAAGACCGACTTCACCTCGATGAGCGCCCGCGGCGTGGCGCCGGGGATGGCGTTCCCAAGGTTGCTGTCGTCCCACGTCTCGCGACGGATCGCCTCGTAGTCCGGCGAACCGGGGACGAAGCGGCGCGAGAAGGCGTCCTCCGGATGATCGGTGATCTCCCAGCACAGCCGATCGACGCCGATCTCCTGCGCCATCTGCCGCGCCTGCTGCATCTCCTCGTCCGAGTCGTTCCAGGTGAAGAGGATGTAGCGCCAGTTGAGGAACGGGAGCGAGCGGCCCGTCTTCCGTTTCTCGTCCGCCATCGCCCGCAGGTTCCGCAGCGCAATCTCCAGCTTGCCGCGCTGCCGGTACTTCTCGTAGCTCTCCTGCCGTGCGCCGTCGATCGAGAACGTCACCTCGTCGATGCCCGAGTGTACGAGGCGCCGCGCGTTCTCCTCTGAAAGCGCGAGCCCGTTCGTGCTCGTGTAGAGGTAGATGTGCGGGAAGTTCGCCTTGATGTACTCGCACATCTCCACGGCGCGCTTGTGGAGGAACGCCTCGCCGTAGTTGAAGAAGTCCACGCGGCCGAGGCGGGGGCCCGCTTCGTCCATGACGCGCTTGAACAGCTCGAAGTCGAGCATGCCGGCCTGGCGCGTGCGGGTGATGCCGCTCTCCGGCGCGCAGCACGCCTGGTTGCAGGAGATGTTGCAGGCAGCCGTGCACTCGATGTACATGCGGCCCGGATACGGGCCGGCATCGACCGGTCGCTGCGGCGGCTGCTCGTCCTTCTTCAGCGGCAGCTTCAGCGCGCAGTCGCCGCAGAACTTCGATCCGCCGTTGTTCAGGTCCTGCCGCAGCGCGGTGATCGTCGGCCCCGTCCAGGTGTCGCGCACCGTGCCCGTGCGTGCGTCCCCGAGGACGCGGCGGCCGTACGGATCGGCGCAGCCGCAGACGAAGCGTCCGTCGCAGAGCATCACGAGGATGTCCCACGGCCAGGTGCACCGGAACCGGGTGGCGAGGAAATTCAGTGACATCCGGCTACTTCTTGGCGATCTTCTTCATGTACGCCTCGAGCTTGTCGTTCTCGTAGCGCACGGTGTTGAGGAACAGGCTCTCGACGAAGTAGGTGCGGCGCTCGTCCTCCGTCATCTGGTCGATCAGGTGGTGAATCTCCTTCACCATGTCGTCGAACGTGCGATCGAGCGCGCGCCTGGCGGTCACCTCTCGGTAGAGCAGCTCCATGATCGCCAGCAGGTCGCCGTCCAGCGTAACCTCGGATCCGGTCGTCGTCTTGATGGTGCGCATGGCTTAGGCCCCGAAACTCGTGCGCGCGGCCGCTTCGTCGGTGAAGAGCGGGATGAAGTGCTGTGTCCCGGTCATCGTGAGCATCGTCTCGACCCGCTTCTGGACACCCGAGAGCTTCAGTTGCCCCTGCACGCCGCTGATCGTGCGGTAGAGGTCCATGAAGCAGCCGATCGTCGCGCTGTCCACGTAGGTGACCGGCGCGAGGTCGATGAGGATGTGCCGCGCGCCCCCGGCGACGAGCCCCGACACGGCGTTCGCGAACTCCGCCAGCATCGGATACATCATCCGGGTTTCGCCGACGCGGACGATGGAGACGCCGCCGGCCTGCTCGGTACTCAGGTTCATCACTGTGCTCCGGTGCGCGAGCGTGCGTCCCCCGACGCGCCGCTCGGGCTGTAGTCGTCGCCGCGCAGGCGGCGGATCTGGCGCGCCAGCTCGGTGCGGCCGCGGTTGATGCGCGATTTCACGGTGCCTTCCGGCAGCTGCAGCCGCTCGGCAATGTCCTGGTAGGAGAGTTCCTGGATGTCCCGCATCACGACCGCGGTGCGCAGCGTGTCGGGCAGCGAAGCCAGCGCGTCGCGGAGCAGCGTCACGCGATCCCGCTGCTCGAGCGCGGCCATCGGTCCCGGCTCCGCCGTCGGCGGCGCGAGGTCGTTCGTGTCCACCTCGCGGTCGACCGTCTGCCGCTCCTTGCGCACGCTGCGGTAGTGGTCGATGCACAGGTTGCGGCTGACGCTGATCAGCCACGTCTGGAAGTTCGCGCGGCGGTCGAACGTCTCGAGCGACTTGAAGACCTTCAGGAAGATGTCCTGCGTCAGGTCCTCCGCTTCGTCGTGCTTGCCGACGAACTTGTACGCGACGTTGAACACCCTCCGCCAGTGCAGGCGGACGATGCGCTCCCAGGCGGCCTGATCGCCGCGGAGGCAGCGCTGGATCAGGGCTTCGATGTCGTCCGGCGCGGCGGGCTGTTCAACGGGCATGGGGTGGCTAACGCGGGATCACGCGATGATATCAGGTGGTATAGTCGGTAGTCGATCCGTGACAGGCTTCTTCCATCACTCCGGCCACCTCGTGTGCGACGGCGTTGCCCTGCAGGCGATTGCCGACCGCGAGGGCACGCCGCTCTACGTCTACAGCGCCGCCACCCTGCGCGAACGCTTCCGTGCCCTGGACGACGCGTTCGACGGGTACCCGCATGCGCTGCACTACGCGCTGAAGGCGAATTCGAACCTCGCGATCGGACAGCTGCTGCGCGGCCTCGGCAGCTGCGCGGATGCGAACTCCATCTGGGAAATCGATGTGGCGCGCCGCATGGGGTTCGAGCCGCACCAGATCGTGTTCACCGGCGTCGGCAAGTCGCCCGCGGAACTCGAGCGCGCGGTGCCGCTCGGGCTCAAGGCGATCAACGTCGAATCGGCCGGCGAGCTGGCGCGCATCGAGGCGATCGCGCAGACACTCGGTCGACCGGCGCGCGTGGCGGTGCGCATCAACCCGGACATCGACGCGAAGAGCCATCCGCACATTTCGACGGGGCTGAAGATCAACAAGTTCGGCGTGCCGCTCGATGCCGCGCGCGAGCTGTTCGCCACGCTGCACGGGCGGCCGTTCTTGAAGCTGGTCGCGGTGCACGTGCACATCGGCTCGCAGATCACGAGCCTCGATCCGCTCACCGGCGCGGCACGGTTCGTCGCGGCGATGGCCACCGAGCTTGCGGCGGCCGGCATGCCGCTCGAGTATGTGGACGTCGGCGGCGGTCTCGGGATCTCCTACGACGAATCGCCCGTCGTCGACACGCGCGAGTACGTGCGCGCCGTCGTCGATGCCATCAGGCCGACCGGGCTGCCGATCGTCCTGGAGCCGGGCCGCTCCATCGTCGGGCCCGCGGGCGTGCTGCTCGGGCGGGTCATCGACCTGAAGCCGCGCAACGCGGTGAGCGAGTTCGCGGTAATCGACGCGGGCATGACGGAACTCATGCGTCCGGCGCTGTACAACGCGTTCCACCGGATCGAGCCGGTCATCGCGTCAGACGATGCGCCGACGCAGTACGAAGTGGTCGGCCCGGTCTGCGAGAGCAGCGACGTCGTCGGGCGGGATCGCCTGCTGCGGCCGCTGGCGATTGGGGACCTGCTTGCGATCCGCGACGCGGGCGCGTACGGCGCAGCGATGTCGTCGAACTACAACCGGCGTCCGCTCCCGGCGGAAGTGCTGGTCGACAACGGCACCTGGCGCGTCATTCGTCGTCGGCAGTCGGTGGACGACATGCTGGCGCTCGAGCAGGCGCTCGCCGAAGCCGGCACCCGGTAGGGCGATGAGCGGCCACCTGATCGCCTTCGAGGGGTTGGACCAGAGCGGCAAGCAGACGCAGGCCGAGCGGCTGCGCGATCGGCTCACCACACTCGGCCACCGCGTGGCGCTCGTCTCGTTCCCGGACTACACGACGCACATCGGCAGCGAGATCGGCCGCGCGCTGGCGGGCGAGCGCGAGTACCCACCCGAGGTGATGCAGCTCCTCTACGTGGCGAACCGCTACGAGTGGAAGGCGCGCATCCAGCAGATGCTCGACTCGGGCAGCTTCGTCGTCTCCGACCGTTACCTCGCCTCGAGCATTGCGTACGGCGAAGCCTTCGGCCTGGACGCCGCGTGGCTGACCGACATGCAGCGGTTCCTGCCGCGCCCATCCGTCACGATCATGCTCGACATCGCGCCGGCGACCGCCGTTGCGCGCAAGTCCGCGGACCGCGATCGCTACGAGCGGGACCTCGCGCTACAGGAGCGGGTCCGCGCCAGCTACCACCGCATCGCGGAGCGCGACGGCTGGCTGCTGCTCGATGGCGAGCGCTCTAAGGACGACATCGCTGCTGACGTGTTCAGCGGCGTCGCGTCGCGCCTCGCGCTGCCGTAACGGCGCAGCCGGCTTCCCCCAAGCCTTCGACCAGGGTCGCACCTACCGTGTTGCGAGTGTCCACGCACCTGGTGACTCTAAGGTGTCAGCTGGCGACACCATGCAGGCGGCCGTCGGTGTGGACGGCTTCCGATGTCTCGGGTGGGCTTTGTGGTGCCGCCGAGCGGACCGTACGAGGTCCGCTTCATCAGCGACACGGGCGTCCGTCTCGGGGCGTCAGGCTCGGTCACCGTGACGGGCGGCGAGCCGCCGCACCGCACGCTGACGCTGACCCCGACGAAGGCACGGCCGAGCGATCCGCTGACCTTCACCGTGACAGGCCCGACCTTCGGCAGCGGGGATCGGATCGAGTTTGTGCGGGTTGCTGATGGCCAGGTCATCGAGGGGCCGGCGGTCACCGGTCCTGCGACGGATCCGAGAAGCTATCCCGCGACGGCGCCGAACGGGAAAGGTCAGTACCACACGAGGTGGATGTCCGGAGATGGGCAGCACCAAGTTGCCGGGCCGGATCTGAACCTGGGGCTCCGCGGCGTGGACACGTTCACCTACCACGACACCGATGCGATCGGCTCCGTACGGCTCGTCACGGACGCCGCGGGTGCCGTCGTCGAGCAGCACGATTACCTGCCGTTCGGGACCGAGTGGCCGATTCCGTCGAGCAGTGGTGCGATCGAGCACAAGGTGACGTTTGCGGGCAAGGAGCGGGACGGCGAGAGCGGGCTGGACTATTCCGGCGCCCGCTATTACGCCGCTAACACGGGGCGCTTCGCTACAGCAGACCCGGTCACGCTGACCGACGCGCGGCTCGTCGATCCGCAGCGCTTCAATCGCTATGCCTATGCGCGCAATGGTCCGGTGCGCTTCAGCGACCCGTCCGGGCTCGACGTGGTGCTCTCCGGAGGTGACGACGAGCCAAACGTGCTCTTTGAAGAAGTGAAAAAGGCGGTGGGCAAGGAGGCGACTCAGTACCTCCGCAAGAATGCGTTCGGCGTGCTCAGCGTGACTGACATGGACCGCTTCAAGGGCGTCAATGCCGTTGCAGCCGCGCTCGGCACCATGATCCAGGATAAGAACAACGTGCTGACCATCAAGTTCGCAGCGGCCGGGACGCCCGTCGTCACTTTGGAAGGGCAGCAATACAAGCTGGGCCCCGATTTCCCCGCGAACACGGCCGGAGGGACGTTCATGACAACTCTGATCACGAGGGGGCCGCTCGGATCGCTGCGAGCAGACGTGATGGAGAGTCGCGAGCCTTCACCCAACACCCTGCCCTTGATCCTTGCGCATGAGATAGGTCACGTCGACGCCGCGTGGTATCGGGGCGTCCGAAATAGCAACGACAACGCCGTCGCGATGGAGAATAGCTTCAGGGCGCGTGAGGGTTTACCGCGGAGGTCAAGACATGATCCGCTTCACTAGCAGTCCGTGGTTAAAGTCAC
>JAFDVO010000022.1:195297-197964 GCA_018268955.1 Acidobacteriota bacterium | reverse complement strand
GAGTTCGAGGAGCGGCTGAAGGCGGTGTTGAAGGAGATCACCGACTCCAACGGGCAGATCATCCTCTTCATCGACGAACTGCACACGGTCGTCGGCGCTGGTGCAGCGGAAGGCTCGATGGACGCGTCCAACATGCTGAAGCCGATGCTGGCGCGTGGCGAGCTGCATACCGTCGGTGCAACGACGCTCGACGAGTACCGGAAGTACATCGAGAAGGATGCCGCGCTCGAACGGCGCTTCCAGACGGTGCTCGTTGGCGAGCCGACGGTCGAGGACACGATCAGCATCCTGCGCGGCCTGCGTGAGCGCTACGAGATCCACCACAAGGTGAAGTTCAAGGACTCGGCGCTTGTCGCCGCCGCCGTGCTGTCGAACCGCTACATCGCCGACCGCTTCCTGCCCGACAAGGCGATCGACCTGGTGGACGAGGCGGCGTCGAAGCTCCGCATGGAGATCGACTCGATGCCGGTGGAGGTCGACGAGGTCGAGCGGCGCATCACGCAGCTCGAGATCGAGCGCGAGAACCTGCGGAAGGAAACGGACAAAGCCTCACTCGAGCGGCTCGCCAAGCTCGACAAGGAACTCGCGGAACTGAAGGAAGACCGCACGCGCCTCATGGCGCAGTGGCAGGCCGAGAAGAACGCCATCCAGGGCTCCAGCAAGCTGAAGGAAGACCTCGAGGCGGTGCGCCTCGAGCTCGAGAAGGCACAGCGTGCGGGCGACTACGCCAAGGCGTCCGAACTCCAGTACGGCCGCGTGCCGCAGCTCGAACAGCAGATCCGCGACGAGGAAGCGAAGCTCGCGTCGGCCCAGACCGGACAGCGGATGCTGAAGGAGGAGGTCGACGAGGAGGACATCGCCGAGGTCGTCAGCAAATGGACGCACATCCCGGTAAGCCGCCTGATGGAAGGCGAAATCCAGAAGCTGATTCACATGGAGGAACGGCTCCACAAGCGGGTCATCGGACAGGACGACGCGATCGTCGCGGTGGCGAACGCGATCCGGCGCGCACGTGCGGGCCTCCAGGATCCCAACCGTCCGCTCGGCAGCTTCCTGTTCCTCGGGCCCACGGGTGTCGGCAAGACCGAGCTCGCACGCGCCCTCGCCGAGTTCCTGTTCGACGACGAGCAGGCAATGGTGCGGATCGACATGTCCGAGTACCAGGAGAAGCACACCGTCTCACGGATGATCGGCGCGCCTCCCGGGTATGTCGGCTACGAAGAGGCAGGCCAGCTCACGGAAGCGGTCAGGCGTCGGCCCTATGCGGTGGTGCTCTTCGACGAGATCGAGAAGGCGCACCCCGAAGTGCTGAACGTGCTGCTGCAGCTGCTCGATGACGGGCGGCTGACCGACGGCAAGGGCCGCACGGTCGACTTCAAGAACACCGTGGTCATCATGACGTCGAACCTCGGCAGCCAGTTCATCTCGGAGCATGCGTCCGTGGAGACCGGCACGCTGGACGAAGGGACGCGGCGCCAGGTGATGGAGGCGCTCCGCAACCACTTCCGGCCGGAGTTCCTGAACCGTGTGGACGAGATCATCTTCTTCCACGCGCTCGGGAAGGCGCACATCAAGCGGATCATCGACATCCAGATCGCCGGGCTGCTGAAGCGGCTCGAGGAACGGAAGATCCACGTGGACCTGACCGACGCCGCCAAGGAGCAGCTCGTGCAGGAAGGCTATGACCCGGCATACGGGGCGCGGCCCCTCAAGCGGGCGATCCAGCGGATGGTGCTCGACCCGCTGGCGCTGCAGGTGCTGGAGGGACGCTTCACCGAAGGCGATACGGTGCACGTCGACGCCGGTCCCGAGGGGCTGCGGTTCGAAAAAGCAGGGGGCACCGCCGCCGGATCCGCAGCCGAAGCAGGCGCTGCAGGCATAATTAAGTAGACACATGTCGTCCAACACTCCGACACCTCGGTTCAACCCGCGGGGCGGCGACAAGCGAGGGCCACGCACCCTCGGTGGCCGCCCCGGCATGTCGCTCTGGTACGGGCTCGCGCTCCTGCTGATCCTGGGGCTCGCGCAGATGTACTGGATGGCGCCACAGGGCAAGGCGATCCCGTACAGCCAGTTCAAGGAACTGGTCAAGAACGGCGGGGTGACGGAGATCGTCGTCGGCGACACGGCGATCCGGGGGACGCTGAAGGACCCCATCGCGAACGGCACGCGGCAGACCAAGGACTTCGTCACCACCCGGGTCGAGGACTCGAAGCTGACGGAGGAACTGGAAGCGCACGGCGTGAAGTACAGCGGCGAGACGACGAACCGCTGGCTGCCAGAACTGCTCGGCTGGCTCCTGCCGCTGCTCTTCTTCGTCGGCATCTGGGGGTTCTTCTTCCGCCGGATGAGCGGTGCCGAAGGCGGCGTCATGTCCTTCGCACGCAGCCGCGCCAAGGTCTTCGCGGACGACGAGGTCAAGGTCCGCTTCGCGGACGTCGCCGGCGTCGATGAGGCGCGCGAGGAACTCAAGGAAGTGGTCGAGTTCCTGAAGACGCCGAAGAAGTACACGAACATCGGCGGCCGCATCCCGAAGGGGGTGCTGCTCGTCGGTCCTCCGGGAACGGGCAAGACGTTGCTCGCGCGTGCCGTCGCGGGTGAGGCGCACGTCCCGTTCTTCAGCCTGAGCGGATCCGAGTTCGTCGAGATGTTCGTCGGCGTCGGCGC
>JAFDVO010000022.1:195086-195254 GCA_018268955.1 Acidobacteriota bacterium | reverse complement strand
ATCGACGAGCTCGATGCACTCGGCAAGGCGCGCGTGCAGAGCCCGGTCGGCAGCCACGAGGAACGCGAGCAGACCCTGAATCAATTGCTCGCGGAGATGGACGGATTCGACTCCCGCAAGGGGGTCATCATCATGGGCGCCACGAACCGGCCCGAGGTGCTGGACCCG
>JAFDVO010000022.1:0-195078 GCA_018268955.1 Acidobacteriota bacterium | reverse complement strand
TTCGACCGCCAGGTGCTGGTCGACAAGCCTGACGTGAAGGGGCGCGAGGACATCCTGAAGATCCACGTCAAGGGCGTGAAGCTCTCGCCAGAGGTCGATCTCCGGGTCGTCGCGGCACGCACGGCCGGCTTCGCCGGCGCGGACCTCGCGAACCTGGTGAACGAAGCGGCGCTGCTCGCGGCGCGCAACGACAAGACCGAGGTCGGGCCGCAGGAGTTCGAGGCCGCCATCGAGCGTCTGGTCGCCGGGCTCGAGCGCAAGCGCGTGATGAGCGACAAGGATCGCGAAACGATTGCCTACCACGAGACCGGCCACGCCGTCGTCGCCTCGGTGATCGAGGGGCAGTACCCGGTCCACAAGATCTCGATCGTCGGCCGCGGGTTTGGCGTGCTCGGTTACACGCTGCACCTCCCCACCGAGGAACGCTACCTCTCCACGCGTCGGCAGCTGATGGGTGAACTGGCCGTGCTCCTTGGCGGGCGCACCGCGGAGGAGATCAAGTACGGCGAGGTGACAACAGGCGCGCAGAATGACCTGCTGCGCGCCACCGATATCGCGCGCGCGATGATCTGCGAGTACGGGATGAGCGAGGCGCTGGGCCTCATCAACTACGAGGGGAACAAGCGCCCGAAGTTCCTCGACGTCCCCATGCCGCTCGAACGGGGCGTCTACTCGGAGGAGACGGCGGTGAAGATCGACTCGGAAATCCGCCGCATCATCACCGAAGCGCACGACATGGCGACGCGCATTCTCACCGAGCGCCGCGAGCAGGTGGACACCATCGCGAAGCGCCTCCTGAGCGTCGAGGTGATGGAGGGCGACGAGCTCCGGAACATCCTCGGCCTCCCGCCGCTTCCGAAACCGGAGGACAAGGTGGCCGAGGGCACGCCGGAGGTGAGGCAGTAGCTCCTTGCGGATTGCTAATCGCTAATCGCCAAATGCTAATTGCCAGCGCAGCGCGCGTCGATTGGTCGAGTCATGCAATCAGCAATTGGCGTTTAGCATTCAGCATTTCCGTCAGGCTTCGTACGCCACGTTTCCTCCCACCACGGTCCGCACGATCTTGATGTCCTTGATCTTCTCGGGGTCGATCGTGTGCGGGTCGTCGGCCAGCACGACGAAGTCCGCCAGCTTGCCGGGCGTGATGGTGCCCTTGAGGTGCTCCTCCTTCGACGCATAGGCTCCGTGGAGGGTGTTCACCTTGATGGCTTCCTCAACGCTGATGCGCTGGTTGGCGCCCCAGGTCTTGCCGTCCCACCCCTTGCGCGTCACCATGCCCTGGATGCCCATCAGCGGCGCGAACGGACCCGGGCTGAAGTCCGACCCGGCCGCCGCGTGCACGCCCGCATCGAGGAGCGTGCGATAAGCCATGCTCCGCTTCATCAGGTCCTCGCCGTAGAACACGAACTTGTCCGTGTTGTAGTAGGCGTAGGTGGTGAACATCGCGGGTATCGCGTCGAGCGCCTTGATGCGGCGGACGAGGTCGTCGTTGATCAGCGTGCAGTGCGTGATCTTCGGGCGGGTGTCCTGCCGGGGGAAGAGCTTCTGGGCCCGCTCCACCGCGGTGAGGAACATGTCGATGGCCACGTCGCCGTTCGCATGGCAGTTCACCTGGATCCCCGCGCGGTGCACCTTCTCGATCCAGGCGTTCAGCGTCTCCTGCGTCTCGGTGACGTTCCCCTTGTAGCCTGACTTGTCGCCTGGGTAAGGCTGGCTGAGCGCCATGGTCCGCTCCGAGAAGGAACCGTCCACGGTGTGCTCGGACGTCGCACCGAACTTCACCCATTCGTCGCCGAAGCCGGTCTGGATGCCGCTGGCCATCATCGAATCGAGCACGCGGCCGCTCGCCTCGTAACTGACGCGGTGCAGCAGTTCGCCCCGCCGACGGACCTCCTGGATGGCCGCCAGGTCGCCGCCCTCATGGTGGACGCTGGTCAGGCCGTAGCGGACGAACTGCTTGGAAATGTGGGCGATGCCATTACGGCCGCGCTCCTCGATCTGGTCTGGCGTGTACGACGGCCGCTTGCCGACGTTGTTGAAGACGCTGCGGGCCGTGTCGGTGACGCGGCCGTTCAGCTCACCCTTCTCGTCCCGATCGTACGTGCCACCGGGAGAGTTCTTCGTCTCCTTCGTCACGCCCGCCATCTCCAACGCCTTGCTGTTGTAGTACGACGTGTGTCCGCCGCGGTGCCGCACCACCACTGGATGCTCGACGGACACTTCGTCAAGGTCGTGCACGTTCAGCTCACGCTGCTCCTTCACCTTGGTGTCGTCGAAGAAGTAGCCCTCCACCCACGTACCAGGCGGCGTCTGCCGCGCACGCGCCCGCAGCTTGTCGATGATGCTCGTGATTGTGACGAACTCGACTTCGAACGGATTGCCGACGAGGACCTCATACAGGAGGACATCACCACCCGCGTGGTTGTGGCAATCCACGAACCCGGGCACGATGGTCATGCCCTTCGCATCGAAGGTGCGCGAGTCCTTGCCGGCCAGCCCCTTGATTTCGTCGTTGCTGCCGACGGCGATGAACCGGCTGTTCTTCACCGCGAAGGCCTGCGCACGCGGCATCCGTTCGTCCACGGTGTAGACCTTCGCGTTCAGCACAATGAGGTCGGCGTTGCCAGCCTCGGCTCCCGCTGCGGCGGCGACCGTTCTGGTGAACCACGGCTGCCCCAGCACTCCGGCCGCGGCTCCGGCGGTCAGCCCCATGAACTCCCGACGCGTACGGCGCTCGCTCATCGTCCTCTCCTTGGTGGTGCGTGACCTGCTGCGGCGTGATTACAGCCCCAGTCGGGGAGGCGCGTCAATAGCGACTGCGTTCTTGCATTTCTGCGTTCTTGCGTTCGTGAGGAAGCGGTCAGTACCCCGCCTCCGCCCCGCCGCCACCCGATCGACCACCGGCGAACCCGCCTTCGTTCGTCCGGGCCGTCGCGTGGGCGTTTTCCGGAGGCGTCGCCAGGGCCGTCAGGCTCACGAGGCGCATCAACGCAGCGTCGCTCTCGAGTAGGCGGCGTGCGGTGACGCCGTTCCGCTCTCCGGCAGATCCGGCATTCAGCCAGCGGCGGAGCACCGTCGCGCCAACGATGAGCACAACCCCGAACACGATCGGATCCCACGGGCGCGGCGGCCACCCGAGGTACCCCTTCGTCGTCGCCAGCGAGAGGACCAGCGCGCCAAGACCGACGCGGAGGAGCCACGGCTCGCGAGTGTCGATCGCGCGGCGAACCACCCAGAGCGGCAACGCCCACGCCAGCAGCAGCGTGCCCCACCGGAACCAGCCGGGGACGGTGCCACCGATGACGGCCCCACTGAGCTGCAGGTTGAGGAAGATGTACATCCCTGCCACCGCCGCCGACCGCAGGGTCTCCGCATCGCCCATCCGCACATCGTCGCTCGCGCGAGCCCCCGCCCGGTGGGCCGCGACGAACGCCGTCGCGCACACCACCGCACCGATGAGCCGCTTCAGCGCTGGCGTGAGGCTGTCGAAGGGCAGCGGCATCAGGGCGAACGCCACCATCGCGAGCACTGGTGCGTAGCGGAACCCAAAGCACCGGTAGATCCCGACAGCCATGAGCCCCGCTGCCGCCGACGCGAACAGCCATGCCGTATTGGCGCTGTTGCTCCCGAAAAGTGCGGACGCCAGCATGCCCGCGGCGAATGCGGACAGCCCAACGCCTCCGAGCGCGAGCGCCTCCTCCACGCCGAAGCGGTAGAGGCGGTACGTGACTGCCGCCACGTCGGCCAGCTTCAGCGCGCCAACAGCAAGGAGCGCAGTCACGACGCTCAGCGCCCACTCGGACGAGAGATCGGTGACGACGAGCACGAGCCCGACGGCAGCCGCGCCGGCAATCACCGTGAAGAGCGCGAGGCCCACACGCAGCATCCGTCCGGTACGCCGCAGTCCGACGGACAGTTCTGGCTCGAGCGCCTGCCGCTGATCACGCGAGAGCAGACCCGCACCGGTCCACTCGCCCACGGCATCGGACATGAATACGCGCATCTCGTCGTCTGCCGAGTACCGCCTCATGGCTGCCGCCCCACCTTGCGTGCGAGCGCCACGAGCCCGACCACGACGCTGACGGCGGACACGACAAGGAACGCGAGCGACGCCTCGAAGTCGTTCAGGTTCCGCAGCACCAGCCCGGAGACCGCGATGTATCCGTACACGGTCCCGTATACGACGAACGCGAACCGGCGCCGCCGTACGCCGCCGGCAATCGTCACGCCCGCGCCGACGACGGCCGCCACCACCCAGAGGCGCGACGCTGTCGAATCGAGCACGCCCCACGTGACGGTCGCCAGCGCGACGTTGACGGCGACGTGCAGGTACGCGTCGACGAAGTGCCGCTTGACACCCAGTCGGGTCAGCAGCGCGCCCAGCACGGCGATCGTTCCCGCAAACCCGAGCGCTGCGTTCCTCGCGTGACTGAGGTCGTCGAAGACACCGAGGCTCGCGAGCCGTACGCCGAACCAGCCACCCAGCGCGGCGATGGCGAGCGACAGCACGAAGCGATTGTCGAACCGGTACGCCGCGACGAAGTACAGCGCCGAAGAGGCCAGGAGAAGGTCGTCGGCGCGGCCACGCAGTGCCGGAAACTGCTGGGTAAGGTAGGCCAATTCAACGCCGAACAGCAGGCAGGCCAGATACACCGCGTAGTCCACCAGCGGATTGGTGGACTCGATCCGCTCATGGGAGTAGTCGGGGGAACGCGCGGTGGCGTACGCGACACAACCGACGACCATCGCCGTCAGCGGCACGAGGACGACGAGCATTCCCCAGCGGGTCGAGTAGGTCCGGACCGTTGCCGCCACGCCGGCAACGCTCGCCAGCACGCCGAGATACAGCAGCGCGTTGATCTCGGCGAAGACCGACAGCCGTCGACGCGTGACAAGGGCGGCGATGGCGTCGTGCTGGGGTGCTGAAATCGCGCCAGCCTCGCGCCATCGCGCCAGATAGTCGGTAGACCTCACGGTCCGAAGTCAGAGAGCAGGAATCAGAAGACAGACGTTCACAACGACGTGCACGCCCGGCACACGCGACCACCGCGTGTATCGGGCACACACGGGGTCAGCGCGCCATGCAGCGGTCGGGAGACGTCGGCTTGGGCAGCATGAGCGGGTTGGCCGTGACCGTGCCCATCTCCTTGAGCTGATCGAAGGCGACCTGCTGCAGCTTGTGCACCTCGGACGTGGAGAGGCCAAGCTCGTAGCCGGAGCACTCATTGTCGCCGAGCGACCGCGGGTCGCGTCCGGTGATGCTGCCGAAGATGACGAGCGCCTCGAGGTAGTAGCCTGCGGTGCTCGCATGGTAGCTGTCGTAGGTCCACAGGTTCAGCTTGCCGGCCTCGATCCCGTCGTAGGGATTCGGGTCTGCCACACCTGTGGCCATCGCGCGGTTCCACGCGTCGCCAACCGGAATGACCTTCGCACCGGCCGCAGCCGCGGCCTTGTCGTAGCCGGCACGCACGTCCTTCCCCATCTGCTCGATCGGCTGTCCCGCCCACGCGCCCCGAGCCGGATAGGTCTGGTCCGCGCGCGACCAGGTGGCCATCAGGTAGTAGTCCACCTTCGGGTTCTTCGCACGCAGCACGTCGCCCAGCTGTTTGGCCGTCTCAACCAGCTTGCCCGGGTCCCGTGGCTTCTCCTGATCGAGCGTGCTGTAGCCGTGCGCCACGACCTTGTCCCATCCGCGGCGGCCGATGACGCCGAGCTTGTTGTCGAGATGAAAGTCGATGCCGACGCCACCGCGCGTCTCGAGGGCGACCTCGTAGTCGAAGCCGGCCTGTTCCGTGAAGGACTTGAAGAGCGCGGGCACGCCCCCCACCCCCTCGTTATTCAGGTCGGTAACCGTGTGGCTGCGGTAGAACCTCACGGCCGATCCAGAGCCGAAGGTGAAGCTGTTGCCGACGAACAGCACACTCTCGCCGGCTGCGTGCCCGGTGCTGGTCAGGGCCAGCAGGAGGCCGGCGACGACCGCGGTGGTGACTCTCATTCGTGCTCTCCTCTCGGCGGGGCTGAAGCCCCGCCGCTACGACGTCCCGCAATTGCCGCTACGACTCGCCCCGCCGCTACGACGTCCCGCACCTGCCGCTTCGACGTCCCGCAACTGGTCTGCGACTCCCTTGGCTGCCGCGACGGCGACGGTGTCTGGCGCGCCGGAACACTCGGATGTGGCGGGACATCATGCCACATCGCATCGGGTCTCGGCGTTAGGGGCCCGAGCCCCTGGACTGCCGATTGGGCACTCCGCATCCGGACCTGGATGAGTGCCGTCATCGCGGAGCGCGTTTGTAGGTCGCGCCCGACGCGCGCAGCCAGGTGCCACCTTTGGCCTGCGTCTCGATGTCCAGCGATCGGCTGCCGCCCGTCATGTCGCGCACCGTGTAGCGCGTCGCCGTCACGCGGCCGTCGACGGTCCGAACCTCACCGAGCCACTTCCACGTGCTGGCGGCAAAGGTGCCGGTCAGCGTCGTCACCGCACCGGTGTTATCGGTCCCGTGCAGCACGTACTGCTTCTTCGCGGCGTCGAACGACAGGATCGCGATGCTGTCGGTCTCGCCCACCGTGTCCTGCGTCGTCTTCCTGCAGACCAGCGAGGGACCGCCGGAGAACCAGGCGCACGTCTCGCTCCCGCTCACCTTGCCGGCGCTTCCGGTCCCGTCGATGGTCCACTTGCCGACGTACGCGCCCAGCTGGCTCTCCGTTGACCCACCCTGTGCCGAGGCGATGCTGGCGCATGCCAGGAGCGCCATCACGATCGCCGCAATCCTCTTTGTCACCGTTTCCCTCTCCCCGGAGCCGCTCCAACTGACACGGCTGCCCTGCCATCGCACCGCATCATTCTACAGAGCGCGGCGCATCCTGCGAGCAGTCGCGCCGAGGTAGAGGATGCGTGCCCGCACGCCGGTCGCGCATAATCGTCTCGTGGACGTCCTCGTCATCGGCGGCGGCGTAATCGGGGTGGCGTGCGCACGGGAGCTGGCGCTTCGGGGGGCGTCGGTCACCGTGCTGGAGCGCGACCGCATCGGCCACGGCTGCTCGTACGGCAATGCCGGCTGGCTGACGCCGTCGCAGGCCACCGCCCTGGCCAACCCCTCGATGCTCTTCAAGTCGTTCAGGTGGATGCTGGACCCGGAAAGCCCGCTCTACATCCAGCCACGGCTCGACCCGCCGTACCTGCGCTGGCTCATCGAGTTCCTGCTCGCGTCACGCCGATCCCGATTCGAACCCGCCACGATGGCCCTTGTCGCGCTCTGCAAAGCGAGCGTCGACATGTGGGAGGCGCTCGCGGCACGGGACCCAGCCTTCAGAAGCTTCGAACGGCGCGGGCTCCTCGCCGTGTACGAGCATCAGTCGTCGATCGATGCCGCGGTCGCGGCCAACGAGCTGATGGCGCGTGCCGGCGTGCGCGTCGAGCGATGGTCCGCCGAGCAGGTGCGGGCGCAAGAGCCGGCCGTCATCGGACCGACCGTCGGCGGCTACTTCTTTCCAGACGATGCGCAGTGCGAGCCGTACGAGGCGGTGCGGGTGCTCGCGGACGAGGCCACGGCCGCGGGCGTCAGGTTCGTCGAAGGTGCGGAGGTGTTCGACGTCGGCAACACGGCCCACGGACGGCGCGAGGTGAAGTCCACAGCCGGCGTGTTCAGCGCCGAGCAACTGGTCGTCGCCACCGGCTCCTGGTCGGAGCAGATGGGCCGCATGCTCGGCCTCCGCCTGCCGGTCATCGGTGCGAAGGGCTACTCGCTGCTCCTGCCCAAGGCCGACCCGCATCCCTCGCGTTCGATCTACCTGATCGAGCGCAAGGTCGCGGTCAACCCGCACCACGACGCGCTTCGCATCGCCGGCACGCTGGAACTGGTCCGCAACGACTTCTCGATCAACACCCGCCGCGTCGACGTGATCCTTCGGGGTGCCCGGGCGATGCTGCGAGTGAGTCCCGAACCGGCAGCGCGCTCCGTCTGGCGCGGCCTTCGTCCGTGCACGCCGGACGGCATGCCAGTCATCGGACGCGCACGCGGCTACGGAGACGTGTGGATCGCAACCGGTCATCAGATGGCCGGGCTGAAGACCGCACCTGCAACGGGCCAACTGCTCGCGCAGTTGATGTCAGGTGAGACACCCCGATTCGACCCGGCGCCCTTCCGGGCAGACCGGTTCTAACGCCAGACGGTCAGCCACTCCCCCGCTAGACCCTGTCGATCTCTACGGTCCGCGTGTAGTATGCGCGGTCCAGCCGCCGCGCCGGGAGCGCGCGGTCTGCGACGGCGAGCGCGATCTGGTAGCGACCCGGTGCGTCCGGCGTCCACTCGTGCGACCACAGGCTCCACGTCGCGGGGTCCGGTGAGGGTGGATTGTTGCTGACGGGCACGAATGCGTCAGGCCCGCGGAAGCTGATGGTGAGCGGGACCTCTGCGCGGCGTCCTCCCCAGCGGATGCCGACGACGCGGTAGAGCATGCGGCCACCGGCGCCCTGCCCCATCGCCCACTGCTCCACACGCACGGGCGTCGCGGCGACCTCGATCGCAGGCGGCGTGTAGTCGCGAGCCAGGCGCGGCACGCCGGCCTGATGCGTACGCGCGGAGAACTCCATCATCTGCAGCGTCGCCGGCTCATCGTCGGCCACCCAGTCGATGCTGGACACCCATTTGATGCAGCAGCAGCCGTAGTAGTTCGGCACGACGAGCCGCACAGGCGCTCCGTGATCGAGCGTGAGCGGTGCGCCGTTCATGCCGACCGCCAGGAAGGCGCCCGCGCGCTCGAGTTCCTCGCGCGTGAAGATCCAACTGGCGCCGGGGTTCGACGTCACCGACGCCTGCTGCTCATCGTCGATCCCAACGACCTTGATGCGGGTGGCGTTGGCCAGCGGCCGCACGCGATCGAGGAGCGCAAGCAGGTCAGCACCGGTCCACCGGGCGGCGCTCAGGAGGCCGAAGTTCGCGGGGTCCGAATTACCGGCGCACTCCATCAGCCGGAGACCGACGTCCTTCGCCTCCCGCTCGATGGTGGGGCGGTCGAGCACGCCTGTCTTGTCCACGAGCCCGCCAAGGGATATGCGCCACTCGCTCGCCGGCGGAAGCAGCGGGGGATGCGCTGTGCGCACATAGAACTGCGAGGTCGGCGTCACGAGACGGTCGACGTCGAGCGCGGACAGGTCCGTGAAGAGCCGAGCGTCAAGGCCTTCTCCGAGGAGCACACCGGTCGGCGGCTTGGGGCGGCCGTCGAGCCGCCCGAGCGGCATGGTGCGCACGAGCCGTCCGCCTCGAGGCGGGAGCAGGGGCTGAGCATCGACCCATTGCTCCAGGACGGCTGCGGCCCCTGTTGCGCCGAGGGTGCTCAGGAACGCGCGGCGGTTGAGCGCCATAGCGCGATCATAGCGTCGACCGGTGCAACGACCGCGCTCGGGATGGGCTCAGCGCGGCGAGCCGGGCGCCACGTACACCACGTGGCCGGCGGGCCAGAGCGCGCCGGCCAGTGCTCCGGCAGGTGCACCGATCACGATGGCCCCGATCGTAGCCGCTTCGCGCTTCGTCGAGGGATGCGACGACTGCTGATCAATCAAGACGGTGCCGACTGCGCCGGCCACCGCCCCGACTGCGATGCCGACCAGCACGTGCCGACGACGATCACCACGCACGCGCAGCTGCGCAACGTCGTCGACCGCCACCGTCCGCTCCGTGCCGTCGACAAGCACCGTGAGGCCGGCCGTGTCGATCGATACGACGCGGCCGTCCACATGCGTCATGTCACGACGGGTGACGACCAGTCGGTCGCCGCGATGGATTTCGAGGAGCACCTGGCTCCAGGCATCCGGTGGATCACCTGAGCGTCGCTCCGCGCCGGCAGTGGGGCGAACGTCCGCTGCGACCGCCCACGCGACGAGCACGAGAATCAGGACGTGCCGCATGAGTCACCTCCAGCTCGAGCTTCTGACATCACCAGTGTATGGCCAGGAGCGCCGGACCTCTCAGGCGCGACCGCGGCTACGACGTTGGCGCAGGACCTCATACGCCGCGATCCCGACACTCGTCGACAGATTGAGCGAACGGATCCGAGCCGAGTGCATCGGCATCGTCACGAACCGCGCGGCGTAGCGCTCGTGCAGGTCGTCGGGTAGGCCCGCGCTCTCACGTCCGAAGATCAGCACGACATCGTCAGGTTCGCCAAGAGGAGCATCCCAGAACGGCGTGGTCGCCCTGGTCGAGAAGAAGAACGGCTCACCCAGCGCCGCCAGCTCCCGCTCGAAGGCCGCCCAGTCGTACCACACCCGGAGCGGCACGTGCGGCCAGTAGTCGAGGCCGGCCCGTCGCACCTGCTTCTCGTCCAGCGAGAAGCCGAGCGGTTCGACAAGGTGCAGGGTGGCGCCAACCGCAAGGCAGGTCCGCCCGGCATTGCCGGTGTTCCAGTGGATTTCAGGATGAACGAGGACGACGTGGAGGGACACGAGCGGATGACTGCTACTCGATTGTGAGCCGCTCGAGTGGTGCGGCCGCGCTCCGTCTCGTCACCACGAACGGCACCCACTGCGTGGCCGGGATGCGCGTGCCAGCGCTGACGCTGAGGATGGCATCCATGATGCCGTCCCGGTTCACGTCGCGGTAGGTCACATCCTGCAACTGGACGGTCACCGGAGCGGTGGCCCCTGGCACCGGGTCGCAGTGCACCACCCCGCTCCTGGCGGCGATGGCGCCTGAGAACTGCGAGGCGCGCAGGTGACAACTCGACGCGTCCACCCGCAGTGGACGACAGTCGAGCAGCGTGCGTCCGGTCGTCGGATCGGCCTGCGTGACGAATCGAGCAAGCGACAGGGCCGCGGGCATGGAGCCGGCGAGGCAGGTGGCCGGATCGCGCCGCTTCAACGCGTCGCAGAGGTCGGCAACGCCGCCGCTGGCGCCCGGCACACAGCGGACCTCGTAGGGGATCAGGTCGAGGGGCAGCCGCGTGAAGTCCGTCCGTGACACGAAGTCGCGCGGCGCGGTCGGCACGCCGAGGGCGAAGACGCGGGCACGGCCGCAGAACGCGCGGGCTGAGTCGTACTGGTCCCGGATCGACGGTGAGGCATCGACGCCGTAGCGCTCACCCGCATCGCGCAGCGCGTCGCACTGGCCCGGCAACTGAAAGCGCATCGTGAAGCCCATCCCGCGATCGAGCGTCACGGCCGTCGCGCCAGCCGGCACGACGGCCCCGTTGGCAAGAGGCCAGGAGAACTCGACAATCCGCATCTGGAGCGGACGCGACGGGTTCTGCGCCTCCACGCCCGCACCAGCGGCGATGACTCCGCACGCCAGCGCGGCAGCACGGCAGGCAGACGCGAGCCCCCTCACGCGCGGCCCGTCACCGCACGCGCGAAGCTCTCGCCCGATGCCGACCACGCCTGGGCGAACCCGCCGACGAACCGGAGCCCGTGCGGTTCGATGCGGAACAGTGAGAAGTCCCCGAGGTCGAACATCGGCGCGGCGTGCGGAAACCGACCGAGGTACGCGGCTCGCGCGGCAGAGTAGCTGGGCGATTCCGCATCACACCGGCGGGCGGTGCCCTGAACCGTCACGCGCGCCAGTGCCTGCGGCGGCACTTCCGGTCGGGGCGCATCCATGACGAGCAGGCTCACCCGGGGATCGTGTTCCATGTCCTTCGTGTGCGCAGCGAGACCGCTGACGTGAATCACGATGCCCTGACCGTCCGGCATCACGGCAAACGGCACCATCGATACGTATGGCGCACCGTCGTGCACCGTACCAAGGGCAGCGGTCTCCTGTGTCTGGAGCAACTGCCGAAGCGCATTCGCCTGCGACGTGTTCATCGACCCACCTTCACTGAACCCACGGCTGCGGCGTTCACCTGCGGCCGCCTCAGCCAGCGGCCTTTTCGGGAACGAGCAGGTAAAACTGCTTGAAGATGTAGCCCGCGGCGGCACGCGGCCAGTCGAACCCCTGCACCGGCAGCCAGAGCGAATGCGCCGGGATGCCGTCGAAGCGAACCTCGCCTTGCGGCACCTGCCCGGGTTCGACCATCACCGTCAGCGTCAGGCCATGAGTGGTGTCGGAGGTCGACAGCGGCAGCGCCCGTTCGAGTGCCGCGAGCAGGCGTTCGTGATCGGCGGGTAGCCACCGCGGTGGCATGGTGCCCCTGAAGCCGGTCGCCCCCGGATAGACGATGAAGCGCCCTGCCGTGAAACGCTCTGGGGACCGTTCACGCAGGCTGATCCCCCTCACGAGGGCGTGCCCGACCAGTGCTCCCCATTCCTGCACCGCCGTCTCCACCGCCTCCGCATCGTCGCGGCCGATGCCGACGCACCCGACGACAAGCCCTGGCTGTGCGTCCACGGCCGCTTCGATCGCGAGCGCCGCCACGTGTCGACCCTGTGCGGCCTGCCGCGCCTCGATCCTGGCGCGGGTCGCCACGACGTGACCATCCAGTGTCACAGCCGTTCCGCTCAACGAGAATGGGACCCCGTGCGCACGGGCGAGGGCTGCCAGCGTTTCGGCGCAGCGACGCGACAAGGCATCGGAGATGTCGTCCGGCGGAACGACGGTGCTTGCGAGGAGCGGCAGCAGGGCGGAGATGAGCATGCGACCGTCTGATTACATCACGGAGCCAGCCCCGGAGCCACGTGCAGAAGGGCTGGGCTTCCAGATGTCTACGCGGACGGCCGCCAGAACACGCCGGCGATGCCGAGCGTCACCACCTGGACGACGATGACCAGCGAGACGCAGGCCAGCCAGCCTCCCTGCTCCCAGAACAGCGACGGCAGCGATCCGCCAAGCGTGCCGCCTAGGTAGTACGCCGTCGAGTACAGACCGACTGCGAGGCCGCGGTCTGCCTTCGTGACGACACCGATGTAGCTGCTGGCTGTCGCCTGCGCGATGAAGACGCCGCTGCCGACCAGGGCCAGGCCGATCACTATCGCCCAGAGCGGGGCGGCGAGCGTCATCACGGCCCCGAGTACGCCCACCGCCATGCCCGCGGTCAGCCCTGTGCGATGTCCGTAGATGTCGACCCACTTGCCCGCGAGCGGCGTCACCGCTGCGCCGAAGAGGTAGACGATGAAGAGCCAGCCGAGCGCGGCGGTGCTCAGCAGGTACGGCGGCGCCTCGAGGTGGAACGTCACGTACGTGAAGACCGCCACCTGCA
The DNA here is from genome assembly GCA_018268955.1 of Acidobacteriota bacterium. Lineage (GTDB taxonomy): Bacteria > Acidobacteriota > Vicinamibacteria > Vicinamibacterales > CAVVIG01 > CAVVIG01. The sequence goes on along the minus strand of JAFDVO010000022.1, from coordinate 181,947 downwards.
CGAACAACACGCAGAACCCAACGGCGTTCGTCGCAAAGAGGCGTCCGTTGGCGAGGAGCCGCAGCACGGAGCGTCCGTGCCCGCCCGCGTCGGCGCGTCGCGGCTCGCTCGTCCGCTCCTGTGGCAGCCACTTCGCGAGCGAGAACGCAGCCAGCACATTCGTCACCGCGAGGACCGCAAACGCGGTTTCCCACGAGAAAGAGGATGAGAGGAGTCCGACCAGCGCGCGTCCACAGAAGCCGCCGGTCACCGTGCCAGACACGTACGCGGCTGACGCACGCCCCGCGTACCACGCCGGGTATTCCTCGTGGATGTACGCAATGGTGATGGCGAAGATCCCGGGCGTCACGAGCCCCTGGATGAATCGCCAGGCGATGAACTGCTGGAGGCTCGTCGCCGTGGCGCACAGCACCGTGGCGGCCGCCACGATGAACGACGACCAGACGATGACCCGCTTGCGGCCGGCGAGGTCCGCCACCCGCCCCACAATCGGAGCCGAGATGGCGACGCCAACCGTAGCCGCGGTGACCGTCAGGCTGACGGCAAAGTGCGACGCGTCGAACACCCGCATGAGGAGCGGGAGCAACGGCTGGGTGGCGTAGAGGTCGAGAAAGGCGGTGAAACCAGCGAGGATGACTGGAAACACCGAGGGAGGCGGCAGCGACGGCTTCGCGTCGCCACCAATTCGTGAGGTGGCGAACTGGTGACCTGGTGCGTCGGTAAATGGGTGGTTCAAGGAATTGGCGAATAGGTGACGTGGTGACTTGGTGGACCGCCGCGACATCTCCCCGCTCACTCAGTTCACCAATTCACGAACGTCACCAACTTACCAATTCACCAACTCACCAACTCACCAACTCACCAACTCACCAACTCACCAATTGTGAGTATCTCTCCCGCTATCCCATCTTCTGCATCGCGGAGAGGAACTCCGCATTCGAGCGGGTCTTCCCCATCTTGTCGAGGAGCAGTTCCATGGCTTCGACCTGCGAGAGCGGATTGAGGACCTTCCTAAGCACCCAGATGCGGTTGAGATCCTCGCGCGGGATGAGGAGTTCTTCTTTCCGCGTGCCGCTCTTCTGGATGTCGATCGCCGGGAACACGCGCTTGTCCACGAGCTTGCGATCCAGGTGGATCTCCATGTTGCCCGTGCCCTTGAACTCCTCGAAGATCACGTCGTCCATGCGCGAGCCGGTGTCGACGAGCGCCGTGGCCATGATCGTGAGCGAGCCCCCCTCCTCGATGTTCCTGGCCGCGCCGAAGAAGCGCTTCGGCTTCTGGAGCGCGTTGCTGTCGAGACCGCCGGACAGCACCTTGCCCGAGGGGGGAATCACGGTGTTGTAGGCGCGCGCCAGGCGCGTGATCGAGTCGAGCAGGATGACGACGTCCTTCTTGTGCTCGACGAGCCGCTTCGCCTTCTCGATGACCATTTCGGCAACCTGGACGTGCCGCTGCGCCGGTTCGTCGAACGTGGACGAGATGACCTCTCCGTCGACCGACCGCTGCATGTCGGTGACTTCTTCGGGCCGCTCGTCGATGAGCAGCACGATGAGGTACACCTCCGGGTGGTTCGCCGTGATCGACTGCGCGATGCTCTGCAACAGCATCGTCTTGCCGGTGCGCGGCGGCGCAACGATGACGCCGCGCTGCCCCTTGCCGATCGGCGTCATGAGGTCCATCACGCGACCGGCGAGGTTATCGGCCCCGGTCTCGAGCTTGAGCCGTTCCTGGGGGTAGAGCGGCGTGAGGTTCTCGAAGAACAGCTTGTCGCGCGCGACGTCGGGTGCCTCGAAGTTGACCGCCTCGACCTTGATGAGCGCGAAGTAGCGCTCCCCTTCCTTTGGCGGGCGGATCTGGCCGGAGATGGTGTCGCCGGTCTGCAGGTCGAAACGACGGATCTGCGAGGGCGACACGTAGATGTCGTCAGGGCCGGGCAGGTAGTTGTAGTCCGGTGCGCGCAGGAAGCCGAAGCCGTCGGGCAGCACTTCGAGCACGCCTTCGGAGAAGATGAACCCGCTCTGCTCGGTCTGCGCCTTCAGGATGTTGAAGATCAGATCCTGCTTGCGCATGCCCGTGGCGCCGACGACGTTCTTGTCCTTGGCGATCTGGGTGAGCTTCTGGATGCTCAGGTCCTTCATGTCGGTGAGGCGCAGCGTCTCACCACCCGGTTTCTGCTGGGGCGCCGGCTTCTGCGTGCCCTGCGGTGGCGCTGCCGACGCCTGTGCCTGCGTCGGTGGCTGCTCGGGAGCAGCGGGTGCGGTGGCCTCCGGCGGGTTGCCGGTGCTGTCGGACGAGGAGGAACCGCTTGCGGGGCGCCCTGTGGGCTGGCGCTTCTGGGATGTCGGCATGGAAGTTCGTCGCTGATTAGGGGTTGTTGACTAGAGGTCGTACGGGTTCTGCCCGACTGCCACGATGCTGCAGGCCACGATCGGCTTGAGGCCGAGGCTGCGTGCCTTGGCGACGAGGTCGTCGCTCTCGGCTCCGGGGTTGAGCCACACTTCCGGAATCTGCTTCTGCGCCACCTGCTCGATGACCTTCAGCCCAATCTCGGGAGGCACGTAGAACGTCGCCATATCGACGGGACCGGCGATGTCCGCGACGGAGGCCACCGTCCGAAGCCCCTCGACCTCCGGCTCGTTCGGGTTCACGGGAATGACCGTGTATCCCTGCGTCAGGAACGCACGCACGGCACGATTCCCGAACTTCCGACGATTGCTCGAGGCGCCGATGACGGCGACCACCTTGGGCATGTTCTGCATGGCCTCGACGCCGTGACACCCGCCGCTAGACGCGCGCGGAGGTGTGCCTGGCGATGAACTCGAGCAGGCGGGTGCTGCCCTCGCGAAGGATCTCCATGGACGTCGCATACGACAGCCGGATGAACCCGGGGGCGTCGAAGGCTTCGCCCGGCGTCACCGCCACCCGCGCTTCGTCCAGCAACGCTTCCGCGAGCGCGGTGCTCGACGCGATGCCGGTCTCTGCAAGAACGCGGCTCACGTCCGGGAAGAGGTAGAAGGCGCCTTGCGGCCTCACGATCGTGAGGCGCGGGTCTTCACGCAGCCAGCTGTGCAGCGCATCACGACGCCGCCTGTATTCCGCGAGCATGTCGTCAACGGGCGCCTGGGATCCGGTCAGGGCCTCGACCGTGGCAGCCTGCGTCACGGACGACACGTTCGACGTGGCGTGGCTCTGCAGCGCGTGCTGGGCGGCAACGGCCTGCGCCGGCCCCAGTGCCCAGCCACAGCGCCAGCCGGTCATGGCGTAGGCTTTCGACGCGGAGCCGCAGATGACGCCCAGGTCCCTGCAGTGCCGAGCGATGACCGCCGGGAGGTTGTGCGGCAGCGGGTCATAGATCAGCTTCTCGTAGCAGAGGTCGAGGACCAGCCAGATACCGCGGCGCGACGCCTCCTGCGCGAGAACCGTCAGCTCGCCTTCCGACATGACCGCGCCGGTCGGGTTGCACGGCGAGTTCACGACGATGCCCTTCGTGCGTGGCGTGACGGCATCGAGAAAGAGCTGCGCGGTCAGCCCGAACCCATCCTCGGCTCGGGCCCGCACGACGACCGGCGTCGCGTCCGCCAGCTTGATCTGTTCCGTCAGGGTCGGCCATCCCGGCGCATGGGTGATGACCTCGTCGCCGTCATCGAACAGCGTCAGCGCCGCGTTGTAGAGCGCCTGCTTTCCGCCCGCACAGGCGATGACCTCGTTCTCGCGATACTCGACGCCGTAGTCGGCCCTGTATCGCCCGAGGATGGCGCGCTTCAGGTCGGCGGTCCCGCCGACCGGCGTGTACTTCGTCACGTTCCGATCGATGGCCGCGTGCGCGGCGGCGGCGATCGACGGCGGCGTCGGAAAGTCAGGTTCCCCGGCACCGAAGTCCAGCACAGGAATGCCCTCGCGGCGGAGCCGATCCACCGCGGCCGTCACCTTCATCGTCGGCGACGAGGCGATACGGGACGTGCGTCGGGCGAGCTGCGGCATGCCGTGAGGGTGAGGAATCAGGCCGACGTGCGCGTGGTGATCTTGCCACGCAGCCGCTCTTCCACCATCTCGGGTACCAGGCCATGCACGCGGCCGCCGAGGCGGAAGACTTCCTTGATCAACCGCGAGCTCGTGTACGTGTACTGCTCGGCGGGCATGAGGAAGATGGTTTCGATCCTACCATTCAGCCGCTGGTTCATCAGCGCCATCTGGAACTCGAACTCGAAGTCCGAGACGGCCCGGAGCCCACGCACAATCACCTGCGCCTGGCGCTTCTCGACGTAGTCGACGAGCAGGCCGTCGAAGGTGTCGACCTCCACGTTCGGCACGTGCCGGAAGACCTCGCGCGCGATCTCCACCCGTTCGGCCATCGAGAAGAGCGGCTTCTTCTCCTCGTTGATCAGCACCGCGACGATGATGCGGTCGAACAGGCGCGCACCGCGCGTGATGATGTCGACGTGGCCGTTCGTCAACGGATCGAACGAACCGGGGTAGACGGCTAGTGTGGGCATGCGTAAAAGGCCAGGGCGCTGTCGCCGGACATGAGGTCGCGGGTCAGCGCAAGCCGGCCGACGGTTTCCGGAACCGGCGCGCGTCTCGCGTGTTCGAACACCACGAGACCGTCGGGCGCGACGAGCGCATCGACGCCGGTGAGTGCCTCTGCAGCCGGATGATCGTACGGCGGGTCGAGCAGGACGATGTCGAACGGCACGAACGAGGGGCTGCGCCGAAGCTGCGCCGCAGCCCGGCTGGCAGACGCGCGGATAATAGCATAGCCCTCGCTGATTCCGCAGCGCTGCAGGTTCTCCTCGATGAGCGCCTGCGCACGCCGATCCTGCTCGACGAAGGTCACCGCATCTGCGCCCCGGCTCAGCGCCTCGATGCCGATCGCTCCCGTCCCGGCATAGACGTCCAGCACGCGCGCCCCGACGATGCGCGGCGCAATCACGTTGAACAGCGTCTCGCGAAGACGATCGGATGTCGGCCGCAGCCCGTCCCACGACGGCGCCTTCAGCGTGCGTCCCTTCAGCGCGCCGGCAATCACCCGCACGCCACTACCTCACCACGCGTTCTTGCGTCTCGGCGTTTCCGCGTTCCTGCATTCGTGCGCTGTTGCACTTGTGCGTTGTTGCATTTGTGCGTTGTTGCATTTGTGCGTTGTTGCATTTGTGCGTTGTTGCATTTGTGCATTTCTGCATTCCTCAGCCCACTTCCATGAGCCGGAACCGCGCGGACCACGACCGCAGCAGTTCGCCGACGGCTCGCGCGTTGGGCGCGGCCTCGCCGAACCAGCGCTCGGCCTCGCGCTGCGCGAGTTCGAGCAGCTCGCGGTCGCGCACGAGATCGATCAGCCTGAAGGTCGGCATGCCGGCCTGTCGCGTGCCGAAGAAGTCCCCCGCCCCGCGCAGCCGCAGATCGCGCTCGGCGATCTCGAAGCCGTCAGTCGTCTCGACCATCGCGGTGAGGCGCTCCTTCGCGTCGGGTGTCATCGGTGTCTGGTAGACGAGCAGGCAGTGGGACGCGTGCGTGCCGCGCCCGACGCGCCCGCGCAGCTGATGCAACTGCGAGAGCCCGAAGCGTTCGGCGTGCTCCACCACCATCACCGTTGCATTGGGCACGTCGATGCCGACCTCGATGACGGTGGTCGACACCAGCAGGTCGATCTCGCCTGCGGCGAACGCCTTCATCACGCGATCCTTCGCGTCGGCTTTCATCTTCCCGTGCAGCAGCCCCACACGGAATTGCGGGAAGACCTCGTGGGCCAGCGTATCCGCCATCTCGGTTGCGGCCTTGAGGTCGATCTTCTCGGACTCCTCCACGAGCGGGTAGATCACGTACGCCTGGCGACCGGCTTCGAGTTCCGCTTGCAGGAACCGGTGCACCTCGTCCCGTCGTGCATCCGGAATCATCAGTGTCTTCACTGGCGTGCGCCCCGGAGGCTTGTCGCGGATCGCGGAGCAGTCCAGATCCCCGTACAGCGTCAGCGCGAGGGTCCGCGGAATCGGCGTGGCCGTCATCACGAGCACATCGGGGTGCAGCCCCTTCTCGCGCAGCATGGCGCGCTGCATCACGCCGAACCGGTGCTGCTCGTCGATGATCACGAAGCCGAGCCGATGGAACGACACGTCGTCCTGCACGAGCGCATGCGTGCCGACGAGCAGGTGGATCGCGCCTGAGGCGATCTCCGCACGCTGCTGTCGGCGCGCCGCGGCCGTCGTCGAGCCGGTCAGGAGTGCCACACGGAAGCGTGAGCCGGCCAGCAGCCGCGAGATGGTCGCGAAGTGCTGTTCGGCGAGGATTTCCGTCGGCGCCATGAACGCGACCTGCAGGTGGTTTTCCATCGCCACCACCGCCGCCAGGAGCGCGACGATCGTCTTCCCTGCCCCGACGTCCCCCTGCAGGAGGCGATTCATCGGATGCGGCTTCTGCAGGTCGTCGACGATCTCCTTCAGGGCGGTCCGTTGACCGGCCGTGAGCTTGAACGGCAGCACCTGCCGTGCGGCCTCGCGCGTGGCATCGGTCACCACAATGGATGCGGACTTGGGTTCCGTGAGCGTCGACCTTCGGCGCGCGGCCACCCCGAGCTGGAACAGGAAGGCCTCTTCGAAAATCAGCCGGCGCTGGCCCGACGTGCGGAAGCGATTGAGGTCCTCGAGGCTGACGTCGGACGGTGGGAAATGGGTCGCGTGCAGCGCGGCATAGCGAGTCGGCAACCCCTCGCGCGACCGCAGCGCCTCGGGCACCGGGTCGAACAGGTCGGCCGGGAGCCTCGCGAGCGCATCGAACACGATCTTGCGCTGAAGCTTCGGCGTGACCGTCCCGGCACGTTCGTAGACCGGCACGATGCGGCCGGTGTGCAGCACCGCCCCGCCCTCTTCCTCATCGAGGTGCTCGAACTCCGGGTTCGTGATCTGGAGCCCGCCGTGCCCGCGCATCTCCGCAAGGCCGTACACCACGATGTGCTGACCGGCCTTCAGGACGTTGGTGAGGAACTTCTGGTTCAGCCAGGTGAGGAGGATGCTCCCGCTGTCGTCGCTGAGGATGACCTCGAAGATCATGAAGCCGCGGCGGCGCGTGGTCCGCAGTGCGGCGTGCACGATGCGGCCCGTCAACGTCGCACGGATGCCGGGACGCACAGAGGCGATCGGCAGCAGGCGGCTGCGATCTTCGTATCGCCTGGGAAACCGGAACAGCAGGTCTTCGAGGGTGTGGAGGCCGACGCGCGCCAGGTCGGCGGCACGCTTCTCCCCGACCCCCTTCAGGAACTGCAGCGGGGTCGCGAGGACATCTTCGTTGGCGGGAGCGGACACTCTGAGTCGAGCAGTGTACCTTACGAAGCTGGAGCCTGTTTCACAGCTCCAGCACGGCGATCACTGAGCGCCCCCTCAGGGTTGCTGCGTGCGTGCACGGTTGGCTTGCCTCGCACGCATCAGGAGGTCGACCTTCCGCCGTTCCATCTGCTCCTCGAAGAGCCGGAAGCGGATCCTCTGACGCACATCGAGCACCTCGTCAATGCCGGCGAGGGCATCACGCACCTCGTTGGCGGTGCGGGCGTCGACCTCGGCGAGCGTCTTGAGCTGCGCACGCGCCTGGTTCTCGTCGAGCGATGACGCGCTGTCCAGGCGCCGGAGATCCTGCAGGATACGCGTCCGATCCGCCTGCCCGCGCTGGCGGGCCGCCTGCAGTGCCTTCACCTTCGCCAGGAACTTCGGATACTGCTCGTCGGAGAGCTGCAGTTCCTGCTGCGCCTGCATGACAACGTAGGCGTCGAAGAGCCGCTGGATTTCTGCGGGCGACACGCCGTCCGGACCCGCCGGCGCATTCCGTCTCGGCAGTCGTCCCTGCGCCGACACCGACGTCGCCATCGCCGCTGCGACGATCACCCACGCCACGACCCGCATCATCGTCTTCATATCCACTCGCTGCCACTCTCATGCGCCGGTGACCAAGCCCGCATCGCACGGTGGCTGGTCACATGACGCCGGCTTCCGTGAGGAGCCGCTGGAGCTCGACCCGCTCGTCCGCACTCAACTCCGCAACCGCCCGGTCGGCGCCGCCCGGCCGCACGAGCCCGACTTCCACGACCGCGTCCCAGTCCAGGTCGCTCGCGAGATCGGCCAGCAGCCCCACGGACTCATCCTCGGCCAGCGGAGGCAGCACCTCGAGCCGCTGCCCCGATGCCGCTGGCGTGCCCTGAGCCTCGCCCCCGACCTGTGCGGTCCGCTGGTCAACGAACGCGGGACGGTTCAGGAACGCCACCAGGGCGATTGCGGCGACGGCCGCAGCCGCAAGACCGAACCAGCGGACCGCCCAGGCGGCGTTCCACCAGGGGCGCCGCGGCTCCGGTTCGGCGGCCACAGCCTCGTGCACCCGCGCGGAAAGATGATCCCAGAAGAGCGGAGACGGCTCCGGCACGTCTGTGTTCATGGCCTCCTGCCACGTCCTCCTCAGCCCGGAGAGTTCGTCGCGGCACGCCTCGCACTGCGCCAGATGCGGCACCGCGCTCTCTTCGAGCGTGCCCTCCAGCAGGTCGACGAACGTGTCCGGAGACAGGTGAGCCATGGCTAGATGTTCCCGAGGATCTTCTTCAGGTTCTGCAGCGCGTGGAAGACGTTGGCCTTCGCCGCGCCGACCGACGTGCCGAGCGCCTGGGCGATCTCCTGGTGCGACCGGTCCTCATAGGTCCGCATGATGAGCGCCGCCCGCTGCTTTGGCGGCAACTGCGCCACCGCGGCACGAACGCGACCAGCCCGCTCGTCCCGCAGGAGCTGCTCGGACGCCGACTCCCCCTTCGCATCGACGAAGTCCGCATCGTCAATGGGCTCGCTCTTCGGCGCTTTCACCGCGACCCGATTCAGGCACGTGTTGACGGCGATCCGATGCAGCCAGGTTCCCAGCGCCGCGTTGCCCTTGAAGTTCTTCAGGCCGCGGTAGGCCCGCAGGAACACATCCTGGCTCAGGTCGCTCGCATCCTCGTGGCTGTTCATGAAGCGGTAGCAGATCTGATACACCTGCCGGCGGTGGCGCTGGACGATGAGGTCGAAGGCGCCGGGCCGGCCTTCGAGACACGCGGCCACCAGTTCGGCTTCGCTCAGCGACTCCAGCACGGGCGCGGGTCCATCGGCGGGGGCGTCCTGCCTCACGACGGTCACATTCCAGTCTGCGCCTGAAGGGCCGTCGCAGGTCAACGCGAACGAAGTGGCCATAGGCTGTTGACCGGTTAGACCGGCCAGCCATCAGAAGGTTACACGGTCGTGAGCCGCTATCGGCGCGCGACGACCGCGTAGTCCATCGAGGAGAAGAGCCGTCGGTTCAGCTTGGCCGCGTGGTCGTTGATGGCGTCGATCAGCGGCAGCACGCCGGCGGGGAAGAAGTCCGGGGGCAGGGCCACGTTGGCCAGACGGTCGTCCTCGGAAACCGGCGCCCGGAACTGGACGTCGACCTGGGAAAACCCGCTCGCCTGGACCAGGTGCCGCAACGTGTCCGGATGCAGGGGGTGCTGGTGCGTCAGGTCCCGGATGTAGGTCTCGAAGAACGCCATCCAGCAGTTCGGGTTGATCGTCTCGAGCACGAGCGGGGCGCCCGGCCTCATCGCATGGAACGCGGCCTCGAGGAACTTCACCAGGTACGCCGGCGTGAAGTGCTCCACGACCTGAATCGCAATCAGCCCGCCCAGGCTGCCGTCTTCCTGGCTGGATACGTAGCCCAGGGCATCTCCGAGGGCCACATCGAAGCCGCGGCTGCGGCAGAGCTCGACCATTGCCGGGCTGACGTCGACCCCGCGGACCGACACGCCGCTCTCCCGGAGGGCATCGAGCAGTTCACCGCGACCGCAGCCCACATCCAGCACGTCCTGCGCCCCCGCGAAGAGCGGGACGTAGTCGGCCACGCGACGACGGATCTCCGATGACGCGCCGCGGAACTGATCCTCGAAGGCGACGTAAGTGAGCGAGTCGACCGTGCCGGTGAAGGCCGGGGTCGGCGACGCCGTTGGCTCCTGCACACTGGCATCCCGCCTGGGAACGCCCGGCGCCGGAGCCGTGCTGGCGCCATTGACCGCGGCCATCTCCAGTTCGCGCTTGAGCGCCAGCAGCCGCTGCTCGGTCAGCGCGAGCCGCTGGCGGATCTCGGCGCCGCCGAGGCTCCGGTCCTTCGTGTCGACATACAGCGTGATCGATCGCAGGTACTCGAGCAGCTGATGCTCGAAGCGGACCAGCCCGTCGGTGTGATCCCGAAGCGCGACGACCACTGCGCCGAGCGCGGCTACGGTCTCCTGGTGCGCGGAGACGTTGCGGTTCAAGTGGTCGGCGACCGCCGCGTTGAACCGCTGCTGCTGTTCGAGGGCGGGACCGACAAGGCGCCAGACGAACCGGCCGAGACGTCCGCGCCAGCTGCTGTCGAACACCGGCGCTCCGCCGGGGAGGATCTCCCACGCGGCGTTGACGTCCGGCAGCCGCGACGGATCGTACGCGCGGGGCGGGGCCGGGAGTGCGGGTGCCGTCTGGAGGGCACGGTCCAGCGCGGTCAGGGCGATGTTGTAAAGCCGGTCGGCTTCGAGACGCTCGCGCTCGAGACGGGCCAGCAGGTCTTCGACGGTCTGCGGATCGGTCACGTGACTCCTGAGCCTAGCACTAGGGGCGTGCACCAGCCATCAATGCGTCGACCTCCGCAAGGGTCGGCATCCCCCCACGGGCACCAAGGCCGCGGCAGTTCAGGGCCGCGACGGCATTGGCGAATGCCATGATCGTCTCCAGGTCACCGTCAGGCCATCGCAGGCACGCCGCCGCGAACCCGCCGCGGAAGGCATCCCCCGCACCGGTCGAGTCGACACAGGCCACACGGAAGCCAGGGGTCCGGATCTCACGGCTGCCACAGCGCGCGAGGCTGCCCCCTTCGCCGAGGGTCATGGCCACGATCGGCGCGCGGTATTCGGCCGCCAGCGCAGCCAGCGCGCGCCCCGGTTCTTCGTATCCGGTGAGCGCCGCTGGAAACGATTCGGCGGCAATGATCACATCGATGTTCGCAAGCAGTTGGTGAATCCCCTCCCGCACCCTCTCGACATCCACGATGGTCGGGATGCCCGCGGCGCGGGCCGCACGCGCGGCCGCCGTGGCCGCAACGGTCTCGTGACAATCGACGATGAGAAGCCGTCCCGAGGTGACCGCCGCCGGGTCAATCTGATCCGCGCGCACCTTCAGACCGGGGTGCCGGTTCCAGAGTACCGTCCTCTCGCCGCTGGTGCGATCGACGATGACCACGGCGAACTGGCTCGTGGCGCCGGGCACGCACCAGGCGGCACCAATCTCCACGCCTTCGTCGGTCAGCGATGCGCGACCAATGGTGCCGAGCTCGTCGTCTCCAAAACTTCCGATATAGCGCGCGCGCCAGCCGAGACGCGCGCACACGGCTGCGGCCGTCGCCATCTGTCCGCCCGGTCGCTTGTCGAACTGTTCGAGCCGCGTTTTCGAATTCCAGGCCGGGTAGCGCTCGACGACGGCGACGAAGTCGAGGCTGTTCAGCCCACAGGTGACGACATCGAAAGCGGCCGCATCCGCGGGCGCAATGGTGAGCGGAAGGTGCACGTATCCGCATCGTAGCTGGAACCACGCACAAACCGGATGCTAAGATCCGCAGGTCCCACACATGACATCTGCCTGCTGCTGGTGGCTGGCGCACTCGTGACTGCACCGACCCGCCGCGGGGTTCTGCTCGCCTTGGGCGGCATCCTCGCTGTCGCCGCGCTCGTGCGCGTCTGGGGGCTGGGGTTCGGGCTCCCGCACACGCAGGCCCGTCCCGACGAGACCCACATCATCGAGGCAGCGCGCACGATGCTCTCGGGGCGACTGCCGAAGTTCTACGATTACCCCTGGCTGTACATCGCGTGCGTCTCGGTGCTGTACCTCGGGTACTTCCTGGTGGGCGCCGCAACCGGCACGTTCCACGCCGTTGCCGACATGGTGGCGAGCTGGCCGCTCGACTGGGTGCCGTTCTTTCTGATCTCGCGGGGGCTGGCGGCGGCGTTCGGCACCGCGACGGTCTATGTGGTCTTTCGCACGGCGCGCCGGCTCTGGGGTGACGCAGCCGGGCTCATCGCGGCGGCCTTCCAGGCGCTCGTGTTCATTCACGCGCGGGACTCGCACTTCGGCACGACGGACACGGCCCTCACCTTCTTCATCGCACTCTCGGTCAGCCTGATCGTCGACGCGCACCAGAGTGGACGCCAGCGCGACTTCGTGCTGGCTGGCCTGGCGGGCGGGCTGGGTGCAGCGACGAAGTACAACGCCGTGCTGCTCATCGCGCCGATCGTCGCCAGCTATCTGGTGCACGTGTGGACGGCTCGGGACAAGGCGACGGCCGCGCGGGATCCGAGGCTGTTCACGTACGGCCTGCCCTTCCTCGCGGCGTTCAGCCTCGGCATCCCGTTCGTCGTCCTGGACTACCCGAACTTCATCGCGGCGATGCGGGAGTTGCAGAGCTCGATGGCCGTGGGTGACCCCAGGCTCGGCCTCGAGAACGGATGGCTCCACCACCTGCGGAATTCGCTCCGCTACGGCCTTGGCCTGCCGCTCCTGCTCGCCGCGATCGCTGGCACGGCATGGCTACTCGTCCAGGCCCCGGCGATTGGTCTCGTCGTGGTGGCGTTCCCCCTCGCGTACTACGGCGTGGCCGGAGGCCTGAGGAACCTGTTCTTCCGCTACACCCTCCCGATGGTGCCGTTCGCCTGCCTGACCGCCGCGTTCCTGGTGTGGAGCGTGGCGCAATCGATCAGCACGAAGGTAGCCGATGCCCGGACAGCGGCGTGGGTGCGCACCGTCCTCGCCACCCTGCTCGCGGCGCTGGTGATCGCGCCCTCCGCGCAGGCGCTGGCGCGCTTCGACCGCATCGTGGCCCGTGCTGACAACCGCGTCGTGCTGGCGCAGTGGTTTGCCGATCATGTCCCGCCCGGCAGTTCGGTCCTCCAGAGCGGGTCCCGGTACGGACACGCACAGTTTCCGGGGACGCTGCAGTATCAGCAGTGGGTGTGGGATGGTACCGGGATGATCTTCCGCGTGAAGGGTCGGCCGGCGACCGGGCAGCCCGACTGGATCGTCGTGCAGGACTCGCCGCTGCCCAGCACGACGCAATCGCAGGTACTGGAATTCCTCTCAGGCGATTACGTGCTGGTGGCGCGCTTCGACGCGCTCACGTTGCGCGACGACCTCGTCTACGATCGGCAGGATATGTTTTTCGTGCCGTTCTCCGGACTCGAGTACGTGAAGCGTCCGGGACCCAACTTCGTCGTGTACGCCCGTCGCGACGTGGCGTTTGCTTCCGCACGTGCCACCGATCGCTGACGATCGCGCGCCGCTCTGGCGCAGCAACCGTCGGGCCGCGCTCTGGACGTTCCTGCTCTTCGTGGTGCTGGCAGTCGTACACCTGTGGCCGCTGGCGTCCGCTCCGGGCACCCTCTCGCGCAATGACAACGGCGACTTCGTGCTCCACGAGTGGATCATGGCGTGGGTGGCGCACGCGGTCGCCACCAACCCCCTCCATCTCTTCGACGCGAACATCTTCTATCCGGAACGCGGCACGCTGTCCTACTCGGACCACCTGTTCGTGCAGTCGATGCTCGGCGCGCCACTGCTGTGGGCTGGAGCCAGCCCCGTGCTGGTCCACAACCTGGTGCTCATCGCCGGCTTCGCGCTGACCGGCTGGACCGCATCCCTCGTGATGCACCGGTGGACCGGGTCGTGGGTCGCCGCGGTGGGCAGTGGGTCCCTCGTCGCGTTCAATGCGTTCTCGCTGACGCGCCTGCCGCAAATTCAGGACCTGCACGTCGAGTTCTTCCCCCTGGCGCTCTATGCGCTCGATCGGCTGCTGACGGAGCCACGCCTGCGTCACGCGCTGTCGCTCGCCGGCTGGTTCGTCCTGCACTCGTTGACCGGCACGTACGTGATGGTCTTCTCGAGCCTCTCGCTCGCGGGAGCCGCGCTCGCGCGGCCAGACGACTGGCTGGGTCCGCGCTTCCGGCAGGTGGTCGGCTACGTCGGGCTCGCCGCGGTGATCGCGGTCGTCCTGCTGGCGCCATTCCTCCTGCCGTATTACCGCGCCAGCGCCGAAGTCGGATTGGGCCGCTCGCTGGCGGAGACGCAGCGCTACTCGGCGGAGTTGACCGACTACTTCGCCGCCGCCGGGCGGATCCACTTCGACATCCTGCAGTGGAGCCGATCGTATTTCCAGGGCGATGCGCTCTTTCCCGGCTTTGTCGGCCTCGCCCTTGCGCTCGTCGGTATTGCCTCGCACGGGCTCCGCGACCGGCGCGCTCGCATGCTGCTCGCCATCGCGGTCGTCGCGTTCGCCCTGTCGTTCGGCCCGGCGTTCCCGCCGTATCGCATCCTGTACCGGATTTACCCGCTGCTCACGGGCATCCGCGGCGCGGTGCGGTTTGGGCAGTTCATGCTCATCGCGGTCGGGCTCCTCGCGGGGTTCGGGCTTGCGGCCATCCAGCGGCGCCTCTCCGCTCCCGCCGGTGTCGCGGTCGCCGCTGTGCTGGTGGTGGCCGTGAACGCTGAAGCGCTCCGCTCGCCACTCCGGTACACGGAGTACACCGGCACGCCCGCCATCTACGACACAATGCGGCAACTTGGCCCGAAGGCCGTGATCGTGTACTTCCCGTTCTTCGACTCGGCCCGGTTCCACATGAACACGCCGTTCATGCTGGCCACCGCGACCACGCGCACGTTCCACCCGATGCTGAACGGCTACTCGGGCTTCAAGCCGGCCAGCTACTACGAGCATGTGCGGCGGCTCTCGACCTTCCCCGACCAGCCCTCGATCGACTACCTGCTCGACCAGGGCGTGACGCACGTCTACGTGGATGCGCGCAGCATGCGGCCGGGACAGGTGGATGCCATCGCATCGTTCCCTGAACTGCACCTGTGGCAGACCGACGGGAACATGCGCGTGTACCTGCTCACCAGCAGGTAGACCGCAGGAACCGATCCGAGGCGGACGTCGAGTGTCAGGCTGGTTCGATGATGACGAGGTGGGCGTCCGTCGCCCCCTTGACGGCAGCCCGGGCCACCTTGCGGTCGAAGGTGACGAGCCTCCCCTGTCGCCTCACAGCCAACGCAAGCAGGTAGACATGCGTTAACTGCTGGTGACCGACGACGACGTCGACGTTGATCAGCTCGGTGTCGAGCAGGCTGACGTCGTCAGGCCAGAACTCATGGTCGCCGCTCTGCGTGAAGGTCCGCAGGGCCTGCGCACACTCCGCCACCGTGACGAGTTCGCGACCTCTCGACAACGCCGCGGCCGTTCGCACGAACCCGTTCTCCGTGAGGGGACACGTCGCCCATCCGCCACTCCGGTGGTCGGCGAACCAGTCGTGCGCCTCGTCATGATGCACGTGATCTGGATCGAACAGGGCGATAAGGACGTTGACGTCCAGCAGCGCGACCCCTCGGCGCTTCATGCCTGATCGAGGACCTCGTCCACCATTTGTGGCGTGACGATCCGCCCGGCCACGGAACGAAGGAGCGGCACGCCGTTCCGGACCGGTGCCGCCGACCGCTCAACTCGCAACCCCTTGCGCGCCAGTTCGGAAATCACCTGCCCGGCGGTGACACCGCGGTGCACGGCGATCGCCTTGGCCGCCGCCAGCACGTCGTCGTCCAGTTCCAGCGTCGTGCGCATAGGCGCATCATACATCGCGCATCTGATGCTGTAGCGAACAAAGAGCGATGACGCTGTTGATTTTCGCCTTCCCTTTGCATATAGTCCGTGCAGCTCAGGAGGCGCGATCCCATGCTCCCGCTCACCAAACGGCAGCGAGAAATCCTCGATTATCTGAACGAATTCATCCAGCAGCACGGGTACGCGCCGAGCCTGGAAGAGATTGGCCGTCGCTTCGGCCTGTCCTCACTGGCGACGGTCCACAAGCACCTCACGAACCTGCAGGAGAAGGGGTTCATCAAGCGCGCCTGGAATCGGAGCCGGTCTGTCGAGATGGTCCAGGCCCGAACGGGGAACCGCGCGGTCGAGCTGCCCCTGCTCGGCTATGTTGCCGCTGGCCTCCCGATCGAGGCGGTGGCCTCGAACGAAACCATCGCCGTCCCTGAAGACTTCACGGGCAAGCGCGACACGTACGTGCTCCGTGTTCGGGGCGACTCGATGATCGACGAGCAGATCCGCGACGGCGACTACGTCGTGGTCGAGGATCGGAAGAGCGCGGAGAACGGCGAGATGGTCATCGCGCTGCTCGGCGGGTCGGACGTCACGCTCAAGAAGTTCTACAGGGACAACGGCCGGATTCGCCTCCAGCCTGCGAATGCCACGATGCAACCGATCTGGGCCGACCCCAATCAGGTCCAGATCCAGGGCGTCGTCGTCGGGGTCATGCGCAAGTACTGATCGTTCCGACGTGAGACGTGAGACGTGAGAATTCGAATTCTAAGTTCTCACATCTCAATTCTTACTTCCGCTACGATCTCACCATGGCCGATCAGCCCAAGCAGATCAACTTCACCATCATCCCTGAAGACGACCCGGACGACAGACGCCGGACATACTCGAACTTCTGCTCCATCGCGCACACGCCGTTCGACTTCACCCTCACCTTCTGCGAGGTGATGCCGCTCTCCGAGAAGGAGATCCGCGAGGCGGAATCCGAGCACGTCGTCCGCGCCCCGGTGCGCGCGAAGATCGTCGTGCCCGTGCAGTTCATCCCGAACCTGATCAACGCGCTGCAGGAGCACATGCGCGTGTACTCCGAGTCGTACAGCAATGTCGGCTGGAACAAGGGCGGGCCGATTCACTGACACAGTGGGTTGCTGATTGGCAGTCGCCGCGCGCGTTGCTCGTGCGCTTCGGCGACAGATGGACTGCGGGCGTGAGGATGAAGTCAGCCACAGAGACGATCACCATCTTCGATCTGCTGGACGAGCAGCATCCAGGTGCGGACACGGAGCTGCATTACTCGAACGCGTACGAGCTGCTGGCCGCCACGATCCTCTCGGCGCAGTCGACCGACCAGCGCGTGAACATGGTGACCCCTGCCCTGTTCAAGCGTTACCCGACGCCCGCCGCCCTGGCGAAGGCCACGGCTGAGGAACTCGAGCCGCAGATCCACTCCACCGGGTTCTTCCGGGCCAAGTCCCGCGCGCTCATTGGCATGGCGACCGCCCTCATCGACAAGCACGGCGGCGAGGTGCCGCCGGACATGGATGCGCTCACCGCCTTGCCCGGAGTCGGCCGCAAGACCGCCAACGTCGTCCTTGGCCACGCACTCGGGATCCCCGGGCTCCCGGTGGACCGCCACGTCCTTCGCGTCTCGAACCGCATCGGCCTCGCCGAGGGGGACGATGCGGAGAAGGTGGAGGCCCAGCTGTGTGCGGTGGTGCCGACGGAGCGGTGGACCCGCGCGTCCGACTGCCTCATTCTCCACGGCCGCCGCGTCTGCAAGCCCAAGCCGCTCTGCGAGCAGTGCCTTGTGCGGGACCACTGCGACGACTACCGCACCGGCGAGACGACCGACCCACGCAAGCGCACACAGGCGAGCGCGCGCACGCGCGGCACTGCCGCGAGCGCTCAGCGTAAGACCACCGCTCGCGCCACGCGAACGGCGGCTGCGCGTCCAACCCTGGTGAAGCCACGGAAGCAGGGCAAATGACACGCGCCGAGTTCGAGACCGCCGTCGCGACGGCGCTGACGATGATCCCGACCCGGTTCCGGGACGCCATGAACAATCTGGCCATTGTCGTCGAGGACGAACCCGATCCCCTCGTGCTCGAGGAGATGGGGCTCGAGGACGACGATGAGCTGTTCGGGCTGTATACCGGAGTGCCGCTGACCGAGCGGGAATGGGCGCACGGCAATGCGCTGCCCGATCGCGTCCTCCTCTTCCAGGGGCCGCACGAGCGCGAGGCGGCTGATGAGGACGACCTGCTCATCTCAATCGGCGAGACGCTGATTCACGAGATCGGCCACTACTTCGGGTTGAGCGAAGAGGAGATCGAGCACATCGAAGACGAGTACTGGCACCGCCATGGCCGCGACGACTGATCGCACCGAACCGAAGCCGCGCGCCCGCAAGCGATTCGGCCAGAACTTCCTCGAGCCCGCCTGGGCCCGCAAGGTGGTGACGGCCATCAGGCCCGGCGCCGACGAGGTCTTCCTGGAGATCGGGCCAGGGCCCGGGGCCATCACGACCCTGCTGGCCGGCGGCTGCCGCGGGTTGCTCGCGTGCGAAATCGACCGCGACCTCGCGGCATCCTTGCGCGCGCGCCAGATGCCAGGGCTCCGCGTGCTGGAGGGTGACTTCCTGAAGATGCCGGCGGAGGTCCTGTCGCGGGAACTTCAGGCAACGACGCCGGACGCGGCCCGGATTCGCGTGGCGGGCAACCTGCCCTACAACGTCGCGTCTCCCATCATGTTCCGGCTGGTCGACCTGCACCGACGCGGCCTGCCGATCGCCGACGCGACGCTCATGCTCCAGCGCGAAGTCGCCGACCGCCTTCTCGCGGAGCCCGGTTCACGCGACTACGGCGTCCTCACCGTCCTCATACGACATCGCGCGGCTGTCGAGCGGCTGCTCAACCTGCCACCTGGCGCCTTTCGGCCCGCGCCGAAGGTGCACTCGAGCCTCATCCGCCTCCGCTTTCACGGCCCCGAGCCGCCCGTGACTGACGAGTCGACGCTCGAGGCACTCACCACCGCGGTCTTCTCACGCCGGCGGAAGACGCTGGGGAACGCGCTGCTGGCGTTCGGCGGGGTCACTCCGGCGACGGCGGCGGCAGCGCTGACGCTCGCGCGCATCGACCCTGTTCGACGGCCCGAGACGCTGACGATCGCGGAGTTCGCAACGCTCGCGGATGCCGTCCTCGCCGTACGGGCCTGAACCGGAGGTCCTGAAGGGCGGCGGCACGAGATTCACCCGCATCCGCCGCTCGGGCCTGTGCTATAGTTTTCGAGCTATCTTGTTCTACCGACGAGTGTTGTCGGCAAACCCGCCTCCCGGATTTCAGGTGCGCCCAGGCGCCTGACCGAGCCGCCAGACAGGCGGCTCCCATCGTCCGCCGACGTCCCGCCCGGGGCGCAGCTGGCTGTGGTGTGCGTAACAAGACCTGATGCTCGAAATCGTTCCGCTTGGCGGGCTCGGCGAGTTCGGCATGAACATGCTGGCGCTCACCTATGGTGAGACCACCATCGTGATCGATGCCGGCGTGATGTTCCCGGATCCCGAGTTGCTCGGGGTCGACCGGATCATCCCCGACCTGACCTACCTGCAACAGAAAGGCGGCGCCGCGGCGCTCGTGCTCACGCACGGGCACGAGGACCACATTGGCGGCGTGCCGCACGTGCTCGCTCACGTGCGTGGCCCGATCATCGGTACGCCCTTCACGCTGGCCCTCGTCGAGCCGAAGCTCAAGGAGCACGGACTCGAGGACCGCGAACTGCAGTCGGTCCGTCCGCGCCAGCGCACGACGGTCGGCCCGTTCGAGATCGAGTTCATCCGGGTCACGCACAGCATGCCCGACTGCGTCGCGCTGGCGATCAGGACGCCGCTCGGCACCATCGTCCACACCGGCGATTTCAAGATCGACCAGACGCCCCTGGACGGGGAGCACTTCGACCTGCACCGCTTCGCCGAACTCGGGGCCGAAGGGGTGCTGGCGCTCCTCGCCGACAGCACGAATGTCGATCGCCGTGGCTTCACCGGATCCGAAACCGAGGTCGTCGACGCGTTCGAGGAGATCTTCACCAGTGCGCAAGGCAAGCTGATCGTCTCGGCGTTCTCCTCGAGCATCTACCGCATGCAGATTGTGGTGGACCTCGCGGCGCAGTTCGACCGGAAAGTGGCGTTCGTCGGGCGCGGCATGATCGAGAACTCCGCGATCGCGCAGCGGCTCGGGTATCTGCGGGTCCCGGCGGGACTGCAGATCCGGGACACCGACGTCATGAGCTATCCGGCGCAGGACGTCCTGTGCCTCACGACCGGGTCGCAGGGTGAGCCGATGTCCGCGCTCTCCCGGATTGCTGTCGACGACCATCGGTCAGTGAAGCTGGCGGATGACGACACGGTGGTGATTTCTGCGCGGTCGATTCCCGGGAACGAAAAGGCAATCGGCCGCGTGATGAACCACCTGGCGCGCCGCGGCACGTCGATCATCCATGAGGGGATGAAGCACGTCCACGTCTCGGGCCACGGCAGCGAGGAAGAGCTGAAGCTCGTGCTCTCGCTCGTCAAGCCGCGCTACTTCATCCCGGTCCACGGCGAGTTCCGCCAGTTGTCGCACCACGCGGGCGTGGCCAAGCGGGTGTTCGCCGGCCGGGATCCGCGGCCTGACGTCCTGCTGATCGAGAACGGCGACATCGTCACCTTCGACGACGAAGGGGGGCGCGTCACGGGGAAGGCTCCGGTCGGCCGTGTGCTGATCGACGGGACGCGTACGGGCGAGATCGGGGACGAGGTGCTGCGCGACCGTCGCCATCTGGCAGAGGACGGGCTGGTCGTGCCGGTCGTCGCGATCAACAAGCAGCACGGAACCCTCGAAGGCGTGCCGGACATCATCACGCGCGGCTTCGTCATGGAGAACAGCCAGGAACTCCTGGCCGATGGTGCGCGCGTGCTCGCCGAGGTGTTCGAGCAGGCCAGCCTGGAGGAACGGACCGACCAGGGCATCATCAAGGAGAAGCTGCGGGTCGAGCTGCGCCGCTTCTTCCGCAGGCGATCTGGCCGGCGGCCCTTCGTGCTGCCGGTGATCATGGAGATCTGACGCACGTGAAGGATTCGACGCTCTCACGCCGGATGAGCGAGTTCACGGGAGTGGCGCTGTTCGCAGCGGCCCTCTTCTGGATTGTCTCGCTTGCCAGCTACGAACCCAGGGACCCGGCGTGGTTCTTCAAGGTCGGCCAGGTCGGCGCCACGGCCAACTTCGCCGGACAGGTCGGCGCCTTCCTGTCCGAGCTGACGTTCCAGCTGGTGGGCTACGCGGCGTTCGCCATCCCCGCCGGGCTGATTGTGCTTGGATGGAACTACTTCTGGTGCCGTCCCGTCGATGCTCCGGGCACGAAGGCGGTCGGCGCAGCGCTCCTCTTCGGATGCGTCAGCACGTTCCTCAGCATGGCGTTCGCGCGTGACGGCGTCCCGGGCATGACGTCGAATACGGGGGGCGGCTATCTCGGCAAGTGGCTGTCGCTCGAGATGGTCTCCTACTTCGGGCGGACCGGTTCGCTCATCATCCTGATGGCGCTGCTGTTCATCGCCGTCATCATCTCCACGCAGTTCTCGTTCGGGCGCGCGTTCTCGACCATGTTCGAGTCGTCGCGCGACAGCGCGCTCAAGGCCACGACGTCCTTCCGAGAATGGCGGGAGAACCGCGAGCGCGAGCGTCAGCGACGTGAGGTGATCGCGAAGCACACGAAGCAGGCGGGAGACGACCCAGCCGCGGTGTCGGCCGTCGAGCAGGCCGCCTCCCGCGCACAGACGCGGAAGCGCACGCCGCAGGACGCGGGCGAACAGGCGGCGGCGAAAGGTCCCGCGTCGGCGCCGGTGCCTCCGGCTCCGAAGGCGATCGTCCCGCCGCCGAGGCCGAAGGTGTCCAACCCGACCCCGCTGCCGCTCGTGCCCAGCGAGGGTTCGACCAAGGCACCGGCCGAACGGCGCGTCGGCGACTACACGCTGCCGCCGCTCGCGCTGCTCGATGCGCCGAAGGCGGAGCGCAAGATCGACGAGCGCGAGCTCATGGCGAGCGCGCGGCTGCTCGAGGAGAAGTGCCGCGAGTTCTCGGTCGAAGGCACGGTCACGCAGATCCATCCGGGGCCGGTCGTCACCACCTACGAGTTCAAGCCGGAGGCAGGGGTCAAGTACTCGAAGATCACCGGGCTGGCCGACGACCTCTGCCTCGCCATGCAGGCCGAGTCGGTCCTGATCGATCGCATCCCCGGCAAGAGCACGGTCGGCATCCAGATCCCGAACAGCCAGCGCGCGCAGATCTCGCTCCGTGAGCTGCTTGAGTCCGAGGCCTACGAGAGCAGCACGGCCAAGCTGCCCATCGCCCTCGGCAAGACCATTCACGGCGACCCGTACGTCACCGACCTTGCGGGAATGCCCCACCTCCTCATCGCCGGCTCGACCGGCACCGGCAAGTCGGTCGGCATCAACTCGATGCTCACGAGCATCCTCTACCGCGCCACGCCGGACGATGTGCGGCTGATCATGGTGGACCCGAAGCGTCTCGAGCTCGGGATGTACGAGGACATTCCGCACCTCCTCACCCCAGTGGTCGTCGACCCCAAGCAGGCGGCCAACGCGCTCCGCTGGGCGGTGCGCGAGATGGAAGAGCGCTACAAGACGCTCGCCGCTGAAGGGGTGCGGAACCTCGAGCAGTACAACCGGAACGTCCGTCAGATGATCGCGGAGAAGCGCACGCCGAAAGACGGCGAGTATCCGAAGCCACTCCCGATGATCATCGTCCTCATCGACGAGTTGGCCGACCTGATGATGGTCGCCGGCAACGAGGTCGAGCAGTCGATCTGCCGCCTCGCGCAGATGGCGCGCGCCGTCGGGATCCACCTGATTCTCGCGACGCAGCGCCCGTCGGTGGACGTCATCACCGGCCTGATCAAGGCCAACATGCCGTCGCGCATTTCGTTCCGCGTCGCGTCCAAGATCGATTCACGCACGATCCTGGACAGCAACGGCGCCGAGCAGTTGCTGGGCCGGGGCGACATGCTGTTCCTGCCGCCAGCGTCCTCCCGGGCCATCCGACTTCACGGCCCCTACATCTCGGAACAGGAAAGCGCGCGGCTCGCCAGCTTCCTGCGCAAGCAGGGCAAGCCGACCTACGACGAGACGATCACCGCCGAGGAGAAGCCGACCGGCGCCGATGCGATCGACATGGAGAAGGACGACCTCTACGACGAGGCCGCCCGCATCGTCGTCCAGAGCGGCCAGGCATCGATCTCCTACCTGCAGCGTCGTCTCCGCATCGGCTTCTCCCGTGCGGCCAGGCTCGTGGACATGATGGAGATGGAAGGGCTCGTCTCCCCGTCGGCAGGCGGCAAGCCACGCGAGGTGCTGGTCGACAAGGCGTACTTCGACGAGGTCGACGCGCAGTTGCGATGAAGGCTCTGGTCCGCGTCAGCACGACTGCGACATGGCTGCTTGGCCTCCTCGGAGCCAGCGGATCGGCCGTGTGCGCGCAGGCGCAGGCACAGGCGGTCCAGGCCCCAGCCGCGCAGGTCGCGCCGGCCCAGCCGTCGGCCGACGCGCTGTTCGCTGACGCGAGTGCCAAGGAGGTCGCCGTCCGGAAGGCGCTCGCGGAGGAGTCCCCCTCCCCAACACTCCTCCGCGCCGTCCGCACGGTGGTCGGCGACTACGAGAACGTCGTCCGGCGCTACCCAACCAGCGGGTACTGCGACGATGCGCTGTGGAGGGCGGCGAAGCTGGCGCGCGATGCGTTCGAGGAGTTCGGGGAGTCCCGTGAACGGACGACCGGGCTGCGTCTGCTGAAGCTGCTCGCCTCGCAGTACCCAACGAGCCGACTTGCCAAGGCAGCCCCGGAGCAGCTGGCCTGGTTCGAGGCGCATCCAGCCACGACCATCACCACGGTGCCGACGTCCCTCCCGCCGCCGCGCACGCCGTCGGCCGGCGTACCGCGACCCACGGATGTGGCACGGTCGACGCCCGCTACCCCGGCTCGACCGCCGACAGGGACGTTGGCGCGCGCAGCCTCGGACACGGACCTCAAGGCTCCCACGCTTCCGCCTGCGCCCACGTCGTCCGCGAAACTCGTCGGCGTCAAAGCCATCCGACGCGCCGTGATGAAGGACCTCGTGCGCGTCGTCATCGAGCTGGACGATGAGGTGGCGTTTCATGACGAGCGCATCGATGGGCCGCCGCGCGTGTTCGTGGATCTCGAGTCCACTCGCGCGAACCCTGCGCTGATCGACCGCACGCTCCGCTTCGATGCGGATACGGACATCGTCCGTCAGGTACGCGTCGGCCGCCACGCCAATGCCGTCACTCGGATCGTCCTCGAGGCCTCGGGAGTCTCGAGCTACAGCATCTACCCGCTGTACAGCCCCTTCCGCCTGGTCATCGACTGCCTGAGGGCCGCGCCTCTGGCTGCGTCAGCCTCCGGATCTCCGTCGGACACGACGCCAGGCCAGAGTGGCGCCAGCACGAGCGCGTCGGCGGCGACGTCACGAGCCGACCATGCGCCGTCACTCACCACCGGTGTGCTGCCCACATCAGCGTCTAAGCCACCGACGGCCGCCGCGGCGGACTCTGACGCGCGACCTGCGTGGGCCACGACGCTGAAGAAGGCGCCGCCTGCAATCCCGGCGAAGCCGGTGCCCTGGGTCGCGCCTCTCCCAAGCAAGCCAGAGCCGCTCATGCTCTCGGCAGCCGACCTCGCGGCTGCCATGCCCACCACGGCTGCCTCGGCAATCGTGGCGGAGCCTGCGACGAAGGCGGCGGCCGCGCCCGCGTTGCCAGCCGCCCCACCTGCGAAGAACATGACCGGCGGCCTGTCGATTGCGCGCCAGCTCGGACTCGGCGTCTCGCGCATCGTGATCGATCCCGGCCACGGCGGGCACGACCCGGGCGCAAAGGGGCCGGGCGTCACGGAAGCCGATCTCGTCCTCGACGTCGCGCTCCGGCTCGAGAAGCTGCTTGCGAAGATGCCGGGTGTCGAGGTCGTCCTCACGCGCCGGGACAACACGTTCATCCCGCTGCAGGAACGCACGGCGATCGCGAACCGTGAGGGGGCGGACCTCTTCCTGTCGATCCACGCGAACGCCAGCAGCGTCCCGGCTGCGCGCGGAATCGAGACCTACTTCCTGAACTTCGCCTCGAACCAGAGCGCGGCCGCGGTTGCCGCGCGCGAGAACGCGACGTCCGACCAGACCATGGGGTCGTTACAGGATGTAATCAAGGCGATCGCCTTGAACACAAAGGTGGACGAGTCGCGCGACTTCGCCACGTACGTGCAGCGCGAGATGCTCGCGTCGCTCAAGAGCGCGAACGGCGCCCTCAAGGACCTTGGCGTGAAGCAGGCGCCATTCGTCGTCCTCATCGGCGCGTCGATGCCGAGCATCCTCGCGGAGATCTCGTTCGTGACGAACCCCCAGGAAGCGAAGCTCCTCAAGAGCACGACCTACCGGCAGAAGATTGCAGAAGCGCTGCTCGCAGGCGTGAAGAAGTACCAGGCCTCGCTGAAGAACGTGTCCGCGGTCGCCGCGCAGCAGAACTGAATCAGCGCGTGATGTGACCGGCTGAGCCGCCGTCGCCCGGCCGCTGTTCGGAGGCTGACGGGAACGGGTCTGCGAACCACAGGCGATACAGGTACAACCCGCCCGCGAAGACCAGCGCCAGGACGACTGCGCTGAGCACCAACACACCGACCAGTCCGAGCGAACCCAGCAGGACGTCGGCAAGCCCTTCGACGTCACTTGGCGGCTGGATGATCTTGACGACGAACCCGTCGGGTGGCGGCGTCTGCTGCAGGGCGAAGATCATCACTTCCACGCATCCGTGGTGAACGGCAGTTCGGCGAGTGTCCGGACTGCGACGCCGGTCGCGCCCTTTGGCATGAACGGCCTGGCCTCATCCGCCCAGGCAGTGCCCGCGATGTCGATGTGCGCCCAGGGCAGCGAGCCGGTGAACTCCTTCAGGAACATGGCGGCCGTGATCGAGCTTGCCGGTCGCCCGGCAGAGTTGATCATGTCCGCGATCTCGCTCTTCAGCTGATCGCGGTAATCGTCGAACACCGGCATCGGCCACATGCGGTCGCCGGCCCGATCACCGACGCGGCGGACGTGATCGACCCACCAGTCCGGCGTGCCGAAGATGCCGCTCGTCGTCCGGCCGAGCGCCACGGTGATGCCGCCGGTCAGCGTGGCCACGTCGACGAGGTGTGTGGCGCCAAGCTGCCGCGCGTACCAGAGCGCGTCGCCAAGCACGAGACGCCCCTCGGCGTCCGTGTTCGTCACCTCGACGGTCTTCCCTTCCGCGCTCGTGAGGACGTCCCCTGGCTTCAGTGCCCGTCCGCCCGGCATGTTCTCCGTGGCCGGGACGACGCCAATCACTCGCACACGCGGACGCAGGATGCCAATGGCGCGCATCGCGCAGGCGACGGCCGCACCGCCGGACATGTCGTCCTTCATCTTGTCCATGCCCTCGGCAGGCTTGATCGAGATGCCGCCCGAGTCGAACGTGATCCCCTTGCCGACGAGCGCAAGCACCGGTCCGGTCTTGAGGTCCGCCGGTGCGTACCGGAAGACCATGAGGCGCGGCGGCTCGCTGCTGCCGCGCGCGACGCCAAGCAGCATGCCCATGTTGAGCGCGGCCATCTGCGTCTCGTCCAGGATCTCGGTGGAGACGTCCCCCTGGCTGGCGATGGACGAGGCACGGGCGGCGAACTCCCGTGGCGTAAGCGTGTTGCCCGGCTCGTTCGCGAGCCCACGGGCCAGGTTCGTCGACTCGCCGAGCACGCGGCCGCGCTGGACCGCCCCCTCCACACGCGCCGGGCTCTCGGGCGAGCTGTCACGCAGGTCAGGGATCACGATCGTGAGCTGCGGGAGGTCGCCTGTTCCCGGTGCGCTCGTCTGATATGCAGAGGAGGAGAACTCCGCGAGCGTGAGCCCTTCCGCAATCGCCTGGGCCAACCCGGCAACATCCACGTCGCCTGACGGCGCCGCCTGCCCGGGACGAAGCGCGAACCCAAGTCCGCGAACGCGGCGGTTGCGGGCGACCAACGCGGCGGCGGTCGCCAGCCGACGTGCGAGTCCAACGGTGAACGCGGCTTCCCGTCCGGCGCCGATCAGCATCACGCGCTGGGCCGACCACCCCTCGCCACGCAGCGGCGTGACGAACGTCTCGAACGGTCGTGCCGCGAACTCGCCGCTTCCCAGCGCGCGTGAGAGCTCACGCCCGGTCGCCTCGTCGAGCGACGCGAACGCCGCGGGCGTTTCGCCCTCGAACCACGGCAGCACGAGCAGTTCGACCGTCGCGGCGGGAAGCTCGCCAAAACGGCAGGCAATCGGAGCGGACGAGGATGTGGTCGACATCGGGCCTATTATCCCTGAACGCCATTGCCGCCCACAAAGCGGGCGGTACAATGCTGAAGGCGAGCATGCACACGATGGTGAGGACTCCTATGGCTGGTCTCCGGCGCATCCTTCTCGGCACCATGATCTGCACGACGCTCGCGGCGGGCGTGGTCATCGCGGCACAGAGGGGCGATAAGCCTTCGAAGGAGTCCTCCAAAGAACAGGAGGCCAAGCGGCCGAAGATCAGCATGCGCGCCAACCCTCAGGTGGTCATCGCCCCGGCACGGGTCACGATCTCGGTTGAACTCAGCGGCGGCGCGGACGACTTCGAGGAGTACTACTGCCCCACGGTCGTCTGGGAGTGGGGTGACGACACGAGTTCGGAGTCGACCACCGACTGCGAGCCATACGAGGCGGGAAAGAGCCAGATCAAGCGGCGGTACACCACCCAGCACCAGTTCCGACGGCCAGGGAACTTCAAGCTCTCCTTCCACCTGAAGAACAAGGAACGCGTGCTGGCCTCGGCGTCCACCACCGTCCAGGTGCAGCCCGGCCTGCAGAACGGACCCTTCTAGCGTTCAGACGTCAGAGGCTGGAACTCAAAACTCAGAAGTCAGAAGTCAGAAGTTAGAAGTTAGAAGTCAGAAGTGGAAACCCCTGGCGCTCGACGACCCGATATGTGAGCTCGGTCACGCAGGTCTCGTCGAGCCTGAAGAGCCGCAGTTGCGGCTGCGCGGCCTCGATGCCCGCGATCAGGTGCAGCACGCCGAAGTAGCCGCACTCCTCGATGTCGGTCGCTGACGGATACGCGGGTGAGTTCGGGTGGGAGTGATAGAAGCCGACCACATCGAGCCCCTGATGCCGCGAGTCGCGCATCGCGCGGATGTGGTCGACCGGATCGATGAGGAAGCGCGTCGTGCCGTCCGCGAGGTTTCGTGCGCGGGCATGCGACACGATCCGTCCCTCGGAACCGATGAGCATGCCGCAGCACTCCCGCGGTTGCTCCTGCTGCGCGTGCGCCCGTATGTCGTCGAGGACCGGCCGGGCGATGAGGATCACAACGCTTCGACGGCCATCGCGATGCCCATGCCGCCGCCGATGCAGAGGGACGCGACACCGTAGCGCAGCTGACGTGCACGCAGGGCGTACACCAGCGTGGTGAGCACGCGCGCGCCGCTCGCGCCAATCGGATGGCCCAGCGCAATCGCACCGCCGTTGACGTTCACCTTCGCTGGATCCAGTTGCAGCTCACGTACAACCGCAAGCGACTGGGCGGCGAATGCCTCGTTGAGCTCGAAGAGGTCGATGTCGGCAATGGACAGCCCGGCCCGATCGAGCACCTTGCGCACGGCGGGCACGGGGCCGATGCCCATGATCTTCGGGTCGACCCCGGTGGACACGTACGACAGGATGCGCGCGAGCGGACGCGTGCCGACCGTCCTCGCCTTCTCCCCGCTCGTGATCACCAATGCCGCGGCGCCATCGTTGATGCCAGAGGCGTTGCCAGCCGTCACCGTACCGTCCTTGCGGAACGCCGGCTTCAGTGCGGCCAGTTTCTCCACGGTCGTCCCGGCGCGCGGGTACTCGTCCACCGCGAAGCGGATCGGATCGCCCTTCCGCTGCGGGATGTCGACCGGGACGATTTCGTCCGCGAACGCTCCCGCCGCAATGGCGGCCGCCGCGCGACGCTGGCTCTCCGCCGCGAACGCATCCTGATCGGCGCGTGAAACAGCGAAACGGTTCGCGACCTCCTCGGCCGTGAGTCCCATATGGATGTCGCAGACGGCACAGGTCAGCCCGTCGCTGATCATCGAGTCCACCGCCTCGGCGTTGCCCATGCGGTAGCCCCAGCGCGCCTGCTTCAGGAGATAGGGCGCATTCGACATCGACTCGGTGCCGCCGGCCAGCATCGTGTCGACGTATCCCACCCGAATGGCCTCGATGGCGTGCACGACCGACTGCAGGCCAGACCCGCAGACGCGGTTGACCACCTCGCCCGGGATTTCGTTCGGCAACCCGGCCTTCAGGGCCGCCTGCCGGGCGACGTTCATGCCGGCACCGGCCTGCAGCACGCAGCCGAGGATGACGTCGCCGACATCCGCCTTGTCGACACCGGCTCGCCTAATCGCCTCGCGCACCACGATGGCGCCCAGATCAGGCGCGGTAAAGTCCTTCAGCGCGCCGCCAAACGACCCGATTGCGGTGCGACACGCACCGAGAATGACGACCTCGAAGTCCTTATTCAAAGGTGCCCACCTTCTCCGGAACCATCAGCGATGCTCCGGTCGCCGCCCGGACCTTCTCCAGCGTGGTGTCCGCTGCCAGCTCCTTGAGTACCAGCCCCTCGGGCGTCACGTCGATCACCGCCAACTCGGTGACGATGGTGTTCACGACCTTCACGCCCGTGAGCGGCAGCGTGCAGCGCTCGAGGATCTTGTGGCCGCCGTCCTTCGTCGTGTGCTCCATCGCAATGATCACGCGCTTCGCACCGGCGACCAGATCCATGGCGCCGCCCATGCCCTTCACCATCTTGCCGGGAATCATCCAGTTCGCGAGGTTCCCCTCCCGATCGACCTGCAGCGCGCCGAGCACGGTTACATCGATGTGCCCGCCACGCACCATCGCAAACGAATCGGCGCTGCTGAAGTAGCAGCAGCCCGCCAGTTCGGAGACGGTCTCCTTGCCGGCATTGATCAGATCGGGATCGACCTCGCCCTCGGTGGGATACGGTCCCACACCGAGCATGCCGTTCTCGGAGTGCAGCGTGATGTCGATGCCCGGCGGGACGAAGTTGGCCACGAGCGTCGGCATGCCGATCCCGAGGTTGACGTAGTCACCGTCCTTCAACTCACGGGCAATGCGCCGGACGACGCGCGTGCGGACGTCGGAAGCTCCACTCATGACTGTCGCACCGTGCGCTTCTCGATGCGCTTCTCATACGTCGTCCCCACGACGACGTGCTTGACGAAGATGCCCGGGGTCACGATGTGGTCGGGATCGAGTTCGCCCGGTTCGACCAGATGCTCGACCTCCGCGATGGTGACCCGTCCAGCCGTGGCCATGACCGGGTTGAAGTTGCGGGCCGTGCGTCGGTAGACGAGGTTGCCGAGCCGGTCGCCCTTCCACGCCTTCACGAACGCGAAGTCGGCGGTGAGGGGCGACTCCAGCACGTAGTGCCGGTCACCAATGAGCCGCGTCTCCTTGCCTTCCGCCGCGAGCGTGCCGTAGCCGGTCGGGGTGAAGAAGCCGGCGATGCCGGCACCGCCGGCGCGGATCCGCTCGGCGAACGTGCCCTGCGGCACCAGGTCGACCGTCAGTTCGCCGCTCAGGAACTGCCGTTCGAATTCCTTGTTCTCGCCGACGTAGGTCGAGACCATCTTCCGGACCTGGCGGGCACGCAGCAGGATGCCGATGCCGTAGTCGTCCACACCGGCGTTGTTGCTGATGACCGTCAGGTCACGTGTCCCCTTCGCGTGCAGGGCCTTGATGAGGTTCTCGGGGATGCCGCAGAGACCGAAGCCGCCCATCAGGATCGATGAGCCATTCGGCACGAGGGCCACGGCTGCGTCGGCGCTCGCGAGCACCTTGTTCATGCGGGGATTATAGCTGCGTGCGCCGGACGAGTTCGTCCCGCCATCGGGCCGCCTGCTCGAAGACCTCCGTCAGGCGCGTTCCCTGGGTCAGGTCGGTGCGGAGGTCCTGGAGCACGGCGATGAGCGCATCCAGCGCTGGCCCGATCTGGTCCGCGTTCACCGCGGCGACGTCACGCCAGATATCCGCAGGGCTCGAAGCGAGCCGCGTCGAGTCGAGCAGGCCGCGGCCCGAGAGGGCAAGCCCATCGGCGCCGACGGCGCTGCCGGCCACAGCCATCAGTGCGCTCACGGCCAGCTGCGGCAGGTGACTCACGAACGCAAAGACGCGGTCGTGCTGGTCGAGCGTCATGACGCCTGGTGTGGAACCGAGCGCCGCGGCAAAGCGCTCGAGCGAGAGCACCACCTCACGATCGGTCGACGGGGTCGGCGTGAACAGCCACGGGCGCTGCCGAAACAGATCGGCGCGTGCGTTCTGGAAGCCGCCCACCGCCGCACCGGCGATTGGATGCCCCGCCACGAACCGCGTGCCAGGCGGTAGCGCGGCAGCGGCCTGGACGATGTCGCGCTTCGTGCTGCCGACGTCCGTGATGACGGCGTCCGGCCTCACGATACGCGGCAGCTCCGGCAGGAGCTTGAGGTTCTGGCGAACAGGAGCAGCCAGGACGATGAGGTCCACGTCCCCGAGGAGTCCCAGCTGGTCACCGCCGGCGTCGATCGCCTGTGCGTCCTCCGCAAATGCGACAACCTCCGCGCGGTCGACACCGACGACCCGCACAGCGGGCCACACCTCACGCACGGCGAGCGCGATCGACCCACCGATGAGGCCCAGACCGACGATTCCGATCGACGCAAACGGAGCCGCCGCCGGCCCTTCAGCATTCAGCATTGCACGTGTGTGAGTGACTCGTGATCTTCAGAACCGCCGTCGCGCGAGGCACATGCATTCCTGCATTCCTGCATTTCTGCGTTCCCCTACTTCCCCCAGCCTCGGCGCGGTGCGCTCTCGAGGCAGATCGACCGGCCGATCGCCGGCGCGATGATGCGGAGTTCGGCCATCAGCCGATCGAACTGCGCAGGGAACATGGACTGCGCGCCGTCGCTAAGCGCGTGGTCGGGGTCGCAGTGGACCTCGACGATCAGGCCGTCGGCACCGGCAGCGACTGCCGCTCGCGCGAGCGGCGCGACCATGTCACGACGACCCGCGCCGTGGCTCGGATCCGCGACGACCGGCAGGTGGCTCAGCTTCTTGACCATGGCAATCGCCGACACGTCGAACGTGTTGCGGGTCGCCGTCTCGAACGTCCGGATGCCGCGTTCGCACAGGATGACGTCCGTGTTGCCGCCGCTCAGGATGTACTCGGAGGACAGCAGCCACTCTTCGATGGTGGCCGAGATACCGCGCTTCAGCAGGACCGGCTTGCGACGATGGCCGAGTTCCCGGAGCAGCGTGAAGTTCTGCATGTTCCGGGCGCCGACCTGGAAGATGTCGCAGTAGCGCTCGATCAGGTCGATCTGGCTGATGTCCATCACCTCGGACACCAGCGCAAGGTTCTCGGCGTTCGCCGCGTCGCGCAGCAGGCGCAAACCTTCTTCGCCGAGCCCCTGGAACGCATACGGGGAGGACCGTGGCTTGAACGCGCCGCCCCTCAGGATCTTCGCGCCGGCTCGACGGACAGCCGCGGCGGTGGACCTGACCTGCTGCTCGTTCTCGGCCGAGCAGGGGCCCGCCATCACGATCACTTCGTCGCCGCCAATCCGGATGTCCCCGACGGTGACAACGGTCGGCTCCGCCTTGAAGGTGCGGCTCGCCAGCTTGTAGGGGGACGAGATCCGCACGACCTCGTCGACGCCGTCCATCATCTCGATGAGTGTTGCGTCAGGTCGGCCCTGTCCGACGGCACCGAGCACGGTGCGCTCGACGCCGGTCGAACGGTGCACGTCCATGCCCATCTCGACGAGACGCTTGACCACCCCTTCGATCTGGGCCTCGGACGCGCCCTCCTGCATCACCACAACCATAGGACCCTGCTTTCCTACTCCTGCGCGGCGGCCGCGGCTCCAGGTGTCGTCACGTCCTGGCCCAGTTCGTCGGCCTCCCCGTGAATGACCCGTCGCTCGAGGCGGCGCGCCTCGTCGATGATCCGTTCGAACAGCCGCGCAATCGCGTCGGGACCGAGCGGCCCTTCGGACGCAATCGCCCGCACGTGCGCGAGCACCTGCTTCTCGCGGTCCGGCTGGTAGATCGCCATGCCGGTGTCCTTCTTCAATCGTCCGATCTCGCAGACACATCGGGCACGCTCGTTCAGGAGCCGCACCAGCACTTCGTCCACGCGATCGATGTCGTTCCGGAGGTCGTCGAGCGTCGCCATGTGCCTCAGGCCTTTGTCGGGACGCAGGCCGCCCGGAGCGAGCCTACGTAGTCCTCCACGCGCCGGATCAGATCGGGTGACTGCCCCGCTTCTGCAATCAGCGCCACGAGCGCGCTGCCGACGACTGCCGCGTCCGCGTAGGTGCCCACTTCCGCGACGTGCTCGGGGCGCGAGATGCCGAACCCGAGCGCAAGCGGCATGTCCGTGATCGCGCGGATGCGGGCGACCATCTCCTTCGCGCCGGTGGCCACGGTGTCGCGTGCGCCGGTCACGCCGAGGCGCGAGATGCCGTACAGGAAGCCGCGACCCAGTTCGGCCGCCTTCCTGATCCGGGCATCCGTGGTCGTCGGGCTCAGCAGAAAGATGGTGTCGAGGCCGGCGCGCGTGATCGCATCCCGGAAGTCGTCCGCCTCTTCGACCGGCAGGTCCAGTGCGAGGACGCCGTCGACACCGACCTCGGCCGCGCGACGCGCAAAAGCGTCCAGCCCCATGCGGACGATCGGGTTGGCATACGTGAAGATGACGATCGGGGTCGCGATTTCGCGCCGGACCGACTGCACGAGATCGAGCGTCGCGCGCAAGCTGCCCCCTGCGGCCAGGGCCCGCTCGGTCGCCCGCTGGATCACCGGGCCATCCGCGAGCGGATCGGAGAACGGCACCCCGACCTCGAGCACGTCGGCACCGGCCCGCGCAAGCGCCTTCACGATCTCGGCGGACCTGGTGAGGTCCGGATCCCCTGCCGTCACGTACGTGACAAGGCCGGGGCGCCCCTCCTTGCGGAGTGCCGCAAACGTCTCAGCGAGTCTCGACATACTGCTCCATCGTGTGCACGTCCTTGTCACCGCGGCCCGACAGGTTCACCAGGATCACGGCGCCGGGCCCGAGCGTCTTTCCAAGTTGCTGCGCATGCGCGATGGCATGCGACGACTCGAGCGCCGGGAGAATGCCCTCGAGCCGCGCCAGCGTCTTGAAGGCGGCAATCGCATCCGCGTCGGTCGCGTAGGCGTACTCGGCGCGGCCGATGTGACGGAGAAACGCGTGCTCGGGTCCGATGGCCGCGTAGTCGAGGCCCGCGGAGACGGAGTGCGTCAGCTCGATGTTGCCGTTGTCGTCCTGCAGCACGAATGTGCGCGTCCCCTGCAGCACGCCCATGCTCCCGCCAGCGAACCGGGCCGCATGGCGCCCCTTGATGATCTCCTCGCCGCCCGCTTCCACGCCGATCAGCCGCACGCCCGTGTCGTTCACGAACGCATCGAAGATCCCGATCGCGTTGCTGCCGCCGCCGACGCACGCCACCACCGCTTCCGGCAGCCGGCCCGCCTGCTCGATGATCTGCGCCCGGGCCTCGCGGCCGATGACCGACTGGAACTCGCGGACCATCAGCGGGTAGGGATGCGGGCCAAGGGCAGAGCCAAGCAGGTAATACGTCGTGGTGACGTTGGTCACCCAGTCGCGCATCGCCTCGTTGATTGCATCCTTCAGCGTGCGGCTGCCGGCGTCCACGCCGATCACCTCGGCCCCCAGCATGCGCATGCGCACGACGTTCAGCGCCTGCCGCGCCATGTCGTCGACGCCCATGTAGACGTGGCACTCGAGCCCGAGCAGCGCACACGCGGTTGCCGTCGCCACCCCGTGCTGGCCTGCGCCGGTCTCGGCCACGATCCGCTTCTTGCCCATGCGCCGCGCGAGCAGCGCCTGCCCCAGGGCGTTGTTGATCTTGTGCGCACCCGTATGGGTGAGGTCCTCGCGCTTGAGGAAGATCCGGGCACCGCCGGACGCGGCCGACAGCCGGCCCGCTTCGTAGAGCGGCGTCGGCCGACCGACGTAGTGCTTCAGCAGGCGCGCCAGTTCGCTCTGGAACGTGACATCGTCGCGAATGGCGTAGTACGCGCGCTGGAGTTCCTCGATCGGTTCGACCAGCGTTTCCGGCACGTATTTCCCGCCGAAGGGTCCGAAGTAGCCGCGCTCATCAGGATCGCGGCGCACAGGCGTCTGCATTGTCATCACCGCGCGCGGAGTTCGCGCGCCTCTCGAGAATCGTCGCTCCGCGGCACGGCGCGAAGCGCGTCGAACAGGTCCCGGATCCGGTCCGGGTTCTTGATACCGGGCGCATCTTCCACACCGGACGCGACATCGATGCCGAAGGGTCGGACGGTCGTGACGGCCTCGACCACATTCTCAGGCCGGATGCCGCCCGCAAGAATCGTCCGGCGCACGGCGGCCAGCCGCGCCGCCCCGGCCCAGTCCGCCCGGGCCCCCGTGCCCCCGTGGTTCACCGGGTCAGGCGCGTCAACCAGCATCGTCACACGCGCCGGCCACTCGCCAATCCGCGACGCGTCAATCCGTCCCACCGCCTTGACGACGGGACGTACGAGGCGGTCGACGATGTCCGGCTGTTCAGCGCCGTGGAGCTGAATGGCTCCAAGCCCGACGAACGTCGCGATCTCGTTCATGCGCTCGACCGTTTCGTCCACGAACACCCCAACCGGGGTGACGAACGGGGGCAGCGACCTCGCGATGGCACGGGCCACGTCCGGCTCCACCCACCGCTTCCCTTTCGGCCAGAAGATGAACCCGATCGCCGATGCCCCGCAGGCGGCGGCGACCTGCGCATCACTCACCCGAGTAATGCCGCAGATTTTCACGAACATCAGGCGCCCCGCAAGAGCGTCGCGAGCGCGGCGCCCGGATCCGGATCGGTCATGAACCGCTCGCCGATCAGGAAGGCCCGGTAGCCAAGCGCCGACAGCCGCGAGAGGTCCGCGGAGCTCCGCAATCCGCTCTCGCTGACGGCCACCACCCCCGTGGGCATCATCGAGACCAGCGTCTCAGAGGCGTGCACGTCGACCGCGAGCGTTCGCAGGTTGCGGTTGTTCACGCCGATGACCTTTGCGCCGGTGTCGATCGCAATCCGGAGTTCGTCGGCACTGTGCACCTCGACGAGCGTGTCGAGGCCGAGTGACGCCGCCGTATCCGACAACAGCCGGAGTTCAGCGGGCGTCAGCGCCGCAACGATCAGCAGTGCCGCATCTGCCCCCATCGCGCGCGCTTCGAGCAGCTGGTACTCCGACACGATGAAGTCCTTCCGCAGCAGCGGCGTCGTGACGGCGGCGCGCACGGCTTCCAGGTGCGCAGGGGCGCCATCGAAGAAGGTCGGCTCCGTCAGCACGGAAATGGCTGCAGCGCCTGCGGCGGCGTAGGAGGCAGCGATGGTCACTGGATCGTACTCGTGCCGCAGCACCCCTTTCGAGGGCGAACGCCGCTTGCACTCGGCGATCACGTTCCATCGGCCGGTCCTCGACAACGCCTCGGTGAAGACGCCTGGCCTCGGGGTCCGTTGCTCCGCGCGTTTCGCGAGCGCCGCCAGCGGCTCCCGCTCGGCGCGCACCTCCGTGATCCGCCTGGTCGCAGCGATGATGGTGCCGAGGAGGTCGGCGGTGGTGGCCTGTTCGACGCTCATTGCGTCACCCCTGCTGCGTCGGCCTGCGAGAGCGTCACCAACCGTGCGAGGGTCGCGCGCGCAGCGCCCGTGTCAATCGCCTGCGCAGCCATCTGCATGCCCGCGCGGATGGACTCGGCGCGTCCAGCGACGAAGAGCGCGGCGCCCGCGTTCAGCACGACCACGTCCCTCGCCGGTCCGGCCGTACCATCGAGCACGTCACGGATGATGACGGCATTGTCCGCAGCGGACCCGCCCTTGAGCGCGCCCGCGGATGCCTTGTGCAGCCCGAAGTCGGCCGGGTGCAGGTAGAAGGTCTTCACGGCACCGTTGCGGCACTCGGACACCTTCGTGTAGCCCGTGGTCGAAATCTCATCGATGCCATCGGCCCCGTGGACCACCCACGCCCGTTCGGACCCGAGCAGCATGAGGCTTCGTGCCATCAGCTCGGTGAACTCAGGACGGGGCACACCGACGATCTGCCGCGTGGCCCCGGCCGGGTTCGTGAGCGGGCCCAGCAGGTTGAAGGCGGTTCGCACCCCGAGCGCCCGCCGCGCCGCGCCGGCGTGGCGCATCGACGGATGAAAGGTCGGGGCGAAGAAGAAGCCGATGCCGGCCTCGCCGAGGCACCGCTCCACCGTCGCAGGCGTCGCGCTGACCGACACTCCGAGAACCTCGAACACGTCGGCGCTACCCGAGAGGCTGGAGACCGAGCGGTTGCCGTGCTTGGCCACCCGCACCCCGGCCGCCGCAAGCACGATGGCTGCGCCTGTGGAGATGTTGAAGGTGCCGGACCGGTCGCCGCCGGTCCCACACGTGTCGAACACGTCATCGAAGGTGCGTGAGAGCTTCACACTGTGGGCCCGCATTGTGCGCGCGAGGCCGACGATCTCCTGTGGGCGCTCGCCCTTCATGGCGAGGCCGATCAGGAAGCCCGCAATCTGCGGGTCCGCGGCGCGTCCCTCCATGACCTCGGCCATGGCAGCGGCCGCTTCGTCCGTCGTCAGGTCTTCGCGCCGAATCAGCTTCTCGATGAGTGCCTGGAACATCAGTCGAACCGTCCGTCGAGGAAGTTCCGCAGGATGTGGCGTCCTTCACTGGTGAGAATCGATTCCGGGTGGAACTGCACGCCCTGAATCGGCAGGGTCCTGTGCCTCAGGCCCATGATGACGCCGTCCCCCTGGGTGCGCGCGGTGACCTCGAGGTCCGCGGGGAACCCTTCTGGAGAGACAACGAGTGAATGGTAGCGCGAGGCCTCGAACGGGGCGGTCAGCCCGCTGAACACGCCGCGCGCGTTGTGCTCGACGGTGGACGTCTTGCCGTGCATTGGCTCGGGCGCCCGCACGACTTTCCCGCCGAACGCCGCACCGATTCCCTGGTGCCCGAGGCACACGCCGAGGATTGGCGTGGTCGGCCCGAGCTCGCGGATGACATCCATCATCACACCGGCGTCCTCAGGGCGGCCTGGCCCGGGAGAGAGCACGATGCGGTCCGGGTGCATGGCGCGGATCTCGTCGACCGTCACTTCGTCGTTCCGCTTGACCACCACGTCGGCGCCAAGCTCGCCGAGGTACTGCACCAGGTTGTAGGTAAACGAGTCGTAGTTATCGAGGACGAACACCATATGCCCCGCTGGATTCCAGAATTGCTGATGGCAGATTGCTGATGGCAGATTGGACCGTGTCCACGCTGAGTGCGCCACGCCAGCGCCGGCCCGTCATAGCCCCGCCTCGGCGAGTTGCAGCGCCCGCATCGCGGCGCGGGCCTTGTCGCGTGTTTCGTCGTATTCCGCGGTCGGGTTCGAGTCCATCACGATGCCGGCGCCGGCCTGCACGAACGCCTTCCCCGCAGACATGATGATCGTGCGGATGGCGATGCAGAAGTCGAGATTGCCAGCGAAATCCAGGTAGCCGACCGCGCCGGCATAGAGCCCCCGTCCAGACGGCTCGAGCTCGCGGATGATCTGCATCGCGCGCACCTTGGGGGCGCCCGACACGGTGCCCGCCGGGAAGCACGAGGCAAGCGCGTCGAGCCGATCGCACTCGCTCGACAGGCGCCCTTCGACGACGGACGTCAGGTGCATCACGTGCGAGAACCGCTCGAGGCCCATGAACTGCGGCACGCGCACCGACCCATAATCACAGACCCGTCCGACATCGTTGCGACCGAGGTCCACGAGCATCACGTGCTCGGCCCGCTCCTTCTCGTTGCGCTTCAGTTCGTCGGCGAGGCGGAGGTCTTCGTCCTCGCTGCGGCCGCGGGGCCGCGTGCCCGCGATGGGGTGCGTCTCCACACGCGAGCCCTCCACGCGGACCAGCATTTCCGGTGACGAGCCGACCACCGACACGCCGGCCATGCGGATGAAATACATGTAGGGCGACGGATTCACGTGACGAAGCGCGCGGTAGACCGTGAAGGGGTCGGCCTTCACCTCCGCCTCGAACCGCTGCGAGAGGACGACCTGGTAGATGTCGCCAGCCGCGATGTGCTCCTTCGCCGTCCGCACCTGCTGT
Source organism: Acidobacteriota bacterium (assembly GCA_018268955.1). Classification (GTDB taxonomy): domain Bacteria; phylum Acidobacteriota; class Vicinamibacteria; order Vicinamibacterales; family CAVVIG01; genus CAVVIG01. The sequence goes on along the minus strand of JAFDVO010000022.1, from coordinate 143,015 downwards.
TCGAACCGATCGCGCGTCAGGTTGGAGGTGAACGCGAGGTCGTCGGCGTAGGACCTCTTCGCAACGGACAGGTTGCGCTCGAGTTCGCGTTCGAGGAAGCCGATCTTCGCGCACGCGAACTGATAGAGCGACTCGAGGTCGTCGTCGGCCGTGATGCGGGCGTTGGCGATGATCAGGATCCGGTGCTGGACATGGTCGAACGCCAGCACCGTGTCGAAGAGCATGAACCCGGCCTCGTCTGCGCCGTCCGGTGACGACCCCAGATCCCCGAGCACCGGCTCGAACCAGGAGGCCGCGCCGTAGCCGAAGTAGCCCACGGCCCCGCCCGTGAAACGTGGCAGGTCCGGCACGAACGGCGACCGATAATCGGTCATCAGTTTCCGGAGCGTCTCGAGGAACGGCGCGTCGCTTGCGGTCACTTCACCGCCACGCTCGATCGTCGTGCGTCCGTTCGAGGCGCGCAGGATCAGGAACGGATCCTTGCCGAGGAACGAGTAGCGGCCCACGTGCTCACCGCCTTCGACCGACTCGAGCAGGAAGGCGTAGTCCGCGTCCTCGGCGATCTTCAGGAAGGCCGACACCGGCGTCAGCAGGTCGGCGACCAGCTCCTTGCACACCGGCACGAACGTGCCGCGCCGGGCCAGCTCCGAGAACTCTTCAAACGACGTGATTTTCATTGGCGTTGAACTCCGCAAGCCGCCGCGTGGCCGCTGTCCGCATCACTCCCGTGGGCGCGCTGACGCCGGTCCACCAGCGGAACTGCGCCTCGGCCTGGCCCACCAGCATGTCGAGGCCACCGATCGTGTCGCATCCGGCAGTCGCCGCGTCACGCATCAGGCGGGTGACCGCCGGGTTGTAGATCAGGTCGTAGACGAGCCCGCGGTCGTAGGCGTCCGGAGGCATCGGGCTCACGTCGATGCGTGGCTGCATGCCGACCGGCGTGCAGTTCACCAGCAGGTCCCACGATCCGACCGCTGGCGGAAATGGCCCTGCGTCACCGCCAACTGCACTGGCAACGATGGCGGCCTTCTGCGCGTCGCGCGCATGCACCGTCACCCGCGCGCCTTCCGAGGCAAGCGCCACGGCGACGGCTCGGGCGGAGCCGCCCGCGCCGAGGATCGAGGCACGGCACCCTCGCAGTGTCACGCCGCGATCGCGCAACGGTTGGAGGAACCCGGCGACATCGGTATTGCAGCCGCTCCAGCGGTCGCCATCCATCCGAAGCGTGTTGAGCGCGCCGACACGCCGTGACAAGTCGTCGAGTTCCTGCACGCGATCGAGGAACGACACCTTGTGTGGGATGGTGACGCTCGCGCCCTTGACGCCGAACGCCCGCGCGAACGCCACGAAATCGTCGGCATCGGCCGCAGGCAGTGGCAGGTAGACCGCATCGATCCCCGCCTCGGCGAAGGCGGCGTTGTGCATGTCCGGCGAGACGGAGTGACCGAGCGGGAAGCCGGTGAGGCCGTAGACCGCCGTCGCGTCGGTGATCTGACGGAAGCGGAACTGCTCGAGCAGCCGGGAGGCTGAGATCTGCCCGACGTCCCGCACCAGCCCGGCGTACGTCCAGGCCGCGCCGAATCGCTGCGCGAGCACGCGGGTCGCCATGCCGGCGTCCCCCATGCCGATCAGCACCGCTCGTTCGGCAGGTCCGAAACGCCGGGACAGGTCGAGCAGCGTCAGGCAGTCGCGGAGCCGTGTGGCCTTCACCGCGATCTTCACGACGCCGGCGCCGGTCGCCCGCATGGCATCCGCCTGCGCCTGCAGGTCCGCCGGAACGCCCGTGAAGTCGTGCGACGAGAGAACGACGCGCGGACCGAACTCGGCGAGGAGATCCGCGAAGCCGGCGCGCCATTCGATATCCACGAACTCGGCCCCGCGTTCCAGGGCCCGCCGCAGGATCGACCGGCGCTCATCCTCGGAGCCACTGAACCCACCGCCCTCCCAGCGGGCCCGGCAGGTGACGATGACCGGACGGGTCCGACCCTCGAGCACGGCGTCAACGTCCGGATCGCTGACGCTGTCGAGCCGCAGTTCGATCAGGTCCGCGTCGGCGACGAGGTCCCGCTGCCGACGGAGTTCCGCCGTGGTGGGAGCGGTGATGGTTACGCAGAGCCGGGGTGTCGTGGTCACAGCACGTCAAAAAAAAAGCCTCTTCAACCGGGGGCTGAAGAGGCAGTCCATGTCGTATTCGCGGTGGCAGTTCAGGCCAGAGCGGACGCCTCTTCCGATGTGCACCAATACCACCACGCAGACAGGCTCGCGCCCGGCACGTCGACACGGTTGGTGAAATGAAGAGGAGCGTGACCAGCCACGGAAAGTCTGGACGATAACAGACGCCGCTCGACCGTGTCAACGAGAAAGGCCATTTCTCCTTGACCAGTAAGCACTTCTCCCCTATAACCGAAATGGGTTTCCCATGAAGATCCGACGCGTCGCGATCGTGCTCAGCCTGTCGCTCCTGCTCCTCTCGACGCTTCGGGCGGCCACGCCGCAGATGAGCGTCGACGACATCCGACCAGGCATGGTCGGGGTCGGACGGACCGTGTTCAACGGCACCCGTGTCGAGGAGTTCAAGGCCCACATCATCGGGGTCATCGAGAACGTCATCGGCACGCAGCGCAACCTGATCCTCGCCAGGCTCGAAGGCGGCCCGCTGGCTGACACCGGCGTCATCGCCGGCATGAGCGGCAGCCCGGTCTACGTCGACGGCAAGCTGATTGGCGCCGTCTCGTATTCCCTCGGCAGCTTCCCCAAGGAACCGATTGCGGGCATCACGCCTATCGCGGAGATGACCGATGCGACGGCACTGGCGGCGACGCGCCCCGGCGGCGCTCGTGTCGATGTCACCTTTCCGCTCGAGCCCGAGTCGCTGCTTGCCTCCTTTCGCAAGGCACTCAACCTGAATCGCCCGTTCACCGAGCGCGCGGGCGACGCCCAGCTCGTGGGCGTCTCGTCCGTCTCGGGCTTCGGCGCGGAGATCGGCACGATGATGCGGCCGATTGCGACGCCGCTGTCGATTTCGGGCTTCGACACGCGCGCAGCGGACGTCCTCGCACCGACCTTCCGCAACTCGGGGTTCGTGCCGGTCGGTGCGGCCGCGGCCGCACGTGCGGGCATGGCGGAGTTCGACGGACCGCTGAAGCCAGGCGACGCGGTGGGTGTCACCTTCGTCAGCGGCGACCTCGAGCTCGGCGCGACCGGCACGGTGACACACATCGACGACAACAAGGTCTACGCGTTCGGCCACCCGATGTACAACCTCGGGCCGATCGAGTTCCCGATGACCCGCGCCTACGTCTACACGGTGCTGCCGAGCCTCTTCTCGTCCGCGAAGCTCTCGAGCACCGGTGAGGTCATCGGTACCTTCAACCAGGATCGCGCCACCGCGATCGCGGGGCGGCTCGGATCAGGGCCGTCACTGCTGCCGGTCACGATGACCCTCGAGGCTGATCGCGGCATCGGGACCCGCACCTTCCACTTCAACGCGGTGAAGGATCAGATGTTCGGCCCGCTGATGACCTACACCGCGCTCGTGAACACTCTGACGTCGTACGAGCGGCAGTTTGGCACCTCCACGTACTCCGTGCAGGGCCGGCTGAAGATCAAGGGGCACGAGCCGATCGCGCTCGACAACATGTTTGCCGGCGAGAACGCCGCGTCGAATACCTCGGCCTACATCGTCGCGCCCATCACCGCGATGGTGAACAACGAGTACGAAACGGTCGACATGGAGGCGCTGGAGATCTCGGTGAAGTCGACCGAGCAGCCCCGCACCGCCCAGCTCGAACGGGTGTGGCTGGACGACCCACGCCCTCGGCCTGGCCGCACCATCCCGCTCAAGGTGCTGCTGCGCACCTATCGCGGCGAGGACATCATCCAGACGATTCCGATCGAGATCCCGCCGAATGCGCGCGGCACGCTGGCGCTCACCGTGTCCGACGGGCAGCGCCTCAACCAGACCGAGCAGCGCGAGGCACGGCTTCCGCAACCGCGCAGCGTGCCGCAGATCGTCAAGGCGCTCAACCGGGCCCGCCGCACGAACACCATCTACGTGAAGCTGATGTCGTCGGATGCGGGTGCCGTGGTGAGCGGTGAACTGCTGTCCTCGCTCCCGCCGTCCGTGCTGGCCGTCATCGAGTCGGACCGCAGCGGCGGCAACACCAGCGCGCTGCAGACCGCGACGCTCGGCGAATGGCAGCTCCGCACCGAGCAGGCGATCAGCGGGGTCCGCTCGCTCACGATTCAGCTCTCGGGCAACTGACGCTCGCCCACACCTTCTTGCAGAGACTCACGATGCTGATTTCCCGGTATGCGCGACGGGCGCTCGCCGTCGCGCTGCTCGTCGCCTGCGCCGGTGCAGCCACCGACGCCTCGTCCCCGAAGTTCTTCACCGCCGCAACACAGCCCGAGTTCCTGAAGGGCGACCTGCAGAACCTCTCGGTGGACGCCAGGGGCCAGTTGATGCTCGGCCCGGCGACCGAGGTCGTTTACGAGACGCCCTCGCCGTACCTGTGGACGGTGGTGCCCGCACCTGACGGCAGCCTGTTCGTCGGCACCGGCAATGACGGCCGCGTCTACCGCATCGATCCGCAGGGACGCGGGTCGCAGTTCTTCGACGCCACCGAACTGGAGATTCACGCGATCGCCCCGGGGCCGAACGGCGGCATCTACGTCGGCAGTTCACCCGACGGCCAGATCTATAAGGTCGACCGGGACGGAAAGGCGACACCGTTCTTCGACCCGGCCCAGAAGTACGTCTGGGCCCTGACGACCGACGCGAAGGGGAACGTCTACGCCGGCACGGGCGAGCGGGGTGTCGTCTACAGGATCGCGCCGGATGGCATCGGTGCCCTCTTCTACGACACGAAGGCGACCCACGCGACGGCACTCGCGTTCGACAAGGCGGGCAACCTGCTCGTCGGCACCGAGTCGCCCGGTCGCGTCTTCAAGGTCGACGCGCAGGGCAAGGGGTTCCTCCTGCTCGATACGCCCTACCAGGAGATCCGCGCCCTGCGGTTCGACGACAAGGGCACGCTCCTGGTTGTCGCGGCGAACGGACGACCGAACAGCAACGCGGCCCCTGCCACACCGGCCGACGTCACGCCCCAGCAGACAGGCGGCAGCACGCCCGGTGCGCCCGTTGCCTCGGTTTCCGTGTCGACGGAGATCACGGCGGTGGTCGTCGACTCGGGCAGCGGCGGCGGCAGCGGCAGCACCACCCGGCCCGCGTCGGGAACCTCGAAGGGCGCCATCTACCGCATCGCCCCGGATGGGCTCTGGGACATGCTCTGGGATTCCCGTGAGGACCTTCCGTACGACCTGACCTTCGACGGCGATCAGCACGTGGTGGTCGCCACCGGTGACAAAGGGAAGATCTACAGGCTCGACGGCGATCCCGTGAGGCCGGTCCTCCTCGCCCGCGCTCCAGCGGCGCAGGTCACCGCGCTCTACAAGGACGCGCGCGGCCGGATCTACTTCGCCACGGCGAACCCGGGAAAAGTCTCGAGGCTCTCTGCCGACCACGCCAGTCGTGGCACCTACGAGTCGGAGGTGCGTGACGCCACGCAGGCCTCGTCGTGGGGCAGCATCACCTGGCGCGGCACAGCCAGCGGGAACAACCGCATCGAGATGTCCACGCGCAGCGGCAACACCGAAACACCCGACGACACGTGGAGCGCCTGGTCCGCGCCGTACACGACCTCCCCGGCCGCGATCGTCAGCCCGAAGGCCCGCTACCTGCAGTGGCGCGCCACCCTGTCGGGCAGCGGCGATGGGCCGGTGCTCACGTCGGTCACCGCCGCGTATCTGCCCCGCAACATCAGGCCGGTCGTGCGCTCGATCACGGTGCAGCCGCCGGGCATCGTCTATCAGAAGCCGTACAGCACCGGCGACCCGGATCTCGCCGGCTTCGACAACCAGACCACGCCAGAGCGGAAGCTGACCCAGGCTGCCCAGACGCAGGGCTCGGGCTCCGCGGTCGGACGGAAGACGTATCAGAAGGGCCTCCAGACACTACAGTGGCGGGCTGAAGACGAGAACGAAGACGAACTCGCCTACGACGTGCAGTACCGACGCGAGGGAGATGCAAACTGGAAGGTGCTGCGCACGGGTCTTACCGACAACATCCTCGTGTGGGACACGACAACCGTGCCGAACGGCACCTACTTCGTCCGGGTAGTCGCTTCGGATGCGCCGTCGAACGCTGCCGGCGCCGCGATGACCGGCGAGCTGGAAAGCTCCGCCTTCGATATCGACAACACCGCTCCCACGTTTGGAGCCCCGTCGATCAAGCAGGACGGCGGTCGAACCGTCATCACCATCGACGTACGGGACGACCACTCCCCCATCGCGAAGCTCGAGGTGTCGAGCGACGGCCAGAACTGGCGGCCGCTCTTCCCCGCGGACGGCATCGCGGACTCACGCAACGAGCACTACGAGTTCACGATCGATGGTGCACTCGGGCCGCGTGGGCTCACCCTGCGTGCGATGGACGCGATGAACAACGTCGCGACGACGCAGGTCGAGGCGAAGTAGGCGCGGCACGACCCGGAACCCGGGTGCGTGCCCTCTGCTGTTTCAGGTGTGCGCGTCGCGATCAGGCGACGATGCGGCGCGGGTCGGCGGCGAGGATGATGTCGACGCGGCGCTTGCGCGGGCCCGGCGTGGTGCTGGTCGCGGCTGGCGCGGTGGTTGGCGGAAGCTCGAGCGTCGTCGCGAGCTTGGGCGCGCGCACGGTGGTGTTGGCCACCAGCCACACCATGTTGACGGCGATCGGCAGGCCCTGGACGCGTGCGGGCTCGAACCGGGCAAGCGACGCGGTGTTGAGCAGCGTGTCAACCGTCTCGGCCTCGCGGCTGCCCGCCTTTGGCGTGCGGCCGCTCGGGGAATGCCACTCGAGGTTGGCAATGCGCCCCTCGCGCGTGACCACGGCCGACAGCGTGAACACCGACTCGTCGGTCGCGGAGGCGGCGGCGAGGAACAACTGGTCCAGCGCGCGCGGCATCAACATGCGGGCGTCGACCACGACCGGGTTCTTGTTCATGCCCGGTGCGTACTCATCGATGGTCGCCACTTTCGGCGACGCGAGCAGGCTGACGATGGCGGCCAGCGAGTCGGGACGCTCGCGGGTCGCGAACCGCATCATGCTGAGCAGGATCAGCACGCAGAACACGGTCGCTGCCGCGGCGCCGATGCCTGCGTAGACGAGGTGCGACTCATCGAACACGCCGCGCACCCGGGCCGACCAGGAGTAGCGGGCCTCGGCCTTCGCACGCGTAATGACGCCTGCCTGGAAGGTGGTGCGATCCTGCTGCTCGAGGAGCGCCTGCCCCGGCGCGGTCGACCGGACCAGCCCTCGCATCAGCCGCAGGTCAGAGAAGATCTCCGAGCACTCGTCGCACCATTCAAGGTGCGCCCGGACCGCGATCTGGTCGCTGACCGGCAGCTCGTCGTCGTGGTACTCCTCGAGGAGGGGTCGAGCTTCTTCGCAGATGAGGACCTTCATGCCGTCCTCTGCTCCCGAAGCCCCGCGCGGAGCGTCTGTCGCGCGCGCGTGAGCCGGGACTTGACCGTGCCAACCGCCACACCGAGCGAAAACGCGATTTCGTCGTAGCTGAGACCGTCCACTTCCCTCAGAACGATCACCGTGCGCTGATCGAACGGCAGCGCGTCGAGGGCATTCTGGAGACGGGTGGCCAGTTCCTTCTGTGCGAGGATGCGATCCGGGCCAACGTCGGCCGCGCACTGGAACTCGCCGTGCGCTTCGACATGCGCGTCGAGCGACACCTGGTCGGCGCGCCGCCGGCGACGCCAGAAGCGATGGCGGTTGCGCGCCTGATTGACCGCGATACGGTAGATCCAGGTGCGCAGCGCAGACTGCCCGCGGAACTGGCCAATCGTCCGGAACACGCGGATGAACACGTCCTGCGACAAATCCAGGGCTTCGTCACGATCGCCGAGGAGATTCATCGCGAGTTGCACCACCATTCTCTGGTGCTCGGCGACAAGCTCAGCGAACGCGGACTCATCGCCAGTGGCGCAGCGCTGGATGAGCTCCGCTTCTCGGACGCCGATGTCTGACCAACCGACCGCCCTGGCCTGTTTCACAGACAACATGTTACCGGACTTAGACCCCGCTTCCCTGTGAAAGTTCCCTGACATCAGCTGGCGCTGTTACGATAAACGCCGGTGAAACGAGCACTTGTCCTCACCGCGCTGCTTGCCGTCGCTGCCGTCGCCGGGGCACTTGCCTACCGCGCCGCAGCCAGGGACCGCAGCTACCGGACGCTGATCGCATCGGGCGAGGCCGCGCTCGCCGCGGGCGAGACGCTGGCGGCGATCGAGGATTTCAGTGGCGCCATCGCGGTACGACCTGATGCGATGCTGGCTCGGTTGCGCCGCGGCGAAACCTACAGGCAGCGTGGCGACTACGATGTGGCCGCGCGCGACTTCCGCGCGGCTGCTGCGCTCGACCCGACCGCCACCCGGCCGCTCGAGCTGCTCGGCGACGTCCTGTTCGCGCAGGAGCGTTTCCACCGCGCCGCCGACACGTACCAGGCGCGCCTCTCCCTCGATGACCACTCCGCCCTTGTCCGGTACAAGCTGGCCCTTGCGCGGTACCGTGACGGGCAGCTCGACGCCGCGCTGACCGATGCGCGGGCGGCGATCGCGCTGGACGATCGATCCGGTGACGCCCGCTATCTCGCCGCGCTCTGCCTGCGCGATCAGGGGCATCGCGACGAGGCGCTCGCGCTGCTGCGCGAAGCGGTCGAGCGCGCGCCCGGGCTCGTGCCCGCCCGCGAAGAGCTGGCCGACCTCTACGCGGCCGAGGGCCGCTATACCGAGCAGGTGCAGCAACTGCAGGTGCTGGCCGGCCTCGAAGGCCGCCGGGTCGAACGCCAGGTGGCGGTCGGCCTCGCTCAGGCGAAAGCGGGCAAGGCCGATCTTGCCGTAGCCACCCTGACGGCGGCGCTCGAGCAGACGACCGATCAGGCCCTCGTCAATGCCGCGCTGGGTCGGGTCTGGCTGCAGGTGGTCGAAGAGCGGCGCGACGGCGCCGAGGCGCTCGGCAAGGCGCTCGAAGCGCTCGAACGCGCCGCCTCCGCCCTGAACGCCACGAGCGAGATCAAGACGCTGTACGGCCGTGCGCTCGCCCTCTCGGGCCAGCTCGACGCTGCCGAGCAGGTGTTCCAGCAGGCGGTCGAGCGGTACCCGCTGGATCCCTCAGCGTTTCCACAGCTCGCCACCGTGGCCCAGCAGCTCGGGCACCACGATGTCGCACGGACGGCCCTGATGGATTACGTCGCGCTCACCGGCCCCGACACCATCGCGGCGGGCCAGGCCGCACGCATCGGGGCGCTCTCCGTCACGCTGCACGATTGGCCCACGGCAATCCCCTGGCTGCAGAAGGCGGTGGCGGAGCGCCCAACCGACATTGGCCTCCTCGGCGACCTCGCGCACGCGCAGATCGAGGCCGGTGAACTCCGCGGCGCGCGCGTCAGCATCACGCGCGCGCAGTTGCTCGATGCCGCCAACCTTACCATCGCCGCACTCGACCAACGCCTGACAACGCGCGAATCCACGCACGACAGCCCTGGACACTGACCGTCGACGCCTCACGGCCGCTGGCGATCGGATTCGTCCCCGGCCCGCTTCAGCCACATTCGTAGCCGCAACGCTCTGGCCGCATTCGTCGCCGCGACGCTTCAGCGGCACGCGTGGCCGCCACGCTTCAGCGGCACGCGTAGCCGCACGGTTCAGCGGCACGCGTAGCCGCCACGGTTCAGCGGCACGCGTAGCCGCCACGCTTCAGCGGCACGCGTAGCCGCCACGCTTCAGCGGCACGCGTAGCCGCCACGCTTCAGCGGCACGCGTAGCCGCCACGCTTCAGCGTGGCGGTCCCCGTCTATCGCCCGCTCTCGCTCCGCGGGTCGATGCGGTCCCTGAGGCCATCGCCGAGGAAGTTGAGCCCCAGCACGAGCAACGCAATCGCGAGCCCCGGGAAGATCGTCAGGTGCGGCGCATCGAGGATGTGGGCGCGCCCGCCGTTCAGCATCGTCCCCCAGCTCGGGGTTGGCGGCTGCACGCCGAGCCCGAGGAAGCTGAGCGACGCCTCTCCGATGATGGCGCCGGCCATGCCGAGCGTGCCCTGCACGATGACTGCAGGAATCGCTGTCGGGATGATGTGCTTCAGGAGAATCCGCGTCATGCTCGCCCCGAGCGCTCGCGCGGCCTGCACGTATTCGAACTCGCGTGCGCGCAGGACCTGCCCGCGCACGAGCCGCGCGTAGCCGACCCATCCGATGATCGTCAGCGCGAAGAGGACGTTGACCAGGCTCGGCCCAAGCACCGCGACCAGCGCAATGGCCAGCAGCAGCCCGGGGAACGCCAGCAGGATGTCGATCACGCGGCTGATCACGTCGTCCACGCGCCCGCCTGCGTATCCCGCGATCGCGCCGAGCATCGTCCCGACTGTCGCCGACACGGTTACGACGGTGAGGCCGACCAGGAATGAAATCCGAGCCCCGGCGAGCACGCGCGCCAGGATGTCGCGTCCGAGCTCGTCCAGCCCGAACGGGTGCGCCAGCGAGGGCGCCGCGAGACGCAACGCGAGCTCCTGCGACGCCGGATCCCAGGGCGTCACGACCGGCCCGACGAGCGCGGCGAGCAGCGCAACGCCGACGAGCGCGGCGCCAACCCTCAACATGTGGACGGCTCACTCATAGCGGATCCGCGGATCGAGCACGCCGTAGAGGACGTCGATCAGCAGGTTCATCGACACGTAGGTGACCGCGATCAGCAGGATGCAGCCCTGCACGGCCGGGTAGTCGCGGGCGCTGATCGACTGCACGAGCAAACGGCCGACACCGGGCCACGCGAAGATCGTCTCCGTGATGACGGCACCGGTCAGCACCGAGCCAAATTGCAGGCCGATGACGGTCACGATTGGGATGAGGCTGTTCCGGAAGGCGTGGGCAAGCACCGCACGCGCCTCTGAGACGCCGCGTGCCCGCGCCGCGGTCACGTACAGCTCGCGCAGTTCCTCGAGGACGCTCGCCCGCGTCATTCGAGCGAGCATGGCGGACAGCGGAGCGCCGAGCGTCACGGCCGGCAACACGAGGTTGGCGAACGTGCCGCGTCCAGAGACCGGAAACCATCCCAGCCAGACGGAGAACACGATCGCGAGCAGCGGGCCGAGCCAGAACGTCGGCATGGATATGCCAACCAGTGCCAGCGTCGTCGCCCCGTGGTCGATTGCCGTCCCCTTTCGCACGGCCGCAATGATGCCCAGCGGGATCGCGATCAACATCGCGACGAGCATCGCGGCGACGGCCAGTTCGAGCGTCGCCGGCATGCGCTCGAGAATCACGCCCGTGACCGGCTGATTCGTGCGGAGCGAGGTGCCGAGGTCACCATGGAGCACGCCGGCCGCAAACGACGCGTACTGCTGGAGCAGGGGCCGGTCGAGCCCGAGCTTCGCGCGCAGTTGCGCCACATCCTGCGGTGAAGCGCTCTCCCCGAGCATGGCCTGGACCGGATCACCCGGAACGAGATGGATGAGCGAGAAGACGAGCGTCGCCACCCCGATGAGCACGGGAATGGTGAGCAGCAGTCGTCGAGCGAGGAAGCGGACCACGGACGGGGACTATTGTGCCACTGGGGGACTCGGGATTGGGACTCGGGACTGGGAACTCGGAATTGGGGATTCGGGTCGGCAGGGATGTTCCCACGCCTCCCCGTCAGTCCTACCTGCCCTACCTGCCCTACCTGCCCTACCTGCCCCACCTGCCCTACCTGCCCCACCTGCCCAACGAGCCCTGCCTTGCCTTGCCTGCCCGCCTCGCTCGCCTTGCCAGCCGTGCGCCTGCCCCCGCCCCGGCCCTCCCGGCCGTCCCGGGTTTCCCGGGTTTCCCGGCCCCCTTGCCTTCCCGGCCCACCCGGCCTTCCCGCCCTCCCGGCCTATCGCGGCGCGAGTGTGAGCTTGTGGGCCTGCGCCTTGTCCACCGCTCCTCGCGAGTACGGCAGGTTGAAGTAGACCCCGTTCGCCAGTTTCTCGCGCAGGTTGCCGTAGTACGGACTACCAGGCTGGGCGGACTGACCCGGCGCATTCGTCGCCATCGTCGCGTCGATGTTCGAGAGGTCGATGACGCGCCGGAAGTTCGCACCGGTGGCGTTCACCGTGTTGAACCCGCCTGGGCGTTCGATCGACTGGAGGCTGTACTGGTCGATGAACATGTGCGGCAGCCGGCTCTCGTTGATGCGGCCGTACCGCCACTGCGTCCAGTCGGCGCCCCAGTCCTTCGTCGCCCGCGCAATCGCCTGGCTCAACCCCTCTTCCGTCAGCTTCTGCTGCTCCGTGCCGTGCGCGGCGACCGCCTTGCGGCCCGCATCGCTCGTCGACCACCGGACGTAGATCGCACCCGGCACCGTGTCCTGGGAGAGGACATGATCCCAGCCTTCGATCATGGCGCGTGCTTTCTCGGCTTCTGGGTTCGACGCCTTCCAGCCCTTGAACAGTGGCGCGTCCCGTTCCGCGCGGAGCGAGTACGCGTCCTGCTGCATGCGCTCCATGTCGTCGATCGTGAACTTCCTGCCTGACGCGATCTGCTTGTCGAGCATCTGCCGGATGCGAGCGATGCGCGAGACGTCCACGTCCGTCGAGACGTTGTAGAAGACCGGACGTCCCTTGAACTCCTTCGGATGCGTGTTGTCGTTCGCCGTGGCGATGTAGCCACGCGCCGGGTTGAACTCGCGTGGCAGATCGGAGCGGAAGCCCTTCCACTCGTACTTGCCCGTGCCCGGGACGGGCAGCCGGCCGTTCCACCCGTCGCGGTCCGGCGTGAGCCCGGTCACCTGCATCGCGATGTTGCCCTTCGCGTCGCCGCAGATCAGGTTGTGCGTCGGCATCTTCCAGAACATCGCGCGCTCGAAGAAGTCCTCGCAGCTCGTCGCCTGCGCCAGCTTCAGGCTTCCCTTGAACGCGGCCGTCCCTGGCTCCTGGTTCACCGACTTGGCTGCGAACGCCAGATGGTTCACCGAATCCTCGTAGAACACCGGCCCGTGCTTCGCGATCTTCACCTCGACCGTTCGCGGGCGATCCTCACCCTTGACCTTGATCTCCTCGCGGATGACCTGCATCGGCACCCACGCGTCCTTGAACTTCGTCTCGTTCGGGTTTGCCGGGTTCGTCTGCTCGACGACGACGTCAACCATGTCGGTGCCGGCGAAGGTGAAGCCCCACGCCATCGAGCCGTTGTTGCCGGCGTCCACGCCGACGAACGGCGGCTCACCGCCACCGATCACGTCCCATCCAGGCGCGTTGAGGTGCACGAAGTACCGCAGCGACGGCATCTCGATCGTGCGGTGGGGATCGTTCGAGAGGATCGGCACCCCGCTGGCCGTGTGCGTGCCGCTGACCACCCAGTTGTTGCTGCCGTCCATGTCCTGCAGCTCCGGCATCAGCCGCGCCGCCATGGTCTTTGGCACGAGCGCCCGGTACGGCTCGACGATCTCGGGTGATGGCAGGGCGCCTGGCTCGAACGGATTGCCATCACCGCGCCGTGCGGCAGCCAGCAGTTCGTCCGTAAACCAATTCAGGTCGAGCCCGTCGGGCACCTTCAGGTCGTCCCACGGATCCGGCGCTGCGCGACGGTTCGCCTCTGCGACGCCGAGCTTCTTCGCGTTCAGCGCGAGCTGGATCTCGGCAACGCCGTGATAGCGGACGCTGTCGATCCCGAGGTTGGCCCATCGAAGCGTCAGCGTCTTCGCCGTCCACGGCTCGGGTCTGATGCCTGTCAGTTTGAATTCAACAGGCAGGTTGTCCCAGTTCTCCTTCACGTAGGCATTGAGGCCGTTGGCCCACGCTGTGAAGAGCCGCTCGGCGTCCTTGTGGTAGGACGTCCACTCCTTCTCGTCCCAGGGCCCGCGGAACATCATCTGGCGCGCGCGGATGTCGTAGTCGACCGCCTTGGGCCCGAACACCTCGGCGAGGCGCCCCTCGCGCCACCGGCGCCACATCTCGAGCTGCCAGAGGCGGTCCTGCGCCATCACGTACCCCTGCGCAAAGAACAGGTCGTCGTCGTTCTTCGCGTAGATGTGTGGCACGCCCTGCTGGTCGCGGATGATCTCGACCGGCGCCTTGAGTCCGGGCACCTTCAGGTCCCCGTCGATCTTCGCCAGCGACTGCCGTGCGGCGTCATCGAGCGAGGCGGGTGCCTTCGGCGCCTCGGCACTGGGCGTGCTGCACGCGGCAGCGAGGATCGGCAGCGCGAGCAGGCAACCAGCACGCAGGTGGGTCCGGATCGAGGACATCAGCTCCTCCGCAGGCGACGCGTCGTCCGCCCGAACAGATCGCCTGCCAGGCCGCCAACGCCAGAAACCGCGCGCATGATGACGCGCCGCTGGGGCGGTGTCAATTCCGGGACTGGGAACTCGGGGCTGGGAACTGGGGATTGGGGACTCGGGATTGGGGACCCTGGGCTGGGAATTGGGAACTCGGACCTCGGCGTCGGGAACTCGGACGCGGGACTCGACGCACAGCGTCGAGCGCCGAACTCCCAATCGCGTAGCCCCGCTAAGGAAGCGTGCGACAATCCCGGCGACGTACACGCCAGCCCAGGCGCTGGCGACGTGCCGTCACTTCTGACTTCTGAATTCCGAGTTCTGCCTTCCGCTGAGGTGTTTATGAAGCCATACGCCCTGTTTGCCACGACCGCCATTGCCGGCGTGGCGTTGTCGATGTCCCTCGCCGCCCAGAACCAGGGTGGTGCGAACCCACCCGCCAAGCCGCGCGGCGCGACGGCGCCCCCCGAGCAGGCGAACGTGAAGCCGGTGAACTTCCTGCCGAACCCGTACGAGACGGTGCGGAACTTCGGTCCGCTGCCGAACGGGCGCAAGTGGGGCTCGGTGTCCGCCATTGATGTGGACCCTGATGGCAAGAGCATCTGGGCCGCAGACCGCTGCGGCTCGAACTCCTGCGCGGGCTCGACCGTCGACCCGATCATCAAGCTCGATGCGAACGGCAACATCCTGAAGATGTTCGGCGCTGGCCAGATCCTCTGGCCGCACGGGATGGACGTCGACAAGCAGGGCAACGTGTGGGTGGTGGACGCCCGCGTGCCGACCGCGGATGAACTGAAGAAGTTCCCCGATTGGGCCAACAAGGGGAACACGGTCACGAAGTTCAGCCCGGACGGCAAGGTGCTGATGGTCCTCGGCACCGGCGGCAAGACCGGCGCACCACCGCAAGCCTTCACCGAACCGAACGACGTCGTCGTCGGGCCGGACGGCAGCATCTACGTGTCCGAGTCGCACAGCGCGCAGTTCATCGATGATCCGACGCCTGATGCGGTGGGCCGGATCTCGAAGTTCTCGCCTGACGGCAAGTTCATCAAGAGCTTCGGCAGCTACGGCTACGGCCCCGGCCAGTTCCGCGGGCCGCACTCCCTGGCGTTCGATTCGCGAGGGCGCCTCTTCGTCGCCGATCGCGGCAACCGGCGGATCCAGATCTTCGATCAGGACGGCAAGCACCTGGACACCTGGTATCAGTTCAGCCGCATCTCAGGGATCCACATCGCGGCCGACGACACCCTCTACGCGATTGACTCGGAATCCGACGACAACTTCAACCCGGGCTGGCGCAAGGGGCTGCGCGTCGGCAGCGCGAAGACCGGCGAGGTCTGGTACTTCGTGCCCGAGCACGTGTCCAAGCAGGCGTCGGGAATGGGCGGCTTCGGGTCAATGGGAGAAGGCGTCACGGCTGACGCACAAGGGAACGTCTACGCGGGCGAGGTCGGCCCGATTCAGGGGCTGACGAAGTTCATCCCGCGGCTCAAGCGATAGGCAATTGGGGGACTCGGAACTCGGGAGCCCGGAGTCGGACGCGAGGAACCGGCGTTGTGACTTCTGACTTCCGAGTTCTGACTTCTTTAATTGGTGTCGCTCAGAGTTCGACGACCGTCAGCGACGGATCAATTCGGCGCAGGTCGCGGGGATCTGACGTCACGACCGCCTGGCCCGCTCGCCGTGCGCACAGGACGACGTGGGCGTCTGCGATGTCTGAAGTCCTCGTGAGGGCCAGCAGACGCCCGACGGCCGTTGCCGCAGGCCCGTCGAGCGTCGCGATTCGCACGCCCGGCTGCCGCATGAAGCGGGTCAGCCGCACCTGACGCACCGGCAGACGAATCGCCTGCGCAAGGGCCGTTGCGGGAATCGTGATGGACAGCCGGCGCTCAGCAGCTGCAGCAATGAGCAGAAGGACGCGGCGGTCGTCGCGGTCCAGCGCAATCAGCGCGCCGGCGTCGAACGTGAAGCCGTTCACGCCTGCCTCCGTCGCTTCCGTCCCTTCGCTGGCCCGAGCAGGCTCTCGATCCAGGCGCGCTCAGCGGCCGTGGGGGGGCCGCCGGTACGATCCAGCGCCTCATCGAGCATTCGCTTCCATCCTGCCGCATCGCTCAAGGCGATATCCACGGCGTGCTGCACGAATCCTGAGACGCTGTCCGCCTTCCCGGCTTCGACGAGGTCGCGGATGTCCTCCACCTGCTCCTCCTCCAGGGTGACCGTCACCTTCATGGTTGCCATACTGATTGCCATACTAACTCCTCGAGCGCGCCGACGCAAGAATTGCTGCGCGCCTCGGTCGTCGATCACGCGAACTCCTCCGCGCGGTTGCCGCCCCTCACGGGGGCGGCCTCGAGCCCATCGTCAATCGACAGGCGTGCCATCAGCTTGGCGAGCCCCTGCCTGGACAACCCCAGTTCACGCGCCGCACGCGACCGTCGGCCGCCCGCACGCGAGAGTGCGGCCCGTATGAAGGCGCGGTCGAACGCCTCGCGTGCGGCCTCCAGCCGCTGCATCCGGCGATCGGGCGTGGCGATCAACGAGGACGGCAATGCGGTCGGCGGCACGGCACCGCGCTTCGGGCAGCGGACCACCAGCGCGGCGAGGACGTTCTGCAGTTCGCGGATGTTGCCGGGCCAATGGTAATGCGTCAGTGCCTCGAGCGTGGCGGGCGCCAGCATGGCGTGGCTGCCGACGCGACCGGCCGCCTCGCGCCAGATGTGCTCGGCGAGCACCGGGATGTCTTCCCGCCGGTCGCGCAGCGGCGGCACGACAATCCGGATGACGTCGAGGCGGTAGAGGAGGTCGTGCCGGAAGCGTCCCGCTGCGGCCTCGCCGCGGAGGTCCCGGTTGGTCGCAGTCACCAGACGCACGTCCACGCGTCGGCTCTGGTTCTCGCCAACCCGCCGAATCTCGCCCTCCTGAATCGCACGCAGCAGCTTGGCCTGGGCGCGCAGCGAGAGCTCGCCGATCTCGTCGAGGAACAACGTGCCGCCGTGCGCGTCCTCGAACACGCCGCGCCGATCGGCCGCAGCGCCCGTGAACGCGCCCCGTGCGTGGCCGAACAGCTCGGACTCGACGAGGTCGTCCGGCAGCGCCGCGCAGTTCAATGTGCAGAACGGACGGTCGCGGCGGGGCCCACGCTTGTGCAACAGGCGTGCGACCAGTTCCTTCCCCGCGCCGCTCTCGCCTTCGATCAGCACGGGGAACGGCGCGGACGACGCGCTGTCGGTGGCCGAGCGCAGCTCCGCTGCGGCGCGGCTGATCCCAATCAGCTCTGAGGCCCGGACGCCGCGCTCCGCCTCGCGACGGGCGAGAAGGCCCGCCACCGCGGGACCAGCAACGGCTGCCGCTGTGGAAAGGAGGAGCGATACGTCGCTGCCGATCCACCGCCCGCCCGGTGGCCACGTGGCCACGAGCACGCCGACGATGGTGCCGGCATACCGCACGGGCACTCCGCCGTGGGCCCGCTCGCGGTCCGAGTGTGGCAGCACGAGCTGCCCGGCCGTCTTCACACGCGCAGCAGCGGCGGTGTCTGCGCGCGCCCCGTCGCTCGCGACGATCGTGCACTGGCCGTGTTCCACGCCGAAGATGCTCACGCCGATCGCGTTCAGGCGTCCGCGTAATCGTCCCGCGACCTTCGCCAGCACCACCCGCTCGTCCTCAGCCGCCTCACAACACTGCAGCAGGCCGATCACATCCTCGGGGTCGGCAGCGCCCGTCGCGGTCTGCTGTGGCGGTGCGAAGAGCACCAGACCCGGCAGACCGCACGTCTCCGCGCGCCGCTCGATGGCGCCCCGGTCGTCCGGCGCAGTCAGCAGGTCACGCAGCAGATCGAGCCGCACGCGGCTCAGTCGGGGCAGCAACGCGTCAGGCACTCGCGCGTACCGCCGCAGGAACGTGGCGGCCCGCTCCCGACGCCCCAGACGTCGCGCGGCCTCCGCGGATGCACACTGAATTCGCCAGCGGAGCATCGGATGATGGGCCTGCCCCACCTCGGCGGCGGCGCGCTGCCCGAGCGCCCATGCTTCGCCGGCATCCCCGGCCGCGAGCTGGGCCCACACGCACGCCTCCAGCGCCTCCGCACGGTCCTCCGGATCCGGTGCGGCCATCGCACGCTCCCGCGCCAACGCAGCGTGACCGATCGCGTCGGCCGCACGGCCGCGGCCGATCGCCACCATGGCCCGGGCCACCGCGATCCGGGACCCACCCTCGTGCTTCCCGGCGAGGCGTGCCTCGATGACACCGATCTGGTGCCAGGCATCGAGGAACCGGCCTTGCCACGTCAGGCAGCGGACGAGCGCGAGGGCGATGGGCAGGTGCCACTCGCTGCCGGTGCTGTCCGCAACGACCCGAAGGCGTTCAAGGCAGGTGTGAGCGTCGTCGAGACGCGCCTGGTCGATGAGCAGTTCGGCCCAGAGCAGACCCAGTTGCTGCGCGATTGTCAGGTCCTCACACGCCTCCGCCCACGTGCGCGCCGGTTCGACGACCTGGAACGCCGCAGTACACCGCCCCGAGCGGCGCAGCGACGCTCCCAGAAGGCACGCACACTCCACCGCAAGGCGCCACTCACCGCGACGAGCCGCCCCGTGCATGACCTGTCGCGCAAGCCGCTCGCCTGGTTGGCGGCGCCCGGCCCTCATCAGCGACCGCACTGTCTCGGCTTGCCTGCGCAGCCGGGCGACCTCACCCGGTGCGGGCCATGCGCGTTCCGTGAGTCCCGTTCGCGCCACGCATGCCATCGTCACCCTTCCCCCTGTTCCTTCAGCCGCCCTCGACGCGCCGCGCGCACCAGCCAAGGCCACATGCGCCGACACGCTCCTCCCCGACACGCCATCGTCCAGCAGGAGCCGTCCGAAACGGCCGATGTCGCCTTGTGCACGTCGTGCTGCGGTCGCAATCGCTCGCCCCAGTTGCCGTCTGGCTGTGTGGGGCTGGACGAGGGCGACGAGCGCCTCCTCGCTGACGCGAGGCGGCGAGAGCGTGTGCACGCGCGGTACGGCGTGCCCGCCCACGAAGCAGACGAGATGCGGGCGTGCACGGCGCCAGGTCGCGTGCAGCAGCGCTCGCCACCCGACCTCTGGTTCTGCCCTCGCCAGCAGGACGAGGCTGCGACCATCGACCAGCGCGCGCACCTCGTCGTGAAACAGCGACACATCGACGGGAACGTACCCGGCGAGCCGCGCGACGCGTGCCATCACCAGAACAGCGCGCGTGGTGTCTGCGCCCTGCGGGAACCAGACGGAGAATGCGGGCACACCTGGCACCGCGCCTGCGCCGAGGATGTCCGCAAACACCGCCAGTCCGGCCTCGGAGGCGTGCACGATACCGATGGCGCGGCAATCGCTGGGGTCGTCCTCAGGTGCATGGCTCGCGACGCGCACGTCTGCGCTCCCATCGCGTGGAACCGGCTCGAACCCCGCGTCCGGTGCCGGCACGAGCACGAGCCGGCCGTCGCAGGATGCCCCCTGCCACCGCTCCCGGGAGCCGATCGTCCGGCCAACCCCTGCGAGAAACCGCAACGCGGGCACGTGCGCCTGTTCGATGGCTCGAGGCGATGGGGCGTGCTCCCCCGCCCACGCTTCGAAACGGTGCGATTCCCCCACGACACCGAAGTCCACGAGCGGAGCCACGGATCGATGCTCCACCCGCGCCCACCACGCGCACCGCTCGGCCCATGCGGCCTGGTCGCGGGGGCCTCCGGCTGTCGATGTGATGAGCGTCACGGGTGCACCGGTCGCAAGGTCCACGACCCGCTGCTCGCCGTACACGACGAAACGATCTGCCACGAGCTGCACGCACGACCTCCTGTTGGCGGCCTGCTGTCGTGCAAGATTACGGCCCTGCTGTTTTGCCAAGGAAAACGCATCGCCGCGCGCCGGGACCGCGCAGATATTTCGGATAAAATGATGCGCACATGCTGCGATTTCTCACCGCCGGCGAGTCCCATGGCCGCGCGCTCGTCACCATCCTCGAAGGGATCCCCTCGGGCCTCACGATCGACTTCACCGCGCTGACCGCGGAACTGCGACGCCGCCAGGGCGGCTACGGACGCGGCCGCCGCATGGTCATCGAATCGGACCGCGCGGATGCCATCAGCGGCGTGCGCCACGGCGTCACGACTGGTGCCCCGATCGCCCTGATGATTCCCAACAAGGACTGGGAGAACTGGCAGCGCACCATGGCGGTGGAAGCGCCGCCGACCGAGGAGACGCCGGGCCACGACCGCCCCACCGTGACACGCCCCCGCCCCGGCCACGTGGACCTCGCCGGCGTCGTGAAGTACGACCACACGGACATCCGCAACGTGCTCGAGCGCGCCAGCGCACGCGAGACCGCCTCACGCGTCGCGGTCGGCACCATCTGCCGGCAGTTCCTCGAGCAGCTGGGCGTCGTCATCGTGAGCCACGTGATCAACATCGGCTCGGCCTCGATCGGCACCCCGCTGGCGGTGACGTTCGAAGACGTGCAGGCGATCCCCGACGACTCCGAGCTGCACTGCGTCAGCCGAGAGGTCGAGACCGCGATGAAGAAGGTCATCGATGCGGCGAAAGAAGCCGGAGACACGGTCGGCGGCAGCTTCGAGGTGATCGTGCGCGGGCTGCCGGTCGGTCTCGGCAGCCACGTCCAGTGGGACCGGAAGCTCGATGGGCGCCTCGCACAGGCGTTGATGTCCATCCAGGCGATCAAGGGTGTGGGCATCGGTATCGGCCCACGCGTCGCGGACCTGCCCGGCTCGAAGATCCACGATGAGATCCTCCCGCTCACTGGCACGACGACGCACCCAGAAGTGCCCGTATCGCGTCCGACGAACAACGCGGGCGGCCTCGAGGCGGGCATCACCAACGGCGAGGACCTGCGCGTCACCGGCTACATGAAGCCGATCGCGACGCTGATGAAGCCGCTCCGCTCCGTCGACCTGAACACGCTGCAGCTCAGCCCGGCAGCCATCGAACGCAGCGACACGTGTGCGGTGACCGCCGCGGCCGTCGTCGGCGAGGCCATGGTCGCGATTGTCCTTGCGGATGCAATGCTCGAGAAGTTCGGCGGCGACTCGATGCCCGAAATCCTCGACAACCTCGCCCGCTACCGCGCCCGTACCGCGGCGCGCTTCACGCACGAGAAGGCATGAATCGGAGGCCCGAAGCCGAGGCGCCCGAAGCCTGAAGCCCAGAGCCTAGAGCCGAACATCGAAGCCCCCACCCTATGCTCCGTCCCCTCCTCCGCTACGGTGCGGACGTCCTGCACACGCCCGCGCGCCCCGTGGGAGAGATCACGCCGCAGATCGATCAGCTCATCACCGACATGACTGAGACGATGTACGCGGCGCCCGGCATCGGCCTGGCCGCCCCGCAGATCGGTGTGCCGCTGCGGATCTTCGTCGTCGACCTCTCGATTGGCCGCGACCCGAGTGGCCTCATCGTGATGGTGAACCCGGAGTTCGTCGAGCGGGACGGCATGCAGCTCGAAGAGGAAGGGTGCCTCAGCGTCCCCGGCTTCAATGCCACGGTCGTGAGGCCGAAGCGTGCGGTCGTAAAGGGGCTCGATCGCCACGGGCATCCGCAGCAGATCGAAGGCACCGACCTGCTGGCGCGTGCGTTCCAGCACGAGATGGATCACCTCGACGGCACGCTGTTCGTCGATCGCCTGCGCGGCATCAAGCGGGAGATGATCGTGCGCAAGATCCGAAAGCTCTCGAAGGCCGGCAAGTGGTGAGCGCTCCAGCACTCAAGGTGCTGTTCATGGGGACGCCGCAGTTCGCCGTGCCCACCCTCGACGCCCTCCTCGCCTCCCGCCACGCGGTCGTCGGCGTGGTCACGCAACCGGACAAGCCACGCGGACGAGGCCAGAAGGAAACGGAAGGCGCGGTCAAGGCTCGCGCGCGAGCGGCGGGGGTCCCTGTGCTCCAGCCGGTCACGCTGAAGGACGAAGGCGTGCGCGACAGCCTCCGGGCCCTCGGAGCGGACATCGGCGTAGTTGCGGCGTACGGGAAGATCCTGAGCCAGGCGGTGCTCGACATCCCGCGACTCGGGATGATCAACGTCCACGCGTCACTGCTGCCCCGCTGGCGTGGTGCGGCACCCGTGCATCGCGCCGTCATTGCGGGCGACGCAGAGACCGGCGTCACGATCATGCGCGTCGTCAAGGCGCTTGATGCCGGTGCGATGCTCGCCACCGTCAGGCGTCCGATCGGGGTGGATGACACGAGCGACGAGGTCGAACGGGACCTCGCCGTGCTCGGCGCCGCGGCGCTGGTCGCGACGCTCGACCGCATGGCCGAAGGCCCGGTCGAGGAGGTTCCGCAGGACGAACGCCTGGTCACGTACGCCAATCGCCTCACGAAAGACGATGGGGTGATCGACTGGACGATGTCGGCTGAGGCCATTCACAACCAGATCCGCGGGCTGTATCCGTGGCCGCACGCGTTCTCGTGGCTCGACGGTCAACGCCTGATTCTGTGGCGGTCGACGTGGTCGGCTGACCCGAGCGGGGCCGAACCGGGCACCGTTCTCGCGGCCCATGGCGACGACCTGATCGTGGCCACCGGCGCCGGCACCTTGCACATCACCGAACTGCAGGCGGAAGGTCGCCGCGCAACACGCACACGCGAGTTCCTCGCGGGACGCCGAATCGCGCCAGGCACGCGCTTCGCCTCGCAGCCATGATCGCGCCAGCGCGGATCGCCGCGTACGAGATCCTGCGGCGGATCGCCAAAGGACGCAGCGACCTGCCCGCGGCCGTCGCCGCGGTCCGCGACACGCTCGAAGACGAGCGCGATCGCGCATTGGCCACGGACATCGCCGTCGGCACGGTCCGCTGGCAGGCGGCACTCGACTTCCTCATTGCGGATGCCGCGCGTCGGCCCATCGCAAAGCTCGACCCCGAAGTGGTCGACATCCTGCGGCTCAGCCTCTACCAGCTCCTCCACCTGACACGCGTCCCGGCGTCTGCAGTCGTCGACGATGGGGTGCAGTTGACGAAGAAGGTTGGGAAGAAGAGCGCGTCGGGATTCGTGAACGCCGTCTTGCGCAAGGTGTCGCGCACACGGACGGCGCTGCCCTTCCCTCCACGGCCCGCGAACGCGACCGATCGCGACGCAGCGCTCGCGTTCTTGAGCGTGACGCTGTCGCATCCGCGCTGGCTCGTGGAGCGCTGGCTCGACCGGGTCGGGTTCGCCCGTGCCGAAGCATGGGCGCGGTTCAACAACGAGCCGGCGCCGTTGACGATCAGGGCCAATCACCGACGCACGACCCGGGACGCGCTTCTCGAGCGGCTCACCGAGGCCGAGGTCGACGCGAGGGCGGCCCGCTACGCTCCCGATGGCATCGTGGTCGACCGCGGCAGCCTGCGGGACGACACATGGCGCGGGGCGTTCGTCGTGCAGGATGAAGCGTCGCAGCTCGTGACGTTGCTGGCCGGTGCGTCGCCGGGCGCGCGCGTGCTCGACACCTGCGCCTCTCCCGGTGGCAAGACCACGGCGATCGCGGCGACGCTCGGCGAGGGCGCGCTGCTGGTGGCGTGTGACGTGCGCCCGCGGCGCATGGCGCTGCTGCGCGACACGGTGGCCGCGACCGGCGTGACGAACGTCCGGCTGGTCCAGGCCGACCTGACGCAGCCGCTCCCGTTCGCGCCGGTCTTCTCCACCGTCCTGGTCGATGCTCCGTGCTCGGGCCTCGGGACGTTGCGGCGCGATCCGGACATCCGGTGGAGGCGCACCGCAGAGGACCTGCCCGCGCTCGCCGCGGCGCAACAGCGGATGCTGGCGAACGCAGCCGCGGTCGTTGCGCCTGGCGGTCGTCTGGTGTACGCCACCTGTTCGAGCGAGCCGGAAGAGAACGAGCAGGTGGCTGCCGCCTTCCTCACCCGGCATGGTGACTTCGCCCCCGTTCGGGCCGACATGGCCCATCCGTCGTTGCACGCCGAACTGGTCGATCGGGCCGGGCACCTGCGCACCGAACCGGACCGGCATGGGCTCGAGCTGTTCTTCGGCGCGGTATTCGAGCGTGCGCGGCAGTTGTAGTACGCTTTTCAGTCCATGGCCTTCACGTCGCGCGTGTGGAGCGCCGGCAAGCTCCTGCTGCTGGCCGGGGCGCTCGTGGCGACCTATCTGCTGAGTGCCGCGGCCGCCATGCGCGTCGCGCTCAAGGCGCGCGAAGTGCAGGTGCCGAACCTGGTCAACCGCACCGCCAACGAGGCGTCGTCCGTCGCGGCCGATCTCGGCCTCGCGGTGAAACTCGACGACGTGCGTCGCCCAGACCCGAAGATTGCCGCTGGCCGTGTCCTCGCGCAGGATCCACCGGCCGGGACCGTGTCGAGGGAGCAGCGGAGCATCCGGTTGTGGTTGAGCAGCGGGCCGCGGTCGGCCGTCGTGCCTGCGCTCACTGGCGAAACGGAACGTACGGCGAGCATGCGGCTGACGCAGGACGGGCTCGAGCAGGCGAGCCTCTCCGAAATCCGGTCGGCCTCGTTCGGCGCCGACGTGATCGTGGCGCAGGATCCGGCGCCGACGACGCCGGGGACCAGGGTTGCCCTGCTCGTGAACCGGGCCGAGCAGGCGGTGAACTACGTGATGCCGGATCTCATTGGCGTGAACGGCGAACGTGCCGCCACGCTGCTGCGCCAGCGCGGGTTCCGCGTCGCGGTGGTCGCCTCGTCGCCCTATCCGGGTGTCGCCGCCGGCATCGTGCTGCGGCAGAACCCGCAGGCCGGGTTCCAGATTGCATCCGGCGAACCGATTTCGCTCGAGGTCAGCAGGTGAACGTCCAGATTGCCCCGTCCATTCTGTCCGCCGACTTCGCCGCTCTCGGCGAGGCGATTGCCCGCGTCGAGCGCGCCGGCGCGGATCTGATCCACGTCGACGTCATGGACGGCCACTTCGTTCCGAACATCACCATCGGTCCGCCGGTCGTGAAGGCACTGAAGCGGGTCGCCACGAAGCCGCTCGATGTGCACCTGATGATTTCCGACCCCGACCGCTATATCGAGGCGTTCGCCGCGGCTGGCGCGGCGATGCTGTCAGTCCATGTGGAGGTCCTTCCTCACCTGCACCGGACGGTGCAGGCGATCAAGGCGCTCGGCGTGAAGGCTGGCGTGGTGCTCAACCCGTCGACCCCGGTCGTGGCGCTCGAGGAGATCGCCGGGGACGTGGACTTCGTGCTGGTGATGTCGGTGAACCCGGGTTTCGGGGGCCAGACTTTCATCGCGCGGAGCGAGTCCAAAGTGGCAGCGGTGCGTGAACTGCTGGACCGGTCGGGCAACGCCGCGGCCCCGATCGAAATCGACGGCGGCATCGACCTGCAGACGGCGCCACGGGTGGTCGCGGCCGGAGCGCGCATCCTCGTGGCCGGAAATGCGATCTTCGGAACCGCGGACCCGGAGCGCGCGACCCGGGACCTGCGAGCCGCGGCGTCGGCCGCCCTTCCGGCAGGAAGCGCCGCCCGTTGAGCCTGACCTCGTCGTTCCTGGTGCGGGTCCGCTACGCCGAAACGGACAAGATGGGTGTGGTGTACTACGCCAACTATCTCGTCTGGTTCGAGGTCGGCCGTACGGAGTGGCTGCGGCAGGCCGGCTGGTCGTATCGCGAGATGGAGACCGACGGCTTCACGCTGCCGGTCATCGAGGCCCATTGTGAGTACCGCCAGTCGGCGCGGTACGATGACGAACTGGACATTCGCGCCACCGGCCTGCTGCTCTCGCCGGTGCGCGTTCGTTTCGATTACCAGGTGGTGCGGCGTGCCGACGCGGTCGTGCTCGCGACCGGGCACACGGTCCACGCATCACTCGATCCGGGCGGGCGGCCCAGGAAGCTGCCGGCGCGGGTCGTCTCCCTGTTTCCGCGAGGCGCATGAAGGCACTCATCACCGGCGTGGCCGGCTTCATCGGGTCCACGCTGGCCGAACGGCTCGTCCGCGGCGGCCATGACGTGGTCGGCATCGACTGCTTCACCGACTACTACCCGCGTGAGTACAAGGAGCGGAACC
The DNA here is from genome assembly GCA_018268955.1 of Acidobacteriota bacterium. Taxonomy (GTDB): domain Bacteria; phylum Acidobacteriota; class Vicinamibacteria; order Vicinamibacterales; family CAVVIG01; genus CAVVIG01. The sequence goes on along the minus strand of JAFDVO010000022.1, from coordinate 116,694 downwards.
TCGCCTTCCTGCGCACCGCGCCGAACTTCCGCTTCATCGAGGCGCGCGTCCAGGATGTCGACTTGAGGGCCGTCCTCTCCGACCGCACGCACGTGTTCCACCAGGCGGCGCAGGCGGGGGTCCGCAAGAGCTGGGGACGCGACTTCGACATCTACACGACCAACAACATCGAGGCGACGCAGCGCCTGCTCGAAGCCTGCGTCGGGTCGCCGATCGAGCGGCTGGTCTATGCGTCCAGTTCGTCGGTGTACGGCGATCTCGTCCAGATGCCGATGCGCGAGGATGCGCTCCCGCAGCCGGTCTCGCCGTACGGCGTGACGAAACTGGCGGCCGAGCAGCTCTGCTACCTCTACTTCGTGAACTACGGCGTGCCGACCGTCTCCCTGCGCTACTTCACGGTCTACGGACCTCGGCAGCGTCCCGACATGGGGTTCCACAAGTTCCTGCGCGCAACCATTCAGGGGCAGCCGATTGCGGTGTACGGCGATGGCGAGCAGACCCGCGACTTCACCTACATCGAGGACATCGTCGACGCCAACATCGCGGCGGCGGAACGGGGGGTTGCGGGGCGTGTATACAATATCGGAGGCGGCTCCCGCGTCTCGCTGAACCATGTGCTCGAGATCATCGGGCGCGTGGCCGGGAAGGCGCCGATCATCGCGCGTGAGCCGGCCCAGAAGGGCGACATGCGCCACACCTACGCGGATACCGAACTGGCCCGTCGCGATCTCGCGTTCAGGCCGGCGTTCGATCTGGAACGCGGACTGGCCGCGGAATACCAGTGGCTGGCGAGCATCCTGTGACCATGGCCGTTTCTCTGCTTCGACGTTCGTCGGCGTTCGTCGCGCTCGTCCTCCTTACCGCGCTCGCCTCGGCCTGCGCGTCGGCGAACGGACGCCGCGCGGTGCCTCCCGGCACGGCCCAGCCCGACGTGTTCCTCTACGAACGCGGCAAGGAAGCGCTGGACCGGAAGAAGTGGGTCACCGCGCGCGAGTTCTTCAAGCAGGTCACGGAAACCTACACGCAGAGCCCGGTCCGCCCGGATGCCAAGCTCGGGATCGGCGACACGTACCTCGGCGAGGGCTCACCCGAAGCCCTGGTCCTCGCCATCGCGGAGTTCCAGGAGTTCCTCTCGTTCTACCCGACGCATCCGCGAGCGGACTACGCGCAGTACAAGCTCGGTCTCGCCCACTTCCGGCAGATGCGCGCTCCGCAGCGCGACCAGACCGAAACCCGCGAGGCGATCCGCGAACTCGAGACCTTCGTCACGCGCTACCCGAACAGCGCGCTGCTGCCGGAAGTCCAGGCCAAGCTGCGCGATGCCAAGGATCGCCTGAGCGAGGCCGAGTTCGAAGTCGGCCGGTTCTACTGGCGCATCCGCTGGTTCCCGGGCGCGATCGATCGGCTCTCCACGCTGATCAAGAGCGATCCGAACTACACCGGGCGTGACGGCGCCTACTACTACCTCGGCGAGTCGCTCGTGCAGGTGAACCGCAAGGCCGAGGCGCTGCCGATCTACGAGAAGCTGGTCGCCGAGTTCGAGCAGAGCGAGTACCTGGAGCAGGCGAAGAAGCGCATTGACGAGATCAAGGCGGCCCAGTCAATCGACGCACCCCAGCCGCCCACGCCCACGGCAACCGCGTCGGCACCGCGCGCAGGCGCCAGCGGCACTCCCGGCGCGGGCCCGGCGCCAGGCACCGCGACGGTGAAGACGACGCAACCCTGAGGAAGTCAGAAGTTGGAGTTCAGAATTCAGAAGTAAGAGCCTGTTTCAAGCTCCACCACGGAGATCACGGAGCACACGGAGCCACACTGTCTTCAGAAGGATCTCCGCGCACTCCGCGGTAGCGCTCTTATATTTATTGAAACGCACTCTAAGTTCTCAGTTCGCTCTGCGTCAGGGGATCAGGTATTTTCCGAACCGCCGGAAGTAGTCCGCGGCGGAGATGAGCGCCGTCAGCACGACCACCCACAGCGCAATCTGGCCGATCACGGCAAAGCCGTGCAGGTGATCCTTCCCGAGGATCAGCGCCAGAATCGCGACGATCTGCGAAATCATCTTCACCTTGCCGAGCGGCGAGGCCGGCATGGCGGCGCCGCGCGCGTGCGCGAGCGAGCGGAGTGCGGTGACCGCGAACTCGCGGCCGATGATGATCGCGACCATCCAGGCCGGCGCGAGATCCATCTGCACCAGCGAGATGAAGGCGGCAATGGTGAGCAGCTTGTCTGCGAACGGGTCGATGAACTGCCCGAGCGCGGTCACCTGTCCGCGGCGGCGCGCGAGGTAGCCATCGAGCCAGTCTGTCAGTGAGGCGATGCCGAAGATCGCGGCGCCGACCAGCTCCTTGCGGACCCCGAGGATCATGCGCCCCTCGAACTTCGTGAGCAGCACCACCACGAGCAGCGGCACGAGGAAAATCCGCGTGACCGACAGGGCGTTCGGGAGGTTCATGAGGGCGGTCCGCATGATAACATCGCTGATTGCCTATGAAGGCGATCATGCTCGCAGGGGGCAAGGGCACGCGCCTCCGACCACTGACGATCCACACGCCGAAGCCGATCGTGCCCATCTTCGAGCGGCCATTCCTCCACTACCAGCTCGACCTCCTGAAGCAGGTTCCGGAGATCGACGAGGTCATCCTGAGCCTCAATTACCAGCCACGCCGGATCGAGGAGATCTTCGGCGACGGCAGTGAAGCCGGGCTCAACATCCGCTACGTCGTCGAACCCGAACCGCTCGGCACCGCCGGTGCGGTGCGCTACGCGGGCGAATCGCTGCACGAGTCGGTCGTCGTCTTCAACGGCGACGTGCTGACGAACGTGGATCTTGCCGCGGTGCTGAAGCTGCACCGCGAGCGGAAGGCGAAGGCGACCATCGTCCTCACGCCGGTGGAGAACCCGACGGCGTACGGACTCGTCGAGACCGACGCGGATGGCAACATCCAGCGGTTCCTCGAGAAGCCGAAGGCCGACGAGATCACGTGCGACACGATCAACGCCGGCATCTACATCCTCGAGCCCGATACCTTCGACCGGATCCCGAAGGGTGAACCATGGTCGATCGAGCGCAGCTTCTTCCCGTCGCTGATCGAGCGCAACGAGACGTTCGTCGCCTACGTGTACCGCGGCTACTGGATCGACATCGGCACGCCGGAGAAGTACACGCAGGTCCATCGCGACATCATGGACGGCCGCTGTGTGGCGGCACCGTTCGCCAGCGCGCCAGGTTCGGCGTGGATCTCCCCGAACGCGCGGGTCGAGGACGGCGCGGTGATTGAGGGCCCCTGCTACATCGACGATGGCGCGGTGGTGAAGGCGGGCGCGAAGGTCGGCCCGTACAGTGTCGTCGGCCGGCAGTGCCACATCGAGGAGCACGCGGTCATCGACCGATCGATCCTGTGGTCCAGTTCGCGCGTCAGCCAGGAGGCGACGGTCCGCAACTCCATCATGGGTCGGCACTGCCACATCGGCCGCAGCGCGTCGCTCGACAACGGCGTCGTGCTCGGAGACAAATCGGTCCTCACAGATTTCTCGAGACTCTAGGACATTGCTAATTGCTGATTGCTGATTTCAACTGCCACTTCCAATTAGCAATTGGCAATTAGCGATTAGCCTTTCGGGAGAGCGTCCATGTCGAGCGCGACCAACCCAGACATCTTCAAGGCCTACGACGTCCGCGGCACGTATCCGGACCAGATCAACGAGGACACGGCGCGGAAGATTGGCGCGGCCTTCGTCACCTACCTGAAGGCGAAGCGGATCGCGGTGGGCCGCGACATGCGGCTCTCGTCGCCCTCGATCGCAGCGGCGTTCATCGACGGCGCGACGGCGCAGGGCTGCGACGTCGTCGACTACGGGATGATCCCGACCGACATGCTCTACTTCGCCGTGGCGAAGGACGGGCATGAGGGCGGCGTCATGGTGACCGCGTCGCACAACCCGAAGCAGTACAACGGCATGAAGATGGTGCGCCGTGAAGCGTTCCCGCTGTCGGGCGAGGAAGGCATCTCGGACATCCGCGAGATGGTCACGTCAGGCACGCTGCCTGGGCCCGCGGCGACGCGCGGCACGGTGACGCAGGCGGACGCGCTCGACGCCTACGTCGACCACGTCATGAGCTTCATCGACCCGTCGATCATCAAGCCGTTCAACGTCGTCCTCGACGCCGGCAGCGGCATGGGCGGGCTGGTGGCGCCGAAGCTGTTCGAGAAGCTCCCGTGCAGGACGACGAGGCTCTGCTTCGAGATCGACGGCCGGTTCCCGAACCACGAGGCCAATCCGCTGATCGAGGAGAACCGCGTGGACATCACCGAGCGGGTGATCGCCGAGAAGGCGGATATCGGCATCGCGTGGGACGGCGACGCGGACCGCTGCTTCTTCATCGACGGCAGCGGCGAGTTCATATCGGGCGACTTCATCACCGCGCTGCTCGCCGAAGCCTTCCTGCTGAAGCACCCCGGCTCGACGATCATCTACGACCTCCGCGCGAGCTACGCGGTGCGGGACATCGTGGCGAAGTACGGCGGCACGTCGCTGATGAACCGGGTCGGACATGCCTTCTTCAAGCGTCGCATGCGCGAGACGAACGGCATCTTCGGCGGCGAAGTGACCGGCCACTACTACTTCCGCGACAACTTCTACGCGGACAACGGCTTCATCCCTGCCCTGCTGATTCTGGAGCTGATGTCGAAGAAGGGTCAGAGCCTGCGTGATCTGCTCGCGCCTCTGCGTGAGAAGTACTTCATCTCTGGCGAGATCAACACCAAGCTGCGCAGCATGGCGGATGTGCCCGGGAAGCTCGACGAGATCGGCGCGAAGTACGCCGACGGCAACCAGTACCACCTCGACGGCATCTCGATCGAGTATCCCGACTGGCACTTCAACGTGCGCGCCTCCAACACCGAGCCGCTGCTCCGCTTGAACCTCGAGGCGCAGACGCCGGCGCTGATGGAACAGAAGCGCGACGAAGTGCTGGCCCTCATTCGTTCATAGGCCAGAGGCGATGGGCGCTGGGCCATGGGCGTCGTCAGCGCGCCCGGTCCGGCGCACCCGCCACGGCCACGCCGACCAGCCGGCCGCTCCGAGGTGGCCGTTTAGTCCCCGCCTTCGCCGAGTGCGTCGAGGTCGGCAAGATCCTTCGGCCGGCCGGCCGCGCGCTTGTTCCGGATCAGCGAGGCGCGACCGAGGATTCCCACGGTATGGCTGCCGATCCGGCCGACGGCCGCGTCCGCCTGCGCGTCGTCCCAGCTCAGGCCGCTGAGTGCGCTCATGATGTGAAGCTGCACCGGCGGCACCCCCATTTCCAGCATCCGGCGCGGGTCAGACAGTTCATCGGCGGACACAGCATCCGACGGGAACCCAAAGTCCCCTATCGCCTGAAGCAGGCGCTGCGCATTCTCGGCCGTCGGCCGAATCAGGATGTCGAGGTCGCCTGTGAAGCGTGGGGCACCGTGGAAGGCCAGCGCGTACGCACCGACGACGAGGAACTCAACCCCACGGGCAGACAAGCACGCGATGAACTCGTCGAAGTCGGGCGCCAGCTCCATCGACCTGCCTGCGGAGGAATTCGACCGCCGCCACGCGCTCCTCTGGCGATCGAGACAACCAATACTCCAGTGCCGGGCGGGTCCGCGCCTCCTCCTCGAAGGAGGTTTGTTTCAGCACGCGCTGGATGCGAAACTCCACGGTCAGTCGCGAGTGTAGCGCAGCGCGGCAAGGGCCGCCAGCGTCCTCGTTCTTCGTCGGCACGACCAGGATGCCGCCTATGGGCGTAATGCCTCCGCTCCGACGTGTCCAGGCGCGACAGCGGATTCGCAAGAAGCTGTGTGAGTTGCGAAAGCGGCGGAGACGAGTGTGGAGGTGGAGCGGGCTACGGGGATCGAACCCGTCTAACTGGCTTGGGAAGCCAGGGCATTACCACTATGCTAAGCCCGCGTTCAGGAGTGCACCGCGTGTGTCGGCGCCGAGCACTACCGCGCGCGACGCTCTGATTCTATCAGAGCATCTGCGCACTGCAACTCCCCCATCGCGTCTCGAGATCGTTCGGCCCTCGGTGGAAATCGACCGAGTCGTCGGACGTGGTCGGGGCAGGCTGCCTGGGTTGCTCCCTCTGAACGAATCGGGCCAACCTGCTCAGAACGCGACGTTGCGGTCGCGTGTCGCGACAGCGGTGATGTAGTCCGGCATCCCATGGAACGTCGCGCCCTCCACCAACATGCTCGCGTCCACGCCTCGCGCCACCGCACACGCGTGGCACACCCAGATCGGAACGCCGGCCGCCTGCAGCGCGGCGAGCAGGTCTCGGACCGGCGCGAGGTTCACGCCGACGACGGTGTCAGCGATCCCCTTGCGTGCAAGCGTCACGGCTTCGTTCCAGAGCCAGAGCACCACGTCGTGCCCCTGCTCCTTGGCCACCTTCGCCGCCATGAACGGCAAGGTCGCCATCGTCGGATCGTCGGTGCCTCGGCTGCCAGAGATGATGAACTGCATGCAGGCTTCTCCTTGCGCGGAGAGATGCAGGACTCGCGCGAATGGTGACGGGCCTCAAGCCCACATCCGCGTCCGGGTTCCCGTCACTCACTCCGAGTCGCGTTCAGCTCGAAGCGCCTCGAGCTCAGCGATCCGCTCCAGGTCCTTGGGACGTCCGGCGGCACGCTTCAGGCGAATCAGCGTGTCCAGGTCGACGAACAGACACTCGACGCCCAGCACCCTGCGCGGTTCAGTGTGCGACAGCAGCGCCTCGTACGTGCCTCCGCCGACCGCTTCCCCAAGGAGGTCCAGGTCGCCGGCTGCCGTGGACAGGGTGAAGTTCAGGCCGCGGGCCAGTGTCGAGGCGTCGAGCCGAAACGGCAACCCGCCGGGCGCCCCTCGCAAGTACGGCGAGAGCGGCGCGAGGGCGGAGGCCAGCCGCTCGATGTTGTCCTCGCTCCTGTCGTAGACGACATCGAGATCCACCGTGAGGAAGGCCGACCCATGCGCCGTCGCGGCGAAGCCGCCGATGATGATGAAGCGAACGTGACTGTCAGCGAGAATTGAGAGCAGCCGCCCGAAGTCAGTCATTTCGAACCCGCGCCGCGCGAGTTCCGGACCGCCTCGGCGAACCGCAAGGCGGCAATCATCTTGTCGACGCGTTCGGCCGCCGTGAGCTTCAGGTTCTCGCGCAGCAGCGTACGGTCGATACCGGCCTTGTAGGCCTCGACTGCGGGGGTCGGCTCCAGCGAAATCGAATCGAGCAGCGTCTGCTCTTTCACATCGGCAGTATAGGCCAGCGGGCCGGAACCTGGTCGCCCAGCAGCCCGAGGGCGTCAGGCTGCGCCAGGCACGGCGGGCTAGATCGCCGAGCGGTCAGGCACGACGTCACGGCCGCGCACGATTTCCGCGACCGCTTTGGCGCCACCGACGATCGGAATCACGTCCAGGACGGTATCCGCGACGCCGCCGATCCAGCCCTTGCGGCGCACCGACGCCGCGAGTGTCGCCAGCGCGACGATGCTGCCGAGCAGTGGCACAGCGCGCACCGCCCGACGCGTGATTCGACCCGCTGCGTAATGCCGAAGATGCCGGCTCACCATTCCCATGACGCAACTCTGAGCAAGGTGGGTTCCGGGCTGGACTCAACGACGCGAATCATCGCCACTCAGCGCTGCTGCTTGTGCCCGTCAGGCGTGAACCCGAATGGAATCAACCTGTCCGTCCGAACCGGCGATGGGGAGGCAATCGCCGTCATGACGACGGGAGAGCCTGCGGTGTACTCGTAGAGCGAGCAGCCGTAGTACCGGTCGTCGTGCACCGGCTGGTTCAGCCCCCCGGTCACGATCAGCAGCTCTCCGAGGCGCTCCGTCTTCGCCCCGGCCGACGAGGCTGCTTCCCACAGGCGGACTTCCGCCGACTTGCTGGATCGGTTCTTTACCTTGAACCAGCAGCTCTCCTCGGCCTTCGCGGCGAGTTGGGCGTCGACCGCCTGCATGCCCTGCAGCGCGAACCCCTTTGTTCCGGCGCCGCTCATGGACCGGACGATCGCCGCGCCAGCGACCACCACGATCGCCGTGAGAACCACCAGCACCACCGTTCGCGCGTTCATGGCTCGACCCCTTTCCGTCGATTCAGTCGACCGTCCTGGTCTACTGCGAAAGTCGGGCCATCTGTCGAGGTCGGTTTTCCGGCTAGAACTGCCAGAGGCGGTTCACCTTCAGGACGAGGGCCTTGTTGCGGAGACCGGACAGGCCGCGCGCGGTCGTATCCCGCTCGTCCGTGTAGACCACGAAGAACTCGCTGCCGGGCCGGTACTCCCAGCGGAACCGCAGGTTGCTGCTGAAGATCCGGTCCGACGACGAGTACTGGATGAGGCCGCTCGCGAACATCCGGGGCGTGAACGCGAAGTCCGTCCGTCCCCGCGCGACGGTCGCCGTGAACCGGCCCATCGGGAGGTCCACCTGGTTCAGCGAGAGGCTGGGCTCAACCGAGAGTTGCCGGGTCAGCGACGCCCTCGCCCCGCTCACGGTGACGGCGCGAATCGTCCCGCTGTAGAACTGCCCCATCTGCAGCGTGACCGTCCCGGAGGCCCGTCGCTGCTGGCCGGCCTGGTAGCGCACCAGCACGTCGGTGAAGTCGTACCCGCCCGGCGCGAGCACGATGCCGCGCGCGACCGCAAACGGCGCCGTGAGCCCTTCGTAGTTGGCGTTGACCTCCACGTACGCCTGGTCGCTATTGGTCAGTTCGACCCCCACGTGTCCGGTCGTCGTGCGTGAATCGAGGTGCCCGGCGTTGTTCTCGATGTACTCGGTGTTCACGTCGTAGACGTATTGCCTGACGCGGCGGCTCCTGCCCTTCGGGCGCGGGCTGAATCGGAGATCGGCGGCCGAGCGCCGGAAATCGAGCCGCCGCAGGAAGCCGACCTGCGGGTCGAAGTCCTTCCCGACCTTCGTGTAGTCGACCCGTGCGCCGTACCGGTCCGCGTCGTAGGTGAAGCGCGCCTGATAGCTCTCGTCACTGGCGCCCGTGCCCGTGGTCTCCGTCCTGGCGTAGTAGCCCCCCATGGACAGGTTGTCGAAGAAGGAGAACGCCGCGTCAGCTCCGTAGGCGCGGTTGCTGCCGGGGCCCGCCACTGCAACAGACCGATCGGTGAACATGGCTCCGACCGTGCTGCGCCGCAGGATGTCGCGCTTCACGCGGAGCGCCGTGAAGTTCGTCGCAGGCGTGGCCGGCACGCTGCCAGTGCCGCCGTCCTCCTCTGCCTGGATGTTGAGCGCGCCGACCGTGACACCCCCAACCTTCCCGGTGACGCGTCCTCCAGCCCGAATCGGGATGACCCTGTTGCGATTCAAACCGATGCGCCGGCTGTAGAACAGTTGCGGCGTGTCGGCCGCCACCGGACCACCGCCTCGGCCGAAATCGAAGATGCCGCGCCCCTCCAGGAAGAACTCGCGCTTTTCGGGGAACAGCAGGCTGAACCGGGTCAGGTTCACCTGCTGCTCGTCGATCTCGACCTGCGCGAAGTCGGTGTTCACGGTAACGTCCGCCGTCAGGTTCGCCGTGATGCCGTACTTGGCGTCGAGCCCGATGTCGCGCCCGAGTTCACCCGCAACCGGCGGATGCACCGTCCGGTCGGTGGTCGCGCGCCCGACGACATACGGCTTGATTTCGAGATTGCGGCTCGCGGGAGGGAGGTCGAGGCCGGTGAGCGTCGCGTCCGCCGAGACGCGCATCATCCCCACGGAACTGCCGATCGAGAGCGGCAGCGCCGTGAGGTAGTTCCACTCGTTCTTGCGGCGGATCGCGCGGCGCATGTTGATGCCCCACACCTGGGACGCCCCCGAGACATACCGGAGCGACTTGAAGGGGATCGCCATCTCGATCGACCAGCCTCCGTCGAAGCGCGCGGTGCGCACGTCCCACACCGGATTCCAGTCGGCGTTGTTGTTCGTTTCGTCGGTCATGTACGAGTCCGCCCGGGCGCCGAGCGGATTCGCATAGAAGAAGTAGCCGTTGCGCCGATCGTGAAAGGTGTCGAACGCCACGCCAAAGTGGTCGTTCTGCCGCAGCTGGTTCGTGTCGCGGCGCATCTCGTTGGCGGTCCACTTCGAGGGCGGAGCGCTCTCCCAGAGCCGCGCGCTCACGTAGATCTGCTTGTCATCGAAGAGCACCCACGCTTCGGTCCGTTCGGTGGGCGTGCCGTTCTGGGCGGGATAGGTCTGGAAGAACTCCGTGATGGCGGGGACGGCGGCATATACCGCCTCATCCAGCACGCCGTCGAGCCGCAAAGGTGTGGCGAGCCGGGCTGCCCGGATCGTCCGAGGCTGCGCCGTGCGCTCGGCCGCCTGGGGCGCAGTTGCGACGGCCTGACCACTCCACGCGAACGTCGACGTCAGCAGCATGGCCAACGCAAGTCCTGACGTGAGGCGAGGGAGCGACGGCAGGCGACGTATGCGCATGTGCGTGCGGCGGATTCTACCCGACGCCCGCTGTCTGCCACCTCAGGCCCGTAGCCCTCGCCGGATAGTCCCCAATAGGCCGATGGCCGTCACCGTCCACGCGGCAAGCGCAATCCAGACGAAGGCTCGTGGGATGGCGAGCAACCAGGGCACGTCCAGTGCCTGGGCTAGCCGGACGGTGGCAACGGTGTACATGCCGAGCGGGAACACGGCTCCCCAGTACAGCGGGTCGTACCGGAGCGGGAAGCGCCGGTAGAGATGCCGCCAGACACCGAGGATCGCCAGCATCGGAATCCACCACGTCGCCGTCGCCCAGAACATCAGCGTGAGCCCCTTCACGAACGGCAGGAGGCTGGTGATGAGCGGCGATCGTCCGGCCGCTAGCGCGAGCAGCGATCCGGCGAGCGTGGAGATGGCGACCGCGCCCATGTTGATCCAGTACGGCGGCGTCAGGTCCGACGGGGCCATCGGCACGAAGGTGTAGCGATAGAAGATGATCGAGATGATCCAGATGTAGAGCATCCCGCCGCCAAGCCAGAGCGCGAGACAGAAGAACAGCAGTATCGGTTCGGCGTCGAACCGCGGCGCGACCTGCACGCCCAACACCGCCACCGCCTGCGCGGCGACGACCACAACGAGCCAGCCACCATTCAGGCCCTCGACCAGCGTGGGCTTCTGCTCCTTCACGGTGAGGACGGTGAAGATGCCGTACGTCAGGACGGCCCAGAGTGCGATGCCAAGGCCCCACAGCATCGTCGCGAGGCGCCAGCTGCCCGCGATGATGACCCACTGGCTGCCAAGCACGCACGTCGCGGCGACCATCGTCAGGAAGCCGACGGCGCGGCCGTGGTGGGTGAAATCCGCAAGCACCCGCGGCGTGAACCGGGCGATGCGCATGGCCGTCGCCCCCCAGAGGACGATGTAACAGGCACTGTTCAGCCACAGCATGCCCTCGGCCAGCGAGCGCGGGCCCACGAGCCAGAGCGCAATGGACACGATCCCTGTGGCCATCACCAGCGCGAAGTACGCCGGATGGAGCGTGGCGAGCCAGTGGTCGCGTTGGTTCATGCGCGGGTGCGTTCGACGTAGTAGAGGTACCGCAAGAGACCGACGTTGAGCAGCAGGCAGGCGGCGCTGGCGGCCGCCGCCGGCCAGATCACCGTGTCGTCACCTCCCAGGTACGCGTTCATCGTCGCCGTCAGGAGCCAGAGCTGCAGCATCACGACGACCATGACGAACGCGAGCATGCCAGCGATGACGGTGGCGCGCTGGCTGCGCGTGAAGGGACGATGACGGCTCACGACGTGCGCTCCTCGATGCCGGTCGCGTAGATGGTGTCGTCCGTCACCTCCAGGCGGACGAGCGACAGCGGACGGCGTGGCGGACCCGCGAGGGGACGCCCGGTCGCGAGGTCGAACACACCGTCATGGCACGGACACCGGATGACCCCGGCCTGTACGTCCGGGACAACGGCGCACGACAGGTGCGTGCAGCGCTGGCCATACGCCACGAAGGTGCGTTCACCGGTTCGCGCGAGGATGCACGGGTCGTGAGCGGTGGGATAGCTGAACGTGCGTGCCGTTCCCACGGGCACGTCCGCGATGGCGCCGAGCCGTGTCGCTGCCGGATCCGCCCGACGGCGACGCAGCCACGCCTGCGCCGCGATCCAGAACTGCCCCACGGTGAACGCGAAGCTGGTGAGCACCATGAACTTCATGAACTCACGGCGCTCGACGTAGTGGTCCTCGGGGACATCGATCGGGAAATCCCGTCGCCACGCCGGCTGTGCCGAGGCTGGCTGCCAGTCCGGCGCCGTGGTGATCTGCTCAGGATCGGATAGCGGCCTGAAGAGATTGGCAGGTGCCGTGCCTGTCAGCCCCGAACGCGACCCTGTGCTGAGGGCGGGATCGACGGGAGGAGTCGGCGACGCGCTCATCTGCTACACCTCCACTCCGGCGAACGGGTCATCGGCGGGCAGCGGCTCCAGCCTGATGGCGCGCTCACGCGGCTGCTCGGCCATCGCGGCCGTGACATCGACGTACGGCCGCGAGGACACCAGGCCTGACGGCATCATCGTGAACACACGGGTCGTGATCGTCTGGCGGCCGAACTGGAACCGGTTCACGGGGGTGGACATCGGACGAAGCTGCTCGGCCTGCTCCCGCGTGCCGTAGAAGAGCGCCTGGCTCGGGCAGACAGTGGCGCACATCGGCTTCCGACCGACGCTCGTGCGGTCGTAGCACATGTCGCACTTCATCATGATCTGCCGGTCTTCGTACAGCTCGGGCACGCCAAACGGGCATGCGACGACGCAGTTGCCGCACGCGATGCAGCGGGGCTTCCGCGCCGATTGCACGACACCGTCACCGGTCCGCTTGATCGCGTCCGCCGGGCAGACCTCCGCACAGGTGGGCTGCTCGCAGTGCATGCAGACCACCGGCACGGTCTGCACGCTCTCGGCGCGGTCGACGAACTCGAGGTGAATCATGGATTCGCCGCGATGCGTGTCGCACTCGGTGCAGGCCTGGACGCAGGCCTGGCAGCCAATGCAGCGATTCGGGTCGATGAAGAAATGCAGGTCCTGCGGCTTGGCCATCGGCTACTGCTCCGGTTCGAGCACGGCGGCGTAGGCTGGTGCAGAGTCGGCCTTGCGCACGCGGCAGCCGCAGACCTTGTACTGCGGGATCTTGCTGATCGGATCCTGCGCGGCAACGGTCAGCCTGTTGGCGCTCTTCTCGCCTGCCCAGTGATACGGGATGAAGATCGTGTCCGGCCGGATCGTGGTGACGACGAGTGCACGAAGGGTGATGCTGTCGCGACGCGTCGTGACCGTCGTCCAGTCGCCGCTCGCAATGCCGAGGCGCTCGGCGAGGCGCGGGTGCAGTTCTATGCGCGGCTCCGGATACTGCTTCACCAGCGGCCCGATGCGCCGCGTCTGTGTCCCCGACAGGAACTGGCTCACGACGCGGCCTGTCGTCAGGAACAGCGGGTACTCCCCGTCCGCATCGTCCACCGCGGGTCGATAGTCCGCGACATTGAACCGTGCCTTCCCGTCAGGAAAGTAGAACGGTCCGGCACCCTTCGCGACCGGGTTGTAGCTGCCCGGCTCGAAGAGGCGCGGGGTCCCCGGATGATCGATCGGCTCGCCGGTCTGCGGGTCCTCGCTGTAGCACGGCCAGAAGACGCCCATCTGCGCCTCCACCTTCTCCCACGTGATGCCGGAGTAGTCGGCCACGCCGCCCTTGCTGGCGCGACGGAGCTCCTCGAAGATCGCGCGCGGACTGTCGAAGGTGAACCCGTGCGGACGGTCCAGCGCGCGCGCAATGTCCTGGATGATGCGCCAGTCCTGCTTCGCGTCTCCCGGTGGATCGATGGCCTTGTTGATCTTGATGACGCGCCCTTCGACCTGCGTCACGGTTCCTTCGTCCTCCTCCTGGAGGCTCCCTGGCAGGACGATGTCCGCGTGGCGAGCGGTGTCGTTCAGGAAGAAGTCGATGGCTCCGTAGAACTCCAGCTTCTCGAGCGCGCGCGTGACGAAGCCGCTGTCGGGCAGCGATACCTTGGGGTTGAAGCAGATCGAGAGGAGCGCCTTGATTTCGCCGCGGTCGATCTTGCGGAACAGCTCATACGCGTCGACGCCCGGGCCCGGGATTGACGCCTCATCTACGTCCCAGATGCCGGCGATGTGCCGACGGTGTTCCGGGTTCGCGATGTCACGCCAGCCTGGCAGCTGGTCGCACTTCTGCCCGTGCTCACGGCCGCCCTGCCCGTTCGCCTGCCCGGTAATCGTGCCGTAGCCGCTCTTCGGCTTGCCGATCCGGCCGCTCGCGAGCACCAGATTGATCGCGCCGAGCACGTTCTGGACGCCGTTCGAGTGGTGTTCGATGCCGCGCGCGTGGAAGAGGAAGCTCGTCCTGGCAGTTCCCCACCACTCGGCGGCCTGGACGATCGAGCGCTCGGGTACGCCGCTGGTCTCCGCCGTGCGTGCGAGCGTCCACTGATCGCAGTAGGCGGCAACCTGATCGAAGCCGACGGTGTGCGCCTCGATGAACGCCTGATCGATCCACCCCCGCTCGATCATCAGCCGCAGCACGCCAGCGAAAAGCGCCGCATCCCGTCCGGGGCGCACCGGCAGGAACAGGTCGCACGTCCGCGCAATCGGGGTGATGCGGGGATCCTGAACGATGATCTTTGCCCCGAGCTCACGCGCCTGCCAGAGGTAATTCGTCGTGATGGGCGAGCACTCGGCCACGTTCGAGCCTGCAACCCACACCACGTCGGTGCCGACCATGTCCGACCACGGGTTCGTCGTGCGGTCGATGCCGAACGCCTTCTTGTTCGCCGCCCCTGCGCTCACCATGCACAGACGACCGTTGTAGTCGATGTATGGCGTCCGCAGGCAGACCCGTGCGAACTTCCCCATCAGGTAGGTCTTCTCGGTGGTCAGGCTCGCGCCGCTCAGCACGGCAACGGCGCCTGCGCCGTGCGCCTCCTGCACGCGGGCAATCTCACGCGCGACCCTGGCAATCGCCGCGTCGTACGCCAGCTGACGGAAGCCGTGCTCCGCGCTGGGGTCCCGTTCAAGCGCCGTCGTCAGTCGGTCGGGATGCGCACCCTGGAGGTAGCGCTTCACGCCTTTCGGACAGAGCATGCCCCGGTTGAACGGGAACTCCTCCCACGGCTCGAACCCGATGACCTGGTTGTCGAGCACCTTCAGCTGCACGCCGCACTGCTGGCCGCAGAAGCAGCAATGGGTGCGCACGAGCCGGTCAGGCTCCGCCGTCGTCGACAGCCGCACGCCGCTCATCGCGGAGCGGTGCGGCCCGTAGCGTTCGATGATCTTCAAAGGATCGACGGGAATCGTGGCCACGGTCGTCAGCCCTCGTGGAGGCGGTCGGTCAGGCGGTCGGCCCAGGCACGCCCCTGCGCGAGCCCGAAGAGCGCGCGACGGCAGCGCGGGCAGACCTGCTGATAGTGGGCCGCGTCATCGCCCGGCATCTCGTAGGAGAAGCCAAGGTCTCGTTCGACCACGATGAGGTCGCGGATCATCATGGCGGACGCGTACGGCTGGGCGCAGCGCGCGCACCGCGCCTGGTCCTGTCGCCGCCCTGCGTCCTTGTAGAAGCTCACGCCGATCTGCGCCGGGCGCTGGAAGATGTGGAACAACTTGCCGAACGGCAGGTACAACAGCGTCACGATGACCGTCACGGCGTGGACGATGGCGAGGAAGTCGTAGCCGTAGCCTTTCATCCAGGTGTAGCTCGCCGTCAGCATCAACCCGGTGAGGCTCACGGCGAACAGCAGGATGAGCGGCAGGATGTCCTGGCCGAAGAGCTGCAGCGTCACTGCCGCGTGGTCGACCATGCGGCGCCTGAACGCGAGCATCACGCCTGCAATCACCAGCAGCGCGGACCACACGAGACCATGGAAGATGCCGAACGCCAGCCATGAGTCGATGGCGAACGTCAGTGTCGGCACCCCGAACACGAACGTCTGGTACAGGTCGAGCCGGCCGGGCACACTCTCGAAGTGGATCCATCCCCACACTAGTGGGAACGTGATCGCCGCAGCCAGGATGCAGCCCCACATGATCAGCCCGTGAGCCGCCCCGCGCAGGCGGCCGCGACGGAAGATGAATCGATTGGCGACGAATGCGAGGCTGAACCGCTTCACGGCCTCGGCGAGGTTCAATGTGAGGTGGGCTGGGGTGGTAAACACCGACCAGCCGCGGCGCCAGTACATCCGTGTCGGCGGGCGCCGCAGCCACATCGCATATCGATACGTGACGCCAAAGGTCGCGAAGAGCGTCGCGAACGTGTAACCGACGAGCGCGGCGTCGAAGTGATTGAGATTGCGGGAGCCGACAACGATGAGCGCCGCCAGCACGAGCGTCGCCACTGAAGCCAGGGTCGCAGCCACTCGCTTGTCAGCCGACACGCGCATTGCGCCTCACACTACTTGCACTGTCGGCTGAATAGCAACCTCTGGCGTGCGGATCACCTCGTGTATGCGTCGTTCGAAGTCGCCTGATTCGTCGTCGCGCCAACGGCCCGCGCCAGCGCGCGAGCGCCGCCGTGGTTCACCACGGCGGGCACATGCCCTGAGTCGACCCCGTACGCGATAATCAGCTGAGGCCGGCTGACTCCCCGCGCCACCAGACCCACACCACATGCTGATACTGCCGGGCCCGTCCGCTCTGTCCCCGTTCCGTCTGCAACGTCTGCACGCCAGGCTCGGCGGTGAAGCCGCCGGCATTCGAGGCCTGAGCGCCAGGTTCATTCACTTCGCGGACGTCACCGCACCGCTGGATTCGACAGCCCGCAACGTGCTGGAGCGGCTCCTCGAGTACGGCCCCCGGCGCGCACCGGCCGACGAACGCGGAGAGCTGTTCCTCGTCGTCCCCCGCCCGGGCACGCAGTCTCCCTGGTCGAGCAAGGCCTCGGATATCGTCCACAATGCCGGGCTGGCGCAGGTCCGGCGCGTGGAACGCGGGGTGGCCTACTACGTCGACACCACCGTTGCCCTGAGCGCCGAAGCGCGCTCGCTCGTCGCCGCGCACCTGCACGACCGCATGGTGGAGACGGTCTTGTTCCATCTGGACGACGCGGCACGGCTGTTCGAGCAAGGTGAGGCACGGCCACTTCTCACGGTCGACGTTCTCGGCGGCGGACGCGCCGCCCTCGAGCGCGCGAACCAGGAACGCGGTTTTGCGCTCGCTGCGGACGAAATCGAGTATCTCGTCACGGCGTTCACCGGCCTCGGCCGCAACCCCACCGATGTCGAGTTGATGATGTTCGCGCAGGCGAACAGCGAGCATTGCCGCCACAAGATCTTCAACGCGAGCTGGACGATCGACGGCAAGGAGCAGGCGAAGAGCCTCTTCGCGATGATCCGCAACACCCACCAGGTCGCCGCCGATCCTGACGTCCTGAGTGCCTACGCCGACAATGCCGCCGTCATCCGCGGGCATCAGGCACGCCGCTTCTTCCCCGACCCGGAGTCGGGGCGCTTCGCCTTCCAGGATGAGCCGGTGCACATCATGATGAAGGTCGAAACGCACAACCACCCGACCGCGATTGCGCCGTACCCGGGCGCCTCAACCGGATCCGGTGGCGAGATCCGCGATGAAGGCGCCGTCGGCTGCGGCGCTCGGCCGAAGGCGGGGCTCGTCGGCTTCAGCGTCTCGAACCTGAACGTTCCCGGGCTCGAGCAGCCCTGGGAGCACGGCTACGGCAAGCCGGATCGGATCGTGTCCGCACTGCAGATCATGTTGGACGGCCCGATTGGCGCGGCCGCGTTCAACAATGAGTTCGGGCGCCCCGCCATCTGTGGTTACTTCCGCACGCTCGAGCAGTCGGACGGCGACCGCGTGTGGGGCTACCACAAGCCGATCATGATTGCGGGCGGCCTCGGCAACATCCGCGAGGCGCACGTCCACAAGCGCGACATGCCGGCCGGCTCGCTGCTCGTCGTCCTCGGCGGACCGGCGATGCTGATTGGCCTCGGCGGCGGTGCAGCGTCCTCGATGACCTCCGGCGCGAGCGACGCCGATCTCGACTTCGCGTCCGTCCAGCGTGACAACGCCGAGATGGAACACCGCTGTCAGGAAGTGATCGATCGCTGCTGGCAGCTCGGGGACCGCAACCCGATCCGCTTCATCCACGACGTCGGCGCCGGCGGCCTGTCGAACGCGCTTCCGGAGCTCGTGAAGGATGGTGGCCGCGGTGCCCGGATCGACCTGCGGCGCGTGCCGAGCGCTGACGCGTCGCTCTCGCCGCTCGAGATCTGGTGCAATGAGGCGCAGGAGCGCTACGTCCTCGCCATAGCGCCGGAGGACATCGACACCTTCCGCGTGATCTGCGAGCGCGAACGCTGCCCATTCGCGGTGGTGGGCGAAGCGCTCGAGGACCCGAGCCTGCACGTGGCCGATCCGCAACTCGGCAGCAACCCGGTGGATCTGCCGCTGTCGGTCCTCTTCGGCAAGCCGCCGCGGATGGCGCGCGCCTTCGAGAGGCAGTCTCCGGTTCGCGAGCCGCTGGCGCTGGAGGGCGTCAGCGTCGCTCAGGCTGCAGAGCGTGTGCTGCGCGTGCCGTCGGTGGCGGCCAAGGGCTTCCTCGTCACGATCGGCGATCGCACGGTCACCGGGCTCGTGCACCGCGACCAGATGGTCGGCCCGTGGCAGGTGCCTGTCGCAGACGCGGGCGTGACGTTGACGAGCTACGACGCCTACATCGGCGAGGCGATGGCCATGGGCGAACGCACCCCGCTCGCGCTCGTCGATGCACCAGCCTCGGGGCGGATGGCCGTCGCCGAGGCGATCACGAACATCGCGAGCGCCCGGATCGATGCCCTGAAGGACATCAAGCTGTCCGCGAACTGGATGGCCGCGGCCGGTCAACCAGGCCAGGACCAGGCGCTGTTCGAGACGGTGCGTGCGGTCGGCATGGAACTCTGCCCTGCCCTCGGCGTTGTGATCCCCGTGGGCAAGGACTCGATGTCCATGCACACGCGCTGGACCGTCGACGGCCAGGCCAAGTCGGTCACCGCCCCGCTGTCACTAATTGTGTCCGCGTTCGCACCCGTGCCGGATGTGCGGCTGTCGGTTACTCCACAGCTGCGGCCGGATATCGACGGCGCGCTGCTGCTGATTGACCTCGGCGCGGGCCGCAACCGGCTCGGCGGGTCAGCGCTGGCGCAGGCATGGGGGCAGGTCGGGGACGAGGTCCCGGACCTCGACGAGCCGACACGGCTCGTGGCGTTCTTCGACGTCATCCAGTCGTGCCTGCGGGATCGCCTGCTCGTCGCCTACCACGACCGGTCCGACGGCGGCCTGTTCGCCACGCTCACCGAGATGGCGTTCGCCGGCCACTGCGGCCTTGATGTCGACGTCACAACGCTGGGCGACACGCCGACGGCTGCTCTCTTCAGCGAGGAACTCGGTGCCGTCATCCAGGTGCGCACGGCCGACGTGGCCGAAGTCACGCGGCGACTGGCCGCTGCGGGACTCGCTTCGATGACGCACGTGCTCGGACGCCCGGACCCCGGCACTGACATCCGCATCGTCTTCGACTCAGAGGAGTGCTACCGCGGGTCGCGCGTGGACCTGCACCGCGCCTGGGCCGAGTTGAGCTTCACGATGCAGAGCCTGCGGGACAACCCGGCGTGTGCGCGTCAGGAGTACGACACGCTGCTGGACGCCGACGACCCGGGCCTGTCGGCCACGCTCACGTTCGATCCGGCCGAGGACCTCACCGCGCCGTTCGTGAACGTTGGCGCGCGGCCCCGCGTCGCCATCCTGCGCGAGCAGGGGGTGAACAGCCAGTACGAGATGGCAGCCGGGTTCGAACGCGCGGGCTTCGACGCGTTCGATGTCCACATGAGCGACATCCTGGGTGGTCGCGTGGACCTGACGACCTTCAAGGGGCTCGCGGCCTGCGGCGGGTTCTCGTATGGCGACGTGCTCGGCGCGGGCGAAGGATGGGCCAAGACCATCCTGTTCAACGCGCGTGCACGCGATCAGTTCGAGGCGTTCTTCAACCGGCCCGACACCTTCAGCTTCGGCAGCTGCAACGGCTGCCAGATGATGGCCAACCTGCACGAGATCATTCCGGGCACCACGCACTGGCCGAAGTTCGTGCGGAACTTGTCGGAGCAGTACGAGGCGCGCGTCGCCCTCGTGCGCGTCGAACAGAGTCCGTCGGTCCTTCTCGCCGGCATGCATGGCTCCATCCTCCCAATCGTCGTTGCCCACGGCGAGGGGCGGGCGGAGTTCCGCGCGGATGACCTGTTGCCCTCACTCGAACAGCAGCACGGCGTGGCCTTGCGGTATGTCGACACGCGTGGGCGCGCAACGCAGGTCTACCCCGCCAATCCAAACGGCTCGCCTGCGGCCATCGCGGCAGTCTGTTCAGCCGACGGTCGCGCCACCATCACCATGCCGCATCCAGAACGGGTCTTCCGCACCGTGCAGCACTCGTGGGCACCCGAGGGCTGGGGCGAGGATGGCGGCTGGATGCGTATCTTCCGCAACGCACGCGTCTGGCTGGGCTGATCGGCCCGGAGCCTGAAACCCGGAGCCGGTGCGAAGCGCCTGTGGGTGTATGGTGTGAGGAGACAGCCCCACCCAGCGCACCGATGACGGAGGTGTGTCATGACGACAGCAGGCAAGCTCGTACTCGGGATGATGGGGCGGCTTCGGCCGAAGCCGTCTGCGTCCGAAGGGCCGACCAGCATCGCACTCCCGGCAGTCGACCCGCACGGCGGCATGCCCCTGATGGAGGCACTCGCCGCTCGCCGATCATCGCGCGACTTCGCGCCTGATGCCCTGCCGCTCGACGTGCTGAGCGGCCTCCTGTGGGCGGGCTTCGGCGTGAACCGTCCTGACGGCGGACGCACCGCGCCAACCGCGATCAACGCACAGGAGATCGACGTCTACGTCGCGCTTCCGACAGGGGCGTATCTCTACGACGCCGCGCACAATGCCCTCGCGCGGGTCACGTCCTCGGACGTCCGACGCGTCACCGGCTACCAGGACTTCGTCGACGAGGCGCCGCTTGATCTCGTCTACGTGTCGGACCATGCGCGGATGCGGATGGTGCCCGCTGCGCAGCGGCAGCTCTACTCAGCGGCAGCCGCCGGAGCGATCTGCGAGAACGTGTACCTCTATGCGGCGGCGCACGGCCTCCGGACTGTGATACGTGCGTGGATCGACCGGCACGCCATCGCGGAGGCGCTGGGCCTTACGCACGATCAGGACGTGCTGTTCTCACAGACCGTCGGGTATCCCAAGTAGTCGTCGTCATCAGGCGTGCTGGCGGCCGAAGCCGCGCAGCTCCCGCTCTTCATGGCCTGCAGCGACGGCCGCGGCGATGCTGCTCCGCGCCTGCTCCGGCACACGCATGAACTGCACGCCGTACCCGATCTCCGGCGACACGTAGGCAGTGCGCACGTCGACTTCGACCACGCCGTGCGCGCCGAGGTCGATGCGCACCTGGTAGACCGGCTCGGACGGCGGCGGGTAGAAAGAGGCGACGAAGCAGCCGCCGATGCTGAGGTTCTGAATCTGAACCGGCGTGTCGATCAAGCCGAGGCGCCAGCCTTCGAACGCCTCGGCGATGCGCGGATGTCGCCGCCGCTCGGCACCCGTTGGCTCGTGCCCCTCGGCCTCGTGGGACGCCGACTCGGCGTTCCGATCCGCGCGCGGCACCTCGCGCCACTTCGCGAGCTCCGCGTCCGCTTCCTCCAGCCGACTCTGGAGCTGCGCCGTCTCCGCGCGCAGCTGCTGCTCGACCGCCGCCCGGTCCGCACGGGTCGCCGCACGCTCCGTCTCGATGGCGGTGCGCGCTTCGGCGGCCGCGCGCTCCCACCGCTCAGCATCCGCGCCCACGCGCTGAAGGTCGTTCAGCGCCGAACGCAGAGCCGTCGTCAGCCTGTCGCGGTCACCAACGACATCCGCCAAATCGGCTGTGGCACGGGCAAGGTGTCGTCGCGCCTCTTCCAGCTCCGCCCTCGCCGTCATCAGCTCCTGCGATGGCGCCTGCACCTGCGCAGGGTGTGCGGACGTGGTCTCAGTGTCGTCATCGGTTGTGATCGGTTCCCAGCCCTCGTCCAAGGCTGCATCCGGCACAGAAGCCAGCGACGCCACATCGCTCTGCTCGTGAAAGACAATCAGGCGGGCGACCCCACCCTGCCGCTCAAACGCAGCGGCTCGCGCGACGACGGGACGCGACTGTCCATCCATGCGGACGAGCGCGTACGCTGCACGATCAACCGCGCCGGACAGCAGGTCTCCGACTGCGCCACGCCCATCAGTGCCAACGAAGTCGAAGAGGCGCTGGCCAACCAGGACAGGCGCATGTTCGGCGCCGAACAGCTCGAGGCTGGCCCGGTTTGCTGCGAGCACGCGGCCCGAGGGCTCCACCGACATGACGGGGGCGGGCATCGTGTCGATCATGGAGCGCAGACGCGCTTCCCTCTCACTGGCGCCCCGAAAGGCCGACAACAGGTCGAGCCTGGCGCGAGTCGACGCCAGCACGGGGAGCACGTGGTGCATGAAGTCCGGAGTCTTGACCAGCGGCGACGAGAGGCCGGGCGGCTCCGCTGCACTCGTGTTCCGGGCGGCTGCGGGGGAGATGAGCACCACAATCGGCACGTCCGGCGCTTCGTGCTCGGCCTGGAGCGCGGCGTCGGCGCATGATGATGCGGCCGTGTCGATCACGACCCCATCGCAGTGTCCGGCCATGCGCTTCAGGTCGACGGCCAGCGAACTGGGGCTCGAGGGCGAGACGTGCACCGGCAGGCCATGCACGGCAACGAAGCGTAGCGCCTCGACGGAATCGCCAACCCAGAGGAGCCGGATCGTCTGCGACGCGGACGCAGCCGACGGGCCGATGCTGCTCGAAGAACTCGCGTGACTCACGTTCCGCATATCGGCAGATCGGGCAACCATCCCAGCGGCGGCCCGCCGTTCCACTGCCGCAACGTGCAGAGAACGTGACGATGAGACTCCAAGGTTGTCTGCGGCGCACTGTGGCTGCTGGGCTCGCGTGCCGATTACCCCGTCACCTTCGCGCGGTTGAGCCGGGAATCGTCCTGAGGACCCCTGCCCGCGCGATCGTCGACTCCTGCGAAGGATCAGCATGACGTCTCATCGCTCCCCCGCCGAGCGCGCACGCGCCATCCTCGACGAACGTCGGGTTGCCCCCCGACTGGCTCCGACGGCCGTTCCGTGGATCACGGCCCTGAGGCCGAACCACGCAGGGTCGGCACGGATGCTCAACATCTCCAAGACAGGCGTGCTCTTCGACACGCGAGAACGGCTGCCTCCGGGACGCCGGGCGACGTTGATTGCCCTCACGGACGACGAGCGCAGCGAGAAGCTGCCGGGCCTGGTGGTCCGCTCACAGGTGGTCGCGATCACTCCAGCGGCTGGCCTGCTGTATCGGACGGCCTTGGCCTTCGATGGGGACTTCCCATGGGAACTGGCCATCCCCGAGGAGGTGCGCGAACCCGGGCAGGTCGAAGCCGACCGGGTCGTGTTGCCTCAGGAGGCACCGATCGACCAGCCGGCGACCGCCGCCGGCGATGTTGCACTCGAAGGGCCGGTCGATGCGCTATTCTCAACCGATCGAGGGTCCCAGGTCGTGGCCGTGACCAACCTGACCGAGACCGGATGCATTGTCCGGACGACCGAACTGACGAAGCCGGGCGGATGGATTTCGCTATCGATCCTGTTCTCGCAGTCGGCCAAGCCACTGCTGACGGGCCGCGTGACGAGCATCACGAGTGACGGTCGGTGCCTCGTGCGCTTCATGAACCTGGCGGCCCAGGACCGGCACGTGCTCCGCATGGAATTGCGGCGTCAGGCCGTCATGCGCGGCCGTGGCGCGGCGGCACCGCACGGCACCGGCCAGAACGCCCGGATGTCGCACGGGTCGTCGTTCGGGCTGACGGTGTCCGCGCAACTCGTGACCGGGCACGCGGCGGAGTGGTAGACGGGCCGACCGGCGCCGGCCCGTCTCATCCTCCGGTCGCCTACGCGGCCACATCGGAACTCGCAGCCTGCTTTCGCCTGCAACTGCGCGATCCACTGCTCCAGTTCGAGGTCACTGCAGCGGATGAAGTGCTGCTGCACGGGGGAGTATGCGTGGATCTCCCCTTCTGCTGCGTCGATCCAGATTGCACCCACCTGTATGTCGCCGTTCACCCCGCGCGCGTGCAGGTAGTCCTCCATCCGGCTGCGCTGCATCAGCAGGTGGCGCTGGCTGTCGTCCCCGCCGATCCCCATCGTCTTCATCAGCGCCCGAACCCCGGCATCGTCGTGAGCCGCATGGCAACGCGCGTGCCCGCACATCACGACGTGGGTGACCCCGAGGTGCGCGATCGCGTGCTCAATCGTGTCCGCAATCGACGAGTGCTGTCGTGCGTCGGCTGACGACGGCGCGACACCGCCGAGCGTCTGCACGACGGCCGCCGGGCGCAGCGACGCGACGAGCGAGGTGAGCTCCGGTGATTCGGAACAGGTAATGAACAGGGCCTTGATGGCAGGGCCCGAGAGTTCGGTCCGGTACCCGTCGACACCGGCGGACCGCCGGAAGGCGGCAACTGCGTGCGTCCAAGCGTGAGACATCATGTGCTCCTTCGCGGGACTACTGTCCCTGTCCTCGTGAATACCCAGGTTCGCCATCGAACGTGCAGAGGTTCTCGGTCTTGATGAAGTCGAGGCCGGCATCGGCTGCCTTCGAGAGCAGCGCTGCGATGTCGCGATGCGATACCTCGCGTCCGCCGGTCGCCTCGAATCGGCAGCGCCAGTGGTCCGTCCGGAAGGTCTCGGGCAGCCCGTCCGGCCACACCTTTGTGCCTCGGTTGCTGATCATCGACAGCGAGAGCGCTCCATTGGTGAGCGGCTGCAGCAGGCCGGCGAGTTCGTTCGGGTTGCGGTCGCCCCTGCTCCAGTGCAGGAACACGTCGACGCCAACGGTGGCCTTCTTCGCGTGGGCCGCCGCTGCAGGCGGTGCGGCGACGTGCGCCGCAGGAGCGCGGTACTCCACCGGCCGGAGCGAGGTCGGCAACTGGCCGAGCCGCGCGATGACCGCATCCGCGAACTCACGCGTGCCTACCTTCTTGGAGCTGACACCCTCGCTGTAGATGTCGTAGGTGTGGATCCCGTCTTCGATGGTCTTCAGCCAGGCGTTGTGCACCCGTGCAGCCGCCTCGACCTGCCCGATGTGGACGAGCATCATCACGCCGCCCAGCAGGAGGCCTGACGGATTCGCCAGGTTCTGGCCCGCCCGCCGCGGGGCGCTCCCGTGGATGGCCTCGAACATCGCCACCTCGCTCCCGATGTTGGACGACCCGGCGAGGCCGACCGACCCGGCAATCTGCGCGGCGACGTCGGACAGGATGTCACCATACAGGTTCGGCATCACGATGACGTCGAACGCCTCAGGGGTGTCGGCCAGCTTGGCCGACCCGATGTCGACGATCCAGTGCTCCCGCTCGAGTTCCGGGTACTCCGCGCCGATCTCGTCGAAGACCTTGTGGAAGAGGCCGTCGGTCAGCTTCATGATGTTGTCCTTCGTGAAGCAGGTGACCTTCTTCCGGTTGTTGGCGCGCGCGTACTCGAACGCGTATCGCACGATCTTCTCGCAGCCGGGCCGCGTGATCAGCTTGAGGCACTGCACCACTTCGTCCGTCTGGCGGTGCTCGATGCCACCGTAGGTGTCCTCCTCGTTCTCGCGGACGATGACGACGTCCATCTTCGGGTGCTTGGTGCGTACGAACGGGTGGTAGGACACGCAGGGCCTGACGTTGGCGTAAAGACCGAGGGTCTTCCGCACGGTCACGTTGAGGCTCTTGAAGCCGCCGCCCTGGGGTGTCGTGATCGGGGCCTTCAGGAACACCTTGGTGCGCCGCAGCGAGTCCCATGCCCCGGGTTCGATGCCGGCACTGAATCCGCGCGCGTAGACGCGCTCGCCGATGTCAATCGTCTCGATCGCCAGGCTGGCGCCGCTCGCCTGGAGGATCCGGAGGGTCGCCTCCATGATTTCCGGGCCGATGCCGTCGCCGTACGCCACCGTGATAGGAACTGCCGTATTCGCTGAGCTCACGCTGTTCTCCCTCTCGCGCAGGACCGTGTCGCGCGCCGCTATGTGTGTCACGACGTGGAATTGACGAAATGAAATATACGATACACATGTCGTGTATTCAAGATCTTTTTCGCACTGCTATCCTGCAGCCGTGGCGAGGCGACCTGCACCGGCTCCCGAGCCGGCTGGAAACTGGACGTTCCTGAGCAACCATGGCCATGTGTTCCTCTGCCTGGCTCACGACCCCGACGCGCGCCTCCGGGATGTCGCGGTCGAGGTGGGGGTGACGGAACGGGCGGTCCAGCGGATCGTGGCGGACCTCGAGGAAGCCGGCTACCTGAGGCGAATCCGGGTCGGACGCCGCAACTCCTACGAGATCAACCCCGACCAGCCGCTGCGCCACCCGGTGGAGTCGCACCAGGCGGTGCGCTCGCTGCTCGCCCTCGTGCAGGGCAAGAAGAAGCCAGCCGGTCGGAAGACCACCGGCGGCTGACCTTCCGTGGCCGGCACACGCCCAGACGAGCGGAAACGCCCGCTGAAGACGCTCGAACGGGTCATCTCGAAGGCGGGCCTCGGGTCACGCACCGAGGCGCGGCGCTGGATTCACCAGGGGCGCGTTCGGGTGAATGGACGCGTGATCGAGAACCCGGATCACTGGGTCGATTTCGAGCGCGATCGCGTTCAGTTCGACGGCAAGCCGTTGAAGGCACGCGAGCGGCTGTACATCCTCCTCTACAAGCCGACCGGCTACATCACGAGCTACAAGGATCCTGAAGGCAGGCCCACTGTGTACGACCTGATAACGGAGGTCGGCACGTTCATCTCCCCGGTCGGACGCCTGGACCTCGATACCTCCGGGCTGCTGCTGATGACGAACGATACGCAGCTCGCCGAGCTGGTCACGAACCCGGACTCACACGTCCCGAAGACGTACCTCGTGAAGGCCTCGAAGGTCCTGACCGACGAGCAGCTCCAGCAACTGCGCGACGGCGTCACGCTCAGCGACGGCCCCACCCGTCCGGCGCACGTCGTCCGGCTCCGCGACTCAGGCAAGTACACGCACTTCGAGATCACGCTGACCGAGGGCAGGAACCGCCAGGTCCGGCGGATGGTGGAAGCACTGGACGCGAAGGTCCTCAAGCTCGTGCGCGTACAGCTCGGTGCACTCCGGATCGGCGACCTGCCGATCGGCCGCTGGCGTCACCTCACCAGCGATGAAGTGGAATCACTTCGCAGCGCAAGCCGGTCAATGACAGCCACGTAGAGTTGGCCGTCGGCAGTCAGCAATCCGCCTGCAGCTACCGGTTCGCGTTCTGGATGATCGTGGCGATCTGCGCCAGTCCGTCGTCCATCCCACGGATGATGTCCGCGGCGTGCGTGGCCGGCAGGCTACCAGTCAGCCCCCCGCGATGCGCGAGAACCACCTGTGCCAGCAGTGGGCTGCGCTGATACGAGAGCGTCGCGTCGGCCATCGAGTAGATGAACCAGTCGTATCGGGAAATGCACATGCCCGACGGCAGCGTGGACGTCATCACGGTGACGTGCACGTACGTGTCCTCGTCAGAGTTGGTCGAGGTCTTCAGCCCGATGCCCGTGAAGTGTTTCGCCACGGCAGCCTCGAGTGCGTCGCGCCGCACACCGCAGTTCGCCGCCTGCGTGCTCGGCTCCTCGACCACGATCCCCATGCGGGTGAGACCGCGGAACTCGGAGCCCGCGCGCGGTACAGCGGGCGCCGCTGGAGCGGTGGGTCCGCTCTGTGGACCAACCGCACCGGGCCGTGAGTCTGCGGCAGCAGCAGGACGGGTCGCTGCGCCATCGCCGAGCGCGTAGACACGGCGCACGGTGTCGCCACTGCCCCGCTCGAGGAACTGGGTGTCCACGACCAGCGCGTCCGAGCCGGGTTCCCGTGCGTAGCTGTAGCGGATCTGCCGAAGGTCGGCGACGGCGTAGAGGACGATCAGGGCCGCGCCCTCGCGACGCGCCGTCACGAGCACCGGCACGCTGCCGACCTGGATGGTTTCCGCACGGCCGTCCGGGTGGATCGTCCGCGAGTTGCCCTGCTGATCGGTGAACGTCACCGCGTCGGGCGCCTCGACGATCGTCAGGCGTGACGGCGGGTTCCGCACTTCGTCCGTGAGCACCTGCCGCCGCTGCGCCGCATCGTAGCTCTCGCCCTGCGGCCGGAGTGCCGGCAGCGCACCACCCACAACGCCTCGACGGCCCCGGTCGCCATCAGGACGGCCGGTCGGGACGAAGTCGGCGTCGAACCCGACCTCGCGCGGGAACTGGCTGTTCTCACGGTCGATGGTCCACGTGCCCGACAGGCCCTGTGCCTCCTGCGCGCGAATCACGACGCGCCCAGTGGGGAACGCCGACCCGATGATCAAGGCTGCCAGCGCCCCCCACAGGAGCCTGCTCACCAGACGCACTCGCATGAGTCCAGCTTACCGCGGTGCCGGCGATCTCTCGTGAACCGCTCTTACCCCTTGGGATTGAATCGGTACCCCACCCACGGCTCGGTGACGAGGTAGCGGGGGTTGGACGGATCCGGCTCGAGCTTCTTGCGGAGCTGCCCCATGAAGACGCGCAGGTACTCCGGCTGGTCGTTCGATGCCTGTCCCCACACCGCTTCGAGCAGTGCCGCATGTGTGAGCACCCGATTCGGGTGACGCGCCATGTAGACGAACAGGTCGAACTCCTTCGGCGTCAGCCGCACTTCCTGTCCACGCGTGTGGACGCGCCTTGCGTCCATATCGACACGGAAGTCACCAGCTTCGAACGACGAGATCTCCTGGTTGGCCGGGCGCCCGCTTCGTCGCAGTGCCGCGCGCACCCGTGCCATGAGCTCCTCGGTCTGGAACGGCTTGGTCACGTAGTCGTCGGCGCCGGAGTCCAGCGCATCGACCTTCGACGGGTTCTCGTTGTTCACCGACAGCACGATGATCGGCACGTTCGACGTGTCCCGAATCCGCCGGCAGAGCTCGACGCCGTCCATGTGCGGCATCCGCAGGTCCGTGATCACCAGGTGGGGATCCCAGCTCCGGAACTCGACCAGCGCCGACTCGCCGTCCTGCGCCGTGTGGACGTCGTAGCCCTGGCTCCCGAGCACCGTCTTCAGCACCCGGGTGATCTGCGGCTCGTCGTCGACGACGAGCACCTTCGAGTTCTCTGCGCGTTCCATGCGTCTCTCCTATGTGCGCACCGCCGCGTGCGCGTGCGGATCTTCGGCCTGCCCTTCGCTCGTCGCGATCGGCAGCGTCAGGGTGATGCGTGTGCCGCGACCGGACGCCGGCGTCTCGATGGCAATCTGGCCAGCCTGCGATTCGACGAGCCGCTTCGCGATGGGCAGCCCGAGCCCAATACCGGTCCGGCGCGGGTCGACCGATTCGCGCCCGGGAATCCTGAAGAACTTCTGGAAGACCTGCTCCCGATACTCAGCCGGAATGCCGGGCCCCTCGTCATCGACCTCGAGGCGGACGTATCGATCGCCGTCGCGTGACGCACTCACCTTGATGGTGGTGTTCACCGGCGCGTACTTGCTTGCGTTGTCGATGAGCGTGTAGAGCGCCTCGCCGATCGCCGACCGGTCGACCGCGATGGGTGGAACATCAGGCGCGACCGAGACGACGACCTTGTGCCGGCGCGCCACGGTCTCAGCCCTGGCGACCGCGTCGCGCACGATCCGCTCGACGCTCTCCACGTGCAGCGTGTTCGGCTGCGCGCGGTCGGGCCGATCGGCAACGGTGAGCCCCTCGATGAACCGGTTCAGGCGGTCGGACTCCTCGTCGATCACGTGAAGCAGTTCGCGCCGATTCGCCATGGACAGGGCGCTGGCGTCCATCTCGTTGGAACTCAGCATCGCCGTCACCGATGCCTTGATGGCCGTCAGCGGCGTGCGCAGGTTGTGCGTCAGCGCCTCCAGCAGCGCCGACTTCAACTGCTCATTGCGACGTGCGGCTTCGGCTTCGCTCGCACGCTCGAACGCCGCCCCGAGCTGCTGATAGAGCTGCTCGATCTCGCGCTTCCCTTCCTCCAGTTCCTGCTGCCGACGCTCGGCGCGTGCCGCCAGCTCACCCACGATGATGGCCGTCGTGGTGAAGGTGCCGAAGGCCACCCAGTCGTTCACGTCCTCGATGAAGAGGCCGCTTGGCGGAAGGAAGTAGAACGAGAATGCGAGCGCCGCACACACCGAACCAGCGAGTGCAGGGCCGGTGCCGAGCTGCCTCGCGATCAGCAGCACCACCAGCAGCAGCACGGGCGCAGCCGCGCCTGCGGTGATCGGTGGAATAGCAAACAACACCTCGGAGCAGACGACGATCGCGCCTACGGCGATGACGTAGGCCAGGAGGCGTGCGCTGCGCGTGGAGCGGGGGAACACCACCCGCATTATAGGACCCGGAACGGCCGAGCCCTCATCACGGTTTCTTGATGCGACGAGAGGGGGCGCGAGTGGCGATCAGTACCCGGCGGAGCTCGCGGCTGACGTCGACTCGCCTCTGGCCTGCTGCAGGATCTTCACGCCGGCACTCGCACCGACGCGTGTGGCGCCGGCAGCGACCATCGCCTTGAGCCCCTCCAGATCGCGGACCCCGCCGGCGGCTTTCACGCCCATCTCTGCCCCGACGACCCTGCGCATCAGCGCAACGTCCGCCACCGTCGCGCCGCCAGGTCCGAAGCCGGTGGAGGTCTTCACGTAGTCCGCACCCGCGGCCTTCGCCAGCGTGCACGCGGTGATCTTCTCGTCGTCGGTGAGCAGCGCCGCCTCGATGATCACCTTGCTGAGCGCCCCGCACTCGCGGCACGTCGAGGCCACGGCCTCGATGTCGCGCTCGACCACGCGCAGGTCGCCCGACTTGAGGGCGCCGACGTTGATGACCATGTCGATCTCGCGTGCGCCGTCGTAGATGGCGCGGCGCGTCTCGTAGGCCTTCACATCTGTTGTTGTCGCGCCGAGCGGGAAGCCGACAACGGAACAGACGCCCACGCGCGTGCCGGCCAGCAGCCGCGCGGCGGTGGAGACCCACGCC
Source organism: Acidobacteriota bacterium (assembly GCA_018268955.1). GTDB lineage: Bacteria > Acidobacteriota > Vicinamibacteria > Vicinamibacterales > CAVVIG01 > CAVVIG01. The sequence continues at coordinate 85,650 of JAFDVO010000022.1, read as the reverse complement.
GGATTCACGCAGACCGTCGCAAACGTGAACTGCGCCGCTTCACGACAGAGCTTCTCGATCTCCGCGCGTGTCGCGTCTGGCTTCAGCAGGGTGTGGTCGATCATGCCGGCCACGCCGTCAGGGGCCCCGCCGGTCGCCAGCACGCCGACGCGTGTCGCGCCCGCGTCGATGACCCCCTGCAGGCGGGATGGGCAGCACTCGGCGTTGACCGCGTGGCAGCTGCACTGCGCGGGGCGCGCCGCCTGCACGGCGGACAGCTCCTGCACGATGAGGTTGATGAGGCGCTGCAGTTCGTCGCGTGTCACGTCAGCTCCGCCGTTCGAGCGCGGCGATCTTCGCCAGCCGCCGGATGTAGCGCGGTTCGCGCATGGGTGTGGTCAGCCAGGCGGTCACGATGGCCGCCGCCTCGTCAGCAGTCAGCAGCGTGGCCCCGAGGCACAGCACATTCGCGCCGTTGTGTTCGCGCGAGTACCGCGCGATCGTCTCGGTGGTCGCCATCACCGCGCGGATACCGTCGATCTTGTTCGCGGCGATGGCGGATCCGATACCGGCGCCGTCGATGACGATGCCCGCGTCCGCTTCCCCCCGGGCGACCGGACGGGCGACCGCCTCGGCCATGTCCGGGTAGTCCACCGCCGCGGTCGAGTCCGTGCCGACGTCGAGCACCGAGAGACCGCGCCCGCGGAGGAGCGCCACCACCTGCTTGCGGAGGGCAATGCCCGTGTGATCGCTGCCGATCGTCAGCGTGCGGATGTCCGGCTTCGGGACGAGGGCCGTCGCATCCGTCGGCACCGAGCGGTCCGACAGCACGGTGATGCGCCGCTCGCGCAGCGTGTCGAGCGCCAGCGGCGTGACGTGGCCACCTCTGGCGAGCTCCACAGTCTCGCCGGGTTGCAGCACGCGCGCGTCGGCTTCCGTGATGATGTCGAATCGCTTCACGCCAGACCCCGGAGTATCATGCAACAGCCATGGCCGACCGCCACCCCACGCGCGTCCTCATCAGCCGGGAACAGCTCGACACCCGCGTCGCCGAAATGGCGCGCCAGATTCGCGCCGACTACCCGGGCAACCTGCACATCGTCGCCGTCCTGAAAGGCGCCTTCATGTTCATGTCGGACCTGGTCCGCAACATGGAGGGCAGCGTCTCGATGGACTTCATGGCGGTATCGAGCTACGCGAAGGGGACGACGAGTTCGGGCGAGGTCCGCCTGGTGAAGGATCTCGACACCGCCCTCGACGGGCGCGACGTCCTCATCGTCGAGGACATCGTCGACACCGGGCTGACGTTGACCTACCTGCAGGAGATCCTGCGCGCGCGCAACCCGCGGACGCTGCGGACCGCCTGCCTCCTGAGCAAGCCCTCGCGTCGGAAAGTGGACGTCGGCGTGGAGTACGTCGGCTTCACGATCGAAGACCACTTCGTCGTCGGATACGGCCTCGACTACGCGGAGCAGTTCCGGAACCTGCCGTATATCGGGGTCATCGAGAGCTGACCCGCGGCGGGGGCGGCGAAGGACGGCGGCGAGCGTCCAACCTGCGCTCACTGGACAGCTGCCCGGACCTTCTGCGCGAGCGCCCTCGCCTGGGCGAGCACCTCGGCCTCGTTCAGGGTCGTGACCTTGCGGTCCCGCATCAGCACCTTGCCGTTCACGATGGTGTTCCGCACATCGTCGCCGCGGGTGACGTAGACCAGGTGTGAGACCGGGTCGTACATCGGCGTCTGCCGCGCGCTGCTCATCGACACGGTGATGAGGTCGGCCCGCTTCCCCGCCTCGAGCGATCCGATCAACGTGTCCATCGCGAGCGCCTTCGCACCGGCGATGGTGGCCATGTCGAGCGCGACCTGCGCGGGGACGGCCGTCGGGTCACCGGAGCCGAGCTTCGCGAGGAACGATGCCTGGCGCATCGCCTCGAACATGTCCAGATCGTTGTTGCTGGCGGCGCCGTCGGTACCAAGCGAGAGGTTCACGCCAGCCGCGAGGTACTTGAGGACCGGCGCGGTGCCGCTGGCGAGCTTCATGTTGCTCTCGGGATTGTGCGAGATGCCCACGTTGTGTCGCTTCAGGATGGCGATGTCCTCGTCAGTCACCCAGACGCCGTGCGCGGCCACGGTCTTCGGTCCCCAGAACCCGATCGACTCGAGATAACCGGCCGGCGTGTTCTGGTGATCGTCGCGGGCGGTCTTCACTTCGTCCTCGGTTTCGGCGAGGTGGATGATCACCGGCACGTCGTACTTGCGCCCGAGGTCGGCCGACGCCTTCAGCGTCGCCGCGTCCAGCGTGTACATCGCGTGCGGCGCGACGGCGGGCACAATGAGCGGATCATTCCTGAATGCCTTGATGAACGCCTCGGCGCGCGCGAGCCCCTCGACCGGCGTCCTTGCGTCCGCCACTGGGAACTGGATGACCGTCTGGCCCAGCACGCCACGAAGTCCGGCGGCCCTGGTGGCCTTCGCGATCTCCTCCTCGAAGTAATACATGTCCGTGTAGGTCGTCGTGCCGGACTCGATCATCTCGAGTGCGGCGAGCGACGTCCCCGTGCGCACGAAGTCGGGCGAGACCGTCTTCGCTTCGGCCGGGAAGATGTACTTCTGGAGCCAGTCCATGAGCGCCAGGTCGTCCGCGAGCCCGCGGAACATCACCATCGGCGCGTGCGTGTGGGTGTTGATCAGGCCGGGCAGCACGACCTGATCGCGCGCGTCGATCGTCCGCGCGGCGCTGTACCGTGCGGCGATCGCCTGCGGTGTGCCGACCTCGACGATGTCGGTGCCGTTGATGGCGACGGCGCCGGGTGAAAAGACCTGACGGGTGTCGTTCTGCGTGAGCACCGTCCCGCCGATCACCACCAGCGACACGGCCCTGCGCGCGCCCTGCGCGGAGGCGACCACCGTCGCCGCGACGAGTGCGACGACGACCGCGAACTGTGCACGCATACGGGGGAAATTGTATAGTGAGGAACCGTGCCGGTCCACCTGGTCGAACACCCGCTCGTGCATGACGCACTCGTCGAACTGCGGGACAAAACCACCGAGCCGGAGCAGTTCCGCCGCGCCGCCACCCGCATCAGCGTGCTGCTCGCTGCCGAGGCGTTGCGCGAGGCGCCGTCCGAGCCGGTCACCGTGGACACGCCCATCGGTCCCTCCTCGGGCCGCCGGCTGCGCCACAACGTCGTCGTCGTTCCCGTGCTGCGCGCAGGGCTCGGCATGCTCGACGCCGTCCTCGAACTGGTGCCGGATGCGCGCGTCGGGCACATCGGGCTGCAGCGCGACGAAGCCACGGCCATCGCATCCCGCTACTACTCCAAGTTTCCGCATGGGCTCGAGCAGAGCTACGTGCTGATGATCGACCCGATGCTGGCCACGGGGGGGAGCGCGGTCGAGGCGCTGAACCTCATTCGCGACGCGGGAGCGACGACGATCCGGATGGTGTGCATCGTGGCGGCGCCCGAGGGGATCGCGACAGTGGAACGCCATCATCCCGGGGTGCACATCTACACCCCGGCGGTCGACCAGGGCCTGAACGAGCACAAGTACATCGTCCCCGGCCTGGGGGACTTCGGCGATCGGCTGTACGGCACGTTGTAGACGTTCGCCGGCTGGAGGTGCCCGTGTCCGAGCAGCACTCGAAACACACGCACGAAGAACGCCGGTCCCAGTCGCGCGCGCACGACGCGCACTGGTGCACCTCGCTCACGAAGATCGCACCGAACGCCATCCTGGTGCGTGGCTACAACCTCGACGAGTTGATGGGACGGCTCTCCTTTGCCGATGCCGTCTACCTGCTGCTCATGGGCGAGGTGCCGACGCCGGCGATTGGCCGGATGCTCAACGCCATCCTCGTCTCGGTGATCGACCACGGCGTCACGCCGCCGTCCACCCTCGCCGCGCGCAACGTCGCGGCGAGTGGTGCGCCGCTCAAGGATTCGGTGGCGGCTGGCATTCTGGCGTTCGGGCCGTACCACGGGGGCGACATCGAGACCTGCATGCGGTTCCTCGACCAGGGGCTCTCGCTCACACGCGCCGGTTCCTCGCTTGAAGAGGCCGCGGAGCAGCTCGTCGTCGAGTGTCTCGTGCACGGCATCACGCCGCCGCCCGGCTTCGGCCACCGGCTGCACTCGCAGGACCCCCGTGCGCCGCGCCTGTTCCAGTTGTGCATGGAGCTCGAGCTCGAGGGCGAGCACGTGCGCATGCTGCGGGCCATCGAGCGCGCGCTTGCGGCGCGGCAGGAGCAGTACGGCAGGCTGTTGCCGGCGAACGTCGACGGCGCCATCGCCGCAATCTCCGCCGATCTGGGGTTCAGCTACGAACTCGGGAACGCGATCTTCCTGATCTCGCGCATGCCCGGCCTCATTGCCCACGCGCACGAGGAGCGCACGCGCCAGGAGCCGATGCGCCAGATCGATCCAAAGGATCACGTCTACGACGGATCGAGCGAACGACGGTTGCCCGAAGGGCGGAAGTGAGAGTAGAATCTGATTTCTGCAGGCGGTGAGTTGGCACGTCGGAGAGTTGGTGAACGGACGATGTAGGGTGTCGCGTTCGGCCGCTCGCGGCGCCTTCACCAAATCGCGAAATCACCAATTCACCAGTTGGTGATCCTCCCTGCGGGCGCTTAGCTCAGTTGGTTAGAGCGCGTGCTTCACACGCACGAGGTCATAGGTTCGAGTCCTATAGCGCCCACCACCCTCCGCTCACGATCAGGGGGAGGTTGTCCGCCATCGCCCTGAAGGCGCGGACGCGGACCTCTCCCCCGTCGCCACGGGCTGCAACCTCGTGAGCCTGCGCGTGCTCGACTGCTCGGGTGCCGGCAACGCCAGCGACATCATCCAGGCCGTGAGTGGATAACGGCCAATGCCTCCGCCTAGCGGAGCGTCGGCACGTCCCCGTCGCGCCAGCGATCGAGCAACTGCCGCGGCGTGTCGACGATCTGCGCCGCGCCGGCGAAGTCCGCATCCGACCACCAGCCACCACACCGAAGAGCGATGCACGGCACGCCGGCACGACGAGCGGCCTCGATGTCGTAGGGCGTGTCGCCGACCATGACCGCGCTCGTGGCACTCACGCCAACCCGCGCAAGCGCGGCATGCACGATGTCCGGATCCGGCTTCGACCGGTCCACATCGTCGCTGGAGCCTGTCGCCGTGAAGAGCCCGTCGGCACCCGCGACCCGCAGCAACGCAGCCACCTCCTCGGCCTTCGCCGAGGTGGCGATGCCGAGGCGCAGATCGTGCGCGTTCAGGGCCCTCACCAGGTCAGCGGCGCCATCCGTCGGCGCGGGCGCCGGCAGGTATCGCTCACGGAAGATCGACGCGCGGCTCTCGGCAATCGCCTTCCCGTCACCGGATTCAGGGTCGATGCCGGCCAGCGTCGGCAGCAGCTTGTCGCCGCCCATGCCGATGAGCGGACGCACCTGTTCGAACGACACCTGCTGCCCAGCCTGCGCGAGGGCATCCACCCACGCGGAGGCGTGGGCATCGTTGCTGTCGACCAGCGTCCCGTCGATATCGAAGAGCACGGCAGTAATCACGCAGCGACTTTCGCAAAGGGCACGCCACCCACTCGCATGAGAGGGCCAGGTCTTCAGCGCGTCGCGCAGGTGGCGTAGCGGAGGCGGTTCAGGCGTGGCGCATGTTGTCGTAGCGGCGCGGCTTCAGCCCCGCCCTGCCTGCGGCTCAGCTGCCGACATCCACCAGCCGTCGCCGACGAACCACGCGTCGGCCTCGGGCGTCGAGCCGCGCGTCAGCCACCGGACCCGCTCGGGCTCGCCTCGCATCAGCGCCTCACGCAGGAGGTCGGACGCGCGCGCATCCTGCCCGCCCACGCACCCGATGAAGACCGCCGTCGAGAACGCACGCGCGCTGTAATGGATGTCGTCGATGCGTTGGATGCGCCACATGTGTCCCGTGCCGCCGGTCGGCATCAGCGGCAGCACCAGGCGGCCGCCGATGGCGAGCGCATCCAGCCACGTCACAGGAATCGTCGTGAGCGCCGCACTGACGTAGATGAGGTCCGCCACCGCGAGCGGCTCCTGTAGCGCGGAGGCCGGATGGACCGTCACCTGCGGCCACGGCGCAAGGTTCCTGCTGGCGCGGGCCGCGAGCGAGGGCTCGATCTCAAACGCGTCCACATGACCCGACGTCCCGACGATCTGCGCGAGGATGGCCGTGTAGTAGCCGGTCCCTGCGCCGACGTGCACGACCCGTTCGCCCAGCGCCGGCGCGGCTTCCGCAATGGACCGGGCGTGCAGGCTCGGCTGCCCGTTGTTGATGCCCTTCTCGAGGTGGAGTGACACGAGGACGTCCGCGTAGATCGCAGCCGGGTCGCTCGTCCGACGCGCCGTGTAGCCACCGTGCACGAGCCAGGGCCCATCGCCCAGGAACACCTCACGCGGCACCGTGGCAAATGCCTCGATGACAGCCGCGTCGGTGATGCCGACACTACCGGCGATCCTCTCTGCGTAGGCGCGTCGGATGTCCGAGAGGTCAGGCACAGCAAGAAAGGCGGATTGCCAAGTGCTGATTGCTAATCGGGACACACCAATCGGAGATCCGGTATCGGGAATCCCGCATGGCGGCCGCCGCCGCGGCTAGGCCGTCACGACGCTTGCGCGCCCGAGTCGACTCCCAGCCATCTGCTGCAGCGCACGCCGTTCGCCGATCTGCTGCCGCCACATCGCGTAGTACAGCCCCTTCTCCGCCAGCAACTGGTCATGCGTGCCCGCTTCGACAATGGAGCCCCGTTCGAGGACGAAGATGCGGTCCGCATGCATGATGGTGGAGAGCCGGTGGGCAATGAGAATCGTCATCACATCCTGGCTGTTGCCCACGTCCCGAATCGTCTGGCCGATCTCTTCCTCGGTGAGCGAGTCGAGGGCCGACGTGGCTTCGTCGAACACGAGCAGGTCGGGACGCCGTAGCAGGGCGCGCGCAATCGAGAGCCGCTGCTTCTCGCCACCCGACACCTTGACGCCACCTTCGCCAATGACCGTGTCCAGCCCCTGGTGGGCACGTGCCAGCAGCGTGTGGCACGCCGCCTTCTTCAGGACGTCCAGGCACTGCGCGTCAGTCGCAGCCGGGTTCACGAACTTCAGGTTCTCGCGGATGGTCCCCGAAAACAGCTGCGTGTCCTGCGTCACGAACCCGATTCGCTCACGGAGCTGATTGAGGTCGATGTCCGCGCCCGAGTGGCCGTTGTAGCGGATGTCGCCGTGCTGCGGTCGATACAGGCCGACCAGCAGCTTCACCAGCGTCGTTTTCCCCGCGCCGGATGGCCCAACGAAGGCGATCGTGTCGCCACGTCGCACGTCGAACGAGATGTCGGTCAGCGCAGGTGACGATGCCGACTGGTGCTGGAAACCGACGTGGGCGAACGCAAGCGTCTCGAGCGACGTGAGCGGCACCGGGTTGGCCGGGCGCGGCTCCTTCGGCATCTCGAGGATGTCCTGGAAGTTCTTCAGGGAGACTTCTGCTTCGCGGTAGATGTTGATGATGTTCCCGAGTTCCTGCAGCGGTCCGAAGATGAAGAACGAGTAGATGAACAGCGAGAAGAACTGACCGACGGTAATCGCGCGCGTGTAGATCAGGTACAGCATCAGGAACATGATGCTCGTCCGCAGGAAGTTCACCGTCGTCCCCTGCACGAAGCTGAGGCTGCGGATGTAGCGGACCTTCTTGAGTTCGAGCTGCAGGATCTTGTCCGTGGTGCTGTTGAGCCGCGCGATCTCCTGCGACGCGAGCCCGAGGCTCTTCACGAGCTCGATGTTCCGCAGCGACTCGGTCGTCGCGCCGGCAAGCGCCGTGGTCTCCGCCACGATGACCTTCTGGATTGTCTTGATCTTGCGGCTCAACACGGAGCTGAGCAGCCCCAGGGCCGGAATGGTCAGGAAGTAGATCGGCGCAATCAGCCAGTGCACCGTCCACGCGTACGCCATCACGAACACGATCCCGACGATGGAGGTGAAGAGGATGTTGATGGTAGCGGAGATCAGCTTCTCGACATCGGTGCGGACCTTCTGCAGGCGTCCGAGCGTTTCACCGCTGCGTTGGTCCTCGAAGACGGCATAGGGCAACTGCAGCGAGTGCTGGATGCCGTCCGCGTAGATCCGTGCGCCGAGCCGCTGGGTGATGACGTTGATGAAGTAATCCTGGAAGTTCTTGGCCACGCGCGAGACGAACGCGACCCCGACCGCAGCCCCGAGCAGCAGGCTCACGCCGCGGAAGAACTCGCCGGTGCTGTATTCGGAGAACCGGGTGGCGTACTCGTCGATGACGTGCCGGAAGATCAGCGGGTCGAGCAGCGAGAAGATCTGGTTGATGGCGGCCAGCACCAGCGCCAGTGCGACCAGGCGCCAGTAGCCTTTGAGGTAGGACGCGAGCAGCTTCACGTGTCCGATTCTACGTGAGCCGCGACGCTCGCTACGGCAGCGTGCGCAAGTAGGCGACGATCGCCTGGGCGTCCTCGGCGTTGAGCGTGTAGGTCGGCATCGGCGGGTCCGCGTGGTTGCCGCGCGGGTTGCGTGCCGTCTGCAGGAACCGTTCGACGCCGTCCTCGCCCCAGCGGGACCAGAGCGGACTCGTGGACGACAGGTCGGGCGATTTGCGATAGGCGTCGCGCGGCGAGATGATCGGCAGGGCCATCAGGGTGGCGCCTTTCATCCAGCGGGACCGGTCCAGCTCACCAGACTCCGTCCTGGGCGTGTGGCACTCCGGGCAGCGGGCCACGTGCTCGACGAGGTACTTCCCGTGTTCGACCGAGGCTTCTTCAGCCCGCGCACCCGAGAGGGCCGGGGCCAGGGCGACCATGGCTAACGCCGCGAGACACACCACACTCCGCACGATAGGTTCCCCCGTCGCGTAAGACAGCTTCGCAGAGTGTACATCCCATCCGGCCGGCGCGCCACGTCAGCCGTAGCGCCTGGTCCGCAGCCGTCGGCCGGCGCACCTGGGCGAGTGCCGGTTTCTGCCCCTCCTCCATGCCACGCTGCGAAGACCGCCTCCGACCGCGTGCACGCCATCAAAAAGCCGTGTGGCGCGCAGCGGGGCGATGTATCATCCCGCTCTCACAACCGAGCATGAACGGGCTGAGCCACGCGGCTTTGCTTCGTGAACCCCTCCTGCGGGAGCCCGCGGCGGAGGCCATCGCGCACGTCAACCCTGCCGTGTGCGCGGCGACGTGCGCGCGTCTCGAGCGCCCTTCCCTGCCATCGACCTTCATTCGGGAGTGCAGCCATGGCTGAGGGCGCGAGCCCGGCACCCCAGGGGCCGCGCGAGCCGGTCGACTGGGACGCGCTGGATGCGAATGCCCCGCCCGACTTCGAGGCCCGCTGGGTCCAGTTGGCGGAGCGGCTCGACGACCTGGCCCGCACCATCGAGCCAAGCGGAGCGGTCAGACCGAGCCAGGTGTCGACCGCCACGCCGTCGACCCACGGGCTGAGCCCCGCGGCGTTTGGCACCTGGGGCAAATACGTCTTGCGCGAGAAGATCGGCGAGGGTGGGTTCGGCGCGGTCTACCGTGCCCTCGATCCGCTACTCAACCGGGTCATCGCGATCAAGATCCTCCACGAGCGCGTCTCCGACGCCTGGCTCAAGGCCGCCCTCATCAAGGAAGGGCAGGCGCTCGCCCGCATCGATCATCCGAACGTCGTACGCGTGTTCGACATCGCGGAGAACGGCGACCAGCTCGGTCTCTGCATGGAGCTGGTCGAGGGCGTCACGCTCGAAGCGCTCGTCGCCCAGCACGGCACGCTCAGTGCGCAGGAAGCGGCCCTCATTGGCGCCGACGTCTGCCGGGCGCTCGCGGCCGTGCACATCGACGACTTCGTCCACCGCGACGTGAAGGCGCGCAATGTCATGCGTCGCAAGGCCGGCCGCATCGTCCTCATGGACTTCGGTGCCGGTCGCCTTGCCCAGGACCTGCAGGTGCGCGGCAAGGAGCCGAACATCGGAACGCCGCTTTACATGGCGCCCGAGGTACTCGTCGGCGAGGCGGCCTCGAAGGCGAGTGACGTCTACAGCGTCGGCGTGCTCCTGTACTACATGGTGACCGGCGAGTACCCGGTCGAGGGAGTCGGCGTGAGCGGGCTTCGCCTGTCCCACATGCAGGGCCGTCGTCGCCCGCTGCTCGGGCGACGCAGCGACCTCCCGATCGCCTACGCACGGATCGTCGAGAAGGCACTGGAGCCCGACACGACGCGTCGGTACAAGGATGCGGCCGAGCTGCTGCTGGACCTGTCAGCCCTCACGGAACGGCCGGCCGCACTCGTCTCCCCCTCTCCGTGGCGCCGTGCGCAGGCGGCACTGCTCGGCGTCGCGGGGGCGTGCTGCTGCTCGGCCTCCTCGGCTGGATCACCTCGCTGGAGTTCACGTCCGCGCTCGGCCACGGACGCTTCGTGCACGAGTCGCCGCTCGACTGGGTGCGATGGGGAGCGCGCGCGAGCCTGGGCACGCTGGCGACCCTCCTGCTCGTCATCGGGGTGGGCGCGCTGCTGTTCGGACTCCACCACCTGCTCGTGATGCTCGTGCCGGCAGCCGCCAGCGTCAACGCGCGTGCGGCCGCGTGGGCCGACGCGAGCGTCCGACTGTGGCGGCTCGACGATCACCACGTCCGGGGCGCGCTGCTGCTGTTGTGCGCCGCGGCCTCGCTGGTCGCCGGCTGGCTGTACTTCCAGGACTTCTTTGCGGACCTGCTGCTCGCGGGGAACCTCTGGTCCGCTCCGCCCGAGAAACTCGCACTCCTCGCACCATCCAATCGGCCCTTCCAGTGGTTCTTCAGGAAGGTGTTCACCGGCGAACTCATCGGATCGCTGACAGCCCTTGGCATCGCCTGGCGGCTCGCTCCCGTGCACAAGGATCTGCCGTATCGGCTTCTCCTTGCCGGCGTAGTCGCAGTGGTGCTGCTTTCGCTGTTCACCCTGGTACTGCCGTTTCGCGTGCTGTATCACGCGGAGTTCGACGTCGTGCGCTGGAACGGGGCTGAGTGTTACGCCCTCGGAGCGGACAGGGACGAGACGCTTCTCTTCTGCCCGACCATGCAGCCCCGTCTGCAACTCGCGTCACCGCTGGCGGGGGCGCTGCCGGAGCTGGTCCGGCACGACGAGAACATCTTCACGGTCTTCGGAGTCAACCAGGTCAGTTCGCGCCGCTGATCCACGCGCGGCCCGCAGTGACCTCACAACCATGGCAGGCACACGCAGGCAGGCAGGAAGTGAGGAAGCATGAGACAGGTGCGAGTGGTGATATGCGCGTTGGTCGCTCTCCTCGGCGCAGCCGGGCCGGCGCATGCATGGTGGGGGTGGATTGACGAATTGAGCGGGCCGAAGGGATTTCACGGGTTCCAATTCGAGCTGCGGACGAATTGCTTCGGCGCGAAAGACAGTCCTATCGAGAAGGAGATCCGTGCCTTCCTACAGGCTGAGCGGGAACTCGGAGGACGCGCGACCGACTTGCGAGCCAGATTGACCATTCTGATACCGGTGCCTTCGCCCGAGCGGGATCTTCTGCTCCGACAGCTCGGCCAGATGGCTGCCGAAAGTGCACGATGGGAGCAGGAGTACGCGCCGGCGATGGAACGGCTGCTCGGCACCTACATCACCAGTGCAGACCTCGACGGAATCGCTACGTCCTTCGTGGTAGGCCTGAATCCCTCGACATTTAGGTTCGACAGCACCTTCCTGACGAGCGTCGCATACGACGGTGATTCGCGTCTCAGCGCCCTTGTGCGAGGGCTGCAGAGGCAAGAGGAGCAGTGGAATCACCTTCGCAAGCGGGCTTCGTCATTGGACGCGCTGCGCCCCAGCGCGTTCGCACTACCAGTTGCAACGGGCCTGCGGGTGTCCACATGCGGCGCACGAGAAGACGAGCAGCGCAAGCAGAGTCTGAATTGGTTGATGCGCTTCTACTCCAAACGCGACAACGCGGCGGAAATCGCCGGTCCCGACACCCCACCTGACGATCGGGAAGCCTACGCAAATGGATACCCCATGCACATGTTCACCGTAGGACCTCTGTGGGAATTCCGGCCATTCTTCAAGACGCGGGATGACTGCTCAGTTCGGGATTGTCAGGAAAGATCACGACTCGACGTTGTCGACCTTGGCGCTTCGGCCGGCCTAGCGTGGATCTACTCGTTCGGGTTCCAGACGATTGTCAAGCCCACCGTCAGCGTCCACGCAGACTTCCATCTCCCTTCATGGAAGCGGTCAAAACGGTGGGCGCGGACTGTCCCACAACTTAGGGTCGCGGCTATCGCTTTCCCTGGCGGATTCGACGCGAACGCATTTGGCCCAAAGCTCACCGGCAGGAAGGCACGGGCGAGTGACAACCTGGATGCCCATATTGAGCTGTCGGTGTTCTTCGACCTGGGTTCGATCTTCTGAAGAGGCATCAGAACCCGTCTCGGTGACGACCCGTCGACCCGCGGAGCGCTAGCCGCATGCCGCATGAAGTGCGCCTGATTCGAGAAGCCGCCGCCGGACTCTGGCGCCACGCTCAACCGCGTACTGCCAAGGAGGCATCAACGTCTTGGCAGCTTGCGTCTTCTTGCACCCGCTGCCAGTTTCCGCCCCAGAATCCCGCCTCTCAGGGTGAGGCAACATGGACACCCGGACGTGACCGGGGTCGACACCCTCGGAGGCGTTATGAAGAAGAGCATGGCACTGACGGCGGCGGCGGTCCTCACGGCGATGGCGGGCACCACGGCCCTCCAGGCTGCGGGCCAGAAGTTCCAGGAGGCGATCATCGTGCGTGGAAAATCCACCACCATGGCACAGGGTGACATGGCGCTCACCTTCTCGGCGCCGGTCTCGCTGCCCGGACTCTCCCTCTCGGCCGGCACGTACGTCTTCCAGGACGGCGGCTCGAACGCCATCCTCGTGCGCGACAGCACCGGCAAGCCGTACCGCTGGCTGCTCACGCTGCCGACGGTGCGCCAGACGGCGACCGACAACTACTCGATCCTCTTCGACAGGGAGACCGAGCCGAACGCGCCGCCCCGCATCGTCGCCATCTTCGCCCCCGGCGAGAGCCACGGGCGGGAGTTCATCTACCCCAAGCGCTGACGCCGCGCCCCGCCTCGGCACACGACCTGCGCAGCACACGCGGCGAGGAGGACTACCCGTACCAGCGGTCCCTCCTCGCCCTTTCCCGTGGAGTGACCATGACGACCACTGCGTTGGACAGTGAAGACGAGCCCCAGCACGACGTAACGCGCCTGCTGAATCAGTGGGGCCGCGGGGATCGCAGCGCCCTCGACGCAATCATGGTCGTCGTGCACCGCGACCTCCACCAGATCGCCAGGGCCTGCATGGCCGGCGAGCGCCCGGGGCACAGCCTTCAGGCGACCGCCCTCGTGAATGAGGCCTACCTCCGCCTCGCGGACGTCGAGCGGATGGACTGGCAGAACCGGTCGCATTTTCTGGCGATGGCGGCCCGGGTCATGCGACGGGTGCTCGTGGACCACGCCCGATCGAAGCAGTACCAGAAGCGCGGAGGCGGCGCGGCCCGCGTCACGCTGGACGAGTTCGCCATCGCGAACGACACACCAGACGAGATCACGCGCCTCGACGATGCGCTGACGGACCTCGAACAGGTCGATGCACGCAAGGCACGCGTCGTCGAAATGCGTTTCTTCGGCGGGCTGAGCGTGGACGAAACCGCCGAGGCGCTGGACGTGTCGCCCGAAACGGTGATGCGCGACTGGAAACGGGCGAGACTCTGGCTGCTGCAGGAACTCCAGCGCAGGTGAGCCGCGGAGCGCGGACGCCTCCCTCAGCGGTGAAGGGCGCTCCAGTTCGTGCGCCTGCCGTCCACCTCGCGGGTGCCTGTAATCCGGGGACCGTCGACCCGGCCGACGTACGCCGCACCACCCGCGGTGAACGAGATCTCGGCGCCGCGGAGCCGACCGTTCTCGATCGGGTCCTTGCCGAGAGTGCCGGACACGAACTGGAACCGCTGCGTGAGCGCCAGTTCGCCCTGCGGCGTCCGCCACGACCCACCCACGCGTGCCGGTACGATCCAGAACAGCGCCTCGCACCAGCGCTCGCACGGCCCCTCCATCCGAACGCGGTCGTCCGGCTCCCATTCCCCCATCGGAAAGGTGTTCGACACCACCCGTGTGCCAGGCTTCATCGCGAGGAGCGTCGGGCGGAGCTGGAGATTGAGCGACGGCAACAGGAACGTGGTGACCACCGTCGCCTTCGAGAAGTCCTTCTTGAAGATGTCGCCCTTCACGAACCGCGTTAGCCGCTCGACGCCTGCCTCCCTGGCATTCCGCCTGGACACGTCGACAAGGTTCCCGTCGTATTCGATCCCCATCGCACGGACTCCACGGCGCGCCGCCGCGATCACCAACACCCCGTCACCGGACCCGAGGTCGACGACGAAGTCCTTCGGGGTGACCTGCGCCATGTCGAGCATCTTCTCGACAAGCGGTGCCGGAGATGGCACCCACTGAACATCCTTGCCTTTCTGGCCGAGCACCGGCTCGGTCGGTGCAGACGGCTGTGCACCGGCCGGTGTGGCTGCGAGCGCCAGCGCAAGGACGAGATACGCACTCGAGATCAAATGCCGTGGCATGCCAGCGGATCGTACGCGGCGGGCCCGCGCTTCGCAACGCACGTGCAGGTCGTCGCCTCGCCCTGTGCCACCATTGATTGGAGGCGTGAGGGTGGTCAGGTGTCACGCGCGCATCAAGGCGGGAGTGGAGTGAGTGTAAACCCCGATATCGACGCGGTCACCGTGCTGATCGCGCAGGTCAGCGCCGACCTTGTGCTGCCCCGTTTCCGCTCGCTCCGTGCGGGTGACGTCAGCTCGAAGGCCGGCTTCGGCGATACCGAGGACATCGTGACCGTCGTCGACCGCGAGGTCGAGACCGCACTGACTGACGGGCTCCGCTCGATCGTCGAGGCCCCGGTGCTCGGTGAAGAGGCTGCCGCCGCGGACCGGTCGATCCTCGACCGCGTGCACGCCGACGGGTACCTCTGGGTCGTCGACCCCCTGGACGGCACGCGCAACTTCGCGTCGGGGTCCGACGGATTCGGCGTGATGGTGAGCCTCGTCCGCGACCGGCAGGTCCGCGCGTCCTGGGTGTACCTGCCCGTCCGCCAGGAGGCATTCGTGGCGGAGTCCGGCAGCGGCGCGTTCCTGAATGGGCAGCGGATTCGCGTAGCGACCGCAGCTCACGACCCGCTCAGGGCGACCCTCTTCGTCCGCTTCATGCCCGAGGCCCGCCGCACGGTTGTCCTCGCGCGGCTCGACGGCCGCTATGTACAGGCGGCGTCATGCGGCGCCGCGGCAGTTGAATACACGGACGTCCTGCGCGGTCGCAAGGACTTCGTCGTCTACTACCGGCTGCTCCCCTGGGATCATGGCGCACCCGCCTTCGTGCTCACCGAAGCTGGTGGCGCAGCGACGCACCTTGATGGGTCCGCCTACGCGATCACATCGCCAAGCCAGGTTACCGTCCTGACGCGGGATACGGCGCTGAGCACGCGGGTGCGGGGGTGGATTGGAGACCTGGCATGAGTGGCACCGAAGGTACGGTCGTGGCGGTCGCGCGGGATCGCGGGCACCACTTCAGCAAGCCAACCGCGATGTTCATCCGCATCGTCACCGGGCTGGGCGTGGAAGGCGATGCGCATGCGGGCGCGACGGTGAAGCACCGCTCGCGCGTGGCCAGGAACCCGCTCCAGCCGAACCTGCGGCAGGTGCATCTGCTCCAGGCGGAGGTCCTCGACGAGTTGAATCGCAACGGGTTTCCCATCACGCCCGGCATGCTCGGCGAGAACATCACCACGCGGGGGATCGACCTCCTCGCGCTCCCACAGGGCACGCGCCTGCACGTCGGCCCCACGGCCATCGTGGAAGTGACCGGCCTGCGGAACCCGTGCGTGCAGATTGAGAACTTCCACGAAGGGTTGCTCGAGGCCGTACTCGAGAAGCAGCCCGGTGGGCGCGTCGTGCGGAAGACCGGCGTGATGAGCATCGTGGTGGCGGATGGCGAGATCGCACCCGGCGATACGGTCCGGGTCCAACTGCCGCCACGCCCGCACGTACCGCTCGAGGTCGTGTAGCCGGGCTCGATTCCGGCACATCGCGTGCAACCTCCCACGGCGATGACGATTGGGAGGGATTGATGAAACGCAGATTTGCAATGATGACCAGCAGTGCGGCGCTTGCCGCCGCGCTGTGTGCCGGCGCCGCCGCCGCACAGAGCCAGAGCACCTCGAGCACGCAGGGCACGAACAGCCAGGCGACGACCACGCAGTCGGGCAGCCGCAGTGGGACGTCGGGTTCGAGTTCGAGCACGTCGACCCAGCCCGGGTCGCAGTCAGGGACCTCGTCGACAGCCTCGTCGGCGCCGTGCGTCCCGATTACCGGAGCAGCCTCGGCCTCGTCGCCGGGGAGCAGCAGTTCGGCAACCGCGAGCGCGTCCGCCGCGAACGATCCGCACAGCCGTATCAACAGCTCGACCGGCACCACGACCCACGACAACGGCACCACGAACGGCGCGACCGAGGCCGGTCCGCTTGCGCAGTCGGGCTCACCGTCGGTGACCTCCGGCACGCAGCAGAGCGCGAACGCGTCGGGCTCGACCGCCGCGAACGGCGCGGTCGGCACGTCAGGCACGTCGTCGTCGACCTCCGGCGCCGTGGGCACCAGCGGCACTGCCATGCCGTGCCCACCCGCGCCAAGCACCGGCGCGAGCACGACGCCGCCAGCGAGCGGAGCCTCGACCGGCTCGACGTCAGGATCGTCAATCTCCGGATCGACGTCCTCCGGATCCGGCAGCAGCACGACCTCGCCGGGAACGGGCTCGTCGCGCGGGTCCAGCAGCGGGTCCTCGAGCACGTCGGATACCGGGTCGACCAGCAGCGGGTCCGGGTCGAGCGGGTCCTCGTCGGGTAGCGCTGGACCGCGCTAGTCTCGCGAACGCCGACGCACGCGCGCCGCTCGGAATGGTCCGATCCGCATAGGTGTCCGGGGCGTTCCGAGCTGCACGCGTGCAGTTCCCTCACCGCGCTGACGCGTTACAATCCGCGTGAGCATGCGCGGGTCGGGAGGGATACCGGTTCAGTACAGCGACGCGGAGTTACGGCACTTCATGGCGGAGGCCCTGAAGGATAGCCGGCAGGCATTGCCGGTGTGCCTCCCCAACCCGCCGGTCGGCTGCGTGATCGTGCGCGGCCACGACATCGTGGCTCGGGGCTTCACGCAGGCGCCGGGACAGCCGCACGCCGAAGCGGCGGCGCTGCTGAACCTCGGTCACGTCGCCGACCCGCATGACCTGGCCCTGTTCGTCACGCTCGAGCCGTGCGCCTTCGTCGGCCGCACGCCGTCGTGCGCGCGCGCCCTTGTCGCGTCCGGCATTCGTGACATCTACGTCGGCACCCTCGACCCCGATCCTCGCAACAGCGGCGCTGGCATCGCGATCATGCGCGATGCCGGCCTGTCGGTCCGTGTCGGCGTGCTCGAGCCCGAAGTGCTGGCCTTCATCGGCCCGTACTTGTTCACGGCCGCTCCGCGCGCCTGAGCCTCGCCGTGCCGCCAGACGCGACCGAAAGCCTTCGGTTCATTCCGGGCCAGCGATGGATCAGCATCAGTGAGCCCGAGCTCGGGCTTGGTGAAGTGCGAGCGGTCGGTCCACGCACCGTTACACTCTTTTTTGCCGCAACCCGCGACACGCGCCAGTACGTGGCCTCGGACGAGGCGCCGATCCGCCGCGCGGCATTCCGTCCCGGCGATACGGTCGTCGCGCCGCCGCACGGCGACGCCACCATCAGGCGGGTACGAGAGCAGGACGGGCTGCTCTACTACGACCTCGGTGTCGCGGAGGTCTGCGAGACGACGCTGAGCGCGGCGCTCAGCTTCAGCAGCCCCACCACACGGCTCTTCGCGGGGCAGTTCGATCGTCCGGAGACGTTCGACCTGCGCGTCGCCGCCCTCGGCCATCAGCATGCGCGCCGTCGGTCGGCCGTGCGTGGGTTCACCGGTGGGCGCATCGACCTGCTGCCACACCAGCTGGGGATTGCATCGGAGGTCACCGGTCGCCTCCTCCCTCGCGTGCTGCTCGCGGACGAAGTCGGACTCGGGAAAACGATCGAAGCGAGCCTCATCGTGCACCGGCTCCTGCTGACGGGACGCGCACGCCGCGTCCTGATCGTCGTGCCCGAGACGCTGGTTCACCAGTGGTTCCTCGAGCTGCTCCGCCGCTTCAACCTGTGGTTCCACATCTTCACGGAGGCGCGGTGTGTCGCCATCGAGGAGGCGGATCCGTCCGCGAACCCGTTCCTCGACGACCAGCTCCTCCTGTGCGAGCTGACGCTCTTCACCGACAACCCTGCCCGTGTCGAACAGGCGATTGCCGCCGGATGGGACCTGGTCGTCGTCGACGAGGCGCACCATCTGGAATGGGCACCCGCGCACGCGAGTCAGGCCTATGAAGCGGTGGAACGCCTCGCGCGCGTGTCACCGGGCCTGTTGCTCCTGACCGCCACGCCCGAACAGCTCGGTGTGGCGAGCCACTTCGCGCGGCTGCGCCTGCTCGATCCCGATCGCTTCCCGGATCTCGCGGCCTTCGTTGAAGAAACCCACCAGTACCGCGCCGTCGCCGAACTCGCCCAGGCCCTGCACGACGAGGCGGAGATGACTCCCGACGCAGAAGCCCACCTGGCGGAGATCCTTGGAGAGCCGGTCGCGGTGATCCAGGCGGCCCTCGCCGGTGAGCACGGCGGCACGCGCCATCTCTTCGAACGGCTGCTCGATCAGCATGGGACCGGCCGCGTGATGTTCCGGAACACGCGAGCGACGAGCAGCGGCTTCCCGCGACGCATCGCCCACCTCGTTCCGCTGTCGGTGGACACCCGCGCCCGTCGTGCCGCGCTCGAGGACGAATGGCTCGCGGACCTGAGCGCCGGGCCGGAGGCGCATGCCCGCCTCTCGTTGGCGCAGGACCCGCGGATCGACTGGCTCATGTCGCTGCTGGCCGCGACCGGAGACGAGAAGATGCTGGTCCTCTGCCGTTCGCAGCGCAAGGCGCTGGCGATCGAAGCGGCCATGCGCCAGCGGACCAGCCTGCCCCTGGCGGCTTTCCACGAGGGGCTTACGCTGATTCAGCGGGATCGCGGCGCCGCCTGGTTCGCCGACCCGCACGGCGCGCGGCTCCTGATCTGCTCGGAGATCGGCAGCGAAGGGCGGAACTTCCAGTTCGCGCATCACCTTGTCCTGTTCGATCTGCCGCTCGACCCCGCGTTGCTCGAACAGCGGCTCGGACGCCTGGATCGCATCGGCCAGCGGTCGGACATCCACGTGCACGTCCCGTACGTCGAAGGGTCGCACCTCGAGCTGTTGGCGCGCTGGTACCACGAGGGCCTCGACGCGATCGAGCATCACCTGCCAGGCGCGCGTGAATTGCTCGAACGCTTCGAGCCGCGCATCCGCGATCTCGCCGCGCGCATGTGGGCCGAACGTCGCACGATTCAGCTGGAGCTCGACGACTTCGTGCGGAAGGTCAGGTCGGCGCGGGACGAGACGGCGCGGCGGATGGAGGCAGGCCGCGACCGTCTCCTCGAGTGGAACTCCGCGCGCCCGGCGCGCGCCTCCGGGATCGTCGACGCCATCCGGCGCCAGGACGCCGACCGCACGCTCGACGACTTCATGCTCGAGGTGTTCGACCTGTTCTTCATCGAGGTCGAGGAGATCGCGCCCCGCACCTACCGCCTTGGATCCGCTGGCGTGCTCGTGGACGACTTTCCCGGCCTGAAAGCCGAGGGGCTGACGGTGACACGCGATCGGGCGCGGGCCCTGCTGCGCGAGGACCTGCAGTTCCTCACATGGGACCATCCGCTGGCATCAGGCGCACTCGACCTGCTGCTCGGATCGGAACGTGGCAATTGCGCGTGTGCGCGATGGGAGGACACGTCGACTGCGCTGATCCTGGAGGCGGTGTACGTGCTCGAATGCCTGGCGCCTGCCGCCCTGCACGTCGACCGCTTCCTGCCCCCGACGCCTATCCGCGTCGCCGTGGACCATCGCCATCGCAACGTGACAGAGGTGATCCGCACAGCCGATCTCGTGGCACCCGCGTCGATGGCCGGCGCTCGGACCCTGATCGCGCGCGACGATGTGCGGGAGCGGATCCTGCCGCGGATGCTGGATGAGGCCGCGACGCTCGCGCAAGGGCAGGTTGCGGGCCTTGTCGAGGCCGCGCGCGCCAGCATGCGCGACCAGCTCAACCATGAGCTGCTCCGGCTGCAGGAGCTCCGGCGAGTCAATCGTCTGGTGCGCGACGAGGAGATCGCGCTGCTGGCGGCGGAACGCGATACGCTCGATCAGCATCTCGCCGCGGCTCGCATGCGCCTCGATGCCGTACGATTGGTGCACAAGGGGCGCACGGCGCCGCAGCAGCACGCATAGGGCCACGCACCAAGGCACGCATTCGGCCATCAGTAACCGCAACCCTGCGTTCAGCGTTCAACGTTCAGCGTTTCAGCGTTACCCGCGCCGTATGCATCCCTCGTCGCCCCATCTCGAGCCTGCCGCATCAGACGCAGTCTCGGTGGCTCCCGCCACTGAACATCCGTCGCAGCGGCGCGGCACCGGGGCGCATGCCTCGCGGGTGATCTTCATCGACCTCGCCAGGGCACTGGCCGTGGTGTTCATGCTGTACGGACACACGGTCGATGCGCTGCTCGCCCCCGAATACCGGACGGGCCCGGTCTTCGAGGTGTGGCAGTTCCAGCGAGGCCTCACGTCCTGCCTGTTCCTGATGCTGTCCGGGTTCGCCTTCAGCATCGCCACCGCGCGCCACTGGCAGGTGCACCTGACCCCTTCGTTCGCGCTCCTCAAGCGGCTCCGCCGGTTCCTGCTCTTCGTCGCGCTGGGCTACACGATGCGCGTGCCCATGGCGCCGCTCAGCCGCATGGCGCACGCTTCTGACGCCGACTGGCGGGTGCTGCTGGGGGTCGATGTCCTCCAGTTGATCGGTGTCACATTCGTCGGGGTGCAGCTTCTCGTGCTCGCCTGCCGGTCCCGGCGGGTGTTCGGGGGGGTCTCGCTGGGGATTGCGCTGCTGCTGATCGTGCTGGCGCCGCTCGTGTGGGAGGTGGAGTGGCAGCAGCACCTTCCGCTGTCACTCGCGGCGTACCTGTCGCCATCGACCGGCTCGCTCTTTCCACTCGTGCCCTGGTCGGCGTTCATCCTGATTGGCGCCGCCCTCGGCATCCTGTACGCGCGGTGGGGCGCCGCACACCTCGTGCGGTTCGCCAATGGGGCGCTGCTCGGCCCGGCCGTCCTGGCGCTTGCCGCCGGTGCCTGGTGCTCGGCGAACCAGGTCACTCTGTTCGGCGCGAACGCGTTTGCCTTCGTGCCCGGCAACCTGCTGCTCCGCACCGGGGCCTGCCTCGCCATCGTCGGCGCAATCGCGCACGCGAGCCGCCGGGTGACGCAGCTGCCGCACGTATTCGGCGCGGTCGCACAGGAGTCCCTCCTGATCTACGTGCTCCACCTGCTCATCGTGTTCGGGTCGGCCCTCGCGCCCGGGCTGTTCAACATCTACGGGCAGACACGGACGCCGGTGCAGCTCCTGCCGATCGTGGTGCTCGTGATCTCGAGCATGACGCTGGCGGCGTATGCGTGGAACTGGCTCAAGCACGCGCACCATCGGGTGAGCTGGTGGGCATCGCTCGCCGTAGGCGCGCTCGTGGCCTTCCGCCTGGCGTTCTAGCGCGGCATCCCCTCTCACCAGTTCACCAGTTTACGAATTCACCAATTCACCAATGCAGGTGATCTCCCGGTGGTACCATCGCTCCCATGCCTCTCGATGAGCGTGCCTTCTTCACCGATCGCCCGGAGATGCGGCCCGGCCGCTTCACCTGTCCACGATGCCATCGCGCTGGCGACTACTCCATCAAGTGGGTGCGCCGCGTGAAGAAGGATCGAC
Organism: Acidobacteriota bacterium; assembly: GCA_018268955.1. GTDB lineage: Bacteria > Acidobacteriota > Vicinamibacteria > Vicinamibacterales > CAVVIG01 > CAVVIG01. The sequence continues at coordinate 63,719 of JAFDVO010000022.1, read as the reverse complement.
CGCCGCAGGGTGCGGACGAGCACGACCGCGCACGCTTCGCCAAGCTGCGCGATTACCTGCTGCGCCTCGATGAAGAGGTCGTCTGCAAGGCCTGCGGCAAGAAGTTTGAAATCCCCTCGCAGCATTCGCTGTTGTTCGTCGACCAGCTTGCCGGTCTGCCCAACGACGAAGAGCTCGAAGCCGAGATCCGCGCCGCCTCTGGTGAGACCGAGCCGGATGCCCCGGCCAAGCCCACGCTCCCGCCCAGGTTCACCCGCAAGTCGTCCGGGTGGAAGTAGGCGAAGGTCGGGAGAGTCGGGACTGAGGGCAGGCGGGGCTGACCGGACGCCCAGGACGGCCGGGGCGGCCCGGCTGACAGAGCGGCGGCAGGGCTGACGAAGCGCGTTGAGGAGGAGTTCATGCGGGCATTCAGAGTCACAGGTCCACATACCGCCACGCTCGAAGATGTGCCCACGCCCGAGCCGCTCGCGGGCGAGGTTCGGCTCCGGGTTGGCGCGGCTGGCGCGTGTCACTCGGACCTGCACATCCTCGACGACCCGAATGCGCTCGGGATGCCGATGCCCTTCACGCTCGGCCACGAGATTGCCGGCTGGGTCGATGCCACCGGCCCTGGCGTCACCGGCTTCTCTGTCGGCGACGCTGTCGCGGTCTACGGCATCATCGGGTGCGGCACCTGCGCCTCCTGCCTCGCGGGCCGCGACAACGAGTGCCGACGCGTGCCGCCGAGCGGAGTCGGCTTGGGACGCGATGGCGGGATGGCCGAGTTCGTGAGCGTGCCGGCACGTCAGCTCGTACCGATCGGGAGCCTCGACGTGACCCAGGCAGCGCCGCTCACCGACGCAGGGCTGACGCCGTATCACGCGATCACGATCACCAGCCGCAATCTGGTCCCGGGCAGCACCTGCGTGGTGATCGGGGTTGGAGGCCTCGGCCACATGGCCATCCAGATCCTGCGAGCCACCACGGCCACCCGCATCGTCGCGCTGGACACGAGGCACGAGGCACTGGCGCTCGCGCGTGACCTCGGTGCCGAGCATGCGTTCCTCTCCGATGCTGACGCGGCCGGGCGCATTCGCGACCTGGTGGGTCCTGCCCCTGGCGGAGCGGAGGTCGTGCTGGACTTCGTCGGTTCCACGCCGACGCTCGAGATCGCGCGTTCGGTGGTGATGGCCGGCGGCGACGTGGGGATCGTCGGCCTCGCCGGCGGGACCTTGCCCGTCAGCTTCGGCATGCTGCCGATGGAAGCGCGGGTGAGCATTCCCTTCTGGGGCACCAAGGCCGAGCTGGCGGAGGTGCTCGCGCTCGGGCAGTCCGGGCGGATCACCGCGCACGTCGAGACTTTCCGCCTCGCCGATGCTGCTGGCGCCTACGATCGGCTGCGCCGCGGAGATCTCCGCGGGCGCGCCGTGATAATCCCCTGACGACAACCGGGAACCCGGCACCGGCCTTCTAATCGGCCCGTTTCGGACCGGTCTGGTCGTGGTACCGCTTTCGCAGCCACTCTTGGTACCTGTTCGATCGGTCGGACGGGTACCGAGGTGCGTCATGCTGCGAATCCTGCGGTGGTCTAGCCTGGCAGTCCTCGTGCTCGCTGCGTCGGCGTGCGCGACCATGAACGTCAGCTCCCACGTTGCGCCGGGGCTGAACATGGCCCAGTACCACACCTGGGACTGGGATACTCCGGACGCCTTGCCGGAAAGCGACCCACGGCTCGACAACTCCTTCTTCAAGGATCACTTCCAGGGCGCGGTCGAGCGCGAGTTCGCAGCGCGCGGCTTCACCCAGACCGTCGCGGAGGGCGACGTTCCCGACCTGAAGGTGCACTATCACGCCAATATCGCGTCGACGATCAGCATCAACCGCGGTGACCAGACCGCCGGCGCCTGCTACGACGAGAACTGCGCCGTCCGGGTGTTCGACAACGACACCGGCACGATCGTCATCGATGTCATCGACGGGCACACCAACCGCCTGATCTGGCGCGGCTGGGCGCAGAACCCACTCGAAGGCGTACTCGACCATCCGCAGCGCTTCCAGGCGCGCATCCACGAAGCGGTCACGAAGATGTTCGCCCGCTTCCCGAAGAGCCTGTGAGACGCGTCCTGCCTGAGAGGAGCTGAACCCGCTGATGCGCGCACGCGCGACGGAGAATGGTGATGCGAACCTTCAAATGGACGCTGGGACTTGTGCTGCTGACGACGGCCACCGCGCTGTCGGCGTGTGCGCCGATGCGGGTGAACGCCTCGCTCGAACGCGGGATGGACTTCGCCCGGTACACGAGCTACACGTGGGCGGCTGAAGACCGGTTCGGTACGGGCGACCCACGCCTGGACAACAACGAGTTCTTCGAGAGCCGGCTGCAGGCGACCGCTGACCGTTTACTGGCCGCTCGCGGCCTCGAGAAGACCACGCCGGCTACCGCGGCGCTGGTCGTCCACTACCACGCGAACGCCACGCAGAAGATCGACGTGAATGCGCTGGACAGGCCGTACGGCTACTGCGACGACTGCCACTCGAGCATTTACGACGCCGGCACGATCACGCTCGACTTCGTGGACGCCCGGACGAACAAACTGGTCTGGCGAGGGTGGGCGGAAGGCTCGCTCGAAGGGATCGACAACCAGGAGACGATCGAGTGGCGCGTGGATCAGGCAGTGACGAAGATCCTCGCCAGGCTTCCCGCGATGTAAAGGTCAGACCGGGAGGTTGGAGGTTGGAGGTTGGAGGTTGGAGGTTGGAGGTTGGAGGTTGGAGACGGCGGCCCCGCCCTTCGACCTCCACCCTGTATCTTCTGAATTCCTCTTCTGAAGTCTCACGTCTTACGTCTTACGTCTCTGATGACGTACGGCTGTTCGCGGAGCTCGCGGCTCAGGCGCGAGTAGCGCACGCGCCACGGCTCGAAGTGACGCCCCACCAGGTAGAGCAGTTCCGCGCGCTTCCGCTGGCTGGACAGCGCCGCCGCACGACTGAAGAACCCCGCACCCAGCCCTGCGTACCAACTGATGCTGTGCCGGTGGCACATCTGCGCCTCGAAGAAGCCGGAGAGCAGCAGGCACTGCGCCGCAGCCGTTTCGAGCATCGTGCTGTCCTCACGCATGGCCGTGTCCAGGACGAACTGATCGAACACCGCCGCGAGCGTGGCGGGGGCGGGAATGTCCACGCCGGCGTGCGTGGAGACCTGCGCGTAGTGCGCGAGCACGCTGGCCGTGTACAACAGTTCCCGCTCGTCCACGTCGGCTCCCGACACATCCTTCAGCCCGGTGAAGAAGAACTCGAGCGCCTGACGTTCCGTGGTCGCGATCAACTCGGATAGTGGTTCCATAGGGCCTCGTCTCTCCCTGAGCTATCGGCAACTGCCGTGCCGTTTTGTATCCAATGGACGAGGCCGACGCCGGACCGGACGGGCGGCTCACCTATAATTCTGGGTCGGAACGATGGTCCTACCCCGTCCTGTCGCCCTCACGCTGACGCTCCTGTTGCTGGCGCCGCTGGTGTCGCTCGCGCAATCGGTCGCGGGCTTCATCGACCCGATGCCGACGGCGCGGCTGAAGCAGTTGTTTCCCACGGCCGTCACCTTCACGCCTCGGGGCGAGAGGGACCCGCTGTACTTCACGGCGTACGCCGCCGACCCGGCGACGGTGAAGGGCGCGAAGCCGGTTGGCTGGGCGTTCTGGACGACGGACCTGGTGCCGGGTGAACTTGGCTACCACGGCCACATCCACATGCTCATCGGTATGAACACCCAGGGCCGCATCACGGGCGTGATCATGGACCGCAACACGGAGCCGTACGGCGACATCTCGATCAACCGCCCGGAGTTCCCGCTGCAGTTCAAGGGCAAGAGCATTCGCGACCGCTTCGAGGTCGGGCAGGACGTGGACGTCACCTCGCGCGCCACGATCTCGGTGCGCGCGGCGGCCCGCGAAATCCGCGAGAGCGCACGCATGGTCGCTCGCGCCGTCCTCACGCCGGACGCGCTGCGATGACGGGCGCTACGGCCGTGGCGGCCGGATGCTCGAGGTTGCAGCACATCGGTCGCTGCGATTACTGTCGGACGTGGAGGAGACGATGACCGCAGCTTTTGCCCTGACGTTGGCGCTCCTGCAGGCGACCGCCGCCGCGCCCGCCCCTGCGCAAGGGACCGCGCCGGCGCCGCAGCCCGCGCGACGTCCTGCCGCGACGAGCCTCACGCTGCAGGTGCGCGTGACCGATCGCACCGGAACGCCGGTCGAAGGCGTGGCCGTGACGCTCGAGGGACCTGCGAGCCGCGAGGGCAAGAGCGACGCAAGCGGTAGCGTGCAGTTCCGAACGCTGGCTGCCGGCACGTACCGCATCCGCGCCGAGGGAGACACATTCATCACCCTCGAGAAGGAAGTGACCGTGCGGGCGGGCGCCACCGTGCCCCCGGTTGAATTCGCGCTCTCGTTTGCGCCACCGCCTCCTCCGCCCCCGCCCGCGCCTGAGCCCCCGAAGCCCGAAGTCGCCGCGGCGCCGGCGCCGAAGGCCGGCTCCCCTCGAGTCCTCTCCATCGCCGATCTGGCTGAGAAGTCGCTCGGTGGCCGCGAGCCGAGCAAGTTCGTTCCCGTGGCCTGCTCCGGCCTCGACAACACGCAGATGCTCGTGCTGCGCGAGAGTCTGAAGGTGCCAGCCAAGGCCGACGCCGACACGACCCTCTATGTCGTCGCCGGCGAGGCCACACTGAACATGAACGGCCGCGACCAGACGATGAGTTCGGGCTGGTATGCGATGGTGCCCCGCGGTACCGCGCACGCGCTCACCAAGCGCGGTCGCAACCCCGCCGTCCTGCTGGTGACGACCGGCGGCTCGTCCTGCGACGCTGCCGAGGGCCACTGATCGGCGTTCGCAAAAGCGGCGGCGCGCGTCGCCGGATTTCCGGCGAGTGGCGGACGTTCGCCGGCCCGGCACCTGCCACCGCAGGCAAAGCCAGGACAAATGCTTGGAATAGCACGGAGATACGCGGGGCCTAGCCTACAGATGTGTCGGCATCGTTGATGCGTACACGTCGTGCATGGCTCCCGTCATTCCCCGCTGGGAGTGGCGAACGTTCGGGGCATCGTTCGGCGTCGCCGAAGATCAACTGCAGCCGGTCCTCGGACCCGCCCGTCACAGCGTCGAAACGTACCTCGTCTCTCGTCACTCCGACGCGAACACGAAGATTCGCGACAACCTGCTCGACGTCAAGTTGCTCGAGCAGCGCGACGATCAGGGTCTCGAACTCTGGCGTCCCGTCCTGAAGGCTGCATTCCCCCTCACCGCCTCTGATCTGGCGCGCATCGCGAATGCGTGGCGCATTCCCCACCCGTCAGCCCCCTGGGCCGCATCGTCAGTCGACGCGTTCGTCGACGGCATCGCCGCGCAGGTGCCGGACGTGCAGGTCGTGCGCGTCACCAAGGCCCGCCGGGGGGCGGATGTCGAGGGCTGCCTGCTCGAGATCGCGGAGCTGACCTTCGATGGACACCCAATCAAGACAGTCGCCATCGAGTCCACCGACCGGAAGGGGCTGTGGACGCTCGTCCTCCGCTACGGATTCGACCGCACCGAGAACACGAACTACGTCAAGGCCCTGAAGCAGCACCTCACTGGCTCGCTTCGCTGAGGGGCGACAGCGCCCGGGGAGGGCGCCATCATGTATCCCCACACCCGTCTGGCTTCACCGTTCCTCGCTCTGGCCATCTCACTGACGCCGGGCGCACTCCTCGCCCAGCCGAACGCAACCGAGCAGACCGACCCGTCAGCCGCCGCAGTGGTTTCGAACGAGCCGGTTGACCTGTTCCACGGTGCCGGGTTCCTCATCGCGAAGACCCCGGACGACCGCTTCGCGTGGTGGCTCGACGGCCGCATGATGCTCGACGCGGCCATGTATTCGAACAGTGACAACGCGATGTCGAATGGCGCCGAAGTCCGACGCGCGCGCTTCGCGCTGAACATGATGCTGTGGAAGACCTGGGCGTCGCAGTTCGACGTCGAGTACATCTCCGACGGCACGATCGAGATCAAGGACATGTGGCTCGGCTACACCGGCATTCCGCACTCCACGATCAAGATCGGCAACTTCAAGGAGCCGTTCGGCCTGGAGACGCTGACCTCGTCGCGCTACATCTCCTTCATGGAGCGCTCGATGATCGACAACTTCTCGCCCGATCGGCACCTGGGCGTCGCCTACAGCACGTGGGGCAGCCGCTGGCAGGCGACCGGCGGGCTGTTCGGGCAGGCGCTCGGCGCCGCCGACAGCACCGGCGCCGATCAGGGGTACGGCTTCACCGGCCGCGTGACCGCTCTTCCGGTCAAGACCAGGAACATGCTGGTCCACGTCGGCGCGGCGGCGAGCTACACCACCCCGAACGCGGCCACCAGCGCCAACCTCTCGGACGCGAATCAGATGCGGCTGCGCGCGCGGCCTGAGACGCACGTCAACCGGCTGCGCTACATCGACACGGGCAAGATGTCGAACATCGATCACCAGAACCTGCTCGGTCTGGAACTGGCGGCGACGGCCGGCCCCTTCTCCGTGCAGGGTGAATACAACAAGGCGACCTACAAGCGGACGCTCGATACGCTGGCCGAGCCGACCTTCGACGGCTGGTATACGTTCGTCAGCTGGTTCCCGACCGGTGAGCACCGCCCCTACGACCCGGTGGCTGGCGAGTTCGATCGCGTGCTGCCGAAGCACCGCCGCGGCGCACTCGAGCTTCTCGCCCGCTACAGCACCGCCGACCTCAACGACCCGTCGGCAAACATCTTCGGCGGCAAGCAGGAGATCACGACGTTTGGCACCAACTGGTACTTCAACCCGAACGTCCGCCTGATGGTGAACTACGCGTTCGTGAACAGCGACCAGTACGCCAAGGGCTACAACGGCAAGGTCAATGACGACTTCAACGTACTGCAGGCCCGCCTGCAGCTGATCTTCTGATCATGGCGGTCGAAATCGAACGCAAGTTCCTCGTTGTTGGCACCGAGTGGCAGTCCCTGGCGGAAGGAGTGCTCTATCGCCAGGGCTACCTCTCGTCGGCAAAGGAGCGCGTCGTACGGGTCCGGACGGCAGGCCCCGACGCGTTCCTGACCATCAAGGGGCTCACCACCGGCGTGACCCGACTGGAATTCGAGTACCCGATTCCGTTCGACGACGCGACGGCCATGCTGGACAGGGTGTGTGAGCGCCCGCTGATCGCGAAGACACGGTACCGGATTCCCGTTGGTGGGTTCACGTGGGAAGTCGACCAGTTCCACGAAGAGAACGAAGGCCTGGTCGTCGCCGAGATCGAGCTGCCTGATGCGAACACCGTGTTCGAGCGGCCATCGTGGGTCGGCGAGGAGGTCTCCGGCGACACACGCTACTTCAACGCGAACCTGATTCAGCACCCCTTCAGTCGCTGGTGACGACATGAACCCCGCGGCCGCCGCAGCGCTGCCCGCCGCTGATGCCGAGGTCGACGTCCTGGTCGACCTCGACAAACAGAAGCTGTCGTCCATCCCCGCGCGGACGCCGAACGCAACAGAGCGGTGGATGGAGTATCTGGGCTTCCCGCTGGGGCTCGTGCTGTTCGGGCTGCTCTATCTCATGCCCACGCCCGGTGGACTGACCACCGCGGCACAGGCCGCCCTTGCCTGCTTCGCCCTGGCGATCACCTGGTGGGTGGCGGAGCCGGTGCCGGCCTACGTGACGTCGCTCCTCCTGATGGTGCTGCTCGTCTTCACAGGCGCGTGGGAGGAGACCAAGGTCCTCGCAGTCCTCGGCATGGACGTGATCTGGCTGAACGTGATGGCGTTCATCCTGAGCACGATCCTGATAAAGACCAACCTGGCCCGTCGTCTCGCGCTGCACCTGTTCGTCCGGTTCGGGAACCGGGCGTCGACGATGCTGCTGGCATTCGTCCTGTTGCAGCTGGTGCTCGCGCCGCTCATTCCCGCCACTGCCGCACGCGCGGTGATGACGCTCCCGCTGATGCTCGTGGTGGCGGCGATTTACCGCTCCACCGCCGCCAACCCCACGAACTTCGGGCGCAACCTCTTCCTCCAGAATCTCCTGGGAATCAACATCCTGTCGTCCGGATTCATGACCGGATCGACAGCGAACCTGCTGGCGGTCGGCTTCATCCTTTCGATGGGCGACCATCGGGTCTACTACACCGACTGGATGTTCGCGAACCTGCCGGTTGCGGTCGCGGCGATGCTCATCGCCTGGTGGCTCGGACCTCACTTGCTGTTCCGGGTCAGCGATGCCGAAGCGAAGCCGTCACTCCCCGGTGGCATCGAGGGGCTCCGCACGCAATTGGCGCGGCTCGGTCCGCTCACGACCGCCGAACGCAAGGGGCTCGGCATCTTCACCGTCGTCGTCCTGCTCTGGGTGACTGACCGCTTCCACACCGCATGGTTCGGCTTCAGCATCGATCCGGTGATGGCGGCGATGCTGGGCGTCATCATCACCTTCGCCCCGCGCGTCGGCCTGCTCACGTGGAATGACACGGACATTCCGTGGCACCTGATGATCTTCAGTGCCGGTGCCTACGCAGGCGGGCTCGCCCTCGACCAGACCGGCGCCGCCGGGTGGGCCATCGAGCGGCTGTTCGCGCTGCTCAACTTCGGGCCGCACCCGAACTTCTGGACGGTGTACGTTGTCGTCATCGCGGTGAACCTGTATTCGCACCTCTTCTTCACCAGCAAGACGATGCGGACGCTGATCATGCTGCCGGTCGTCATCGAGCTGGCCAAGCATCTGGGCTTCCCGCCAGTGTCGCTTGCGCTGCCGGCGGCTTTCACGATCGACTGGGTGATCGGCCTGCCGATCAGCGCGAAGCCGAACCTGATCCTGTTCACCACCGGCCAGTACTCCGTGCTCGACAACCTGAAGTACGGCTTCGTGATGACCACGATCGGCGTCGTCCTGTTCACAATCGCCGGCATGACGTGGTTCCGGCTGCTCGGCATCACGCCAGGATTCTGATCATGGGACGCTGGCTCACCCTCGCCGCAGTGCTCGCCATACCGGTCGTGATGTCGCCGCCAGACCTCGACGCGCAGGCGAGGGTCACGAACGTGCGTGAAGAGCTCGTGCTGGACGAGAACGGCAGCGCCGACGTGCGCGTGACGTTCGCTGTGCCGGCGAACGTCGAGGCCGTGCGGGTGCCCGTGATTGGCGGCGCCCCTCAGAACGTGTCGGTAGCGGACTCGCAGGATCCCGACACACGCGCGACCTGGGACAGCACGCGACGACAGATCGCCGTTGCGATGCCGGCCGCGGCGGCGGGGCGGACGATCGTCGTGCGCTACACGCTGGCCAACGCGGCGCGGCGGCAGGGAGCTGGCGCCCTCACGCTCCGGCGCGAGTTCGTCAACACGACGGACGCGGCATTCGAGCGGTACGTGACGTCGGTTGTGCTGCCCGATCGGTACGTCTTCAATGCGGTGACGACGACGGATGGCGACGGCAAGAACGAGAAGGAGCGAATCACGCTGGAGCAGGAGCGCCACACGGTGGTCCTGGACACACACCTGATCGCCAATGGTGGTCGTGCCGTGCTCGACGTGCGCGCGAGCCGGCGGTCGTTCTCGTGGCCCGTCGCGGCACTCCTGGCTCTCGTCTCGATCGGCTACCTCTATCGCTTCCGCGATCTCGCGGGGAGCAGACGCGATGAACCCTGACATCGTCGGACTGCTGGTTGCGGCGCTCGGCGGTGCAGCGATCGGCGTCGAGCGACAGCACTCCGGACACGCGAGCGGTCCGCACGCCCGCTTCGGTGGCATCCGTACCTTCACGCTGCTCGGCGGCGTCTCGGGGATCGCCGGGTACCTCTCGACGGCGGACGCCAACGGCCTCGCCATCACGGTGGTGGCCGCTGCGTGCGCGCTGATCATCACCGGATATGCCGCGGCAAGCCGACGTGAGGTCGAGGCCACCACGGAAATGGCGGCGCTCGTCGTCATCGCGGCTGGCGTGCTCGCGGGCCGCGGGGAGATCGCTCTCACCAGCGGCATCATCGCGGTCACGGCCCTGCTGCTCGCGGAGAAGTCCAGGCTGCACAGGCTCGTCGAGCGGCTGGATGATACCGAGCTCAAGGCCGCGGTGCGGTTCGCCGTGATGGCCACCGTGATCCTGCCGCTGCTGCCGGAAGGCCCTTACGGTCCGCTCGGCGGGTTCCGCCCACGCACGCTGTGGATGGTCGTGCTGCTCTTCAGCGCCCTCAGCTTCATCGGCTACATCGCACGACGCCTGACACACGGCACCACCGGGTATCCGCTCTCGGGCCTGCTCGGAGGGATCGTCTCTTCCACCGCCGTGACATTCAGCTTCTCCCGGCTCAGCCGGCTGGAGCCAGAGTCGCAGAGGGCGCTGGCAATCGGCACACTCGCGGCCTCGACCATGCTCTATCCGCGCCTCGCGGTGGCGATGGCGGTGCTCAACCTGCGTGTCGCCTCGGACCTGGTCTGGTACCTGCTCGTCCCGTTCGTCGCGGGCGTGATCTCGCTGATCGTGGTTCGCAACTCGCACGGCGCGGCGGTCACGCCGCAGGCGACCGGGAACCCGCTGCAATTGCTGCCGGCGATTCAGATGGCACTGGCCTTCCAGGTGGTCCTGTTCGCGACGGCGTGGGTGCGCGTCTCGTTCGGCAGCCGCGGCCTGATGACCTCCGGCGCGCTCCTCGGGCTGGCGGAGATGGACGCGCTAGCCTATTCGATGGCGACGCTCGAGCGCCTGGGCACCGATGCGCACCTCGCGGCGCGCGCGGTCGTCGCCGGCGTCGCGGCGAACTCCTGGATGAAGCTGGCGGTGGCCGCGGTCCTGGGCGGCCCGGAGTTCCGTCGGGTCGCCCTGCCGTGGATGGCCTTGACGGCAGGCGTGGCAACCGCGGTGGCGTTCCTGTAAACGCGTCAGCCGCGGCTGATGACGATCGTGTTCTCCGTGTCCGACTTGAACGCCATCGACAGGATGGCACTCACGATGCTCACGACGAGCGCGCCCCAGAACGCCGGCCAGAAGCCGTCGACGTGGAACCCGATGCCGAGCGACGTCGCGATGGAACTCGTCAGCCAGAGCATGAGGCCGTTGACGATCAGCGCGAACAGGCCAAGCGTCAGCAGGATCAGCGGGCAGGTCAGGAGCTTCATCAGCGGGCGGAGGGTGGCGTTGATGATGCCGAAGATGAGCGCCACGCCGATGAACGGCAGCGGCTCACCCGCGTAGCTGACACCCGGTACAAGGCGGGTCGCGGCCCAGAGGGCCACCGCATTCACCACCAGTCGCAGCAGGAACGACATGTCACACCACCTTCAGAGGAGATCCGGTCGCCATTCGCGCACGATCGCTAGCAGGTCGAGGTCCGGCGCGAGCAGACAGATGTGCCCATGGCCGTCGAGGACGCGCATCGATGAGCCCGGCACCCGTGACGCCATGAAACGCGCCTGCTCCACGGCCGGGACGAGGTGATCGCGGTCGGCGGCCAGGAACAGCGTCGGTGCCCGGAGCTGCGCGAGCTGCTGGCGGACATCGTAGTGCATCAGCACGCGAAGGCGGTTGAGGTACCCCTCCCTGGTCGTGGCGCGCATCAGGCGCATGAACTGCTGGAGCTCCTCGGGCGTCGTGTGGGCCGAGTGCATGCGGAACGCGGTGAGGCGACGTACCAGCCGCATCGTGCCCCACGGCAGTAGTGACAGCGCCGCGTGGGCCAGGTGCAGGCGGAACTGCGGGAGAAAGGCGGCAAACGAATTCAGGATGACGAGCGCACGGACCTTCTCCGGATGCGCGAGCGCGTAGCTGAGCGACAGGGCTCCGCCGAAGGACTCCCCCACCAGGACGAGCCGCTCGTCTCCGGTCGTCAGTTCAGCAGCGACGCGGTGCAGATCGTCGACCAGGGGCGCCATTGCGGCCGCGCTGTCGCGCAGCGCGTAGGTCGCCGTGCGGAACGCCGTGGCGAGCCGGGGCACCTGGGTGTAAAACAGTTGGCCGGTGCCGTCCATGCCCGACACGAGGACGAGTGGAGGGCCTGTCCCGGCGACGCGGATACGCGGGTCGTATGAGCCAGCCATCTCTCTCCTCGACGGACGAAATGCCCCGTTCACGTCGGTGGACGTCCGGCGCGATCGCGCGCGCTGCCCTGACGGTCCTTGCCATCTTCGTGGTGGAAGCCGTCGTGTGCGGGGTGTCCGCGGTCGCCCCGAGCGCCCTCCTGCTGCTGCTCATCGAACGGACGACAGGCAGCCTGCCCGTGCGTGCCGTGCTCGTTGGAGTCGCGGTGATCCCTGCGTACGTGCTGTTTGCACTGTGCCTCATGACCTTGTCCGCCGCAAGTACTCGCCTCACCGGCGCGCGGACCCCCACGGACGCCGAACTGCCGATCGCGGACATGAGCTGGCCCTTGCTGCAGTGGGCCCGCTACATGGCGGCGTCACACGTCGTGCGCGTGCTCGCCGGTCCCCTGTTCAGGGGGACACCGGTATGGACCGTCTACCTGCGCATGAACGGCGCGCGGTTCGGCAGGCGGGTGTTCGTGAACTCGCTCTTCCTCAGCGACCACAACCTGCTGACGTTCGGGAACGATGTGGTCATCGGGAGCGAGGTGCACCTGTCGGGACACACCGTGGAGCGGGGCTGCCTGAAGACGGGGCGGGTGGTGCTTGGGGACGGCGTCACGATCGGCCTTGGCAGCGTCATCGACATCGATGTCGTCGCGGGCCCAGGGGCGCAGGTCGGCGCGCTGGCACTGGTTCCGAAGCACTCGCGGCTGGAGGCCGGGCAGACCTACGTGGGCATCCCCGCGCGACCGGCTCACCCGCCGGCGATCTTGGGGACGAAGTAGATCTCGCTGGAAGGCATCAGCGGCTCGTACGCCGCGTCCGGGCGGACCTCGCCGTCGATGGCCACGGCAAGGTCCCCGAGCTCGAGTTCGAGCCCGGGGAAACGGGCGATGACCGCCGCCACGAGTTCCTTGACCCGTGGCGCCTCGAGCGTGACTTGCGCGACGCCACCGGTGTGGCGCTGCAGCGCGCTCGAGAAGTGGACGATGGGCATGCGGCTACGCGCCGGCGCCGACCGCGGCTGGCGCTTCCTCCAGCAGGCGCGCGAGCACGCGGGGCGGCGACAGCGGCAGCTCGGTGAACCGGATGCCCGTGGCGTCCGCCATCGCGTTGGCCACCGCGGCGAGCGGCGGCACAATCGGGACTTCACCAACGCCACGCACGCCGTAGGGATGCCCCGGAGTCGGCACTTCGACCAGGATGGTGTCGATCATCGGCAGGTCCGATGCGACCGGCATCCGGTAGTCGAGGAACCCGGCGTTCTCCATCACGCCAGAGGCGTTGTAGACGTATTCCTCGTTGAGGGCCCACCCGATGCCCTGTGAGGCGCCGCCCTGCATCTGGCCCTCGACATAGCTCGGATGCACCGCCTTGCCGACGTCCTGCACGGCCGTGTAGCGAACAACGCGGCTGCAGCCGGTTTCGCGGTCGACCTCGAGGTCGCAGATGTGCGCGGCAAACGCCGGCCCCGCCATTGGCGGATTGACAGCGGCGCGCCCGATGATCGGCCCGCCGGTCTTCGACAGCTTCGCCGCGATCTCCGCTACGGTGAGCGGCTGCCGGTCGGCCGAGGGGTTCACCGGCTCGACGCGACCGTGTTCCCAGCGCGTCTCCTCGATCGGCACGCCCCAGATCTTCGCGGCGCGTCCGCGCAGCTGCTCCCGCACGTCACGCGACGCCTCCACGACCGCCATGCCTGTCGCGTAGCACGTGCGGCTCCCTGCCGTGAGATCGGTGTACCCGGCGGTGTCGGTGTCGGCCACGCTGGGGCGCACGCGCTCGACCGGCACGCCAAGCTCCTCGGCGACCATCAGCGCCTGTGCGGCTCGGGTCCCGCCGATGTCAGGGTTGCCGGTCACGACGGCTGCGCTCCCGTCCGCGCCGAGTGTCACCGTGGCGCTCGAGCTCATGCCGGCGTTGAACCAGAATCCACAGGCGAGCCCGCGCCCAACGCCCGGCTTCACGGCGCTCTTCCAATGGTCGCTGTTGCGCACCTGCTCGAGCACCTCGCGGAACCCGATGCGGCCATACGGAGGGCCGTACGGCGCGAGGTCGCCCTCCTGCACGGCGTTCTTCAGGCGGATCTCCACCTTGTCGAGACCGAGCTGCGTGGCGATCTCATCGATCAGCGATTCGGTGGCGAGCGCCGCCATCGGCGAACCAGGCGCACGATACGCCGCCACCTTCGGCTTGTTGACGACCACATCGTACGCTTCGATGAAGAAGTTGGGGATCCGATACGGCGCGAAGGCGCACATGGCGCCGGCGCCCGAGGGCGAGCCGCGATAGGCGCCCGCCTCGTAGTACAGCGACGCGGACGCCGCGACGATCGTGCCGTCGCGCTTCGCGCCCATCTTCATCCGGATCTTCGTGGCTGACGTCGGTCCCGTCGCTCGGAAGACCTCGTCACGCGTCATCACCATCTTCACGGGGCGCTGCGTCATGCGCGCCAGCAGCACCGCGAGCGGTTCGAGATAGACGGGAATCTTGCCGCCGAAGCCGCCGCCGATCTCGCTCGGCGTGACCTTCACGTTGGCGGCGTCGAGACCCAGCATCATGGCCGTGGCGTCACGCACGAGGAAGGGCCCCTGCGTGCTCGTCCAGATGCTGATGCGCCCGTCCTCGTTCACGCGTGCCACGCAGGCATGCGGCTCGATGTACCCCTGATGGCTCGTGGGCGTACGGAACACGTGCTCGACGATCACGTCTGCGTCGCGAAATCCCTGCTCGATGTCTCCGCGCCTCAGTTCCATCCGGCCGGCGACGTTGGTGGGTCCGCTCTGCTCAATCGGCGGCCTCGCCTGCGTCGTCATCGTGTCGTGCAGGATCGGCGCCCCCGATTCCATCGCACGGTCGACGGTCAGGACCGGTTCGAGGATCTCGTACTCCACGCGGACCAGCGCCGCCGCCTCGTGCGCGGCGGCAAGGCTGGTGGCCGCAATGGCGGCAACGGCATGGCCGTGGTACAGCGCCTTGCTCCGAGCGAGGGCGTTGTCGGAGAGGTCCTTGAGGTCCAGCGCGCCTTCGCCCATGCCGAGCTTGGCGTCGATCAGCGGCACGTCCTTGCCCGTCACGATGCCCTTCACGCCGGGCACCTTGGCGGCAGCGCTCGTGTCGATGGACACGATGCGCGCATGCGTGTGCGGACTGCGCACGACGACGCCGTAAAGCATGCCGGGCAGAGAGAGGTCGGCCCCGTAGTTCGCACGCCCTGTGACCTTGTCGACGCCGTCGTGGCGGATCGGACGCGTGCCGACAGCCGTGAAGGTTGGTGCACTCATACCGTTGCGCTCCTCATCTCCCCCGCGGCTTCCAGCACCGCACGGACGATCTTGTCGTAGCCGGTGCAGCGGCACAGGTTGCCAGCGAGCCAGTACCGCACCTGCTCTTCAGTGGGTTCCGGGTTCACGTCGAGCAGCGCCTTGGCGGCGACGATGAAGCCCGGTGTGCAGATGCCGCACTGCAGGGCGGCTTCCTCGAGAAAGGCCTGCTGCAACGGGTGCAGCGTCGTCCCGCTCGCGATCCCTTCGATCGTGGTGACCGACTGGCCCTGCGCCTCCGCGGCGAGGACGAGGCATGAGGCGACGAGGCGATCGTTCATGATGACCGAGCATGCCCCGCAATCGCCGGTGCCGCACCCTTCCTTGGTGCCGGTAAGGCCAAGGCCGTTGCGGAGTCCGCTCAGCAGCGTTTCGTCGGCAGCACAGAGGAATTCAGCCGGTTCCCCGTTGACGGTTGTTTCGATGTGCAGTCTGGACATCAGCGTTCCTTCGCGCGGGCTGCGGCCAGGGCCGCCACGCGCTTGGTCAGGACCCCGACGACGGTGCGTCGGTATGCGGCCGTTCCGCGTCGATCGTCGATGGGGTGCGCCGCCGCACTCGCTGCCGCAGCAGCCCTGTCGAGGGCCTCAGGATCCACCGTCGTCCCGACCAGCGCGGCCGCCGCGTCGAGGACGAGCAGCGGCGTCGGCGCCACGGCACCAATGGCGACGCGTGCCGCCGTGCAGGTCCCGGTTGCGTCGAACGTGAGGCTCACGCCGCACGACGCCACCGCGATGTCCATCTCGCTGCGGGGAATGAGGCGCTGATACGCGTCGGCGGTATGGGGAGCGGGCTTCGGGAGCCGCACCGCGACCAGCAGTTCTCCCGGGGCCAAAGCGGTACGGCCGGGGCCGCGCATGAACGCCTCGACCGGCACTTCCCGGGTGCCGGTCGGACCGGCGATGCGGGCAACGGCGCGGTCCGCGATGAGCGCGCAGACCGAATCGGCCGCCGGCGATCCGTTGCACAGGTTGCCCCCGATGCTGCCGCGTCCCTGGATCTGGGTGGATCCGATCAGGTGAACCCCCTCGACAAGCCCGGGATACCAGGCCTGCAGCGTGCGATCGGCGCAGATGACCGCCGCCGGCGCAGCGGCGCCGATGGTGGCGCCGTCGGCATCCACCACGATGGCCATCATCTCGGGGATCCGCTTGACGTCGAGGAACACCGCCGGCCGCTTGAGACCGGACTGGTATTGCACGAGAAGGTCGGTGCCGCCCGCCAGCACCATGGCGCCAGGCGCGCTGGCCATGATGTCGAGGGCGCCCGCGATCGTGCCGGGCGCTTCATATCGAACCGTGTGCATCGCAGCAGGATAGGGGACGCGGTGGCGGCTGGCAAGCGTCGCGAGTGTCGGCGAGGCGGCACCTCGAGTGGAGTGTCATCCGGCTTCAGCCGAAACATCTGCGGACACGTGGGGCACGCGGTTTGCTGAAGTCATGTGCACACAGGAGTTCCATGCGCACCACCTGCTCGAAGGCGCTGGTCTGGCTCGGCCTCGTCGTGCCGGCTCTCGGCGGCGCTGCCTGTTCGCACAGTCCGGTCGCACCAGGACCGACGACCCCGGACCTGACCGGAACCTGGGCCGGCTCCGCCTCGGACACGTCGGGCTTCGGCGACTTCGTCTGGCGGCTCCAGCAAGGGAGCGGCGGCGCGGTTTCTGGCGTCGTAGAGATCACGGACCGCGGCGTCAGCATCACGGGCCGCGGCACCATCTCGGGCACGGTCACTCCCTCGGGGATGCAGTTCACGCTTGTCGTGCCGTCCGGTGGCTTCGATGCGCCGTATGACAACTGCTCGAGCACGGTAACCGGCGACGCCACGCTGGCCACGGGCAGCCTGACCGCCACCTACAGCGGCACGAGCACTTGCGGCGGGAAGATCTACTCCGGCCAGGTCA
Organism: Acidobacteriota bacterium; assembly: GCA_018268955.1. GTDB lineage: Bacteria > Acidobacteriota > Vicinamibacteria > Vicinamibacterales > CAVVIG01 > CAVVIG01. The sequence continues at coordinate 46,466 of JAFDVO010000022.1, read as the reverse complement.
CGTTGAGGCGGCTATGACGCGTGTCCTTCTCCTGCTCGTCTCGCTCGTCGCTGCCACGCCGGTGGCGGCTCAGGAGCCCCGTTCCCTTCTCGGACCCGCGTCTGCCGACGCGCTGTTCGACGACAGCGTGGTCCACGACATCACCCTGACGATCAACAAGGACGACTGGCAGACGCTCAAGGCGCGCTACCTCGAGGACACCTACTACCCGGCCGACTTCCGCTGGCGGAACAACGTCGTCCGCAATGTGGGCATCAAGTCGCGGGGGTCCGGGAGCCGCAGCGGGACGAAGCCCGGATTGAAGGTCGACTTCAGCAAGTACACGTCGGACCAGACCTTCATGGGGCTGAAGTCGATCGTGCTGCGGAACAACACCCAGGATCCCTCGAACCTGCGCGAGCGCCTCAGCATGCTGCTGTACAGACGCATGGGCATCCCCGCGCCTCGCGAGGTGCACGCGCGCCTGTTCATCAACGGCGAGTTCGCCGGCCTGTACACCATCGTCGAATCGCTGGACAAGCCGTTCCTGCGCAATACGTTCGGTGACGACTCGGGATGGCTCTACAAGTACGACTACCCCGCTGACGCGGCGCCGTTCTATTTCGAGGATCGGGGTCTCGACCCGGGCGCGTACGTGCCGACGCCGTTCTCACCGGAAACCCACAGCAGCGATCCGAGGGGCGACATCATTGCGAGCTGGGTGCAGGCGATCAACGACCCGCGTGAGGCCGTGTGGCGCACGCTGATGGCCGGCTTCATCGACCTGGGCGCGTTCCTCCGCTTCGTCGCGATTGAGGCCTACCTCGGCGACGATGACGGCGTGCTCGGCAATTGGGGGATGAACAACTTCTACACGTATCGGTTCCCGGGCACGTCGACGTTCACGCTGCTGCCGTGGGACAAGAGCGATACCTTCCCCGGCCCTTACGGGTCGGTCTGGCACAACATCGTCGACGTCCCGACCCAACAGCAGAACCGGCTGGTAAACCGCGCACTGAACTATCGCGACCTGCGTGCGTCCTGGCTGGCGTCGCTCGAGGACTGCATCACGAGCAGCCTTGAACTGGACCCCGCGCAGCCCGAGGACGGAGGCTGGCTCGCGCGGGAAATCGAGCGGGAGTACGCCCAGATCCACGCGGCCGCCTTGGCCGATCCCGTGAAGCCGTTCACGAACGAGGCGTTCGAAGACTCCGTAAATGCGCTGCGGGTGTTCGCGCAGGAGCGGCCCGGGTTCGTCGCGGCAGAAATCGCCGCCGATCGGGCGCGCACCGGCCTCCGGCCGAAGCCGCTCCCCGACGCCGACCGCTGACCTGCCGATTTTTCGGCGGCAGTGCGGAGTCTTCCCCGCAAAAAGGCTGGAACTCCCTGAGAATCAGGCCTTTTTCCTCAAAAATGCACCCGGCACGGAGTCTGCTCAAGGAGGGGGCAAGCTGCATTCAGAGGAGGGACCTCATGTTCGATGAACTCGTTCGCCGTTGGTGGATCGTCGCCGCACGCGGCGCAGTCTCGGTGCTGTTCGGGATTGCCGCGCTTGTCGCACCGGATCAGACGCTGGCGTGGTTGCTCAAGCTGTTCGGCCTGTTCGCCCTGGCGGACGGTCTCTTCACGATGGGCGCGGGTCTGGCCGTGAGCTGGCTCTCGCTCTTCCTCGAAGGCTTCATCGGCATTGCGGTCGGTCTCGTGACGCTGTTCGCGCCCGCAAGCTTCGTCGAGTACTGGCTGATCGTGAACATCGGTGGCTACGCTGCGCTGACCGGCGCGCTCGAACTCGCGGGTGCGCTCCGCCTGAAGAGCCAGGCCCGCGGCGCGATGGTCCAGGGCGACTGGCTGCTGGGCCTGAACGGTGCCATCTCGCTGGTGTTCGGGATCTTCCTGCTCTTCAACTCGGCGATGAACCCGGGCACCATGGTGATGCTGCTTGGCGGCTTCGCGCTCGTCTCGGGCATCCTCCTGCTGGCATTCGCATTCAACGTGAAGGGCTGGAGGAACGTCCTCGGTTCGCCCGCAGTCGCGCTGTAATCGAAGCCCGCTCCGACGTGGCTTTTCCCACCGGCTGTTGCCTCACGGCAGCAGCCGGTTCTTTTTTGGCCGGGAAGGCCGCGACTGTCGGGAAGGCAGGAGGCCACGACGCCGCCGGAGACGGGGCCGCCGTGTGTCGCACGAACGCTGGAGGCGCGACCCGGTCAGGGCTGGGCGGGGTCGTAGACGCGGCGCCGGGGCACACGCATGCCGGGCATTCCCCCGCGACCGTCTGGCGTGCCCGCGCGCTCGGCATCCCCGCCGGCGCCCTGCAGATCGAATGTGACGACGAGCTGGTGGGTCTGCGGGTCGACCGCGTAGGTTTCCGTGGCCTTCCCCCGACCAAGTCCGGAGATGTCCGTGACCAGCCGGTCGCCCTCCCAGCGGCTCCTCCGCTCGACGCCGGACGCGCCGTCCTTGATCTTCGAGTTGTCCGGGGCGAGCCGGGTCGTGCGGCCGTCTCCTGTGGTGACGATCACCATCGAGTCGGTCCGCACGATTGTCAGGCGGTCCGCCGGTTCGACGATCGCCCTGACGGCGTCCATGCGACGCTGCATCTCCTCGCGATTCGTGCTGCCGGGACCGCCCCGGTCACCACCCCGATCGGCTCCACCGCCTCGTCCTCCGAAGCCGCCCCCGCGCGGACCACCGAATCCGCCGCGTCCACCGCCCCGGCCGCCGCCACCGCGACCACCACCGCGCCCCTCCCGACGTCCGTCGTCCCCGCTGTCAGGAGGCGGGGCCGAATGGTCGGACAGGTCCTGGTTCAGAACCCACGCGCCGACGATGGAGGCAGGCTGCGCCTGCGCGGTCACGACGCGGACGCTGGCGCCCGCCAGCATCAGGGCGCTGAGCCACACACCCAGAGTTGTTCGAGCCATGGCTCGATTATGCGGATGGACGCCCCGGCGGCAGCGTGACAAGACGGTGACAGCCCCGCCTCGCCAAAGCACCCCATGTGCGAAGGCGGGAGTCCGGACGTCGGACCTTGGACGTCAGAGATTGGAGGTCAGAGGTGGGGTTCGGCTGGGCCGACAGCCTGCGTTCCTGCATCCCTGCGTTCTTGCATCACAGGAGACACAGCTCCTCCACTCGGCCTAGATGAACAGTGCGTCTTCGTCGTCGCTCGTTCGGGAGCGTGGCGGACGGCCGGAGGGGCCGCGGCGGAGGGAGTCGAGCGCCGCGCGGAGGCCGACCATGAAGGCAGCCCCCTCGCGGGCGGGCGCAGAGATGGCGCGCTGCACAGCGCCAAAGGTATCTTCCAGCTTGAGCGCCACCTCACCGAACAGGCGGTCAACCCGCTCGACCTGCGCCGTGGCGAGCGCGGCGGCCTTCGCGGCATCCTTGCCGATGGAGTTGAGGCTCGCGATCAGCGGCGACAGCTCGCGCTCGACCTGATCGGCGAGCCGCGCCAGGCGACGCGTCAGCATGCCGGCCGCGATGAGCACGGCGACCTGCAGGATGGCCGTGACGAGGGTCGCCACGGCAATGATGCCGAGAAAGACCTCAGACCACCCGCTCACGCGTTCTCCCGTGCCCTCGCCTGCTGGTAGGCTTCACGCCCCCGCTCGATCGCGGAGGACAGCGTCTCGCGCCCCTGGTCCATCATCTCGCGCCCCTTGGCCGCAGCGGCGGCGGCACGCTCCCGACCTTCGCGCGCCTTCTCACCGAGGTACTCGCGGGTTTCGTTGCCCGAGGCCGGTGCATACAGCAACGCGACCGCCGCGCCGCTGACGGCACCGAGGATGAATGCCAGCAGGACGGTTCCGGCGCCAGCCCCTTCGTCTCTCGCCATTGTCGTTCTCCCTAGAACACGCTGACTTTGATGTTGAGGAACTTCCGCGGATCCTTCCGGATGTCGGCGACCAGCGCACGCAGGTCGCCCACCGCGCCATTCATGTTCTCATACAACTGCTTGTCTTTCAGCAACTGGCCGGCGGTGCCGTCGCCCGAATTCAGGCTCGTCACGAGCGTGTCGAGCCGCTCCGTCACCGAGTTGAGGCGATTGAACAACGCGGGGTCGGTCATCAGCTTTCCGGCCGTCCCTTCGCCGCTATTCAGCTTCGCCAGGAGCGTATCGATGTTGCCGGTCGCCGACGTCAGCGACTTCGAGAACGCATCGTCCTTCAGGAGCGTGCCGAGGCTTCCCTTTCCCGATGCGATCTGGCTCGTCAGCGTCTCGATGTTCTTGAGCGACGCTTCGAGGGCGTTCGCGCTCGCCGGGTCGTTCAACAGCTTGCCGACGGAGCCCTTCCCCTGACGGATGCCGTCGGTCAACGCACCGGCGGACGCGACGAACTGATTCAGCTGCACATAGAGCTGCTCGTCGGTCATCAGCTTCCCGACCGTGCCCTTGCCGCCGCGCACGTCGTGGATCATGTCGGTGAGTTCCTGGATGCCCTGGCTGGCGGCGTCCGTCATGTCCGACATCACGGCCACAGGGCGTCCCTGCGGCACGTAGCCCCATTCCGGAATCGGCGTACCAGCCGCGTTGGGCGTGATGTCGACGGCGCTCTGCCCGAGCAGCGACACGGACCCGAGCCGCGCGACGGACTTGTCGGTGATCAGCGCGCGGTTCCGGTCGTTGACCTGGAACGTGACGTCGACCGCCTCACCGACCAGCCGCACGTCGGTGACCGTCCCCACCTCGACGCCAGCAATGCGCACCGGCGACCCCGACGCGAGGCCGGCCACGTTGGTGAACCGCGTCTTGAGCGTGTAGCGCTGCCAGGCAAACCCCTTGGTGCCAGTCAGGCTGAAGATCAGCATGGCCGCAATCGTGACCGCCACGATCGTCAGCACACCGATTTTGAGTTCGGACCACGCCAGTGATCTCGTGCGAGGCATGCAGCAATCCTACGAAAGAAACGACCTGATATAGGGGTCGGTGCAGCGCCGCAGCGCCTCCGCGTCCCCCTCGAACACGATGACGCCGTCCTTCAGCATCAGGAACTCGGCTTCGCGCTCCTTCTCTGGTGTGGCCCGCACGATCTGGACCTCCCCACGCTCGCCGCGCACGGCCATGTGCGTCGCGACGTAGAAGGCGTCCCGCAGCTGGTGCGTCACGACAATCGAGCTGACCCCTTCGAAGTCCCGGAGCTTGATGATCTCTGCGTCCACGGTCAACGCAGTGATCGGGTCGAGGCCGGTCGTGGCCTCGTCGTACAGCAGGATGCGCGGCTTGAACGCCATCGCGCGTGCGATGGCGACGCGCCGCCGCTGCCCTCCCGAGAGCGCCGACGGCATCTTGTCGATGTGCTCGGCGAGCCCCACGAAGCCGAGCACCTCCTCGACGCGCCGATCGATCTCGTCGAGGGGCATGTCGGACTCCTCGTACAGCTTGTAGCCGACGTTCTCGCGGACGGTCAGCGAGTCGAAGAGCGCGCCTTCCTGGAAGATGAGGCCCAGGTCTGCGCGGACGGCCATCATCTCCTGCTCGTTCAGCTGGTCGACCCGCTGCCCATTGACCCACACGACGCCCGCGTCCGCCTTCAGCAGCCCCGTGATGATCTTCAGTGACGTCGACTTCCCGGACCCGCTCGCCCCCAGGATGATCTTCGTGTGCCCCTTCAGCAGCGTGAAGCTGACGTCGCGCAGCACGACCTTGTCGTCGAACGCCAGCTCGACATGATCGAACACGACGACGGGAGCGCCCGGCTCGTCCAGGACGGCGCGTGCGTCGGTCTCGAGGGTGAGGTCGGCCGGCATCTCAGTAGAGCAACGCCACCAGGATCTGGTTCACGAAGAAGTCCGCCGCAATCACCAGCACGGATCCGGCCACGACGGCGACCGTCGTCGACCGACCGACCCCGGCCGTGCCGCCGCTCGTCCTCATCCCCACGTGGCACGCCACGGTGACGATGATGAAGCCGAAGACGAACGGCTTCACCAGGCCCATGCCGTAGACGTCCTGCATGTAGAGGCCGTCGCGCACGGACGACCAGTAGAGCCCGCTGTTCACCTGCAGCTGGAACCGGGCCACGAGCCATCCACCTGAGATGCCCACGAAGTCCGAGATGACCGTCAGCACCGGCGTCATGATGAACCCGGCGAGCATCCGCGGAACGACCAGCTTCCGGATGGGATCGGTGCCCAGGGCACGCAGGGCGTTGATCTGGTCGGTGACCATCATCGAGCCGAGCTCGGCAGCGATACCGGACCCGACGCGTCCGGTGAGCATCAGCGCCGTCAGCACCGGCCCGAGCTCCTTGATCATCGACGCGCCGACCAGGCGGCCGACGACCGCGCGGGCGCCGAACTGATCGAGGGTCAGGCCGCTCTGCGCGGTGATGGCCATGCCGGTGAAGATGCCCGTGAGGAGCACGACGGTCAGCGACCCGATGCCGACAGCGTCGAGCTGCTCGATGATGTCGTGCCGGTACAGCGGGCGGCTGAAGGCGCCGCGCACGGCCGCCAGCGTCAGCCGGATGTATTCCTGGACTTCGAGGGCGGCGTTCTTGGACCAGCTTTCGACAAACGAGGGCACGCGGTCAGTGTCTCCGCGCCGGCCACGGCAGCCCGAGGTCGGCGTTGCGCAGGCGCTTGATGTCGTCGCGCAGGGTGGCGGCCTTCTCGAAGTCGAGGTTGGCCGCCGCAGCTTTCATCTTCTCCTGCAGACGCGCGAGATGGGCGTCGAGTTCCGCCTGCGTGCGGAAGACCTCGGCGCCGTCACGCACGAGCACCGGCGTGGTCATGTAGTCGCGCTCGTACACGCTCGACATGACCTCGTCGATCTGCCGGACGACGGACTGCGGCGTGATGCCGTGCGCTTCATTGTAGGCCTGCTGCATCGTGCGTCGACGCTCGGTCTCGCTGATGCACGTGCGCATCGAGTCGGTCACCGTATCAGCGTACATGATGACGCGGCCGTTCACGTTGCGCGCGGCACGGCCCGAGGTCTGGATCAGCGACCCGCCTGAGCGCAGGAAACCTTCCTTGTCGGCATCGAGGATGGCCACGAGCGAGACCTCCGGGAGGTCGAGCCCTTCCCGGAGCAGGTTGATCCCGACGAGCACGTCGAACTCGCCCTTGCGCAGTTCGCGAAGGATCTGCACCCGTTCGAGCGTCTCGATGTCGGAGTGCAGGTAGCGCACCCGGACGCCGAGCCCCTGGTAGTAGCTCGTGAGGTCCTCGGCCATGCGCTTGGTGAGGGTGGTGACGAGCACGCGCTCCCGCCGCGCCACGCGCTCGCGGATCTCCGCGAGGAGATCGTCCACCTGCCCGCGGACGGGCCGCACCTCGATGGGCGGATCGATGAGGCCGGTCGGCCGGATGATCTGCTCCACCACCACGCCCTGGGCCTTGTCCAGCTCGTAGGGGCCTGGTGTTGCCGAGACGAAGATCGTCTGCGGTGCCCGCGCCTCCCACTCCGCGAAGTTGAGCGGCCGGTTGTCGAGCGCGGAGGGGAGCCGGAACCCGTACGACACCAGCACTTCCTTGCGCGACCGGTCACCGAAGTACATGCCGCGGATCTGCGGCACGGTCTGGTGGCTCTCGTCGACGATGAGGAGCGCGTCCTGCGGAAGATAGTCGAACAGGGTTGGCGGCGGTTCACCCGGCGCGCGGCCCGTCAGGTGTCGGGCGTAGTTCTCGATGCCGTGGCAGTAGCCGATCTCCTTGATCATCTCGAGATCGAACATCGTTCGCTGGTGGAGCCGCTGGGCCTCGAGCAGCTTGCCGTCGCGCTCGAGGTCGGTGCGACGCTGGACCAGTTCCTCCTTGATCGTCTCCACCGCACGCCGCGTGCGATCCCTCGGTGCGACGAAGTGCGACTTCGGGTAGACCGCAACCTTGTCGTGCCGGCGCAGCGTCTTGCCGGTGAGCGGGTCGAAGGTGGCCAGGTCGTCGACCTCGTCGCCGAACAGCTCGATGCGGAGCCCGAACTCTTCGTACGACGGATAGACCTCGATGATGTCGCCGCGCACGCGGAAGTTGCCGCGGCTGAAGTCGTGGTCGTTCCGCTCGTACTGGATCTCGACGAGCTTGCGGAGCACCTGCTCGCGCGCGATCCGCTGGCCCCGCTCGAGCGAGACGAGCATCCCGTAGTACGCCTCGGGCGAGCCAAGGCCGTAGATGCAGGAGACGCTCGCGACGATCAGGACATCGCGGCGCTCGAACAGCGACCGGGTGGCCGAGAGCCGCATCCGGTCGATCTCGTCGTTGATGGTCGCTTCCTTCTCGATGTAGGAGTCGGTCGCCGGCACGTACGCTTCAGGCTGGTAGTAGTCGTAGTAGCTGACGAAGTACTCGACCGCGTTCTCCGGGAAGAAGCGCTTGAACTCCTGGTAGAGCTGGGCGGCCAGGGTCTTGTTGTGGACCATGACCAGCGTCGGCCGGTTCACGCGCGCCACGGTCTGCGCCATCGTGAAGGTCTTGCCCGAGCCGGTCACCCCGAGCAGCACCTGATGCGAATCGCCCCGCTCCAGCCCCTCCACCAGTTCAGCAATGGCGCGCGGCTGGTCGCCGGCCAGCTCGAAATCGGAGACAAGATGGAAACGGTCGTGGACCGACGGCATACGAAACGCTCATCGTACTACGGGACTCTGGCTGGGAATTCGGGACTTGGAACTGGGGACTTGGAACTGGGAACTCGGGACTGGGAACTCGGGACTCGGGACTCGGGACGCGGGACTCGGGCGGGAGCTGAGCGCTCGCGAAGTGTATCCGGAATTCGGGAGTCGCGGCGGGAAACGCGTCGCCCCCCGCGAGACGCCGTGCGCCGGAACCTCGGCTTTGTATAATCGATTGTTGGTATCCGGATGCGCTGTTTAGCTGTCTGTCAGGACGAGCTGGTCATCAGGATGCTCGACGAGATCCTCCTCCCGGGGTTCGAAGTCGAGTTCATCATCGAGAACAAGCCGCTCGCGCGCCGCCTGCACGATGCCGGTGTGGGCGTCATCACCGGCGATCCCCGCCGCACCGATACCTTCCTCAAGGCCGACCTCGGCCCCAGCACCTGCGTCATCATCGAAGACAACGGCCGTCGCAGCCCGCGCAAGATTCTCGAAGCGGTTCGGGATGCGGGCGGCACGCTCGTATACCTGCTCGGCATCGGCCCGAGCGCCACCACGAAGCGCAGTGAGGAGTTCCACGACGAGTTCCCTGACGTCGCCTACCTCACGATGTCGGAGCTGTTCGGGAACCCGCTCGTCACCGAGGTGAGCCGCTCGATGACCCGCGCGCGCGTGCAGCAATACCAGCGCTACCTCAGCGATGCGGACCGCATCCTGATCATGCTGCACAACGATCCGGACCCCGACGCGATGGCGAGCGGGCTCGCGCTGCGCAACATCCTGCGCCGCACGAAGAACACGGCCATCATCGGTGCGCTCCAGGGCGTCACGCGCCCGGAGAACCTCCGGATGGTGAACCTGCTCGACATCCACGTGGAGACGATGACGCCGGAGACGATCCGGGAGTTCGATCGCGTGTGCATGGTTGACGTGCAGCCGCACTACTTCGGCGGGCTCATCGACCGCGTGGACCTCGTCATCGACCACCACCCGGAGCAGACCGGCTACACGGCGGTCTTCAAGGACGTGCGTGCGGACTACGGATCGACCTGCACGATCCTGACGGAGCACCTCCGCGCAGTCGACGTGAACATCTCGGAGCGCACGGCCACCGCGATGCTCTACGCGATCAAGTCCGACACGCTGTTCTTCAACCGGCAGACGAACCGGGTCGACATCGAGGCGTTCTCGTACCTGTATCCGCTCGCGGACGCGGCGCTGATCCGCAAGATGGAGGGCGCGGAAATCACCGGCGAACGGCTCGAGTACGTGCTGAAGGCGCACCAGAACGGCGGCCTCATCGATCAGGTCTTCTGCACCTTCCTCGGCACCCTGCCGCGCGAGGACTTCATCCCCTACGTTGCCGACTTCTTCCTCCAGCTCGAACACGTCAAGTGGACGATCGTCGCCGGCATCGTCAACGAGTCGCTGGTCGTGTCGGTCCGGAACCTCGGCTACTCGAAGAACGCCGGCGAGTTCGCGCGCCGCTTCTTCGGCGATATCGGCAGCGCAGGCGGCCACCGGGCCATGGCCAAGGCGGTCGTCTCGATGCGCGCCTTCCGGGACAAGTTCGCCATCGACGGCACACCGGAGATCGGCCCGAAACTCCACGAGCTCATCGCGCAGTTCCTGCACGAGGCGCCGGCGGGGGAACGGAAGCGGGAGACGGTGCGATCGTGAATGGGCTCCAGGCTTCCGGCTTCAGGCCGGGTCGGCTCCAGGCCTGAAGTCGACGCTGCTAGAAGCCAGAAGCCCGGAGCCTGAACGTCTTACCCGAGCGCTTGATTCAGGTCCGCGAGCAGGTCGTCGACCTCCTCCAACCCGATCGACAGCCGTAACATCCCCTTCGTCACGCCAGCCGCGCGCAGCTGATCGTCGGTGTAGCCCCACTGCGAGGTGAGAACCGGAAGGCTGACGATCGATTCGACCCCGCCGAGGCTGGCCGCGCGGGTGATCACCTTCAGCCGGTCGAACGCGCGCACGGCCCTGTCGAAGTCGCCGCCCAGGTCGATGCAGACCATCCCGCCGAAACCGCTCATCTGTGCCTGCGCGATCGCATGCTCCGGATGCGAGGCGAGCCCCGGATAGTACACCTGTGACACGCGCGCATCCCTGGACATCGCCTCGGCGAGCGCCTGCGCCGTCGCGTTCTGGCGAGCCACGCGCACCGCAAGCGTCTTCAGGCCACGACCGAGGAGATAGGCGGGAGCCGGATCGAGGATGGTCCCGAGCAGCCGACGGGCCTTCTCCACCTTCGCTATCAGCGCCGCCGGTCCGGCGACGACGCCGGCCGTCACGTCGCTGTGGCCGTTCAGGTACTTGGTCGCGCTCTGCATGGCGAGGTCGACGCCGAGCGCCAGCGGCTGCTGGTTCAACGGGCTCGCAAAGGTGTTATCGAGCACGCTGACGACGCCCCGTGCCCGGCACGCCTCGGCCACCCGCCTGATGTCCACGCAGCGGAGGGTCGGGTTGGTCGGCGATTCGAACCACACCACGCGCGTGCGCTCACCGATCACATCGCCGAGCGACGTGAGGTCGGCCGCCGAGGCCCACCTGGTCCTGATGCCGAACCGCACGAGCAGGTCCTGCAGCAGGTGCAGCGTGCCGCCGTAGATCGCCGACGCGCAGATCACTTCGTCGCCCGCCTCGAGCAGGCCAATCAGCGTGGTCGCGGTTGCCGCCATGCCGGAGGAGAACAAGAGGGCCCGTTCTGCACCATCGAGCTGTGCGAGCGACTCCTCGACCGCCGCGACAGTCGGGTTGCCATACCGCGTGTAGAGGAACTTCTCCGATCGACCCTCGTTGTAGGCGACGACGTCGGCCGCGCTGTCGAACACGTAGGTCGTCGTCTCGACGATCGGTAGCGTCAGCGGCTTCGCGCTCGCGGGCACGCGGTTCGCGGCGTGAATCAGATCGGTGCTCTTGGACATGCCTAGACTCCGGGCTTCGGGCTTCAGGCTTCGGGCTTCGGGCTTCAGGCCGCGTCGGCTTCAGGCCGGGAGCCGAGATGCCCGCAGCCTGGAGCCCGAAGCCAGAAGCCTCCATGAACGTTCAGCGGCCGACGTGTTCGCCGCTCGCGCCGACGACCGGCTCGACGAACTGCTGGTGCGCGTCATCGTATCCGCGGTGCATCAGCTCGGTCAGTTCCTGCCGTCGATCCGATCGGTCGTCGAAACCACCGCCGAAGTCGAACGGGCCGACCGGATTGTGCGTCGGTCTGATCACGTAGATTCGCGGATCGTCCGCGCGGCGTCGCGAGAGCAGATCTCGCAACGCGGCCGCCTCGGACGACCGCACGTATTCACCGAGCCGTCCGCGGCCGTCCAGCCGTGGCGCCGCCAGCGTATGTGGCCCAGGCGACTCTGGAGCGGCCGACACCAGCACGACCTGCTCGACGCCGAGGTCCGCCAGTTCCTGCAGCAAGCGCTCGAGGCTGCCCGGTCGGTCGCACAGCCGATGCGTTTCACCGCGCCAGTAGCTCTCCGGCGTGAAGGTCACCTCGTGGAGGTCGGTGGCCAGCGGCACCGTCAGCGCCGCCGCCACCGCGTCGTGCAAGTGGTCGCGGGCGACGCCTGCAACGTCGAAGACCTCCGCCCGGCGCGCCTCCGCGGCATGCGTCAGCGGTCGACGGATCAGATCTCGTCGGCGGCCCTCACCAACCAGCGCGAAGACGAGGTCACGGCGCGCATCGACGTCGTGCGCCACCAGTACCAGTTCCCGAAACCCGGGCTGGCCGATGTTCTCGGCCACCAGTTCCGCGTACCGTCGGGCCAGATCCACGCGCGAAGGAATGCGCACGTGGGCCGCCCCACGGACCAGATCCCACACGGTCCCCCACAGGTGCGCCACCGCATGGTCCGCCGTGAGTGGCGAGGGCACGACCCTCCACCACCAGGGCCCCCGCACGTGCCTCGACCTGGATACCCGACGCACGGCGCTCATGGCGGCGATCAGCGCGGCCGCGCCCAGGACGAGGATGGCGAGCCGCGGCAGCCAGGTCGGGAACGCCGTGGGCGCAAAGGCCGCGTCGGCAACGCCGACATACCATGCAGTGAGCCCGCCTCCCGACAGGCCCAGCATCTTCAGGAAGAAGTCGATGGGAAAGACGATGAGGCCAAGGACGATGGCGAGGAGCGGCACTGCCACCACGGCAACGGCGAGCACGAGCGCACCGACGAGCATCCGCAACGTCGGCCGCCAGGCATACAGCTTCGCGATCGCCGGCGACTTCCAGAAGCCCTTGTCGCTCCAGAGTTGCGAGCCGCCGTCAACGGCACAGAGCAGCGCGCCAACGGCACCGACGCCGCGTCCCGACACGACGTCAAGCTTCACCCCGGCTTCGTGCAGGGCACGAATCACACCGGCGTGGTAGACACCGTCCGTCCCGGAGCCGGTGAGGACCAGCGCCGTGCGTCGCTGCGGGGAGTAGGCGTCAACCGACGGGATGCCGCCCGGGCCGGTCATTCCGGCGCTTCGTCGTGGATGGTGAAGAGACGATCGATCTCGAACTCGCGGATGCCACCGGGCGTGGTGACCTTCACGCTGTCGCCCGCTTCCTTGTTGAGCAGGGAGCGACCGATGGGCGACGTCGTGGAAATGAGCCCCTTGGTTGCGTCGGCGTCCTCGGGCATCACGAGCTGGAAGACGTGCTTGTCGCCTGTCGCTTCGGTGACGTACAGCGTGGAGCCGAACCCGGCCTTGTCCTTCGGGATGCGATCGACGTTCAGCAGGTGGATCTCGGACACCCGCTTCTGGAGCATGCTGATCCGCGCCTCGACCAGTCGCTGGCGCTCCTTCGCCGCGGCGTACTCGGCGTTCTCGCGCAGGTCACCCAGCTCCCGGGCCCGCTTGATCTCCTTCGGCAGCTCGAGCTTGAGCTCACGATCGAGCGCCGCAATCTCATCGTCGAACTTCTTGATCAGCCGTTCCTTCACCGACACGCTCATGGTCTGTTGAGAAGATATCACAGTGCTATGCTTCAGCCGTGCAGCGGATCACGAGCCGCCAGAACCCGATCGTGACCCGATTCCGGGCGGCTGCGCGCGGCGATGATGAGGCCATGCTGCTCGACGGCACTCACCTTGTCGGTGAGGCCCTGACCGCCGGGATTCGACTCGAACAGGTGCTGGTCGACATCGAGGCGGCCGCGCATCCGGAGATCGAGGAAATCCTGGGGCGGTTGCCTCACGCGGTGCAGGTCGCCGAGGGCAGCGCGGGGGTGATGGACGCGGCCAGCCCTGTCCGATCGAGCAGCGCGATCGTGGCGCTCGCCTCGCGACCAGCCCGTGCCACGGATCTCCTTGCACGACCGTCTCCGCTCGTCGTGGTGCTGTGCGACATCCAGGATCCGGGCAACGTCGGGGCGATTCTGCGCGTCACCGAAGCGGCAGGCGCACACGGCGCCATCCTCACCGGCCAGACCGCCGACCCCTTTGGATGGAAGGCGCTGCGCGGCTCCATGGGAAGCGCGCTCCGGCTTCCCCTGCAGTTCGTTCCGGACGCCGCCGATGTGATCGCCGCCGCCCGCGCGCACCAGGTGCACATCGTCGCCACCGTGCCACGAGACGGCGTGCCGCTGTTCGACAGCGATCTCTCGGAGGCAACCGCGCTCTTCATTGGCGGTGAAGGACCTGGCCTGCCGCAGTCGGCGCTCGACGCCGCCGACGTGCGCGTGACCATCCCGATGGAGCCTCCGGTCGAGTCGCTCAACGCAAGCGTCGCCGCAGCCGTGCTCCTCTACGAAGCCCGTCGCCAGCGAGCGCGTCCTCTCGCCGCCACGTGACGACATCAACTCAGTCATCCACCAACTCACCACTTCACCAACTCACCAATTCGCCAATTCACCAATTTCCCTGTTCTTACCCCCCGTGAGTCTCTTCCCTGACGAACCGTCGCCGACCTCCGACTCCACCGCTCCGGCTCCACTCGCCGAGCGCATGCGACCACGCACGCTCGACGAGATCGTCGGGCAGGACGAACTGCTCGCGCCGGGTCGTCCGCTGCGTGAGGCGATCGAGCGCGACCTGCTGCAGTCCATCATCCTGTGGGGGCCTCCGGGCACGGGCAAGACCACGCTGGCGCGGATCATCGCGGAGAAGACGCGCGCGAAGTTCGTCTCCTTCAGCGCCGTGCTGTCGGGCATCAAGGAGATTCGCGAGGTGATGGGCGAAGCCGAGCGGTTGCGTCGCGCCACCGGCCGGCGCACCATCGTCTTCATCGACGAGATCCACCGGTTCAACAAGGCGCAGCAGGACGCGTTCCTGCCGCGCGTCGAAGCGGGCGACATCGTGCTCATCGGGGCGACCACCGAGAACCCGTCGTTCGAGGTGAACGCCGCGCTGCTCTCGCGGTCAAAGGTGTTCGTGCTTCGGGGGCTGACGACGGAGGAGGTCAGCGCGATTCTCGAGCGCGCGCTGCGCGACGCCGAGCGCGGGCTCGGAGCGGTTCCGGTCGACATCGCGCCCGATGCGCTTGCCGCGATCGCCGGGTACGCGAGTGGCGATGCGCGCTCCGCACTGGGGCTGCTGGAACTGACCGTCGGCGCCGCCCCGCTCGTGAACGGCCGTCGACAGGTCACCGTCGACCGCGTACGCGACACGCTTCAGAGGAAGACGCTGCGCTACGACAAGGCCGGCGAGGAGCACTACAACCTGATCTCCGCGCTGCACAAGTCGATGCGCAACAGCGACCCGGACGCGACGGTCTACTGGCTCGCACGGATGGTGGAGGCCGGGGAGGATCCGCTCTACATCGCGCGCCGGCTCGTGCGGTTTGCCTCGGAGGACGTCGGCAACGCCGATCCGCAGGCGCTGACCGTGGCGGTCGCCGCCAAGGAAGCGGTGCACTTCCTCGGGATGCCGGAAGGCAACACGGCACTCGCCCAGGCCGCGATCTACCTGGCGACGGCGCCCAAGAGCAACGCCGTCTACAGCGCCTACAACCAGGCGGCCGACGCGGCGCAGAGGGATGTGGCGGAACCGGTGCCGCTGCACCTGCGCAATGCCCCGACGTCGCTGATGAAGTCGCTGGAGTACGGGAAGGGGTACCGGTACGCGCACGATGAGGCGGACGCGGTGGCAGACATGTCGTGCCTGCCACGCGGCCTCGACGGACGGACGTTCTACACGCCGACCGAGCGCGGGTTCGAGAAGGAGATCAAGCGTCGGCTCGACGGCTGGGCCGAGATCAAGCTCCGGCGCCGAACGAACGGGTGAAGAGCGCCTCGATGGCGGCCTTGCCGTTGTCGCGCATGCGCCGCGTGCCGGTACCGGTGAAGTGCGGATGGGTGATCACCGGGCCGTCCTCTGCGGCACGGCGCACGAAGGCCTCGCCGTCCCACGAGAACCAGGCATCCTTGTCCTGATCGAAGACGTGCAGCGGCTTGTTGCAGATCTTCGCGAACTCGGCGCCCCAGCCGGTCCCGCCCTGCACGGTGCCGTCGTCGAGCACGGTGCCGATGACGTAGATCTCCTGGCCGCTGTTCACCTGGTACCAGATGGTCTGCAGGACCTTGCGGATCGTCGGCGCGTCTGTGTATCGCCGGTGCATCAGCTTCGACACGTACGCGAGGCTCACGTCGCCGTTCTGCAGTTCCTCGTGGTTGAGGACCCGCACGCCGCGGTGCCGGACCGTCTTGTGCCCCTCGAAGGTGAAGTTCACTTCCTCGACGCCGTGACGCTCGGCGCACGCACCGAACTCAGCCTCGGCGCCCGGGGCGCCGCCTGAGAAGAGAATGCAGTCGCTCGGGTTCATGCCGTCATTCTAGTACAGGGACGAGAACACAGGCGAACTCAGAACTTAGGGCTGGTTGCGAAATTCTCCACCACGGAGGACACGGAGGCCACGGAGACCGGTGTTTCCAAAAGGATCTCCGCGCACTCCGCGCACTCCGCGGTCGCGCGGGCATCTTGAAACGCACTCTTAGAACTCAGAAGTCCAAGGGCCGGAAGCCGAGTCCCGAACCCCGAGTCCCCAATCCCGAGTTCCCAATCCCGAGTTCCCAGCCCTCAGTGCGTCTGGGTGACGTCCTGGACCGGGGCCGGCTGCGCGGAGGCGGCCAGCGTGGCCGGGCCTGGCTCCGGCGCCAGCGGACCCGACGGCGGCGCGGCCACGCGCGGGAGCTTGCGCAGCATCTCGGCGCGGATCGGGAGAATGAAGGAGAAGCGGTAGTCGCCCTGCATGCGGCCGATCGGGATGCCGACCAGGTCGCCGGCGCGGTTCAGTACACCGCCACCGGACACGCCCGGATGGCCGTCGGTCAACGCCGTGATGAGGCCGTTCGAGGTGCGCTGGCCCACGTACCCGGTCGAGAGCAGGATGCCCTTGGAGTAATCGTTCCCGAGCCGGAAGATCGGCTCGGCGAAGTCGTACCCGAAGCGCGTGTTCGGGTGCAGTGCGGGGATGTCCAGCGGCTTCGTGCGGATGATCGCCCAGTCGCCGCTATGCACCTCGACGTCGGCATCCCCCGCGTCGATCAGCTTCGCGGGAATCTCGCGGCCCTGATAGACCACGCGGATCGACGTGACCTTGCGCTGGCCATCGCGGTTGTCATCGTCCTTGAGCGCAACCACCGCGTGCTTCACGGTGACGAAGTAGCCGTTCCCGAGGTACCCGGCCGTGCCGTAATTCGTGCGTCCCTGGTTGTCGCTGGAGTAGAGCTCGAGGAAGCTGGTGCGGCGGTCGCGAAGGAGCTGCAGCGGCAGCAGCCCCATCTCGCTCTGCAGTTCCTGCTTGATCTCGGCGACCATCTGCGCGCGATTCGTCTCCGGCACGTCGGACGCGCGGCGAACCGCCGGCGACTTGTCCCCGGAGGTGCCTCTGACTTCGAGGAGGGCGGCCTCTTCCTGGCCAATCTGGCTGCGGATCTCGGCGCGCAGCGCGTCGAGCTTCGCGTCGTATTCAGCGCGCGTGGCCGCCTCGTTCGTACGGGCGTGGAAGTCGCCAAGGAAGAAGAAGGCGACGGCTGTCGAGATGATGGCGATGGTCGTGAGGAACCGGCGAGACACCATTGACGGACTCCAAGTTCGGCAGCCAAACCACCCGCGGCATCCCCGGATGTCCGTGGCTTACAGCTTTGCGCTCCGACGCACCGCTCCCCTGCAGGCGCAGGTAGAGCTCCCGCCGGATGGCCCTTGTCGCTTGGGCAAGCGTGAGGCTATGCAGTTGTTATCGGCGAACGAGGCCAAAGTAACAGCCACGTGAAGGCAGGGTCAAGCTCAACGGGAGGGAACCGGGACAATGCGAATCGCAAATCGCTACATGCTCAACTCAGATCAGAACAGATCCCGCTGGTTGGCGTTTGGCGTTTACCTTTAGCGATTAGCAATTGGCGTTTAGCGATTCCCTAGATTCGATCGAAGTTCTTCTCGATCTCGCGCTTCGTGAGGCGCAGCATCACCGGGCGGCCGTGCGGACAGACGGTCGAGTACGCGGTGGCGCGGAGCTCCTCGAGGATGTGCAGCATCTTCTCGTAGGTGAGCGGGTAGTTCGCCTTCACGGCCGCGTGACACGCCGTGAGGGCGGCAATGCGCTGCAGCGCATCCTGGATGTGCGCGCCGCGGTCCAGCCCCTCGAGGTCCTCAGCGAGGGCGCGCAGCGCCTGGGCACTGTCCTCGATGCTCAACAACGCCGGCACCGCCGACACGCGAACGGTTCCTTCGCCGAAGGGCTCGACTTCGTACCCGAGGCGTGCGAGCGCGGGCCCGCGGTCCGCGAGCGTCTGCTGCGCTGCGGAGGTCATCTCGAGCAGGAGCGGCACGAGCAGCCGTTGCGACTGCAGATCCCCTCGCGTGAGCTGCTGCATGACGCGCTCGAACAGCACCCGCTCGTGCGCGACATGCTGATCGATGATCGAAATCCCCTCATCGTCTACCGCGATGATGAACGTGTCGCGGAACTGCCCGAGCGGGATCATCGGCCTGATGCTCGGCGCCGTCCCAGCTCCCGCGGCTATGGCCGCGGCGGCCTCAGCCACTGGCTGACTGCCACTGGCTGATTGCTGAATGAGCGGCTGGCCTGGTCCGTTCGTCCAGACTTCTGTCCTCTGTCCCCCGGACTCCGCCCCCGAACCTCCAACCTCGAGCCCCTGCGGTCCGACCTCTGCCCGCTGTCCCTCGTGCTCCGCCCCTTGACCTCCTCCGGGATACGGCATGCGCGGATACGAGGAGGCCGCACCGGGCACCCACCTGTTCGGGAAGATGCCTCCGCTCAGGATGCCCGGAATCGCAGGAACGAAGGGCCGGGAGGTGGCCGTTTCGGCGTGGAGCTGCAGTTCGGGCACGCCGCCGGTGCCAATCGCCTCCATCAGCCCGCGCCGCACCACCTCGTGCACGAGCGACTGCTCGCGGAAGCGCACCTCCGCCTTCGTGGGGTGCACGTTGACGTCGAGCGCGTCCGCCGCCATCTCGAGGAACAGGTGCACCTCGGGGCTGCGCTCCTTGATGGAGGCCTGGCTGTAGGCGTCGACAATCGCGTGCGCGATCGTCCGGTCCTTCACGATGCGCCGGTTGATGAACACGTTCTGCGGCCCGCGCGTCGGCCCGTGCTCGGCCAGCGCCGCGATGTAGCCGGACATCCGGATGCCGCCCGCCTCCTTGCGGACCTCGAGGAGGTCGCCACGTTCGCCGTAGAGCTGGTACAGGCGGTCCCGCAGGCTCCCCGCCGGCGGGCACTGCAGCACGACACGAGGTCCGCTCGTGAGCTTGAAACCAATTTCGGGATACGCGAGCGCGAGCTGGGTCGTGATGCGCGAGACCTGCGCCGTTTCGGCCCCGTCCGACTTCAGGAACTTCCGTCGTGCCGGCAGGTTGTAGAACAGGTCGTTGACCTCGATCACCGTGCCTGGCGATGCCGGGACTTCGAGCTGCGCCGCCACGAGCCCGCCGTTCACCCGGATTTCCGTGCCGCTGTCCCGGTCGCGCGTCCGCGTGCGAAGGACGAAGTGCGACACCGAGGCGATCGACGGCAGCGCCTCGCCGCGGAAGCCGTGCGTCAGGATGGCCGCGAGATCGTCCGCCTTCCGGATCTTGCTTGTCGCATGGCGCTCAATCGAGAGGCGCGCATCCTCGGGGTCCATCCCTTCCCCATCGTCTTCGACCCGGACCTGCTTCTTGCCCCCGAGTTCGACGTGGATGTTGATGCGGCGCGCGCCCGCATCGATGGCGTTCTCCACCAGTTCCTTGACGACCGAGGCGGGCCGTTCGACGACCTCACCGGCGGCAATCTGGTTCGCGAGTTCGTCGGGTAAGCGCTGGATGCGGGACACAGGGGAAATGCTAAACGCGAAAGGCCAATCGCTAATTGCTGAGGATGCGTTTCAAGCCCCCAGCACGCCACGGCGGAGCACGCGGAGGTCACCGAGATTCTATGGGAAACCGTGTGGCTCCGTGGTCTCCGTGGCATCCGTGGTCGAGCTTCTTGGGACAGGCTCTGGTACTCAGATCCAGCGCTTCCGCTTGAAGAAGGCCAGCATCACGCCGACGATGCCGAGCATGATGAGGACGAGCCACCAGAACTGGGCGCTGTCGCTGCCCGGGAACTGGGGCATGTGCACGTTCATGCCGTAGATGCCCGACAGCAGCGTGAGCGGCATGAAGATGGTGGCCACGACGGTCAGCACCTTCATCACCTCGTTGAGGCGGTTGCTCACGTTCGACAGGTAGGCGTCCAGGATGCCGGTGATCCGGTCCTGGAACATCATCGTGTCGTCGGCCAGCCGCTGCAGGTGGTCGTACACGTCGCGGAATCGGAACGACATGTCGGTGCTGATGTCGACGAAGTCGCGCCTGGCGAGCCGCGCGATCACATCACGCTGCGGAATGACGATGCGGCGCAGGCCGGCGACGCGCCGCTTCTCATGGAGAATCCTGCGGATCGTCTCCTGATCCGGATGGTCGAACGCTTCCGCCTCGAGGTCATCGAGGCGGTCCTCAAGCTTCTCCACCTCGGGCCGGTAGTGGTCCACCATCGCGTCGACGATGCGATGGAACAGGGAGACGGGCCCTTCGTTCATGACCCGTGGGTTGCGGGTGGCGTTGTCCTGCAGGTCCTGAATCGAGCGCGACGGGCCGTTGTGCACCGTCACGAGGTAGTTCGGCCCGATGAAGAAGTCGACGTCCTGTGTCTCGAAGTCGCGCCCATCCGCGGCGAACGCGATGCCGTGGAGGATGGCGTACAGGTACCCGTCGTACGCCTCGATCTTCGGGTAGTGCAGCTCCGCCCGCGCGTCTTCCACTGAGAGCGGATGGAAGGCAAACGTGTCGCTCAGGATCAGGAGTTCGATGACCGATGGGCCGAAGAGGTCGACCCAGAGGAAGGTGTTCGACGATCGGTTCAGCCAGGCCCGGTCGATGCTCTGGACCTGTTCGGTCTGGCCGTTGCGGTTGAGGAAGATGGTGACCAACGGGCTCTGGGCTCCAGGCTGCTGGCTCCGGGCAACGTCGGCTCTGGTCTGAAGCCGACGCAGCCAGAAGCCTGAAGCCCGAAGCCTTCAGCCTGTTTATATCAGTCGCCGACCTTCACCGACAGCGCGGCCTGCGCTGCGGCGAGGCGGGCGACCGGGATGCGGTACGGCGAGGCGCTCACGTAGTCCAGCCCGGTCTTCTCGAAGAAGTGGATGGACGCCGGGTCGCCGCCGTGCTCGCCGCAGACGCCGACCTTGAGCTCGGGCCTCGTCTGGCGACCGAGCGTCACACCGGTGCGCACGACCGAGCCGACGCCTTCCGTGTCGATGGTCGCAAAGGGATCCTTGTCGAGGATCTTCTTCTCCTGATAGACGCGCAGGAACTTGCCCACGTCGTCGCGCGAGTAGCCGAAGGTGAGCTGGGTGAGGTCGTTGGTGCCGAAGGAGAAGAACTGCGCCTCCTGCGCCACCTGGTCGGCGGTCATGGCGCCGCGAGGCACCTCGATCATCGTGCCGACCATGTACTTGATCTTGATGCCCTGCTCCTTCATGACCTGGGCGGCAACGCGATCGACCACCGCCTTCTGGTCCCGGAGCTCCTTCACGTGGCCGACAAGCGGGATCATGATCTCGGGAACGACCTTGAGCCCCTCCTTGTTCAGGCGGACGGCCGCTTCCATGATCGCGCGCGTCTGCATCTCGGTGATCTCGGGATACGTGATGCCGAGACGCACGCCGCGGTGGCCGAGCATGGGGTTGAACTCATGCAGCTGCTCGACACGGGCCAGGAGCGTCCGCTTCTCTTCGAGCTCCTTCTTCTTGCCGTTGCCCATTTCGAGCTTGGCGATTTCGACCATCAGCTCCTCGCGCTTCGGGAGGAACTCGTGGAGCGGCGGGTCGATGGTGCGGATCGTCACCGGCGAGCCCTGCATGGCCTTGAAGACGCCGTAGAAGTCGTCGCGCTGCAGCGGCAGCAGCTCGTCCAGCGCGGCGCGGCGATCCTTCTCGTTGTCCGCAAGGATCATGCGCTGCACGACCGGGATGCGGCCCTCGCCGAAGAACATGTGCTCGGTGCGGCAGAGGCCGATCCCCCGCGCGCCGAACTTGTAGGCGATTTCCGCCTGGTCCGGCAGGTCGGCATTGGCGCGGATGCCCATACGGCGGAACTTGTCAGCCCACGACAGCAGCTTCTCGAAGCGCTGGTAGATGTCCGACTCGCTCGGCTTGAGCTGACCGTTGAGCACCTGGAGGATCTCACTCGGCTTCGACGACACCTGCGCGAGCTTCACTTCACCCGACAGGCCGTCGAACGAGAGCCAGTCCCCTTCCTTGATGGTCTGGCCATTGACGTGGAACTCGCGTGCCTCCTCGTCGACCTCGATGCCGCCCGCACCCACAATCGAGGGCTTACCCATCTGGCGGCCGACGACAGCGGCGTGTGAGGTCATGCCGCCGGTCGCGGTGAGAATCCCCTGGGACACGAACATGCCGTGGATGTCGTCCGGCACCGTTTCGCGGCGGACGAGGATGACCTGCTTGCCCTTCTGCGTCCACTCGACGGCGTGATCGGCGGAGAAGACCACCTGGCCGCTCGCGGCGCCGGGCGACGCCGGCAGCCCCTTGGTGGCAACCGGGATCTTCTTCCACTCGGCCGGGTCGAAGCCGGGCGCGAGCAGCTGGTTGAGCGACTCCGGGTCGACGAGCAGCACCGCTTCCTTCGGGGAGATCAGGCGCTCGGCGACGAGGTCGGTCGCGATGATCACCGCGGCGTGACCCGTGCGCTTGCCGCTGCGGGTCTGCAGCATGTACAGCGTGTCGTCCTGAATCGTGAACTCGAAGTCCTGGATGTCGCGGTAGTGCTTCTCGAGGCGGGTCGTGATCGTCCGCAGCTGCTTGTAGGCATGCGGCATGGCCGTCTCGAGCTCGCGGATCGGCTGCGGCGTGCGGATGCCGGCGACGACGTCCTCGCCCTGGGCGTTGATGAGGAACTCGCCGAAGAACTCCTTCTTGCCGGTGGCGGGGTTGCGCGTGAAGCCGACGCCCGTGCCCGAACGATCGCCCGTGTTGCCGAACACCATCATCTGGACGTTGACGGCGGTGCCGATGTGGTCCGGGATGTCGTAGATGCGGCGGTATTCCTGGGCGCGCGGGTTCATCCAGGAGCGGAACACGGCATCACGCGCCGCCTTCAGCTGCTCCATCGGGTCCTGCGGGAACGCCTTGCCGGTCTTCTTCTTGACGACCGTCTTGTAGCGCTCGACCACCTCACGCAGCGCGACTTCGTCGAGCTCCGTGTCGAGCTTGACCCCCTTGGCCTCCTTCACCCCCTCGAACTCGTGCTCGAAGGCCGACTTCGGGATCTCGAGGACGACGCTGCCGAACATCTGGATGAAGCGGCGGTAGCTGTCGAACGCGAAGCGGCCGTTCTGGGTGCGGGCCTTCAGGCCCTCCACCGACTGGTCGTTCAGGCCGAGGTTCAGGATGGTGTCCATCATGCCCGGCATCGAGAACTTCGCGCCGGAGCGGACGGAGACGAGGAGCGGGTTGGCGGTCGAGCCGAGCTGGGCCCCAGCGGCGCGCTCCAGCTTCTTGAGGTTCTCCGCGATTTCGGCGTCGATGTTGGCCGGGATCCGGCCCTTTTCCTTGTAGTAGATCGTGCAGACGTCGGTGGAGATCGTGAAGCCTGGCGGCACCGGCAACCCGGCGTTGGTCATCTCGGCGAGGCCGGAGCCCTTGCCGCCGAGCGTGTCCTTCATGGTGCGGTTGCCGTCAGCCTTGCCGTTCCCAAAGAAATAGACATGTTTGGCGGCCTTGCGGGCGCCGGCGGCCTTCACGGGGGCCTTCTTCCGGGCAGCGACAGGCGCCTTCTTCTTCACAGCGTTCTTGGCCATCATCGACTCCGTCGAACGTCGGTTCTGAGACAGAAAACGAATGATTGTAGTGCAGGGTCGTAGGTATCAGCGGCTCTCGTCCGGGGCGATTTCGGAGATATCGCCGCCGGTCTTCAGGATCGTATCGCGCAAGGTCGTCAACAGAGCCAGTCGCGCATCGCGCAGCGCCGGCTCCTCGGCCATCACGAGCACATCCACGAAGAACCGATCGACCGGCGCATGCAGGTGCGCCAGCTCGGTCATGGCGTCGAGGAACTTCTCGTCCCTGAGGCTCGCGTCGATGCGCGGGTACCGCCGCTCCAGCTCGGCAAGCAACGCCTGTTCCGCCGGCTCGCGCAGGGCGGCGCGGAGGGCGTCGAAGCCTGACGGCGTGGTCGGCCCGGGCACGAAGTCCTTCGTGATGTTCTTGACCCGCTTGAAGAGGACCGCGAGCGGCTCGAACCCCGCGGTCTTGCGGGCCTGCGCCAGCGCATGCACGCGGCGCAGCAGATCGTACGGCCGGAGTTGTGACGGATCGGCCGGAAATGCCGCCCGGATCTCGTCGAAGCGGAAGCCACGACGCTCGAGCAGGTAGGCCTGACGCTCGCCGAAGAACTCGAACACCAGTGCCTTCCAGCCCTCTCCCTGCGGGGCAAGCGCGCCCTGGTAGCCCTCGAACGCGTTGTCGACGAGTGCCGCGATCGAGACCGTCCGGGTGATGCCGGTGGTCGCGTGAAGGTCCGTGAGGATCTTGGTGACCGCCTGCGCGGCGCGCCGGAGACCGTAAGGATCCCGCGATCCTGTGGGTTTCTCCCCAGCCGCAAACAGGCCGACGACTGTATCGATCTTGTCGGCGAGTGAGACCGCTGCCCACGTCACCGCCGCCGTCCCAAGCTGCGCCTTCGAGGGGGCAGCATCGGCTTCGACGCCAATCGGCAGGTAGTGGTAGTAGATCGCCTTCCACACGGCGTCGGGCTGCCCCTCTTCACGGGCATAGATGCCGCCCATGGTGCCCTGCAGCTCGGTGAACTCCCGCACCATGTCCGTCGTCAGGTCGGCCTTGGCGAGACGCGCGGCCCTTGCCGCGAGCGCGGCCGTTGCCTGATCGGCGCCGAGCGCCTCGGCTGCAATCCAGCTGGCGAGGCGCTCGATGCGGGTCGCCTTCTCGCCGTAGCTCCCGAGCTTCTTGTGGAACAGCAGCGTGCCCAGGCGACCGAGCCGCGATTCGAGGGTGGACGTGCGGTCCGCCTCCCAGAAGAACCGCGCGTCGCGCAGCCGGGCGGACACGACCCGCTCGGCGTTCCGCGCAATCGTCCGCTCGTTGTCGGGTTCGGTGTTGATGACCGCGAGGAACGCGTTCTTCAGCTTCCCGTCCTCGGCCTCGACCGGGAAGTAATGCTGATGATGAATCAGCGTGGTCGTCAGCACTTCCTCGGGCAGTTCGAGGAACTCCGGGCTGAAGGTGCCGGCGACGACGGATGGGTACTCGACCAGATCCGGCACTTCTGCGAGGAGGCCCGACTCGTGCCGCACCATCCGGCTGACGCGGCCCTGCAGGCGCTGCGCCTTCGCATCGAGCTCGCGCGCAATCTTGTTGTGCCGCTCGCTGCGCTCGAGGATGACGAAGTTCTCGAGCAGCCGGTTGCGGTACTCGTCGAACGAACGGACCTTGATCGCGCGGCCGGCCCGCCCGCTGGTCGTCAGGAAGCGGTGCCCGTAGGTCACCGCGCCTGTCGTGACGTCCTGCACCGATCCGCTCTGCGCCGTGGGCGTGCGGGAGATGCCGTAGGGGACGACGCGGCCACCGTAGGTGAAGAGCAGCCAGCGGATGGGGCGACCAAACAGCAGTTCGCCCTTCCCATCCTCGAGCATCGCGTCCCAGTGCATCAGCTTCGGGAAGCTCAAGCCGCGCAGCGTGCCGCCCAGCACGGACGGCAACACATCGACCGCGGCCTTGCCGCGCTGCTTCTTGCGGAAGGCGAGATAGGTGCCCTTCGGCGTCTCCACGCGTTCCAGGACGGAGACCTCCGTCCCATTCTTCGACGCGAAGCCGATGGCCGCCGGAGTCGGCGTGCCGTCTTCCCGAAACGCCGCAGCGACCGGCGGTCCGTTCAGGACCTCCTCGAGGTCGGTCTGGCGCTCGGCGAGCTTCGCCACCCGCACGGTGAGGCGACGCGGCGTGCTGTAGGTTTCGACCGGCGCCTCCGGCGCCAGCCGGTGCTCCTTGAGCTGCGTGAGCACCACCTCGCCGATCTGGTTCGTCAGCCCCGGCAGCCAGCTCGCCGGGATCTCCTCGCAGCCGATTTCGAGCAGCAGTTCGCGGTCCATGTCAGGCCGTCGCTTTCCCGGCGGGCTCGCCGACGTAGGCCTTCGCGATCTGCAGCGCGAGCTGCCTCACCCTCAGGATGTATGCGGTCCGTTCCGTCACGCCGATGCTGTTGCTCGAATCGAGGATGTTGAACAGGTGCGAGCACTTCAGGCAGTACTCGAGCGCCGGCCACACAAGGCCGCTGCGCAGCAGCGTCTCGGCGAACCCGTAGTTACGGTCGAACATGTCACGGTGGAACGCGCCGAAGTCGGCCTGCGGCATGTCCACCTGGCCGAACACGTACTTCGACTGCTCGACCTCTTCGCGGTGACGGACCGCCGAGTACTTCACGTCGGCGCCCCACTCGAGGTCGTACACGCTGTCGACCTTCTGGAGCGCCATCGCAATCCGCTCGAGCCCGTAGGTCAGCTCCGCCGAAATCGGCGCGAGTTCAATGCCGCCCGCCTGCTGGAAGTACGTGAACTGCGAGATCTCGAGGCCGTCGAAGAGCACCTGCCAGCCGATGCCCCACGCACCGAGCGTGGGCGACTCCCAGTTGTCCTCCTCGAAGCGGATGTCGTGCTGCCGAGGGTTGATGCCGCACGCCTCCAGGCTCTCGAGGTAGAGGCTCTGGACATCGTCAGGTGCCGGCTTGAGGATGACCTGGAATTGATGGTGCTTGAAGACGCGGTTGGGGTTCTCGCCGAAGCGGGCGTCGGCCGGGCGGCGAGACGGCTGGACGTAGGCGACGTTCCAGTGCTCGGGGCCGAGCACGCGCAGGAACGTTTCCGGGTGCATGGTGCCCGCCCCGACCTCGAGATCGAGCGGCTGCTGCAGGATGCAGCCGCGCGAGGCCCAGAACTCCGACAGCTTGAGAATGAGACCTTGAAACGTCATCGTCGCATGTCGCGCAACACCCGCGCAGACTTCAAATCCTTCTCGAGATGCATCGCGATCTTCACGCGATGCGAGGCTTCCAGCTCCGCCAGCACGGCAGGCGAGACCGGCACGTCACCGACGCCGAACGGGCTGCTGGTGCGCGCCGCCTCGAGAAAGGCGCGGGCGCCGGCCGACGCACGCACGTCCGGTTCGTAGACCCCCTGCAGCCGCAACAGCCAGTACTCGAAGTACCGCGCCAGCGGCTCGACTGCCACACCCGTAGCGAGCGCGTCGACTACCGACGCCCCGAGCCGGAACAGTGTTTCGTTCGGGTCGTTCTCGGGCGCCCACTCGTCGATCAGTTCTGCGAAGTACTCGACGTGCCCGAGTGCCTCCCCCGCCCCGGCCGGAATGCGCAGGGGGCTCTGGGTGGGCGCGACGTCCTCGACGAAGACCAGGTCCCGCCGCTCACGCTCGCGGTAGGTGACCCGGCCGCAGGTCATCGGCTCGAGGGCGCCTCCGAAGCGGCGCCGGCTCTGCCGGGCGTTCTTCGCGACTCCACGCTTCTTGCCGCGGTCCCGCGTCAGGAAGACGATGATGCGGTCCGATTCACCGAGCGAGTACGTCCTCAGAATGAGCGCGTCTGCGGTGAACAGCGGCATCCAGTGAAAAGCACCTCACTGTACTACAAGAACGAACTCATCCGGGAGAGGGACAGGAGCGGAACCGGGAACGCGCACCTGGGGACTCGGGACTCGGAATCAGGGACCGCGCACGCGGGCTGGCGGATTCCCGTACTTCTGACTTCCGACTTCTAAGTTCTAACTTCTAACGTCTAACTTCTAACGTCTAACTTCCCCCCGGCCTTCCGACCCCGAGTTCCCCCAGGGTCCGGTCGTCCTCGCGCCAGTCGCTCTTCACCCGCACGTGCAGATCGAGGAACACCTTGGTGGCGAAGAACCTTTCGAGTTCCTCGCGCGCGGCGGTGCCGATCTTCTTGATCATGTCGCCGTTGCGCCCGACGACGATGGGCTTCTGCGTCTCGCGCTCGACCACGATCGTGCAGTACAGCCGCAGCATGTCCTTCGGCGTGGCCGGCTCCTCGAACCGGTCCACGATCACCGCGCTCGAGAACGGGATCTCGGCGTGTGTGAACTGCAGGAGCTTCTCGCGGACGATTTCGGCCGCCATCACGCGCTCGGGCTGGTCGGTGAGGTAGTCCTCGGGGTAGAGTGCCGGCCCCTCCGGCATGGCGTCGATGATGGCCTTCTCGAGCCTGTCGATGTTCAGGCCGGTCGAGGCCGACACCGGCACGATCTCCGCGAAGCGGCCCGCCCTGCTGAACTCCTCGATGATGGGCAGCAGCCGCGGCTTCTTCACCAGGTCGATCTTGTTGAGGATGAGGAACACGGGTTTGTCGACGTCCTTCAGCATGTCGGCCACGAAGCGGTCCCCGCGCCCGAACTTCTCGGTGACATCGACGACGAGCCCGACGACGTCCACTTCGCCGATCGTGTCGCGCGCGGCGTCCACCATCCGCACGTTCATGCGGTGCAGCGGCCGATGGATGCCCGGCGTGTCGAGGTAGATGACCTGCGCGTCGGGGTAGTTGCGGACCCCGAGGATGCGCGTCCGCGTCGTCTGCGGCTTGTCCGAGACGATCGCGAGCTTCTCACCCACGAGCCGGTTCAGCAGCGTGGACTTGCCGGCATTCGGCCGGCCGATGAACGACACGAATCCGCACTTCACAGCGTGCGCTCCCCTTCCGGCGCCGGCGCCATCTCGCGCCTCGTTATCCGCACCTTGCTCACTCGTCGTCGCTCCACGTCCAGCACCTCCACGTGCAGCCCGTCGATGTCGACCTGCTCGCCGACCAGCGGCACACGCCCAAGGTGCGTCATCAGGAATCCGCCCACCGTCTCGAACCCTTCGCGCTCGATCTGCACGTTGAGCCGCTGCGCGACTTCGTCGATGTCCACCTTGCCGCTGAAGAGGAAGCTGCCGCCACCTTCATCGACGATTGGCTCGGTCTCCACATCGTACTCGTCGCGGATCTCCCCAACGATTTCCTCGAGCATGTCCTCGATCGTGACGAGCCCGGCCGTGCCTCCGTATTCGTCGACGACGATGGCAATCTGCGTCTGCTGTCGCTGGAACTGCTTGAGCAGTTCCGGCACCCGCTTACTCTCCGGCACGATGACGGCGGGCCGCAGCAACGGCGTGATCGGCCCGTGATCGTCGCGATGCTGGAACTTCACCACGTCCTTCACGAAGACGAATCCGGCGATGTTATCCAGGTTCTCCTTGAAGACCGGGAAGCGCGAGTACTCCTGCTCGCGAAATAGCGCCAGCAGGTCCCCAATCGTCGCATCGTCACGGATGGCGACGATATCGGGGCGTGGAGTCATGATCTCGCGCACCAGCGTGTCCCCGAAGTCGACGATGCTCTGGAGCAGGCGGCGCTCTTCGCCCTCGATGATGCCGGTCTCCTCAGCGGTGTCGAGGTACGCGCGGGTCACCTCGCCAGCCTCGTCCTCCGCATCGTCGGCCTGCGAGGCGGGCTTGCGCGTGGGGACGGCACGGGCGGTCCAGTGCGCGATGGGACCGAGGACGCGCGCAATCGGTCGGAAGGTCGGCAAGAGCGCCTCGAGCACGCGCTCGGGATCCCCGATCACCAGCAGGCGCGGCAGCACCACCTGGAAGACGGCGATGAAGATCGCGACGCCGAACAGTACCGACAGGATGCCGCGGACGGTATCCACGCCAATGGCACGGGCAAGCAGCGCGGTGGCGATTGCGGTGATGACGGACAGCAGCAGGCGCAACGGCGCAAACAGCAGGACGGGATCGTCCAGGTACTCGACGAGCGCCCCAGGGCGTGCACTCCGCTCCGCGAGCAGCCGCAGCGAAAGCCGCATCAGCGCGCTGAACGATGCGTCGATCGTCCCGAGGTAGACGGCCGCACACGCGAGCAGGAAGAGAGTGAGCGGAATCATGCGCGTTCGATCAGCCCCTCGCGGAGGCCGCCCTTTCGGCGCAGGCGCTGCTCGAGTCGAGCCATCTCTCCGCGGTCGGTCTCGTGGTCGTAGCCAAGCAGATGCAGGAGGCCGTGCAGCGCCAGCACGCGCAACTCGGTCCACTCGGGGTGGCCCGCCTCGCGCGCCTGCCGCCGAGCGACGCCGCGGGCGATCACGATGTCCCCGAGTTCCGCAATGCGTCCGGTACGGACTGCGGTGGCGCTGCGGTCAGCGGCGTCGGTTGGGAACGAGAGGACGTCGGTCGCGTAATCCTTGCCCCGGTACTGCCGATTCAGGGCGCGGACACGGGCATCGCTGACCAGGGCGACACCGACTGTTCCGCGGGCCGAGGCCGGCGCCACGCGTTCGAGCCAGCTCCCCAGCGTGCTGCGCACGCGACCGCCCCGCTCGTCGGTGACGATCACCTGCAGCCGTCGCGGCGCGCGACGTTGGTCGCCAGGAGCCATGACGACTTAGGCGGTCCGAGGCGTCGCGGCCACGGGCCGAAGCGCCTCGTTCCCGTTCGTATAGGCCTCGTAGGCCTTCACGATCTGCTGCACCAGGCGGTGGCGCACCACATCGCGCTCATCGAAGTGGATGAACGAAATCCCTTCGATGTTGCCGACGACCTTGATCGCCTCGATGAGCCCTGACCCGCGGCCGCTGGGTAGGTCGATCTGCGTGACGTCGCCAGTGATCACCGCCTTGGAGCCGAACCCCAGGCGCGTGAGGAACATCTTCATCTGCTCGTTCGTGGTGTTCTGCGCCTCGTCCAGGATGACGAACGAGTCGTTCAGCGTGCGGCCGCGCATGAAGGCGATCGGCGCGATCTCGATCGTGCCCCGTTCGAGGTACCGCGCCACGCGATCGGTCTCGAGCATGTCGTACAGCGCGTCGTACAGGGGGCGCAGGTACGGGTTGACCTTCTCCTGCAGGTCGCCGGGGAGAAACCCGAGCTTCTCCCCCGCTTCCACCGCAGGCCGGGCGAGGATGATGCGCGAGACCTTCTTGTTGACCAGGTACGAGACCGCCTGCGCCATCGCGAGGTACGTCTTGCCCGTACCTGCGGGCCCGACACCGAAGACGATATCGTTGTTGTCGATGGCGTCGATGTAGCGGCGCTGGTTCAGCGACTTGGGGGCGACGCGGCGCTTGCCAGCGGCCGTCAGGCTTCCCTTCACGAAGTGCTCGTGCAGGTCGACCGTTTCGTCGCGCGCGACGAGGTCCGCCGCCGTCTTCACGTCGGCATTGGACACCTTGTAGCCATCGGCCATGAGGCCGACGAGCTGCGTGACGACCCGCTCGAGCTTCTCAGGCCCTCCGTTCTCGCCGTCGACGACGAGCTCGTGCCCCTGGGTCCGGATCCGGACACCCAGGACCGACTCGAAGTGCTTCAGGTTCTCGTCGTACGTCCCGAAGAGCGTCGAGATCGCGTCTTCAGGGACGGTGATGCGCTTCATCACTGCTCCGTGCAGGTAACAAGATACATACCACCTACTTGGTGGTGCGCAGGTGCAGCTCGCGTAGCTGCTTCTGATCGACGGTGGAGGGCGCGTCGGCCATCAGGTCCACCGCGGTCGCCGTCTTCGGGAATGCGATCACCTCTCGAATGGAGGATTCGTTCGCGAGAATGGCGCAGATGCGGTCCAGCCCGAGCGCGATGCCACCGTGCGGCGGCGTGCCGTACTCGAGCGCCTCGAGGAAGAAGCCAAAGCGGAGCTTGGCCTCCTCGTCGGAAATGCCGAGCCGCTTGAAGATGCGCGCCTGCATCTCAGCCGAGTGGATACGAATGCTGCCGCCACCAATCTCGCTGCCGTTAAGCACGAGATCGTACGCCTTCGCGCGGACCGCACCCGGGTCGCTCTCCAGCTTGTCCATGTCCTCGTCCAGAGGCGACGTGAACGGGTGGTGCATCGAGTACCAGCGGCCGTCCTCTCCGCTCCACTCGAGCAACGGGAAGTCGGTGACCCACAGGAGTTCGAACTTCTCGGGGTCGAGCAGGTTCTCGCGCTTCGCAATCGCCAACCGCAGCTGCCCGAGGAGCTGCGACGTGTTGTCCGCCGGGCCGCCGGCCAGCAGCACGAGGTCGTCGGCGCCGGCGCCGATACCCGCGATGGCCGCGCGGAGCGAGCCTTCGCTGAGCGCCTTGACCGAACTCGTCGGCGGTTCGCCCGGACGCACCCAGATGAGGCCGCCGAAGCCGATCTGCTTCGCGAGATCGACGATGCCATCGATCTGGTTGCGCGTGTACTTGTTGCCGCCGGGCACCGCGAAGCCGCGGATCACGCCACCATCGGCAACGATCTGCTTGAAGACGCGGAACTCGGAGTCGGCAAACGCCGGCGAGACGTCGTGAATCTCGAGGCCGAACCGCAGGTCCGGCTTGTCGGAGCCGTACTTCGCCATCGCCTCCGCGTACGGCATGCGGCGGAAGGGCGCCGGCACGGTCTTGCCGATGCACGCGAAGATCCGCTGGATGACCGGCTCGATGAGGCCGTACACCAGGTCGGGCGACGCAAAGGATATCTCGACGTCGACCTGCGTGAACTCCGGCTGGCGGTCGGCGCGCAGGTCCTCGTCGCGGAAGCAGCGGGTGATCTGGAAGTAGCGATCCATCCCGCCGATCATCAGGATCTGCTTGAAGATCTGCGGCGACTGCGGGAGCGCGTAGAACTCACCCGGGTGCACACGGCTCGGCACGAGGTAGTCGCGCGCGCCCTCGGGTGTCGACTTCGTGAGGATCGGCGTCTCGATTTCCCAGAAGCCGTTGCGGTTGAACTCTTCGCGGATCGCGAACGCCACCTTGTGGCGCAGGCCGATGTTGCCCTGCAGGCGCGGGCGACGAAGGTCCAGGTAGCGGTACTTGAGGCGCACGTCCTCGGAGACCGGCGAGTCCTCGGCGATCTGGAACGGCGGCGTCTTCGCCTCGTTGAGGATCCGCATCTCGCGGGCGAGCACCTCGACGTCGCCGGTCGCGAGCTTCGCGTTCACCGTCTCCGGCGAGCGGCGCTCGACGAGCCCTTTCACGCCGACGACGAACTCCGGGCGCAGCTTCTTGGCCTGCGCGAGCAGCGCGTCGTTGTCGCGGAAGACGACCTGCGAGATCCCCTCGCGGTCACGGATGTCGATGAAGAGCACCCCGCCGAGATCGCGGACGCGGTGCACCCAGCCGAGGAGCGTGGCATCCGTATCGAGATCCGTCGTGCGCAGTGCGCCGCAGGTGTGCGTCCGTACCCAGTCGCCGAGCTGTTCTGCCATGTCGATCAGTTCGCCTCAATGCGGACCAGCCGCGCGATGTGTCCCGCGGCGGTCGCCCGTGGTGCGGCCTCCTGGCGCCGCGTCTGCAAATCCCTGACGGCCACTTCACCGCGTGCCCGTTCGTCCTCGCCCAGGATGGCGAGCACCGGCACGTGACGCCCCGACGCGTACTTCAGCGCGCGATCGAGCTTCCGGCTCGACTCGGGGAACACCTCGACGCGCAGCCGCTCGGCCCGCAGCTCGGCCGCGAGCCGCAGCGCATCGCCGCGCAGTTCGTCGGAGAGGAACGTCACCATCACGTCGACCGGCCCGCGCGACACCTTCGCGGGGAACATGTCGCGTTCGGTCATGACGACGATGATGCGTTCGAGTCCGAGGGAGAAGCCCGCAGCCGGAATGTCCCGGCCGAGGAACATGCCGACCAGGTTGTCATACCGCCCTCCCCCGCCCATGCTGCCGGCGAGGTCCGGGACGGCGACCTCCATGATCGCGCCTGTGTAGTATGACAGCCCGCGCGCAAGGCTCGGATCGATGCGGATCCGTCCGTGCGCGGGACCACCGTCGGCGAGCGCCACGATCGTGTCGAGTTCGTCGATGGCGGTCGGGCCAGCGTGGTGGCTGCGCACGAACTCCCGCAGCCGCCCCAGCATCGTGTGCGGCGTCGGATCGATGTTCGAGACGCCCGTGAAGAAGTCGAGGCACTGCCTGGTGGCGTCCACGTTGACGCCTCGCGCGGCGAGCTCCTTCTCCACGCCCTCGACGCCGATCTTGTCCAGCTTGTCGATCGCCACCAGCGCCTCGGCGTGCAGCCCCTCCGGCACACCCGCACATTCGAGCAGCGCACTCAGCGCCTTCCGGTGGTTCAGGCGGATGACGTAGTCGTCGAACCCGAGGCGGCTCAGCACCTCGGACACGGCGCCAATCAGCTCCGCCTCCACGACCGGGGAGGTCGACCCCATCGCGTCGATGTCGCACTGGTAGAACTCGCGGAAGCGCCCCTTCGCGGGCCGATCCGCGCGCCACACCGGCTGGATCTGGTAGCGCTTGAAGAAGCGCGGCAGCTCCTGCTGGTACTGCGCCACGACGCGCGCCAGCGGCACCGTGAGGTCGTAGCGCAGCGCGAGGTCCGCTTCGCCGCTGGCCTCGTGCTCACCGCGCTTGAGAATCTTGAAAATGAGCTTGTTCCCTTCCTCGCCGTACTTGCCGAGGAGGGTCTCGATGTTCTCGTACGCGGGGGTTTCGAGCGGCTCGAAGCCGTAGCTCTCGTACACCTCGCGGATCACGCGCACGACGTACTCGCGACGGCGGATGTCCTCCGGCAGGAAGTCGCGCGTGCCGCTCGGCGGCTTGGTGGAGATGGTGCTCACATGTAATCCAATCGATACGCGACGTACCGATCGGCGTACATCTGAATCTCGTCGAGATCCGCGTCGCTGAGCGTGCGCCGCACCTTGCCCGGGCTGCCCATGACGAGCGACCGTGGCGGAACCTGCGTCCCTTCCGGCAGAAGGCTCCCCGCGGCGACGATCGAGCCGGTGCCGACTGTCACGCCGTTGAGGAGGATGGCTCCCATGCCGATCAGGCAGCGGTCCTCGATCGTGCAACCGTGCACGACCGCCGCATGCCCCACCGTCACGTCATTCCCGATGGTCGTCGGGTGGGTGTCCTTCATGACGTGGATGACGGTGCCGTCCTGGATGTTCGAGCGGTGCCCGATGCGGATCCGATGGACATCCCCGCGGATGACGCACAGCATCCACACACTGCTCTCTTCACCAATCTCCACATCGCCGATGACCTGGGCGCTGTCGTCGATGAAAGCCGTGGGGTGCACGCGCGGCATCTGGCCGCGGTAGGGGCGGAGCATTCACGACAATTATAGCCGGGAAGGCCGGGAAGGCCGGGAGGGCCGGGAAGGCCGGGAGGGCCGGGAGAGCCGGGAAGGCGAACACCGGCAGCAAGGGCGGGTAGGGCGGGTTGGACTGCCGCAGTCCCACCTGCCCAACCAGCCCCTCCTGCCGAATGGGCGCTGCTCAATGTCACCGCAGCGCGAGCACGTGGTCCCGGATCGCCCGTACCTGCTTCGCGCCGTCCTTGTCCAGCGGCGCGTAGTAGGACTTCGGGTAGTCCGGCCAGAAGGTCGGCATGCGTGTGCCTGGAAGAATGGCGCCCGGGTTGCGGAGCCACGCGAGGATCCAGTCGGGCTGCAGGCGCTCGTGCGCCATGCGGAGGTCGGGCGCGAGGTTCGACGTGGGCTGGTCCTTCGGAATCGATCCGAGCACGTGGCACTGCTGGCACTTCAGGAGTTCGAAGAGCTCACGGCCCTCGGCGGCACTCACGCCGTCGGGCAACGGCGTCGGCTTCGGGTTCTCCGGCGCGATGCTGCGGAAGTACTCACCCACCCGCTCCAGTTCATCGTCGGCAAGGCCGAAGGTCGGCATCCGCAGGGAGAGCCACGGGCGGATCGTCGACGGCTGACGCAGGAACCCGCGGAGCCACGCGGGCTGCACGCGGGAGCCTTCGGGCGTGAGGAGCGGCGGGCCGAGCGTGGGCTCGGCAACGAGCCGCACCATGTCGCCACCAGTGCCCTCAATCGGATGGCAGCCCACGCAGTTGCGATCCTGCACAAGCGCACGGCCGCTCACCTTCGAGAGGTGCCAGGGGGTCGTCAGCGCGTGCGCGTCACGTGGGCGACCGGCGACAGCCGTCAGCGCGAGCGCGAGTCGCTGCACTTCGTTCGGACCGAACCGGAACCCGGGCCCGGGATGAATCGCCAGCCCGGGCACCGATGCCGCCGGGGAGGCGACCGGGGTCGCACTCGTGCCGTCGCTGACCCGGTCCGTGGCAGGCCCACCCACGACAGCGCCAGACATGGCGGCTGTCGATCGCGCCGTGCTGTCGGGAAACAGCGTCAGGATTGCGGCTTCATCCCAGTCCTGCCGCGGACGGATCGGCACGGTCGTCGTACGTGTGTCGAAGCCGCGAATCTCGTGGCAGTTGAAGCAACCGAGCGCATCGATGGCCGCGCGACCTGCCGCGATGCGGAGCGGCATCCCGCTCAGGGCCATGTCTGCCGCTGACGCGGACCGCTTGTACGTGTCGAGAACGGCGCGATACGCCTCGTCATCCTCGCTCGGCGTCCCCGCGGCCGCCAGGTCGGGAGCCTCGCCGATGGAGCCGAGATAGCTCGCCACGTCCGCCGCGTCGCTGTCGCTGAGCCGCAGGTTCGGCATCCGCGTGTGCGGGCTGTACCGGGCCGGCTCACGGACCCAGTTCACGAGCCACGACCGGGTCGTCTTTCCCGCCAATGCCTGCAGCGGCTGACCGAACGTCCGCCGCAGGCTCGCTTCGTCGCGCGGCGTGGCGCCGACCACGTGGCACCCAAGACAGCCGACCGACTCGACGATCGTCTTGCCGTGCGCCACGTCACCGCCCGTAGCCCTACCAGCGCTGGCGACCGGAGTCCCGCGCGCGCCGCTGGAGGAAAAGAGGTAGGCGACAATGGCGTCGATCGTCGCGCGCTGGGGCGTGTTGAGCACCATGCGGCCAGGCCAGAAGGCCGGCATCCATGTGGACGGCTTGATGGCGCGAGGATCGGCGAGCCAGAGCGTCACCCATTCGCGCGTGAGCTTCTCGTCGATACGTCGCAGGTCCGGTCCGCGGCGGGGCGCCTGCTCGAGGCCGGGCACACGGTGGCAGGCGTAGCAGCCGCCCCGCTCGAGGGTGAGGACGGCGTCGTTCAGCGCGCTCGCCCCAGGCTGATACCGCTCACCGAGGTGGCACGCCACGCACCCGGCTTCCGTGCGCGCCCGCGGAAGCATCGCACCGTCGACAGACGACGACACCCACGTCCGGCTCGTTTGCGGCGGTTCGCGTCGATCGTCCGCGGCACGCGCATGCCCAGCCTCGGCGAACGTCGTCGCGTGGTCGTTTCCGAGATGGCACGCCGTGCAGGCGACGCGTGACGGCGGATGCGGAGAGGCGGCCCCGACGTAGTTCGCAAACGCGGGATGGGTTCTGAACGGCGCCGGGTACTGCTCGTAGCCGGACGAGGCCACGGATACATGGCACCCGAGGCACGCGCCGCCACGCTCCGGGTTCGGATCGGGGAAACCGTCGACGCGCTCGCTGCGCAGCACAGGCACCAGCGGTCCAGAGCGGACGGCGGTGCGGACGACGCCGGCGTCGCCCCAGGCGAGGGTGGTTTCGAGTGCCGCGGCTTCGGCCTCGAGCGGGGCCTTCTGCGCATCGGGCACGGCCCTCGCCTGCGCGCGCAGGCGCAGCACGCGAGCGCGATCCGAGGACCGCGTCGTTTTCGCACGCTCGGCAGCGGCGACCTGCCGCCGGAGTTCGACGAAGTGCCGGCGCGTGCGTTCGATCTCGGGGAGCGGCCGTCCAAACCACCAGGCAGCAACGGTCGCGACCATCACCGCCAGACCGGTGAGCAGTCGCCAGGCTCGGGCAGTCAGGGGGGGCACAGGGAAAGGCTAATCGCTAAAGGCTAATCGCTAAAGGCTGAACGCTAAAGGCTGATCGCTAGAGGCTAAGAGTGCGTTTCAAAACACAACAGCGCCACCGCGGCGTGCGCGGAGCTCGCGGAGATTTCCTTCTTGGGAACACCCGTCTCCGAGGCCTGAGCGTCCTCCGTGGTGGAGCGTTTTGCAACCCGCTCAAAGTGCTGATTGCTGAAGATTGGCAGTTGCTGCTGTTGGTTCACCACTGCCGCCAGCGCAGGCTCTGGCCTCAGATGAGCAATTGGCACTTAGCATTCAGCAATGCTCAGATCTTCGGTAGTGTGACGCCGCGCTGCGCCTGGTACTTGCCCTGCTTGTCCCTGTAGGAGGTTTCGCAGGGTTCGTCCCCCTGGAAGAAGAGCACCTGGGCGATGCCTTCGTTCGCGTAGATCTTGGCCGGCAGCGGGGTGGTGTTGGAAATCTCGATCGTGACGTGCCCTTCCCATTCGGGCTCGAACGGGGTGACGTTCACGATGATGCCGCAGCGCGCGTAGGTGGACTTGCCGAGGCAGACCGTCAGGATGTCGCGCGGGATGCGGAAGTACTCGATGGTGCGCGCGAGCGCGAACGAGTTCGGCGGGATGATGCAGACGTCGGCCTTGATGTCGACGAACGACTTCGGGTCGAAGTTCTTCGGGTCCACCACCGTGTTGTAGATGTTGGTGAACACCTTGAACTCGTCCGCGACCCGGATGTCGTACCCGTAGGACGACACGCCGTAGGAGACGACCCCTGCCCGTGCCTGGCTCTCGACGAACGGCTCGATCATGCCGTGCTCGAGTGCCATGCGCTTGATCCAGCGATCAGCCTTGATGCCCATGTGTCAGCGTCGAAACCAGGCGAGGAGAAGCGTCAGTACGATGCTCAGGACGATCGACGTCGTGAGCGGGAAATAGAACGAGAAGTGCCCCTTGCGAACGGCGATGTCCCCCGGCAGCCGCCCGAGCGGCACACCGAGCATCATCACGGCCCCGATGGCGGCGATGACCAGCCCGATGATGACGAGCGCTTTTCCCACGGCACTGCAGGGCAGGAGGGGCGGGTCGGACAGGTGGGACTGTCACTGCCACAGTCCGACCTGCCCAACCAGCCCCACCAGCCCTAAATCAGATCCACTCCGGGGAAGAAGTAGCCGATCTCGAACGCGGCCGTCTCTGGCGCGTCGGAGCCGTGCGTGGCGTTGCGCTCGATCGACTCGGCGAACTCCTTGCGCAGCGTGCCGGCGTCAGCATTTGCCGGGTTCGTGGCGCCCATCAGCGTCCGCCACTTCTTGATCGCATCCTCGGCCTCGAGCACGAGCACGATCGCCGGGCCCGACGACATGAACTGCGTGAGGCTCGCGAAGAACGGCCGCTCGCGGTGCACGGCGTAGAAGCCGCCCGCCTGCTGCTCGGTGAGGTGCACGCGCCGCATGGCGCGGATGGTGAACCCTTCGTCTTCGATGCGCTGAATGATCCGGCCCGCGAGCTTCCGCTCCACGGCGTCCGGCTTGATGATGGCGAGAGTACGCTGAGACATCTGGTGATTATAGCAATTGGTGAATTGGTGAATTGGTGAATTGGTGAATCGGCAAGTTGGTGTGCTGATTGCCCGACGTCGGTGAAGGAACCAGCAGCTGGCACGGAGCTGGCTGCGCGGGTCGCCATGACGATCGCTGACGACATGCGGGCCCGAACGTTCGCCTTTGCCGCACAGTGCGTGATGTTCTGCCGCGCGCTTCCGCGCGACAGCGATACGCGCGAACGGTCCCGACAACTTCTCAAGGCAGGTACCGCAACGGCCGCCAATTACCGCGCGGCCTGCCGTGGGCGCTCACGCCGAGAGTTCGTCGCGAAACTGGGAGTTGCGGTCGAAGAGGCCGATGAAACGCTATTCTGGCTCGACCTGGTCGAACGGGTCGGAGTCGCAAGGGCCGAGGCCGTGAGACCATTGCGCCTCGAGGCCGGAGAGTTGCTCGCGATCCTCTCTAAGTCCCTGAAAACAGCAAAGGAGAACCTCAGATCCCGCGAGTAGCTCGTGCCCACGCCGGTCCTGCGTTCTCCTCTGACTACTGACGACCCACCAACTGACCTGATCGACAGCTCACTGCTTGGAGCGAACTGCCGCGGAGTGTTTCCCGCAGGCGAGCGTGTGGCCTCCTACTCACCAACTCACGAATTCGCCAATTCACCAAGTACGCGAACTGCTCGTCGCGTGACCTGCCGTCCGCCGCGGTCGCTGGCGTTCCCCGCGCCAACTCACCAGATCGCCAACTCACCAATTGGATCGAGCTGCTCGTCGCGTTCTTACTTGCCGAGCAGTTGCTTCATCGCCGTTCCCATATCCGCCGGGCTCTTGACGACGGTCACGCCGGCGGCGGTCAGGGCTGCCATCTTGTCGGACGCGGCGCCGGATCCGCCGGAGATGATCGCGCCGGCGTGGCCCATGCGGCGGCCGGGGGGCGCGGTCTGGCCGGCGATGAACGCGACGACCGGCTTCTTGAAGTTCTCCTTGATCCACGCGGCGGCTTCTTCCTCCGCGCTGCCACCGATCTCGCCAATCATGATCACCGCCTCGGTGGCCGGGTCGTCAGCGAACAGCTTCAGCGCATCGATGTGGCTGGTGCCGATGAGCGGGTCGCCGCCGATGCCGATGCAGGTGGTCTGGCCGAGGCCGAGGCGCGACAGCTGGTGAATCGCCTCGTAGGTGAGCGTGCCGCTCTTCGACACGATCCCGATCGACCCTTCACGGCAGATGTGGCCAGGGATGATCCCGGCCTTGCCGAGGCCCGCGGAGATGACGCCGGGGCAGTTCGGGCCGATCAGCCGCGTCTTCGGGTGCGACGTGAGGAAGGTCGTCGCGCGCATCATGTCCAGCGTCGGGATCCCTTCGGTGATGCAGACGACCAGCGGCAGCCCTGCATCGGCCGACTCCATGATGGCGTCGGCGGCGAATGGCGGCGGCACGAAGATGACCGACGCGTTCGCGCCCGCCTTCTCCACGGCCTCCTGCACGGTGTTGAACACCGGCCACCCCTCGTGCGTCGTCCCACCCTTGCCGGGCGTGACGCCTCCCACGACGTTGGTGCCGTAGGCCGCGGCGGCCTTCGCGTGAAACGTCCCTTCGCGGCCGGTCAATCCCTGGACAATCAGCCGCGTGTTCTTGTCAATGAGTACTGCCATCGTTGTCTCTATGAGGCTCTCGGCTCCAGGCTCTCGGCTTCGGGCAGCGTCGGCTGCGGGCCTGGAGCGTAGGCCGGAAGCCGACCGGCCCAGAGCCGGAAGCCCTGAGCCAGAAGCCCGCTGTCAGCCCGCGAGCTCGACGACCTTCGTGGCCGCCTCGCCCATCGAGTCTGCCGTGGCGAAGTTCATCCCGCTCTCGCGCAGGAGCCGCTTCCCTTCCTCCACGTTGGTGCCTTCCATGCGGATGACGATCGGCACGGGGACCCCGAGTTCCTTCACCGCGGCAATCACGCCCTGCGCGAGCACGTCGCAGCGCAGGATGCCGCCGAAGATGTTGATGAGCACCGCCTTCACGTTCTTGTCCGACATCAGGATCTTGAACGCGTTGCGGATCTGCTCGGCATTCGCGCCGCCGCCGACATCGAGGAAGTTCGCCGGCTCCCCGCCTGCGAGCTTGATGATGTCCATGGTCGCCATCGCGAGGCCCGCACCATTGACCATGCAGCCGATGTTGCCGTCGAGGTGGATGTAGTTGAGCGAGAACTTCGAGGCTTCGATCTCGAGCGGATCCTCTTCACCCAGGTCCCGCAGGTCGCGGATGTCCTGATGGCGATAGAGGGCGTTGTCGTCGAAGTTCACCTTGGCGTCGAGAGCCAGCAGGTCGCCCGCGGCCGTCACGACCAGCGGGTTGATCTCGACCATCGCCGCGTCGGTCGCGACGAACGCGTCGTAGAGCGAACCGACCAGCTTCACCAGCTTGTTCACCTGCGCGCCGGCCAGCCCCATCGCGAATCCGAGCTGGCGTGCCTGGAACGGCACGAAGCCCACGCCC
Organism: Acidobacteriota bacterium; assembly: GCA_018268955.1. Lineage (GTDB taxonomy): Bacteria > Acidobacteriota > Vicinamibacteria > Vicinamibacterales > CAVVIG01 > CAVVIG01. The sequence continues at coordinate 4,696 of JAFDVO010000022.1, read as the reverse complement.
GGCTCGATGTGCACCTTGTGAATCTTCTCGGGCGTCGCCGCGGCGACCTCTTCGATGTCCATGCCGCCTGCGGCGCTGGCCATGATGACCGGCTTCCCGGCCGATCGATCGAGGACGATGCTCAGGTAGAGCTCGCGCTCCATCTGCAGCCCTTCCTCAATGAGCACGCGTCCGACGACGCGCCCTTCGGGACCGGTCTGGTGGGTCACCAGCGTCATACCGATCATCTGCCGGGCAATCGCCTCGGCCTCGTCGGGCGACTTGGCGAGCTTGACGCCGCCGCCCTTCCCGCGGCCGCCGGCGTGGATCTGCGCCTTGACGACGACGATGGAGCCGCCGAGCCGCCGGGCAATGTCGCCGGCTTCGGTGGCGTTGAAGGCAACTTCACCACGCGGCACGGGAACACCGTACTTCGCGAGGATCGCTTTGGCTTGGTACTCGTGGATTTTCATCGTGGAGGTTTAGAGGGCACCTGATGCTACGTGCCACGATGAGGTTTCGTCAATGGCGCGCGCGCATGCGGCCGCGTCGCGCTCGTGTGTCCGCCGCCTCCTCCAGACGACGTCACGCACGTCAGGGTACGCCGCCTAAATTGATGTAAACTCTGCGGTTGATGTCTTCGCGCATTCGCGTCTTCAGCACGTCCGTCGGCACGAAGTTGCTGATCGGCGTCACCGGCCTCGCTCTCTTCCTGTTCCTCATCTCGCACATCGCCGGCAACGCCCTCATCTTCCTCGGCCGCGACACGTTCAACACGTACTCGCACACCCTCACGAGCAACCCGCTGATCCCGGTCATCGAGATCGTGCTGTTGCTCATCTTCCTGGTGCACATCTACAAGACCGTTACGATGTACCTCAGGAACCAGCAGGCGCGCCCTGTCGCCTACCAGGCGAAGAAGAGCCAGGGCTCGCCGAGCCGTCGCTCCGTCTCCTCGCTCACGATGATCATCACCGGCCTCTGGCTGCTGATCTTCGTCGTCATCCACGTCAAGGGCTTCAAGTACGGCGCGTATTACGCGGTCGACGGCGCAGACGGCGTGCGGGATCTGCATCGGCTGGTCGTCGAGAACTTCCGCAGCCCGCTGATGGTCGCGTTCTACGTGGTCAGCATGCTGATCGTCGGGTCGCACCTGTGGCACGGCGTGTCGAGCGGCTTCCAGTCGCTCGGCCTCGATCATCCGCGCTGGACACCGCGCATCCTCGCGTTCGGGAAGGCGTTCGCCGTCCTCATCGGCGGCGGATTCATCCTGATCACCCTTTACGTGCATCTCTTCGGCGGGCAGGTGGGGCAATGACACTCGATTCCAAGATTCCCGCCGGCCCGATTGCAGAGAAGTGGGACCGGCACAAGTTCGAGATGAAGTTGGTCAACCCGGCCAACAAGCGCAAGTTCACGATCATCGTCGTGGGCACCGGGTTGGCGGGTGCATCGGCCGCCGCGTCACTTGGTGAGCTCGGCTACAACGTTCTCAGCTTCTGCATCCAGGACAGCCCGCGCCGCGCGCACAGCATCGCCGCGCAGGGCGGCATCAACGCCGCGAAGAACTACCAGAACGACGGCGACAGCATCTATCGCCTCTTCTACGACACGGTGAAGGGCGGCGACTACCGCTCGCGTGAAGCGAACGTCTACCGGCTCGCGCAGGTCAGCGTCGACATCATCGACCAGTGCGTGGCGCAGGGCGTGCCGTTCGCGCGCGAGTACGGCGGCCTGCTCGACAACCGGTCGTTCGGTGGCGCGCAGGTGTCGCGCACGTTCTACGCGCGCGGCCAGACGGGCCAGCAGCTGCTGCTCGGCGCCTACCAGTCGCTGATGCGGCAGGTGCACGAGAAGTCGGTGCGCATGTTCGCCCGCCGGGAGATGCTGGACCTCGTCCTCATCGACGGCAATGCCCGCGGCATCGTCGTGCGGAACCTCGTGACCGGCGAGATCGAGAAGTACGCGGCCGACGCCGTGTGCCTCGCGACCGGCGGCTACGGCACGGTCTACTACCTGTCGACCAACGCGGTGAACTCGAACGTCACCGCGGCGTGGCGGGCGCACAAGCGCGGCGCGCTCTTCGCGAACCCCTGCTTCACGCAGATCCACCCGACCTGCATCCCGGTCAGCGGCGATCACCAGAGCAAGCTCACGCTGATGAGCGAGAGCCTCCGGAACGATGGTCGCGTGTGGGTGCCGAAGCAGAAGGGCGACCGTCGCTCGCCCGAGCAGATTCCCGAAGAGGAACGCGACTACTACCTGGAACGGAAGTACCCGAGCTTCGGCAACCTCGTCCCGCGCGACGTCGCCTCCCGCAACGCAAAGCAGGCGTGCGACGACGGGCGCGGCGTGGGCGAGAGCGGCCTGGCGGTGTACCTCGATTTCAAGGACGCCATAAAGCGGCTCGGCCCCGAGGTGATCAAGGAAAAGTACGGGAACCTGTTCCACATGTACCAGAAGATCACCGACGAGAATCCGTATGAAGTGCCGATGCGGATCTACCCGGCGATCCACTACACGATGGGCGGGCTGTGGGTGGACTACAACCTCATGTCCACCATCCCCGGGCTGCACGTGCTCGGCGAGGCGAACTTCTCCGACCACGGTGCGAACCGCCTCGGCGCCTCGGCGCTGATGCAGGGGCTTGCCGACGGCTACTTCGTCATTCCCTACACGATCGGTCACTACCTCGCCAGCACGCCGCTGCCGAAGGTGACGACCGACCACGACGCGTTCAAGCAGGCGGCCGACAACGTGCAGCAGCGCATCAACACGCTGCTGTCGGTGAAGGGCAACCGCGGCATCCGCGAGATCCATCGCGAGCTCGGACGCATCATGTGGGACGACGTCGGCATGGCGCGCACGCAGGAGAGCCTCACCCGCGCCCTCACCGAAATCCCGAAGCTCCGGGAGGAGTTCTGGCACAGCGTCTCGGTGCCGGGCTCACCGGACAACCTCAATCAGAGCCTCGAGTACGCCGGCCGCGTGGCCGACTACCTCGAGTTCGCCGAACTGCTCGCCCTTGACGCCCTCGAGCGCAGGGAGTCGTGCGGCGGCCACTTCCGCGAGGAGAGCCAGACCCCCGACGGCGAGGCGCTCCGCGACGACGAACACTATTCCTACGTGGCAGCCTGGGAGTTCCAGGGGGTCGGCAAGCGCCCCGAACTGCACAAGGAAGAACTGGTGTTCGACGAGGTGCATCCGACACAGAGGAGCTACAAGTAGGGCATCGGGCTTCAGGCTCCTGGCTTCAGGCGGCGTCGGCCACAGGCTCAGACGCTCCAGGCTCAGGGGCCGGTCAGCCCGAAGCCGACTGGCCGGGAGCCCGGAGCCGGGAGCCCAGGGCCTGAAAGGGATTCATCGTGAGACTCAACCTGAAAATCTGGCGTCAGGCTGGCCCGAATGCGGCTGGCCGGCTTGTCGATTACGTCGCCGAGAACGTCTCGCCCGACATGTCGTTCCTCGAGATGCTGGACGTCGTCAACGAATCGCTGCTGCGGAAGGGCGAAGAGTCGATCGCGTTCGACTCGGACTGCCGCGAAGGCATCTGCGGGATGTGCAGCCTGGTCGTGAACGGCGTGCCGCACGGGCCTGACCGCGGCACGACCGTGTGCCAGTTGCACATGCGCCGCTTCAAGGACGGCGACACCATCACCATCGAGCCGTGGCGCGCACGGGCGTTCCCGGTCGTCAAGGATCTGGTGGTCGACCGGAGCGCGTTCGACCGCATCATCGCAGCCGGCGGCTACGTGTCCATCAACTGCGGTGGCGCACCCGACGGCAACGCGATTCCGATTCCGAAGGACGTGGCCGAAGCGGCCATGGACTCGGCGCAGTGCATCGCGTGCGGCGCCTGCGTGGCCGCCTGCAAGAACGCGTCGGCGCACCTCTTCATGAGCGCGAAGATCTCGCAGCTCGCCCTGCTCCCCCAGGGGGACGCGGAGCGCGAACGGCGCGTCGTCGCGATGATCGAGCAGGCGGACGCCGAAGGGTTCGGCAGCTGCTCGAACGAAGCGGAGTGCGAAGCGGTCTGCCCGAAGGAGATCCCGATCTCCAACATCGCGAAGATGACCCGCGAGTACGTCCGCGCGGTGCTGGCGGCCAAGTAGGCCCGGAGGGCCGGGAAGGCAAGCAGTCGTAGGCGGCAGGCTTCAGCCTGCCGCTCACGTGATCGAGGGAGAGAGCTGATGACGAAGCGAGTGATGGCCGGCGCGGTGACGACGGCAGTGGGAGTGGCGCTGATGCTGGGCACACTGGCTGCGCAGGCGCCGCAGTTCAAGCGGACGATCCTGCAGCAGAAGGATCTGTCTGCCCCGGGGCGCGAGGCGGTCATGGCCGCCGTCGAGTTCCCCGCCGGCAGCGAGACCGGACGGCACACCCACCCGGGTGAGGAAATCTCCTTCGTCGAGGCGGGTCCCTTCGTGCTCGAAGTGGACGGCCAGCCCGCGAAGACGCTCCAGACCGGCGAGCCGTTCTTCGTCCCGGCCGGCGTGATCCACAACGGCCACCCCGAGGCGGGCAAGACCGCCAAGGTCGTCGCCACCTACGTCATCGAGAAGGGCAAGCCGGTCAGCACGCCGGCCCCCGCGAAGTAACAACCTGTAATGCAGGAATGCAGCAATGCAGGAATGTGGGAATGCCCCAAGGCGCCGCCGCGCTCGTGCATTTGCATTTTGCATTCGTGCATTCTTGATCAGATGAAAGGGCCGTCTCT
>JAFDVO010000021.1 GCA_018268955.1 Acidobacteriota bacterium | reverse complement strand
GCAGGCGCTGCTGAAGATCCTCGAAGGTACGGTCGCCAACGTGCCGCCCCAGGGTGGCCGCAAGCATCCGCACCAGGAGTTCTTCCAGGTCGACACGACCAACATCCTGTTCATCTGCGGTGGTGCCTTCGTGGGCCTCGACAAGCAGATCGAGCGGCGCGTCGGCAAGAAGACCCTCGGGTTCAAGGCGGACGTGAAGTCGCTGGCCCAGCGTGACGTCGGCGCCACGCTCGAGCAGCTCGAGCCCCAGGACCTGATCAAGTACGGCCTGATCCCGGAGTTCGTCGGCCGCCTGCCGGTCATCGGCACGCTGCACGAACTCGACAAGGCAGCGCTGGTGCAGATCCTGACGCAACCGCGCAACGCCATCACGCGTCAGTACCAGAAGCTGTTCGAGTACGAGAACGTGAAGCTCCGCTTCACGGACGATGCGCTCGAGGCGATCGCCGAGTCGGCGCTCGAGCGGAAGATCGGCGCCCGGGGCCTGCGGATGATCATCGAAGACCTGATGCTCGACCTGATGTATCAGGTGCCGAACCAGAAGAAGGTTCGGGAGGTGACGATCACGCGCGAGGTCGTGATGGCGAAGGACAAGCCGATCACGCTCATCGAGAAGGCGGGCTGAGGCCCGTCTCTGCAGAATTGCTAACTGCTGATTGCCAATGGCTGTTCGGGTCCGCTTGGCGGCGGGCGCCACTCCCGAACAGCGTGGCAATTAGCCTTTAGCGGTCAGCAATTCAAGAATCCCCCATGGAAAACACCCTCGAAGTCTACGAGACACTGCCCATCGTCCCGCTCCGCGACGTCGTCGTTTTCCCGCACATGATGATGCCGTTCGTCATCGGGCGGCCGAGCTCGACGCGTGCGCTCGAACATGCCCTGCTGAAGGACAAGCGGATTTTCCTGGCGGCGCAGCATGACGCGTCGGTGGACGACCCGCGGCCCGAGGACATCTACACCATGGGCTGCGTGGCCAACGTGGTCCAGAGCCTGAAGCTGCCGGACGGCAACATCAAGGTGCTCGTCGAGGGCGTGGACCGCGCCCGCGCCATCGAGTGGAAGGAAGACAAGGGCTTCTACCGCGTGGTCGTCAAGGTGCTCCCACGGCAGCGCGACACTGGCGGGGATGTCGAAGGCACGATGAGCCGCGTCGTGTCCCTGTTCGAGCAGTACGTGAAGCTCTCGAACAACCTGAACTACGACGCGATGGTTGCCGCCGTGCGCGTCGACGATCCCAGCAAGCTCGCCGACACGATCTCCGCCCACCTGCTCGTGGGGGTCGACGAGAAGCAGAACCTGCTCGAGATCATCTCCCCGCTCGAACGTCTGAACCGCATCGCGGGCATCCTCGAAGTCGAGGTGGACAAGCTCCAGGTCGATCGCCGCATCCAGTCTCGCGTGAAGAAGCAGATGGAGAAGGCGCAGAAGGAGTACTACCTCAACGAGAAGATGAAGGCGATCCAGAAGGAACTGGGCCGCAAGGACGACAAGGGGAACGAGGTCGACGAGCTGAAGAAGAAGATCGAACAGGCGCGGATGCCGAAGGACGTCGAGGAGAAGGCCATCCAGGAGCTCAAGCGCCTGGAAGCCATGCCCCCGATGTCGGCCGAGGCGACGGTCTCGCGCAATTACCTCGACTGGCTGATCGCGGTGCCGTGGCACAAGAAGACCCGCGAGAGCCGCGACCTGAAGCATGCCGAAGCGGTCCTCAACGAGGATCACTACGGGCTCGAGAAGCTCAAGGAACGCATCCTGGAGTTCCTTGCGGTGCGCGCCCTGGTCAAGAAGCCGAAGGCGACGATCCTCACCTTCTCGGGACCTCCCGGCGTGGGCAAGACCTCGCTGGCCAAGTCGATTGCGCGCGCGATGAACCGCAAGTTCGTGCGCCTGTCGCTCGGCGGCGTGCGCGACGAAGCCGAAATCCGCGGCCATCGCCGCACCTACATCGGCGCCTTCCCCGGCCAGATCATCCAGATGATGAAGAAGGCCGGCACGATGAACCCGGTGTTCCTGCTGGACGAAGTCGACAAGATGTCGATGGACTTCCGAGGCGACCCCTCGGCCGCGCTGCTCGAGGTGCTGGATCCGGAGCAGAACGGCACGTTCCTCGATCACTACCTCGACGTCGAGTACGACCTGTCGCACGTGATGTTCATCTGCACGGCGAACGTGCTGCACACCATCCCTCAGGCGCTCCGCGACCGCATGGAGGTGCTCCAGCTCGCCGGCTACACCGAGCTCGAGAAGATCGAAATCGCCAAGCGGTTCCTCGCCCCGAAGGCGTTCGAGGGCGCGGGCCTGACCAAGGACAACATCACCTTCACGGACGATGCGCTGCAGACGATCATCACGCGCTACACCCGTGAGGCCGGCGTGCGCAACCTCGAACGTGAGGTCGCCTCCATCTGCCGCAAGGTTGCGCGCAAGGTGGTGGTCGAGGGCAACACGTTCTCCGAGGAGATCACGCCCGACAAGGTGACCCAGTACCTCGGCGTACCGAAGTTCCGCAACACGATGGCCGAGGAGAACAACGAGATCGGTATCGCCACGGGCCTGGCCTGGACCGAGGTCGGCGGCGAGATCCTCGTGACCGAGGCGACCATCATGCCGGGCCGCGGCAAGCTCACGCTCACCGGCAAGCTCGGTGACGTGATGCAGGAGTCGGCGCAGGCGGCGATGAGCTACGTGCGGACGAAGGCCGACGAATACGGGCTGCCGCAGGACTTCAGCCGCAAGATGGACATCCACGTGCACGTGCCGGAAGGCGCCATCCCGAAGGATGGCCCGTCGGCCGGCATCACGCTGGCCACGGCACTCGTCTCGGCGCTCTCGCGCGTGCCGGTCCGCAAGGACGTGGCCATGACCGGCGAGATCACGCTCCGCGGCAAGGTGCTGCCGATCGGCGGCGTCAAGGAGAAGCTGCTCGCGGCGCATCGCGCCGGGATCACGACCATCATCCTGCCGAAGGACAACGAGAAGGACCTCGCCGACATCCCGAAGAACGTGCTCGACACCCTGAACGTCCACATGGTGCAGGCCATGGACGAGGTGGTGAAGATCGCGCTGGTGGAACCGCTCACCGGCCGCATCCCGGCCGAAGCGCAGCCGGAACCGGTCGAAGCCGCGGACGTCGACGATACGATTACGCACTGACCAGAAGGGCAGGTTGGGCTGGTTGGGCAGGCAGGGCTGTCGGAAACGAACTGCTGTCAGTCCTACCAGCCTGACCAGCCCCACCAGCCTTGAAAGTCACCGCCTCATTCCTCGTCTCCGCCGCCGGGCCGCGCGACTTCCCTCGCGATGGCCTCCCCGAAATCGCGATGGTCGGCCGCTCGAACGTCGGCAAGTCGAGCCTGATCAACGCACTCACGCGGCAGCGGTTGGCGCGGACCAGTGCGGCGCCGGGCAAGACCCGGCTGGCCAACGTGTACCGGGTACAGCGAGGCGGCGGCGCGCCGTTCTACCTGGTGGACCTGCCGGGGTATGGCTATGCGCGGCGGTCGAAGACTCCGGAGTCGACGACGTTCGAGGCACTGACCGAGGCGTTCTTTGCGCGCCCACAGGCATCGGCGCTGCTGCTGGTCGACACCAGGCATCCCGGTCTCGACAGCGACCGCGAGGCGTGGACGTGGCTGAAGCAGGCGGTTCCTGCGGCGATCGTAGGGACCAAGGCGGACAAACTCCCGCGCGGACAACGGATACGCGCGCTCCGGGAAATCGAATCCGTGTTTCAAGACACCGTACTGCCGGTTTCATCCGTCACCGGTGAAGGACTGGACGAACTGTGGAAACTGATCGACAGGCTGGCGAACAGCCGGCAGCAGCCGTAACCACCCCACCGCAGGCGCAGGCCGCACAGGGCCAGAAGAACGCCGGTCAGCCGGACGCCCAGGCTCCCCAGCAGGGCGAGCGTGGCCGCGGCGACAAGCCCGAGAAGATCGAGCGCATCGACCTCGCGACCCTCAAGGACATGAGCGTCGGCGCGCTGACGAAGATCGCCAAGCAGCTCGAGGTGCCGGGCGCGACCGGCATGCGCAAGCAGGAGCTCATCTTCGAGATCCTGAAGGCGCGTGCCGAGAAGAGCGGGCTCATCTTCTCGGAAGGTGTCCTCGAGGTGCTGCCGGACGGATTCGGCTTCCTGCGGGCGCCGGACTACAACTACCTGCCGGGCCCGGACGACATCTACGTCTCGCCGTCGCAGATCCGCAAGTTCGACCTCCACACCGGCGACACGGTGTCCGGCCAGATCCGTTCGCCGAAGGAAGGCGAACGCTACTTCGCGCTGATCAAGGTCGAGGCGGTCAACTTCGAGCCGCCGGAGCGGACGCGCGACAAGGTCTTCTTCGAGAACCTCACGCCGCTCTATCCGCAGAACCGCATCCGGCTCGAGACGGACGGTGACAACCTGTCCGGCCGCGTGCTGGACCTCATGGTGCCGATCGGCAAGGGCCAGCGCGGCTTGATCGTGGCGCCTCCCCGCACGGGCAAGACGATGCTCCTCCAGAGCATCGCAAACAGCATCACCACGAATCACCCGGAGGTGTACCTGATCGTGCTGCTCATCGACGAGCGGCCCGAAGAGGTCACCGACATGCAGCGGTCGGTTCGCGGCGAAGTAATCTCGTCGACGTTCGACGAGCCGGCACAGCGCCACGTGCAGGTGGCGGAGATGGTCATCGAGAAGGCCAAGCGCCTCGTCGAGCACAAGAAGGACGTGGTCATCCTGCTCGACTCGATTACGCGCCTCGCCCGCGCCTACAACACCATCGTGCCGCCGTCGGGCAAGGTGCTGTCGGGCGGCGTCGACAGCAACGCGCTGCAGCGGCCGAAGCGCTTCTTCGGCGCGGCCCGCAATGTCGAGGAAGGCGGCTCGCTCACGATCATGGCGACCGCGCTCATCGACACCGGCTCGCGCATGGACGAAGTGATCTTCGAGGAGTTCAAGGGCACGGGTAACCTTGAAATCCACCTCGATCGCAAGCTGACCGACCGCCGCGTGTTCCCGTCGATCGACATCCAGAAGAGCGGCACCCGCAAGGAAGAACTGCTCATCGCCAAGGAAGACCTGAACCGCGTGTGGGTACTACGCAAGGTCCTCACGCCACTCTCGCCCGTCGAGGCGATGGAACTGCTGCTCTCGAAAATGGGCAAGACGAAGTCGAACCAGGAGTTCCTGGCGGCCATGTCGTCGGGCAAGTAGGGCGAGCAGGAACTCCCACGTGGTGCGTTGGTGAATTGGTGACGTGGTGAGTGATCGAGCGGTGAACTGGTGAACGGGCGCGCTGGCCCCACCAGTTCACCAACTCGCCCACTCACCAGATTCCAGTGTCCAGCCCTTCTCCCGTGCGTTCCGACCTGCGGGGACTCACGTTCGTCCTCGCGGCCTGCGCCCTCCTGCTCGTCGCCCTCGCGGCGGGCCTCCGGCCCGACACCTTCTACGTGGGCGACCCGGGCGTGAAGCTCGTGTCGGCCCGCAACGCGATCCGCTTCCCCACTCACCCCCTCGCCATCCCACTGCCACGCATCGGCAACGACGCGGTCCCCCACGTGGACCCGTTCTTTGCGGTGCATGGCGACCACGCGCACGCCGTCACCTCGGAGTTCTTCCCGCTAATGTCCGCGCCGCTGCTGGCGTGGCTGGGGCTGCGGGGCCTCTACGTCCTTCCTGCGCTCGGCTTCCTCGCGACGCTCGCCGGCGCCGCGTGGCTCTCATCGGTGCTGGAGGCACGACGCAGCACGGTGCTCGTGGCGCTTGCGATGGCGCTGGGCACGCCGTTCCTCTTCTACGGACTCGAGTTCTGGGAGCACATGCCAGCGCTCGGGTTGGCAACGTGTGGCGCGGGCCTCCTGCTCGAGAGCGCGCGTCGCGCGCCGGGGCGCGATGCCGCACCGGGCGCAACGTTCGCCGCTGGCCTGCTCCTCGGGCTCGGGACGATGCTCCGGCCAGAACTTGGCTGTTTCGCGCTGGCGGTGTTCATCGCGTCGCGAACCCTCGTCCACAGGCCCACGTGGCGATCGCTGGTCGTGGCGGCCACGGGGATGATCGTCGCCCTGCTGCCGCTCGAGGCCTATGCTGTCGTCCACTTCGGTTCCTGGGTTCCCGGGCACGTGGGCACGAACACTGCGCTGCTTGGGGCAGGATGGCTGGGCGAACGGGTCGTGTACGCGCGAGACTGGCTGCTGCCAGCAGGTTGGACGCTCGCTGGCCCCACACGAACCAACAGCCTCTGGAGTGTCGCCCCAGCCGCCATCGTCGCGATGATCGGAGCGATGCGCACGTCCGGACGGAGCGAGCGCGCGTTCCTGTGGTGGACCGCTCTCCTGACAGTGGCCTTCACGCTGCTGCTGGCGCCGAATGATGGCGGCGGTCAGTGGGGCCCCCGCTACCTGCTGGCGGCGTACGTCCCTCTCACCCTGCTCGCAGTCGACACGCTGGAGGAGCTGCCCAGGAGGGCGTGGTCGCACGCCGCGATCGTTCTCCTGCTTCTTGCCAGCGTCTGGGTGCAACGGTCCGCGCACCGGACGCTCCGCGGCGCGAAGAACACCTATGGCCGCCTCGCAGACGCCGTGGCTCGCGTCGCTGAACCGGGTCGACCGGTGATCACCGACGCCTGGTGGGTGGACCAGCTCGCAGCCGCGTCGCTTGACCGGCACCCGGTGTTCGTCGCGGGCAGCGCCAACGATGCACGCGACATCGTGCAACGCTTCAGCGATCTCACGGTGCCGAGCATCACCGTCATCCGCAGCCGCGAGAACGCTGCGGACGTGAGCGCCTTCATGGCCGGCACCTGCTACTTCGAGGAAGCGAAGGAAGAGGTCGACGTCCGGCAGGTCGTCATCTACCGCCTGCGGCATCGGTGCGGGCACACAGAACAGAATCGCTAATTGCTAATTGCCAAATGCGAAATGGAAGTTCAAATGAGCAATCAGCACTTGGCAATCAGCAATCCGAAGGATGGAATGCAGCAACGAACATTTGGTCGGACGGGCTGGCAGGTCTCTGAGATCGGCTACGGGATGTGGGGCATGGCCGGATGGACAGGGTCCGACGACGAGGAGTCGCTGGCGGCGCTCGGGCGTGCCATCGTCCTCGGCTGTACCTTCTTCGACACGGCGTGGGCGTACGGCCAGGGCCGCAGCGAGCAGCTGCTCGCCGAAGCGCGACGCCGGTACCCGCATGCCCCGATGCGCATCGCGACCAAGATCCCGCCGAAGAACATGCGCTGGCCCGCACGGGCCGAGGACCCGGTCAGCGACACCTATCCCGCCGACCACATCCGTGCGTTCACCGAGAAGAGCCTGCGCAACCTGGACGCGGAAGCAATCGACCTCCAGCAGTTCCATGTCTGGAGCGACACGTGGGCAGACGACGAGGGGTGGCAGCGCGCGGTGCGCGCGCTGAAGGAGGAAGGGCTCGTCGGGGCGTTCGGAATCAGCGTGAACCGCTGGCAGCCGACCAACGTGATCCGCGCGCTCCGCACCGGGCTCATCGACAGCGTGCAGGTGGTCTACAACATCTTCGACCAGGCCGCCGAGGATGAGCTGTTCCCCTACTGCCAGGCGAACAACATCGCGGTCATCGCACGCGTGCCCTTCGACGAGGGCAGCCTCACGGGCACGCTGACCGCCGACTCCCGATGGCCTGACGGCGACTGGCGCAACACCTACTTCACCCCTGAACGGCTGCACGAGACGCTGGAGCGGGTCGAACGCCTGGATGTGCTCATTCCGGAAGGTATGGACCTGCCGGAACTCGCGCTCCGCTTCATCCTCGAGCACCCGGCCGTCTCGACAACCATCCCGGGCATGCGGCGCGTCCAGCATGTGGAGCGGAACCTCGCCGCCAGCGACGGGCAGCGACTGCCACCGAGGACCCACGATGCCCTGAAGCGGCACCGCTGGGAGCGGGGGTAACGCCAGAGCCAGGCGGACGGCCTTCGGATCTGGACGTCGGACTGCTGGCGTCTGAGCGGGTCAGCTCCGGGCCTGGCGCGAACCGGTGGTATACTCGGAGTTTCCGGAAACGCCCAAGGAGTTCGCTGTGAAGGAAGGCATCCACCCCAAGTACCACGATGTCGAGGCCCGCTGCGCATGCGGGGCGACGTGGCAGACCCGTTCCACGAAGCCTGAGCTGCACCTCGAAATCTGCTCGAACTGCCACCCGTTCTTCACGGGCCGTCAGAAGCTGATCGACACGGAAGGTCGTGTGGAGCGCTTCACGAAGAAGTTCGGCGCCCAGACGTCCGAGAGCCGCAAGGCTGCGGCGAAGGCAAAGAAGGAAGCAGCGGCTGCTCGCTGAGGAGCTTCCGCTCGATTCGTGCGAGGCGATGCCGGACGGCATCGCCCCACGCCGCTTCTGATCCCGCCTCCAGACTCTTCAACGCAAACATGCGCGCGGCCGCAAGGTCGCGCTCCCGGTGCTCGTGATGGATCGCGAGCGCCTCGGTCGCTTCACGCCTGATCGCTCCAGGGCAACCTGGCAGATCGAGGAGTTGCCGCCACCGGGCCGCTGCGTCCGCGTAGCGTCGGGACCGACGGGAGCTGAGCGCGAGCGCCCGCAGCGCTTCCACTCGGATCCCCTGAGGTGTCCAGGCCCACTCTCCTGACGGACGCAGGCTCCGCCTCCGGGCCTCCGCCTGCTCCGCCGCGAGGTCGAGCGCGCGCTCGTACGCGTGCTCGGCGCGCGCCACCTCTCCGGCCCGCTCGTACACGCGGCCCAGCCCCAGCGCCTCGCGCGCATCGTCCGCCGCCTCGGCGCCGTCGTTGATGAGGCGCAGCAGCCGGGCTGTGAGTGCCGCCAGGGACAGCAGGTCGAGACGGTTGTGCTCGAGAACGTCGGCCAGCGGCTGCGCATCGCCCGATCGGATGAACTGGAAGTAGCGCGCCGGAATTTCGAAGCCAGGCACATCGCCGAGCCGATGCGCCCCGAGCAGCTGCTGCTCGAGCGCAATCAGGGAGCAGCCGAGCACCTCATCACCACCCCAGAACCGTCGTGCCGGATGCAGCAGGTCCAGGTGAGGGAGGTGCGTGCAGGGTGACGTGAGGCGATGGAACAGGTACCGGGTCTCGATGACCGGCGCATCGAACGACTTGCCGTTGAAGGTGACGAGCGCGCCCGCCTTCGACAGGTCCTCCGCCACGCACGTGAGCATGCTCCGCTCGACCGCGTAGTCGGTCATCAGGTGCTGCTCGACGACAAACGCACCGTCCGCGTCGAACGACGCGCAGCCGACGAGAAACGCGTGGGTCCCGGCGCCCCCGCTCAGGCCTGTCGTCTCGAGGTCGAAGAAGACGAACGGCACCTGCGGCGTTCCGGTCGCGACAAGCCCCGCCCCCCCCTGCGCCGACTCGAGCGCCGACGCCACGTCCCCGACCCGCACGCGGCCATATTCCTGATCCGCCTCGAAGCGACGCCTCACCACGAACGAACGCGCGGAACCGCGCTCGTGCCACGCCCCGCCCAGCGTGTCTTCGATCCCGCTGGATCTGCGCACGGCCGGTGCGCTGGGCAACGGCGCCACAGCTGGCGCTGACCCACCTGCTGCCGCCTCCGCTGCTGATGGTGGTGCGCTCGCGGCCGGCGACGTCGCCGCTGGCTTGACGATGCCGCGCAGCCGATCGCGCAGCCTGACCGGATTCATCGTCATGCCGCAATCCGATCGGCGAGCAGGAGATCGAGGATCCGGAGGGCGGCCGTCTTCGCCAGCGGCCCCGTGTTGCCGACCGGTCCGACACAGCCCGGGCAGCCGCTCTCGCACGGGCACTCGGAGATGAGGCGCTGTGTGGCGGAGAGCAGCTCGTCGTGCATCCGGTAGAGCGGCGCGCTGAACCCGATGCCGCCCGGGTAGTTGTCGTAGACGAAGATGCGCGGGCTCTGCTCTTCCATGTCGATCGAGATGCCGATGTCATGCGCATCGCACATCAGGAGCAGTTGCGCGACCTGCTTCATCGCGAACGAGAGGCCGACGATGCCGTCGCGCCGATCGTCGCTCGCGAACGGAAGCACGCCCATCAGCTCGGCAGGGACCGTCAGCCAGTACGAGGTCGTGTGCATCTGCTGCTCAGGCAGGTCCAGCTCGCCGGAGCCGATGTTCTCGTTCGTGTAGAACTTGATCTTCTTGAACCCGACCACGCGGGAGACGACGTGCACCTCGCCGTTCGAGGCCACCGCTGGCTCGGAAAACGTGTCGATGATCGTCACGCGGTTATACGTGATCGCGTCGGTGTAGTAGTCGCAGTCGATCTCGCGGACGTACGCCTTGCGCCCTTCGAAATCCAGCTTCTCCACCTGGTACAGCGTGCCTTCGACGATGTAGATGGCCTTCTCGTGGAGGGTGGAGGGACCGCTCGTGAAGTCGGTTTCCCCGATGACCCGCGGTTCCTGGGTGATGTCCACGATGATGAAGTTGTCCGAGGAGACCGACCGCAGGCTCACCGCGTCTGCCGGATACGACTCGCTCGTCCAGTTCCACTGCCCCTCGTCGGATGGCTGGTCCGGATCGTCGCTGGCGCCGGTGCGGTACACGAGCCCCTGCTCGGCCAGGATGCCGAGCACCTCCTGCACGTCGTGGCGACCGAACTGCTCCACCGGGGTGAACGGCAGCTCGAACGCAGCGCACTTCACGTGGTCCACGAGGATGTGGAGGTTGTCGGGGTCGATCAGCGCACGCTCGGGCGACGCGTCGAAGAAGTACGACGGGTTGCGCACGATGAACTGATCCAGCGGTGCGCTGCTGGCGACCATCACCGCCGCCGACCGGCTGGCGCGACGTCCGGCGCGGCCTGCCCGCTGCCATGTTGCCGCGATCGTCCCCGGATACCCGGCCATCACGGCGACGTCGAGGGCGCCGATGTCGATACCGAGTTCGAGCGCGTTCGTCGAGACGACCGCACGCACCGATCCCTCGCGCAGCCCCTTCTCGATCTCCCGCCGCCGCAGCGGCAGGTACCCACCGCGATAGCCCCGGATCCGTTCGGGTTGCCCGGGTTCGTTCTCGAAGTCATCCTTCAGGTAGGTCGTCAGGATCTCGGTGGAGAGCCGGCTCTGCGCGAAGACGATGAGCTGCAGGTTGCGCTTCAGGAACTCGGAGGCCACCCGCCGCGTTTCGCTCAGGTACGACCGGCGGATCCCGAGCTGCTGGTTGACCACCGGCGGGTTCACGAAGATGAAGAACTTTTCCCCCCGTGGGGCGCCGCTCTGCTCCACGATCTCGAACGACTGCTCGGTCAGCCGCTCGGCCAGCTCGCGCGGATTCGCGATCGTCGCCGACGAGCACAGGAACACCGGGTCCGACCCGTAGTGGCGACAGATGCGGCGGAGCCGACGCAGCACGTTGCACAGGTGGCTGCCGAACACCCCGCGATAGGCGTGGAGTTCGTCGATGACGACGTACTTCAGGTTCTCGAAGAGCTTCGCCCAGCGCGGATGGTGCGGCAGGATGCCCGAGTGCACCATGTCCGGATTGCTGAGGACCAGGTGCGCGCGTGAGCGGATCGTCCGACGCGCGTCCTGCGGCGTGTCGCCGTCGTACGTGTAGACCCCGATCTGCTCGCCGGTGGCGCCCGCGATGTGTTCGCAGAGCGCCTGCAGCTCCGCCAGCTGATCCTGCGCGAGGGCCTTGGTCGGAAAGAGGTACAACGCCCGGCTCGATGGATCCTGCAGGATGGAGTGGAGGACGGGGGCGTTGTAGCAGAGCGTCTTGCCGGAGGCGGTCGGCGTGATGACGACGACGTTGCGGCGGTTGAGCGCGTGCTCGATCGCCTCCGCCTGGTGCGTATAGGGCTGGCTGACGCCGCGGGTCCCGAGCGCCACCTTCAGCCGCGGGTCCAGCACCTCTGGAAACGCGGCATACTGCGCCGGCACGGCCGGCATGCGCCGCAGCGTGGTGACATGCCCGTCCGGGTTGTCCGGCCGGTCGGGGACCCGGCCCGGTGCGAGCCGGTCGAGGGCGGCATCGAACGCACCGTCACGCCCAGGGCGGCGCACGCGCGTATCGGTCGTGGTCGTCAGTTCGTTCATCGTGTCCACGGGTGGCGGGAAGAGCTGGCGCGTGCGGCGAAAATTCTTCGAAATCGTAGCAGCCGGCTTCGGGGGCGATCAAGAGTCGAAATCGATCGACCATGGCCTTTGCCTTGCTCCTGCCCGCCGGCATGACCAGGACCCAACAGACTGCCCTTGCCGCCGGCGCCGTGGCGCTCGGCGCCGCACTGCTCAGCCGTGGACTGCGGACGGCCCGCCGCATGGACTTCGCTGGACGCATCGTCGTCATCACCGGGGGATCGCGCGGGCTCGGGCTGCTGATTGCCCGACAGCTCGTTGCGGAGGGCGCGCACGTGACGATCGCGGCGCGCGATCAGGCCGAACTGGATCGTGCCTACGGCGAGCTGACCGCGCGCGGCGCCAAGGTGCATGCGGTGGCCTGCGATGTCGGCAATCGTGAAGAGGCCGAGCGGCTGATCCACGACACGCTGGAGCACCATGGACGGATCGACCTGCTCATCAACAACGCGGGCGTGATGAAGGTCGGCCCGATCGAGCACATGGAGCACGCGGACTTCGAGGAGGCGATAGCGGTCCATTTCTGGGGCCCCCTGCACACGACGCTCGCAGCCGTGCCCGCGATGAAACGGCAGGGTGGCGGACGCATCGTGAACATCTCGTCGATTGGCGGGAAGATCGGCGTGCCGCACCTGACGCCGTACTGCGCGAGCAAGTTCGCGCTGACCGGGCTCTCCGACTCGCTTCGCGGCGAGCTGGCCAAGGACAACATCTTCGTGACCACCGTGTGCCCCGGCATGATGCGCACCGGTTCGCCGTTCAACGCCTGGTTCAAGGGGAACCACCGCGACGAGTTCACCTGGTTCACGATCTCCGATTCAATCCCGGTTGCCTCCATCGACGGACGCCGTGCCGCCTGGCAGGTGATCGACGCCGCCCGTCACGGCGACCCGGAACTGGTCATCACGCTGCCGGCGAAGTTCGCGGTGATTGCGAATGCGGTCGCCCCCGAGATCGTCGCGTCGATCATGGCTGCGGCAAACACGATGGTGTTGCCGCCTCCTGCGGACGGCGCAGGCGCCGACGCCCGCAGCGGCTGGCAGAGCCTGTCCGACTGGGCCCCCTCGCGCCTGACGCGCCTCACCGAGCGCGCCGCGAATGAAAACAACGAGGTGCCGCCGGCCTGAGGGGCGCGGTCGAAGGGCCAGGAGGGCCGGGACGTGATGCGGCGATGGGCCGTGGGCCGTGAGTTCTGACTTCAGAATTCTGAGTTCTAAGTTCTAAAGTCTCACGTCTCACGTCCTGGAGTTGTCCGTATACTCCCCGCGTGCCCTCACACCGCGACCGCCTGCCGCGCACGCTGGGCCTTGGGTCGGCGACCGCGCTCGTCATCGGCATCACCATCGGCTCCGGCATCTTCCGCTCGCCTGCGGGGGTGGCACAGAAGGTCGGCGACCCGGCGCTCTTCATCGCGCTCTGGGTGCTTGGAGGTCTGCTGGCGCTGGCTGGCGCGCTGTCGCTCGCGGAACTCGCGGCGGCGTTCCCGGAGTCGGGCGGCTACTACGCGTACTTGCGTGAAAGCTGGGGACGGCGGACGGCGTTTCTCTTCGGCTGGACCCAGCTTGTCCTGCTGCGCGCCTCGGCGATCGGCGGCATCGCACTGGCCTGCGGCCAATACACCCTGCGCATGCTTGGCATCGACCCGGCGAGCCATGCGGTCACCGCCGAACTCGTGTCAGCGGCGGCCATCGTCGTTGCCGCTGGCGCGAACATCATTGGCGCGCGACTCGGCGCCCTCATCGTGAACGCATCGACGAGTGCGAAGTTTGTGGCCCTTGTGGGGCTCGCACTCCTTGCCCTGACGCTCGGCGCGGCGCACGGCGGGAGGACCGCCCATTTCGGCACGTCGGCGCCGGTCGCCGTCGGCAGCTTCGGCCTGGCGCTTGTCAGCGTGCTCTGGGCCTATGACGGCTGGGGCGACGTGTCGTTCGCCGGCGGGGAGGTGACGCATCCGCAGCGCACGTTGCCGCGGGCGATCATCGGGGGCACCCTCGCGGTCATCGCCGCCTACGTGCTCGTGAACGTCGGCTACGTCTACGTGCTTTCCATGCCGTCGGTCGCCTCTTCTCCGCTGGTGGCCGCAGAGACCATGACGCGCATCATCGGGCCTGGTGCCGCGGCGCTCGTCTCGCTGCTCGTCGCGGTCTCCACATTCGGGGCGCTCAACGCCGACTTCCTCGGGTCGCCGCGGCTGTTCTTCGCGATGGCGGAGGACGGGCTCTTCTTCAAGGCGATCGCTCGGGTGCACCCGCGCTTCAAGACGCCACACGTGGCGATCCTGCTCACGGCAGCGATGTCCATCACGCTCGTGTTCAGCCGCAGCTTCGAGGCGCTGACCGAGACGTTCGTCATCGCCATCTGGCCCTTTTACGGCCTGTGCGTCGCCGGAGTGATGCGCCTCAGGAAGACGCGGCCCGAAATGCCTCGGCCCTACCGCGTGGTCGGCTATCCAATGGTGCCGATCATCTTCCTGCTCGCGGTGGTGGGATTGCTGCTGAACGCGCTCGCCACCGAGCCGGTCTCGACGCTCGTGACGTTCGCCATCATCCTGGTTGGGCTTCCGGTGTACCGCGTCGCGTTCAGCGCTCAGGACGCAGAGGCCTGAGGGCAGGCTGGGCGGGCAGGGCTGGCAGGACTGTCAGAAAGTAGGCTGGTGGGGCTGCCGTCTGTCCTCTGACTAATGCCCTCCACGTCCGTCTCCCGATGCGGGGACGGTGTCGCAAGTTCTGACTTCTGAATTCTGACTTCTGAGTTTCTAGATATTCGACTTCCCCTGGCATCCGTCCACGGGGAGGCACGCGCCGCTAATCCAGCTGGCTTTCGGGGAGACGAGGAAGGCGACGACGTTGCCGACCTCTTCGGCGTTGCCGAAGCGGCCGAACGGCAGCTCGCGCATGATGAAGTCGGCAATGCCCTGCGGATCGTCCTGCTGGCGCTTGTGCCAGGAGCCCCCGGGAAACAGGATCGAGCCCGGCGCGACGCTGTTCACGCGGATGTTGTCGCGCGCCAGCTGCTGGGCCATGGACTTGGCAAGGCTGATCTCCGCCGCCTTCACCGCGTTGTACGTCATGCGGCCGCCCGCCTCGCGTCCCCAGATGGACGCGATCATCACGATCGAGCCCCCGCCGCGGCGACGCATGTGCGGCACGGCCAGGCGGGACATGCGGATGGCCGGGAACAGCGTGTAGTCGAACGCCTCCTGCCACTCGGCGTCCTTGGTGTCGAGGATCGTCGACCCACGCGCGATGGCCACGTTGTTCACGAGGATGTCGAGGCGGCCGAACGCCTGCACGGTCTCGCCGACGACGCGCTCGACGTCAGCGGCCGACGACACATCCGCGGCAACGGCGTGCACGCGGTCCTCAGCACCAGCAATGCCGCGTAACGAAGCGGCGGCATCGAGCAGCGCTGCCTCCCCGCGCGCGCAGATCGTCACCCGGCATCCCTCAGCCACGAGCGCCTTCGCACTCGCGAACCCAAGTCCACGGCTGCCGCCCGTGACGATCGCCACCTTCTCCGAAAGCTCGAGGTCCATCAGGCCATTCTAGATTGCAGATTCCAGATTCCAGATTGCAGATTGCAGATTCCAGATTGCAGATGCTCTACCGCCCTCCCCGGCCCGTGAGGTCGTTGAGGCTCCAGTCGAAGGGGATGTATTCGAGGCGGAACTCGTTCTTCTGCAGGAACGACTGCTCGGTGTTCAGCATCCTCGGATCGATGAAGGCCAGCACCGCGCGTTCGACCGGGCTGCGGCCGGCGAAGCCGGTGCGTGCGCGGTCGGCATAAGCCTCGACGAACGCATCGCGCCGCCACGAGAAGATCGAGCTCACGCGCATCGCGTTCGCAGTGCGATCGACCTGCACGCACTGCGACCGGCTGGCGCACTCGGCGGCGACCTCGGCGAGCTGCTGCTCGAGCTGCTCTGGCGCGTAGCTCTCGCTGCGCAGGCGCCCCCCGCCAACTGCACCGCGCCCGAGTGCGAAGAACACGCGCGGGTCATGGAAGGTCGGCAGCACGGTCTGCTCGATCTGGTCGAGCGTCAGCGTGCGACCCGCCAACCGGTGCGTCTCACGTTCGAACACGCCGGGGATCTGGCGGATGCTACCAGCCGGATAGTCGTTCGTCCGGCGCGGGATCGGGTAGTTCGCCACCACGCTCTGCAGCACGATGGCGTTGTAGCCGTTGAGCCAGAACGCAACCTGCTCCTGCGGCGACGCGGTGTCGAGCCGCACGTTCGCCAGCGAGGCGACGTAGCCATCGAGCTTCGCCCGCTCGCCCTTCAGCGCGCGGTAGTACACGAACCCGTCGCGCACGTTCAGGTCCAGGATCTCGTCGAGCCGATCGCGATGCGCCACCGGCAGC
Organism: Acidobacteriota bacterium; assembly: GCA_018268955.1. Taxonomy (GTDB): domain Bacteria; phylum Acidobacteriota; class Vicinamibacteria; order Vicinamibacterales; family CAVVIG01; genus CAVVIG01. The sequence goes on along the minus strand of JAFDVO010000021.1, from coordinate 47,114 downwards.
CCGTCCTGCGCGCGCAACCCTCCGCCAAGCAGCACCACGGCCAACAGCAGCACCGGCAACTGCAGGCGCCAGTCGATTCGAATACGGCTCACGGAAATCTGCACGATGCTCCTCTCGCTCGGGACTCGGAATTGGGGACTCGCTCGGGACTCGGAGTTGGGGACTCGGGACTCGGGACGAACGCGGTAATGCAGTAATGCAGCAATGCACGAATGCACGAATGCACGAATGCACGAATGCACGAATGCACGAATGCACGAATGCACGGATGCAGAAACGCAAGGATGCCGCGCAATTCGAGGCCGCTGCGAACCTGGTCCCTCCAACCTCCAACCTCCGCCCTCTGTCCTCCGCCCTCTGTCCTCCGCCCTCCGCCCTCCGCCTTCCGCCTTCCGCCTTCCGCCTTCCGCCTTCCGCCCTCCGACTATAGTCCACCAAGGAACGTCAGCAGCGCCGCGTTGAACGCTTCAGGTTGCTCGAGGTTCGGGAGGTGACCCGCCTTCGGGATCACGACGAGTGACGCGCGCGGTAATGCGGCGCGCATCGAGGCGCTGAGTGCCGGAGGCGTGAGCTGGTCCTCGTCGCCCACGATGACGAGCGTGGGCACGGTGATGGCCGGGAGCAGCGCGGTCGAGTCCTCGCGGCGCATCATGGCAGCCAGCGCCGCCTGCACCGCTGACGCCTGGTTCGTGGTGATGATCTGGCGGACCCTCTCGAGCAGGCCCGGATTCGTCTCTTTCGTTGTGGTCCCAAGCAGTTTCGGGGCGAAGTCGTCCGCGATCGCCCCTATGCCGTCGGTGCCTGCGAGCGCGATGAGCCGCGTCCGGCTGGCGCGCGCCTCCGCGGCGTCCGCCTCGGCGCGCGTATCGGCCAGCACCAGCGCACGAAACCGCTCCGGTGCACGGCGGAAGAGCGCGAACGCCACGTAGCCACCGAGCGACAGGCCGCCGATCACCGCCCGTCTGGAGCCCGAGCGTATCGAGCAGATTCTCCACGTCCCCCGCGTAGTCGTCCAGCGTCTGCACATCCGGCCCATCAGGCGTGGCGCAGTCGAACCCGCGGAACTGCGGCATCACCACGTGCCAGCCCGCGGCAGCGAGGACATGCTGCGGCTCCCACATCCGGGCGCTCAGCGGGAACGCGTGCATCAACACGATCGTGCCGAGCGGCCGCTGGCCGGCCGGCCACGACGATGAGGTGCTCGGATGGGCTTCGGCGTAGCGAAGGCGGGAGCATGACGGCATGGCTCATTCTGCCGCAGGGCGGCAGCTGGCGCTTGTGCCAAGATGAGGACGTGCTGACCTTCGCCTCGCTCGGCATGTTCGGCTACGGGCTCTATTCAGCCATCTGGGCCGTCGTCGACGTCATCCGTGGTGCCCGCATCGAGCTCTGGGCTGAAGCGCTCATCGTGGTCTTCGGCCTGCTGCTGGCGCTCGCGTCCGCGTTCGTGCGCGTGCGTCTTCCGGGCGGCCTCGCGGTCGCCATCGGCGCGATGCTCGGGCTGCAGGCGCTCGAGGTCCACACCGCCGCGCATCTCGAGGCAGGGCTCGCGCCACAGATCGGGCGGGCGGTGCTGGCGTTCTTCCTGGTGGGGAGTGCGCTTGCTGGCGAAGGACAGCGACCGAGCGGGGGGAGAACTGGGAACTAGGAATTAGGAACTGGGGACTGGGGACTCGGAATTCGGGACTCGGCATTCGGACTCGGGACTCGGGACTCGGGACGAGATCGCAGCCCCGAGTCCCCAGTCCCGAATGGCTACTGTCCCGGTGTGCCGCGGCCGGCCTGCGCTGCAGTAGCCCGCTCGGTCGAGGGCGGCACCAACCCCTTGGCGCGCATGTAGACCGCACCGGTGCCGTACATCTCGTTGCTGTGGGCAACCACGTTCGCGAGGAGCGCGGCACGCGCGATCTCACCCTGTCCCTGCTTCACCAGCTCCATCGCGTTCTGGTCAGTCAGCGCCGCGAACGCCTTGTCGCAGAGCGCGAACGAGTCTGCCAGCGCCTTCTGGAACTCGGCCTTGGCCTTCAGCTCCGTCTCGAGGTTGTGCCCCTGGTTCGGATTCGGCTGCCCCAGCGCGGCGGCGCAGGAGCCGAACTGCGAGTTCGCCACGTGCGCGAACAGCTGTCCGTAGCTCCGCATCTCGGCCGCTGAACCCGGCTTGAAGCCGTAGTCGGCGTCCGACATCTTCGCCGCCATTTCCGTGAGGTTCTGCTTCACGGAGTTGTAGCCACGGTTCAGGCTCGCGGTCAGGGTAAGTTGCTGGCCAGGGGGCGGCGGCTGCGCCACGGCAGAGGACGCGGCGAACAGCACACCGGCAACGACGAATACCACCTGCTTCATGCGGAACTCCTTCAATCACGAATGGGTGATTGCCAATTGTTGATTGCTGATTACTGATTGCTGATTTGCTGGCGACTGCCCCGATGAGACGCCCAATATTACCCGCAACATCCGCCCGCTCGTCCGCTGCTTTGGCGTTGTGGACCGCTTCGGTCCCGCCGCACAATGGATCCATGTCCAACACCATCTCCCGTCGCTCCCTGCTCGGCCTGGCCATCGGCGCAGCGGTGCCGTGGGCAACCGGCCTCCGCCTCTCCGCCCAGGCCAAGCCGCAGATGACCGTCTACAAATCCTCGACCTGCGGCTGCTGCGCGAAGTGGGTCGATTACATGAAGGCCAACGGATTCGACGTGAAGGCAATTGACGTCGAGGACGTCGATCGCGTCAAGACCGAACACAAGGTCCCCGCCGCCGCCCAGTCCTGCCACACGGGTATCGTGAACGGCTACGTCGTCGAAGGGCATGTGCCGGTCGACGCCGTGCAGAAGATGCTCAAGGAGAAGCCGGCGATTATCGGCATCGCCGTGCCGGGCATGCCGATGGGCTCACCGGGCATGGAAGTGCCGAGCGGCCAGAAGGACAAGTTCGACGTCATGGCCATCAACAGGAACGGCTCGCTCACCGTGTTCGTGAAGGGCTGACGATCGCACCGCTCTCCTGCTCCGTCCGTGGATGCGGCGCGCCGCTGACGCGGCGTGACCGCACCTGGACGTGCGCGGCTGGTCACACGTTCGACATCGCGCGCAGCGGGTACGTCAACCTGCTGCAGCCGCAGGACCGCAAGTCCACGGAGGCCGGGGACTCACGCGAGTCTGTCGAGGCGCGGGCCGCCCTGCTCGCGCGCGGCATCGGCCGTCACGTCATCGACGCGGTCGTCGACCGTGCTCGCACGCGGCTCCCTGCGCACGCCCGCAGCGTCGTCGTCGAACTCGGGTGCGGGTCCGGCGAAACACTCGGTGCCCTTTCCAGCGATCCGCGGGTCGAGGCCGTCGGCATCGACCTGTCGACGCCCGCCATCACCACTGCCGCCCGACGCTTCCCTTCGGTCACCTGGCTCATCGCCAACGCGGACCGTCGGCTGCCGCTGCTCGATGGAAGCGTGGACCTGGTCCTCTCCGTGCACGCGCGCCGCAACCCTGCCGAGTGCCGCCGCATCCTGCGCGAGGGCGGCCTCGTCATCGTCGCCGTGCCGGCGCATGACGATCTGATCGAGTTGCGGGAGGCTGTGCAGGGCGAGAGGCTCGAGCGCGATCGCACGGCCGCGCTCATCGAAGAGCATCGCGGCCGGTTCGAACCGGTCGAGCAGGCCGAAGTTCGGCAGCGGTTCGATCTCGACCGCGACACGCTGATTCAGCTGCTGCGTGGCACCTACCGCGGAGAGCGCCAGAGCGTCTCGCCGCGGGTGCAGGCGCTCGAGTACCTGGAGGTCACGCTCGCCTCCGACATCATCGTCTTCCGCACGAGCTGAGCCCCGCCTTCGTGCCTTTGTGCACTCGGAGCAGGTCTCGAAGCTCCACCACGGAAATCGAATGCCTTCGGGCATCTCCGCATGTCGGTGCTTTGGCGTTTCCGCGTTTCCGCGTTCCGGCGTTTCTGGGTTGCCCTCGAGTGCGCTTACTGAACCGCGTGCGCTTCCGCCCGACGCTTGAGGCCATCGGCTTCGAGCGCAATGTAGCGACGGTTGATGCTGGCCAGCACGCGGCCGAGGATGTTGCCGAAGATGCCGCTGTATTGGATCGAGAGCGTGACGCGGCTGCCCGCGCTCGTCGGCTCCACCCAGTGGCGCCCGAGCACCCGGATGCCGGGAGCCCGGCTCTCCCAGTCGAAGCCACGGCCCTCCTGCAGGGCGGTGACGATCCAGTCCGCCGGCGGCAGCTTCGGCTGCCACACGCGGGCCCGCGCACCGATGCGGAACGGACCGGCGTTCGTGCGGCGCACGCTCCGGATCGACGGCGTCCACTCGTGCCACCGCTCGATATCGCTCATCACCGACCAGACCCGGTCCGCTGGTGCAGCAATCTGGACGCTGATGCTGTAATCCTTCACTACCGCCATTCCTTCGCATAGCGCCGACGACGCTGCCGTGTTTCGACGCTGATGCTGATGGTGAACAGGGCAATCACCTGCGCCAGGCCGATGAACGCGTAGATCGCGAACCGCGTGAACGCGCTCGGATCGGGCCAGCAGGTGGTGCCCGCTTCGATGCACGCCTGCACGACCTGGTCCAGCTCCGCGTGCTCGCGCATGATGAGGCCCACGGCCGCGCCGAAGATCACGATTGAGCCGGCGATGTTGCCGAGGATCGGTTGCCCGCTCCACCAGATCGGCCACGCCACCAGCAGCCCGGCAACGAGCGGCGCCACGAGCGCCACGCCGATCCAGCCCCAGCGAAGGCCCTGTACGAGCGACGGGTCGATCACGTCGCCTGCCTGTGGAAGATCACGCCTGCCATGATATCGGAGGCGGGGGGAAGCCGGCCTCGAGGCCACTGCGACCTGAAGCCGACCCGCCCTGGAGCCTGGAGCCCGAAGCCCGAAGCCTTGCCCTTGCCTGAAGCCGACACGCCCTGAAGCCCACAGCCTGGAGCCCAGGGGCTCAGGTATCAGACAAACCCCAGCGTCTGCGGTGAGAAGTTCGCGAGGTTCGGGAAGACGAGATTGAGGTTCGCCTCCGGCACGTCGAACCACCGCGCGAGCGTGGCGGCGTACTGGTCGAGACCGGTGGTTGGGATCCAGTCGCCGCGATCGCCTGCGTCGTCTGGTCCGCGCAGTTCGTGCGTCGGGAACGTGCCGTAGACGCCACCGGCCACCGCGCCGCCGAGCACGAGGTGATGGCTGCCCCACGCGTGGTCGGTGCCGTTGTTGGCGTTCGGGTTCGCGGTCCGGTTGAACTCGCTCTCCGTGAAGACGGTGACGTTGCCGAGGACGCCGCGCTGCTCGAGTGTCGTCACGAACGCGCCGACCGCTGCGTCAAGCGTCGTCATCAGCTCCGCATGCCGCGCGAGCAGGTCTTCGTGCGTGTCGAACCCGCCGAGCCCGGCAAAGAAGATCTGCCGGTTCATGCCGAGGTCGCCGCGCACGGCAATGATCTGCGCCACCTGCGCGAGCTGGTCGCCGAGGCTGCTGTTCGGGAACTGCACCGGCAGCGCCGGGGCGCTGTTCAGCGCCGCGTTGATCTCCTGCGCGGATCGGATCGACTCGCCGAGAACGCCGTTGGCCGCGCTCACGAGCTGCAGGCCGGTGTCGAACGTCAGCACCTTCTGCAGCGACGTGAGCCGCGCCGCCATGGATGTCGAATCACCGAACGTCGAGAGGCCGTAGGATCCCGCGTTCGAGAAGTTCAGCCCGCGCGTCGTCTGGCCGGCGAGGAACAGCGCGTTGCCGCCGTTCACCGTGATGCCGGGAGGAAGCGCACCGGTGTTGTGCAGCAGCGCGTGGTCGTTGAGCCGCCCGCCCCACCCGGTGCCGCCGCCGTTCGGATCCGCCGACTGCCACTGCTGCGTCTGGTCGGAATGCGAGTAGAGGTTGCGCGGCAGGGGCGACGTGTCCAGCGTCGACTTGGTGACCGGCTGGAAGAGCGTGCCGACGTTGAAGACCGCCGCGGCGTGCTGCTGCGTATACAGCCGCTGGATGTTGGCGAGCGACGGGTGGAAGCCGAACCCGCTGCCCCCCGCGGGCAGCAGGATCGAGCCGTCGAGGGCAACCGGTCCGCGCATCGTGCGGTAGGCGGCGTAGCGCGAGTCGATCGGCACGATCAGGTTGTTCGAATCGTTGCCGCCGAAGAGGAAGATGCACACCAGCGCCTTGTAGTCCGAGAGCACCTGCGCCTGCGCCGTGATCGGCGCCAGGTGTGCGAGGTGGGCCGTGATGCCGGCGGCACCCAGCTGGCAGCAGCTCTTGAGGAAGTCACGTCGGTTCTTGCGCATGTCGTTGCTCCTTCGCCTCGCTTAGCGATCGATCTGGGACTGCGCCGCCACCAGCGTGAGGTAGAGCGCCGTGCGCGCGCGTTCGTTGACGTTCGTCTGCGGTGTCGCGCGCACCGCCGTCATGATCTCCGTCCGCTCCTCGGGCGACATGCGTCCACCCATGAAGAGCAGGTTGCAGTAGTCGACGAGCGCGCCAGGATCGCGCGCCAGGCTCGAGAAGGGCGACAGGTCGAATGCGACGTTCGCGCCGAAGGAGCCACCCAGGAGGTCGCCCACGAAGTTCGCGCGTTCGAGCGCGGTGACGCTCGTCAGGATCTGGAACTCCGGCCCGACCAGCGGAGCGCCGACGCCGTTATTCGTGCCGCGGACGCGGTAGCCGGGCGAGAAGTAACTGAACACGGATGGCGGATAGAGCACCTTCTGCCCCATCTGCTCCGCGCGGTCGCTCATGAATGGGTGATCGGTCACCGTCGCGTTCAAGCCACGCAGGATTGTCGTCACGAACAGCGCGGGCTCGGACAGCTTCCCGTTCGTCATCGTCGACGACGACGCCTCGGGGTGCGTGAGGATGGCGCGGACCACCGCCGCAAGATCGCCGCGGACACCGCCGCTGTTGTCGAACACCGCGGCGATGTCGGCCACATACGCCGGGCTGGGGTTCGACGTGACCAGCTGCTGAATCAGCTGCCGGCTCACGAACGGCCCGACGTTCGGATGGTTGAAGAGGATGTCGAGCGCCTGGGTCAGATCCTGCGCCGCCGTCTGGCCAGCCGGGAACTCGTGCCCGAGGAAGCTCTTCGCGCCAGTGTCGTGATAGCGCGCGACGTTCTCCATCGGCACGCCGTAGTTCTCGGCCGCGAGCCGACGCGGGGCGGTCGCAGGATCGCCATCACCGAAGGTCCAGCCGGTGAGGATTCGCGCCAGCTCCTTCACGTCCTTCTCGGTGTACGCAGGCACCGGCTGTCCGTTCTCCAGCACGGACGACCCATCCGGGTTGAGCGTCGGAATGCCGATGGTGAACAGCTGCATCAGCTCGCGCGCGTAGTTCTCGTTCGGCGGCACGCCGGTCACCGCCTGGCTGCGGTTGTTCAGCATGTTCAGGAAGCGACCCATCGCCGGGTTCAGCGTCACGTCGCGCATCAGATCCCGATAGTTGCCGAACGCGCTGTTCAGCAGCAGCCGGTGGTAGGTCACAATGCCCTGCGTCGATGTGACCTCGTTCGCCGACACGACCCAGATCTTGTGCAGCGCCCAGGCGACCCGCTGCCGGAGCTGGTCGGGCCCGGTGAGCGCATTCGCCATCATCTGCTCCTGCGCCGCTTCGATCGGCATCGAGAGCAGTGAGTCGGGATAGGCCGACGGAGGCATCGAGAGCTGCGATGCAATGAAGGCGTCGCGACCGCCAGCCCGCACGAGGTCGACCTCCTGCGGCTTCGGTCCCCACGTGGCCTGACGCAGCAACTGGAACGCGGCCGTCGTTTCTGGATCCACCATCAGGGGGGACCCTTCGGGGCTCGCGCTCACTTCGTCAGACAGTGGACCGGTACCTCCGGCGTTGGCCGCGCGCACCTTGTAGTAGAGCGTGGGACCGTTCTCGAGGTTCACGTCCGTGAAGCTGGTCATCACCAGCCCGCTGACGATCGGCGTCCGCGACTGCCGGCCGCTCGCTGTCCCTCGATAGACGTTGTAGGACGTGGCGCCTGGCGTGGCCGCCCACGTGATCGTCACCTCGTGATCACCGGGTGTCGCGGTGAGGCCGGTCGGCGCGGCCGGTGGCGCAATGGGCGTCACTGACACGGGCGCCGCCTTCGGCCCGATGCCGCCGGTCGCGTACGCCGCGACCGTGAAGACGTAGGTCGTGTCGTTCGTCAGATTGCTGCTGGTGTAGGTGGTGTTCGTCGTCGACGCAATCGCGGGCGCATCGAACACGGCGGTCGTGGACCGGTAGATCTTGTAGCCGGTCACGCCGGGGACCGCCGACCACGTGAGGATCGCGCGTGCGTTGCCAGGCGTGGCTGTCAGGTCCGCAGGCGCGACAGCGGGCGGCGGCGGCATCGGCTTCGCACGCACGGAGGCGGACACCGAACTCGTGCTGTTTACACCAAATGCACGCACGCGGTAGTAGTAGGTGGTCTGGTTCGTCAATCCCGTGTCGACGAACGCCGGCGCGGTCAGCCCCTGGGCCACCACTGTCATCGCGGTCGTCAGTGAGGTCGCCCCGCGCAGCACCTCATAGGAAGCGGCTCCTTCGACCGGTGTCCAGGAGAGCGTGACCACCGTGTCGCCGGCAGCGGCGGCAAGTCCGGCCGGCTGCGCGACAGGGGTCGCGGTGGCCGCATCCGAGTACGGGCCGGTCCCGCCCGCCGACACCGCAGCCACGCGATACGCGTACGGCTGCCCGTTGGTCAGGCCGCTGTTCGTATAGGTGGTCGTCAACACCTTCACGAACGGCGCGGCTTCCCAGACGCCGTTCACGGAGCGAAGCAGCCGGTATCCGGTCGCACCGGCGACCGGTGACCACGCAATGGTGACGCGGCCACTTGCGCCGGAGGCAGACACGTTCGTCGGCGCGTCGGTCGGCGGCGCCGGGGCCACGACCGCCGCGCGCACGGTCCGCGCCGGCGCGGCAGCCAGCGGTGCGAACGAGGTCAGGACGACGGCGACCGTGAGCGCCAGGGTGCGTATGCGATGAGTGTCTCGATGCTGCATGTCTGCGTTCCCTACGTGCCGGCGTGAGCCGTTCACTGGCCTCCCACCGCGACGCGCTCATGCTCGTCGTACCGACGCCGGATTGCGCCGGGTGCGAAGGAAGCCGGAGGATACGGCCGAGCTGCAGGCAAGGCGCATGCCCCATCAATTCAGGCCGCTTTCCCGCGAACAGGCGTCACGCGACCAGCCAGTCGCGCACAGATCTGAACGCCCGATCACGGATCAGGCTCCTGGCGCCCGTGCAGTGCAGCCCAGCCCAACCTGCTTGCCCCACCTGCCCCACCTGCCCCACCCGCCCTTCGTGCCCCGGCGCCCCGAATCCCAACTCCTACGTCCAAAGTCTTAAGGCCTGAGTGCGGTCGTGGCCGCTGACCTGCCAGCGCGGGGCGTATGCCGTAAACTTGACCCGTCGGGTTGCCCCGACTCACCTATTTCTGCGGAAAGGACTTATCCCGTGCGACGTGCCCTCGGTGCGGTTTCAGCAGTGGTCGTGGCCTTCGTGGTCGCCTCATGCGGAGGCGGCAGCAGCCAGCCGGGCCAACAGCAGGCCTCGTCCGCCCCGGCGGCACAGCCGAGCGCCCCGGTGAACACGGACAAGAACGCGTACCCGGTCTTCCCGAACGCGGACGAAGGCGCGGACCCTGCCGTCACGGCGGAGCAGGGCGGCAAGGGGTTCACAGGGACAGGGTGGGAGACCAACACCGACTTCGATCTCATCGGTGACCCGCGCGCGGTGAAGGGAGGGGTGCTTCGCGAGTACGTGCTCGACTTCCCTGGCACCCTTCGCACCGAAGGACCGGAATCGAACACCGTCCTCAACTCGATGATCGGGTCATCGGTGTACGAGTCGCTGCTGACCATCCATCCGACCAGCCTCGCCTACGTGCCGGCCCTCGCGACGCATTGGCAGATCTCAGCCGACAAGAGCACCTACCGCTTCCGCATCAACCCCAACGCCCGCTGGTCCGATGGGCAGCCGGTCACCGCCGACGATGTGGTGGCGAGTTGGACCTTGCGGATGGACAAGGGCCTGCAGGATCCGATGAACCAGATGGTCTTCGGCAAGTTCGAGAAGCCGGTGGCCGAGAGCAAGTACATCGTGTCGGTGAAGAGCAAGGTCCAGAACTGGCGCAACTTCCTCTACTTCTCCGGGATGTCCATCCTGCCCGGCCACGTGCTGAAGACGGTCGACGGCGCCGCATACCTCAAGGACTACAACTTCAAGCTGCTGCCCGGTTCCGGTCCGTACAAGCTGGATGAATCGGACGTCGTCAAGGGAAAGAGCGTCACGCTTCGGCGCCGCACCGACTACTGGGCCGAGAAGGGGCGCCGGAACGTCGGCATGAACAACTTCGACGAGATTCGCGAAGTGGTCGTGCGTGACCAGAAGCTCGCCTTCGAGATGTTCAAGAAGGGCGACCTCGACGACTACTACGTGAACGTGTCGCGCGAGTGGGTCGAGGAGATGAACTTCGACCGCGTCCAGCGCGGCCTCATCCAGAAGCGCAAGATCTTCAACGACAACCCGAGCGGGACGTCGGGGATCGCCTTCAACACGCGCAAGGCGCCGTTCTCGGACATCCGCGTGCGCAAGGCGCTCACGCTGCTGATGAACAGGGATGAGCTCATCAAGAGGCTGTTCTTCAACGAGTACGTGCCGCTGAACTCCTATTTCGCGGGTGGCATCTACGAGAACCCGAACAACCCGAAGAACCTGTTCGACCAGCAGGCCGCGCTGGCGCTGCTGGCCGAGGCTGGCTGGAAGGATCGCGACAGCCAGGGTCGCCTCGTCAGGAACGGGCAGCCGCTCTCACTCGAAGTCCTCTATGGCAACAAGGGCAATGAGACGTGGCTGACGGTCTACCAGGAAGCGCTGCGCAAGGTCGGCATTGGCCTGAACCTGCGGCTGGTCACCGGCGAGACCCTGTTCAAGCTCGTCATGGACCGGAACTTCGACATGGTGAGCATGGCCTGGACGGGGCTGCTGTTCCCGAACCCGGAAACCTCATTCGGTGGCGAGCTGGCAGACCAGCAGAACAACAACAACATCACCGGCTTCAAGGACGCGCGCGTCGACGAGCTGCTGAAGCAATACGACGTGGAGTACGACCAGAAGAAGCGCGCGGCGATCATCCAGGAGATCGACGGCATCCTCGCCAACTCGTACCAGTACGTGCTTGGGTGGGACGCACCGTTCCAGCGGATTGCCTACTGGAACAAGTTCGGGATGCCCGAGGGCGTGCTGACCCGGATCGGCGACTACCGGGACATCACGAGCCTCTGGTGGATCGACCCGCAGAAGGACGCGGAACTCCGCAAGGCGATGGGCGACAACAGCGCGAAGCTGCCGGTCGGCGAGACGGAGGTCCGCTACTGGCAGCAGTACGCCGAGCGTGAGAAGGCAGCGGCGCCGGCGAAATGACCGCGTACTTCATCCGCCGGTTCCTGCTGATCATCCCGACCTTCATCGGGATCACGCTGGCCGTGTTCGTCGTGATGCAGTTCGTGCCGGGCGGCCCGGTCGAACGGCAGATCATGCGCTACCAGATGGCGGCGATGACCGGGCAGGGCGGCGCGGGCGGCAGTTCGATCAGCGGACGAGGCAGCACCGCGCTTCCCGAGGAGCAGATCGAGGAGATCCGTCGCTACTACGGGTTCGACAAGCCGGTGCACGTCCGCTACGCGAAGTGGCTGTGGAACGTCCTGCATCTCGACCTGGGCAATTCGTACATCTACCAGGATCCGGTGTGGGACGTGATCAAGTCCCGCTTCCCGGTGTCGATCTTCCTCGGCCTCACCGGCTTCCTCCTCGGCTACGTCGTCTGCATTCCGCTGGGCGTGATCAAGGCGGTCCGCCATGGGTCGACGTTCGACTTCGTAAGCAGCGTGCTGGTGTTCCTCGGCTACGCCGTCCCGGGCTGGGCACTCGGCACCGCGCTCCTCGTGCTCTTCGGCGGCGGCAGCTTCTGGAACATCTTCCCCCTCGGCGGCTTCCGTCCCGATAACTGGGAGTACCTGAGCGTGTGGGGCAAGATCACCGGCCAGCTCCATCACATGGCGCTCCCGGTCTTCTGCTACATGGTCGGCGGCTTCGCTACCGAGACGATCCTGACGAAGAACTCGCTGATGGAGAACCTCGGACAGGATTACGTGCGCACCGCGTTCGCGAAGGGCCTCAGCGAACGCCGGGTCATCTTCGTGCACGCGCTGCGGAACTCGCTCATCCCGCTGGTCACCGGCCTCGGTCATGCCATCAGCCTGATCCTTGCCGGCTCCTTCCTGATCGAGCGCGTCTTCAACATCGACGGCATGGGCTACCTGGGATACACGGCCATCCTGCAGCGCGATTACCCGGTGGCGCTCGGCATCCTCGTCATCGGCAGCCTGCTGATGCTCGTCGGCAACATCCTGTCGGACATCATCTACGCGCTCGTCGATCCGCGCATCCGCTTCCAATGAGCCAGTCCGAGTCGATCCTCACCAAGCGGCTGCGGAAGTTCCGGCGGCTGAAGCGCGGCTACTACTCGTTCCTGATCGTCACGATCGCGTACGCCATCTCGTTCGCCCTGCCGCTCATCGCCAACAACAAGGCGCTGGTGGTCCGCTACAACGGGCAGTTCTTCTTCCCGGTGGCTGGCTACCACGCCGCCGCGGAGTTCGGCGAGCAGGCGATCGGCGAGGCGGACTATCGCGAGCTGAAGACCCGGTTCGAGCAGGAAGCCAGGGGCAACTGGGTGCTGATGCCGCCCATCCCGTTCGGGCCCAACGAGGCATTGCTGGACGACTCGGGTTCCCCGCCGAACCCGCCCTCGTGGCGCCACCTGATGGGCACCGACGACCGCGGACGCGACGTGCTCGTGCGGCTTGCCTACGGCTTCAACATCTCGATGACCTTCGCCATCGTCGTCACCCTCTTTGGCGAGGGGCTCGGCATTGCGATCGGGGCGATGCTCGGATACTTCGGCGGCAAGCTCGACATCCTCGGGCAGCGCGGCATCGAGATCTGGTCGTCGCTCCCGTTTCTCTACACGATCATCATCATCAGCTCGGTGGTCGTGCCCGTGTATCTGCCCGGGCACGCACAGCTCGCACAGCCCTCGTTCTGGCTGCTTGTCGTCATCCTCTCCGCGTTCAACTGGATGGGCATCACCTACTACGTGCGCGGGGAGTTCTACCGCGAGAAGGTGAAGGACTACGTCGGCGCGGCAATGGTCGCAGGTGTGTCCGACACGCGCATCATCTTCAGCCACATCCTCCCGAACGCGCTCACGCCGGTCGTCTCCTTTGCACCGTTCGTCGTGGTGGCGAACATCGGCTCGCTCGTCGCGCTGGACTTCCTCGGCTTCGGCCTGCCGGCCCCCACGCCGAGCTGGGGCGAGCTGATCGGTCAGGGGATGGAGAACCTGACGAAGTGGTGGCTGGTCTTCTATCCGAACGGCGTGCTCTTCCTCACGCTCCTGCTCGTCGTCTTCATCGGTGAGGCCGTGCGCGAGGCCTTCGACCCGCGGGAGTACTCGCGCCTGCGATGACACAGCCTGCTGCCCCGCTCCTGTCCATTCGCGGCCTCCGCACGTACTTCGACACCGAAGCTGGCGTTGCGAAGGCGGTCGACGGCGTCGACCTTGACATCCGTCCGGGCGAGGTGCTCGGCCTCGTCGGCGAATCGGGTTCCGGCAAGAGCGTCACCGCGCTCTCCGTGCTGCGCCTCATCCCGAGCCCGCCAGGTCGCATTGTCGGCGGAGAGATCCTCTTCAAGGGGCGCGACCTCCTGAAGATCTCGTGGGAGGACATTCGAAAGGTCCGCGGCTCCGAGATCAGCATGATCTTCCAGGAGCCGATGACGTCGCTGAACCCGGTCTTCACCATCGGCATGCAGGTCACCGAGGTGATCCTCCAGCACGAGCCGGTCTCACAGGAGGAGGCAAACCGGCGTGCGATCGACATCCTGACGGAGGTCGGCATCCCCGACGCCCCGCGGCGCCTGACGCAGTACCCGCATCACCTCTCCGGCGGCATGCGGCAGCGCGTGATGATTGCGATGGCGCTCGTGCTCAACCCGGACCTGCTCATCGCCGACGAACCGACGACGGCGCTGGATGTCACCATCCAGGCGCAGATCCTCGACCTGATGCTGCAGCTGAAGGCGCGGCGGCCGGGTGCGGCGATCCTGATGATCACGCACAACCTGTCGGTCGTCGCCGAGACGTGCGACCGCGTTGCCGTGATGTATGGCGGCAAGATCCAGGAGATCGCGCCCGTGACGCGGCTGTTCGAGAACCCGCTGCATCCCTATACGCAGGGGCTGCTCGGGTCGATTCCGCGGGTCGACGGCGCGCGCGCGAAACGGCTCAACGTCATTCCCGGTACGGTGCCGAGCATCCTGGACATGCCGGTCGGGTGCAAGTTCGTGACACGCTGTCCGCATCGTTTCGAGCCGTGCCCCGACATCGAACCGCCGCTCATCGAAGTGGAGCCCGAGCACTTCGTCCGCTGCCATCTCTACCCGGTGCCCCGCTAATGGACACGCCCACCGACGTCATCCTCGAGGTGAAGGACCTCACGGTCCGCTTTCCTGTGACCGGCGGCGTGTTCCTGCGACGCCTGGGCGAGGTGCGTGCGGTCGACCACGTCTCGTTCACGATTGGCCGCGGCGAAACGCTGGGGCTCGTCGGCGAGTCGGGCTGCGGCAAGACGACGGTCGGTCGCGCTGTGGTGAACATCCTCGCCGCCATGGCGTACGGCGTTGAGGTCTCTGGGGAAATCCTGTATCACACCGACACGGGCGTCGTGGACCTCGCGAAGTTGAGCCGCGCGGCGATGCGGCCGTACAGGTCCGACATCCAGATGGTCTTCCAGGATCCATACGCCTCTCTGAACCCGCGTAAGACGGTGACGCAGATCATCGCCGAGCCGCTGCGGATTCACGGAGTGGGAGGCCGGCATGGAACCTCGCAGTCGAGCGGCAATGGCTCCGCCTCAGGCGTAGGCTCCGGCTTCAGCCGGACCTCCGGATCCGAGATCGGCGATCGCGTGGCCTGGCTGCTCCAGAAGGTCGGCCTCTCAGCGGAACAGGGCAACCGCTATCCGCACGAGTTCTCGGGTGGCCAGCGCCAGCGCATCGGCATTGCTCGCGCGCTCGCGACGAATCCCAAGCTGGTCATCGCCGACGAACCGGTCAGTGCGCTCGACGTGTCGGTGCAGGCGCAGGTCATCAACCTGATGCAGGACCTGCAGGAAGAGTTCGGCCTCTCGTACCTGTTCATCGCGCACGACCTCTCGGTGGTCCGTCACATCTCAAATCGCATCGCTGTCATGTACCTCGGCCACATCGTCGAGATGGGTGATGCCGAGACGATCTACCAGACGCCGCTGCACCCGTACTCGCGTGCCCTGCTCGCGTCCGCCCCGCGGCCCGACCCGAACGCGCGGCGCATCCGCCAGGCCAAGCTCGCCGGCGATCTGCCGTCGCCGATGAACAAACCGTCCGGCTGCCCCTTCCGCACGCGCTGCCCGATTGCACGCGAGAGCTGCGCCGACGCCGTCCCCCCGCTCGAGTTCCGCGAGGGACGATGGGTGGCATGCCCGTACGCTGAGTAACGACCCGCAGGCTCCGGGCTCCGGGCTCCAGGTGCGGTCGGCTCCAGCCTGCAGCCGACCTGCCCCGAAGCCTGAAGTCAGGAGCCTGAAGCCCGCGATTTGTCTCCCCTGGATCCCGCCCCAGCCGGTCGGCGTCATGCATGAAGGCCCCGCTCGTGGCCTATCGCCTATGGCCCATCGCCTATTGCCCATCGCCTCCAAGGAGAGATTGAATGACGCCCCCGAATGCCCGTCCCCTGAAAGTGCTCGTGCTCGCGGCCTCGCTGCGGAAGGACTCACTCAACCAGACGCTCGCGATGCTGGCCGCGGAGCATGTGCGCAAGCAGGGCGCCGACGTGGACCACGCCTCGTTGCGTGAGTTCGACGTGCCGGCATACGACGGGGATGCCGAGGTGGCCGATGGAATACCAGCCGGCGCACGCGCCTTCCACGATCGGCTCGCGGCCGCGGATGGGTTCATCATCGCGTCGCCCGAGTACAACGGGTCGATGCCTGGCGTGCTGAAGAACCTCATCGACTGGACCTCGCGCTTCCGCCCACAGCCGTTCGACGGCAAGCATGGGCTGCTGATGTCCGCCTCTCCGTCGCTCGCCGGGGGCACCCGCGGGCTATGGGCGCTTCGCGTGCCGTTCGAGCACCTCGGCTCGCGCATCTTCCCGGACATGTTCTCGCTCGCGATGGCGCACAAGGCGTTCAACGACCACCACTCCATCGCTGACGCGGCGCTGCAGGCCCGCTTCGATCGCACGCTCGACTCGTTCCTGTCACTCGTCGAAGCCGCCACGCATTACCCGTGCATGAAGCGCGCGTGGGTGGAGTTCCTCGGCGAGCCGGTCGGCGCAGGAGCCGACCGCGTGGACGAGACGCGGGGCTGAGGGAGCAGGTCCTGGAGGAATGCAGAAATGCAGGAATGCAGAAACGCAGGAATGCAGGAATGCAGCAACGCAGGAATGCAGCAACGCAAGGAGGGCAGGCAGGGCACGCGTAACCGAGTGCCCGACGTCCCGCCACCAGTCCCGAGTCCCGAGTCCCGAGTCCGAAGTCCGAGTTCCGAGTCCGAGTTCCGAGTTCCCAGTTCCGAGTCCGAGTCCGAGTCCGAGTTCCCAGTTCCGAGTTCCCAGTTCCGAGTCCGTCATACTGGAAGGATGCTCCGTCGTTTCTGCACCACAGCCGTAGTCATCATCCTCGTCACGTTCGCTGCGGGCGCGCAGTCGCAGCCGGACTTCAGCGCTGCCCGCTTCAAGGCGCACGTCACCTTTCTCGCTGACGACCTGCTCGAAGGACGGGAAGCTGGTACGCGTGGACACGAAATCGCCGCGCGGTACGTCGCCGCGGAGTTCGCCCAACTGGGCGTCGCACCAGGCGCGGCCGGTGGGAGCTACTTCCAGCCCGTTGCGCTGCTGGAGGTGCGCCGCACCGGCTCAGCGTGGTTGACGATGAAGACGTCGTCCGGATCGCAGCGCTTCGCGCAGGCGCACGACGTGCTCCTGGGCGGTTCGCCGCTCGGCGGCGAGTCCGACGTGAAGGGGGAGGTCGTCTTCGTCGGCTACGGGATCACCGACGCGTCGCTCGGCATGGACGACTACAAAGGGCTCGACGTCCGCGGACGGGTCGTCGTTGCCCTTGCGGCCCCTGTCCCTGGTATCGATTCCGAGATCGCCGCCCATCTCCTCACACAACAGCAACGCATTGCGGCGGAGCATGGCGCCGTCGGATTCCTCGGCGTCCAGACACATGGCGCCGCGCGAGTGCGCCCGTTCGAGATGCTGGCGGCCCACGCTGATACGCCGTCGACAACCTGGGTGAGAAAGGATGGGACGCCATTCGACCGGCTGCACGGCATGAAGGCGTCGGCGCTGCTCGGCCCGAAGGCAGCGGCCGCCCTGTTCAAGGGTGCGCCCCGGTCGCTCGAAGAGGTTCTGAACGAGGCGGAGCGCCCCGAGGGCAGGCCCGCTGGATTCGCCCTGAAGGCGTCTGTCGAACTGCGCGTCGCCACGAAGACGCGACGCTATTCGAGCCCTGATGTCGTCGGCATGATCGAAGGATCCGACCCCGCGCTGAAGCAGGAGTATGTCGCGCTGATGGGCCACGCGGATCACATCGGGATCGAGCCAACAGGGACGGGCGACCGCATCAACAACGGCGCGCTCGACAACGGCGCAGGTGTGGCGACGCTCCTGGAGGTCGCACGCGCGTTCACCACGTCGACGGCCCGGCCGAAACGATCCGTGCTGATCGTCGCCAACACCGCCGAGGAGAAGGGGCTGCTCGGCGCCGAGTCGTTCGCCAACAACCCGCCCGTGCCGATCGATCGCATCGTCGCGGCCATCGATCTGGACATGCCGCTGCTGCTCTACGACTTCACGGATGCTGTCGCATACGGGGCCGGCCATTCCACCGTTGAGCGCGCGTTCCAGGCGGCGGGCGCCCAGATGGGCGTGACGCTCTCACCGGACCCGATGCCCGAGCAGACGATCTTCGTGCGGTCCGATCACTACGCCATGGCGAAGGTCGGCGTGCCTGCCGTGATGCTCGCGACCGGCATGGCGAACGGCGGGAAGGAGGCGTGGGACAGCTTCCTGCGCAAGCAGTACCACCACCCGGATGATGACCTGTCGCTGCCAATCCACTGGACGGCTGGAGCCCGCTTTGCGGAGCTGAACTACCGGGCTGTCCGTATCCTCGCGGACTCGCCCGAGCGTCCGCTCTGGTATGCAGGGGACTACTTCGGCAACCTGTTCGCGCCCTCAGCGACGAAAGCGACGAAGTAAGCAGGCGGTCAGCGCCGGTTGTCGAGTGCCCACTGGCCCGGCAGACCTGGCTCTGTGGCGACTGCCGGTGCCGCACACACTTCTGCGCCGAGGAACACGTACGCGATCCAGATCGCGTCCGCGAGCAGCAGGTGCACCAGTTGCAGCCAGACCGGAGCGAGCAGCACCACGTTCAAGGCACCCGCAATCAGCTGCACGACGATGAACCACGTGACGGCGCGCGCATGGGAGCGGGCGAGTTCGGACCCGCGCGCCATCTGCCACACCGCGGTGGCGAGATAAAGGCCGACCATCACCGCGAGCACCGGATGGATCGTGCGCAGCCGGATCAGGAAGTGGGAGGTGGAGGACAGGTCGGCCTGCAGCCCTTCAGCCAGCGTGCCGCTCGGGAACAACGTATCGCCGAGGGCGGTGATGGCACCGGCGACGCTGACAAGCAGCAGCGCAGCCGCTCCGACGCCGTAGCGGCCCAGACCGGGAATCCGCTCCAGCGTCACCGCCGGTCGTCCGGACGCCCAGTGCACGGTGAGCGTGAGGGCGGCGAGCAGCAGGAACGTATTCAGCAGGTGTGCGCCAACAGCGAACGCACGTGCGGCGCTCGCGTCCTGCGCGACGAGCTGGAACAACACGAGCCCAGCGCCCAGCGCGGCTTCGGACAGCATGAACCCGAGCGACAGCACGGCACCCAGCCGGACCGGATGGCCGACAGGGGCCGCACGGCGTGCCCAGAAGAACAGGACCACGACCGAGATCAGCGCGAGCCCGCTCGTCGCACGATGCGAGAACTCAATGAGCATCTCGATGCTCTGCGGCCGCACCACCACTTCGCCGTTGCAGAGCGGCCAGTGCGCACCGCACCCGGCGCCCGACCCCGTCGCACGCACGTACGCGCCCCACGCGATGACAGCGAGGTTATAGACGAGCACGATCCACGAGTAGCGAGCCAGGCGGGCCATGGATCGATCCTACACTCCGACGTCCGTCCTCCGGCCTCCGTCCTCTACGCTGTGGCCAGCGCGGCGGCGATCTCATCGATCTGCAGCGCGTGGCGCATCTCGTGCGCGCTGACGGCACTGATCCACTGATACCCGTCGAGCGGCCCCAGCGCGGGGTGCTCGACGCTGACCTTCGTCAGGTCCTTGCCCTCGGCCGCGTCGAGGAGCGCCAGCAACCGGGTGCGCGACTCGGTCAGCGACTGGAGCGACGCGTCGACGCTGAGCGCCCCGGTCGGGACGATACGGTCCGGCGCGGTGATCTTCTGGGCGCGGTTCGCCAGCCGTCCGCGGTCGAATGGAGTGGGTGTCCCCGACACCGGCGCCTCGGCGCGTGGCGCAGCCTCGACGAGCCCCGCAATCCGCATCAACGCACCGCGTTCGACGATCGAGAGATGCTCGAGGACATCCTGAACGGACCAGCGGTCGGGCCCCGGTTTCCTGGTGCGAAGCGCAACCGGCACTCGGTCGACAGCGGACAGCAGCAGGGCTCGGTCGGCAGCCAGCGTCTCGCGCACGGCAGCCAGTGGTGACGAAGCGGTCATGGGTACCTCACAAAGGCTGACATGGTAGCGCAACGCGCAGGGCAGACGGGGCGGGCGCGGCTGGCAGGGCAGCCGGGGTTGTCTAGCGGTCGCCCAAGCCCCAACCTCACCCCCCTAACCTCCAACCTCCAACCCCCAACCTCCAACCTCCAACCTCCGTCCCCTGTCGTCCCAGTCCCGGGTTCCCAGCTGCGGGTCCCGAAGTAGTAAGCTTCCGGTCCAGTCGCATGACTCCCCCGCTGCCTGATACTCCGACGCTGTCCACCGCGGACCTGCTGGCGCTCGTCGACATGGGGCGCGAGCTGGCCGCAGAGCTCGACCTGCGCACGCTGCTGCCGCGCATCCTCGCGCGGGCCTGCGGCCTGACCGACTCGCCGGATGGCAGCGTGATCCTGTACGACCCGGACCGCCGCGACCTGTACTTCGCCGAGGCGGTCGGGCGCGACGCAGCGAAGCTCGTCGAGACCTGGGGCCGGTCGCGCGTCAAGGGCATCCCGCTCGACGGGAGCAAGGCCGGGCAGGTCTTCACGACCGGGCGCTCGCTCCTCGTCGACGCGCTCGCGGGCGACGTCGAGCACTTCAAGGGGGTCGACGCAGACACGCGCCGTACGACCGAGTCGATGATCTGCGTCCCGTTGACCGTCGGCACCGAACGGCTCGGCGTCATGCAGCTGCTGAACAAGGCCTCAGGCGACTACTCGACCCGCGACGTCGCGCTGCTCGAGCACTTCGCCGGACTTGCCGCGGTGGCGCTCCGGAACGCGACCCTCGTGAACGACCTGCTCGCGCACATGGGCTGGTACGAGGCTCACGGCACGACCGCCGATCCACTCGAACTGCTCGCCACCATTCGCCGCCCCGCCCACAACGAAGAGCTCACGGTGATGTTCGCGGACATGCGCGGGTACAACCGGCTCTGCCAGGAACTGGACCGGCCGGAGCAGGTGCAGTCGATCCTGAACGAGTTCCTCACCGCGCTCGCATCTGCCGTGCTGGACGCGGGCGGAATCGTGAACAAGTTTCTCGGGGACGGGCTGCTTGCCATCTTCCGCGGGGAACGGACAGCAGAGCGCGCGGTGCGCTGCGCGGTGCGGCTGACAACCGACATGGCGCAGATGCGCGATCGCTGGGATCGCAGCACGAACGCTTCGCTCGAGTTCCTCGACATCGGCATGGGCATCGCGACCGACACGGTGATCATCGGCACGATCGGGACGGCGCGTGTCCGTGACTTCACGGTGCTCGGGACGGGTGTCAATCTTGCCGCGCACCTCACGCGCGACGCACGGCAGGGCCGCCGTATCCTGGTCGACAAGCGGACCTACTTCGCCGTCCGCGATCTGGTGATTGCCGATCCCGGAGAGGAGTTCGAGCTGAAGAAACCGGATCAGCCGCAGGGCCGCCGCTACGAGCGGTACTGCGTCCAC
Source organism: Acidobacteriota bacterium (assembly GCA_018268955.1). Lineage (GTDB taxonomy): Bacteria > Acidobacteriota > Vicinamibacteria > Vicinamibacterales > CAVVIG01 > CAVVIG01. The sequence continues at coordinate 25,808 of JAFDVO010000021.1, read as the reverse complement.
CGGCTGAAAGACGGCGCGGCCGGCTCGGGCCCTGCTCCGGCCGCCGCCTCCACGACGCCCGCGTCAGCCGTCGGCTCCTCGACGTCGACAGCAACCCGCGACAGCGTGTTCATCAGCTACAGCCACGCCGACACCGAATGGCTCGAGCGGCTGAAGCTGCACCTCAAGCCGCACATCCGCAAGCGCCGGCTCACCGTGTGGGACGACACGCAGATCAAGCCGGGTGCTGCGTGGAAGGAAGAGATCCGACGGGCACTCGACTCGGCGAAGGTCGCGGTGCTCCTCGTCAGCCCACACTTCCTCGCCTCCGACTTCATCACCGACGAAGAAGTGCCGCCGCTGCTCGCCGCCGCCCGCGCAGCAGGCCTGACGGTGGTCTGGTTTGCCATCAGTGCCTGCGCCTACGACCAGACCGACATCCCCGGTTACCAGGCCGCGCTCGACCCGAAGCACCCGCTCGACAGCCTTACGCCAGCGGAGGTCAACGCCGCGCTCGTCGACGCGTGCCGCAAAATCAGCGACGCGCTCGGCTGACGCTCGAGGCTTCAGGCTCCGGGCTTCGGGCTGCAGGCTCCAGGCGGGGTCGGCTTCGGCGGCGTATACGGCCGTGGGCGCTGGCCGATGGGCAATCGGCCCTGGGCCTCAGTTCTGACTTCTGACTTCTAAGCTCTAACTTCTAACGTCTAACGTCTATACGTGTCTTCCGATCGCTGATTCGTGCCGCGTATCGCGCATCAACGCGTACACGAGCAGCGACGCCGCAATGACCGCCGTGAGGTAGTAGTAGAACCACGCCTCGTGCCCGATGGACTTGAACCAGAGCGCGATCGACTCCGCCGTGCCGCCGAAAATCGAGACGGTCACCGCATAGGGCAGGCCGACGCCGGTCGCCCGGACGGCCGTCGGAAACAGCTCCGCCTTCACCACGGCGTTGATCGACGTATACCCCGCCACGATGATCCAGGCAGCCGCAATCAGGAGGAAGGCGACGAGGCCGCTCTTGGTGGCCTGGAGCGTGTAGAGCAGCGGGATCGTGAACAGCGTGCCGGTGACGCCGAACCAGATCAGCAGCGGCTTGCGGCCAATCCGATCCGACAGCGCGCCGTAGATCGGCTGCAGGATCAGCGCGAAGATCAGCGACCCAGCCGTCACCAGCGTCGTCTGGTTGTCGGTGAGGCCGACCGACAGCTTCAGGAACTTCTGCATGTAGGTCGTGTAGGTATAGAACGCGGTCGTCCCGCCCATCGTCAGGCCGACGACGATGAGCACCTCACGCGGGTAGCGCATCAGCGCCTTCACCGAGCTCTCGCGCGTCGCGGCGGCGCGCTTGGCGGCATGGAAGTCGTCGGTCTCGTGCAGGTTCCGGCGCATGGCCAGCGCGACGAGCGCGAGGAGCGCGCCGATGAAGAACGGGATGCGCCAGCCCCACGCGCGGAGTTGCGCGTTCGTCAGGAAGACCTGCTGCAGCAGGAGCAGCACGAGCAGCGCCGTGAGCTGCCCTCCGATGAGCGTCACGTACTGGAAGCTGGAGTAGAAGCCGCGATTCTTCTCGTCCGCGACCTCGGTCAGGTAGGTGGCGCTCGTGCCGTACTCGCCGCCGAGGCTGAGCCCCTGCAGCAAGCGGGCGAGACCGAGCGTCACGGGCGCGGCGAGCCCGATGGTCGCGTAGGACGGCGTCACCGCGATCATCAGCGACCCGAAGCACATGAGCAGCACGGAGAACATCAGCGCGTTGCGGCGGCCATGCACGTCGGCGAGGTGGCCGAAGAGCCAGCCGCCGACCGGCCGCACGATGAAGCCGATGGCAAACAGGATCGCCGCGTTCAGCTGCTGGACGACCGGGTCGCTGCCAGGAAAGAACGCGCTCGCGAAGTAGAGCGCGAACGCGGAGTAGGCGTAGAAGTCGTACCACTCGACCAGGTTGCCGATCGACCCGACGAAGATCGCCGCCACACGACGCCGCACGTCGGCAAACGTGTCCTCGCTGCTCTCACTCTTCACCGCTGCCCGTGTGGTCACCCGGTCTCCTCACTCCTCGCCACATGGCGCCGCGGGCGATCTTAGTGCAACTGGGGATTGGGGACTGGGAACTCGGGGCTCGGGACTCGGGACTCGGACTGGTGGCGGGACGTCGGGCACTCCGGTACGCGTGCCCTGCCTGCCCTCCTTGCATTTCTGCGTTCTGCGTTTCTGCATTCATGTGGTGCGGCCAGCCCCGCCTGCCCTGCCAGCCGTGGCCCCCGTTCTTGCATTTCTGCGTTCCTGCATTTCTGCATTTCGTGCGGCCAGCCCCACCTGCCCTGCCTGCATTTCTGCATTCCTGCATTCCTGCATTACGAGAAACAGAAAAGGGCGGGCCCTCTTTTCAGAGAACCCGCCCTTGCCTCGTCACTTCCGACTTCTGAAGGCGAACGTCGAACGTCCTCGTTCTGACGTCCGTGCGTCCCCCTACGCGCAGCCGCTCGTGTTGCCGCAGTTGACGCACTTGTAGCAGGCGCCGCTGCGGATCATGATCGAGCCGCAGGTGGAGCACGGCGGTGCGTCCTCCTGATTCTGAATCGTCGAGAACGGCGACGCGGTGGTGCTTGCCGTTGCAGCGGGCGTCGTCGCGGCCGGAGCCTCGACCGATGCGGCAGCGGCCGGTGCTGCGGAGGCAGCAGCCTTGATCTCGTCGAGGTCGCGCCCGTTCACGCCGGCGTGGAACTGCGCTTCCGGCGAGAGGAACTTCGACGCGAGCCAGCGGAAGATGTAGTCGACGATCGACTTCGCGAACCGGATCTCCGGGTTGCGGGTCATGCCGCTCGGCTCGAACCGCACGTGGCTGAACTTGTCGACGAGCGACGCCAGCGGCACGCCGTACTGGAGCGCGTAGGAGATCGCCTGTGCGAACGCGTCGGCGAAGCCCGAAATGGTCGAGCCTTCCTTCGCCATCACGAGGAAGATCTCGCCCGGCTGTCCGTCTTCGAACAGGCCGACCGTGATGTAGCCCTCGTGCCCCTGGATGTCGAACTTGTGCGTGATCGCGTGGCGCTCGTCCGGCAGCTTGCGGCGGACCGGCTGCGTCACCATTCCCTGCGCCGCCTGGGCGACCGTCTCGCTCGGCGTCTTCGAGGTGTTGAGCGGCTGGGTGCGCTTGCTGCCGTCGCGGTAGATCGAGATCGCCTTCGCGCCGATCTTCCACGACTGGATGTAGGCCTGCTCGATGTCCTCGACCGTCGCATCCTTCGGCACGTTCACCGTCTTGCTGATTGCGCCCGAGATGAACGGCTGGGTGGCGCCCATCATCTTGATGTGCCCCATGTAGTGGATCGAGCGCTGCCCCTTCGCCGCCTTGAAGGCACAGTCGAAGACCGGCAGGTGCGCGTCCTTCAGGCCGGGCGCGCCTTCGATCGTCTCGTGCTGGTCGATGTACTCGATGATGGCGTCGATCTGCGGCTGCGAGTAGCCCAGCTTCTTCAGCGCCATGGGGACCGTCTGGTTGACGATCTTCATCATGCCGCCGCCAACGAGCTTCTTGTACTTGACGAGCGCGATGTCCGGCTCGACGCCGGTGGTATCGCAGTCCATCATGAAGCCGATGGTCCCGGTCGGCGCGAGCACGGTCGCCTGCGCGTTCCGGTACCCATGCTGCTCCCCGAGTTCCACCGCATCGTCCCACGCCGTCTTCGCGGCGGCATAGAGATCGGACGGCACGTTGCGCGAGTTCACGTCGCGCATCGCGTCGCGGTGCTTGCGCATCACACGGAGGAACGGCTCGCGGTTCTTCTCGTAGCCCGAGAACGGACCGCCGTGGTCGCGCGAGATGCGCGCCGACTGCGCGTAGGCCTCGCCCGTCATCAGCGCGGTCAGGGCGGCGGCGTAATCGCGGCCCGTGTCGCTGTCGTACGGCAGGCCGCGCGACATCAGCAGCGCGCCCAGGTTCGCGTAGCCGAGGCCGAGCGGCCGGTACGCGTGGCTGTTCTTCTCGATCGACGGCGACGGGTAGCTCGCGTTGTCGACGATGATTTCCTGCGCCGTGATGAGGGTGCGGATGCACGCCTTGTAGGCGACCGTGTCGAACTCGCCGTCCGGCCGCACGAACTTCATCAGGTTGATCGACGCGAGGTTGCACGCCGAGTCATTGAGGAACATGTACTCCGAGCACGGGTTGCTCGCATGGATGCGGTCCGTGTTCGGGCACGTGTGCCACTCGTTGATCGTCGTGTCGAACTGCATGCCGGGGTCGCCGCAGACATGCGTGCCTTCGGCGATGAGCCGCATCAGGTCGCGCGCCTGGTAGGTGTCCACCACCTCGCCGTTGGTGACGGCGTGCGTCTCCCACGTGGAGTCGTCGAGCACCGCACGCATGAAGTCGTCGGTCACGCGCACGCTGTTGTTCGAGTTCTGGAAGAAGACGGACGAGTACGCCGGGCCGGTGAACGAGCCGTCGTAGCCCGCATCGATCAGCGCCCAAGCCTTCTTCTCTTCCTCGACCTTGCAGTTGATGAACTCGACGACGTCCGGATGGTCCGCGTTGAGGATGACCATCTTGGCGGCGCGGCGGGTCTTGCCGCCCGACTTGATGACGCCGGCGAACGCGTCGTAGCCCTTCATGAATGAGACGGGGCCGGACGCGGTGCCACCTCCAGCGAGCAGTTCCTTCGAGGAACGGATCGGCGACAGGTTCGTGCCGGTGCCGGAACCGAACTTGAACAGCATGCCCTCGGTGCGGGCGAGCGTCAGGATCGAGTCCATCGTGTCCTGCACCGAGTTGATGAAGCAGGCCGAGCACTGCGGCGCCTTCTCGAAGCCGCAGTTGAACCACACCGGGCTGTTGAAGGCGGCCTTCTGGTAGACGAGGATGTGCTTCAGGTCGTCGCTGAACGCCTTCAGGTCCTCTTCGCTCGCGAAGTACTTCTGCGTGCGCGCCCAGTCGGTGATCGTGTTGACCACGCGGCCGATCAGCTGCCTGACGCTGCGCTCCCGCTCAGGCGTGCCGATCTGCCCGCGGAAGTACTTGGAGACCACGATGTTGGTCGCCTGCTGCGACCAGGCCTTCGGGATCTCGACGTCGCGCTGCTCGAAGACGACCTCACCCTTTTCGTTGCCGATGACGGCAGCGCGCAGTTCCCACTCGACCTCATCGAACGGGTCCACACCCGCTTCCGTGAAGAAGCGGGGGAAGGTCAGGCCAGGGACGGAGGCGGCCGCCTTGCGTCCCTTCGGCTTGTCGGTCTCGACGAAGGGCGCCACGGACGACGACCCGCTCGATTCCACTGTCTGCTGACCGGCCGGTGCGGCCTGGTAGGCAGCGCCATCCTTCATACGTTCTGCTCCGTTTGCTCCGGGTTGGTTCCCCGGGATCACGCCATCGAGCACCCCTCTCGTGAGGGGTCCGACCGACATGTGTCTGAGAAATTCTGGTGAATCGTGCGGCTAGACCGACGTGGCTCCGAACCTGCGGTCATTCCGTCGCGAACTCGGGAAGCTCTCGTCCGGCACGACCCGCCCGACGACTCACGTCAGGCGCGTTTCAATATGCGCCCGTGTAAACCCGATGTCAAGCCACGAATCCACCATATCTTGTGTTTTTGTTTTAGGGCAGTCGCATATGTGGATGCCTGTGGAAAACCAGCCGGCGTGCGAAATCGCTAGGAAAACCGCGTCCCGAACACAGCCATTCACGCGCGATCAGGCGGAGGGGCGGGCGGGAGGGGCTGTCGTTCAGCCCCTCGACATGCACAAGGCGGGGACGGTTGGCAGGTGGGGTGCCCTCCCGCAGAATGCCGGAGGAACGAGGTTGCCACGACAAAAAGCAACGGCAGTGCCACACCGCTCTTGCGCAAATCTGGCCTGATCTCGTGGATCGAGCCTTCGGCCACGTGCGTCGCCTTTACACAGTGTGAACGGCCGTGCTCGATTTCGAACGGCCGCTTACCCGCTGCACGGGCGAGCACCCGGCAAATTGCGCCTGAAAACCACCGAAAGCGCCAATGGACTCGCCGCTGTCCTGATTCATGACGGTCGCGGACGCGATCGTCTACGGGCGAACAGCCTTCTGACTTCTCAGTTCTGAGTTCGGACCGTCAGCGTCCGAGCAGTTGCGCCGCGAGCGCCGCGGCTTTGTCCGCGAGGTTGTTCGCGAAGACGAGGTTGCGGGCGCGCAGCGCCTCCTCCGCCTGCTGCGCGAAGCGCTTCGCCGTGTCGTACTGGTTGCGGGCGTCGGTGTTCAGCGCCTGGTAGTTCACGCGGTTCAGGTCGTTCATCGCCTGCGAGATGAGCGTGCGGACGCGCCGCTCCACCTCACCTTCGCGCTGCGTCGGGGTGGTCTGGACCGTCGGTGGCGGCGTGGGCTTCGGCTGATCCTCGGCCGGCTTGGGCGTCTCCGTCACGATGACGTCGGTCTTCGGCGGCTCGGCCGGCTTCGGCGTCTCGGTCCGCTGCGCCGGTGGAGTGGGCCGCGTGCGCACCGGCGTGCGCGGCTCATCAGGCAGTGACACCACAGGCGGCTGCTGCGGCTCGTTGGCTTCGACGACGCGCGGCGGCGGCGCCGGCATCTCGAGCGGCGGCAGTTCGACGACCGGCTTCGGCTGCGCGTGGGCGCACGCCGCAAGACTCACAGCAGCGAATGCAGGAATGCAGCAATGCAGCAATGCACGACGAGCAAGAGATCGGATGTCTCTCTCACTCGCCGCGCTGGGCATTCCGGCATTGTTGCATTCGTGCATTGGGAGTGCTTTCGTGGGTTACGCCTGCGGCAGCACGATGGTGAACGTCGTGCCTTTCCCTGGAGTCGACTGTACTTCAATCTCGCCGTCGTGCATCTGCACCGTGCGGTAGACCATCGACAATCCGATGCCGCTGCCCTTCTCCTTCGTCGTGAAGTAGAGATCGAAGATGCGCTTCAGGTGCTCGGGCTTGATGCCGATGCCGGTGTCCGCAACGGTGATGCGCACGCGACGGCCGCGGATCGACTCGCACCGCAGACGCAGCGTGCCGCCGTCCGGCATCGCCTGACACGCGTTGAGCGCCAGGTTCAGGATCGCCTGTCGCAGCATCCCGGGATCGCCGTTCACCTCGGGTGCCCCCTCGGCTTCGACCGCGATCGACACGCGACGCTGCTCGGCCTCCGGCGTCACGATCGGCACCACCTCGTTGATCAACTCGGCCACGTTGACCGGCTGCAGCTTGAGGTCCTCGGGACGCGAGAACTTCAGGAACCCCTGCACGACCTCATCGAGCCGTCGGATCTCGCGCGCGATCACGTCCACGTGCTGGAGCGCTTCGGGTGGCGGGGCACTCGGGGCAGGCGTGTCGATCCCGAGCGGCCCTCGCGCACCGCCGCGCGCCGACGCCAGCGCGCTGGGCGCCACGTACTGCCGCAGCAGTTCGAGGTGAATCGCCATCGCATTCAGCGGGTTCTTCACCTCATGCGCCACGCCGGCCGACAGCCGGCCGAGCGCCGCGAGCTTCCGCGAATACCGGATGGTGGACTCCACCTGGCTGAGGTACTCGACATTCCGCGCGATCAGCATCACGCCCACGAGCTGTCCCGCCGCGTCGTTCACCGGGTGCGCGAGGAGGAGGCGCTCGCCCGTTTCACCTTTCGGATCGTTGAACGTCGCCGACGTGGGCCCGCGCGACTGCCGCGTGGTCAGCGTGTCCTCGGCCATCCGCCGGAGCGGATGATCGGCAGGCGCGAGCTGCTCGAGCGATGCGCCGACCACCGCGGATGGAATGAGCGACCGCATCGCCGGGTTCGCAAAGAGCAGCCGGCCGTCCGGCCCGACGATGGCCACGGCGTCTTCGAGATGCTCGACGGCCGATTCCAGGTGCGCGACCTGCCCGGCCATGTGCGACCGGTCGGCGGCAATCTGCGCGCTCACGGTATTGAAGAACGTGCCGAGTTCACCGAACTCGTCGGCCTGCGGCAGGTCCAGCTGCACGCCCGTCTCACCACGACCGAGCCTCGTGAGGCCGCTCCGGATCACGTGAATCGGGCGCAGGAGCAATTGCGCGAGCACGGTCGCCCCGAACACCGCGATGCCGAGCGCACCGAGCGCCGTCAGCACGGCGGGCCCGAGCGACCGATTGAGATCGCGCCGGATCAGCAGTGACGACACGCCGATGTGAATCGACCCGATCTGCTGGTCGCCCATGAAGAGCGGCTGCGCGAAGTCGAGGTTGCGCCCCTGGTCACGATAGATGGCCAGCAGCTGGCTGAGGGCCGGCCTCGCGAGGAGCTCGCGCAGGTTCGCCGCCACCGGAACGGGGTGCCCTTCCTGGCTGAGGTCCGCGTTGAGCACGGCGACACCGTCGAGGTTCGCGATGGCCGCGACGGTGACTGTGGGATCGTTCAGGCTCGCTTCGAGCAGCGACCGCAGCGCGGCATCCCCATGCATCGCCTCGTAGGGATCGCTGACGATTGGAACCGAACTGACGCGCGAGGAGATCGCACTGGCGAGCAGTTCCGCACGCGCACCGCTCCCGTCGAGGCTCGCCTTCGCGAGCTGCGCGAGGTGCATCAGGCTCACGACCACCACCACCGCGCCGACGATGGTGGTGACGCCGAGGACCTGCTTGCCTTTGATGCCCAGACGCATGGTGCGAATGAGAAGTTGGTGAATGGGCGAGTTGGCCTACGCGTCCACATTCCGCTTCGGCCGCAGCCGAAGGCGGTTCAGCTTGTTGTGCAGCGTCTTGAGGCTGATACCGAGGATCTCCGCAGCGCGGGTCTTGTTGTCGCGGGTGTGCTCGAGCGTCATCAGAATCAGCCGACGCTCCGCTTCCTCGACCGTGGTGCCTGGCGCGAGCGCCACCTGCGGCTGATGCTGCGGCAGCGGCTCGTTGGCCAGCGCCGGCGGCAGGTGCCTCGGCTCGATGAACGGCCCGGGCGCCAGGATGACCGCGCGCTCGACGACGTTGCGCAGTTCGCGGACGTTGCCCGGCCAGTTGTACTGCTCGAGCATGCGCATGGCCTGATGGTCCACGCCAGCAATGGACTTCTGGTTCCGCGTGTTGAACTCGCTGACGAACGCCTGAATCAACAGCTGCAGGTCGTCCTTGCGATCGCGCAGCGGCGGGAGCGTGAGCGCGAACACGTTGAGACGATAGTAAAGGTCCTCGCGCAGCTTGCCCTTGGCGACCGCGTCCGCGGGATCGACGTTGGTGGCCGCGATGACCCGCACGTCCACGGACATCTCGTTGCGTCCACCCAGCCGCCGGAACTTCCGCTCCTGCAGCACGCGCAGCAGCTTCACCTGCGTGGCCGGCGTCATCTCGCCGATCTCGTCAAGGAACAGCGTGCCGCGGTCGGCCAGCTCGAAGCAGCCCTGCCGCCGATCGGCCGCACCGGTGAAAGCGCCCTTCTCGTGGCCGAAGATCTCGCTCTCGAGCAACGTCTCGGGAATGGCCGCGCAGTTGATCGCGACGAACGGAAACGCCGCGCGCGGGCTCAGCTGGTGGATGGTCTGTGCGACGAGCTCCTTGCCCGTGCCGCTCTCGCCGGTGATCAGCACCGACGCGCTCGTCGGCGCCGCCTGCTCGATGACGGCGTAGATCTTTCGCATCTCGGGGCTGTTGCCGATCATCGTCCCGAAGGTGCCGTGCTCGCGGAGCTGCCGCCGCAGCGCCTTCACTTCGCGCAGCGTCTCCAGCCGCTCGACGATCTTGTCCAGGAGAATCTTGAGCCGCTGGATGTCCACCGGCTTCGTGAGGTAGTCGTAGGCCCCTTCCTTCATCGCCTCGACCGCCGTCTCGACGGTGCCCTGTGCGGTCAGCAGCAGCGTGGTCACGTCGGCCCCCTGCGCCTGAAGCGCGCGAAGCAGGCCAAGACCATCGAGCCGCGGCATCACCAGGTCGGTGATGACGATGGCGGGGCGGAAGGATGTGACTTTCTCGAGCCCCTCTTCGCCGTCGCCAGCCGACTCCGCAAGGAATCCCCAGCTCCGGACCAGTTGCTCGAGCCCGACACGCGCAGACGCGTCGTCCTCGACGATCAGCACCCGCTCGCCGACGGCGCTCGGGGTGCTCGGAGTCTCGCTGAGCAATGTCATTTTTACATTGTGCGCTCACGGCGCCTCGCGCGCAACCGCACAACCTCTCCTCTAAGTGATTGACTACAAAGCTCTACAGCCGTGGCTCCGTCTGGGCTCCCGGAGTGCACACGGCCAGTGTCGGGCGGGCTTGTGCAATTGTTGTGCTTGATCCGTTCCGCACTCAGAAGTTCGAGTTCAGCCCTCACAGTCGAGGTTCCCGAAGCCCAAGCCATCGACGCCCGGAGCCGACCGAGCCCAGAGCCCGAAGCCCGGCGCCGGGAGCCCGAAGCCTGGGCGGGCCAGGGCCCGGAGCCGCTCTTGCGATACTCTGAAGTTCAGATGGACGCGCCTGCGTCAGAGACGTCGAGCCCCGAGCCGTCGGGGATGCCGGTCCCGCACGTCCTGCCAGCGCAGACGCCGGGCGACCGCGCAACGGCGTTGCTCGAGATCCTGCTTTGCTCTGGATACCCCACGCAGATTGCGATCGCGCAGGTGCTTGCGCTCGGTGGCATCCGGCCGCAGGCGCAGGACGGCTTCTCGCTGGGCTACGTGGCGCTCGTTTCGCTGATTGATACGGCGACGCTCGTCCTGTTGATGCTGGCGTTCCTTCGCGCGCGCGGTGAGGACCCGGTCGCTGTCTTCATTGGACGCCGCTCACTGGCAGAGGAAGCCCGCCGTGGTGTCCCGCTCGTCTTCGTCGCGTTCGGCATCGCGGTGGTGATCATGCTGACGATCCAGCTGATCGCCCCGTGGATGCACAACGTCGCCCGCAACCCCTTCCAGGACGCGGTGAAGACCCGCCTCGACGTCGCCCTGCTGGTGCTGCTCGTCGTCGTTGCGGGCGGCGTCCGTGAGGAGATGCAGCGCGCGTTCCTCCTCACGCAGTTCGAACGGTCGCTCGGCGGCGCGCGCGTCGGGCTCGCAGTCACCAGCATCGGCTTCGGCCTCGGCCACTACTACGAGGGGCACGATGCGGTGATCGCGACGGCCGCCCTCGGCGCATTCTGGGGATGGGTGTACCTGACGCGACGTTCCGCCGTCGCCCCGGTCGTGAGCCACGCAGGGTTCAACCTGCTGCAGGTGGCGCAGTTCCTGGGCACGAGATGAGAAGGACGCTAGACGTTAGACGTTAGACGTTAGAACTTAGAACTTAGAATTCAGAATTCAGAACTGAAGACACATCAGAGGGCCGGGACCCGAACGAGTGGCCTATCGCCCAACGCCCGGCGAATAGCTGTCGACGACATCGGCGCGCTGGCGGAGGCCGGCGATCCAGGCGTCCACCATCGCTCGCTGCTCGTCGACGGTCGCGGCCGTGAACCGCTGATCGAGGTACGCGCGGATCCGCAGATCCTCGCGCAGCAGTTCACGGACGAAGGCGCGGTCGATGCCGAGGCGCGCAAGGGTGGTGTCGAACGCCTGCGCACTCTGGAACCGCACGACCACCAGGTCGAAGGCGTCGTCGATGGTCGACGCCGAGGGCTCGGGGGGTGCGAAGCGGTTCACCTCGGCCAGCACGAGCGCGCGATCGATGAGCTGGGACAGCACCGCCCGCACCGGGTCTGCGGCCTGCCCAACGTCGACGCGGCCCAGTTCCCTCGCCGCCCGCACGTCGCTGAGCGTGATCACCTCACCCGCTGCCACCGCGAGCACCCGATCGATCAGCTCGGGTTGGGCAGCGGCGGGGCGGCCGAGCATGAGAACCGCCGCTGTCAACGCAGCAATGCATGAATGCATGAATGCACGGCAGGGCAGGGCCGACACCCGAGGCGCGCACGGTTCGCCGGCGGCCGAGGCGTGCATTGCAGCATTGCCGCATTCCTGCATTTCCCGACGCATCAGAACGCTTCCCCGAACGTGATGAACCACTGCGTGCGCGATTCGTCCTCGCGGCGCGGGACCTTGAAGCCGAGGTCGAAGCGGAGCGGGCCGACGGGCGACTTGTAGCGGAACCCGATGCCAAGCGCTGGTCGCAGGTCGTTGACGCTGACCTCGCCGATCGTCTTGTAGACATTGCCGACGTCCGCGAAGGTCACGAGCTTCACGGCGGATCTCAACGGGATGCGGAACTCGCCATTGAAAATCAGCAGCGCGTTGCCGCCGAGCGGGAAGCCCGCTTCGTCAATCGTGTCGGACTCACGCGCCGGCGTATGCGAGACGCCGAGCCGGTCCAGCGCGAACCCGCGGACGGTCGTGTCACCGCCGGCAAAGAAGCGCTCGCTCGCCGGCAGGTCGCGGGAACCGGCCGCATTCGGGAAGCCGACCGCCGCACCGAGCCGCGCGCTGGCTGCGAACACCACGCCGCGCCGTCCGGGCAACGTTCTGAACGTCTGGGCGGTGAAGAACGACTTCATGAACCCGACCTCGGAGCCGATCGCGCGCCCGGCCAGCTGGCCGTTCGCGCTGAAGTACTGGCCTGCGGTCGGATCGACCGGATCGTTGCGCGTATCGCGAATGACGCTCCCGAGGAACGACGACAACCTGACTTTCGGGAACAGGCGGTCGATCGTCCGCTGCTGTTCGGGCGCCACGCTCTGGTTGAACACGCGCGTCCGCTGGATCTGGTAGCCGCCGCTCGCGCTGACGTTGCGCGGCAGGCGAACGGCGAGTTCCGCAACCACGCTCCGGCGCGAGAAATTGAAGCTCGACCGGATCTGCTGCTCGACCGTGCCGGTCACCCGGAAGTCCGCGCGCGATCGCAGGATGCGCGGCTGCCGGAACTGCCCGAGCACGCGGTACTGCGGGAAGCCCCACCCGCCCGCATCCGGCAGCGTGGACGGGTCCTGGTTCGCGAACACCGGCGAATCCTTCGGGTGGAGGCTCGCGCTGGTGAAGAGGTTCACCGAGCGGTTGGTGCCGAAGAGATTGCGCCGGCCGATCTCGAACGACGCGCGGGGCGCAAACTCCAGCTTCTCCGAGGCGACGTTCGGGTCGCTCGCCGAACGGACGACACGCGAGCGCACCTCGAAGCCGCCACCCCAGCCGACCGTGGTCAGCGGCGCCTCCTCCACCGTAACGAGCACGTCACGGCGCGGGTCGTCGCCGCGTCCGAGCTGCGTGATACGTGCGCGCCTGAAGAGCCCCATCGCTGCCAGCCTGCGCTGGCTCTCGCTGAGCGCCTCGAGCCCGAGCGGCTCGCCGGCCTTCACCTGCAGTTCCCGCTCGATCGCGTCCGTCCGCGTGCGCGTGTTGCCGACGATCAGGACGTGGTCGACGAAGACGCGAGGACCCTCGCGCACCGTGAACACGACATCAGCGCGACGGCTGTCGCTGCTCAGGCCCGGGCGCGAGTCCACGGTCGCACTCTGGTAGCCGAGGTTCGCGTACTTGAGCTCGATGGCATCGCGGTCCGCAGCGAGCCGCGCCACCGAAAACGGCTGGCCAGGTGACAGCGCCAGGCCTGCCAGCAGCGTCTCCGCGTCGACCGCGGCATTGCCCTCGATGCGCATCGAGTTGACGATCGTCTGCGCGTTCTCGAGCACCTCGATGCGGATCGTCACCGGCACCTGATCGCCCTGCGCAGCGCCCGGGGCGGTCGTCGCGTCCGCCCGCACGCCAGCGTAGCCGAGCCGCCGGTACGCCTCCTCGATCTGCACGAGGTCAGCATCGAGCGACGCCGATGAAAACGGCTGGCCTGCCCGCACGCGCAGCACGCCTGTCAGCTGCGCTGTCGAGAGCGCGCTGTTGCCGGCAATCTCGAGCGCGGAGACCCGGTACTGCGGTCCCTTCTTCACGGCGAAGGTCACGACCAGCTCGCCCTCACGCTGCTCGCGGGTGTGCGGCGCCGCAGCATCGCGGTAGCCCTGCGTGCGAAAGAACTCCTCGATGCGGTTGCTCGAATCCTCGAGCAGGTCCTCATCGGCGGAGCCTTCACGCGCGATCGGAACCAGTTCGTCACGACGGTCGTTCGGCACCGGATCGCCCTGGAACACGACGCGAACCTTCGGCCCCTGGAAGGCGGTGAGCCGCAAGGCCACGGTCCGCCCATCGTCCGAGAACGTCGGGGTCGCCGCCAGCCGCGCTTCGTAGTACCCCTTGCGACGCTCGGCGGTCAGCACCCGCTCGATGCGCGACATCAGCCGGCTGCGTTCCCACGGCTGCCCCGTCGCGATCTCCAGCTCGGACAGGAGCGCCGCGTCGCTCATGCCGGCACTGCCCTCGACGCCGATCGTGCCGAGACGAGCCCGGGGTCCCGCCTCGATCGAGAAGGTCAGCGACGTGCGATCCGGATCGTGGTGGACCTCGACCCTCGGCGTCACCGTCGCGCGCAGGTACCCGTCGTCGCGCAGCACCTCCGCAATCGCCTGCGCCATGTCCCGCGCACGCGCCGCGCGTGGCGACCGTCCGAATCGGTCCGTCAACGCCTGCCTGAGCGTGTCCTCGTCGACCCCCGGCTGATCGGTGCCGGTGAATGCCATCGACTGCACCGGGTGCAGGGGCACGAGTTCGAAGACGAGGGCGACGCCGGCTCCGGAAGCAGCCGCGCGGACCTGCACGTCCTCGTAAATCCCCAGGCTGAAGAGGTGGATGATCGACTCGCGCACCTCGCGCATCGAGAGCGCACGTCCCCGTCCTGTCGCGACGAGCCCCGCGATGCGGGTGTCATTCACGGGTCGCCCCTCGGACTGCAGGGTGACCGACACGACCGGCTTACCCAGATAGTCGGCCACGTCGGCCGACGCCGTGCGAGCGAGAAGAAGCGCGGCGCAGCCAACGACCGCGACGATGTGGCGCAGCCGCATCAGAAGGCGTGCCTCACGCGGACCTCGATGGCGTAGGTCGAGTCCTCGTTGCGCGACAGGATCCAGGAGAAGCGGTCGCTCTCGTCGTACTCGAGCAGGAGGATCTGATCGTTGATCGAGCTGCTCAGGCTTCGGGAGAACGTGAGGTACACGCGGTCCGAGATCCGCTTGCCGATGGTGACGCGGGCCGACGGGTTCACGCGCCCGGTCGACTGGTTGTAGGGATCGATCAGCGACGGGGTCACCTGGAAGGTGTCGACGCCGAACGTCTGCTCGACGACACGGCCGACCTCGGAGGAGACCGGGTTGGCCAGCAGCGCCGTCGCTCGCGTGGTGAGGATGTCCCGCTGGCGCTCGTTCGGGTTCTGCAGCGCTCGCAGTTCCGCGTCACCTGCGCCCGTGGTCCGGCGCACGTCGCTGAACAGGAGCGCGAGCACGTCGCCAGCCGGCAGCGGCGGGTCCGAGCTGAGTTCCGGCTGCAGACGGTCGAGCGTCCCGACCGCACGCACGATCACCTGGTAGGTCTGGCCCGGCACGCGCACCCGGGTCTGCGCCTCGACGTCGAAGAACGGCTCGATGCGCGACGGATTCGTGAAATCGATGTTGCCGCGCGTCACCAGATAGCGCCGCCCCTCGAAGGTCACCTCGCCGCGGTCGACCTCCGCGCGGCCGAAGAGCACGGGACGCTCGTACGTGCCGCGCAGCTGGAGGTCGGCGCTCGCGACGAGCCGCGCGAGGTTGTTCTCGACCCGCAGGCTCGACGGCACCACGACCTCGAGATCGAAGCGCAGCGGAATCGCGGAGGTGGCCGGGGTCGGCGCCGTTTCCACACCCGACCGTCCGGAGCCGAACTCCAGCAGCCCTCCGCTCGTGTCGAGCCGACGCGTCCAGGTCGCCTGCTTCACGCGCACCGTCCCGCCGAGCGTCGGCGCCTGCACGTTGCCGCGCAGCGACAGGTCCGCATCGACCGTGGAGCGGATCCCTTCGGGGTAGCGCAGGTGCATGTCTTCCCCGCGCACGGTGACGTTCAGGTCACCCGGCAGGTACCCGTCGAGCGCCACACGGCCGCCGAACTGCACGCGTCCCCCGCCCATCGTCGCCGTGATGTCATCGAGCCGGATGCCACGCGAGTCGAACCGGATGGCGCCGTTGATTCCGTCGAGCGAGTTCGGCAACGAGAAGTGCCGGACGCGACCATCGGTGATCACCGCGCTGCCGCTGAAGTTCGGTTCGTACATCGGGCCGTCGATGGCGGCGGTCAGCGTGGCCCGTCCGGAACCACGCACGTCCTTCATGAACCCCTGCAGGATGCCGAGGTTGGCATCGCCATTCGCACGCAGCGCGACGCGCTCGTCACCGAGCGAGACCGACCCGCCGATGGAGAGCTGCGTCTGATCGCCAACGAGCTGGAAATCCTCCACCCGCACCACCTCGTTCTGCATCGTCAGGCGAATGGGACGCGGGATGCGGACGCCGTAGTCGAACAGCGTCATCTCCAGGCGATCCACTGTCGCTTCGACAGTGAGCTGGTAGGGGTTGGCGAGCAGGCCGCCCATGCGGATCGTGCCGCTGGCAATCGCACGGGTCTGGTCCGAGAGCGTCGGCGTGAACAGCCGCACGTACGGGTCCAGCGGCGTGTCGTGGAAGCGGAACGTCAGGTCGGCGTCATAGCCCCGCTCGAGCGAGATCCGCCCGGTGGTGGTGAGCGCGAGCTTGTCCGAGTTCGCTTCCGCTTCCCCAATCACCTCGTTGCCGCGCAGGCCCAGCGTGCCGGTCACCAGGCCGACAGGCTCCTGGGCAACAGCGAAGTTGTTGATCCGGAAGCGGACGTCGTAGCGCGGGTTCTCGAAGGTGCTGCTTCCCGCCGCGGTGAACTCGAGCAGACCCGAGGGCTGCACCTTCTCGTACGCCATCAGGCTCACCCGCTCAGCGGGAATGCGTCGGCCGTCCGCGTTGAACGAGTAGGTACCATCCCAGCCCACATAGGCGGCGCCAGTCACGGTGCCGGTCGCCTTGGCCATGTTGATGCCGTCGAGGCGCACGCCGCGGCCGTCGAACCGCAGCGACGCGCTCGCCCGCTGGAACGGCTCGTCGTACGCCACGCCGTCCTCCACCGTCATGGCACCGAAGCCGATCGGCGTCTCGTAGTTGCCAGTCAGGTGGAACTCGCCGCTCAGGCGTCCGGACACCGGCCAGTCATCGAGTTCGAACGCGTGGCGCAGGCTGTCGAGGTCGCGCCCGACGACGCGGAAGCGTGCGTTGATCTCCTCGCCCTTGTCATCACGCGGATACCCGAGCGAGTAGAGCCCCTCGGCGCGGATCTCGGAATCGCCCTTCCTGATCAGGCCGTCGGTCACCGTCACGTAGCTGTTCTGGACGACGATGTGGGCCGAGCCGTCGCCCCAGAGCGTGCCCCACGCGCGCATGTCCTCGCCGCTGAAGAGCCCTTCGACCCGCGGGCTCCGGAACGGACCGGTCATGCCGCCGTCGAACTCGCCGCGGCCGCCGAACGCCACCGGGCCGGTGCGCGACCCGAAGTCCGTGAGGATGCCCGCGAGGACCTGATCGCTCTCCTGCCAGTCGGCGCTGCTCACGTGGAAGCGCAGGTTCGACTGGTCACCCCACGCAGTGCGGCCGTCGAACGTGACGTGGGTCTTCTCGGTCGCGAACTCGCCGCCCGTCAACTCGACCGTGTCTGGGCCGTATGTGTATTGCACCTGCCCCGCCGCCGGGATGTGCGACGGCAGGGGCACCGGGAGGAACGGCCCCCACTCGTGACGCGAGTGATCCGGGTCCGCTGCGCGTGCGGCCTCGAGCGACGCCGTCATCATCGTCGTGCCCGCGGGTGGCGTCAGCGTCACCTCGCCGCCGCCCCGGTGGTCCGAGAAGCGACCCATCGGCCACTCGAGCAGGTTATGGCCGGTTGCGCGACCAGCGAATCGCACGCCCTTCAGGCGGTAGAAATCGGTCAGCTCGGCGACGTCGACGTTGTGGTACCAGGCCTCGAAGCGGCCGGTCGGCTTCTCAGGCGCGCCGAGCGGGGCGATGCCGAAGGAGAAGTTCGCGTTGCCGCCGGAGAAGCGCGACCCCGCGTTGGTCACCATGAAGAACTTGCGATTCCAATGAAGGGCGCCGTAGAGGCCTGGGAAGCGGTAGTCGTAGAGGCCTGCAACCTCGGAGTCGAAATCCCCATACAGGTCGTGACCACCCTTGTACAGGTGGAACGTACCGGCGAAGTTGCCGGCGCCATCGAGCTGCCACGGTTCGTCCTTGAAGAAGATCTCCCGCATGCGCTGGAACTGCACGCGCGAGGAGACCTGGTAGGTCATCTCAGGCCAGTTGTCGAAGTCCAGGTCGCCGACCGCGTGGCTGACCGCACCGTCGGTCTGCATGTCGATGCGGTCGAGGTGCAGCTTGGTCCCGTCGATGAAGAAGTGGGCGTTGAAGTCGGCCCACATCGGGACGTAGTCCTGGATGCTGACGAGGCCACCGTGGAACGCCGCCACCCCGTTGTAGCCGCGGCTGTTGTCCACGGTGATGTCGATGTTCGGCGCGAGGATGCTCCACGGCGCCTCATGGTCCTCGTATGCGAACTGCCCGCGATACGCGTGCACGTTCTTCACGGTCGTCGTGAACCGGCGTGGCCCCGGCGGACGGCCGTCGTTGTTCCGCTTGATGCGGAGGAAGCTGTCCTCGTCGGGCCACTTCTCGACCAGCATCTGCCAGTCGGTCAGCTCGACGTCGGCAACGATGATCTCCGGCGTCCGTTGGAGCAGGCGGCCCCAGTCCATCGCGATCGTCAGCTTCTTCGACGTGAAGAACGGACGGTCCGTGGGCCTGAGCCCCTCGATGGTGAAGTCGTCCACCTCGAAACGGCCGCGGGCGACGCGAATGGAAAGTCCGCCGATGTGAATCGGCCGCTTGAGCGCGTTGGAGCCCTGCCGCTCGGCAAGGGCGCGGATGGACGGCCCCAGGTCGATGCGCAGGGTGACGAAGATGGCGACCGCGAGGATGGTGACGGTGCTCGCCAGCCCGATGGCGACGTACCGAAGGATCCTGAGCGCGCGCTGCCGGGAGAACAGTGGCACGAGCTTACGCGGGGGAGATGATTGCGAGGAGCGCGCCTGCCTCGACCGACTGCCCTTCCTGCACGAGCACCTCGGCCACGACGCCGTCCCGCGACGCGCGGAGCTCGTTTTCCATCTTCATGGCTTCGATCACGACGACCGGCTGGCGATGCGCGACCAGATCGCCCGGCTTGCGGACGATGCGCACGACCTTGCCGGGCATGGGCGCAACAATCTTCTGCGGACCGGCGCCGCCGCTGGCGGCC
Organism: Acidobacteriota bacterium; assembly: GCA_018268955.1. GTDB lineage: Bacteria > Acidobacteriota > Vicinamibacteria > Vicinamibacterales > CAVVIG01 > CAVVIG01. Next base: position 6,717 of record JAFDVO010000021.1, on the reverse strand, counting down.
TCGTCCTTCCGGCCGAAGCGCCGCCGCGTGTTCAGCGCGACCGGCACCGGTACATGGCCGATGCCGAACACATGGCTTCCGGTCACGGGGTCCGCAGCGATCGACACTTCGTGGCTCAGGACGACCGGACTGCCGTTCTCCACGAGGAGCGACAGCGTGTGCCCGGACACCGACGCGGCATCGACGACCCACGTCCGGTTCTCGTGCGACACGACGTAGCGGCCGTCGCGCTGGGTGACCGTGACCTGGTGCCGCCGGCCGTTGACCTCGATATCGTACTGCACGTCAGCGCAGCCCTTCCTGGCGTGCGCGCGACTTCCAGTGCGTCGGCGACGCGGGCACGGGCGTCGTGGCGGAGCTGCCGGCGAAGGCGGTCGGCCCTGAACCGCGCGGCGCGAGCACGATCTGCAGCGCGCCGGCAACGGCCGCAATGGCTTCGGATGAGGCGTCCGCCTCGACGAAGGGACGGCCCTGACGCGCCTTCAGGATCTCGTCGAGGTACGTCGTGTGGAACTCCCCGGTGCCGAACTCCGGCTGGTGCAGCAGCCACGTGAAGAACGGCACGGTCGTCTTGATGCCGGTCACCACGTACTCGCCCAGCGCGCGCTTCATGCGGGCGATCGCCGCCGGCCGATCCTCCGCCCAGGCGATCAGCTTCGAGATCATCGGGTCGTAGAAGATCGGCACGTCGAGCCCGGCCGTGGCTCCGCTGTCGTCACGGATCCCTGGGCCATTCGGGACGCGCAGGTGCTGGATGCGTCCGGGCGACGGCAGGAAGTTGTTGTCCGGATCCTCGGCGTAGATGCGGCACTCGATGGCGTGCCCTTTCGGCGTGAGCGCCTGCTCCGGATCGATCGTCAACCGCTCGCCACGCGCAATGCGGATCTGCCAGCGCACCAGGTCCACGCCGGTCACCATCTCGGTGACCGGGTGCTCCACCTGCAGGCGCGTGTTCATCTCGAGGAAGTAGAACTGCCCGCTGCGGTCCAGGAGGAACTCGATCGTGCCGGCGTTCGTGTATCCAGCCGCGCGCGCCACGGCAGCGGCCGCAGACGTGATCCGCCACCGCAGATCGGGAGTGACCGCGAGGGACGGCGTTTCCTCGACCACCTTCTGATGGCGCCGCTGGATGGAGCACTCGCGCTCGACGAACGGGAGCACCGTGCCGTGGTGGTCGGCGAGGAGCTGGACCTCGATGTGGCGCGGCTGATCGATGCGGCGCTCGAGGAAGACGGCCGGGTCGCCGAAGGCGGTGCCCGCCTCAGAACGCGCCGCGTGCACGGCGGCGAGCAGGTCCGCCGCGCTGGTGACCGTGCGCATGCCCTTGCCGCCGCCACCGGCGACCGCCTTCACCAGCAGCGGATAGCCGATGGCGTCCGCCGTGCGCAGGATCGCCTCGTCGGCGATGTCGGCCGGCAGCGGGTCGGGCGTCCCGGGAACGACCGGCACGCCCGCGCGCACCGCCACCTCGCGCGCGGCGGTCTTGCTGCCCATGAGGGCGACCGCTTCCGGTGAAGGGCCGATGAAGGTCAGGCCCGCATCACGGCACGCAGCGGCGAAGTCCTCGTTCTCGGCAAGGAACCCATAGCCCGGATGCACGGCGTCGGCGCCGCAGCGTTTCGCGACGTCGATGATGCGATCGATCCGCAGGTAGCTCTCACGCGGCGCGCTCGGGCCGATGAAGTAGGCCTCATCCGCGAAGCGGACGTGCAGCGCGCTGCGGTCGCACTCCGAGTAGACCGCGACCGGCGAGAGATCCATTTCTCGACAGGCACGGATGATCCGGACGGCAATCTCGCCGCGGTTGGCGATCAGGACTTTTCGCAAGGGCTAGCCGGTGCTTGGGACAGCTAAGTATTGTAACAGCACGGGCTTCCGGCTGCGGGGAGCCAGCGTCCGAGCGACAGACTCCGGGCTCTGGGCTTCGGGCGATGGGCTTCGGGCTCTGGGTGCGGGCTACGGGCTTCGGGCGGGTCGGCTTCTGGCGGGAGCGGAGGCTTCCGGCTACGAGCGGCTGGACACGCTGGCGCGCCAGCGCGCGGTCGCACGCCTGACGTACTGCAGCCGCTCCAGGGGAGTGGGATACCGACGCGTGAACCAGTCCACGAGTTCCAGCACGTGCGCCCGCTCCTCGTCGCTGACGGGTGCGGAGAGCCACGCCTCGGCTTCCTCCGGCGAGAGCTGCCGCTCTGCGTCGGCACGAATCAGCTCAACAAGATCGTCAGTCACTGCCGGCACGGCTCCCCTTGAGGACCTGAAGCTGGCGGATGTCCTCAACGTCCTTTGGACGGTTCCCGACGCGCTTCGTCGCGACGAGATCATCAAGGGACGGTATGGCGACTACTGCGTCCGGCGCAACGGAAACAGCCTGCCTTCGCGTCCAGATGTGGTCGAACACGATGGACTCACCTGTCGGCAGAGGAAGAGCACGCGCCACGATCACGTCGATGTGCTCGTCGTTCTGCAGCACGTAACGTCCGCGTTGTCGTGCCTGCTCGGGAGAGATGGTCGGTATCAGGTCAAAGGGCTCGAGCGCACGGTTGAAGCACTCGATGTCGTCCACGGCGATCCAGAAATCGTAGTCTGCGGTCAGCAGCGGAAGGCCCATCAACACGAGCGCGCGCCGCCCGATCAGGAGGGCTCGTGCGCCGCTCGCGCTGATCGCCGAGAAGAACGCCGTTTCATCAAACGAGCCCCCGCGCACGTCGTCATTATAGGTGGAGGCTCGGGAAGATGGCGCTGGCGGGACGGGCCAACGTGCGCGATGGCGCCTCACTTCAAGAAGCCACGCAGTGTTCCCCCGAGACCTTGGTAGTCGCTGTCGCACAGCCACCATCGGTTCGACGTCCCGTCGAACGTCGCGGTCATCCAGTCGATGCCGGACGTGGTCACTTCACTTCCGACCCTGGGGCAGCCGATGGATGGGTCCTGGACCCGGCACTGCGAGTGCCACCGCACGTCGACAGCGGCCCAGGCGTCGCCGCGGCGTGCGCGAAACGGAGTCGTGCCGCCGAACGCCACGGTGACGCGCGCCGGGCCAACAAACCAGTCAGGCAGGATGGTGTAGTTGCGGCGATTCTCCTCGATCTGCGCCTGCTCGTCCTGCTTGCCCGTGCCGTTCGCTCCGCACCCCGCCTTGAAGTTGTGCACGGCGGTGGCGGCAGGGACGTTCGAGTCCGAGAACAATCGCAGGAAGTCGACGGCCATGTCACCCACTTCACCGACCTCATCGTGCACCGCGACCGAAGTTGCGGCGATGACACGGTGCTCTGCCTGAATCGGCAACCCGCTCCCGTCGGCCGTCAGATAGCGCTCGACAACCGTCAAGGTGATGTGTGAGACGCCCGTCGAGCATCCTGCCGTGAACGTTGCAGAAGGGCCGTTTCCTGTGACTATTCGAAGAAAGGGCCGCATGGATCCGGTCAGCTCGTTGAGGCTGCTGGACTCCGCATTCCGCATTCTGACTTCTGCATTCTGAATTCTGCGTTCCGAATTGCAGCCGTTCAGAGCGGGATGTTCCCGTGCTTCTTCGGCGGGTTCCGGTCGCGCTTGTTCTCGAGGTTCCGGAGCGCGGCGATGAGCTTGCGCCGCGTGTCTCGCGGGTGGATCACCTCGTCGATGAAGCCGCGGGACGCCGCGATATACGGGTTCGCGAACTTCTCCCGGAACTCCGACACCTTCTGCGCCCGCGCCGCAATCGCGTCCGCCGCCGCATCCAGCTCGCGCTTGTAGAGGATGTTCACCGCCCCTTCGGGACCCATGACGGCGAGTTCCGCGGTCGGCCACGCGTAGTTGAAGTCGGTCCGGATGTGCTTGCTCGCCATCACGCAGTACGCGCCGCCGTACGCCTTGCGGGTGATGACCGTCACCTTCGGCACCGTGGCCTCGGCGAATGCATACAGCAGCTTCGCCCCGTGGCGGATGATGCCGCCGTACTCCTGCACCGTGCCCGGCAGGAATCCCGGCACGTCCTCGAACGTGACGAGCGGGATGTTGAAGGCGTCGCAGAACCGCACGAACCGTGCGCCCTTCACCGACGCGTCGATGTCGAGCGTTCCGGCCAGCACCGCCGGCTGGTTCGCCACGATGCCGACCGAACGCCCATCGATCCGCGCGAAGCCGACGACGATATTGCGCGCGTAGTGCTGGTGCACCTCGAGGAAGTACCCATCGTCTGCCACCGCGTGAATGACGTCGAGGATGTCGTACGGCTGGTTCGGTGACGTGGGGACGATGCGCTCGAGTTCCTCGACCGCGCGATCCGGATCGTCCGCAGGTGCCAGTCGTGGCGCGTCGTCGATGTTGTTCGACGGCAGGAAGGAGAGCAGCTCCCGCACGAGGGCGATGCACTCGCGATCGTCCTCGGCGGCGAAATGCGCGACGCCGCTCGTCGCGTTGTGCGTCATCGCACCACCGAGCTGCTCCTTCGTGACATCCTCGTGCGTCACCGTCTTGATGACGTCCGGGCCGGTCACGAACATGTAGCTGGTGTTCTTCACCATCACGGTGAAGTCGGTGATCGCCGGCGAGTAGACGGCCCCCCCGGCGCACGGTCCCATGATCGCGGAGATCTGCGGCACGACGCCTGACGCGAGCGTGTTGCGGAGGAAGATGTCGGCGTACCCACCGAGCGAGACGACCCCTTCCTGGATGCGCGCGCCGCCGGAGTCGTTGAGCCCGACGATGGGCGAGCCGAGCCGCATCGCGAGGTCCATCACCTTCACGATCTTCGCGGCGTTCGTCTCGGACAGCGACCCGCCGAACACGGTGAAGTCCTGCGCGAACGCGAAGACCTGCCGACCGTCGACGAGCCCGTGACCAGCCACGACGCCGTCGCCCGGGATCTTCTGGTCGGCCATGCCGAAGTCCAGGCACCGGTGGGTGACGAGCTTGTCGACCTCCTCGAACGTGTTCGGGTCGAAGAGCAGCTCGATCCGCTCGCGGGCGGTCAGCTTCCCCGCCTCGTGCTGACGGCGGATCCGCTCCTCACCGCCGCCGAGTTCGGCGCCGCGTTCCAGGTCCTGCAGGACTGCGTTCGGGTCCATCGTGTCTACTCGCGTCACGTTCGCCTAGTGTTGCGCGGTGCGATGCCGCCGTTCGCGGGTGGCCGCGAACGGCGCACGACCGCTACTTCCCTGAAGGGTACGCCTTCTCCCAGTCCTTGAGGAACTTGTCGAGGCCGATGTTCGTGAGCGGGTGGTTGAACAGCTGATCGATCACCACCGCCGGGCACGTGCAGATATCGGCGCCCATCTTCGCCGCATCGACGATGTGAATCGGGTTGCGGCAGCTGGCGACGAGCACTTCGGTCTCGAAGTCGTAGTTGTCGTAGATCTGGACGATCTCGCCGATCAGGTCCATGCCGGTCTGGCCGATGTCGTCGAGCCGGCCGACGAACGGGCTGACGAAGGTGGCGCCCGCCTTCGCCGCGAGGAGCGCCTGGGCCGCCGAGAACACGAGCGTCACGTTCACGCGAATCCCGTCGTTCGACAGCGTCTTGCAGGCGTGGATGCCGTTGCGCGTCAGCGGCAGCTTCACGACCATGTGCTCGTCGAGCTTCGCGATCTCGCGCCCTTCCTGCAGCATCCCCTCGTACTCGGTGGAGATCACCTCGCCGCTGACCGGCCCCTTCACGATGGCGCAGATCTTCTTGAGGTTCTCCTTGTAGTCGCCCGGCTCCTTGGCGAGCAGCGACGGGTTGGTCGTCACCCCGTCGATGATGCCAAGCGCGCAGAGCGTCTCGATGTCCTTGATGTTGCCGCTGTCGATGAAAAGCTTCATTCGAATGCCTCTCTCAGAAGACCGCTGATAAATGCTAAACGCTCATCGCTAATCGCGAATCGACTAGGGCCAATCGCGAATCTCGGATTAGCAATCAGCATTTCGCGTTAGCGTCGTTCCGATTCCCCCCGAACCGGATTGCTCAGCTCGCCGACGCCTTCCACCCGCACGCTCACGACATCCCCTGGAACAATCGGGCCGACGCCGGACGGCGTGCCGGTGGAGATGATGTCGCCTGGCTCGAGCGTCATCACGAAGGTGATGTACTCGACCAGATACTCGATCGGGAATATCAGGTTGCTCGTGCTGCCGTGCTGACGGCGCTCGCCGTTCACGAACCCCTCGACCGTCCGCGGCCCGCGCGTGCCGCCGATCTCGATGCACGGGCCGAACGGCGCGAAGGTGTCGAACCCCTTGGCGCGCGTGTACTGGGTTTCCTTGTTCTGGATGTCGCGCGCGGTCACGTCGTTGAGGCAGGTGACACCAAGGATGTAGTCCCAGGCGTTCGCCGCCTTCACGCGGTGCGCCCGTCGGCCAATCACCAGCGCCAGCTCCGACTCGTAGTGCACGGCGCCGATACCAGGCGGGATCAGGATTGGGGCGCCGGGATCCAGCACCGACGAGGGCGGCTTCGAGAACAGCAGCGGCTCCGGCGGAATCGCCTTCTTCATCTCGGCCGCGTGGTCCTTGTAGTTGAGGCCGACGCAGATCATCTTGCTCGGCAGCACCGGCGCGTGCACGGTCACTGCGGCCAGCCCACCCTCGACCTCAGTGCCCGTGGTGTAGCCGTCGAAGATGCTGCGGCCCTTCGGCAGCGCACGGCGTAACACGCCGCCCTGCTCGACGGCGTAGAACACCTCGCCGCCGCCCGACACTCGATACAGTCGTTCCATTCAGACACCTACGAGAATTGCTAATCGCTAATCGCTAATCGCT
>JAFDVO010000020.1 GCA_018268955.1 Acidobacteriota bacterium | reverse complement strand
GTCGTAGGGGGGGGGGTGCAGCCGCGGTCGTCGAACAGGGTAGTCGTAGGGGCGGCGCTGCAGCCGCGGTCGTCGACCAGGGTAGTCGTCGGGGCGGCGGGGCTTCAGCCGCGGTCGTCGATCAGGGTAGTCGTAGGGGCGGGGCTTCAGCCCCGCCGGCTGACGTATTCTTGATGTCCTCACTCATTCGCAGACAGGAGCCTTCTGAATGTTTCGACACACTCTCCTCGCGCTCGGCGCTGCCGCTGTACTGACGGGCGCACCGGCGTTCGCCCAGGCGCCCCCGCCAGCCACTGAAGCGGGCCTGGCGCAGCTCGCCCTCACGAACATCCCGGCCAAGGGCGCCGCGAAGCTGACAGTGACCTCGCCCGCCTTCAAGCAGATGGGCGACATCCCCTTCGAGAACACGCAGTATCGCGGCAACACGTTCCCCGGCCTCGAGTGGACCGCCGGGCCGGCGGGCACGAAGTCGTACGTGGTGATCATGCAGGACACCGACGCGGTGTTCGGCGGCAACGCCATCCTGCACTGGACGATGTTCAACATCACTGGGACAAAGCTGGATGCCGGGATGTCGGCTCCGCCCGCCGGCGCGAACCAGGGCCCGAACATCCGTGGCGCCAATCAGCCGTACATGGGTCCGCGCACGCCCGCGGGTCCAAAGCATCGGTACCACATCCAGGTGTTCGCGCTGGACACGACGCTGCCCACGGACGCAGGCGCGTCCTACACCGCGCTGACCGCAGCCATGAAGGACCACGTGCTCGCCTCGGGAGAGCTGATCGGACTCGGCCAGGTGGACCCGAACGCTCCGCCGCCACCCGCACGCGGCAACGCGCCCGCCGCCCCCGCGGCTCCGCGCCAGTAGTACCTCACTCGCACGACCTGTGCTCCCGGCGATTGCCGCTGGCATCGCCGGGACACACCCAGCCCGACCTGCCCTACCCGCCTCACCACTCACCAACTCGCCAAGTCGCGAACTCCTTGTAGCCCACCAGCCCTACCCGCCCTACCCGCCCTATCTGCCCACCAAATCGCCAAATCGCCAAGTCACCAACTTCTGGTGCCGCACCCGCCCTTCGTCCCGTGGTTGACTTCTTCCGGTCGCGGTCGTACAAACGGCCGGTCAGACCACCGGTCGTCCGCAGACTCCGATGGTCGCGTGCGGCGCTGAGCCGCCGGAAAGGCGCATCATGAGTGGACGCGAGCGGTCACGGCGCGAGTTCCTCGTTCAGGCGTTGACCGGCGCGGGCGCCGCATGGGCCGCCACCAACTACGGCGGTATCGAGGAGGCCGCTGCATTCGCCTGGCAATCGCCACCGTCGGGCGCCCCTCCCACGTTCGCGTTCTTCACCGCTGCGCAGGCTGCCGACGTCGAGGCGATGGCGGCGCAGATCATCCCGACAGACGCCACCCCAGGTGCACGCGAAGCACGCGTCATCGTCTTCATCGACCGGATCCTCACAACATTCGAGAAGGACGCGCAGACCGACTACACGCGCGGCCTCGCCGAGCTCGGACGCCAGACACACCAGATGTATCCCTCTGCCGGCGCGTTTTCCGCGCTACCGGCACCAGATCAGATCGCGGTGCTCACCGCGATCGAGAAGAGTCCGTTCTTCAACCTCGTGCGAACGCACACCATCACCGGCTTCTTCGCCGCCCCCGTTCACGGCGGCAATGCGGGCAAGGTCGGGTGGGCCCTGGTGAACTACGACGACTCGCTCCGTCACGCACCACCGTTCGGCTACTACGACGCGCGTCCAGACTCTGCCAGCCGTTGAGCAGACGGGAGACATGAGATGGTCCAGTACTCACCGTCCACGGAAGTCGACTTCGTCGTGATCGGATCGGGCGCGGGCGGCGGCATCATGGCCAAGCAACTCTCCACCGCCGGCTTCAGCGTCGTCGTCCTCGAGCAGGGCGGGTGGGGCAAGTACGGCAAGGAGCACGAGTACACGAAGGACGAGTACCTGAACGATCACGGCGGCCTCGACTACCAGCTGATGAGCGATCCGGTCCGGCAGCCGAACACCTTCAGGCGCAATGACGCGGAGAAGGCCGCGCCTGGGTCGCACAGCTATGGCTGCGTGGTTGGTGGGGGAACCGTCACGTACGGCGGCAGCAGCTGGCGCCACCTACCGTGGGAGTTCGCGGAGGCGTCGGCAACGGGTGGCGTGCCAGGCACGGGACTCCAGGACTGGCCGATCACCTACGACGAGCTGGAGCCCTACTACGTGCGGGCCGAGTGGGAAATGGGGATCTCGGGCATGCGCATCGACTCCCCATTCGTGGCCCCGATGTCGAAGGACTACCCGGTGCCACCCGTGCCGCTCAAGGCATCGGGCGCACTGATGCACGCTGGCGCAGCGAAGCTCGGGCTGACCGTCGTGCGCGGGCCGCTCGCCGTCATCTCACAGGACTACCAGGGGCGGTCCGCCTGCGTGAACTGCGGCATGTGTTCGGGCTTTGGCTGCCACGTGAAGGCCCGCTCCAGTTCCGCCGTGACGATGCTGCCGCTTGCGGAGAAGACGGGGCGCTGCGAGATCCGCGCGCGGTCGTACGTGCGCGAGATCACGGTCGATTCGGCAGGAAAGTGCACCGGCGTCGTGTACTTCGACGCGCAGAGGCGCGAAGTCAGGCAGCGCGCGAAGGCGGTCGTGCTGTCCGCGAACGGCACCGAGTCGGCGCGCCTGCTGCTGCTCTCACGATCACAGCGGTTTCCAAACGGTCTCGCGAACAGCAATGACGTCGTCGGTCGTTATCTGATGCTCGGCAACACCGTCAGCGCCAACGGCCTGTTCGAGCACCCCCTCAACGACTACAAGGGCGTCGTGACCGGTGCGGCGATCGTCGACTTCGTGCCCAGCGATCCGAAGCGCGGCTTCTACGGCGGCGGGCGCATGACGGCGCGCGGATTCGACACGCCCATCAGCTACGCTCTACGCGGCCTCTCGCCTGGAACGGCGCGATGGGGCGCTGCGTACAAGCAGGCACTCCGCGACGAAGCGAACCACAAGATGACCATCACGTCGTTCGTGACGCAGCTGCCGCTGGCGACGAACCGGGTCGACCTCGATCCCGACGTGAAGGATGCCTGGGGGCTGCCGGCCATGCGCATTACCTCGACAAGCCATCCGGACGACATCAAGAACATGGAGTTCTTCCGCCAGAAGGGGCTCGAGGTGCTGCAGGCGGCGGGTGCGACGAAGGTATGGGCGGGTCCGGTCAACGATTCCCGTGGGAGCGCGCACAACCGCGGCTCGTGCCGGATGGGCAACGACCCACGCACCTCAGTCGTCAACAGGCATCATCGTGCGCACGACGTGCCGAACCTCTTCATCGTCGACGGCAGCACGCTCGTGACCGGCGGACGCAATCACCCGACGATGACGATCCAGGCACTGGCCTTCCGGGCCGCCGACCACATCGTCAAGGCGGCGAGGACCGGGACGCTCGCGACTTTCTGAGCCGCGCAGCCTGGCGCGCCGGCCGGCTCATGGCGTCGGCGCCGGCACCCTGCCCTTCGCCGCGTTGGCCACGCCGCTGCAGGTGATGCGGCCGGCAGCGTCGACCGGCAGCCGCTCACGCAGGAGCGTAGCGAGGCGCTCCAGCTGCGCGGGCGACATCTGCGCTATCTGCGCAGCCACGCTCGCGCCCCCCTTCACGGTGGAGAAGTAGTCGTCGAAGCTCTCGAACGTGCGCTGCACCTCGATGACGCACGTCTCGACCTCCAGCAGTCCTGCATCGGTCCACAGGGCCTGCATCACGTCGAGCCGCGACGCTTCGGGGTGCGGAGGCAGCGGTGCCTCCATGCCGATCTCGCGTATCGCATCGTGCAGATCGTGGTACGGAAATCCCTCGCCGGGCAGATCCCACGCATAGGCAGCAACGACTCCGCCCGGGCGCACCACGCGTCGCATCTCGGCGACGGCCACCGGCGGATCGGGCACGAAGAAGATGACGAGCGGCATCACCGCCGCGTCGAACGCGTCGTCACCGAACGGAATCGCCATCGCATTGCCCGGCTGCAGGTCCGCGCTGCGCAGCGACGGTCGCGTGCGGGCGAACACGAGCTGGGCGTCCGCGGGGTCAATCCCTGTGACTGCGCGTGGCGCGCACCGCTCGACGATTGTCTCGGTGAACGCGCCGCTGCCGCAGCCCACGTCGAGCCATCGCCATCCGGTCGGGGGCGCCAGCCAGTCGAGGAACCGCTCGCCTGCCGTGCGGCTCCATACGCCCATGTAGCGCTCGTACGCGGCGCCGTCGACGAAGCGGATCTGATCGCTCATGTGATGCTCACTTTCGGTTCCACTGCTGCGTGTTGTGCACGAAGACGAAGCACGCCACAGTCGGCTGACCCGCGTCTATGCGGAGGCGTCGCTGATGGTGACGTAGTAGCCATCGGGATCGCGCACAGAGAACTCCCTCGTCCTCGTGTTCGGGTTCTCGTGCGGCTCTTCGTCGAAGGCGGGAACCAGGGCGCGGGCACGCTGCAGCGCGTCGGCGTAATCATCCACCCGGAAGAAGAGCAGCAGCCCGTTGCCCGGCGTCGGGTCAGGGCTGGTGAGCGAGGGGTGCTCGTGCGCGCCCCACGCGTGCAGGCAGAGCAGCACCGTCCCGTCGGAGTCGCGAATCTGGCCGAAGTAGTCGTGCGCGGGAGGCGTGTCCGGCTGTCCGAACAGCGACTGGTACCACCTCACGCTGCGGAGTACGTCACTGACCCCGATGATGGTCCATGTACGCGTCATCGTCTGCCGCTCCTATTCGACCGCGGTGGTCTTCACCACGGTGCGCGCAACCATCTCGACGAGCAGCGTCACCATGGCGGCGCCGATCACCACCCACAGGCCGTGCTCGATGATCCAGCCGATGGGTGGACGAAAGAACAGGTCGACGCCGCGAGCAGTGCGGATCCCGTACGTGTGAGTGGCGTCGGGGATCGTAACAGCCCAGTTGCGCGGGCCGCCCACGCAGACCCAGTACGCGCCGATGATCAGGGCTGTGAGGTACGCCGCGATCTTCCCGGGGAGTGTGCGGAAGAACGGCATCAGCTCAGATAGGGACCGGGCGCCCGCAGATAGGCGAGCACCTGGAGCCCCAGCCCGAGGACTGCCGCGCTGCGCTCACTCTTCGGCTTCTGCTGCCGGTGGATGCAGACGTTCAGGAACACGTCGGAGAGCGCCTTGTACTTCTGGAGGTAGCCGACCTTCCACTCCGCGGCGTGATACCGCACCAGCGCGTCGTCAATCGCGCGGATCACCGAACTGCGAGGCTGCAGCGGCCCGAGGGAGCTCAGGCCCTTCCACCTCTCGACGGTCCAGAGGCCGTCCTCACTGCCGCTCAGCATCGCCGGGGTGATCGTTCCTGCGGCAAGCGCGCTGCGGATCTGGGTATCCAGGTCCGCCGACCAGGTTTCGTATCGCTCGAGCTGCATCTCGAGCAGCCTCGCGTACTGCTCGACCTGCATCGGTTCGGCGTACACGTGGACGCTCGGCGCGGCGACGAAGGCCTCCGCGCCGCCTTCCTTCAGCGCCATCAGCACGACGCCGGCGCAGTTCTGCCTGCTGAGCGCCTGATACTGCGGCGCCTGCGCCTTGAACGTGGTCCACCAGCGGTTGATACGAGGGATCGAGAGTCCCCACAGGCGGCCTTTCACCATGAATCCGGGAAGGGGGACCTTCACCTCGGGGCTCTGGGACCAGAGCGGCCAGCCCAGATCGTTCTCGTCGTTCGAGTCGGTGCCCTCCGAGGTGAAGCCGAGCCGACGCTGGCCATCGCGCGGCGTCGAGAGGGGCGTCTTCCCGTAGTTCGCGAGCCGCGTGCGCCAGCTCTTCGGCACGGGAATGCCGTTGTCGTCCCGGTACCCGACCTCGAGCCGCAGCGCAGTGAGGCGATTCATCTCACTGACCTTGTCTTCGTACGAGTAGTCCGACGTGAGCCCACCCTGCTTGCGGATGCCGCTCATGCCGATGCCGGCGCTCTCAGCGGGCCAGAAGCTGATTTGCACCCGTCTCCGCCCATCCTCTGGCGAGCCGGGGAGGAACATGCCGGACATCGTCAGCGATGCGTGGCCGAAGTGGCTGCTGGGTAGACCGCCAAGGGTCTTGATGTTGCGCCAGACGCGTACCGTGAGCTGGTTGGAATAGACCTTCGCCATAGCCGTCCGTTGCTGCTCGATGAGTGCCGCAGCGTCGCGACATCATAGCAGCGAGGTGGGAGGCGGGCAGGTCTGCCTGGGTGGCAAGCCGCAACCCGCTCAGAGCCGGCGCGATGCGAGTGCGGCGTCCCGCTTCCACAGCGCGGGCGCGCTGCCCACGAGCTTCCGGAATGCGCGGCTGAACGCCGCCTCGGACTCGTAGCCCACCAGGCCGGCGACCGCATTGACCGCGTGGCCGTCCTTGAGGTGACGTGCCGCCACCTGCATCCGCCACAACGAGAGGTATTGCATCGGGGGCTGGCCGACCAGCTCGGTGAAGCGTTCCGCGAGCACCGACCTCGACGTGCCGACCGCTCTTGCAAGCCGCTCCACCGTCCATGCCTCCGACGGAGACGCGTGCATCACGGCGAGTGCCCGCCCGACGATCGGATCGCGCAGCCCCGCCAGCCACCCACGCTCGGCCTCCGGCAGCGTCACGAGATAGCGACGCACCGCTTCGACGAACATCAGCTCCGACAACCGCGCGAGTACGTTCTCCGCGCCAGCGGTGGCGGCGCTGCATTCACCTGCGGCGATCTGCAGCAGCGTGCCCAACCAGCCGCTGGCCGGTCCTGGTGTACTCGCCCTCAGATGGATCATCCGTGGCAGGGCGGCGAGCAGCGGGTTGAATGGGCGTTCGTCGCAACCGAGGAACCCGCAGATGATCCGCGTGCGTTCCGAACCCCCGCCGCCCAGTTCGTGGACGATCGGCAGCGGCGTCGCCGGCCGCTCGAACACCCGCAGGTCGGGCACGGCGCGCATGCCGGGCCCGCTCGCGATCACGTGAGGATCTCCCTGCGGGAAGATCAGCAGGTCCCCTTCCTGCAGCCGCACCGGCGGACTGCCGACCGCGTGCCCCCACGCGTTGCCGCGTGCGATCAGGTGGTACTCGATGACCCGCTGCGCCCCTGGCATCACCACCGGACCAACCTCGGATGACGCTGGCGCCTCGGCCACCCACGGGGAACTCAGGTCGAAGTCGAAGTACACGGCGCCGGTCAGCCGTACAGACGCCAGCACATCCGACAGCACATCGGCTGTCTTGACGCCGTTCATCGTCGCTCCTCCGGACGCGCGGTCATGCACATCGGACGACCAGTCATGCGCGCGCCTGCTCCGGACACTCTGCAACGAAGCCCGGTGTTCCGCGCATGGTTCGTCCTCGAGCGGGTGACTACCGTTACACCGTGCCGCGCGCATGGTGCCGCGGCCGCTTGATGAAGGAGAAGCACGACATGATGTCCGTCACCGAAACGACCACGCTCACCGCACGCGGCATCCGATCGGCCGCATTGGCCGACCGGCTCGAAGAGGGCGCACGGGCGCTGATTCAGCTGGCCAGTGAGTTGTCCGATCAGGAGTGGCAGATGCCCCTTCCCGGCGACGGCCGGACCATCGGCGTCGTCATCCACCACGTGGCCAGCGTGTATCCCGTCGAAATCCAGCTGGCGCAGTCGGTCGCCGCCGGGCAGCCCATCGTGGGCGTCACCATGGCCGACATCCACGCGATGAACGCTCGACACGCGACGGAGCATGCCACGGTCACGAAGGCGGAGGCAATCGCGTTGTTGGTGTCGAACGCGGCTGCGGCGGCCAATGCGATCCGTGGGCTCACAGATGCTCAGCTGGCTGCCGCAGTGCCGGTGTCGCTCTATGCGAATGCCCCGCTGACCTGCCAGTTCGTCCTCGAGGACCACGCGGTGCGCCACAGCTATCACCACGCCTCACGCATCAGGCTGGCGCTCGGTCGGTAGTCGCAGGTCCTATTTCAGCCAACGCAGAGGAGATCACAACGATGACGATCAACGTTTCGCTCTCGACCTGCATCGCGTCAGCGGTGCTCACGCTCTCGTGCCTCATGCTCACGCCGCCCGCGTTCGCGCAGCCTCGCGTCGACGTGGCGAAACAGCACGACGGACATGGCGGCTCGGCGGACCCGGCGCTCGTGCGGCAGGTTCGTCAGGGCACCGAGATGTTCCGGGATCTGCAGCAGGCGCTCAACGCCGGCTACGCGCAGTTCCTCGGCTGCGTCAGCGGTCCACAGGAGGGCGCCATGGGCGTCCACTACGTGAACGGTGCGCTCGTCGACGGGGAGGTCGATGCGAGCCGTCCCGAAGCGCTCATCTACGAGTTCAAGAACGGCGTGGCACGCCTGGTCGGCGTCGAGTTCGTCGTGCCCGCGGCGGCGTGGGATGCGACGCACGACGGGCCGCCCGTGCTGGAGGGGCAGACGTTTCAGTTCAACGGCGCGCCGAATCGCTATCGCCTGCCCGCATTCTACGAACTCCACGTGTGGGCCTGGCGAGACAACCCGAGCGGCACGTTCGTGGACTGGAACACACGCGTCTCGTGCGACGGCATGTAAGCGGACCTGTCCGCGCGACACGATGCAGGACGGAGAGGGTGGTGGCGCAGCGCCGCCGCCCTCGACCGCCCCTCACCCCGCCGGACGAGGACCTTTCGCGGTCGACTCCGCGCCTGCCGGCTCCGTGAACACCTTCACCGCAATCGATTCGTAACGGACCTCGAGCACATCGAGCCGCTCGGTGCCGCCGGGTGCGTGCAGCACGACCGAGTCCCCCTCCCGCGCCTTCATCAGCGCCTTCGCGAGCGGCGAGATCCAGCTGATGTGGTTGCGGTCGAGATCCACCTCATCGATGCCGACGATGCTGACCTCGCGCTCGTGGCCGGCGGCGGTCGAGAAGCGCACGGTCGCACCGAAGAACACCTGCGTGGCTGCCGGTCCTCTTCGTGGGATTCCCGGGTCCACCACCTGTGCCGCGTCGATCCGTTTCGTCAGGAAACGAATACGGCTGTCGATCTGCCGCAGCCGCCGCTTGCCGTACTGATAGTCGGCGTTCTCGCTTCGGTCGCCGTTGCCCGCGGCCCACGAGACGACGGCCGTCACGGCCGGCCGCTCGCGGGTGAGCAGGAACTTCAGCTCGTCCTTGAGACGCTGCAGGCCGCCGGGCGTGATGTAGTTCTTGGGCGGGTGCTTGCCGGGTGCTTCCTTCGTGGGCAGACGACGCATGACACCGATTATCGCGTCATGGCGGAGGACGCGCGCTCGCTCGTTCGTAGCGGCCGATCGTAGCGGCCGATTGCAGGGGCTATCGTAGGTGCGATCGTAGCGGCCGACCTTCAGGTCGGCCGAACATCCGGCGGGCCTGAAGGCCCGCCGCTACGACTGTTCACCTGACGGGCGGGCTTGAAGGGCCGCCGCCACGACTGTTTGCCTCACGCGGTCATGTCACGCGAGCTGCGCACCGTTGTCGATCAGCAACTGCCGCAGCAGTGATCGATGACAATGCGACTCGTCCTCGCAGTAGCAGCCGACGGAGAAGTTCGTGTGGTGCGACATCGCCGCGAGCAGCGCGAGATCGTGCCTGGCCTCTGGCGTCGCCATCTCCGCGCGGTACTTCCGCACGAGATCTCCCAATCCCTCTCGGTCGTCCCGTGCAGCGCGATCTTCATCGTGTCCGGGGTGGGGGCCAGGTTCGGGAACCAGACGTCGTACCAGTTGTCAGCCGCGAAGCGCTCCTTCGGAACACCGCGGGGCGGGCGACGAACGGTCCCTATGCGCAGCCCCTCTCCAGCGACCCGTGGTGTGCCGAGCCTGACGATGCGTACGGCCATGAAGTGCTCCTGATGGAAACCCTGTGGCTGTAACGGTGCAACCACATCCGCAACACAAGCGCGCGATGCTATCACTTGCACTCGCTACGATGTCCACAGGAGCCCGATTGTCGCTGCGCCTGCGCGGCGGCGCGGGTTGACGCTTGCGCCGCAGATCACGCCCTCTCAGGGTGGCGTGTCCGTGTCGGTGGGGTTCTGAAGGTGGGGTTCTGAAGGTGCAGCTCCGAGGTGTGTCAGAGCTGCCCCTCCATGCGATGTGACCTGCCCGAGCGGGACTACTGCGCCGGCTTCGCGCGGCCCACGTACGCCCCGCGCGCGACGATCTTCCCTTCCATCGCCTTCTCCACGTCCGCACGCGACGCGCCTGCCGCAACGTCCAGCGTGGCATTCAGCGCGTAGACCTGGAAGATGTAGTGATGGAACGGGTGACCGGGAGGCGGCGCCGGGCCCATGTACTGCGGCCCGCGCATGCTGACCTGCGCGGCTCCCGATGGGATGGGACCGCCCTCGGGAATTGACGTCGTGCTGCCCGGGATGTTCCAGACGACCCAGTGCGTGATGTCGTTGTGCAGGTTCCCGGCGGGAATCGCGACGTCGACGTCATGCATGATCAGCACGTAGCTTGCGGTGCCGGCTGGAGCCCCGGTCCAGCTGAGCTGAGGGGATACGCCCTGCGCGCCCGCGTACTTCGCCGGGATTTCTGCGCCGTCGGCAAAGGACGTGGACGTAACCGTCAGCATGGCCAGGCCGCCACCGCCACGACCACCGCGGCCCGCCTGCGCACCAGCGGCACCCTGGGCGCCAGCAGGCGGATTCTGCGCGGAGGCGACCGCCACGCCGAGAAACAGAACGACGGCTGCCTGCCAGAGGTGCCGTGTCACGAGTGTTCGCATGCTCTCTCTCCTTCCATCCGCAAATGGGATGCGTGCAACCGGGTGATCTTCGCACGGTTGCGCGATTGACGTCGCTGACTGCCAGTTCCTCCGCCAGGCGAGGTACCGCCGCACATCACGGAGCCGCGGCGGTCCAGCTGGTCTCAGCGACGAACCGCCCCGGGTCGGCGTACTCCGCATCCTCGCAAACGTTGTAGACGCGGTGCGCCATCGGTTCGATTGCGAGCAGGGTCGCGTGGACAGCCGCCGTGACGTTCACCCTGCACGGCAGGCTCACGCGATCGACGCCGGTGCGCTCGCCGTAGAAGCGGCCGTACCTGAGGACCGTGCAGTCATGCGGGCTGTCGAGCACCATCCGCTCGAACGATTCCAGCGCGGGTGATGACAGCGGGTCGTCTTCCCGGTGTGGAATCGGCCCATCGGCGTACATGAAGGCAATGCTCTGGACGATGAGGCGCAACGGTGTGTCGCCTACGGCGTCGAGCAGGTGGCGTGTCCCGATCAGCCGGATGCGGTTGTTCCGCTCGATGGCTTCGGCCATCTGCTCGCGCGGCACGCCGTACGGCAGGTCGGTCAGTTGGTGAATCACCACGGCAGGGTCGTGACGACGCACGCATGCGGTGAGGGCGCCGCGGTCGTAGACATCGACGACCTCTGGGATGACGCCGACCACACGCAGCCGCTCGGCTCCCTCGCGCTTCCTTGTCGTCCCGACCACGCGCCACCCTCGCTCGACGAGGGCGACGACGAGCGGAAATCCGATCGCGCCGGTCGCACCAGCGACGAACACGACCGCGCTCCCTGGCGTCAACACCGGAACGCTCATGGCGGCGGAGATGCTATCACGTGGATCACCCGACGACGTCCTGGCAGCGCCGGCCCGCCATGCGGCAAGCTCGTGCTGGTGACCGACAGCGGACCGGCGGCTCTGTGCACTGCGGACCTGCGCCCGAATCTTGCACAGCCGCCGGGGCATGACGTCACAGGAACTGCTCAACCACGCGACACGCCTGGCAGCGCAGATGAAGGAGTGGTCCGAGGAAGCCACCCGTCAGGACGCGCTCGACGCGGACGACCTGACCGTGCTCCGCAACGCGGCCGCGGTCATCGAGCGAGCGACGGAGAAGGCAGCACTGCGCGGAGTGAACGACACGCCGGAACAGCAGCAGATGCTGACGGGCGAGAGCGTCACCAGGCCCGACGATACGCTCGGCGGCTAAGCAATCCGGCGCGCCGGACCCGAGCAGGACCTGTCACGGCAGAACTGTGTCCGACCCCGAAGCTCAACAGGCGTATGCTTGCCACCGTTGACTGGCCCATGGCGGGCTGGCCGAACATCGGAGGAGCGGCATGCCGAAGTACTTGATTACGGTTCGTTACGAAGCCGACGGAGCGAAGGGGTTGATCAAGGCCGGTGGGACGACGCGGACGGAGGTGATACGCAGCCTCATTCAGGGCCTCGGGGGCACGATGGAGGCGTTCTACTACTCATTCGGTGAAGCGGACGCCTACCTCATCGTCGACGTGCCCGAGCAGTCCGATGCCCTGGCCTTGTCCCTCGCGGTGAACGCGTCGGGCGCGGTGCACATCAGCGCGACGCCTCTGATTCCCGCGTCGGAAGTCGATGCGGCTGCGAAGAAGGTTCCGGCATACCGCGCCCCCGGCGCATAGCTTCGGCGGGAGGGGCGGCTCCGATGCCGCTCCTCTCTCCCACCCGTCTGCCACGCCGACCCTACGTTCTCGCCGCGATCCTCCGTCAATTGAGTCCTGCGGCCTTCTTCTGCTCCGCCAGCACGGCGCGGAACATCGCTTCGGCGGTATCGATTTCCGCCTTGCACCCAGCCGGATCGACGAAGGGATTCGGCCCTTTGCCGATACGCGGGTACTTCTTCTCGAGGTCGTACATGCTCGGGTGCGATCCGAGCGGCACATCGCACTTCAACGCACGCGTCGTCTTGAAGGCGCGCTCGTACTCGGCCGCCTGGTTCGGAATCTGCGGGTTGTTCACCAGCTGGAATCCCGGGTTGGTTCCCAGGCTGCCGATGATGACGACGTCGTAGGTCCTGCCGTCCTCGGTCGCCGTGAGCGTCCACGTGGTGCAGCCACGCGTGT
Source organism: Acidobacteriota bacterium (assembly GCA_018268955.1). GTDB lineage: Bacteria > Acidobacteriota > Vicinamibacteria > Vicinamibacterales > CAVVIG01 > CAVVIG01. The sequence continues at coordinate 11,520 of JAFDVO010000020.1, read as the reverse complement.
GACCAGGCGTGAGGTGTGCGGTCAGCGTGGTACCGCCGAGGGCAACTGTGTCGCCGTCGTGCACGACCCTGTCGATGGGGTGCGGCTTTCCGCCAGGCTTCATCGCCCCGAGCGCTGGCACGTCCTCGGCCATCGCCACCACCTGCGCGCCGGTGAGCTGCTTCACCATCGCGTCACCTTCCTGGTGATCGCCGTGCGCGTGGCTCCCGAGAAGGATCTTCGTGTCGGAGAACGTGAACCCGAGCTGCTCGATCGACTTCTGGATCAGCGGCACGTTCCGTTCGAAGGTGCTGTTGATCAGGATGTTGCCGGCCGGGGTAACGACCAGGTACACGGACAGGCTCCTGGTCCCAACGTAGTAGATGTTCCCGATCACATGGTGCGGCGGGAACGCCGTCGTCATGTCGTCGGGTCCACCGATGTTCCGCTGGAAGAGCGACTGCTGGGTCCATGTCTGCCCATTCACGGTGATGGACGGACCGGGCGACTGGCTGCCACGGCCGGGTCCCTGCGCGGACGCGGATGCGGCGACGAGGCTGACGACGGCTGCGGCGAGCGCGGCTCTCATTGGGGCCTCCAGGCTCCGTAACTGTTGTGGGCTGCGCGGAGGATAGCATCAACGCCTCGGCGGCGCCTCGAGCGGTGTTAGACTGCGCGCGGTACATCTCACACGCGGAGGTCCCGTGCATCGCGCCCTGCTCACCACGATCCTGCTTCTGGCCCCCACATGCGCTGTCGCGCAGGCGGTACCGCCCGCGCTCGACGTCAGTGCCGCCGACGTGAAGAGCTTCATCGACAACCTCCCGAAGGACCGGGTCAGCGACCTGCCCATTCGCGTCACTGATGTCGGCGGTTACAAGGTTGGTGTCTACGGCGTGTTCCGCCCGAAGACCATGCCTGGCGATGCCAACGTGCACGACACCAGCGTGAGCGAGATCTACTACATCCTCGAGGGTACGGGCACGCTGGTCACTGGCGGGACGCTCAAGGATCCGCGCGCGGTAGGTGCCAGTCCGAACACGGGCCGTCAGAACCTGCGTGGTTCCGGCATCGACGGTGGCGTCAGCCGCAAGGTCGGTCCCGGCGACATCATCGTCATTCCCGGCAAGCTGCCGCACTGGTTCAGTTCGCTCGAGACGGACATCAAGTACGTGATCTACCGGCCTGACCCCGAAGGCCTCCAGAAGCTGAAGTAGCGCAGCCGCTGCTGCTATCCGGCTGCACGGACGGCAGCGGAACGGTCCCACAGGTTCGGGACGAATGCGTTCGAGTAGCCCGACACGAACGGTTTCTCCCCTCCGGTCATCGGATCGTAGACGGCGCGCCGGACCGCGCCGATGTTGCCGCCGTAGACGTGAATGGAGATCGACACGCGATCGTCGTAGGCGTTCGCGACCTGATGGATGTCACCGACGCGCGGCGAGACAGCGACGACACCACCACGCTCAATCCGTTCCTCACCTGTGGGATGCAGCTGACCGGCCGCATCCCGCTCGAAGCTCACGCCGAGTTCGGCCCCCTGCAGCACCCCGACGAGCCCCCAGACACGGTGGTCGTGAATGGGTGTCTTCTGTCCCGGTCCCCACACGAAGCTGACCATCGACCATCGTTCGCGGGGGTCGGCGTGGAGCAGGTACTGCTGGTAGTACTGCGGGTGCGGTCGTGTCAGCTCCTCCGGCAGCCAGCCGTCGGTCGTGACCAGCGATGCGAGCCTGGGCCGTATGGCGTCGAGCACCGCCTGCTCGTCGCCTTCGAGGCGATCGACCAGTTCGGTGGTGGCGATGACGAAGTCACGAAGCGGAGTGATGTCAGTCATGGGTATCGTTCACTCGGGTTCACCGGCTCTCGCGAGCAGGACGCGTGCACGCTCGGCAATGTAGCCGGCCACGATGTCGGGTCCATGGGCGCGCGCATCGACGTACCCATCTCCCTCGGCTATGCCATCGACCACGCCATCATCCATCCGGACGAGCATGATCGTGTCGAACTGCCGCCTCAGGATCTTCTCGCGCACACTGCGGAGCTCGAGCGACGGCCAGTTCTTCCGCTGGTAGTGCTCGCCGATGAACAGCACGACGAGGCGGGACCGCTGACGATACAGGCTGTCCAGCAGCAGATCGAGTGCTGGACGTGCGGTCTGTCCCGCGAAGTATCGGTCGAAGAAGACACGGTTGGGGCCGAGCTGCGCCACGAGGGCCGATGCGACCGCCGCAACGTAGTCGCCATCCTCGCCCGCATACGAGAGCGCCACGTCGAAGACGTGAGTGCCGAGGTCGACGTCCTTTCGAGGCGCCGTTGACGCGGGTTGCGTGTCGAACACCTGCACGGCCGGACGTACCGTCGCACGCACGGCACGCGTGGAAGCCAGTACCGCGGGGACCAGCAACGCGCCAAGCCAGAGCAGATGCAGCAGGTGGAACAGGACCCAGTTGAGCACGACCGACGCCGCAGTCCAGAAGCGCGAGGCATCCCCCTGCGCGCAATCGATCAGCTGCTGCTCCTCTGATTCGACGATGCCGGATGCGGGGAGCTGGAGGCAGGCCGTGCGCTCGCCGGTCGCCAGATCGTCCGGTCTCAGCGCGCCAATCGCATATCGGCGACCGTCCGCTGCGAAGTACACGCTGTTCCTGCTCACGGCGACGGCGTAGGTGACGGCCGCCCCGGCCGCGACGACGAGACAAATCGCCACCACCATAGGCCAGCGTCGATCGAGCAGCGGCAGCGGCCGCCGCGACGGCAGCATCCACGTGGCGAACCCGATGGCACCGAGCGAGACGACCAGCACGGCGTCGAGCGGGAGCGAGTTCGGAAGTCCGCGCGGCGGCGGGTAGCGGGCCGCCAGCACCATAGCCGCTACCGTGAGGACCGCGGCTGACGAGGCGCCCGGATTCCGTGCCACCGCAGCGACTGCAGCGTCTTTCAGGGAGCGGCGCATGCATTCCCGACGGTAGCCGACCCGCGCGCGAACGTCACCTCGCGGCTGGCATTCCGGCCGACGATGACGCGGAGGCACGGTGTCCGTGCACCGGTGCTGTCGGACTTCGCGAACATGAAGTAGGTTCCGGGAGGAACCCGGATCGACGAGGGACCGAGCCCCTGCGACTGCGCGTACGGCGATTCGGTCCGGCGCGCGCGATCGATCGCAAAGAGCAGGCGGCTCTTGTAGAAGAGACGGAAATCGGTCCGGGGTGGATCTGGCGTGATGCGAAACGCCAGGAAGATGTCCTCACCCGCGGCATCTGCTCCCGCTGCCGCGCAGTCGGCCAACTTGGTCTCGAGGTCCTCCGTCACGGCGTCGAGGACGCCGGGGTCCTCGGCCCGATCCGCGTAGTCGAGGAGCGAGAGATCCTGCGCGAGACTCGCCCTATACTCCACCTGGTTGGCCGGCCAGAGTGCTGGAACGCCGGTCGTGCCTGCCTCACGGACGGTCGCGCCGACCGCGGCGGCTCTCCATCGGCTCGCGAGCGTCGCGGCCGTCTCGCGAAGACGCTGCCATCGCGCGGCATTCGGCGACTGCCCGCCGTGTGCCCGCGCGACGCGGACCATGGCGAGCAAGGTCAGCTGACTCGACGCACGCGGCTGCGCTGGATCGAGGACCTGTTCGGCAGCCTCCCTGCGGGACTGCTCCTCCAGACGGCGACGGATGCCGGCGAGCTCCACGGCCGACACGCCGGCGACACCGCGATCGGCGACGGCATCGAGCACCTCTCGCGCATTCCAGGCCAGCCCATCGCGTCGATTCACGTGTGCGCCCGCTCGAAGGAGGGTGTCGATCATCGGCACGTTCGGGTGAGCCGCCGCCGCAATGAGCGCGGATGTCCCGATGCACGCGGTGTCGTCGGTCCGCTCGACGCGGTTGGGATCGGCACCCGCGTCGAGGAGCGCCTGGACCACGGCGGCGTTGCCGATTCGCGCGGCGCTGACGAGCGGCGTTCGCCCGCACTCGCCTTCGCTGTCGATCGTGCTCACGAGGGGCCGCAGCAGCCTGATCGCCTCGGGGGTCGCATCACGCTGGACGGCCACCAGCGCGAGTGCATTGTCGGCACTGTTGGCCGATGGCTCGCGTGAGGGGATGCGCTCCGCGACGTAGGAGACGACCTCCGGCTTGCCGCTCATCGCCGCCTGGGCGAGCACGGCACCAGAGGCTTCGGCGCCGGCGTCGACCAACGCCCGCACGACCGGCAGGCTCCCGCTCCGTGCGGCCCGCTGCAGCGGGACCGCGTTGGGCGTGTCGAGGAGAGGCCTTCGCGAAAGGATGATACGGACCATCTCGAGGTTGCCGTGGGCCGCCGCAGCCGAGAGAGGGCTCTCGCCCTTGACCGACGCCAGGTGCACGTCGGCACCATGCTCGAGGAGCAGCCCGACGAGCGGATCGTTGTTCAGCGCGGCGGCCAGCAGAAGCGGCGTCTCGTTCGCCGCGTTCGGCAGCTGCACGTCCGCTCCGCTGTCGACGAGGGCGCGGGCGGCACTGACACGTTGCTGCCGCAGGGCCGCGAGGAGCGGCGTGTCACCGATCTCGTCGGAAGCTCTGCGTCCTGAGCACGTCGATGCGAGAGACGGCGTCCGCGCGTTCACATCCGCCCGTGCGCGCAGGAGTGACTGGATCGCGGGGACGTTGCCCGAAGCAGCCGCGACATGGAGCGGCGTCCGTCCGTTTCCGTCGAGTATGTCCGCGGCTGAGCCTGGCACCGCAAGCAGCATGTCGAGGATCGCGACCGGACCGCCTGCAGCGGCGGTGTGCAGCGGGTCCCGACAGGTGGAGGCGGCGAACGCGGGGCGTGCACCCTGCGCGAGCGACTCCTGGACCCCGCGGAGATCGCGGCGTGCGACGGCGTCACGCAGGCGAGCATCGGCCGGTCGCTCCTCGTCCAGCGGCTGCGATGCCGGGCCGGCTGCCGTGCCCAGGATCAGCAGACCGGCGAGCGCGACGGGCACTCTCCACATGAGCTACTCCCTCCGGAGCAGGGCTCGCAGGCGCGACTGCGAGTGGGAGCACTCTAGCAGATCAACGTGCGCCGGATGGCGCCGGTCCTACTACCTGCCTTCATATCGTGGCGGACGCCCTTCCGCCTCCGCACGGGCGGGCTGCCGATCCTGGGCCCGCACGACGCCGCCATGGCGCCAGCGGCCACTGCGGTGAGGACGGCTCGGCGGTTGATCTCGTCGGTCACGTTCCCTCCCTCACTCCGATTGTGGCGTATAGTGCCCACTTTCCGTCGCGTCGTCCACTTGCCTGTCTTGCGGCCGGGGGCGCCAGGGTGCCGGACGCTGCCTGCCGGCCAATGAACAATGAAGGTGACACGAGAGGCCTCGTGATGTCGCTCCAGCTGCGCTCACTAATCCGTCGAACCGGCGAACTCGAACTGTCGCTCGTGGACGTGCCGATTCCGACCCCGGCCGACGATGAAGTGGTCGTCCGGATCGAGGCTGCGCCGATCAACCCGTCGGACCTCCTGCTGCTGCTCGGCCCTGCGGACCCGGAGTCGATTGCCGTCTCCGGCCCGGCCGATAGACCGATGGTCCGCGCGCGCGTTCCAGAGCGGGCCCTTCCCGCGCTTGCCGCGCGTCTCGATCAATCCATGCCCGTCGGCAACGAAGGGGCCGGGGTCGTCATCGCGGCCGGACGTTCAGCAGCAGCGCAGGCGCTCGTCGGACAGACGGTCGGTGTCGTCGGCGGCGCGACATTCGCCCAGCATCGCGCGGTCGCGGTCACGCAGTGCCTGCCGCTGCCCGAGGGGACGACGGCCGAAGAGGGCGCCGGCTGGTTCGTGAACCCATTCACCGCTCTTGCGATGGTGGAGACGATGCGGCGCGAGCACCACACGGCGCTCGTGCACACGGCGGCGGCATCGAACCTTGGCCAGATGCTGAATCGCATCTGCCTCTCCGACGGCATCGCGCTCGTCAACGTCGTTCGGCGAGCCGAGCAGGTCGCTCTCCTGGAGGGCCTTGGCGCCACGCATGTCGTCAACAGCAGCGCACCGGCGTTCATGGCCGACCTGACCGACGCCATTGCGCGGACCGGGGCCACGCTGGCATTCGACGCAACAGGCGGTGGAATGCTCGCTGGCCAGATCCTCACCGCGATGGAGGCGGCACTGACCCGCACCGCGAGCACGTACAACAGGTACGGGTCTGGCACGCACAAGCAGGTGTACATCTACGGGCTGCTCGATCGTCGCCCGCTGGAACTCTCCATGACGATCGGGTTCGCGTGGAGTGTCGGAGGATGGCTGCTGACGCCATTCCTGCAGCAGCTTGCGCCCGCAGACACGCAGCGACTGCGCCAGCGTGTCGCGTCGGAACTGAAGACGACGTTTGCAAGTCGCTATGCCAGGAGGATCTCGCTGGCGGAGGCGCTGCAGCCGGACGTGATCGCTGCCTATGCGCAGCGGTCGACAGGCGCGAAATACCTGATCGTGCCGAACTGACGCCATGTCGACGCCCGTGACATTCAGCGACGTCCGCGCGATCAGGACCAGGCCGATGCCACCCAGCGTGAGCAGGCCCCATGCGATCACGCCGGAAATCGCAGCCACCGCGATCCCTTTCACCGAGAGGATCGTTGCTGCCGGGTTTCAGCGCCTTCTAGCGGGCAGGGGCCGCTGGCTTCGGCTTCCCAGTCTCGTCCACCTGCACGGTCTTCACCGGGCCCATCCCGACCAGCACGAGCACTGCCGGCTCCTTTTCGCCAAGGCGCGCGCCGTCCCAGTGCACGGTGTTCGCCTTGTCGATGGCGACGGTCCCCGCGTGCACGGGATAGGTGGTCTTCTCGTCGTAGACGTTGCTCGTCGAGACCCACCAGGTGCCCGAGATGACGTACGCATACCGCTCCTGGTCATGGAAGTGCGGCTGCGAGAAGTTCCCCGGGTACCACTTGTAGATCACGCCGTAGAGACCGGGCTTGTTCGGATCGCCGAACAGCACGCCCATCTGCTGTCGGCCTTCCTGGCCGGTCCACTTGATGTCCTTCGGGAGCGTCACCGGAATGTGCGATGGATCCGGCAGCGGCCCCGCCGGATCAGACACCGTCGGACGCGCGCCCTGCGCGTGCGCCGCACCAGCCACAAACGCGCCGCCGGTCATCGTGACGACCGCCGCGGCTGCCATCATCATCCTCATCGCACGCATACTCGTCTCCTCGCTACCGTCCTCGCGACCTGCAGTGGTGTCACTTCGCCGCGATCGTCCGGTTCACCCAGCCGCTCTTCATCACGCCGTGGCGGGACGGATGCTGAGGTAGTCCAGGCGACCAGCGGCGTGTGGCGGCTAGCATACGCCGCTTCCACGGTTTCGTCGCAGCATCTGTCCCCACGCAGCGATAGCACCCAGGCTCATCGCCATTTGACGGTTGCGGGCGAAGTCGACTTACACTCTGGCCGGCCATGCGGATCCTGAGGACCGTGAATCGCGTGCCGGGCGGGATGATGGTCGTGCCGCTGTTCATCGGGATGGCGCTCAACACGTTCGCGCCAGACCTGCTGAAGATCGGGGGCTTCACCCAGGCCCTGACCGGCGTCGGCTACCCGACGATCCTCGGCATGTACCTCTTCACTGTCGGCACGAAGATGACGACGCGGGCCGCACCCCGGATGATGGTACGCGGCTTCGGCCTGCTCCTCGCGAAAGTCGGCACGGCAACCGTGCTGGCGCTGGCGGTGGAGCGCCTCTTCGGCGGGACGGTCCTCGGAATCTCGACCCTCGCCGTGATGGTGGCGATGAGCGACACGAACGGCGGGATGTTCCTGGCGCTCACCAGCGTCATGGGCACGAAGGATGACGCAGGCACCTACGTGCCTCAGAGCCTCGAGACGGGCCCGTTCCTCACCATGGCGATCTTCGTCGGTGCAGGGCTCGCGGTGATCCCGTGGCTCACGATGGTCAGCGTCATCGCGCCGATCGTCGTCGGCGCTGTCCTCGGGAACGTGGATGATGACATCCGGCAGTTCTTCGGCTCGCACGAACCGATCATCGTCCCCTTCATGGCGTTCACGCTGGGGCAGACCATCAATCTCGGCGCCGTCGTGAGCGCGGGGCTTCCGGGTGTCGTGCTCGGCGTCGCCACGCTCGGCATCACGGGCATGGTGTGCATCGCGGCCGATCGGCTGCTTGGCGGCAGTGGCGTCGCCGGCGCAGCCGCATCGAGCACGGCCGGCAACTCCGCCGCAGTGCCGCAAGCCGTCGCCCTTGCCGATCCAACCTACGCAGCCATTGCGGCTGCAGCGACCGTGCAGGTGACCGCGTCGGTGATCGTCACCGCCATGTTGACGCCGCTCCTCACGTCGTGGTGGTACCGCCGGTGTGCGAAGCGCACCACTGCGGCGGCGCCTGCGGTGATGGTCGGCGAGGCGTAGCTCAGGTGGTACGCTCGGCGCTTCAGGGCTCTGCGTATCTGTGCCGCGGCTCGATCTACTCCGTCGCGTGTTCGAGCGCTTCGTGCTCGCGGACGGTGTCCTCTCCCAGTTGCCGGCGCAGCCACAACCGCTCAATCGTCGGATAGAGGGCGGCGAGCGGCAGCGCAATGAGGGCGCCTATAACACCGGCCAGTTCCGCACCGACGACGAACGCCAGGATCACCGCGACGTTCGACAGGTTCAGCCGGTTGCCGTACGCCCAAGGCGAGAGCAGGTAGCTTTCGACGGTGTTGTAAGCCACGTAGGCGAGGACGACGAGCAGCACGGTCGTTGGGGAGACGGTGACTGCCAGCAAGACTGCTGGGACGGACGAAACGACGAACCCGATGACGGGAATGAAGTCCGACAGCCCCGCCATGATGGCAAGTAGCAGCGCCGCCGGCACGTGCAGCCACCACAGCACGACCCAGGTGAACGCCGTCGCGAACAGCGACGTGATCCCGTTGCCGACGGCATAGGCGACGATGACCCGCTCGCTCTCCTGGAGCGTCTGTTCCGCACGGGGCCGATGTCGTTCCGGCACGAAGGCGAGCAGCCAGTCGCAGGTTCTCCGGCCTTCGATGAGGAAGTAGATCATCAGGATGAAGCCGAGAAACCCGATGGTGATCGCCGACACGGTCGACTGCGCAAGCCGCACCGCATAGCCCCGGGTCGCTGACGAGATCCGGTCGGCATCGGGCACGAGCACACCCTGCAACCACTGCGGCATTCTTCCTTCCAGCTGCTGTGACGTCTCGCTGAACCGCGACGCCAGGAGCGCGGCCTGGTTGGTCAGCGATGCCCACGTCAGCCAGCCGAACGCCCCCATCGTGAGAAGCAGCAGTCCACTGATTGCCACGGCGGCCAGCCATCGCGGCCAGCGGTGGCGCTCCAGGTAGGTGACGGCGGGGTTGATGGTGACAGCCATGAGGGCCGCCACAACGACGAGCAGGACGGTCTGGTAGAGCTGCAGCCATAACCAGACGAGGGCCCCCGCTGCCATGATCTTCAGCAGCGCGCGCCATCGAACGTCGTTCAGTCGTGTCTGCCCGTCGCTCACCGCGCAGTGCACAGCACGAGCTGTGCCGCGATCGGCAGCTCGGCTGCGCGCACCACATGCCTGAGCCGCTGCTGAAAAGAAAAAGGGCGGTGACTGTTGCCAGCCACCGCCCTTCGCATTGCTAACTGCTGATTTCCTGGTCGCTCACGTGCCGGTTCGGAGGCCCACCTTCACACACGGAGGCGGCACTCCGAAGTCCGAATCGCGAGTGTCTACTCGCCCAGGTCCCCCGTGCGCGGACCGAGCGCTTCCTCGGGCTCGACGAAGTACTCCATGTCGCGCTCGAGGTCGTCCAGCTCGTCGCTCGGCTGCGGCGGCGCTGGCGGCGGCGGCGGCTCGTCCGGCGGGATGCTGACGTGCCGGTAGTACTCGAAGCCGGTGCCCGCCGGGATGAGGCGGCCCATCGTGACGTTCTCCTTGAGGCCGCGCAGGTAGTCGACCTTGCCGGAGATCGACGCCTCGGTCAGCACGCGCGTCGTCTCCTGGAAGGAGGCGGCGGAGATGAACGAGTCGGTCGAGAGCGACGCCTTCGTGATTCCGAGCAGGAGCGGGCGGCCCTGCGCCGGGCGCCCGCCCGACGAGATGACCCGCTCGTTCTCCTCGAGGAACCGGTACTTGTCGACCTGTTCATCGATGAGGAACTCGGTATCGCCGACATCCTCGATCTTCACCCAGCGCATCATCTGCCGGGCGATCACCTCGATGTGCTTGTCGTTGATGTTCACGCCCTGCAGCCGGTAGACCTCCTGGATTTCATTCACCAGGTACGCCTGCAGTGCCTTCTCACCAAGGACGTTGAGGATGTCGTGCGGGTTGGACGGGCCGTCCATCAGCGGTTCGCCCGCCCGGACACGCTCCCCTTCCTGCACGTTGACGTGGACGCCGCGCGGCAGCGCGTACTCACGCTGCTCGGCGCCAGGCTCGTCGGGGACGATGATGATCTTGCGCTGCCCCTTGACGATGCCGCCGTGCTTCACGATGCCGTCGATCTCGGAGATCACGGCCGTTTCGCGCGGCTTGCGCGCCTCGAAGAGCTCGACCACGCGAGGCAGACCGCCCGTGATGTCCTTCGTCTTCGTCGTCTCGCGCGGGATCTTCGCGAGGATGTCGCCGGCGGAGACCGTCTCGCCGTCCTGCACCATGAGGTGCGCGTGGACCGGCATGTGGTACTTCCGCCCCGCCTTCCCGCTCGCGGTCTTGATCTCGATCGCCGGCTGCTTCTTCTCGTCCGGCGAGTCGACGATGATGTACCGCGAGAGGCCGGTGACCTCGTCGACTTCCTCGTGGACCGTGATGCCCTCGAGGATGTCCTTGAACTTCACCTGGCCCGGGTCCTCGGTGAGGATCGAGAAGGTGTACGGATCCCACTCGACGAGCGTCTGTCCCTGCTCGACGGCCTGCCCTTCCTTCACCTTCAGGCGGGCGCCGTAGACGATCGGGTAGCGTTCGCGGTCACGGCCCTTCGCATCCTGCACGATGAGCGAACCGTTGCGGTTCATCACCACCAGGTTGCCGTCCTTGGCCTGCACCACCTGCATGCCTTCGAACCGCACCGTGCCGGCGTTCCTCGCCTCGAGCGTGCTCTGCTCGGAGACGCGCGACGCCGTGCCGCCGATGTGGAACGTACGCATCGTGAGCTGCGTGCCCGGCTCACCGATCGACTGGGCGGCGATGACGCCCACCGCCTGCCCGAGTTCGACCATGCGCCCGGCTGCCAGGTCGCGGCCGTAGCACTTCGAGCAGACGCCGCGGCGCGCCGCGCAGGTCAGCACCGAGCGGATCTTCACCTTCTCGATGCCGGCGTCCTGAATCGCGGCCGCCTTGTCCTCGGTGATCTCCTCGTTCACGTCGATGATGACGTCGTTCGTGAACGGGTCGGTGATGCGCTCGAGGGTGACGCGACCCATGATGCGTTCGCGCAGCGGCTCGATGACCTCGCCCGACTCCACGATGGCGCGGGCTTCGATGCCGTCGACCGTGCCGCAGTCGATCTCCTGGATGATGACGTCCTGCGCCACGTCCACGAGACGGCGCGTGAGGTAACCCGAGTCGGCCGTCTTGAGCGCC
>JAFDVO010000001.1 GCA_018268955.1 Acidobacteriota bacterium | reverse complement strand
TGTTTAGCCACGGGCTGCTAGGGCTACACCTCAAGAACCTGATCGCGTTTGCCACTGGGCAGTCCCGCTTCTTGACCGTGGGTGGCCTGTCAGTCGATCTCCTGAAATCCGCGTGGAAGCAGTCTGTTCCGGCGATGGAATTCGCCCTCAACTTCGTCAAGAGCAACGTCGGGATCGACAGTCCGGCTCTGCTGTCGTCGCCGTTCATGCTAGTCACCTTGGGGTACTACGGCCATGAGCGCCAATACCTGGTCGATCCAGATGAAGCGCAGCGCCTCCGGCAGTGGGTTCTTTCAGCGAATGCGAAGGGCCGGTACTCTCGGGGGTCCAGCGAGACGATCCTCGACCAGGACCTCAGCGTGTTGCGCAACGGTGGGGGCGCCTCGGAGTTGCTGGATCGGCTGAGACTCCAGGTAGGACGTTTGGACATCGCTCCAGAGGAACTGGAAGGGCGGAATCAGCGCAGTGCGTTGTTCAAGGCGATGTTCATGGCATTCCGAGCAGACGGTGCGTGCGATTGGCACTCGAACCTCGCGATTGCGCTAGGGCATCATGGTGCGCAGCACCGGCTGCAGTTTCATCACATCTTCCCGAAAGCTGTTCTGAAGTCACGCTTCACGTCGCGAGAGGCGGACGACATCGCGAACCTCGCATTCATCGGAGGGAAGACCAACCGCCAGATCAGCGATAAGGCGCCTGCCGAGTACTTCCCCAAGTTGCTGTACAAGAACGGCCAGGCGGCCTTCGAAGCCCAGTGCATCCCGACACGGCTGGATCTTCTCGGCGTCGACCGCTACAAGGAGTTTCTCGTTGAACGCCGACGACTGATCGCCGCACGACTGAACGCGTTCCTTGGGGCTCAGCGTGAGCTTTCGCACAAATCGGCGTAGCCCGGTTGTAAGCCCAGCTCGCCACTGCGGAGTCCTCAGATGCCACCGGACTCGGCTGGAACAGTGCGGCTCCGTGGACTCAGTCGTTCCCGTGATGGAGCTTCGGATCAGGCTTTCAGCACTTGAGACTTCGGGCTTGACACTTGAGAGCTGCGACGGGACACGACTGGGCGAGGCACGGAGCCGACCTCGGACGGATGTCGCCGCAGAACCTGGAACCCAGCGCCAGAACGGGGCGTTCTGGCTTCTGAATTCCGGGTTCTGCCTTCGGAACGCCTGTTACTTCTTGGCCATCTTGACCGGCGTCTTCAGCTCACCGAGCTTGGACGCCATGTCTTCAGCCGACGTGGCCAGGCGCTGCGCCACGTCCTTGTCGATCGCCTGGATGCGGCCGTCCTTGCCGATGTAGAACGTCCAGCGGTTCGCAAAGCCGCGCTCGGTGAGGACGCCGTAGGCCTTGGCCGTGTCCTTCGTCGGGTCGCTCAGCAGCGGGAAGTCCGCCTTGTGGGTTTCAGCGAACGCCTTGTTCCCCTGCGCGCCGTCGAGCGGGTCAACGCTCGCCATGAAGTACGTCACGTCGTACTTGCGGATGAGGTCTCCGTGCTCCGCCAGCGACTTGCACTCGATCGTGCAGCCCTGGGTGAACGCCTTCGGGAACCACGCGAGCACCACCGCCTGCTTGCCCTTGAAATCCGACAGCTTGTAGGTCTTGCCGTCCGTTGCCTGCAGCGTGAAGTCGGGGGCCGGGTCGCCCACCTTGAGATCCGCCGCCATCGCCGGGGCAGCCGCCAGCCCGGCCACCACCGCCATTGCGAACACCAGTGCCTTCATTGCTCCTCCTGACGAGAGTGCATCTTACCCCGTGAGGGATCAGGACGCCGCGACCGGTGCCGAAGATCCCGGTTCCCACGCTTTCGCGCGCTCGACCGCCTCACGCCAGCGCTGCCGTAGAGCACGCACGCGTTCCGGATGCATCGCGGGATCGAACCGCCGGTCCACCTGCCACTGCCCGGTCAGGTCGTCCGCGGACCGCCAGTAGCCGACGCCCAGGCCAGCGAGACAGGCGGCACCAAGCGCCGTCGTTTCCGTGACTGCGGGGCGCACCACCGGCACCCCGAGCAGGTCCGCCTGGATCTGCATCAGCGTGTTGTTGGCGGCCGCGCCGCCGTCGACGCGCAGTTCCGTCGCGTGGATGCCACAGTCGGCCCCCATCGCGTCGAGCAGGTCCGCGACCTGAAAGGCGATGCTCTCGAGCGCCGCCCGCGCGATGTGCCCGGCCGTCGTCCCGCGGGTGAGCCCGACCATCGCGCCGCGCGCAAATGAATCCCAGTGCGGAGCGCCGAGCCCGGCAAACGCGGGGACCAGATAGACGCCGCCGTTGTCGGGGACGGTCAGCGCAAGCGCCTCGACATCCGCAGCGGTCCTGATGATCCCGAGGCCATCGCGCAGCCACTGCACGACCGCCCCGCCGATGAAGACGCTCCCTTCGAGCGCGTACTCCGTGCGTCCGCCGATCTGCCACGCCACGGTGGTGACCAACTGGTTGCGGGACATCGTCGGGGTCGTCCCGATGTTCTGGAGAAGGAAGCAACCGGTACCGTACGTGTTCTTGGACATCCCGGGCCTGCGGCACATTTGCCCGAACAGCGCCGACTGCTGATCGCCGGCGACACCCGCAATCGGCACCTGCCCGAGACCCAGCGACGTGGAGGTTTCGCCGTACACACCGCTCGACGGACGCACCTGCGGCAGCATGGACGACGGCACGTCGAACAGGCGCAGCAGCTCCTCGTCCCACGAGAGCGTGTGGATGTCGAAGAGCATCGTGCGCGATGCGTTGCTCACGTCCGTGACGTGCTCGCGTCCGCCGGTCAGCTTCCAGATCAGCCAGCTGTCCACCGTCCCGAAGGCGAGGCGGCCCGCGCGTGCCTTGGCGCGTGCGCCGTCGACGTGGTCGAGCATCCAGCGGATCTTGCTGGCGGAGAAGTACGCGTCGATGAGCAGCCCCGTCTTCTGCTGCACCAGTGCGCCCGCACCGTCGGCCTTCAGCTGCTCACAGAACTCCGCAGTCCGCCGGTCCTGCCAGACGATGGCGTTGTGGATCGGCTCGCCAGTCTCGCGGTCCCACAGGATCGTCGTCTCGCGCTGGTTCGTGATGCCGATGGCGGCGATGTCGGACGCGTTGAGGCCAGCGCGGCCGAGCGCTTCGATCGCCACGCCGATCTGCGAGGCCCAGATCTCGTGCGGGTCGTGCTCGACCCAGCCTGCGTGCGGGAAGATCTGCGTGAACTCCTTCTGCGCCACCGCGACGATCCGCCCGTCGGCGGCGAACACGATCGCGCGTGAACTGGTGGTGCCCTGGTCGAGCGCAAGGATGTAGGACATGGCGGAAGAGTCTACAATGAGCATCCTTTTCGGGGCGGAGGGACGATGCGTCAGGAACTGATCCGCGAGATGCTCGCCGAGTTTCTCGGCACGACGGTGCTGCTGCTCTTCGGGCTCGGCGTGGTCGCGCAATCGGTGTTGAGCCAGAAGGGTGCGGGTGCCGCACTCTCGATTCACATCTGCTGGGGCCTCGCGGTGACGATGGGGTGCTACGTCTCAGCCGGCGTGACCGGCGCCCACCTCAATCCGGCGGTGTCAGTGGCCCTCGCCGTGCATCGGCGATTCCCATGGTCGAAGGTCGGGCCGTACATCGTCGCGCAGCTTGCGGCCGCGCTCGTCGCGTCCGCGCTGGTGTACCTGGCGTACCACGATGCGCTCGCCGCATTCGACGGTGGGCACCGGCAGGTCGCGGGGGCGCTCGGCACCGCCGGGATCTGGGCGACCTACCCGCAGCCGTTCATGAGCCTCACCAGCGGGTTCCTCAACGAGGCGCTCGGCTCGGCGCTGCTGATGGGCGTGATCCTCGGCATCACCGACAGCCGCAACTCGCCAGCGCCGAACGGGCTGGCGCCCGTGCTCGTCGGCCTGCTGGTGGTCGCGATTGGCGCGGCCTTCGGGTGGAACACCGGCTACGCGATCAACCCCGCGCGGGACTTTGGGCCGCGCCTCTTCACCGCCATGGCTGGCTGGGGCGGGGAGGTCTTCACGGCGAATCACGGCTGGTGGTGGGTGCCGGTCGTCGCCCCGTGCGTGGGCACGGTGCTCGGCGGGTGGGTGTACGACGTGTGCGTCGGGCACCGCTTTCCTGACATCAAGACAGCGGTCGAAACGGTCTAGCGGATCGGGGATACAGACACATGGCTCACGTGGCGTTTCTCGGAACGGGGATGCTCGGCAGCGGGATGATCGAGGCGATGCGGCGGCATGGCCGCGCCGTCACCGTCTGGAACCGCACGATCGAGAAGGCGCGTGCGCTCTCCGTGCACGGCGTGGACGTGGCGGACACACCGGAGGCGGCGGTCGCTGGCGCGTCCGAGGTGCACCTGATTCTGTCGGACGACGCGGCAGTCGACGCGCTGCTCGATCGGATCGCCCCACACGTGCCGGCCGGGGTTGTCGTCGTCGATCACACCACGACCTCTCCCGCCGGAACGAAGGTGCGGCTGCCGAGGGCGGCGCAGCGCGGGCTGCTGATGCTGCACGCGCCGGTGTTCATGAGCCCGGCCATGGCGCGCGAATCCCAGGGCGTGATGATGGTCTCGGGCCCGCAGGCGCTGTACGACCGCGTGCAGCCCTCGCTCGCGGCGATGGCGGCCGACGTGTGGTACCTCGGCGAACGGCCGGACCTCGCAGCGGCGCTCAAGATCTTCGGCAACTCGATGCTGTTCGCCATCACGGCCGGCGTGGCCGACGTGCTGGCGATGGCGAAGAACCTGGGTGTCGATCCGGTCGAGGCCATGAGCGTGTTCACCAGGTTCAATGCCGGCGGCGCCATCGGCGGCCGCGGGCAGAAGATTGCGCGCGGCGACTTCAGCGCGAGCTTCGAGTTGACCATGGCGCGCAAGGACATGCGGCTGATGCTCGAGGCCGCTGGCGCCGAGCCGCTGGTCGCGCTGCCTTCGATCGCGAAGCGGATGGACGAAGCGATCGCCGCGGGGCACGGCAAGGACGACATGGGAGCGATTGCGGCAGCATCACTGAAAGGCTAATCGCCACTCGAGAATCGCGAAACGCCAACGCAGATCGCTGAAGGCAATCAGCAATCAGCAATCAGCGATTAGCGATTAGCAATTGGCCAATTCTTAGTGCGTCATCGCATACAGGATCGCGTTGACGCCAATTGCGTAGCCGCGTGGGGAGAAGAGGTCGAAGTACTCGCGGTTCTCCCCTTCGCGCTCCCAGGTGTCGGCGACGTCGGTGTTGTGCGTCATGAAGACCATCAACCGACCGCTCTTGTCCGGGATGCCCCGGTAGTGGACCTGCGCGCTGTCCTGCCCGCGCTCTGAGATCGCGCCACCGCTGCTGTACCAGAACTGGATCGACGGCACCTGCAGGTACTCGCGCACATCGTAGAGGGTGTGCATGATCGGGTGGTCCAGCCCGACGTCGACAATCGGGAACTCGCCCGGCGGGAGCACGCGTCCGATCTGCTGCGACCAGCGGTCCCAGGCGAAGCTGCCCCAGAAATCGTCCACCCAGAGGAACCCACCCTTGAGGAAGTAGGCGCGCAGCGCCTGCACTTCCGCCTCACTGAACTCGACGGTCCCGACGTCCTCCATGAAGAGGATCGGACAGCGGTAGAGCAGCGGGTCGGTGAGCGAGACGACCCCGTAGTTCGGCTGGCGATCCGCGTTGAGCTTGACGTGCACGCGGGTCAGCTCGGCAAGCCGGACGGAGAAGTTGTTATCCGCGCCTGGGTAGTCCGTGCTCCAGCCCTGACCGCCGGGCTCGCGCGTCACCATGGTGTAGAAACCACGGCTGTAGAGGAATGCGCCGTCGAAGTCGGCGTCCTTCACCCACTTCGGAGGTTCGCGGTAGAAGCGCCCACCGCCCGTCCAGATGCGTTGCGCGAACACGGCTGAGGCAGCACCCGCGCAGAGGAGCAGTGCCAGGACCAACCGCCGTGCGGTCCAGGTTCGCGCCATGCCGAAGCGAGGGCGGGCCGTCCCGCGCATGCAAGGAGTATGGGCAGCGCTCGTGCGGGGATCAAGCGCGCAGTTCCGAGTTCTGACGCTTTCACTTCTCACCGCTCCTGTGAACCTCCCACGGGTGTAGGCTGTACCTCCATGCGTCGCCTGGCGCTGCTGACTGCGCTCGCATCGTTCGCGTTCGTGCCGCTCTCGGCGCAGCGGAACTCGTCCGTCAATCCTGGCGAGATCGCCGGCCGGATTGGTGAGTACGTGCAGGCGTACTTCGCGCGCGCCCAGAGCATCATCTGCGACGAGATCGTGCGCGTGCAGGAGCTCGGTCCCGACCTTCTCAGCGCCACATCGCCGGCGCGTGTCGTTGTCAACGAACTGCGCGTTTCGTGGGAGCCGCTGTCCGATGGGCGGATGAACCCGCCGGTCATCCTGCGGAACCTCGTGAGCGTCAACGGTCGACCGCCGCGGCCGAAAGATCACGACAAGTGCTTCGACCCCGAGGCGAGTTCACCCGAACTGCTCGGTGAGCTGTTCCTCCCGGAGAACCGTCCGAAGTTCCGGTACAACGCCAGGTCGGTGTCGAAGGTGAACGGCCGACCGGCGTACGTGATCGACGTCATCGACATGGATCGCGGCCCCGTCGAGGTGCAGGCCGATGAGGACTGCGTGAAGTTCGGGAAGCCCGGGTCGATGCGCTGGCGCGTGTGGGCGGATCAGGAGACGTTCGGCGTGCTGCGCATCGAGCAGTCGCTCAACACGCTGTTCGACGTCACCATTCCCGCGAACCGCAAGGCACACACGCCGGAGCGCGACGTGACCGTCGACCGCGTCAGTACGACGATTGTTTACCGCAACGTGGCGTTTGCCGATCCCGACGAGTCGCTGCTGCTGCCTGCGAGCCGGGAAACGGTGCAGGTGCTCAGGAACTCACCGGCTCCCCGCATGCGGATCAGCTCGAGCTACCGCAACTACCGCCGCTTCATGACCGGCATCCGCATGGTAGAAGGCGCGCCCTAACGAACGCAGCAATGCACGAATGCAGCAATGCACATCGGCACGCTGACCCGCCGCTGAGCTCAGCGGTCGGCCGTCCGACCTCAGCGGGCTGACGCTGGCACGGGGTTTTGATACAGAACGGCCAGGAGGACTGAACGATGAAGTCACTGGCTATCGCAGCGATGCTGTCTGGCGCGCTCGCATTCGGGGCGCCGACGTTCGTACACACCACCTACGCACAGCAGGCCACGACGACCACGGCCGATCGCGACGCCGACAAGGCGAAGCACGAAGCCGACAAGGCCGGGGACGATGCGAAGGAGGCGGCGAAGAAGACCGGCGCTGCCGCGAAGCACGCCGGCAAGGCGACCGCGAGCGCGACGAAGTCCACGGCCAAGACCGTGAAGAAGGACACCACGAACGCCAGCAAGGCGGTCGCGCACGACACCAAGGGTGCGGTGAAGACGTCCGGCAGCGACGCGAAGTCTGTCGGCCAGGCGCTGAAGGACGACATCACCGGTGACCACAAGGATGCGACGGCGAAGTGCTCCGACGGCACCTACTGGTACGCAGCCGATCGCGCCGGCGCCTGCAAGGATCACGGCGGCGTCGCGAACTGGATGAAGTAGCCGCAGTCAGCGCACCGCTCGGGTTCGGCGCGTGCACGCACAACGGCGATCCATGTGATCGTCTGGTCGCGCTCCGGACCCGGCGGTGCTGACGTGCCCCGAGCGCGCCGGCACCCATCCCGGCTCATCCGTGACGTTCGCCGTTGAACCCGCAGCGTCCCGATGAGACTATCCTAGTGGTCCGGTGACGCAGCGACTCTTCTACCCGTCGTTCCTCAGCGAACTTCGCGTGCCCACCCGGCTGCTGGTGGTTGACGACGTGCCACAGAACCGGACGCTGCTCGAGCGAATGCTCAGCGCAGAAGGCTATACCGTCGCGTCTGCGCCGGATGGCGAGATCGCGCTGCGCATGGTCGAAGCGGAGGCGCCGGACCTGATCGTCTCGGACATCGACATGCCCAAGCTGAACGGCATCGAGTTCTGCCGTCGGGTGAAGGAGAACCCGGCGACGCGCCTCGTGCCGTTCATCCTCATTACGGGACTCGCCGACCGCGCCAACCGCATTGCCGGGATCGAGGCGGGCGCTGACGACTTCCTCGGGAAGCCCTTCGACAGCCAGGAACTGAAGGCGCGGGTCCGTTCGCTGCTGCGGCTGAAGCGCTACACCGACGAACTCGACTCGGCCGAATCGGTGATCCTCAGCCTGGCCCTCACGATCGAGGCACGGGACCCGTACACGCGAGGACACTGCCAGCGGCTTGCGGCCTACTCGCTGCTGATCGGCGAGCGGATCGGCGCGTCCGATGAGCAGCTCTCGGCCCTGCATCGCGGTGGCTACCTGCACGACGTTGGCAAGATCGGTGTGCCGGATGCGATCCTGTTCAAGCCGTCTGCGCTGACGCATGACGAGTACGAGCTGCTCAAGCGGCACACGGTCATCGGTGACCGGCTGTGTGGCGATCTGCGCGCGCTCTCGCTGGTCCGGCCGATCGTCCGCAGTCATCACGAACGGCTCGACGGCAGCGGGTACCCTGACGGGCTCAAGGCGGACGCGGTGCCGCTGCTGGCGCAGATCATCGCGATCGTCGACGAGTACGACGCCATCACCACGTCACGTCCCTACCGGCAGGCACTGCCGCCAGAGCGGGCGTTCGACGAGCTGGCCAAGGATGTCCGGAACGGCCTCCTCAACCCCGATCTCGTCGACATCTTCGCCTCACTCGGCCCCGAGACCCTGTTCCAGACCGCGGCGGAAGCCGATAGGCTCGCTGCGTCCATGGCATCCGCCTAGGCACGGCTGCGACGTTTGCGGTCGCCACTGCTCGCGACGCCGCGCGTGTGCACCGGCGTCGGTCGCCACGTGGGACATCGTCCGGAGCGGTGAAGTAAACTCTTCGCGAGAAGGAACGGCGCGGTGAACCTCACCCTGGAAGTCATCTCGCCCGGAGGCAACCCGGGGAACCCCACCCGCAAGGTCTTCGGCGAAGAAGGCGGAACGATCGGCCGCGCCACGAACAACGCCTGGGTGCTGATGCGCGGCGAGGTCTCGGGCAAGCACGCGGTCATCAGCTGCCGTGCGGGCGTCTTCTACATCCAGGACACCAGCCGCAACGGGATCTGCCTGAACTCGCTGTCGAACAAGCTCGTTCCGCAGCGACCGTATCCGCTGAAGTCGGGAGACCGCCTCTTCATCGAACCGTTCGAAATCGCCGTGACTGTTGGTGACGCCGCGGGGCAGGGCGCCTGGCCCGCCTCTGCCGACCCGTTTGCACTCGACGATCCGTTTGCGCCCGCGCCGCTGTCGCCCGGGTTTGCCGGCGCACCGCTCCAAGGTGCGGGTGTGCCGCTGCCGCTCGACGAGGGCGAGGTCGATCCGCTGAAGTTCTTCCAGCCGTCCACCCCTCCGCGCGTGGAGCCGAGACCGGCACCTGCGCCACAACGAGGGCCCGCGGACGCGCTGCTCGACGCGCAGTTTCCCCTGCCGGTGCCGATCGCGCCATCGGCTCCACCTGCGCAACCGGCCGAGCCGAACAACATCCCGGCCGGCTACGATCCGCTGGCGGACGACGCGTTCATGGCTGCGCCGGTACACCCCGAGCCGGTGATCGCGCCGCCCGCTCCAAGACCCGCCGCGCCCCCGCCGGTCCCGCCGGCGAAGCCGCCCGCAGCACAGCCGATCGCGGCGCCGCGTCCGTCCCCCTCCAAGGGGCGCAGCATTCCGGCCCGGAAGACCGGCGTGTTCTCGATGCCGCCTGAGGTCGCCGCACACCAGGCGCAACAGGCACCGGCTGCGTCCGAGGCGCCTGCTCCTCCGCGCGCGCCACAGCCGGCCCGACCTGCGGAGCCACCGGCTGCGTCGCCGGCGCCGCGTGTGCCGGCCTCTGCCCCAAGTGCCGAGGCGTTCGCGCAGCTGCTCGAGGGCGCGGGGCTCTCCGGCGCGCCGATCACGCCAGAGCTGACGCGCAACTTCGGCCGCATCCTCCGCATCGTCGTCTCCGGACTGATGGACGTGCTGCAGGCGCGGCAGGGCATCAAGGAAGAATTCCGGATGCGCCAGACGATGTTCCGGCCAGCGGACAACAACCCGCTGAAGTTCTCCGTGAACGTCGACGATGCGCTGCACAACCTGCTGGTGAAGAAGAACCCGGCGTACCTTGGCGCTGTCGATGCGTTTGCCGATGCGTTCGACGACCTGCGCGATCACCAGCTCGCAATGCTGGCAGGCATGCGCCTGGCCTTCGAGCACCTGATGGCGGCATTCGATCCGGAGCGGCTGCAGCAGGAGTTCGACGCGGCCGCGGCCAAGGGGGCGTTTCCCCTGATGCCGGCCAAGCTTCGGTACTGGGACCTCTTCATCGAGAAGCGGCGGGAGATGCTGCGCGATCCCGAAGCAGCCTTTGCCGAGCTGTTCGGCAGCGAGTTCGCGCGGGCGTACGAGGAACAGTTCCGCCTGTTGAAGGCACAGCGCAAGGCGACCACCGCCCAGGCCGACCCGCACTCGCCAGGCAGCGGCGAGTAGATCGTGCGCGTCGCGCCCGTCCGTGCGGCATTTCGTTGTAGATTGTCTCGCACACGCTGATGTCTGCCTACAACCGCGTCATCTGGTCCGATGGGCTGTTCCTCCAGCCCCAGCATTTCCAGCAACAGGATCGTGCGTTCGAACGCTACGTCGAATCCCGCTGCCATGCGCTGACGCCTTTCAGCTGGGGCTTCACGGAGATCGAATTCGAGACCGACCTGCTGCGCATCGGGAAGATCGGGCTGCGGCGGCTTGCCGGCGTGTTCCCTGACGGCACGCCGTTCAGGATGCCGGACGACGACCCGCTGCCGCCCGCAATCGAGGTCGGTTCGGATGTGCGGAGCGAGCGGTTGTTCCTGGCTGTGCCGCTGCGGCGTCCTGGCGAGGTGGAAGCGGTGCGAGGCGGGTCCACCGACGGCCTCGTGCGGTATGACGTCCGCGAAGAGCAGGCGCGCAGCATCGTCAGTGGCGATGCGGATGCGGCAACGGTCGAAGTCGGGGCGCTGCGCTGCCGTCTGGTGCTCGAGAGCGAGGCGACGGAGGCGTACGCGCGCATTCCGCTCGCGAACATCGTCGAGTGCCGGGCCGATCGGCAGGTGGTGCTCGACGATCAGTTCATGCCGACAGTGCTCACGGCGGGTGCCTCGCCACGGCTGTCGCTGCTGATGACGGAAGTGCTGGGGCTGTTCCGCCAGCGGGGAGACGCGCTCGGCGGACGCGCGGCGGCGAGCAGCCGCAGTTCGTCGGCGGAACTCGGCGACTTCCTGATGCTGCAGATCGTGAACCGGTACGAGCCGCTGTTCGCGCACCTCGTGGATACGCAGGTGATTCACCCCGAGGCGCTGTACCAGATCTGGGTGTCGGCCGCCGGAGAACTCGCGACGATCACGACCCAAGGGCGGAGAGCGCCGCGCTTTCCGGGGTACCGCCACGATCGCCTGCAGCAGTCGTTCGACCCGGTGATGGCGTCGCTGCGTGAGTCGATGAGCAAGGTGATGGCGCAGAGCGCGATCCCGATCCCGCTCGAGCCGCGCCGCTTCGGCATCAGCGTGGCCATCGTCCCGGATCGGACGCTGTTCAGTTCCGCGGTGTTCGTGCTGGCCGCGCGGGCGGACGGGCCGGCCGAAGTTCTTCGCCAGCGGTTCCCGTCTCAGGTGCGGGTCGGACCGACCGAGAAGATCTCCGACCTCGTGCGGCAGGGGCTGCCAGGGGTGCCGGTGGTGCCGATCCCGGTGGCGCCGCGGCAGATTCCGTTTCATGCCGGCTACGCCTACTTCGAACTCGATCGATCGCATCCGATGTGGGACCAGTTGAAGAACGCGGGCGGCGTGGCGGTCCACGTCTCGGGCGATTTCCCCGGGCTCGCGATGGAATTCTGGGCGATTCGGGACTGAGGCAGCGTCGGCATGGCAGACCAGGACGATCCGTTTCTCGCGCCCGATCCCAGGCAGCGCCCCCGGCCGGGCGGCGGCCGGCGCAGCGGATCCGACACGTTCATCTCACGCCCGTACTCCCCGCCCCGCGCGCCGGAGCCTGAACCGGCACCCGCACCACTGGCGGCGGTCGCCGCGCAGTTCGGCACGGGGCTGAACCCGCTTGTCCGCGCCGCCAGCCCGATTCTGCTGCTGATCGGCCAGTTGCGCGGGACCAACTCCGGCATGGACGTGGGTGGCCTGCGTCGGCTGGCGCTCGAGGAGTTCCAGCGGTTCGGCGAGCGGGCGCTTGCGTCAGGCATCACGCCGGAAATCATGAAGACCGCGCGATACGCGCTCTGCGCCGGGCTCGACGAGGCGGTGCTGTCGACGCCGTGGGGTTCGCAGAGCGAGTGGGCGCAGCAGCCAATGCTCGTGGCGCTGCACCGCGAAGCCTGGGGTGGCGAGAAGTTCTTTCAGGTGCTCGAGATGATCTCGCAGGACCCTGCGAAGCACATCGACCTGATGGAGCTGCAGTACCTGATCATGGCGCTCGGTTTCACCGGGCGGTACCAGATGATCGACCGCGGGCAGGAGCAGCTCGCGGCGCTCGAGCAGGATCTGTTCAGGCGCATTCGCAGCCATCGGGGCGCGTCGGAGCAGGGGCTCTCCCTGCGGTGGCGCGGGCTCGAGGATCGGCGCAACCGGCTCGTCCAGTCGATCCCGTCGTGGGTCGTTGGCGCGGCGGCGCTCGCGATGCTCGCGATGGCGTTCACGTTCTACTACTCGCGGCTGGCCACGGAGGCGTCGCCGCTGCAGGAGCGCCTGGCACGCGTCGGGATGGAGGCGTTCTCCGCCCCGGCTCCGCCAGCACCGCCCGTGCAGGGGCCCACGCTGAAGCAGCTGCTGGCGCCCGACGAACAGGCGGGCGCCCTGAAGGTCGAGGAAGAGGGTGGTCGCACGCGCGTGACCCTGCTCGGCGGCGATCTCTTCGGGTCTGGCAGCGCGACGCTGAACCCGACATACACGACGACGCTGCAGCACGTCGCGGCGGCGCTGAACAAGGTGCCCGGCCGCGTGCTCGTGGTGGGTCACACCGATGACCAGCCGATCCGCTCGCTGCAGTTCCATGACAACTTCGAGCTCTCGCGCGAGCGCGCGGTCAGCGTGGCGAACGTGCTGAAGCAGTCGCTCGAGAACCCCGCACGCCTGACGTGGAATGGGGTTGGGGCATCGGACCCGCGGTTCAAGCCGGAATCGGATCCGGCCAACCGGGCGAGGAACCGCCGCGTGGAGATCCTCCACGTTGCCGGGGCATAGCGGGGCAGGGCCATGTTCGCGTTCGTGAAGCGTACCTTCCTGGTGCTCATCGGCATCCTGCTGCTGGCGGTCGTCGTGTGGTTCGCCGGTCCGCTGTTCCAGTTCGGGTCGTATCGCCCGCTGGAGAGCGCGACGGCGCGCCTCGTCTTCATCGCGTTGCTGGTCGGCGGCTGGCTCGCACTGCGGTTGGTCAAGCGGATGCGTGCGGCAAAGGCAACCGACCAGCTGCTCAAGGGAGCGATGACCGCTCCGGAGCCGCAGGGGCTGGCACTTCCGCCTGATGCCGCGAAGCTGCGCGAGCGGTTCGAGGAAGCGGTTGCCACGCTGAAGGCCGACGGCGGCCAGAGCCTCTATGAACTGCCCTGGTACGTGATCATCGGCGCGCCGGGCTCGGGCAAGACGACGGCGCTGCTCAATTCGGGACTGAAGTTCCCGCTCGAACAGCGCGTGGGCCGGGGCGCGCTGCGTGGCGTCGGCGGGACCCGCAACTGCGACTGGTGGTTCACCAGCGACGCGGTCTTCCTCGATACGGCCGGTCGCTACACGACGCAGGATTCCGATGCCTCGTCCGACAGCGCGGGCTGGAAGGAATTCCTCGCGCTGCTGACGAAGTACCGCCCACGTCGCCCGATCAACGGCGTCATCCTGACGATCAGCGCACAGGACCTGATCACGCTCGGCCCGGAAGCGCGCGAGGCGTACGTCGAGGCGGCGCGGAGGCGGCTCGACGAGCTGACGCACGAACTCGGCGTCCAGTTGCCGGTGTACGTGATGGTCACGAAGTGCGACCTCGTCGCCGGGTTCGCCGAGTACTTCGACGACCTGACGGCTGAGGGGCGTGCGCAGGTCTGGGGCGTCACGTTCGACTACCAGCAGACGCTGGCCAACGAGGGGCCGCGCCTCTTCACCAACGAGTTCGATGCCCTCATCACGCGGCTGAACGAGCGTGTGCTCGCACGCGTGCAGGAGACGGCGAGCCCGCGCCGCCGCGCGCGCGTGCTGGGGTTCCCGCTGCAGATGGGCGCGCTGCGCGATGCTGTCGGTGGCTTCGTCACCGAGGTCTTCGCGCGTCGCCAGTTCGACGGGCAGATCCTGCTCCGCGGCGTGTACTTCACGAGCGGCACGCAGGAAGGCACGCCGTTCGATCGGCTGCTCGGCAGCATCGCCCGACGTTTCGGGGCCGCGGACGCAGTCGCTGCGCCGTCCGGCCCGGGCAAGGCCTACTTCGTCGAGCAGTTGCTCAAAGGTGTGCTGATCGGCGAGTCAGGACTTGCAGGCATCAACCGCCAGCTCGAGCGCCGCCGGGCACTGATGCAGGTCGGGAGCTTTGCCGCGGCCGGCCTCGTGACGGCGGCGGGCCTGGCGCTGCTCTCGCTGTCGTACTCGCGGAACGCGAACTTCCTTGCCGCAACCGCGACGCAGGTTGCCGCATTCGAGCAGGTCCCTCCGGTCAGCCCCGCTGCGCCGCTCGATCGGATCGTGCCGCGGCTCGAGGCGATCCGCGCGATCGTCGACGCCTCGGACGACTACCGGCAGGACACGTCGTGGGTGGCACGATGGGGTCTCTACCAGGGCAGCGCGGTCGGCAACGCGGCGCGCGACGCCTATCGCCGCGAGCTCGACGGCATCCTCCTGCCCCGCGTGGAGCGGCTGCTCCGGGCGCGCCTGCAGCAATACGCGTCGGATCCCGAGAAGCTCTACCTGTACCTGAAGGGCTACCTGATGCTGGGGGACCCCTCGCATCTGGACAAGCAGCACCTCGCGATGCTGGCGGACCTCGAATGGACGCAGGCGACCGGGCCTGGCTCCGCGACCGGGGCGGCGCTGTCGAAGCACTTCCGATCGCTGCTCGATCAGGCCGATTCCTTGCGGCCGCTGGCGCTCGACGCGACGGTGGTGGCGCAGGCGCGGGCGAGCATCCGCCAGACCTCGATGCCGGCGATCGTGTACTACGGCATCAAGCGCTCCTACTCCGACGAGAGCAAGCCGGGGCCGCGCCTCGATCAGCTGGTCGGCCTCGATGCCGAAAAGGTGTTCACGCGGCGGAGCGGCACGCCGATCTCCGCACCGCTGCCGCGCCTGTTCACGCGTGAGGCGTTCAAGGAGATTACCGGCGATCGTGCGGACCTCGTGAAGTACCTCGCGAACGACGCGTGGGTGTGGGGCGAGAGCACGGCGGGTGCGCTGGCATCGGCCGGGACGCTCGCGTCGAGCGTGACCAACCTGTACGAGCTGGATTACATCAAGGCGTGGGACGGCCTCCTCGACGACCTGCAGTTCGCGCCCTTCCGCACCGTGTCGCAGACCAACGACGCGTTCCGCATCCTGACCGCCTCCTCGTCGCCACTGCGGGGCCTGCTGCGGGTCGTCGGCGAGCAGACGACGCTGGTGGAGCAGCAGGGGAGCAGCGCGCCGCCGGCCGGCGTCCTCGATCAGGCGAAGCGCAGCCTCACCGATCGCTTCAACCAGGCGGTGAAGCCGCTGCAGAATGCGGCCGGCCTCCCGAGCGTGCAGCCCGGCACGCTGGTCACGGCGCACTTCCAGTGGGTGCGTCAGCTGACCGCGGGCGAGGCCGGACAGGCGCCGATCGACAACGTCATCAAGTCGATTGCGGCGATTCAACAGCAGCTGTCGACGCTCGGTCCTGACGTCGCCGGAGCGGACCCGGTGCAGATTCTGGCGAGCCCCACCTTCCGCGCGCTCACGCAGACGCTGCGCGAGCAGGCGGCGTCGCTGCCTCCCGGGTTGAGGACGATCGTCGGGCAGATCGGTCGCGCGGCCGAGGGCAGCGTCAACGCGGACGCAACCAGCCAGATCGAGCAGATGTACGCGCAGGAGATCCTGCCCGCGTGCCAGCGCGTGGTGTCGGGCCGCTATCCGTTCGGACCCACGTCGCAACCTGACGTGCAGCTTGCCGACTTCGCGGAGCTCTTCGGCTTCGGCGGGCGCTTCGACAAGTTCTTCACCGAGAACCTGGCTGGCATGGTCGACGCGTCGCAGTCGACGTGGCGGTGGCGTGAAGGCGCGGTGGCCGCGTCTCCCAAGCTGCTCGACCAGTTCCAGGCGGCGCTGCGGATTCGCGAGATGTTCTTCGCGCCGGGCACGAAGACGCCGAAGGTGGACTACTTCGCCACGCTTCGCGATCTCGATCGCGATGCGAGCCGGTTCGTCGTCGATCTCGACGGCCAACTGATCGACGACCGACATGGGGCTCCTGTACGGCGGCCGCTGACCTGGCCGGGCCCGGTGGCCGGCGGCAGCGTGGTCGCCTCCTTCGAGGCGCGGTTCTACGACGACCCGAAGCGGTTCGGCGGACCGTGGGCGTTGTTCCGGCTGATCGATGCGACCGCGGAAGGGGCACCGGATGCCCAGCAGGCACTCACGCTGCGCATCGCAGACCGCTATCACTCCGTGCGCCTGACCATCGAAGGGGCGCGCGCCGGTTACAACCCGTTTGCCTGGTCTGGCTGGCGGCAGTTCAGCTGCCAGCCCTGAGCCCGCAATGCAGGTCGGCTTCTACGGCAAGCTCCCCAGCCACGGCGACTTCGTTCGTCGTCGCGTGTCGGACGAGTTCGTCGACATGTGGGACGCGTGGCTGCGGGGCTGTCTCGCGGCGGCGAAAGACGAACTCGGCCCCGGGTGGCTCGAGGTCTACCTGACCAGCCCCGCGTGGCGCTTCCTCTGCGCCGCGGGTGTGGCAGGGGCGGCGCCCGTGATCGGGCTCGTGGCGCCGAGCGTCGATCGCGTCGGCCGCTACTTCCCGCTGACGATCGTGGCCGAACTGCCGGACGATGCGCCCCTGCTGCCGGCCGCGTCCGCGGCGTCCGCCTTCCTCGACGCCGCTGAACTGCTCGTCATCGAGACGCTCGCGACCGACGATGTGGATTTCGACCGGTTCGATGCGCGTGTGGCGGCGCTGGACGGGCCGCTCTCGGTGGTGAGCACGCCGGCGGGACTCCCGCTCGATCCCGAGGTGACGGCCATCCTGACCGACACGCCGCAGCCCTGGCAGGTGCCAATCAGCGCATCCGCCCATGTCGGTTCGGTATTCGAGCAGCTGGTCTCGCGTCAGCTCGAAGCGCAGTACGCACCACTTGTGCTGTGGTGGACCGATGGGTCCTCGCTCATCGAGCCCTCATGCCTGCTGCTCGCCGGCCTGCCTGCACCGGAGCAGTACACGGCGTTGCTCAAGGGCAACTGGTCCGGCTGCGGATGGCGGAGCGTGGCGATGCACCCGAACGCACCGGCCGTGCTGTTCGACGTGGCCGGAACCGCAGACGAGCCGGTCGAGGCGTTTCAGGGCATCACGTTCCGGTCGGCGTCAGCATCCGACATGGGGCGTGTGCGCACGAACAACGAGGACAGCTTCGTCGATCGCCCGGAGGCAGGGCTGTGGGTGGTGGCCGACGGGATGGGTGGCCATGAGCGCGGCGAAGTCGCGAGCGGGCTGGTTTGTGATGCACTGGCCGACTTCCAGCCTGACGGCCTGTTCGACCAGGCGGTGGCGGGCGCGGTCCAGCGCATTCGTGCCGTGAACGACCACCTGCTGCGTATGGCGACGCAGCCGGACCTCTCGGATGCGAGCGGCAGCACCGTCGTCGCCCTCCTGGCGCGAGGGACGCGAGCGGCCGTGCTGTGGGCGGGGGACAGCCGCGTGTACCGCATGCGCGAGGGCCAGCTCGAGCAGCTCAGTCGGGATCACAGCCTCGCGGAACTGGAGGGATTTGGCGGCATCGAGTCGAGCGTGATTACGCGCGCCGTCGGCATGCAGCCGGACCTTGCCGTGGACGTGCGTGAAGAAGACGTGAGGGCGGGCGACCGGTTCCTGCTGTGCTCGGACGGCCTGACGCGGGTGGTGCCGGACGCGACGATCGTGTCGCTGCTGACCGACACGGATGTCCGTGAGGCCGTGGCCCGCCTGATCGAGACCACGCTCGAGGCTGGCGCGCCGGACAACGTCACCGTCGTGGTGGTGGACGCGCACGCGTAGGCGCGCGTCCACCCCGATCAATTGACACGGTGCTGATGCAGGTCGGCTACAATGCCGACGTTCCGAACAGCTCCATTCACACCCTTGGGCCGACGACCTGTTGTTCGTGTTCGCCCGGTCCGGCGTTTCGGAACATGGCGTGGCGGTCAATCGTGAGCGGTCGGAACCATGAGTGCTGAATGGAATGCAGCGGCCCTGCTCGAGCCGATCTCGGAGGAGCAGCCCTGCGGTGAGAACCTCGAAGATTCGCCCGTTATCGCTGCCTTGGACGGGCTCCGTTTGTACGGCCGAACGCTGTCGATCGACGCCTCCGAGGAGGGCGACGGTGGTCGTCCCCCGATCGACTGGGGGCAGGTGCGCGACACGTCGCTGGAGGCGCTGAGCCGTACGAAGGACCTGCGCCTGCTGGCATACGCGGGCACAGCACTCCTGAGGACCGATGGTCTCACCGCCTTCAGCGAGGCCGTGTCCGTGGCGGCGAAGTGGCTGGACATCTACTGGCCCACCGTCTATCCGCTGATCGACGAAGACGCCCTGTTCCGGCGCAACGCGCTGAACTGCTTCGCGGACCTGATGGCCGTGGTCGACAGGCTGCGGCGGATGCCGCTCGTGTCCAGCCGGACGCACGGCCGCTTCTCGCTTCGCGATGTCGACATGGCGCTGGGGCAGCAGGCGCCCGCCGAGGGGGAGACACGGCCGGACGAGAGTGCGATTCGCGCAGCTTTCTTGGAGGCGCCTGTCGACAACCTGCAGGGTATCCTCGCGGCCATAGCCATCACCCTGGATGCCCTCCGGGCGATTGAGGAGAAGATGCAGGCGGAGGGCGGCACCGAGATGGTGCCGACCTTCGACCCGCTGCGGGCGGTCCTCGGCCGGATCCGGAAGGTCTGCCAAGACTATGTAGGCTCTCCCGACGACGCCCGAAGCTCAGTCGACGCTGAGGGCGGGGGCGGTAGTTCGGCAGGCGCCGGCGTGGGCTATAGTGGCGGCTCGATCCGTTCGAGAGAAGAGGCGATTCGGGCGCTGGACGCGGTGGCTGATTTCTTCAAGCGCACCGAGCCCTCCAGTCCGATCCCCCTGTTCGTGGACCGGGCCAAGCGCCTGGTCTCGATGGATTTCCTCGAGTTGTTGGCCGATATCGCGCCTGAGGCGGTCCCGAGCGTGAAGAGCGCCGCGGGATTGCGAGACGAGTACTAGCACCGCCGGGTGACCGGTGGGTGGGAGGTGTTGAGTGGCGAAGGCAAGCAGTCAGAAATTCATTGCACGCAACCGCGCACCGCGCGTGCAGATCGAGTACGACGTGGAGCTGTACGGCGCGGAGAAGAAGGTGCAGCTCCCCTTCGTCATGGGCGTGCTCGCCGACCTCTCGGGCAAGCCGGCTGAGCCCTTGGCCCCCGTTGCCGATCGCAAGTTCCTGGACATCGACGTCGACAACTTCGACAGCCGCATGAAGGCGATGAAGCCGCGCGTCGCGTTCCAGGTGCCGAACACCCTGACGGGTGAGGGCAACATGAACGTCGAGCTCACCTTTGAGAGCATGGACGACTTCTCGCCCGCCGCGGTGGCGCGCAAGGTGGACGCGCTCAACAAACTGCTCGAGGCGCGTCAGCAGCTGGCCAACCTGATCACCTACATGGACGGCAAGAGCGGCGCCGAGGACCTCGTGCAGAAGCTGCTGCAGGATCCCACGCTGCTGCAGACGCTCGCGGCCTCGAAGAAGCCGCAGGGTGAGTCGGCGTAATCGGGACGGAGCGGAGAACATTCATGGCAGATCAGAACACGCAGCAGCAGGCGGCGCCGGCCGCCGGTGCCGCCGAAGCGACCGATTTCGACGCCCTGCTCCGCAAGGAGTTCAAGCCGAAGACCGATGAGGCCAAGGAGGCGGTCGAGAAGGCAGTCCGCACGCTCGCGGAACAGGCGCTCTCGCAGACCGCGCTCATCGGCAGCGACGTGATCAAGTCGATCGAGGCGATGATCGCGCAGATCGACACCAAGCTCACTGAGCAGATCAACGTCATCCTGCACCACGCGGACTTCCAGAAGCTCGAAGGCGCCTGGCGCGGGCTGCACTATCTCGTCAACAACACCGAGACCGACGAGATGCTCAAGATCCGCGTCATGAACATCAGCAAGGCGGATCTCGGCAAGACGCTCAAGCGCTACAAGGGCACCGCGTGGGACCAGAGTCCGCTCTTCAAGAAGATCTACGAAGCCGAGTACGGCCAGTTCGGCGGCCAGCCGTTCGGCTGCCTGGTTGGCGACTACTACTTCGACCAGACTGCGCCCGACGTGGAACTGCTCGGTGAGATGGCGCAAATCGCCGCCGCCGCGCACGCGCCCTTCCTCGCCGCCGCCTCCCCGACCGTCATGCAGATGGAGAGCTGGCAGGAACTCGCGAACCCGCGCGACCTGACGAAGATTTTCGAGACACCGGAGTACGCCGCGTGGCGATCCCTCCGTGAATCCGAGGACTCCCGCTACATCGGCCTGACGATGCCCCGGTTCCTGGCGCGGCTGCCCTACGGTGCGAAGACCGCGCCCGTCGAGGAGTTCGCGTTCGAGGAAGATACGGGCGCGGCGGATCACAGCCGCTATACCTGGGCGAACTCCGCCTACGCCATGGCGACGAACATCACGCGCTCCTTCAAGACCTACGGCTGGTGCACGGCCATCCGCGGCGTCGAATCGGGTGGCGCGGTCGAGGGGCTGCCGGTCCACACGTTCCCGACTGACGACGGCGGCGTGGACATGAAGTGCCCGACCGAGGTGGCGATCAGTGATCGCCGCGAGGCGGAGCTCGCGAAGAACGGGTTCATGCCGCTGTTGCATCGCAAGAACTCGGACTTCGCCGCGTTCATCGGCGCGCAGTCGCTGCAGAAGCCGGCGCAGTACGACGATCCCGATGCCACGGCAAATGCGAACCTGGCTGCGCGCCTGCCGTACCTGTTCGCCACCTGCCGCTTCGCGCACTACCTGAAGTGCATCGTCCGCGACAAAATCGGCTCGTTCAAGGAGCGCAGCGACATGCAGGCCTGGCTGCAGGACTGGATCATCAACTACGTCGACGGTGACCCGGCGCACTCGTCGGAGGCCACCAAAGCGTCCAAGCCACTGGCTGGCGCCGAGGTGACCGTGTCCGAGATCGAAGGGAATCCCGGCTACTATTCTGCGAAATTCTCCCTGCGGCCTCACTACCAGCTCGAAGGGCTGACTGTGTCGCTCAGCCTCGTGTCGAAGCTGCCGTCTGGGAAGGGCGCCTAGCCCAAGCCACGTCCCCGGCGAGGGGGCAACTGTGAGAGGAGTGTGAGCGCATGGCAGTAGATATGTTCTTGAAGATCAAGGATGCGCCGGGCGAGTCGTTGGACGCGAAGCATCCTGGCGAGATCCAGATCCTGTCGGTGAGCTGGGGCGTGTCGAACCCGTCATCGATGGCGTTCGGCGCGGGCGCGGGCTCAGGAAAAGCGAACTTCCAGGACATCGTCATCGCAAAGAAGTTCGACAAGGCGTCCCCCAAGCTGCAACTGGCCTGTGCGAATGGCAAGCATTTCGACGAGGCGACGTTGACCATCCGGAAGGCTGGCGAGAGTCCGCAGGAGTTCCTCACCTACAAGCTCGAGGAGGTGTACGTGACCAGCGTGTCAGCCTCCGTTTCGGACGAGGTCCTCGAGAGCGTCACGCTGCAGGCCGCGAAGATCACCCTGGACTACAAGGCGCAGAAGGCTGACGGCAAGCTCGACGCCTCAATCTACTTCAAGGGTGACATCAAGAAGCACGTCTACACCGCATAGCGCGGATATCTCCTCACATGTCCACACCACAAGCCCACGGCGCGTTCGACATCTTTCTGAGTGTGAAGGGTGCCGTGCGCGGGGCCATCAACGGCGAAGCGCAGGACGCGAAGCACAAGGGTGAGATTGAAGTGCTTGGGTGGTCGTGGGGCATGCAGTCCCGAAGTGCGGCCGGAGGCGGCACTGCCGTCACCGGCCGCGCGACGGTTCGTGAACTGAAGGTCGTCAAGCGAATCGACAGCGCGTCGACAGGGCTCATGTCCGCCCTGCGGACCAATGAGGCGATCAAGGAGGCGGTGCTGACCGTACGCAAGGCCGGGAATGCTTCGCTCGACTACTTCAAGATCAAGCTGCAGGATGCGCGCGTCGCGTCGGTCTCAATCAAGGCCGACAAAGATGAACCGTCCGTCGAGCCGATCGAGCGAATCAGCTTCACGTTCAACAAAATCGAGGTGACATACGTGCCCCAGGGGCCGGACGGCCAGGCCCGCGGCGGTATGTCGTACATCGACGAATTCCTGAGCGCCGAATGACACTCTCCGCTGCCGCCGAACAGTTGCTCCGTGAGGGCGATCCGCAGGCCGCGCTCAAGCGGCTTCAGGACGACGTGCGGGCGAACCCGGGGAACATGAAGCTGCGCGTGTTTCTCGCGCAGTTGCTCTGCGTCCTCGGGCAGTGGGAGCGCGCGCTGAACCAGATGAAGCTGGCGGCCGAGATGGACGCCACCGCCATCCCGATGGCGCAGATGTACGGCGAGGCGGTCCGGTGCGAAGCTGTCCGCCGCGAGGTGTTCGAGGGGCGCAAGTCCCCGATGATCCTCGGCGAGCCGGACCAGTGGCTCGCGCTGCTGATCGAGTCGCGGCTGCGTGCCGGACGCGGGGAGGCGGCGCAGGCCGAAGAACTCCGCGGGCGCGCCTTCGAAGAGGCGCCCGTATCGTTCGGGCAGATCGACGGGCAGCCGTTCGAGTGGATCGCCGATGCCGATAGCCGGCTGGGCCCGGTCCTCGAGGCGATGATCAACGGGCGCTACTACTGGGTGCCCTTCGCCCGCCTGAGCACGATTGCGATAGATGCCCCTGAGGACCTGCGGGATCTGGTCTGGATGCCCGCGCACCTCGAGTTCGCGAACGGCGGCGACACGCTGGCGCTGATCCCGACCCGCTACCCCGGCTCCGAGTCGTCTGGAGATGGCCTCGTGGCGCTCGCCCGCAAGACCGAGTGGACCGAGTTCGCCGAAGGGGCGTTCAGCGGGCTCGGGCAGCGCATGCTGGCAACCGACGCGGGCGACCACCCGATCCTCGAGGTCCGCAGCATCACCATCGGCGAGAGTGCCGCCGCCGCGGACGCGGCCGGTGCGGCCGATGCCTGAACCGCGCGCCCCCCAGGACCTCCTGCAGCCAGCGCTGCTCGACCGGCTCACGGACGATGACCCCGGCACCAGGATCGAACCGCGTGAAGCCCGTGTGATGAACAAGCGCGAGCTCCGGGCGGCCGTTCTGCGGGATCTCGCATGGCTGCTCAACACGGCCAGGCTCGAGCGCAAGGACGAACTTGGGTCCGTCCCGTATGCCCGCCGCTCGGTGATCAACTACGGCTTGCCCGCGCTCTCGGGCCGCACCGCATCCTCGATCGAGATCACCGATCTGGAGCGCGGCATCCGCGAAGCCATCATCGAATTCGAGCCGAGGATTCTAGCCGATTCACTGCGCGTGCGGGCGGTCGAGGTCGCGGACCACAATCAGCACAACGTCATTGGCATCCAAATCTCCGGGCAACTGTGGGCGGAGCCGGTTCCGATGGAACTGCTCGTACGCACCGAAATCGATCTCGAGACCGGGCACGTGGCGCTGGCGGACCTGAACGCGGGCCGGGCGGTGTAATGGATCCGCGGCTGCTCCGGTACTACAACCTCGAACTCCAGCACCTCCGCGAGATGGGGGCTGAATTCGCGCAGCAGTTCCCGAAGATTGCGGCGCGCCTCAGCATGAACGGGCTCGAGGTCGCCGACCCGTACGTGGAGCGGCTGCTCGAAGCGGTCGGCTTCCTGGCGGCGCGCGTGCAGCTGAAGCTCGACGCCGAGTTCCCGCGTTTCACGCAGTCGCTCCTGGAAATCGTCTGCCCGCACTACCTCTGCCCGACGCCGTCCATGCTGATTGCACGGCTGCAGCCCGACCGGGATGACCCGGGGCTGCTGACCGGCCGACGCGTTCCGCGGGGAACGGTGATGCAGTCGGTGACGGCGGCCGATGACCAGACACCCTGCGAGTTCAGGACGGCACACGATGTCGTCCTGCACGCGGTGGAGATCGCGAACGTCCGCTACTTCTCGTTCGCGCCCGATCTGCCGCTGACAACGCTGCCGTACGCCTCTCGCATCAAGGGCGGTCTCCGCATCACGTTGCGCGCGACAGCCGGCGCGACCTTCGCGCAGACGAACGTCGATCGCCTCGAGTTCTACCTCGGCGGCCGCGACGACGTGGCGAATACGCTGCTGGAGTTGTGCATCGGGGCCAGCGTGGGTGTGCTGGTCAGGGGCACCGGCCCGACGCCGGTTTCCGCCACACTGCCGGCGACCGCCGTGCGCGCGGTCGGGTACGCGGATGAGGACGCGCTGCTGCCGGTGACGAACCGCAGCTTCCAGGGCTACCGTCTGCTTCAGGAGTACTTCACGTTCCCGCAGCGGTTCCGCTTCATGGCGGTCGAGGGGCTGCGGAATGCCCTCGCGCAGGCCGGCGGCACCGAGGTGGAGCTCGTGCTGCTGTTCGGGCGCGGCGACACGACGCTCGAGAGCGTCGTGGACGTCGGTAGCCTCAGTCTCTACTGCACGCCGGCGGTGAACCTGTTCGAGAAGCCTCGCATCGACCGCGTGAACGTCACCGACTCGACACACGAGTTCCACGTGGTCGCCGACCGGACGCGGCCACTGGATTTCGAGATCTACCAGGTGCTCGACGTGATCGGCCACGGCGCTGGTGAGGACGGAGACCGGCGGTTCCTGCCGTTCTACGCCACGTCGTCTGCCGACCCTGACCATCAGTCGTACTTCACGACCCGTCGTGAGCCCCGGCTTGTCTCACAAGAGCAGCGTCGACGCGGCCTGCGTTCCAGCTACATCGGTACCGAGGTGTTCCTGTCCCTGGTCGATTCCGCACAGGCGCCCTATGCGGCCGACCTGCGGCAGCTGTCGCTGCGGGCCCTGTGTACCAATCGCGACCTTCCGCTGCAGATGCCCCTCGGCGTGCGCGAGAGCGACCTCTTGCTCGACGTCGCCGCTCCCGTCAAGGCGATTCGCGTCGTCGCTGGGCCGAGCCGCCCGTATGCGCCGGTCGCGGACGGCGCGGTCGCGTGGCGCGCCATCAGTCATCTGGCGTTGAACTACCTGTCGCTGGTCGACGTGCCGGGACCGCAAGGGGCCGCCACGCTGCGGGATCTGCTCGAACTCTACGCGACGACCGGCGACGTGAGCGCGCGGCGGCAGATCGAAGGCGTGCGCTCCGTTGGCGTGCAGCGGGTGGTGCGACGCGTGCCCTCGAAGGGGCCGATTGCCTTCGGGCGAGGACTGGAAATCACGGTGGAGGTCGACGAGCTCGCGTTCGAAGGTGGATCGGCATTCCTCCTCGGCGCAGTGCTGGCGCGCCACTTCGCGCGATACGTGTCGATCAACTCCGTCACCGAAACCGTGCTGCGGTCGCAGAGCCGCGGCGAAGTGAGCCGATGGACACCGGACTGGGGCACGAGGCCGACGCTCTGACGTTCCTGGACGCGCTGGCGCGGGAGCCGTATCGCTACGATTTCTACCAGGCGATGCGGCGGCTCGAGTGCCTGTACAGCGCCAGGCCCCGGTGGGGGAGCGCGCTGCGTCCGGCGGACGAACCGGTGCGGCTGGGACAGGATCCGGAGCTGTCGTTTCCGCCGACGGCAATCGGCTCGTTCGATCGGGGCACCGGCGACCGACCGGCGCGGTTGCAGGTGCGTCTGTTCGGCCTGTTCGGTCCGAACGGCCCGCTGCCGATCCACCTCACGGAGTATGCGCGCGATCGGCTGCGGCACGAGGGGGACCCGACGTTCAGCCGATTCGTCGACCTGCTGCAGCACCGCTTCATCGCGTTGTTCTACCGCGCGTGGGCGCAGGCGCAGCCGCACGTCAATCGGGACCGGCCGTCGGACGATCGGTTCCGCGTCTATGTCGGCGCGCTCATCGGCACCGCACCAGGGGCGCTGCACGGCGAGGACAGCGTGCCAGCACTTGCACGCCTGTATCATGCGGGCACGCTCGGTCGACAGGTGCGCAACGCCGACGGGCTGGCCGCGCTGCTCGGCGACTTCTTCCGGGTGCCGGTGCGGATCGAGCAGTTCGTCGGCCACTGGATGGCGCTCGGCGGTCGCGAGCGGACCTACCTCGGGCAGGAGGGCGCGGTCCTCGGACGGGGCGCCGTGCTCGGGGCTCGGGTGTGGGACTGCCAGTCGAGGTTCCGGATCCACCTCGGACCGCTCGGGCTCGACGACTACGAGGCGTTCCTGCCGGCAGCGGCGGGGCCACACCGGCGCGTGGACGAGGGACGCCGGCTGCGGCAGCTCGTGGACTGGGTGCGCTTCTACCTGTGTGGCGAATTCGACTGGGATGTGCGCCTGCACCTGCGGCGTGACGAGGTGCCGCCGACCGCGCTCGGAAGCGGGGCTCGGCTCGGATGGACGACTTGGTTGGGCACGAGACGGCAGCCGGACGATGCGGCCGACCTGTGCCTGGATGGTGAAACGTTCGTGACCAGAGAACGAGTGGCATGACTGAGATCAGCCGTTCTGCGTTGTTCGGGAAGCTCAATGGCGTCGCCTACAAGGCAATTGAAGGCGCGACGGTGCTCTGCAAGCTGCGGGGCAATCCGTATGTGGAGCTGGTGCACTGGGTCGCGCAGATCCTGCAATCGCCAGACTCCGACATGCACCGGATCGTCCGCCGTTTCGAGGTCGACCCCTCGCGTCTGGCCAAGGACATCACCGAGGCGATGGATCGGCTGCCGCGCGGCGCCACGTCCATCTCGGACCTGTCGACGCACGTCGAGAGCGCCGTGGAGCGCGGGTGGGTGTACGCCACGCTGATGTTCGGCGACTCGCAGGTGCGCACAGGGTATCTCGTCGTCGGGATGCTGAAGACGCCGTCGCTCCGCAACGCGCTGATGGCGATCTCCAAGCATTTCGACGCGATCAAGGTGGACACGCTGACCGACGAGTTCACGAAGATCGTCAGCGGATCCCCGGAGGACGCGCTCAGTGCGACGGACGGTTCCAGCACGGCGGCCGCGCCGGGCGAGGCCAGTGGCGCCATGGCTCCTGCGCAGATGGGCAAGCAGGAGGCGCTCAAGCGCTACGCGACGAACCTGACGGAACGTGCGAAGAGCGGCAAGCTCGATCCGGTGACCGGCCGGGACGAGGAGATCCGGCAGATCGTCGACATCCTGATGCGGCGCCGCCAGAACAACCCGATTCTCACCGGTGAAGCGGGCGTCGGCAAGACCGCGGTGGTCGAGGGCTTCGCGGCCCGCATCGCGGCAGGCGACGTGCCGCCCCCGCTCAAGGGCGTGGATCTGTACGTGCTCGACATCGGCCTGCTCCAGGCCGGCGCGAGCATGAAGGGGGAGTTCGAGAACCGGTTGCGGCAGGTGATCGAGGAGGTGCAGTCCTCGCCCAAGCCGATCATCCTCTTCGTCGACGAGGCGCACACGCTGATCGGCGCCGGGGGAGCCGCCGGCACCGGCGATGCGGCCAACCTGTTGAAGCCCGCGCTCGCGCGTGGCACGCTGCGCACCATCGCGGCGACGACGTGGGCGGAATACAAGAAGTACATCGAGAAGGATCCCGCGCTGACGCGGCGTTTCCAGGTCGTGCAGGTCGCCGAGCCGAACGAGGACAAGGCGGTGCAGATGGTGCGTGGTGTCGCATCCGTGCTCGAGAAGCACCACCGCGTGATGCTGCTGGACGAGGCGCTCGAAGCGGCGGTCCGCCTGTCGCACCGCTACATCCCGGCGAGGCAGCTGCCTGACAAGGCGGTCAGCCTGCTCGACACGGTCTGCGCGCGCGTCGCCATCAGCCAGCATTCGGTGCCGCCCGCGCTCGAGGACTGCCGTCGAACGATTGAGATGCTCGATACCGAGCTCGGGATCATCGCCCGCGAGGAAGCGGTGGGGGTGAACGCGGCGGAACGCCGCGCGCACGCCGAGCAGAAGCTCGCCGCCGCACAGCAGCGGCGTACCGAGCTCGAAGCGCGGTGGGAGAGCGAGAAGACGCTGGCCGATCGGATCCTGGAGATTCGCGCCGCGTTGCGCGACTCGGTGGCGCCGGTCAGCCATGCCGAACCGGCTGCCGCGGGTGTCGCTTCCGCGCCGGCGCCGGCTGCGACCACGAGCGACGCCGCGAACGCGACGCCGATCGATCGTGCCGCGCTGCTCGCGGAGCTCGCGGCGCTGCAGCAGCAGCTCGCGACCGTGCAGGGGGACTCACCGTTGATCCTGCCGAGCGTCGACGAGCAGGCCGTGGCAGCGGTCGTCGAGGACTGGACCGGCGTGCCGGTCGGCCGCATGGTCAAGAACGAGATCGAGACCGTGCTGAACCTGGCCGACACGCTGAACAAGCGTGTCATCGGCCAGCGGCATGCCCTCGACATGATCGCGCGCCGCATCCACACGTCCCGTGCGAAGCTCGACAACCCGAACAAGCCGATCGGCGTCTTCATGCTGTGCGGGCCGTCGGGCGTTGGCAAGACGGAGACGGCGCTCGCGCTCGCCGAAGTGCTCTACGGTGGCGAGCAGAATGTCATCACGATCAACATGAGCGAGTTCCAGGAGAAGCACACCGTCTCCACGCTCAAGGGGTCCCCGCCCGGATATGTCGGCTACGGTGAGGGGGGCATCCTCACCGAGGCCGTGCGGCGGCGGCCGTACAGCATCGTGCTGCTCGACGAGGTCGAGAAGGCGCATCCGGACGTGCACGAACTGTTCTTCCAGGTGTTCGACAAGGGATGGATGGAGGATGCCGAAGGGCGCTACATCGACTTCAAGAACACGATCATCCTGCTCACGTCGAACGTCGGCACCGACCTGATCGCCGGCATGTGCAAGGATCCGGAGCTCGTGCCGGAGCCCGACGCGATTGCCAAGGCGCTTCGCGATCCGCTGCTGAAGGTGTTCCCGCCGGCCCTGCTCGGGCGGCTCGTGGTCATTCCGTACTACCCGCTCAGCGACGAGATGCTCGGCAACATCGTCCGCCTGCAGCTCGGACGCATCAAGAAGCGCGTGGCGGAGCACCACCGCATCCCGTTCACGTACGACGAGGATGCGGTGAAGCTGATCGTCAGCCGGTGCACCGAGGTGGAAAGCGGGGGTCGCATGATCGATGCGATCCTGACCAATACCGTCCTGCCGGCCATCAGCGAGGAGTACTTGATCCGGACCATGAACGGCGGTTCGCTCGACCGGATCCACCTTGGCGTGGAG
Source organism: Acidobacteriota bacterium (assembly GCA_018268955.1). Taxonomy (GTDB): domain Bacteria; phylum Acidobacteriota; class Vicinamibacteria; order Vicinamibacterales; family CAVVIG01; genus CAVVIG01. The sequence goes on along the minus strand of JAFDVO010000001.1, from coordinate 49,804 downwards.
AACGGGCAGTTCTCGTATCAGTTCTCCTGAAAGCTGGCTCAGATGGAAGATCCTTCTACTCCCAAGCGTACCGAGCAGCTCGCCGCGACCACGCTCGAGCCGAAGGCGCAGACGCGGAAGATGACCCTCGATGAGGGACTCGGCCTCGCACTGGCGCAGCTGCGAGCGGAACGCTACGAGACGGCCGCAGAGCTCTTCAACGTGATTCTGAAGGCACGTCCGCAGTGGGCGCCGGCGCTGCACTTCTCCGGGTTGCTGGCAAGCGAGGTGGGGCAGCCGGAAGAAGCGATTCGCCGCATCGAACGGAGCCTCGAACTGGCGCCGGACGTCCCCGATTGGCACAGCAACTTCGGGGTGCTGCTCCAGCAGCAGGGGCAACTGGAGCGCGCTGCTGAGGCGTTCCAGCGGGCGATTGCTCTGGACCCGCGGCACGTCAACGCGCACACCAATCTTGGTGTCCTGCTGCGAGCGCTTGGACGTTTCGACGAGGCGGAAGCGGCGTACCGCACCGCACTCGACATCGACCCGCAGCATGCCGACACCTGGACGAACCTCGGAGTCCTGCTGAACGCCCGCAAGCGGAACTCGGAGGCGGTCGAGTGTTTCTGCCGGGCCATCACGCTGCGCCCGAAGGACACGGCGTCGCGGCGGCTCCTGGCGCTCGCGCACTGCACGGTGGGTGAGATCGACAAGGCGATCGCCATCTTCGAGGAGTGGCTCGCTGAGTCACCTGATGATCCGATCGCGCGCCACATGCTGGCGGCGTGCCGTGGGGACGGCGCTCCTGCCCGCGCGTCTGACCAGTTCGTCACACGGACGTTCGACAGCTTTGCCGCCACGTTCGAGTCGAAGCTCGAACAGTTGAGCTATCGTGCGCCGCAGCTCGTGGCCGCCATGGTGGAAGACGCCGGGTTGCGGCGAGAGGCGGATCTCGACGTGCTCGACGCGGGATGCGGCACGGGCCTCTGTGGCCCGCTGCTGGCGCCATACGCCCGCACGCTGGTCGGCGTGGACCTGTCCGCAGGGATGCTGGAGCACGCTCAGCAGAAGCAGGTGTACACGGACCTGCAGCAGGCGGAGTTGACCGCCTACCTGCGCGAACATCCCGCCGAGTACGACCTGATCGTGTCCGCCGACACGCTCTGCTACTTCGGTGTGCTCGACGAGGCGATTTCGGCGGCGGCTGCCGCGTTGCGGCCGGGGGGCACGCTGATTTTCACCGTCGAACGCGCGGACGGCGATCCGCCCCCGGACTACCACCTCGAAACGCACGGTCGCTATACTCACGCGCGGCACTACATCGAACGTGTGCTGCGTGCAGCCGGTCTCGAACCCCTGATGCTGCCAGCCGATCTGCGCCTCGAGTCCGGAGCGCCGGTCGGCGGGCTGGTCGTGCGCGGAGTGAAGCCGCGATAGGCGCCGCATGGCAAACCCTGCACCCGTACAGCGAGGAGTGACATGGCCCCTCAGATGAAAGTCGCCATCCAGGGTCTGGGTGCCGACGATCTCCTCTTCCAGAAGATGACGACGCGTGAGGAGATGAGCCGGCTGTTCGAGTACGAGCTGGTGCTCCTCGGCGAGGAGCCGAACGTCGACGCCGACCAGGTGCTCGGGAAGAATCTGACCGTGACGCTCCTGCTGCAGGGGGGAGGGTCGGCGCGCTACTTCAACGGGTTCGTGCGGCGGTTCTCGCTGCGGGGGCGCTACGGGCGGTACTACCAGTACACTGCGACGGTCTCGCCGTGGCTGTGGTTCCTGACCCGGACGCGCGACTGCCGCATCTTCCAGGACCTCACGGTCAAGGACATCGTCAAGAAGGTCTTCGATGACCACACGACGGCGGAGGTCGCCTGGGAACTGACCGGGTCGTACCGAACCCGCACGTACTGCGTGCAGTACCGCGAGAGCGACTTCAACTTCGTGAGCCGGCTGCTCGAGGAAGAGGGCATCGGCTACTACTTCCGTCACACCGAGGGGCACCACACGCTGGTGCTCACCGACTCCACCAGCAAGCACGAGGAGGATCCCGACTGTCCGTCCCTCCCGTTCTGGGATCCGCGCGAGCAGCTGCGTTCGGGGCAGGAGCACGTCAGCACCTGGGACTCCGAGCGGGCGATTCAGCCCGGTGCGTACGTGCACACGGACTACGACTTCGAGCGGCCGAGCGTCAACCTGAAGACCAGCAAGACGCTGCAGCGGACCTACACGCCGAGCGATTACGAGGTGTTCGACTATCCCGGCCTGTACGTGCAGAAGCCGGACGGCGAGCAGTACGCGCACGTGCGGATCGACGAACTCGGGGCGCAGTTCGAGCTGGCGCGCGGCACGTCGAACGCGCGGGGGCTGAAGACCGGCGCGCTCTTCACGCTCAAGTCGCATCCCCGCGACGATCAGAACGCGGAGTACCTGCTGCTGCGGACCGACTACGACCTGACGTTCGAGGACTACGAGGGGCTGCCGAGGGGCGAAGGCATCAAGTGGACCTGTGCCTTCGTGGCGATGCCGAAGGCACAGCAGTTCCGTCCGGCACGGCTGACGCCGAAGCCGTTCGTCCAGGGACCGCAGACCGCGGTGGTGGTGGGGCCCGCGGGCGAGGAGATCTTCACGGACAAGTACGGCCGCGTGAAGGTGCAGTTCCACTGGGATCGCCTCGGCCAGAAGAACGACAAGAGCTCGTGCTGGCTGCGCGTGTCGTCGCCGTGGGCGGGGAAGAACTGGGGCGCGATCTCGCTGCCGCGCATCGAGCAGGAGGTGATCGTCGACTTCCTCGAGGGCGATCCCGACCAGCCGATCGTGACCGGCCGCGTCTACAACGCCGAGCAGATGCCGCCGTACGACCTGCCGGCGAACAAGACGCAGTCAGGCGTCAAGTCGCGCAGCTCGATGGGTGGCGGGCCGGCGAACTTCAACGAGATCCGGTTCGAGGACAAGGCGGGGAGCGAGCAGCTCTTCATCCATGCCGAGAAGAACCAGGACATCGAGGTCGAGAACGACGAGACGCACTGGGTCGGGCACGATCGGAAGAAGACGATCGACCACGACGAGACGACGCACGTCAAGCATGATCGGACGGAGACGGTCGACAACGACGAGACGATCCTGATCAAGGGCAACCGGGCCGAACACGTTCAGAAGAACGAGGCGGTCACCATCGACGGCAACAGGACCGAGAAGGTCCTGAAGAACGAGTCGGTCACGGTGGTCCAGAATCGCAGCGTGCTGGTGAGCCAGAGCGAGACAAAAAGCGTGTCCATTCAGCGCACGCACAGTGTCGGCGCGAACGAGACCATTACCGTTGGCGGCGCGCAGGAGGTCGCGGTCGGTGGTGTCCAGAGCACCACGGTCGGCGCCATGCAGAGCAACAGCATTGGTGGGAACCAGTCCACGAATGTCGGCGGCAATCGGTCCGTCACCGTTGGCGGCGGGCAGTCGCTGTCCATCGGCGCCGGCCTGTCCGTGACGGTCGCCAAGGACGAGGCTCACAACGTGCAGGGCGGTCGAACGACGGACGTCGCGAAGGATGACAAGCTCACGATCGAGAAGAAGTTCATCGTGACGGCGAACGACTCGATCATGTTCACCAGCGGCGATGCCAGCATCGTCCTGAAGAAGGACGGCACCATCACGATCAAGGGCAAGGACATCACGATCGAGGGGAGCGGCAAGATCAACGCGAAGGCGTCGGGCGACCTGATCATGAAGGGCAGCAAGATCGCCCAGAACTAGACAGCCCCGATGCCAATCCCGTCATGCACAGGCACCATCGGTGCACCGCCCCGGGGCCGACGCTGCGCCCAGGCCCCGCCTGATCACGGCGTGTCAGCGGGGGGGCCGCGATGAGTGCCGCGTCACCTTCGCCAGTCGCCGTGACCGCGACCAGCCTCGTCTCGTCGCTGGGTATCGACGTGGAGGCTGCCTGCGCGGCACACCGAGCGGGGATCGCCAGACCGAGCGTGCTCGACACGTACAAGGTTGGCACCCTCGACTCCGCCACGGGCGTCACCGTGCATGCAGCACCGGCCATCACCCATGGGTTCGAGGGGGACGCGCGGCTGCTGCGGCTTCTGGAGGTCGCCTTCCGGCGTCTTGTTCGTTGGGCAGACCGGGATTGGATGCAGGGGCGAACCGGGGTGTATGCGTCGGTACCTCACGTCGACCGGCTCTTCTCAGGGCTCGATTTGATTCCCGATGTAGCAGTCCGGGCGAAGGAACGCGAACGCTGGACCCAGCGCACCGAGGAACGCGGCGGGTCGCCGGACGCTGCAGCGTGGGCGCGTCACCTCATCGAAAAGGCGGCGCGGCTGGCGGGCCTGCCGCAGGCTCCCGTTGTGCGCGGCCTCTCGATGAGCGGCCACACGGGGGTTGCCGAAGCGCTCGCATTGGCGCATCGGGACCTTGCCGGGGGGACGGTCGACTTCGCCCTCGTCGGCGGCGTCGACTCGTGGATCGACGGGCCCACGTTGCAATGGCTCGAACGGCGCGGGCGCCTGAAGTCCCCGACCATGCCCGTCGGCCTGCCTCCGGGTGAAGCGTGTGGCTGGCTGGTGCTTGAGAGCGTGACGCACGCCAGGACGCGCCAGGCCGAGATCGCCGCGCTGATCGGCGGTACGGTCACGGACCGGGAAGAACAGACGCAATTGAGCGGCCAGGTCAGCGTCGGGCGCGCGCTCGTCCGCATCCTGAACGGCGTGGCGCCTGCGGCGGGCTGGCCGGCTGGCGCACCGCCGTGGCTCGTCGTTGATCAGAACGGTGAGACGTACCGCGCCCACGAATGGGGCTGCGCGTTGAGCGGACTCGTCGACCGATTTCCCGCGTTCCAGCAGCCAACGACCTGGTTTCCCGTCGCGTCGTTTGGTGATGTGGGAGCAGCCACCGGCGTGGTCCAGGCCTGCGTGACGATCCAGGCGTTCAGCCGGGGGTATGCGCCTGCGGAGACGGCGGTCCTGCTGGCCTCGGGCGACTCGGGGCATCGGACCGCGACGCCGGTGCTGGCGCCTCGGTAGTCAGCCCGGCGGAGAGACGGAGCAGGAATCATGGCAGGACACACTGAAGGCGCGGAACGCGGCAAGTTCTGCTCACTGCGAGTGGAACCGTGCCCGTGCGGCAACAAGTACACGGACATCATGAGCGGGACGGGAAGCTGGGGGAAGTACCCCCAGAAGCACCGTGTGCTGAAGGCCGTCGAGCGGTCGCCGGAGGCCCACCACGTGCTGCCCGTCGCGTCCGTGACCGCCGAAATCACCGCCAACAGCAAGATCAAGGACGAGGTCGTCAAGAACACGCAGTGGTGCGTCAATGACAAGGCGAACATGATCGCCCTGCCCCTGTTCGAGATGACCTTTCTGCACTACATCATCAACGAAGAGGACAGCGCGCCGCCCTTCGAGGGCCTGCCGATGCACAACTACGATCACGGCGCGTTCCAGGACGAAGTCGACGCAAAGCTGAAGAAGATCGGCAACGATGCACAGGCGAATACCAAGGCCCATGAGGACGCGACCAAGGAGCTGAAAGGCGCCCTGGACAGCTTGCGCGACGCCTGCAATCCGAAGCTGGCGTCGAGAGGCAAGCGCGGCAAGGGGACGCATGGCGAGTTCGTGAACGCGATGAAGGATCCGGATGCCGCCTCGGCTGAGGAGTGGTACGTCCCGTTCTCGATGGCGGATGACCCGGACCCGAGGCCGTTCCCCCGCGTGGGACTCAAGTCTGGCCTGTCGAAGAAACTGAAGGATCTGCAGGAGGCCTTCGAGGCCTTCGCCGCACGGACCTAGGGAGACTATGAGCAGTCAATTCTTCAAACTGAGCTATCCACCCAGCAATCCACACGGGTACTGCAAGGTCGATCACCTCCAGGGTATCGACGACCTCTGGGCGGTCGGTCAGGGAGCCTCACTCCGCGAGAATCCTCCCGGCCGCATCACGATGGCCATGCACGAAGACGAACCGACGAACACGGTGCTGCCCGACAACGTGCGGAACACGGATTCACTGCTGATCGTGTCACCGAGGGTCCGCGCATTCCTTCAGCAGCGCGCAGTGGGACATATCGAATTTCTGCCGCTCGATATCCTCGATCACAAGGGCAACGTGGCCAGCGGCGAGTACTCCATTGCCCACCTGACGGACCACGTCGACTGCATCGACGTGGCGGCTTCCGGCGTCACCTGGGCGAACCAGGGGCTTGCGACGCAGCGCATCCTCGATCTGAACGAACTCACGATCGATTCCAGCCGCGTCCCACAGGATCGAGAGCTGTTCTTCCCCAGGTATTTCGCGGAGACGCCGATCGTCCGTGCCGAACTTGCCGAGGCGCTCAAGGCTGCGGGTTTCACCAACATGAAGTTCAGGGCGGTGGCCTCGAGCGGTGAATAACGCGAGCCGCGGCGTCCCCGCCGCGCGGTGGCGCTGGTTTCTGCTTCCATGGCTATGACGTGGTCCGATGAGATTTCGGGTGTGGCGCTCGACGCCGCCTTCTGGTGGATCGGCGTCGAGGGGTCTCCGATCGAGCAGGTCGGGAGCCTGAGCCTCGAGGTCTCCTCCAAGTTGCGGACGCTTGCCATCCTCGCGCTGCTCGGCAAGGGGAGCACGGACGGTTTCGTGCACAGCTGCACGCGAGCGGCCCGCGTCAGACGCATGTATCTCTCGCGTCTTACGGCCGCGGGCATCGAGCATACGCATCACCGCGTGTCCGGCCGCTACGAGCCGCTGCTCGATGCGATTGCGGCTGGGGACCTGCCGCTGGTGAGCGACATCGAGGCGCTCAGCCCTGGCGACTTCCGTCCGCCGCACGAGTACGAAGACGACTACTGCTACGCGCAGATCCTCTTCAGGCTCTGTCGCGAAACGGTGCCCGAAGACGAGTTTCCACCGCTGCTCGCCAGGTTCGAGGCATTCGCTGCAGACGCGAATCCCCGCCTGGCCGTCTGTCAGGCGCTCGTCGAGCGCAGCGAGCGTGGATTCGACGAGGCATTCGACGTGTTCCTCACGGACGTCGAGGTTCGCATCCAGAAGAAGATCGCGAACGGGCAGCTGGAAGACGTGTACGTGCTGGCGCAGCGACACGTCTCGATCGAGGGCCTGGCGCTGCTCCGGCTTGCGACAATGAGAGGAATCAGGACCGAGGCCGAATACCTGTTCTGTCCATCGCTCGCACGACGCCCGGCCAGTTACCCGTGCCCGACACCCTAGCGGCCTTCCGCATGGACCTGCTGTACTTCGACTTCGACCACGGCCGCGAGCGCCTGCTCTTCGTGTCGTGCGATGAACCCGCGCTGGCGGTCCGCTTTCGACTCGAATCCGGGCCTGACCCGACCTACGATCAGGAGCTCGAGCATGAGCCGGTCGACGTCTCGACGGTGACGGCAGAAACCCGCTGTGACACCCGCGAGGAGTTCGCCGCCTTCTGTTGCGCGTTCGCGTCTGCGATGCGCGATACGCCGTTCCGGCTGCAGGACCCTGCGAAGCCGGCGTTCACCAGCCGGCCTCACGCACAGCTCGACCTCAGTCGACTCGGGCCGACCGGGATACCTCCTGCCACACTGCGTGCTCGCGTGCCACGGTCGATTCTCGACGCGCTGCTGCCGGAAGGACATCTGCCGCCGTCACTGGCGGCGCTTCGCTGAACGCGTTGCGGGCGTCAGGCTTGCCGTGTGCCGGCGAAGTACGAGTGTGATGGGTCGAACCGGGGTGCGTGCTCGAACGCCCAGCCATTGAGCCGCTCCAGCAGCGACACCTGCTGCCGTACGGGCAGGTCTGGCTCGAACGGAATCGTGAGGCCGTACCTGATCACCAGCTCGTCGTAGGTGGCCGACCGGACGGCGTGCGCTGTATCGTCGGCAGCCAGGCAGCTGACGAGCGAGGCGGGACCGTGCGGGCGTCCATCACGCCACCGCGTTCCCCGGTGAAAGTCCCCCTTGTGCTCGGCCAGCCACGCGTACCAGCGATCCTTGTCCCGCACCGGTTGGCGCATCCAGGCACCCGCGCGCGCCATGGCTGGTGGAAGGGCGCCGTCGAGGTCGAACGCGACCCGTTCGTCGGGGGTGAGGAGTTCAACGTCCACCGGATCGGGCACGAATACGCGGGCCTGCAGTGCCGCACCCGTGATCGTGTTGAGGGCTACCGCCGCCGCTCCGCCGAGGGCTTCATCGCCGAGCAGATCGAGGAGGGGAGCTACAGCGGCCAGGTCTCCGAGTAGCCCAAGCGCCAGGACGGTCGACTCTCCAGCGTGTGGCGTCCGGAGCCATTCAAGTAGCCGCGCTGTAGCGGCGTGCGGTTCGCCGCCAAGGCTCAGCGCGATGGGCATCCACTGTGGACCTGGTCCCTCGCTCATCGCGACGCGCACCGGTTCATCGTCGCCAAGCCGCATCAGGGCAGTGGCTGACGCGTCGGCCAAGGCGTGATCCTGCGTCCGCAGCATCGCCCGCAGCGACGGAATGGAGGCGACCGTGCCGACCCGTCCAAGTGCCCAGGCAATCTGCGCCTGTGCTGGTGCGGTGGCTGTGCGACAGGCGGCGAGCAGATCGTGTTCGAACGCGAAGCGTCGGTAACCGACTACGCGTGCCGCGATGAGAGGCCACGCCTCGCGCCGCGTCAGCGTCTCGCGCAGGTGGTCGCGCCATGCGGTCGGGGCTTCCCGGATCAGGGCGTCGGCGGCAGCGCGAACCACCGCCGCGTCGTCGAGGGCGAGCCGCCCGAGAAGGTCCAGCGCCGGCTGCAGCATCTGCTGGCGACCCAGCACGCTGAGTGCTGCGTGCACGGCTCCCGCTTCGTCGCCTCCAGCCAGCGCCAGGCAGATCGCGGCCGCACGGTCACCACCAAGCACCAGTCCATCGAGATGTGCCTCGAAGCGGTCTTCCACGTCCAGCAGGTCGCGCCAGCCAACCTCCGGATCGAGCCGTAGCTTCTGACGCTGAACGTACAGGAACGACGCCTCCTCGGCGTGTTCGGTGTAAAGCCCCTCAGCGAATCGACGAATTGATGTCGCCACGCTCACATCTCCGCGGCGACAGCCAGTGCAGTGACATCATGGGGCGATCCCGGCACCGAAGCCGTCCGCCACAGAAGCACTACCTTCTGCCGGTCGGCGTCCACGACGACCGTGTCGAGCGCGGATCGCAGGACACCATCACGTCCACCTCTCAGAACGACGCGAACGAGCGGCGGCGGCACGCGTGGCAGCGCGAAATCCACCCGGGCCCCGGCTGTTGTGTTCAGGATGACCACGTCCTCATCGCCACGGAGGAAGCCTGGCGCGACGAGGCCGGGAGCGGCCGCGCTGAAGAACCGACGGTCGAAATCGAGCGGCAGCAGCGGCTTGCGCGTGGCCGTCCACTGCTCGTCGTATGTGCCGCCGAACGCTGCCCGCGGCTGCCAATTGGGAGACGTGAACCCGAACCCGCACGGCGGAACGGCAGTGCCGTACGCCTGTATGAGGTTGGTCGGATCCTCGATGTTCGGCAGACGCAGCCGGTCGCCATCGGCGCGGAGAGGCTTGCCGAAGCCAGTGCCCACCGGGTTTCGCACCTCCATCAGCATGCGGTCCGGAGTGGAATTGATCACGTCCAGACCGCCGAATGCGTTCTCCCACGTCAGCGGCACCGGTTCTGCGAGGGCAGCTGTGCGAGTGAGGATGACGCCCTGTGGAGTCCAGACCCAGAACCGCGTGCCGAAGACCCGCGCCAGCTTGCGCACGGGCCCCACCTTGATGCCGACGTCCACCTGTGTCGCGCCGCCACCTGGCGGGGCGGCGTGCCCGACCAGGACGACATCAGTCGCGAGCTTGCAGGGAACGGCCTCAGGCTCGAAGCGCATGCTCGGGACCGGAGCATCGGTCGCCGGTGTACCCGCGAGGTTGACCGGATCCTGCTGCGGCGACCGCCGGACGGTTCCGGCACTGTCGAAGTCGAACGTGGCCTTGACCAGTCCGACGACGACCGGGCGTGCCTCCTCGTCGGTCAGGAACAGCGGTGCAAAGGCAAACGGCGTACGGTTGTCGACGTCAGGATGGGCCACGTGCGTGCGTTCCCGTATCAGGCGCTCCCGTCGAGCACGTCTAGAGCGGCTTGTCGCAGAGGATGCATGTCTTCTTGGGCATGTCGATCGCCACAGCCGGCCCCTGCATCACCGGGAACGGCGGCGTGTTCTTGTCGTTGTGCAGCATGATGTCCATCGCGCGGCACACATTCTTGCCCTCGAACTTCACGTCCATCGAGAACAGCACGAACTCCGCCTTGCCCTTGATCTTGTTCGACGCGACGCCGCCTCCGGCACTGCCAGCCTCGTCGCCGGTGCTCATGCTGAAGTTCGAGTCCTTCACGCAGACCGGGTTGCCGTCGCATTTCACCTTGGTGGTGCCGCTCGCGGTGTCGGACGACTTCGCGACGTTCGGATAGGGAATCGGGACAGGTCCGCCCGGCGTCGGTGTCTTGCAGACGTCCGGAAACGCGATCGTCACGCCGTTGCTCGACGCGTGGACGACCGACATGAAGTTGACGCCGACGGTGACCGGCATGATTCGCTGTGCGCCTCAGTTGATCCCGACGGTGCCGCCCATGATGCGGTTCGTCTCGCTTGCACGGCTCACGATCTTCACGCCACGCACGATGACCGTGCCGTCGCGCCGCATGACCAGCGCGCTCTTGCCGCAGGTCAGCCGGATCTCGTCGGCCGCCTCGAGTTCGATCCGCCGCTGCCGGTCCACCTCGACGGCCACTGGCTGATCCGTGGGCAACGTTCCGCGCACGTCGGTGTCGCCTGTGTCGCGCTCACGCGCCTCCCAGAGCCGACGACGCACAGGACCGACGATCACGGGCATGTCTGGAGCGGCGAAGACAACGACGACGAGTTGGCCGAGGAGCGCAGCCGATGCCTCGGCAGCCGTTGAGTAGGTCAGCGCGGAGGCGGCGGTGCGGGGGTGCTGTTCACCGGAGACGACGATGCGTGCGACGCCGTCGGGCGAGATGTCGTCCACAATCGCCGTCATGACCGCGCCGGTGGTCACGTCGGTCAGTGCCGTGCGTGCCGCCGCGCGGGGTGTGACGTCGTGCTGTTCGGTGGGCATGTGACGTCCTCTCCAGCCTGAAAAACAGGCGCGATCATACACCACGAGCCCGCGCAGCCCAGGCGCCCGCGGGCCGCGTGCGCCAGTTCGAGTGCGCTTCAAAACTTCAGCGCGCCGCCGCGAGCACGCGGAAAACGGAGGTGATGTTGAATGAGACCCCGGCCCGCGCTGCGATTGACGGGTTCTCGCGCGGGTGGCACCATGAGCCGCACCTGGCGCCGCGCACCGCGCCGGTCCGTCCGCACACCTTGTGGCCTCAGTACCCTATGCGCTTCGAATTCACGCTTGGTCCTTCTGGTCATGAACATCCGCGCCGCAGGCCGAATGGCGTCCGCCGCCTGCTCGTTCTTGCGGATCTGCGCGGGAGCGGGACCGCGGGGCCGGCCGACCTGCTCGACCGACCGATCGTCAAGGTCGACCTCGACAACGTGGACGCCGTGCTCGCCCGCTGTGCGCCGGTCGTGCAGCTCGGGCCCGACGCCGGCAACGTGCGGATCGAGATCCGCACGTTCGACGACTTCCACCCGGACCGCCTCATCGAGCACGTGCCCGCGTTTGCACGGCTGCGCGACATCCGCGCTCGCCTGAAGCAGCCCTCGACCTTCGCCGCCGCGGTCGCCGAGCTTCACGGCGGCACGCTCGGAGTCCCGGCCGCGACCGGGTCGGCGCCACAGCTCTCTGCGCCCGAGAGTTCCGCGGCGACGCTGGAGCGGCTCCTTGGCAGGACGGCCGCGACGGGTGAGCTGCCAGCCACGGCTCCGGCCACGGTCTCCGGCACGGTGGACGCCCTCATCCGCCAGGCCATCGCACCCCACATCGTCGAGGCCCCAAGTCCGCAGCTGCCGCAGATGCTCGCTGCGGTCGATGCCGCAATGACCCACCTGATGCGAGCGGTGCTCCACGATCCGGCGTTCCAGCGGACCGAAGCCACATGGCGATCGATCCAGTGGCTGGTCTCCACCCTCGAACTCGACGAGACGCAGCAGCTTCAGCTGCTGCACGTCACGCGTGACGAACTGCTCGCGGAGTCGCGCCCGGATAGCGCGCTGTGGAGGCGCCTGCTCGAGCGGGAGCGGCAGGCCGGCGCCGACGGCGGCTACGCGTGCGTGGTGTGTGACGCGACTGTCGGCGGAACAGATGCCGATCTCGCGGGGCTCGCCACGCTCGGCGCGCTCGCCAACGCACTGGATGCGCCGTTCGTCGCCAGCGCGTCGCCCGCGCTCGTCGGCAGCCGGAGCATGGCCGACTCGCCCCACCCGCGGGAGTGGCAGGTCGACCCGGCTCTCGAGACGAAATGGACGGCGCTGCGCTCGAGCCAGGCTGCTGATCGGGTCGGTCTTGCGCTGCCGCGCGTCCTGCTCCGCCTGCCCTACGGAACGAAGAGCGACCGCATCGGGGCGTTCGGGTTCGAGGAGCAGACGACGCCCCCGCACCACGAGTGGTTTCTCTGGGGCAATCCGGCCTACCTGTGCGGCGTCGTCGCCATGCGCGCGCTGGGGGACGATGCGGAGGGGCTCGACGTGGCGGGGTTCGAGGGGCTGCCTGCGTTCACCTGGCGGGACGACGACGAGCCGAAGCTGCAGCCGGTCGCCGAGATCGCACCGACCGAGGAAGCGGTCGTCAGCATCCAGGGGCGAGGCCTCATGCCAGTGGTGAGCTACAAGAACCGCAACGCCGTCCGCCTTGTCGCACTGCACTCCATCTCGGCTCCGCCGAAGGAACTCATCTGAGGCGTTCGAGGCGAAACGCAGTAACGCAGTAGCGCAAGAACGCAGAAACGCAAGAACGCAGAACGCCGTGGCGCGAGGACGGAACAACGTCCCGAGTCCCGAGTCCCCAGTTCCGAGTCCCGAGTCCCGAGTCCCCAGTTCCCAGTCTGACCCATGTCCGCCAAGTACATCCTCGGAGCGCTCGGCGTGGTGTTCCTCGTGCTTGGTGCACGCGCGGCGACGCGGGGGACGCCAGCGGGTCGCATCCAGGCTCGCACGTGGCTGCTCATCGGGGCGATCTTCGTCGTCGTGTCTGGCTGGCTGTTCCTCTCGACCGGCGCGACCCTTTGAGCTTCGTCATCGTCGCGATACCATGTCTCGACCAGAGGCTCACCGCTCCTGCCGCGCAGGGCGCGGATCCCTGCGCCGACACCCTTGCGTGGGTCCATGCTCCCAGAGAACGGTCCTGACAGAATCGGTCGCTACGAACTGCACGGCCTGCTCGCCCGCGGCGGCATGGGCCGGCTGTACCTTGCGCGCGACCCGAACACGGGCCGGCTCGTCGTCCTCAAGCTCATGGACGGGACGCTCGATTCGGCTCAGCGCGACCGGTTCGACAGGGAAGCGCGCTCGCTCGCCTCGCTGAATCATCCGAACATCGTTCACATCGACGACTACGGCGACCATCAGGGCTCGCCGTTCATCGTGATGGAGTTCGTGCGCGGCGAGACGCTGGAAGAGAAGATCCGTCGCCGTGCGCAGCTGTCGGTGCCGCAGAAGCTCCGGCTGCTCGTCGAGCTCTGCAGCGGCCTGGCACACGCACACCAGTCCGGCATCATCCATCGGGACGTCAAGCCGGCGAACCTGATGGTGGATCAGGACGACCACCTGAAGATCCTGGACTTCGGGATCGCGCGCGTCTCGGGCAGCAACCGGACGCGGATGGTCAACCCGCTGGAGAGCGCCGCCCCCGCGCAGGTCGGCACCCTCGGGTATATGTCTCCCGAGCAGACGCAGGGGCAGGGAATCGACGTCCGCTCGGACGTCTTCGCGGTCGGCGCCGTTGCCTACGAGCTCTTCGCCGGCGTCCCGGCCTTCACCGGTGCGACTGCGCGAGAACTCGAGGCGAGCGTGCTGCGTGCGCAGCCGCTGCCGCTCACGACCCGCGTGCCCGGGCTCGACGTGGAGATCGACGGCATTGTCCGCACGGCACTCTCGCGCGACCCAAATGACCGCTACAAGGATGTCGGCATCCTCGCGCAGGCGTTCGAGCGTTGCCGTGCGCGGCTCGATCCTGCTGGCGCACAGTCGGGTCCGAGCCGTGCCGGGGGGAGCGCGGCGGCGCCGAACGCGCCGGCCACAGTGCGTGCTGGTTCCGCCTACGTTCGTGCGGTGGCCGCGTTCAAGGAGCAGGCGACCGAGCTCGCACGGCGATGCGCGCTCGAAGCGCTGGCGGAAGATCCGGCACACACGGGCGCGCGCGCGTTGTTGACGCGCCTCGATCAGTCCGGCCAACCCGCGCCGGCATCGCGCTCGGCGGCAGCGAAACCTGCGCCGCAGGCAGGGTCGTTCTGGGATGGGGGAGCAGGCTCTTCGCCATCATCGTTCGGTCACGCAGGGCAGGGGGGCGGCTCGCTCGATCCGACGGTGCTGATTGCGGTGCCGAAAGGGCCGTCAGCCCAGCCTCAGGCGCCGATCGAGCAGACGGTGATCCTGCGCCGCGATCAGCTGCCTGGCTTCGGTCCCTCGCGCGGTGAGGAAACGGTCGCCATCTCCGCGGCCGATCTCCCGCCTCTGTCGCCCACGCCCGCAGCGCCGCCACCTCCGGCGTCGGCCGCGTCATCTGCTGACGTGCGACCATCGTCCAAGAAGCCCGCTGGCGGCATGCTCGCTGGACTGCAGGGGCTCTTCGGGCGAAAGCCATCGTCGACCGCCGGCGCCGCTGCCGCGACATCCCGACGTGAACTGCCTGTCTCGCCCGTGGTGCTGATGGCCCTCGCGGCGTTCGTGCTCGTTGGCGCCCTCGTCTACGCGGGCATCCACTTCGGCAGCAGCCTCTGGGCCTCTGGCCAGACGGTGACGCTCACGAAGCCGACCGGCGGCACCATCGTTGGCGGAGGCCTCGAGTGCGGCACGCGCGGCAGCAACTGCTCGAGCCGTTTCAAGGACGGCGATTCGGTCGAGTTCCAGGCGGTCGCCGACGCGGGCTACGTCTTCACATCGTTCACGGGCGACTGCGCGCCGACGGGCCGCATGCTGATGACCTCCGCGAAGACGTGCGGGGCGACCTTCCAGCAGATCGGCGCGTCCGCGAGCCCGGGTGTCAACTGGCCGCTCACGATCACGAAGCCGACCGGCGGCACCATCGTCGCCGCGGGCGGCGTGCTGTGCGGCAGCCTCGGTGCGAACTGCACCGCGAGCGTGCCCGACGGCGCGCCGGTGACGCTGCACGTGGAGCCGGACAGTGGGTTCGCCCTCGTCACCTACACGGGCGACTGCGCGCCGAACGGCGAGACCACCATGACGGCCGCGCGCTCGTGTGGCGCGACCTTCGCCCCGACAGGTGCGTCCGCGAAGGTCGATGCGCCCGTCGCCCCGCCTCCGTCGGGCGGCGGACGCCGGACGAGCGGCAGCCCGGTGAATGTGGCGCCTCCGCCTCCGCCGCCGGTGGCCGCGCCAGCGGCGCCACAGGCGCCAGCCGCGGCGCCAGAGCCCGCGCCTGCGGCCCCGATTCCAACACAGGACGCCAAGAACGTCGCGCCTGCGATCTCGCCGGAGGAGCACGCCCGTCAGGAGATCGAGCAGCTCATCAAGGACTACTGCAGCGATCTCGAATCGCTGAATCCGGATCGCGTCTCCGCGCACTTCCAGCTGCCGCAGCGGCAGCTGCGCGATCAGTTCCGCCAGTACCAGCGGCTGAACTGCTCGATCACGACCGAGAAGCCGAAGTTCGACAACCTCGCCATCAGCGCATCAGGCGGCGGGGGCACCGCGCGGGTGCTATTCGACATGAAGCAGGTCATCCAGATGAAGAGCGGCGGCGCACCGCAGACCGTCGAGACGAACGTCACGATGATCGCGAGCCGCGCCACGCAGCGGGACCCGTGGAAGATCGAACGGGTGGAGCACAAGCCCAAGCCGAAGCCGTAGGCTTCGTGTGCTGACATGGCCGCACTCCGCCTCATCGAGGACCTCACGCGTCAGGCGCACCTCGGCCTCGCCGTGGTGCGGGCCACGGCCACGCGGCCGCCGTCTCCGCTGAAGCTGAACCTCTGCCTCACGTACTGGTGCCAGTACCGGTGCCGCACCTGCAATATCTGGCAGCGGAAGCCCACCGACGAACTGACGACCGACGAACTGCGTGCGCTCGTTCGCGAGAACCCCGACGTGAACTGGGTGGACCTCACGGGCGGCGAGATCTTCCTTCGCCCCGACATCGACGAGATCTTCGACGCGGTCGTCACCGGCTGGCGCAACCTGGCGCTCCTGCACTTCCCGACCAACGGCTTCCTCACCGATCGCATCGTCTCAAGCGTCGAGAAGATCGCGGGACGCGGGCCGTCGAAGCTGATCGTGACCGTGAGCCTCGATGGTGACGAGGCGCTGAACGACGAGATCCGCGGCATCAAGGGCGGGTTCAAGCGGCAGGTCGAGACGTTCAAGGCGCTGCGCTGCATCCCCGGCGTGACCACCGCGTTAGGGATGACGTTGTCGTCGCTGAACCTGGGACGCTTCGACGAGACGTTCGCCGCGGTCGCACGCGAGGTGCCGGGCCTGCGGACGACCGACCTGCACCTGAACGTCGCCCAGCTGTCGAGCCACTACTACGGCAACGACGACATCGAGCGGGTCGCGCCCGATCGGATGCAGGCTCGCGCGGAGATGCAACGCTATCGCGCGCGGCTTGGGCCAGCCCGCTCGGCGCAGCAGGTGATCGAGCGTGAGTATCTGAAGCACCTCGATCGTTTTCTGCTGACGGGCACGACGCCGATGCGCTGCCACGCGCTGCGATCGAGCTGCTTCATCGATCCGTGGGGCACGGTGTACCCCTGCATCACGTACGAGAAGCCGATCGGCAGCCTGCGCGAGACCGGGATGCGTCTCGGTCCACTCTGGAACGGCGATGCCGCGGTGCGCACGCAGCGCGAGATCTGGGACGGCGACTGTCCGCAGTGCTGGACCGCGTGCGAGGCGTACCAGAGCATTCTCGGAAACCTGCTTGCTCCGGGTCGGCAACATCCGCTCGCTCCGGCGACCCGACAGGCCGCTGACGCGACAGGGGCGGTCCGATGAACGCCGGCTGCTTCACCGACACCGCGCTGCAGGCGCGCTTCGACGAGGTGATGCGCAGCCACGTGGCCACGGACGTGACCGTGGTGATCGCGGCCAAGCAGGAGGCGCTCAGCCTTCCAGGCGTCATCGACCGCGTTCGCCCATTTGCGAGTACCGTCATCGTGGCTGTCGGACGTTCGACCGATGGGACGGCAGACGTGGCCGCGTCGAACGGCGCCATCGTGCTGCACGACAATGGACTCGGCAAAGGGGACGCGCTGCGCTGTGCCATCCCGAAGGTGCAGACGCCCGTGACGGTCTTCCTCGATGCGGACGGTTCGCACGATCCGGAAGACATCCCGCTCCTCGTCGCCCCGATCCTCGCCGACGAGGCCGATCACGTGACCGCATCCCGGCTGCGCGGGGGCTCCAGCGAACTGCACGGCGGGTTCGACGAGTTCTTCCGGCTGGCCGGCAGCTCGTTCATCACGGCGTGCATCAACTGGCGATGGGGCTGCCGCCTGAGCGACAGCCAGAATGGCTTCCGCGCCGTACGGACATCGGTGCTCAAGAACCTGGACCTGCGCGAGAACACGACGACCATCGAGCAGGAGATGATCATGAAGACGCTGCGCGGCGGCTGGCGCATGGCCGAAGTGCCGAGCCACGAGCACCCGCGGCGCCACGGGCAGTCGCACATCAGCGTCGCGCGGAGCGCGCCCCGCTACGTGTACTCGCTCGTCCGCTACCTGTTCTTCTAGCCGGAACCTCGACGCGTGAACATCCTCGGCATCTGGGACGGGCACGACTCCGGAGCAGCCCTGCTCCAGGACGGAGGCCTGCGCTTCGCGGTCAATGAAGAGCGCCTGACGCGGCGCAAGCTCGAGGTCGCCTTCCCGGCACGTTCGATCGCCGCGTGCCTCGAGCACGCGGGCCTGCGTCCTGATGACGTGGCGCTCGTCGCGGGCACGACGTCGGATCCGGCGAAGACGCTCGCGCGCCTGTGGCCCGGCAGCAAGGAGCGCTACTACGACGTGCGCCGGCGCAAGGCGGAGCCGGGCATCCTCGCCGGTGCGACGCGCGCAATCAAGTACCGCATGACCGAGTGGGGGCCGAACGCGCTGAGCGCCACGCTGAGCCACCGGGCACTCGGGAGTCAGCTGCATCGCCTGGGGTTCGAGTGTCCCGTTGCACTCGTCGATCACCACGAGGCCCACGCAATGACCGCTGCGTGGGCATCGGAGTTCGACGCCTGCACGGTCATCACGATCGATGGGCTTGGCGACGGCGTGTCGTCCACGGTGTCCGCATTCAGGAATGGACGGCTCCAACGGGTTGCCGCGACCCCCGCCCGCAGTTCACTCGGCATCTTCTTCGAGCACGTCACGAGCCTGCTGAACATGCGGGAACTCGAGGACGAGGGGAAAGTGATGGCGCTGGCTGATTACGCCGCGCCGGTTCCCGACGAGCAGAACCCGTTGCTTGCGTGGGTCCGCGTGCGCAACGGCGTCATCGAGACCGAATGGCCCGGCCACGCGCTGCGTGCGCCGCTCGCGCGCGTGCACTGGCGATCGGCCAACGAGCAGTTCGCGTACATGGCGCAGCGAGCGCTCGAAGGCGCGATGATGCAGCTCGCGCGCGACGCCGTACGCCTCACCGGCCTGCCGAAGCTGGCGCTCGCCGGAGGCGTGGTGTCGAACGTGAAGGCCACACGGCAGATGCGGCTGCTGCCCGACGTCGAGGCTGTGTCTGTGTTCCCGCACATGGGCGACGGCGGGCTGGCGCTTGGTGCCGCGCTCGCATCCGCGGTGGCGCGCGGTACCGCCCTGGCAGCGCCGCCAGCGGACTTCGGCCTCGGCGAGTCCTACTCGGATGGGGCGATCGAGGCGGCGATTCGCACCACGGGTGTGCCATACGCGCGGGTCGACGACCTGCCGCGAACCGTCGCGACCCGGCTGGCGGCTGGCGAGGTCCTCATGTGGTTCCAGGGCGGCATGGAGTACGGCCCCCGTGCACTGGGCCATCGCAGCGTGCTGGCGCGTCCGGATCGTGCGGACCTGCGGGACCGGCTGAACCTCGTGCTCAAGCGCCGTGTCTGGTACCAGCCGTTCTGCCCGAGCATGCTGGCCAGCGAGGCCGCGCGCCTGCTCGAGGACTGGGACGGCGGCGTGAACCCGCACATGACGATGGCGTATGCCGTCAGGCGGGAGCATCGGTGCCTGACGGCAGCGGTGACGAGCATCGATGGGACCTGCAGGCCGCAGATCGTCCAGGACAACGCACCCGGCCCATTCGCGGACCTGCTGAGGCATGCCCGCGACCTCTGGCAGGCGGGCGTGGTCCTCAACACCAGCTACAACATCCACGGTGAGCCGCTGGTCTGCTCACCGTCGGATGCGATCGACGTGTTCATTCGCTCGGGCGCCGACGCACTCGCCATCGGACCCTTCCTCGTCAGCAGGCCCGCATGAGGCTATCGACGACGCCAGCGGCAGGACCTTCGTGGCGCGGAGCGGCCACATGGCCGATGGTGTCGTGCCTGATGGTGCTCGGCCTGCTTGCGGTGTGGGTGGGCACGTCCGCCACCGGCGGCTTGATGGAGCAGCTCAAGGTGCTCCAGTTCTGGTCGCTCGAAGCCGGCCTGGCTGCCGTCATCGTGTCCGGCGTGCTGCTCGTGCGTGAACTCCGATCCGATCTCGTCCGCGCGGACCTGATCGCGCTGGTTGCGGTTGCGGCGCTGTCGCTCGTCGTCTCACTCGGCGTGGCACCGCGCACGAACCGGATCTTCTACGACGAGCAGATCTACCAGTCCATCGGGCAGAACATGGCGGACCTGCGGCTCGCGCAGGTCTGCAACGACGGCAGCGTCGAGTACGGGCGACTTCGGTGTGACGCGGGGCAGTACAACAAGCAGCCCTACGCCTATCCCCACCTGCTGAGCGTCGCCTATCGGCTGGTCGGTCTCAGGCCCATCGTGGCGTTCGCCCTGAACGCGCTGGCGAGCGCCCTGACCACCGCCGCCGTCTACCTGCTCACGCTCCAACTGTTCGCGAGTCGAGACGCGGCCCTCTGTGCGGCCGTGCTGTTCGCGCTGCTGCCCGAGCAGGCGATGTGGGCGGCGACTGCGGCCGTGGAGCCGACCGCATCAATGGCGTCGGTCCTGGCGTTGCTCGCCGCCGCCCGTCATCGCCTGTCTGGAAGTGCCGCGTCGCTTGCCGCGTGCGTGTTCCTCTTCGTATGGGCCGTGCAGTTCAGGCCCGAGTCGCTGCTGATCGCGCCGGTGGCCCTCGCGATCCTCTGGGCACGCCTCCCTGACGACATCGGTCGCCAGGGGACCTGGTGGATCGCCCTTCTCGGCATCGTCCTCGCGAGCACGCACGTGGCGCATCTCGCCGCCGTGCGGAACATCCCGTGGGGGAGTGCGGGCGCCCGCTTTGCGCTTGCCTTTCTGCCGGGCAACCTCGCGGTGAACGGGTGGTTCTACATCTGGGACGAGCGTTTCCCCACGCTCGTGACGCTGCTGGCCATCGCGGCTCTGGCCATGGCCTGGCGTGACCACGTGCGCTGGAGCGTGGCGCTCTGGTTCGCGATCTACTTCGGGATCGACCTCGTCTTCTACGCGGGCAGCTACAACTACGGCGCCGACGTGCGGTACGCGCTCATGACGTTTCCGCCGATCGCTGTGCTCGCGGGCCTCGGCGCTGCAGCTGCGATCAGCGCAGCGGCGCGCATGATGCCGGCCGTGCCTGTGCGCACGGCGGCTGGCGTGCTGGTGCTGTTCCAGTTCCTCTGGTACGCGCCGGTCGTCCGTGCGACGACCGAAGAGGGATGGGCGGCTCGGGCAGACGTGCGATTTGCGGAGTCCGTCGCGCGCGAACTGCCGCACGGCTCATACGTGCTGACGCACAACCCGGGCATGTTCCATGTGTGGGGCATCAACGCGGGCCAGATGTCACGGGTCGTCGGCAACGAGCGCTTCCTGCAGTACCTCGCCGGGCGATATCCAGGCGGCGTCTACCTGCACTGGAACTTCTGGTGCAACGTCGACGACGCCGTGCAGCCGGAATTCTGTCGGAAGGCGCTGGCGATGGTCCCGACCACCCTCGCGCACGAACACCGCGAGCGCGACCAGCGCTTCGCGTTCTACCGTCTGAACGTCTCAGGTTCCACCCCGTAGGTCCCGCTCTCCCTCCCTCCCGTCCTCCCGAGCGCTTC
This sequence comes from Acidobacteriota bacterium, assembly GCA_018268955.1. Classification (GTDB taxonomy): domain Bacteria; phylum Acidobacteriota; class Vicinamibacteria; order Vicinamibacterales; family CAVVIG01; genus CAVVIG01. The sequence continues at coordinate 28,549 of JAFDVO010000001.1, read as the reverse complement.
TGACTTCTTGCGTCTCACTTCCAGCTTTGCCGTCGCGCGGCTCGGACCGCACCTATGCTTGACTTGCCCCTGTACGGCACACCATAATCCGCCGGGCGGTTATCCGTCTCGAATCAGACCACTTCTCAGCAGACAAGGTTGTGGACGCTGCATGCCTGTTTCCCTTGTGCAAGGCCTGTCGATGCCGGTAACGCGCCGGATCCTGGCAGCCGCTGCGCTGCTCTCGGCGGTGAGTGCGTCGCCCGCGCTGGCGCAGAAAGTCACCACCGTTCCTGAACTCACCCTGAAGCAGACGCTCGGGCAGATGGCGAGCACCCTGAGCACGCGGCCGACGGCCGAGGCGATTGCCGCGGCCACTGCGTTGGAGATCGCGACGGCCCCGACCAGCTCGTCCTCGGGCGGGTTCGTCTTCAAGCTCGATCCGTCGACCGGCCTGCTGGTCCGCACCACCACGACGTTCGGCCCTGCGTTCACGGAGCGGGCGATGACGTCGGGGGAGGGGCAGGTGAGTGTCGGCGCGACCTTCAGCGCGTCGACCTACGACAAGCTCAGTGGCCTGCCGCTGAACAACCTCACGCTCGGGGCGGTGAACTCGACGAACCCGCTGCTCGCACGCACCGGCACCGCAAACCTGGCGCTCACCTCCAAGACCCTCACGATGTCCACCATCGTCGGCGTCACCGAGAACCTCGACATTGCTGTCGTGGTGCCGATGGTGAGCATCGCGCTGAACGGCAGCAGCTCCTCGCTCACGCGTGGAGATGCCGTGGTCTCGCGCCTGGCGGAGGCCAAGGGTACGTTCTCCGGGCTCGGCGACATCTCGGCGATGGCCAAGTACCGCCTCTATTCGTTCAAGGGCGGTCCGCTTCCCGATCCCGGCGGCATTGCGGTCGTCGTGAACGCGAAGCTGCCGACCGGCAGCAAGGACAACCTGCTCGGCCTCGGGATCAACCGGACGCTGGTGTCGGTGGTCGGGTCGGGCGTGGCGGGCCGCGTCCGCCCGCACGGGAGCGTCGGCTTCGAGTACTGGAACAAGTCGCTCGACGTGCCAACTGGCGTCGCAGGCAGCACCGTGAGCATCCGTCACCAGCTGCAGTACGCGGCCGGCACGGAAGTCGAAGTCACCCCCAAGGTGACGCTGAACCTGGACTTCCTCGGCCAGCAGATCCGCGGTGGCGGCCAGGTCGGGCTGGTCACCGACCAGTCGACCACGTCTGGCATCACCGGATTCCAGTCGCTGGTCGTGCAGGGTGATTCCATCAACAAGGCGCTCTTCGTGCCCGGCATCAAGGTCAACCTGAAGGCCAAGATGCTGCTCTCGCTGAACGCCATCATGACGATGAAGAACGACGGTTTGCATTCCAAGGTCACCCCCGTCGTGGGCCTCAACCTCACGCTGTAGTCATGCGCAAACTGTTGCTCGCCCTGCCCGTCCTCTTCGCTGCGGCGCTCTTCGGCTGCAAGGCCAAGAACCCGGTCGGCCCCGGCACGGTGACGATCACCGAAACCACGACGTCGACGACCACGACGACCACGACCACGTCGACCGTTGCAGTGCCAACGGTCGCCTCGTTCGTGTTCTCGCCGCTGACGCCGGAGGTGCTGCAGATCGTCAACTTCAACGCCGCCGGCTCCACCGCCGGGTCGAACCGGACCATCGTCTCGTACGACTGGGACTTCGGCGACGGTGTCACCAAGACCGGCGTCACGGCCAAGCACGACTTCTACCCGGTCGGCGTCTACCTCGTGACGCTGACGGTGACCGACGACCTCGGAAAGAAGACGTCCACGTCGCAGACGATCACGGTCCGACCGGTCGTCCCGTAAGACGGACCAACGGCCTGTTTCAAGACTCTCCACCACGGACTCCGCGGAGCACGCCGAGCCCTGATTGCCAGGCAGCTCGGTGACCTCCGCGTCCGCGGTGGCGTGCTCGAGGTCCCAAAGGCCGCAAGGGCTGCCTTGCGAGCATCCACCCGCTCCCATCTCCTATAATCCCTCTGGCATCCCGCCAGTGACGCGATGAGTGACCGTCTGCACTCCGATCGACCCACCGCGCCGCTGCGGGTCCAGCTGCCGGACGGCACGGTCCGCACGTTCGACCGGCCGTTTCACATCGGTCGCGAGCAGAGCTGCGAGCTGCGGGTCGACGATCAGCGCGTCAGCAGGCGGCATGCGCTCGTCACGGTCGACCAGGGGCAGTGGGTCGTTCGCGACCTGCGCAGTGCAAACGGACTCTTCGCGTCCGGAGCGCGGGTCGAGAGCGTGGCCGTCGGCGCGGGGGTGGCGGTCCGGCTTGGTGCTGATGGTCCGACCCTGAGCTTCGCTCCCGCCGTTCCGCGCGCATCGGCGGTGTCATCCCCGACCGAAGCCTTCAAGGCGCCTGCGCCACCTGCGCCACCACCTCCACCCTCCCCGGCTGTTCCGCCGCGTCCGGCTTCGCTGCCGACCACGCCCGCTCGCGGTGCAGGCCCGCAGGCCACCGGTTCTGCGACGCCGCGTGGCGACGAAGGGAAGCTCCTGGAACACGTCGCGGATCGGTACTTCAGCGAAGGGAGTGGGGACGAGCCGGTCGGCGAGCGGACCATGATGATCCGCCGCGCGTTCCAGCAGGTCCAGAAGCAGCAGCGCCGCCGGTACCGCGGGATGATCGCAGCGGCCGTCGTCCTCGCCGTCATCGCCGGTGGCTACGCACTCTACACCTACCGGCAGCTCAGTCGTCAGCAGCAGATCGCTGGCGACCTGTTCTATCAGATGAAGTCGATCGACATGAGCATCGCGCAGGTGGAGCAGCGGCTGGCGCAGACCGGCAGCAGCCAGGACCGCTCGGAGATCGCGCGCTACATGGAGCAGCGGCGGCAGCTGGAGAAGAACTACGAACAGTTCGTCGCGAACATCTACGATCGGCGGCTGACGGAAAAGGAGCGGCTGATCCTGAAGGTGACGCGCCGGTTCGGCGAGTTCGAACTGGCGGCCCCGCCGGACTACATGAAGGAGGTCCAGCGGTACATCCAGCGCTGGCAGTCAACCGGTCGGTTCGTGCGCGCCGCGAAGCTCGCGCAGGACCTCGGCTACCCGAAGCGCATCGCCGACGAGTTCATCGCGCAGGACCTGCCGCCGCAGTTCTTCTACCTCGCGATGCAGGAGAGCGACTTCGACGCCTTTCGCAGCGGTCCGCCGACCCGCTTCGGCATCGCCAAGGGCATGTGGCAGTTCATCCCTGAGACCGGCTCGCGCTACGGCTTGAGCATCGGTCCGCTCCAGGGGCAGCCGCGTCCCGATCCGGCCGACGACCGGTTGAAGTGGGACAAGGCGACCGTCGCCGCGGCGAAGTACATCAAGGACATCTACTCGACCGACGCGCAGGCGTCTGGGCTGCTGGTGATGGCCTCGTACAACTGGGGCGAGCGCCGCGTCATCGACCTCATCCGCACGCTGCCGCCGAACCCGCGCGAGCGCAACTTCTGGAAGCTGCTCGAGCGCTATCGCGGTCGGCTCCCGCTCGAAACCTACGACTACGTCTTCTACATCGTCTCGGCCTCGGTGATCGGCGAGAACCCCCGCCTGTTCGGCTTCCAGATCGACAGCCCGCTTGGGTTCCTTCCGCAGTAACTGACCCGGCACTACCGGCTCCGGGCTCCAGCCTCCAGGCTCCCGGCGTCGTCGGCTTCAGCGGGCGCTTTCGCCACCTCGCCGCTGGCGATCGGCTATGCGTGCTGGGCCATGGGCGCTGCTCTGGGCTGGAGCCCTCCGTTGGAACAGGTCGTGGCCGTCACGCTTCAGCGTGACGGGGAGGGGCCCTGCGTATCAGCATCTGTCTGACACGCGGAGCACGGCTGGCGCACCCGTGTTAGCATCCGCCACACGGCGGATCGGTTGAATTCCAATCAATCCTGCCGATTTCGACGTGGCGGCGCCGCGACTGCGGCACGCGTCTGCGTTCTACGGGCGGCTGCTGATGCTGGACGAACGGGACAAGCAACGAGAAGCGGAAGGTGAGGAGAGGGTGAGCCCGCCGTGCGAGGTCTGCGGCTACGGCGGGCCGCTGCGACTGGTCACCGAGGGCGCATCCGACGACCGGTGGGAGTGCCCGGCGTGCGCCGCGCACACGCTGTCCCAGCATCGTGAGTCGCGCGGGGCCGAACCAGGCACCGAGGGTGGCGAGCCTGGTCCAAGCCGCAGAACCGAGCGGCGCGCACGGCAGTAGCGCACCACGGCACAGCGTGGGCCGCCACGAGGACTGGGGAAGACTGAGCGCTGGTGCGGAAGAGACGAGGCCGCTCACGTCCGGGAGCGGCCCTGCCGCCTAGGTCGAGGTGCGGCGAACGCTCTCGGCCCGTGGGCCCTTGGGACCCTCGCCGATCTCGAACTCCACCGTGTCGCCTTCGCGCAGGTCGTTGATGCCTTCACCGTAGATGGCGCTCTGGTGGAAGAAGTACTCCTTGCCCTGGGCGTCCTTGATGAAGCCGAAGCCCTTGTCCGTGCGGAGCGATCGAATCGTGCCTGTTGCCATGCTGTCTCCTTCGTGCCCATCGGGAATGCTGCCCGGCCCATGCCGGCGCATTCATCTATCCCGCCACCCGAACCCGTCGACTCGTGGTCGAGCAGGGGGTGTCCCTCGCCGCCTTCCGATTGCGTCTGGGTGCGTGTGAATTGCCGCACTCGCGTCGCGGCGGGGTGTCATGAGTGGTGCGGAAGAGAGGATTTGAACCTCCACTGGGTTGCCCCAACTAGCTCCTGAGGCTAGCGCGTCTGCCGTTCCGCCACTTCCGCACAGTGGTGAGATAACCGCGGGCAGGAACTTCGAGTATACAGCAACCCGGCCAGAACCGTGAAGCACGGTAATGCAGAAATGCAGCAACGCAAGAACGCACACGCGTGCGTGGCCCAGGCCCACGGCCTGTCGCCGATAGCCCAGAGCCACGCGCGCCCTGAGCCGACCCGCCCTGGAGCCCGGAGCCTAGAGCCCGAAGCCGACGAGCCCGAGAGCCTGAAGCCTGAAGGCCGAAGCCTCCTATACTGCCTCTATGCTCAAACGCGGCCTCACCCTCGTGCTCGCGGGCATCGGGGCACTCACCGTCATTGGCGCGCTGCTGATCGCCGGCTTCATCTTCTTCGCCCTGCTGTTCGGCCGTGGGCCGTCGGTCCCCTCGAACGCGATGCTCGTGCTCGAGGTCGGCGGCAACCTCACCGAGAACGCCCCCACCGACGTCGTCACCTACCTGCAGGGGGGCCGGACGCCGACCGTGCGGTCGGTCGTGGACACGCTTCGCCGCGCGAAGACCGACAGGCACGTGTCGGCCGTCTTCCTCAAGCCGACCGGCTTCGCATCGCCCTACTGGGGCAAGGTGCAGGAAATCCGCGATGCCGTGATCGACTTCCGCTCGTCCGGCAAGCCGGTCTACGCGTACCTGGAGAATGCGGACGAGCGGAACTACTACCTGGCCACGGCAGCCGACCGCATCTTCCTGATGCCGACGACCACGCTCGATGTCCGGGGCGTGGCGACCTACGCGCTGTTCCTCCGCGGCACCTTCGACAAGATCGGTGTCGTGCCAGACATGCACCACATCGGGCAGTACAAGACCGCCGTCAACACCTACACCGAGAAGACCTACACGCCGGCGCACAAGGAGATGGACGAGGCGCTCAACCGCGACCTCTTCGAGCAGATCGTCCGCGGCATGGCGCAGGCGCGCAAGAAGACCGACGCGGAGGTGCGGGCGCTCATCGATGACGGTCCGTTCCTGGCGGACGAGGCGTTCAAGGCGGGGTTGGTCGACGAACTCGCCTACGAGGATCAGGCGCGCGACAGGCTGAAGCACCTGGGCAAGACGACGCTGACGGAGGTGGACGGGGCGCAGTACGCGCACATGCCCTCACTGGGGTTCACGCACGGCGAGCGCATCGCGGTGATCTACGCGTCAGGAGCCATCGTGAACGGGGACGGCGGGTTCGACCCGTTGAACGGCGAGACGCTCGGCTCCGATGCGCTGATCGAGGCGATCCGCACCGCCAGCAAGGACCAGTCGGTCAAGGCCATCGTCCTTCGCATCGACAGCCCTGGCGGATCGGCTACCGCGAGCGACGCGATCTGGCGTGAGCTGACGCGGGCCCGCGACGCGAAGCCGGAACGTCCGCTCATCGTCTCGATGTCGGACCTCGCGGCGTCGGGCGGCTACTACATCGCCATGCCGGGCCAGGTGATCGTGGCGCAGCCGTCGACGCTGACCGGATCGATTGGCATCTTCGGCGGCAAGCTCGTCACCGGTGGCGTCTACGAGAAGCTCGGCGCCCACATCGAATCGACGAGCATCGGACGGAACGCCGAGATGGAATCGCCCGTGCGTCCGTTCAACGAGTCCGAGCTGCGCGAGGTGGAAGGGCAGCTGCGCGCCTTCTACGACGGGTTCGTGACGAAGGCCGCTGCGTCGCGCCATATGACGCCGGAGAAGCTCGACTCGCTGGCCCAGGGGCGCGTGTGGACAGGGCAGCAGGCCAGGGCCGTTGGCCTGGTGGACGAACTTGGTGGGCTCGATCGCGCGGTGGCCATCGCCAAGGAGCGAGCGAAGATCGATTCGAAGGCGGAGGTCGAACTGGTTGCGTACCCGCGTGCGAAGGGGTTCTTCGAGCTGGTGACCGACCGCTTCTCGGGGGCGAGCGCATCCGCCGTGAACGCCTGGATGACCTCAACGCTCTCGAGCGAGGAACTCAGTGCGCTCCGCACGCTTCGCGCCGCGAACCTGTATCGGCGCGGCGAAGCGCTCGCGCTGATGCCGTTTGTGTACGTGCGATAGGACAGCGACGGCAGACGCCGCCGCTGGGCTTCCGGCTTCGGGCTGCAGGCTACCGGCCACGTCGGCTCCTGGCCTGAAACGCGAAAGGGGCGCTGGTGATGAACCAGCGCCCCTTTGTTGTGTAGCCGACAAGGCCCAGAGCCTGAAGCCGAGAGCCTGAAGCCTCTCTGTGAGCGAGGCCGAAGGCGAGCTATCCGATCACGCGAGCCAGCGCCTCCCGATTCACGTCGATCTTCATCTTCTGCTTCGCCTTCACCATGTAGGCGCTGAAGAAGCGGTTGCGCCGATCGTCGAGGATCTCGGTACGGAACGTGTCCTTGTTCGAGGTGAAGTCGGCGTCGCTCGTCTCCGCCTTTTCGACAACGCGGACGATGGCGGCACCGGTGTCGGTGGTCAGCACGTCGCTGACACCGCCCTGTGGCAGCTTGAACGCCGCAGCCATGATGTTCGGGGCGACCCCGAGGTCGGGAATCGGCGCGTCCTGCGTGATCAGCTCGGTCGTCTTCGCTTCGACGCCGGCCGCCTTGAGCGCCTTGTCGAAGTCCGCCGCGCCCTTCAGCTTCGCCGCGACCTCGGCAGCCTTGTTCTTCGCGAACTCCACTGCCTTCTGCTTGATGACGGCGTCGTGCACGCGGTCCTTCACTTCCTCGAGCTTCGGGATGTAGGACTCCTGCTTGCCGGTGACCGTCTCGAAGACGAAGCCGCGGCCGGTGCGGATCGCGCCGGACACTTCGCCGTCGTTCAGCGCAAACGCGCGGGCGCTCATCTCGGGCGAGGCGCCGACGCCGAGGATCGGTTCGTCGCGCGCAAAGAACCCGGTCTCCTGCACGGTGAGGCCGTTCGCCTTGGCCGCCGTCTCGAGGTCCGCCGGCTTCTTGATCTGCGCCTCGAGCTTCGCCGCGAGGTCGCCTGCTTCAGCCTGTGCCTTCTCGGACTGGATCTGCTCGGTGAGCTGCTGCTTCACTTCCTCGAGCGGACGCGTGGAGCCAGCCTTCTTGTCGGTCAGCTTGATGATGTGGTACCCGAACTGGGTCTTCACCAGATCGCTGATCTGGCCCGGCTCCATGTTGAACGCCGCCGTGTCGAACTCGGGCACCATGCGGCCGCGACCGAAGTAGTCGAGATCCCCACCGTTCTTGGCGTTCGAGTCGTCCTCGGAGTACTTCTTCGCCAGTTCGGCGAAGTCCGCGCCACCCTTGGCTTCCTTGAGGATCTCCTCGGCCTTTGCCTTCACCGTCGCGTCGTCCTTGCCCTCGGTCTTCAGGAGGATGTGGCTCGCGCGCACCTGCTCGGGCGACGTGTACTGCTGGATGTTGTCGTTGTAGGCCTTGGTCAGGTCCGCTGGCGTGACGTTCACCTTGGCGCGCAGCGCATCGACGTCCACGAGAACGTACTTGACCTTGCGCTTGTCGGGAATCTTGAAGTCCGCCTTGTGCGCCTCGAAGTAGCTGGAGACGTCCGCGTCTGACGCGGAGACGTCGGGGCGGAAGCTGTCGGCGTTGAAGGCGATGACCGCCAGCTTGATCTTGTCGTTGCGGCGGCGATATTCCGCCTGCAGTTCCTTGTCGGAGACCGACAGCCAGTCGGTCACCGACGCGCGGAGCTTCTCGAGGAGCAGTGAGCGGCGAATGCCTTCCTCGAACTGTGAGGTGGTGAGCGGCGGGTTCTGCGCCAGCAGGATCTGCTGGTAACGCGCCTGCCCGATGAACGCGCCGTTCTCGAGGAACGCCGGGATTGCGTAGATGCGCTGCGCCACTTCGGCGTCAGTCACCTTGACGCCCAGCCGTTCGGCTTCAGCCACCGCGGCCCGCTCGTCGACCAGCTGCTGCAGGATCTGCTGGTCGATGCCGAGCTGCTTCAGCAGCTGCTCGTTCATCTGCGCGCCGTACGCCGACCGGTAGGCCTGCATCTGCGCCTGGTAGGTCCGCCGGAACTCGTCAGCGCGGATCTCCTGGCCGTTCACCACGGCCACGGTATCCGACGCCACCGCGCCGGTCCCGGTGCTCTGCAGGAAATCCGGGATGTAGAACAGGACAAACGACAGGCAAACAAGCGCCAGGCTCCACTTGAGCCAACTGCTGTGCCGGCGCATCCGGTCGAGCATCGTCATCTTTGGGGTTCCTCGGAAACGTTCATGGTAAGCCAGTACATCAGGGAGAGGCAAGGGCACGGGCCGGATCCGTGTGTTATATTTGCCGTGAATAGAAGAACTTAGCGTCCGGCTCCCGCCTGGCGCTGCGACTGGATGGGTTCAGCAGGTCGAGCGACGGGATTGCCCGCGGAACGAAGGCGGGCGGGTGCGACGCGCCCGCCCGGCCGCCTGTACACGGACCCGCCGTTCGCCTTGCGCATCCGACAGCTTCACCGCACCTGCCTCTCCCACCTCTCCCGCCGCGATTCCGTGATGGACCTCGTTCAGGCTCTGCAGGCGACGCTCGAACCCGAGCCGGTCGCGACCGCACTCGTGAGCCGGATGGCCGCCTGGATTCCGGCGACCTGCTGGGGCGTGGTCGCCCCCGACCGGGACGGACAGGTCGCCACACTCTGCGAGAAGGGGCTGACGGCATCGCTCGAACCTGCGCTGCGTCGCGTGGCGGACTGGGTCATCGCGCACGATCAGGTCTGCCGTTCCGGAGACCTGTCCGCCGATGCGCGCTTCGAGAGCGCTGCGTCCGTGGCGGCTGTCGCGTGGCCGCTGCGTGGCCGGGAACGCGTCGTCGGCGCCATCGTCGGGGTCGACACAGGCATTTCGGATCGGGCACCCGTATTCAGCGCTGCCCTGGACCGCGCCCTCACCGACCTGATAGGCACCGCCGCGCTGACGCTCGACGCGGTGCTGCTCCTCGAGCGCACCGAGGCGCTGTCGGTCACCGACGATCTCACGCGGCTCTACAACGCGCGGTACCTGAATCTGGCCCTCCGGCGTGAAACACGGCTCGCCGCACGCACCTCCCGTCCGCTTTCGCTGCTCTTCATCGATCTGGACGGGTTCAAATCGATCAACGATAGCCATGGGCACCTTGCCGGCAGCCGGGCGCTGGTCGAAGCCGGAAGGGTCATCCGCGGCAGCGCGCGGGAAACCGATATCGTCGCCCGCTTCGGCGGCGACGAGTTCGCGCTGATCCTCCCGGATACGCCATCGCCGGGTGCGCTCCAGGTCGCCGAGCGCATCCGCGATCGGATCGCCCGGCACGAGTTCCTGGCCGGAGACGGCCTCAACATCCACCTGACCGCGTCGGTCGGGGTCGCCACGCTACCCGACGTGGCCGCCGCGGCGGACGAGCTGGTGCAGGCAGCGGACGCTGCCATGTACCGCGTGAAAGATCGCGGGAAGAACGGTATTCAGGCTGCGGTCCCGGACCGATAAGTCGACCGGCCGTTCATCCCGAAGGAGTGTGCAGTTGAGTCTTCGTTCGATGCTCTCGCTGTTCTCGAGTGACCTGGCGATCGACCTGGGCACCGCCAACACCTGCGTCTACGCCCGCGGCAAGGGAATCGTCGTGAACGAGCCCTCCATCGTCGCCATCAACAAGGTGAACGGCCGGGTGGAAGCGGTCGGGAAGGACGCGAAGGAAATGCTCGGCCGCACGCCGGGCAACATCGTCGCGATCAAGCCCATGAAGGACGGCGTCATCGCGGACTTCGAAGTCACCGAGAAGATGCTGACCTACTTCATCAAGAAGGCGCACAACCGGAACGTCTGGGTGCGCCCCCGCATCGTCATCGGCGTGCCGAGCGAGATCACGCAGGTCGAGAAGCGTGCGGTGAAGGACAGCGCCTACCGCGCCAAGGCCAGCGAGGTCCACCTCGTCGAGGAAGCCATGGCGGCCGCCATCGGCGCCGGGATGCCCATCACCGAGCCCAGCGGCAACATGATCGTCGACATCGGCGGCGGCACCACCGACATCGCCGTCATCTCCCTCGCCGGCATCGTCTACAGCAAGGCGGTCCGCGTGGCGGGCAACGAGATGGACGAGGCGATCATCCAGTACATCAAGAAGACGTACAACCTGCTCATCGGTGAACGCACGGCCGAGCAGATCAAGATGGAGATCGGCTCCGCCTACCCGCTCGACGAGAAGATGACGATGGAGATCAAGGGGCGGCACCTGATCGAGGGCGTGCCGAAGACCATCACCATCACCGACGCGGAAATCCGTGAGGCGCTCGCCGAAACCGTCAACGTCATCGTGGATGCCGTCCGCGTGGCGCTCGAACGGACCCCGCCCGAACTCTCCGCCGACATCGTCGACCGCGGCATTGTCCTCACGGGCGGCGGCGCGCTGCTCAAGAACCTCGACAAGCGGCTGCGCGAAGAAACCGGCCTGCCGCTCGCGATGGCGGAAGACCCGCTCTCATCGGTCGTGCTCGGCGCGGGCAAGATGCTGTCGGACTTCAACCTGCTCCGGAAGATCTCGATCGACTGACACGATATGCACGAGCACGGACCGTGCACTCCGTGTTAGAGCCTTCTGGTGATGGCGATTCTGGACCTTCGGCTTCGTGCCGGTTACCTGTTCCTGGCGGTGGTCGTTGGGCACCTCGTGCTGATCTCCGCGCAGGTGAACGGGCGTACCGGCGTGCCGCTCCTCGAAACCGCCACATTCGGCGTCTTCTCGGAGGTACAGCGCGGCGCGTCGTCCGTGCTGAACGGAGTGGCCGGCGCCTGGAACGGCTACGTGGCGCTGCGCGGCGTGCGTGCGGAGAACGAATCGCTGCGGCGGCAGCTGGCAGACGCGCAACTGCAAATCCAGCAGCAGCGCGCCCTCGTGGATCGCACCCGCAGCCTCGAGTCCCTGCTGCAGCTCCAGAGCGGCGTGGACCTGCAGACAACCGCCGCGCAGATCATCGGGTCGGCCGCCTCGCCTGATTTCCGGACCGTCACCATCGACAAGGGCAGCGCCGACGGCATCACGACCGACATGGCCGTGCTCGCCCCGAACGGCGTCGTCGGCCGGGTCGTCGTGGCCGGGCGCCGTACGTCACGCGTTCAGCTGCTGGTGGACCGCAATGCCGCCGCAGGGGCCATCGTCGAGCGCTCCCGCGCGCAGGGCGTGGTCGTGGGCGCAGGCGAGGACCGCCTGCATCTCGAGTACGTGTCGGACGTCTCGGACGTCGCCGTCGGCGATATCCTCGTGACCTCGGGGATCGACGGCATCTACCCCAAGGGCTTCATCATCGGCACCGTCGACGCGGTCGAGAAGAACGGTGTGGCGTACAGGACCATCAGCATCCGTCCCGCGATCAACTTCTCCTCGCTCGAGGACGTGCTGATCGTGCGGACCCCGACGCCAGCGCAGCAGCTGGAGCCGGAGAAGCCTGAGTGAAGGTCGTATGGGTCATCCTGGCGACCGCCGCCGCCGTTGCCCTGCAGACGACGCTCGACCGGTGGATCCCGCTCGGCACGGTCGACCTCGTCCTGATCGTCGTCGTGTACTTCGCGCTGACCTCCGGGCGCGTGACCGGAATGCTGACCGGCACGTTTGCCGGCCTCGTGCAGGACGCCCTGTCGGGGGCCGTGATCGGCATGGCCGGGCTGTCCAAGACGGTCGTCGGGTTCGCGGCCGGAGTGGTCGGGACGCAGTTCATCGTCGCCCACTCGTTCTCCCGCTTCGTCGTGTTCATGCTGGCGAGCCTGGTGGACCAGCTCATCTTCCGCGGCCTGTACGAGGGCCTTGGCCTTCGGCACTTCGGCTGGTCCTACGCGCAGCTGGCGGGCCATGCCCTTGGAAACGCGGTCCTCGGAGTGCTGCTGTTCAAGCTGACGGAACTGCTGCCCGGGGCCGTCGAGCGGCGCCGCCACGCGCGGGGGCTCCGACGGTGAGCGCCGGCTCCCGCGGCACGGGCGCCGCACGGTTTTTCATGCGAGTATTTGCGTAATGGCTTTCCACGAGGAACGACGACGCGTCGGGCTCCGGCTGAGCGTCCTTCAGTACCTCGTCGTGGTGCTGTTCTCCGCGCTCGCCATCAGCTTCTGGTACCTCCAGGTCGTGCAGCACGACCGGTTCCAGGAGATGGCCGACAACAACCACCAGCGTACGCTCCCCCTGCGTGCGCCGCGCGGCGTCCTGTTCGACAGGGACGGCCGTGTTCTGGTGGAGAACCGGCACTCCTACAGCATCTCCATCGTCCGCGAACACACCCAGGATCTGAACCGAACCATCAGCCTGCTCTCGAAGGTGCTCGGCCTGCAGGAAGCGTCCGTGCGCGAGATCGTGGACCGGCACCGGCGCGAGCCGTCGTACCGGCCGATCACGATCGTGCAGGATGCGACGCTAGCCCAGGTGGCGGCCGTCACGGCGCGCCGCCTTTCGAGCGAACTGCCGGACGTGGTCGTGCAGCAGGTGCCCACGCGGCAGTATCCCGAGACGCTCGCGGCGCACCTCTTCGGCTACGTGGGCGAGGTGAACGACGCGCAGGTCAGCAACGCGGACGACCTGAAGAGCGGCGACATCGTCGGGCAGTCGGGCGTGGAGAAGGTCTACAACGCCATGCTGATGGGCGAAGACGGCGCCAAGCGCGTCGTCGTCAACAGCACCGGGCGTGAGATCCGGACGCTCGAGGAGATTCCCCCGACCGAAGGAAAGCGGCTCCAGCTCACGATCGACTACGACGTGCAGAAGGCCGTGGAGGACGCGTTTGCCGTGTCCGGCTTCAACGGGGCGGCCGTCGTGCTCGACCCGAGCAACGGCGAGGTGCTCGCGTTTGCGAGCCTGCCGGCGTACGACCCGAACGCGTTCGCGGCAGGGATCGACCGCAACACGTGGTCAGCGCTGACGACCGACGAGGACCGGCCGCTGAACGACCGTGCGATTCAGGGGACCTACTCCCCCGGGTCCACGTTCAAGATGGCCGTTGGGCTCGCGGCGCTCGAAGAGGGGATCATCACCCCGGACTTCAAGGTGTTCTGCCCGGGGCACGCGAACTTCTACGGGCGCGACTTCAAGTGCTGGAAGCGCGGCGGCCACGGCGCGGTGGACCTCCGCCATGCCATCGAGCAGTCGTGTGACGTGTACTTCTACACCGTCGGCAACATGCTCGGCGTCGACAAGATCAACAAGTGGGCGACGCTGCTGGGGCTTGGCGTGAAGAGCGGCATCGACCTGCCGAACGAGCGGCAGGGGCTCGTGCCGTCGACCGAGTGGAAGCGCCAGCGGATGAAGGAGAAGTGGTACGCGGGCGAGACGATCTCGGTCTCGATCGGGCAGGGCCAGGTCTCCGTCACCCCCGTGTCAATGGCCGTCTACATGGCGACGCTCGCCAACGGCGGAACGCGCGTGACCCCGCACCTGCTCAAGGCGATGGACGAGGGGACCGGCTGGAAGCCGATCCCGCCGCCTGCACCGCAGTCCAAAATCGACATCGACCCGGATAAACTGCAGGCCATTCGCGATGGCCTCTGGATGGTGGTGAACGCAGCCGGCACGGGCGGGACGGCCCGGATCGTCGGCAAAGACGTGGCCGGCAAGACCGGCTCGGCCCAGGTGATCTCGAACGCCGGGCGCATGGCGGCCCGGACGACGAAGAACCTGCGCGACAACGGCTGGTTCGTCTTCTTTGCCCCGCGTGACAACCCGAAGATTGCTGGTGTCATCTTCGCCGAGCACGGCATCCACGGCGGCAACGCCGCCCGGATCTCGCATCACGTGCTCGACACCTTCTTTGCCAAGCAGGACGGCCGTCCGCTGCCGCCGCCGCCGACCGATCTGAAGCTCGATCTGTCGGACGCCATGGCGCAGCCGCACGAGCGGGCCGCGCGCGAGGAGCAGGATCGCTGATGTTCGAGCGACGGCTCTACTACCACATCGACTGGGCGCTGCTCATTGCCATCTTCGCGCTCTGCGCGCTGGGCGTGGCGATGATCTACAGCACCACGTCGGACCCGACGCGGGGGAACTCGCACCTGTACGTCACGCAGCTCTACGCCATCGGGATCGGCGCGGTCGCGATGGTGTGCACGCTGTCCATCGATTACCGCACCTTCACGGACAAGTCCCATCTCATCTACATCGGGCTGCTCGCCCTCCTGCTCTACGTGCTGTTCCTCGGCACCGTGCAGATGGGCGCGCGGCGGTGGATTCCGCTCGGCGTGTTCAACCTCCAGCCGTCGGAGTTCGCCAAGGCGGGCGTCGCCCTCGTCCTTGCCAAGTACTTCGGCGAGACCCGCGGCATGCCGTCGTGGACCGACCTCGCCATTGCCGGCGGCCTCACCTGCCTTCCGCTGGCGCTGATTGCCAAGGAGCCGGATCTCGGCACGGCCGTGACCCTCATCCCTGTGTTTCTTGCGGTGGCGTATCTCGCGGGCATGCAGATGCGCATCCTCGGTTACATGGCGCTCAGCCTCGTGCTGATCGCGCCGGTCGCGTGGAAGTTTGCGCTGAAGGATTACCAGAAGAGCCGGATATCGACATTCATCGATCCCTCGCAGGACGCGAAAGGCGCCGGATACCAGCAGATCCAGGCGCGCATCACGGTGGGATCGGGCGGATTGAAGGGCAAGGGGTACATGCAGGGAACGCAGGGTCAGCTGCGGTTCCTCCCCGTCGCCCACAACGACTTCATCTTCTCGGTGCTGGCCGAGGAGCAGGGTTTCGCCGGCGTCCTTGTGGCGCTCGGTCTCTATTTGTTCGTGATTCTGCGCTCTCTCGAGGCGGCCCGACTGGCCAAGGACCGCCTCGGCTCCTACCTCGTGCTCGGCGTGCTGGCCAGCTTCACCTTCCAGGTGGTCTACAACATCACCATGTCGGCCGGACTGGCGCCCGTCAAAGGGCTCACGCTACCGCTCATGAGTTACGGAGGCTCATCGATGATCGCCACGCTCGCCGCATTCGGGCTGGTGCTCAACGTGCGCATGCGCAGGTTCACGAACTAACTTACAGGCTTCAGCCCTCGGGCTTCAGGCTTCGGGCGCGGTCGGCTTCTGGTCTGGAGCCGACGCCGCCCGGAGCCCGCAGCCGGGAGCCCGGAGCCAGGAGAGTTCGTGATGACCAAGGAGATGATCATCTCCTCCAACGGCCACGAGACGATGGTGGCCATCCTCGAGGACGACCAGGTCGCGGAGATCTTCGTCGAGCGCGAACGGCAGCGCGGCGTGGTCGGCAACGTCTACAAGGGGCGGGTCTCGAAGGTCCTCCCCGGCATGCAGTCCTCCTTCATCGACCTCGGGCTCGAGCGCGACGGCTTCCTCTACGTGGCCGAAGTGGTCGACACCCTCGCCGCGTTCGAGCAGCTCGAATCGGGTGACGAGGAGGAGGGCAGGGGCTCAGAAGGGCAGGCCGGGCAGGAGGGGCTGGAAGGGCAGGCAGGGGTGCCAGCCCAGGCGGGCCAGAAGCCCGAGGGACGTGCACCGAAGCCTGAGCGCGAGCAGCCGCGCATCGAGGACCTGCTGAAGGAAGGGCAGGAGATCCTCGTCCAGGTGGTGAAGGAGCCGCTCGGCACGAAGGGCGCGCGGCTCACGTCGCACGTGACGATGCCGGGCCGCTTCCTGGTGTTCATGCCGACGGTCGATCACATCGGCGTGTCCAGGAAGATCGACTCACGCGAGGAACGCGCCCGCCTCCGTGGCATCGTGAAGGAGTTCCGCGAGGCGCACGGCTTCACGGGCGGCGTCATCATCCGCACGGCCGCGGCGGGCCGACCCAAGGAAGACATCATCAGCGACCTCGAGGCGTTCCATGCGATCTGGAAGGACATCCGCCAGCGCATGGAGTCGTCTCGCGCGCCCGCGGTCGTCTATCGCGAGCAGAGCCTCGTCGGCAAGCTGCTGCGCGACCTCCTGACCGAGGACTTCCAGGCGATCCGCATCGACCACCCGCAGGAGTACCAGCGGACGCTCGAACTGGTGCAGCGCATCCTGCCGAACCTCGCGCCGAAGGTGAAGCTCTACTCCAAGCCGTTCCCGATCTTCGAGGAGTACGGCGTCCAGGCGGAGATCGACAAGGCGCTCAAGAGCAAGGTCTGGCTGAAGTCGGGCGGTTCCATCGTCATCAACCAGACCGAGGCGCTGGTCGCGATCGACGTGAACACGGGGCGCTACGTCGGGAAGAAGAGCAAGGAGGGGCGGCTCGAGGACACGATCGTCAAGACGAACCTCGAAGCGGTGAAGGAGATCGTCAGGCAGATCCGCCTGCGCGATCTGGGCGGCATCATCGTGCTCGACTTCATCGACATGGAGGAGAAGAAGAACCGCCAGAAGGTCCTCCAGGCGGTCGAGCTCGAGTTGAAGAAGGACCGATCGCCCTCGAAGGCGCTGCAGGTCTCGGACTTCGGGCTGATCATCATCACGCGCAAGCGCGTGAAGCAGAGCCTCGAGCGCGTCATGACCGAGCCGTGCCCCTACTGCTCGGGGACCGGCACGATCAAGAACACGTCGACGATCTGCTACGAAATCCTGACCGAAGTGCGGAAGATCGGCGCCGACCTGAACGGCCAGCGGCTGCTGCTGCGGGTGAACCCGGAGATTGCGCGGGCGCTGAAGGAAGAAGAGCGCGAAGTGATGCGCGACCTGCGCGACGCGCTCGGCAAGGAGGTCACGGTGAAGCCGGACCTCCTGCTCCATCACGAGCAGTTCGACGTGATGGCGGTCTGAAATCGGCAGGCGGGGCAGGTGGGGCTGGCAGGGCTGATTCAGTCCAACCTGCCCGACCTGCCCTGCCTGCCTAGCCTGCCGTGCCTGCCCGCGACCGAAGCGTTACGCCCCAGCCGGCAGGTTGATCAAATAGTTCGTCCCGCCGCGGTTGATCCAGACCCGCACGTAGTCGTTGCCCTTCAGCATGTCGACCCGCGTGCCGCCCTTCGAGGGCGCCGGGCCCTTCACGACGGTCTTCACGTCGGCGTCCGAGATGACCGTGGCCACCTCACGGGCGACGACCTTGCCGCCCTTCACGAACTCGACGTACCGCTCGCCTTCGGGCGACTGTCCGACGGCCGGCTTCGGCGTTTCGTCGGTCAGGCGCACCTGATACGTTCCGGCGGCGAGCGGCTGGCCGTCCGCCTTCACCTTGTGGTTGATGGTCACGCTGCCGAGCGACGTGGGCTTGCTCTGCGCCGTCGCGATGCCCGCCTGCGACACCAGGCCAAGGGCGAGTGCGGCTGCGAGGATTCCGTTCTTCATTGCGCCTCCTGAACAGTCGAGCTGACTGGATCCATTATAGAACCTGAGCAAGTGGGGTGCCGTTCTGAGTGGGGACAGCGGACGGAGGTCAGGGCTGGGGGTTAGAGGTTGGATGTTCCACTACCTCACCCATCCACCAGCTTGCGTGTGGATCGTGCACGCCACTGATGCGCGCCGATGTCCACGCGTCGGCCGCGGAAAGCGACCCCTTCCGCCATGAGCAGCGATCGCTTCAGGTGTTCGTGGCCGCCGTAGCCGCCGAGCCTGCCCCCGGCGGCGATGACACGGTGCGCCGGGACGCCAGGACCGCAGCCGCTCATGATGTTGCCGACCGCCCGGGCGGCGCCGGGCCGGCCGGCGAGCGCCGCGACCTCGCCATAGGACACGACGCGACCCGGCGGGATGCGGCGGACGACCGCCAGCACTCGCGTGCGGAACGTGTCCGCATCCACGTCACCCGACTGTCGCACGACCCGACGCGTCAGCGGAGCGCCTCCTTCAGCGCTTTTCCTTCCGCGTTCGGCAGAGCCGTGCCGGTGAGCGTCGCGAGGGTGGGTGCCACGTCGGCCGGCGTGGCCGCGGTGGTGTACTTCCCGGGCTTGACGCCGTACCCGAAGAGCAGGATCGGCACGTGCTGGTCATCCGCGGTGGCGCTGCCGTGCGTTGTCCCCGCCGCGCTGAACATCCATCCCGGCTTGGGCGAGAGGATCAGGTCGCCGCTGCGACCCGGCACGTAGCTCAGGGCTGCGGCGCGCAGTTCGCGATCCTTCGAGGTGGCGCCGTTCGCGAGCTCGTCCGCCGTGAAGATGCGCGCGACACCTGGCTCCTTCGCCATCGCCCCAATGATCCCCTTCAGCGCCTTGTGCCGCTTCGCCTTGTCGTACATCCCGGGCTCGAAGTAGATGTCGATCCCGTTGAGTCGCGACAGGTACTTCCCCTCGCCCATCGCGCGCACCGCGGTGTTCTCGCCGGCGTTCAGGATGCGGCTGCCGCTCAGGCGCCCGGCATCACGGCCGCTCTTGCGCAGCTGCTCGGGGATCGGGGTGACGCCGTGGTCAGCCGAGAGCGCGACGACGTACTGGCCAGGGCCGACCAGGCGATCGAGCGTGGTGAGCAACGTGCCGATGGACCGATCCAGGTGCGCGTACATGTCCCGGATCTCCTGGCTGTTCGGGCCGAACGCGTGGCCGACCAGATCCGGGCTCGAGAAGCTGACGCCGAGGAAATCGGTGTGCGTGCCCGTGCCGAGCTTCATGGACTCGGCCAGGGCACCCGCCATGCGGGCCACGTAGGCGTCCGCGAAGGGGCTGTGCTGCCACTGGTCGTAGTAGCTGGTGTCCACACGGCCGTTCGCGCCGTTCAGCACGTGCGGGAAGGTGGAGGTCCACCCCTTCGTCGGATCCTCGCCCAGTCCTGCGTCAGCCTCCGTGTACTTCGACACGGGCAACAGGCGATCCCACGTCTTGGCGAAGTCCGCGTCGAGCGGATTCGCCGCGACGAACGCCTTCACTTCAGGCACGGGCTGCGCGGCGAACGACGTCGACGTTTCCCAGCCGTCGAGCGATTCAGAAATCCAGGTCACGGCATCGCCGCTGTGCCCCGCGAGCATGATGGCGCTGCGCGCCTTCAGCGCAAGGGTGACGACCTTCGACCCGTTGCCGCGCATCTGCTCCGCCAGTGACGGAATCATCAGGTTGGCGGGACCCGTGCGGCTCGCCGCCTCCTTGCCGTACGACACGACGCGGGCGCGCTGGTCGTCGGTGCATGGGATCACTGCCGGCTGCGGCCGCGTGCGATCGAACCACGTGTTGCCCTCGATGCCGTGCGTGTGCGGGAACGCGCCGGTCGACACCGTGGCGTGTCCGGCGCACGTGACGGTGTCCAGGTAGGGGTAGTTCACGTTGGTGAACCACGCGCCCTCGTCCACCAGCCGTCGCAGCCCGGCTGACCAGTCGTCGTGGAAGCGATCGACGTAGTCGGCGCGCATCTGGTCGATGACGATCAGCACGACCAGTTTCGGGGCGGCTTCGGCGGCCGGCAGCACGACCGACAGCGCCGCGGCGAGAGCGCAGGCGCTGAGGACACGACGGAGGACGGTCTTGGTCACGCCCCTTTATAACAGCGCGAGCGGATCGATGCCTATCTCGTCGGCGTCGAGCGGACGTGCGATCGCGGGCGCCAGGTCGCCCTGGCCGGCGAGTTCCCAGAGGTGCACGTCCTTCGGTGTCGACAGTCGCGTGCCGTGACGATCCACGAGCACCCGCACGTGCGGACGGAAAGGATCGGGTGCGTGCGTGTGGACGACGACCGCGACTTCGTCGGTCGTGAGGCGCACGAGGTTGCCGACCGGGTAGACGCCGACCAACTGCGCGAACCTCCGCACGAGGTGCTGGTCGAACTGCCGACCGTCGTTGCGCTGCATCACCGCAAGGATCCGGTCAGTCGGGAACGATGCCTGATACGCACGGTGTGACCGCATCGCGTCATACACGTCAGCAATGCTGCACAGCATCGTCGCCAGGTTCAGCGTGGGACGAACAACGTCGGGATAGCCGCTCCCGTCGAGGCGGAGGTGATGTTCGAAGGCCACGATCGGGGCGAGCGACGGGATGTCCGGCGTGGCGCGCAGGATCTCGGCGCCGTCGATGACGTGGCGCTTCATCACTTCGAACTCGGCAGGGGTCAGCACGTCGGCCTTCTGCAGGATCTCTCGTGGGGTGCGGACCTTGCCGATGTCGTGCAGCAACGCGGCGAGGCCGAACTCCCGCAGGAGCGGGCCCTCGACGCCCAGGGCACGCGCCTGCGCCATGGTGAGGATCGACACGTTCACCATGTGCGTGAACGTGTAGTTGTCGTACTCACGCAGCGCCGTCAGCGCCATCAGCGCCGACCGGTTACGCGCCACGGCCTGCGCGAGCCCGTCCACGACCGAGCGCGTGAGGTCCGGGTCGGGCGTGCCGACCTGTTCGGTGCTCTCCCACACCTGCTCGGCGGAGCGGACCGCGTCCGAATACAGGGCGCGGAAGGTGGTCATGTCGGCAGCCGTGCCATCCACGCGCTCCGCCACGGCGACGCGCCCGACGCGCGCGTGCGGCAAGGCCGGGAACTGCTCCGCGCTTCGTGCGTCTGCCGGAGCCTCGGCGATGAACCGGACGAGCGCGCCAAGCTCCTGGGCATCGACACCGCGGTCCAGCGTGATGCGCTCGATCCCGATCTCGCCAAGGCGGCGGATGAACGGCTCGAGACCGCTGACGCCGCTGAGCGGCGCCTCGCCGACGATCACCTCGGCGTTGACGAACCCGATCACGATCGAGGGCAGCGCGTCGTGGACCGCGTCGAGCGCGCGCATCAGCGCATCCAGGTTCCGTGCAACCAGCGGGTGCCCCTCCGAGTAGAGCTGCGCCGCTCGGACCGACGCGCTGAGCCGTCGCAGCAGTTCCTCGGCAGCCGTGCCTGACAGGCGTGTGGTCATGCCTGCCGCCCTCCGGGCGATACGCCATCGGCGATTGCGTCGAGCTGCGCCTGGGCCGCGCTGCGCACGCCACGCGAGCCGGTCTGCGCCGCGCGTGTCAGTACCTGCAGCGCCTCGATCGTGCCGATCCGTCCAAGGGCTGACGCGGCCGCGGTTCGGAGCGCCGTCGTCCGGCGCGGCGCCCACCACTCGCCGCGGTGCAGGGCCGCCTCGAGCGCAGGTACTGCCTGCGGGTCGCGCACCTGTCCGAGCAGGTCCAGCGCGCGCTGGTAGACCCACCCGAGCGGGCCGGTGTGGTCGACGTGCTCGAGGATGTAGACGAGCAGCGGCGCTGCGCGTTCGTCCCGTTGTGAGGCCAGCGCCTGCATGATTGCCTCGCGTGACTGCGGCGTACCGCCTTCGAGCGCCTGCTCGAGCACCCGATATCCTTCGTCGCTTCCGAGATGCAGGATCGCGCGGACCGCATCGCGCTGCACCCCGACCTCGCTGTCCCCGAGCAGTTCGGCCAGGTCGGGCAGCACGTCGCTGCCGCCGAGCGCACGCAGCAGCTGGATGGCAGTGCGGCGCACCGCAGCATTCGGCGAGCCTTTCAGCCGTTCGATCTCGCTGCGACCGGTCGCCCCCGATGCGACGAGGAGCTCTGCAAGACGTTCGCGCGTGCGCGGTCGTTCCTCCACCGAGAGCGCTTCGGCGAGCAGCGGTACGAGCCGCTCGCCAATCGATACACAGATCGTCCGGACACGGCCACGCTGCTCCTCGTCCAGCGAGCCCAGGTGCGACGCGATGTGACGCGTGGTGGCGGAAGTGGCCAACGCGTCCAGGGTGGCGCGCGCCACCCGCTGGCGCTCAGGAGCCGTGGCATGCACCGCATCGCTCTGTAGCAGGGCCACGATCGTCTCTGCGGCGTCGAAGTCGCCGACAAGCAGCAAATCGTCCACAACCGCCGTCACGGGCGCCATCAGCGCCTCGCGGCGGGCCGGGTCTGCTTCGAGGCGGAGCAGGTCGAGGATCAGCGCGAGATCGAGGCGGCGAAGCTCGCCTGTGGCGACCGTCGCGAGCCACGCGCGCATCCGTTCGGGAGGGTCGTCACTGGTCTGCTCGATGTCGGTCGCCTCCTTCGTCACGCCAGTCAGCTCGCGCGCGTAGTCGTCGGGCACGAACGGCTGGTCGGAGTAGTCACGCAGCAGCGCCTTGACCACGTCCTGCCAGTGCTGTTCGAACGCCTCGCCCTCGGCGCCCGAGACGATGGCGGTGTCGTAGGCCATGCCGATGAGCCGCTCTCGCCGCGATGGGTCGATGACGAGCGACTGGAATGCCTGTGCGACGCGGTCGAGCGGTGCACCGGGCGTGACCGCGTGTTGTGCGACGAAGCTGGCAACCGTACCGTCCGGCATCCGCTCCACGATCGGCGTGATCGCCGACGCGACATCGTCGTGCCGTTCGCGCGCGGCAGCGAGGACCGCCAGCAGGAGATCCGGGGGCGTGTGGCCGAGTGCGACGGCAAGGTCGCGCAGGATCCGGTCCTCGTGCTCAGGCGCGCGCAGGTGCGCCGCATCTGCAAGGCCCTGCAGCAGGCGCAGGAGAGCCGAGGCCCGTGCGCCGAGCGTGCCGTCGGCTGCAGCCGCCGACTCGTCGAGTTGCCGGAACAGATCCCGCAGCATCTCCCCGTTCGCTGAGCTGTCCACGAGCGCGCGCAGTAGATCGTCGGTGATGTCGAAGATGGTCCCCGTGAGACAGTTCGCGAGGACCTGCTCCCACGTGGCGGCGGTGCCTCCCGTGTGCTCGCGGAGGACTTCGCCGTAATCGACCTGCCTGACGCGGACGTGACGGCCACCCCCCGCGTTCCACAGCCTGCTGACGCCACCGTCCGCGCGCACTTCCTCCGGCGCGCGGCCGACGAGCAGCAGGAAACTCCGCCACGCGGCCACATCGCCGCCAGGCTGGATCGTCAGCTCGCCGATCACGTGCGCGTGCAGCATCGCCGCAAGCTCGGCGATCGCGCCATCGGGGCGCCCCACGCTGGCGCCGGCGATCGAGAGCGTCTGCGGCGACACCTGCAGTGTCAGCGGCGCGGTGAGCCGCGGAGGGTTCGTCAGCTGGACGAGGCGGCCGAGCGTGGTGGTGATGGCCGGGTGATCGGCGGGGTAGAGGATCACGGCGCGTGCCGCGGCCTTGAACGCCCTCGAGAAGTCGGTGAGCCGTGCGGCTTCACTGGGCGCGAGCACGTCCGCCATTGCGAAAGATTATCGCGCAGTTCCGATATACTCCGGCCGGATGCGCACTGTAGACACGATCATCCGCAAGCGCGACGGGCAGGCGCTCGAGCGCGACGAAATCGTCGCGTTCGTCAGTGGCGTGACCTCAGGTGCGCTGCCCGACTATCAGGCCTCGGCATTGCTGATGGCCATCGTGTTACGCGGCATGACGCCGCAGGAAACGGCGTGGCTGACCGATGCGATGGTGCACTCCGGCATTCGCGTCGACCTCGGCGATTTGCCCGGGGTGAAGGTGGACAAGCACAGCACCGGTGGCGTCGGCGACAAGACGTCGCTCATCCTCGCGCCGATTGCCGCGGCGTGCGGTGTGCCGGTGCCCATGATGTCCGGTCGAGGCCTCGGCCACACGGGCGGCACGCTCGACAAGCTGGAGTCGATTCCCGGGTTCCGCACGGCGCTGTCCCTCGACGAGATGCGTGCGGCGCTGCAGCGCTGCGGCTGCGCGATGCTGGGCCAGACCGCGCAGATCGCGCCTGCCGACAAGAAGCTCTACGCGCTGCGCGACGTGACCGGCACGGTCGAGAGCATCCCGCTCATCAGCGCGTCGATCATGAGCAAGAAGATCGCCGAAGGGATTGACGCGCTCGTGCTCGACGTGAAGACCGGCAGCGGCGCGTTCATGAAGACGGAGGCCGATTCGAGGCGCCTCGCCGAGTCGCTCGTCTCCATCGGGAACGCGTCCGGGGTCAGAACCGAGGCGGTCATCACCGACATGGACATGCCGCTCGGCACGGCGGTCGGCAATGCGCTCGAGGTGATCGAGTGCCTGGAGGTGATGAAGGGGCGGGGCTCGGCCGACCTTGTCGACTGCTCGATCGAGCTGGCGCTCCGCATGCTCGTGCTTGGCAAGGTTGCCTCGGACCGCACGGACGCCGAGAAGAAGGTCCGCCACGCGATCGCCTCCGGCGCCGCGCTCGATCGGTTCCGCCAGATCATCGAGGGGCAGGGCGGCGATCCCCGCGTCGTCGACGACTACAGCCGGCTCCCAGCCGCACCCTCTCGATTCGCGCTGAAGGCCGAGCGTGCCGGGTATGTGTCGCGGCTCGACGCCGAACTGGTCGGTCGCGCGTCCGTGGTCCTCGGCGCCGGGCGGGATCGTGTCGACGACGCCGTCGACCCTGCCGTCGGCATCGTCATCACCGCCAAGCCGGGCACGCGCGTCGACGTTGGCGATCCCGTTCTCGAACTCCACTACCGCGAGACGGCGAAGCTCGATGCCGCGCTCGCACTCGCGAGGCGATCGATCACCATCGCCGACGAGGCCCCGACGCTTCGGCCCATCATCGTTGGCGAGGTCCGCTGATGCACTACATCCAGCCGCTCATCGGGGCGGCCGTCATTCTCGGTATCGGATACGGGTTCTCCTCGAATCGACGCGCCATCAACTGGACCACCGTCGGGTGGGGTTTGGGCCTCCAGCTCGTCTTCGCCTTCATCGTCCTGAAGACGACGATCGGACAGAGCGTGTTCACGGTCGTTGGCGGGTACATCACGAAGCTGCTGGGGTTCTCGCAGGTGGGTGCCGCCTTCGTCTTCGGCCCGCTGGGTGACCCGGCGGTGTGGGGCCGTGCGATGAGCGGTGCCATCGGCCCCGAGGGGGCCAACTACGCGGTGATCTTCGCGTTCCAGGTGCTGCCGACCATCATCTTCATCGCCGCGCTGTTCGCGATCCTCTACTACTTCGGGATCATGCAGCTGATCGTCCGCGTGTTCGCGGTCGTGATGCACCGCGTGATGAAGGCGAGCGGTGCCGAGTCGCTGAACGTCGCGGCCAGCATCTTCATGGGCCAGACCGAAGCGCCGCTCACGATCCGACCGTACCTGCCGGAGATGACGCAGTCCGAGCTGATGACCGTGATGACCTCGGGCATGGCGCACATCTCGGGCGGCATCATGGCGGCTTACATCGCGTTCGGGATCGAAGCGCGTCACTTGCTGACGGCCGTGATCATGACGGCGCCCGGCACGATCATGATGGCCAAGCTCCTCGTGCCGGAAACCGAGACGCCGAAGACCATGGGGTCGGTCACGCTGAAGGTGGAGAAGACCGACGTCAACGTCATCGACGCCGCTGGCCGCGGCACGCACGAAGGGCTCCACCTTGCGCTCAACGTCGGCGCGATGCTCATCTCCTTCCTGGCGCTGATCGCGCTGGTGAATGCGCTGCTCGGCTACATCCCGTCGCCGGGTGGCGGGTTCCTGAGCCTCGAGCGGATCTTCGGCTGGGTGTTCGCGCCGATCGCGTGGGCGATGGGTGTGCCGTGGCACGATGCGCCGACGATCGGCAACCTGCTCGGCACCCGTATGGCGCTCAACGAGTTCGTCGCCTACTCGAAGCTGGGCCCGCTCAAGGACTCGCTCGATCCGAAGTCGTTCACCATCGCGACCTTCGCGCTCTGCGGCTTCGCGAATTTCAGCTCGATCGGCATGCAGATCGGCGGCATCGGCGGGCTCGCCCCCAACCGTCGCCACGACCTGGCGAGGCTTGGGCTGCGCGCGATGTTCGCGGGGACGCTCGCGAACTTCATGACCGCGACGATTGCGGGGTTCTTGCTCTAGGAGGGCGGGCGGGGCTGGCAGGGCAGGTGGGGCTGGTAGGGCAGGTAGGACTGCACGGCGGACACGGCAGGTTGGGCAATCCACGTAGCGCCTGTTTCAAAGCTCCACCACCAAGCTCACTGAGAACACGGAGCCACACTGCCTTCAAAAGGGTTTCTCGGTGGCATCCGCGCGCTCCGCGGCGGCGCGCGACGTTCTGAAAAGCACGCCTCGCAACGACGGTAGCGGCGGCGTTATGAGGTGCGGCTCTACGCGGATCGCGACTTACTGGTGATTACAAGCTGATCTACCAGCTCGCGGATGGGAACGTGGTGCTCTACAGGGAGACGGACCACCAACCCGTGTGGGCCACGAACACCTTCCTGGTAGATGGCTACTTGGAAATGCAGGCCGACGGAAACCTGGTACAGCACGACCTCACCGGCGTGCCTATGTGGGCGTCCGACACGCCCGATCATCCTGGTGGAACGTTGGAAGTGCAGGTCGACGGTAACCTGGTGCTGTCCGACGCGGGCGGCCCGTATTGGGCATCCGGCACGGCCGAGCCGCCGCTGATCGTCCCGCCGACCGGGTTCACCGGGACGGATGTCATCACCTACTACTCGCTCGATGCCGTCGGCTCCGTCCGTCTGATCACCGACGCCCAGGGGAGTCAGGTGTCGCGCTTCGACTACCTGCCCTTCGGCATCGAACAGACCGGCTCCACGCCGACGGACCGTCGCAGCTTCGCGGGCCAGCAACGTGATCGCGAGTCCGGCTTCGACTATTTCGGCGCACGATACTTCAACAGCCAAACGGGGAGATTCACGACTGTTGAGCCCGGCCATGTGAACGGCGACGTGACGGACCCTCAGAGTTGGAACGCCTATGCCTATGCGCGCAATAACCCGCTGAAATACGCGGACCCGACCGGGATGGCCTACGAGATCTGCGTCGAAGGCTACAGCTGCCAAAGCGTTTCGGATCAGCGATTCGCGTACCTTCAGGGGGATCCTGGTGCGGGCATTCAGCTCTTTGGCGGCTACATCTATGCGGGCGGTAAAGGCGTCGGCACCTATCGCCGGACGAGCGTCGATCCGACTTTCGCTGATCTTGCACGGCTGACGGGAGCGCTCTCGAGTCGATGGCTCGGCGAACAGTCGAGAGATGTGGCAATCGGGGCCGCCATCACTGCAACGGGTGGTGTCGCAGGCGCGGCGCTTGGTCTCGGGTTGGCGGCAACGGGCACATTGGGGCTCGAAGCGCGTGCGATGACCGAGATCGCCGATGTCACGGCCAAGGGCGCGCAGGCGGCGAATCTCGCTGTGAACTTATCGGCTCGCGAGCTCCAGGCCAACTTGGTGAAAAGCGGATACAACGTCGTCCGTCAGGGTGTGAGCTCCAACGGAGCGTACACGATCCTGGGGAATGGCCAGAAGACGTACACCATCTATACGGCGTCCAGCACCGGAACTGCAGCTGCGGAGGTCAGAGTCGCGGGTCAGCTCGTCAGCAAGATTCGCCTGAGTGCTTTCCTAAACTAACGAGCTGGAGGTCACTTGGCTGAGTTGTCTGCGCCTTGCCGGCAAGCTGCGGCGAACGTCCATCACGCGATCAGTGTCGAGCGAAGGTTTCCGCGAAACGTCTTCTCCGGCGCTTGGGCTACCTTCTTCTTTTTCGACTCAGATTGGATGAGGGTCGCTCAGTTTGTGCACGACGTGAAGGCGTTCCTTGAAATCGAAGCTGGTCAGTGTGCGTGTGTATGGAAGCTCGATACAGAGAATGCGGACGAACCCCGCGCCTTCTTCATACGTGAACACACGACTGACAACGAGTACCAGGTGCTCCTGGCCGGACAGGCCCCAGGATTCGGCTGGCTCGATGCGATGGAGCGCTTGGCCTGCGCCTCAGACACGGGGGAGTGGTGCATCTACTGTGAGCCCAATAACGAGATTGCAGTCATCGCATTCCGGCACCGAGAGGCTTCGAGTCGCTATTCGCAGGCGTTGAAGCGGTTTCGCGCCGTGCGCATTGAGGAGGCCGCCAAAGAGTCGCACTCGTACGGATTCTCTGACTCCGCGTTATCCACGCAGTGGCGCGAAGAGTTTATGCGCGAGTACGCAACCGGCCCATCCTGATTTCAGACCGGCCTCGTCACTCGTTGTCGCCCTCTTCGTCCGGACCTTGAAACAAGGGAGTTGGGAGTGGCGGAACTGGTCGGTGGCGTTGTCGCAGGAGATACGAAGCTCTCGATTCATGGAGTGGGAACGACAGCAATCGACGTCTATGGAAAGACCGGCGAGCACATAGGCGCGGGAGGTGCAGCTAAGTGTAGTTGCTAAATAGGTTGTTC
>JAFDVO010000019.1:190-69734 GCA_018268955.1 Acidobacteriota bacterium | reverse complement strand
AACGAGCCGACCGCGGCCGCGCTCGCCTACGGCCTCGACAAGAAGAAGGACGAGACGATCGCCGTCTACGACTTCGGCGGCGGCACGTTCGACATCTCGATCCTCGAGGTGGGTGAGGGCGTCGTCGAGGTGAAGGCGACCAACGGCGACACGCACCTGGGCGGCGACAACCTCGACCAGCGCGTGATGGACTGGATCATCGCCGAGTTCAAGAAGTCCGAGGGGATCGACCTCTCGAAGGACCGCATGGCGCTGCAGCGCCTGAAGGAGTCGGCGGAGAAGGCGAAGATGGAGCTCTCCACGGTGATGGAGACCGACATCAACCTCCCGTTCATCACCGCCGACCAAACCGGTCCGAAGCACCTCCAGATGAAGCTCACGCGGGCGAAGTTCGAGCAGCTGGTCGACGACCTGCTGCAGAAGACGATCGGCCCGACGAAGCAGGCGCTGGCCGACGCGGGACTCGACCCGTCGAAGATCGACGAAGTCGTGCTCGTCGGCGGCTCCACGCGCATCCCGAAGGTCCAGCAGATCGTCAAGCAGCTGTTCGGCAAAGATCCGCACAAGGGCGTGAACCCCGACGAGGTCGTGGCCATTGGCGCGGGCGTCCAGGCTGGCGTGCTCTCCGGCGACGTCAAGGACCTCCTGCTGCTCGACGTCACCCCGCTGTCGCTTGGGATCGAAACGATGGGCGGCGTCTCCACCGTCCTCATCCCGCGCAACACCACCATCCCGACGCGCAAGAGCGAGACCTTCTCCACGGCGTCGGACAGCCAGACGAGCGTCGAGATCCACGTGCTGCAGGGCGAGCGCTCGCTCGCGCGCGACAACAGGACCCTTGGCCGCTTCCATCTCGACGGCATTCCGCCGGCTCCCCGCGGTGTCCCGCAGATCGAGGTGACGTTCGACATCGACGCGAACGGCATCGTCAACGTCCAGGCGAAGGACATGGGCACGGGCAAGGAGCAGAAGATCACCATCACGGCATCGAGCGGCCTGAGCAAGGACGAAGTCGACCGGATGATGAAGGAAGCCGAGTCGCATGCCGACGATGACCGGAAGCGGCGCGAGGAGATCGAGAACCGCAACAAGGCCGACCAGGCGGTCTACGCGGCCGAGCGGTTCGTCAAGGACTCGGGCGACAAGCTGTCGTCGGCTGACAAGTCGGCGATCGAGAGCGCCGCTGACGCGCTGAAGAAGGCGATCGAATCGGGCGACGCGGCGGCCATCTCCCGCGAGATGGAGAACCTCACGCAGGCGCAGCACAAGGCGGCGGCCAACCTGTACCAGCAGGCAGCGCCCGGCGCCGGCGCATCGGCGGGTGGCCCTGGCGCAGGTGGCCCCACCAGCGGCGCGGCCACCGGTTCGTCAACCTCGTCGTCGTCCGGTCCGCAGGGTGACGTCATCGACGCCGAGGTCGTGGACGACAAGTAGTACTGACACATGCAATTGGTGAGGTGGTGAGTTGGTGAGTTGGTGAACGCGTCGCCCCGCCGTGATGAACGGTCCGGCCGTGTCTGCCACCAATTCACCAATTCACCCACGCACCAAGTTGCCCGTCTTCTGTTGTCCCTATGGATTTCTACCTGCTGCTTGGCGTGGAACGCGAGGCGACGGCCGCTGACATCAAGCGGGCGTACAAGCGTCTTGCGCGCAAGTACCACCCGGACATCAACCCGGGGGATCGCCTCGCCGAGCAGCAGTTCCGGCAGATCGTGCAGGCCTACGAGACGCTGGTCGACCCGGAACGTCGTCGGCGGTACGACGACGGGACAATTGAGGTGGTCAACGTCGAGACCACGACGTTCGGGTTCGAAGGGTTCGACTTCTCGATACGTGTAAGTGGGGAGTCGGCGCCGACATTCGGCGATCTCTTTGCGGACGTCCTGCGGCAGCGGGCCCCGGCGCGCCCGCAGCGTGGGGCCGACCTGCACGTGCCGGTGCGCCTCTCGTTCGGCGAGGCGCTGGGAGGCGGCACGCGCACGCTCGCGGTCACGCGGCAGGTGCACTGCGGGCGTTGCCTCGGGACCGGACACGTCGAGACCGTTGAGCGTCGATGCGTGTCGTGTGGCGGAAGCGGCGTGGTCAAGTCGACGCGAAACCACATGGTGTTCTCGAAGCCGTGTGAGGCCTGCGGCGGCGTGGGCGTGCAGGCGTTCACACGGTGTCCGGCCTGTCACGGGCGTCAGCTCGAGACGCTCTCCGAGCCGGTGACGGTCACCCTTCCCCCTGGCCTGCAGGACGGCGCGCGGATCCGTGTGGCGGGGAAGGGGCACGACGGCCCGAACGGCGGCGACGCCGGGGACCTCTACATCGTCGCGCAGGTCGAGGCCGACACCCGATTCCGCCGCGAGGGCGATGACCTGCACCTCACCGTGCCGGTTGCGATCCACGAGGCCGCGCTCGGGGCCAAGATCGAACTGCAGTCGTTCGACGGCATCGTGCGGCTGCGCGTGCCGCCGGGCACGCAGACCGGGCAGCGCTTCCGGTTCAGCGAACGTGGCGCTCCCTCGCCGCGCGATGGCCATCGCGGTGATCTCGTGATCGACGTCCGGCTCGTGCTTCCACCCGTGCTCGACGAGCGCTCGAAGGAACTGCTGCGGGAATTCGGTCGGATCAACAGCGCCGATGTGCGCCGGGAGCTGGCATGAAGAAGACGGGCAAGGCGTATTTCATGATCAGCGTGGTGGCCCAGAAGTACAACATCCACCCGCAGACCCTGCGCCTGTACGAGCGTGAGGGGCTACTGAAGCCGTCGCGCACCGAAGGTAACACGCGCCTCTATTCCGAGGAGGACCTCGAACAGCTCGAGACGATCCTCTCACTGACCCGCGACCTGGGCGTGAACCTCGCCGGCGTCGAGATCATCCTGAACATGCGACAGAAGATCGAGCGCATGCAGGCTGAGGTGAATGAGTTCATGGCCTATGTCAAGCAGGAACTCTCGCGCGGCATCGGCGACTGGGAACAGCGTCTCTCCACTGCGATCGTGAAGGCCACGCCGACCGATCTCGTGCGTGCCACCACGCCGCCGTCGCAATCCTCCGACGCGCAGACGACAGCCGAAACAGACGGACCGCGCGCGACCAGCCGCTGATATACTCACGGGCGACCCCCCCGCCCATGCCCTGCGAACTCTGCGACGACACTGGCTGGAAGCCGCTCGATGACCATGGTGTCCGTCGTGTCGTCCGCTGCGACTGCAAGCGCAGCGAGGCGGGGCAGATGCGGCTCGCGAGCGCGAACATCCCCAAGCGCTACCAGCACTGCACGATCGCGAACTTCACGGCGTACAACGAATCGCTGAAGCGCGCCGCAGAGAAGGCGGCCCGCATTGCGGAGGATTTTCCCGCCGTGAGCCGCGGGCTCTTCCTCGAGGGACAGCCGGGAGTCGGCAAGACGCATCTCGCCGTCGCGGTGCTGAAGCAGGTCATCGAGCGGACCGGCGCGCGGGGCCTCTTCTACGACACGCGCGACCTGCTGCGGGTGATCCGCAGCACGTACGATCCGTCCATCCGCACGACGGAACTCGAGGTGCTCCGGCCCGTGATGACAGCCGACCTGCTCGTGCTGGACGACCTCGGTGCCGAGAAGACCTCCGAGTGGGTCGAGGAGACGATGAACCTGATCGTCAACACCCGCTACAACGAGCGTCGGCTGACGATCTTCACGTCGAACTACAAGGACATCCCCGACGACACCGATCCGAACGCGCTCCTGTTTCGCATCGGCCACCGCATGCGCTCCCGCCTGCACGAGATGTGCGACTTCGTGGTGCTCGACGGTGCGGACTACCGCGAGCTGCCGACCAACGGCGGCCCCGAAGACCTCATCATGATGTGGAAGATGCGCAGCAAGAGCGCCTCGCTCCCATCGCCCGGCCGCAGCGGAGGCCGTCAGGCCCGCGCCCAGCTTCGCGACCGCGACGCCGACGTCGACCTCAAGTGGAGCGGGGGGAAAGCGGGCAGGGGTTAGACGTTAGACTTCAGACGTGAGAATTCAGAGGTCAGCACCGTGCGCCCGCCACTTCTGACTTCTGAGTTCTAAGTTCTAACGTCTAACGTCTAACGTTTCACTTCATGTTAGGCCTGTACGTCCACATCCCGTTCTGCGCGGCTATCTGCAACTACTGCAACTTCAATCGGGGTCTGTTCGACGCGGAGCTGAAGGCCCGATACGTCGACGCGCTGGTGCGCGAGATCGCAGAAGCGCCCCGCGAACGCGGGCCTGAGGCTGCAGACACCATCTACTTCGGCGGCGGCACCCCGTCGCTGCTGTCCCCGGACGATGTCGCGCGGATCATCGAGGCGTGCCGGTCGGCATTCCGTGTCAGCGGCGATGCGGAGATCACGCTGGAGGCGAATCCCGAAACGGTGACGGTGCCCCTGCTGTCAGGGTTCAGGGCGGCTGGCGTGAATCGACTCAGCTTCGGTGTGCAGTCGCTGCGCGACGACGAACTGATTCGGCTGTCGAGGCTCCATGGGGCAGCGCGCGCCCGTGCCGCAGTCGCGAACGCGCGTGACGCCGGCTTCGACAACATCAGCATCGACCTGATGATGTGGTTGCCCGGGCAGCGGACGTCCGACTGGCTCGAGTCGGTCGACGGCGCGATTGCACTTGCGCCCGAGCATGTCTCGCTCTACATGCTCGAGGTCTATCCGAACGCGCCGCTGCGTGACGAGATGGCGCGTGCCCAGTGGTCGCAGGCGCCAGACGAGGATGCCGAGGCGATGTATTTCACGGCGATGGCGCGGTTCGAGGCGGCGGGGCTGCTGCAGTATGAGATCTCGAACGTGGCGCGTCCGGGCCGCGAGTCACGGCACAACACGAAGTACTGGAATGACGGCGAGTGGTTCGGGTTCGGCTGTGGCGCCCACTCGACACGCGAGGGTGTTCGCTGGAAGAATACGTCGTCCACGACCGAGTACGTGGAGCGGACCATGCGCAGCGGGTCGACAAGGACCGACGTGCATCGCCTGTCGCCGGACGAACGGCTCGGCGATGCGCTGTTCACGGGCCTGCGGCTCTCGCGTGGCGTGGACCTGGACGCGGTAGGGGCGCGGTATGGGACCGACGTCTGGGGCCGGTACGGAGCGCAGCTGCAGCCGTTCGTGGACGAACATCTGCTGACTCGCGAGGGAAGCCGGCTCCGCCTGACGCGGCGGGGCATGCTGCTTGCCAACGAAGTCATGGCCGTGTTCGTGTGAGATGATGCTACGCGTGCAGCGTGGCGGCCAGGGGCGGCCGCACGCCGAATGAGCCGACGGACCGCTTTAGCCGGCCGTCAAAATGCGATAAAGTAACAGCCCTTTCGTGAAGGAGGCCGCAATGCTTCGACGGTACGTGCCGGTGGTCCGACGCCGGGTGGGTGTAGTGGTACTTGGTCTGACGATTGGCGTCCTGTCCGCCGGCTCGGCGCATGCGCAGCAGAAGAGCCCGTATGCGTTCGCCGGGGACAACGCGATTTTCATGAACTTCATCAAGGCCGACCAGACGGGCGCCTACGAGGAGCTGGTGGCCAAGCTGAAGGAAGGGCTGCAGAAGAGCGACAAGCCCGAGCGGAAGCAGATGGCCGAGAGCTGGAAGATCTACAAGGCCGCAGAGCCGGGTCCGAACGGCTCGGTGATCTACGTCTCGATCATCACGCCCGTGGTAAAGGGACAGGATTACTCGATCGTGACGCTGCTCGGCGAGGCCTTCCCGACTGACGCGCGTGCGCTGTACGACAAGTACGTGGCCGCGTTCACCACGCCGCCCGGACAGCTGTTCAACCTGTCGCTCCTGAACGACCTGTCCAAGTAAGTCCCGCGTTCGAAAGCGCCAGCACGGAGGTCACAGAGAACACGGAGCCAGGGTTCCGAGTTCTCCGTGACCTCCGCGACGGCCCGCTGCCCGCGAACCCATCGCTTCAGGCCCCCCGCGCCGATCCCCACCGCCACCCGCCAGGGGTGAGACCAAGCTCGAGACCGACGCCGTGCATGCGTTCGTGCGTTCCCGCGTTCGTGCGTTCGTGCGTTACCGCCTCCCCGAGTCCCCAGTCCCCAGTCCCCAGTCCCGAGTCCCGAGTTCCCCGTCCCTGTTCAGAACCTGAGATTGAGCCCCGCGTAGATGCGGTGTGAGGGTGAGTAGCGCGCGCCGCTCCCGAGCTTGAACACGCGGTAGTCGACCCGCAGCCGCAGCGGACCCGCGAGCCCAATCTTCAGCCCACCACCAATGTTCGGTGCGAAGCCGGTCTGCGTCCCGCTGCCGATCCGCTCGCGGTAGATGCTGCCGCCTGCCGTCGCGTAGGGCTGGATGCCGAAGATCGGCACTGGCGTCTGCAGCAGTCCGTTCGCACTGCCCACCTTCAATGACGGGGCTCCCGTGGCGGCGTCGTTCGTGGTGGACGAGTACTCGAACTCGAAGCCGAACAGCAGCAGCCCCGTGCCGAGCGCCACGCCGCGTGCCTGGCGGTTCGTCGGTGTCGTGGTCGCGCCGAGGAATGCCGTCGCATCAGCCAGTGCCGGTGCCGCGCTGGCAAGCGTGAGCCCCAGCACGACCGCGGCAATCCCAAACCTGCGCATGAATCCTCCTTGCCGATCATAGGGGGAGGACGACGGGGGAACGCAACAACGCGACAACGCAGGAATGGAAGAACGCAGAAATGCAGAAATGCAGAAATGCAGCAAGGGCAGCAAGGCAATGCGCAGGATCGCCTGGCAGTTCGCGATCAGCAATGTGCAGTTGCCCGTTCGTGAGTTCCCCTCGCTGGTGCTACGCTTCACGCGAGATGGATTTCCGGCTGACCGAGGAACAGCTCATGCTGCGGCGCACGGTCCGCGAGTTCGCGGAAACGGAAATCCGTCCGCATGTCCGTGAGTGGGACGAGGCCCAGCACTTTCCGTCCGAGGTGATTCCTGCGCTCGGTGCGCTCGGGCTGATGGGCATCCAGTTTCCTGAGCAGTACGGCGGGGCGGGCATGTCGGCGCTGGAGTACTGCATCTGCATCGAGGAGCTCGCCAGGGTCGATCCGGCGCTGGCGCTCTCGGTCGCCGCACACAACGGGCTGTGCGCGGCGCACATCTTCATGTTCGGCACCGAGGCGCAGAAGCAGCGATGGCTCCTGCCGCTGGCCCAGGGGCAGATGGTCGGCGCCTGGGGACTGACCGAGTCGACCTCGGGCAGCGACGCGGCCGGCATGCGGACCTCGGCGCAGCGCACCGCCACCGGGTGGGTGTTGAACGGGTCCAAGACGTTCATCACGCACGGCCGGGTCGGGCACGTCATGGTCGTGATGGCGGTTACCGACAAGGCGGCCGGACCCAAGGGCATCTCCGCCTTCATCGTCGAGCACGGGACGGCAGGCATGCGCCCCGGCAGGAAGGAGGACAAGCTCGGCATGCGCGCGAGCGACACGAGCGAGGTCCTCTTCGAGGGATGTGAGGTTCCGGCGGATCAGCTGCTGGGCGACGAGGGGCAGGGCTTCGTCAACACGATGCAGGTCCTCGATGCCGGGCGCATCGGCATCGCCGCGTTGTCGGTGGGTCTGGCGCAGGGGGCATATGAGGCGGCGCTCCGGTACGCACAGGAGCGGAAGGCGTTCGGCAAGACCATCAGCGCGTTCCAGGCCATTCAGTGGAAGCTCGCGGACAATGCGACGCGCATCGAGGCCGCACGCCTCCTGACCTATCGTGCGGCAAGCCTCAAGGACAGCGGCGCCCGAACGACGCTGGAGTCGGCGATGGCCAAGCTGTACGCCAGTGAGATCGCCGTGAAGGCCGCGGATGACTGCGTGCAGATCCACGGCGGATACGGGTTCGTGAAGGACTACCCGGCGGAGAAGTACTTCCGCGACGTGAAGCTCACGACCATTGGAGAAGGCACCAGCGAGATCCAGCGGCTCGTGATCGCCCGACAACTCTTCGCCCGATGACCGACCTCGCCGCCCTGATTCCCCGCGTGCTCGCCGGAGAGCCGCGCGCCATCGCCCGAGCGATCTCCCTCGTCGAAGACGAGACGCCGGAGGGGGCCGATCTCGTCCGCGGCATCTTCAGCCACACGGGACGTGCCTACCTCGTTGGCGTGACCGGCCCGCCGGGCGCGGGCAAGAGCACGCTTGTCGACAGGCTCACGGCCCAGATCCGCTCGTCGGGACGCACGGTCGGCGTCATTGCCATCGATCCCACCAGTCCGTTCACGGGGGGCGCCGTGCTGGGCGATCGGCTCCGCATGAACGCGCACGCGGCCGACCCAGGCGTGTTCATCCGCAGCATGGCGACGCGCGGACATCTCGGTGGGTTGTCGCGAGCCACCGGCGACGCGGCGCTCGTCCTCGATGCGTCTGGCAAGGACATCGTCATCATCGAAACGGTCG
This sequence comes from Acidobacteriota bacterium, assembly GCA_018268955.1. Taxonomy (GTDB): domain Bacteria; phylum Acidobacteriota; class Vicinamibacteria; order Vicinamibacterales; family CAVVIG01; genus CAVVIG01. Next base: position 61,381 of record JAFDVO010000019.1, on the reverse strand, counting down.
GAGTCGGGCAGGACGAAGTCGACATCATCCGGACCGCGGATGTGTCGGTCGTGACGCTGGTGCCGGGAACGGGAGACGACGTCCAGGCGATCAAGGCCGGCATCATGGAGATCGCGGACATCTTCGTGATCAACAAGGCCGATCGCGACGGAGCCGAGCGGCTGTCGGCCGCCGTCGAGGCGAACCTCGCGCTGCATCACTATGCGCCCGATGAATGGCGCCCGCCGATCCTGAAGACGATCGCGACGACAGGGCAGGGCGTGCCGGAACTCGAGGCGGCGATCGCCGCGTATCGCGCGCACGGCGCCACGCAGCAGGCGGCCCGGCGCCGGACGCGCAGCGCGTACCGGTTGAGGGAACTGGTCTCCCAGCGCTTCCTTGCGCATCTGGAGCGACAGGTGCTCCGCGCCGGCGAGTTCGATGCGTTGATCGACCGGGTGGCTGCGCGCGAGCTGGATCCCTACACGGCTGCCACGGAACTCATCGCTCGTGCCCTTGCCAGCCGCTGATGTCACCACCCGCTTGTGACCCGCCCGGATGACGCCGGCCAGCCCGGCAGGCCATAATCAGGAGCTTCGGATGAAAGCGTATCTCGATCACGTCGGCATCGCTGTCGCAGATCTCTCTGCCTCGCTGGCCTTCTTCCGTGACGCGCTCGGCCTCGAGGTCCACGCCTCGGAGGAGGTCGGCTCGCAGCGCGTTCGTGCGCACTTCCTGCCGTCGGGTGCGGGCACCAGCCTCGAAGTGCTGGAGGCGACCGCCGCTGATTCGCCGATCGGCCGGTTCATCGAGAAGCGTGGCCCCGGTCTTCATCACATCACGTTGCGTGTCGACGACATCGATGCCGCGCTCGCGCATTTGAAGGCGCGCGGCGTCCGCCTCGTGGACGACGTGGCTCGTCCCGGCGCGGAGGGCGCCTTGGTCGCGTTCATCCATCCGTCGAGCGCCCACGGCGTGCTCGTCGAGCTGAAGCAGCCGGCAGCCAGCGTCCCTCCGCTCGCGATCAGCCGCTACACCGTCGGCAACCTGGAGCTCATCTCGCTCTACGACGGCACGTTCCGCCTCGACGGCGGGGCGATGTTCGGTGTGGTGCCAAAGGCGTTGTGGGAGAAGAAGACCGCTCCCGACGAGTCGAACCGCATCCCGATGACCATGCGGCCGCTCCTCGTGCGCGACGGCACGCGGACGATGCTGATCGATGCCGGGCTCGGCGACAAGGAGACGGAGAAGTTCTACCGGATGTATGCGGCCGACCGGACCCGCACGCTCGATCACGCGCTGGCTGAGGCCGGCGTCGCGCCCGAGGACATCGACATCGTCCTGGCCAGCCACCTGCACTTCGATCACGCGGGCGGATTCACGATGCGGAACGGCATGGGCAAGGTGGTGCCGCGCTTCCCGAACGCACGCTACGTCATCCGGCGTGGCGAGTGGAACGACGCACGCCACCCACACGAGCGCAGCCGCGCCAGCTACCTGCCGGACAACTTCCTGCCGCTGGCCGATGCGGGCGTCATCGACTTCATCGACGAGGACGAGCGCGTGATGCCGTGCGTGCGCGTGCAGCGAACGGGCGGGCATACCCTTCATCACCAGATCATCTGGATCGAGTCCGGGCGCGACTGCGCCGTGTTTCTCGCCGACCTCATGCCCACGAGCGCGCACCTGCCCGACCCGTGGATCATGGGCTACGACCTCTACCCGATGGACACGCTCTTCGCCAAGCAGGCGTTCGCGCGTGCCGTCGCTCGGCGCGAGACGCTCGCGTTCTTCGAGCACGATCCTGTTACTCCCGCAGCCTTCATCACTGAGCAGCAGGGCAAGCTTGCCCTCCGATCCACCACATGAGCAGACCGACCATTGGCATCATCGGCGGCAGCGGCCTCTACGACATGGCCGAACTGACCGACCGCGAAGAGCACGTCATCTCGACCCCATTCGGCGATCCCTCCGGCCCGTACGTCGTGGCGACGCTGCGCGGCAAGCGCGTGGCGTTCCTCGCCCGTCATGGCGCGGGGCACCGCATCTCGCCGTCGGAGCTGAACTTCCGCGCGAACATCTACGGTTTCAAGCTGCTGGGCGTCGAGCGCATCCTGTCGGCCAGCGCGGTAGGCAGCCTCAAGGAGGAGTACCGCCCGCTCGACATCGTCGTGCCCGACCAGTTCTTCGACCGGACCAAGGGGCGCATCAGCACCTTCTTCGGCGGCGGCATCGTCGCGCACGTCGGTTTCGCGCACCCGATCTGCGGCCACCTTGCGACGCTGGCGGGTGACTGCGCGGAGGCGGCGGGCGCACGCGTGCACCGGGGCGGCACCTACGTGAACATGGAAGGGCCGCAGTTCTCCACGCTGGCCGAATCGCGCCTGTACCGGCAGTGGGGGATGGACGTGATCGGCATGACGAACCTGCAGGAAGCGAAGCTCGCGCGCGAGGCCGAGCTCTGTTACGTGACGCTGGCGCTCGTCACCGACTACGACTGCTGGCACCCCGACCACGACTCGGTCACGGTGGACCTCATCATCGCCAACCTGACCCAGAATGCCGTCACGGCGCAGCGCACGATCGCGTCGATGGTCGAGCGGCTTGGCGCCGAGCGCACGTGCGGCTGCAAGGATGCGCTCGCCACGGCCATCATCACGCGCCCCGACCACATCCCGGCCAAGGCCAAGCAGGACCTCGCGCCGATTATTGGGAAGTACGTGAAGTAGGGCCACGCAGGACAGGTCAGGCTGGAAGGGCCTGTGGGACTGCGGCTATCAGCCCAACCTGCCCAACCTGCCCTGCCCGCCCCAGAAGGACCGAGAGATGAACATCGTCGTCACCGGATCGATTGCCTACGACTACCTGATGTCGTTCCCTGGGAAGTTCACCGAGCACTTCCTGCCGGAGCACATGCATCGGGTCAGCGTGAGTTTTCTCGTCGACTCGATGGACAAGCGGCGTGGCGGGTGCGCGCCGAACATTGCGTACACGCTGGCGCTGCTCGGTGAGCGACCGCTCCTGATGGGCACGGCTGGCGAGGATTTTGGTGAGTACCGCCAGTGGCTCGAGGCGGCGGGCGTGGACACGTCGCTATCACTGCAGGTGTCGGGCAAGTTCACTGCGTCGTTCTTCTGCAGCACCGACCAGCACAACAACCAGATTGCGTCCTTCTACACGGGTGCGATGGCGGATGCGGGGCAGTTGTCGTTCCGCAACGTCACCGATCCCGGGCTCGCCATCGTGTCGCCGAACGATCCTGGCGCCATGACGCAGTACGCGCAGGAGTGCCGCACGCTGGAGATTCCGTACATCTGGGATCCGGGCCAGCAGGTCGCACGGATGTCAGGTGACGAGCTGAAGGATGGCACCATCGGCGCGTCGGTCGTCATCTGCAACGACTACGAGTACGAGATCCTCAAGCAGAAGACCGGCCTCGACGAAGCGGACATCCTGCGGCACACGGAGGCGCTGATCGTCACCCGCGGTGAACACGGCTCCACGATCATCGCGAACGACGATCGGATTGACGTCCGGGCCGTCACGCCACGGCGCATCGTCGATCCGACGGGTGTCGGGGATGCCTTCCGCGGCGGGCTGATGAAGGGGCTCGCCATCGGCCTCGACTACGCACAGGCGGCGCAGATCGGCAGCGTCGCTGCCACCTACGCGCTCGAGCACCTTGGCGGGCAGAGCCACTCCTATTCGTTCCAGGAGTTCATGGACCGGTACGAGGAACACTTCCCGCCGCTCAAGCTGCGAGTCGGGTAAGGGCCGTCACCTCACGTGCAGGCACGAAGGCGCTGGTGCCTTCGTGCCTGGCCGCCTGTTCTCTAGAAGACGCCAGCCACGCCGCTCGCGGACGATGTTGCCGTCGTTCGCGCGGCACTCGACGACGAGGTGGTTGCGGCCGTCGCCGCCTGCGACGCGCTCGTGGTCGTTGCTGCCGCTGACGCGGGGCCGGCGAGCTGCAGCGCCTCGAAGTCCACGAGCGAGAGGTCGTAGGCGAGGATCGCGGCGAGCTCGTTGGTTCGTGCCTGCGACAGGTCCCGCTGTGCCTGGATGACGAGGAAGCTCGTCGACATGCCGACGTCGAAGCGCTTCTGCTCGACGTCCCGCCGCTGCTCCGCGAGCTCGCGCACCGCCCGCGCTGTTTCGAGCCGCCGGGCATTCATCTCAACCTTCCAGGCCGCATCCCGCACCTGCTGGATGGCACGGGCTTCCGCGCTCTTCAGGCGCTGGCTCGCCTGCTGGGTCTCGAGCCGGCTGCGCGCCTGGTTCGCTTCCTCGGCGCTCTGTCCGATTGGGTACGACACGCTCACGCCCACCGCCCACGTCGGGTAGTCGCTCCGGAACAGCTGGTTCAGGATATTGCCGAAGCCGACGATCTGTCCGTTGCCGACGATCGTCCCGGGGAATCCTCCTGTTCGCAGGATCTCGGTACCGCCGAGCCCGCTCGCCTGATAGCTGGCATTGAGCCGCACATCCGGCAGCTTCTGGTTTCCTGCGAGCTTCAGGGACAACTCGGCGTTCTCGATGTCCTTGCGCGCGCGCAGCAGGTCCGCACGATCGCGCAGCGCCGTCGCCACGGCGCTGTTCACGTCGATGTTCGCCGCGCCGACCGGCGGCGCATCGGTCGGCTCGATGGCAATGTTCCACACCTCAGGCTTCGCGGCGTCGAAGATCAGGAGGCGCAGGCGATCCTCCGCCTGCTTCACGCTCGTTTCCGCCACGATCAGCTGCTCCTGGTTCGACGCCACTTCGGCCTGCGCGGACACCAGATCGATCGGAGGCGACTGACCGACGTCCACCTTGGCCTTGTTCACGCGCACGAGTTCCTCGGCCAGGCGCAGGGCCGCCTGCCGCGCCTCGACGTTGGCGCGCGCTGACACCAGGTTCCAGTAGGCCGCCTTGACGCCGGCGGTCGTGCGGACGACGCTCTCGCTGAGGCGCGTGCCGGAGATTGCGCGATTGGTCTTCGAGATCGCGACGTTCGACCGCGCCGCGTCGGTGAAGAAATCGCGCAACAGCGGCTGCGAGACCTGGAAGGACAGGCCGGACCGCAGCAGCGGATTGAAGCTGTTGAGGAAGCTGTTGCTGCTCGTGTGCGACGTGTCCCAGCCGACGCTGTAGCTCGTCCCGAACCACGGCAGCCGCTGGTTCAGGCCGACGTTCGACGTCACCACGTCGTTGCGGGTTGCTGTCGGAAAGAGCAGGCTCGACGGCGGGGAGAGCTGGTTGTTGCGATTCACGCTCGAGGCGATCGTCGGCTTGAACAGCCCGGACGCAGCGGCGACGCGCGTGTCACCGATCTGCGGGTCCAGCCGATCGGTCGCGAGGTCCACATTGTCCTGCAGCGCCATCCTGACCGCCTCGTCGACCGACAGCTTCAGGGGCGCGGCGGCCGTCTGCGCCGACAAGGGCGCCGCGAGGCCGAGCAGCGCGAAAACCGTGACGTACTTCACCATCGCCAAGTCACCAACTCGCCAAGTCACCAATTCACCAATTCACCAATCGGGATGTGCTGTGCCTATGAAGCCGCCGGCACCGGCTCGGCGGCGCGGCGACGCCCGAACACCTTCGCTTTCGACAGGTCGTCGAAGAGCGAGTAGGCGACAGGTGTCACCAGCAGCGTGAGCAGCAGCGCGAGCGACTGGCCGCCGAAGATGACGAAGCCGATCGCGCGGTTCGTCCCCGAGCCGATGCCGCTCGAGACGATCAGCGGAATCATCCCCGCGACGAACGCGAAGGTCGTCATCAGGATCGGGCGCAGTCGATCGCGGCTCGCCTGGATGACCGCGTCGTGCGCGTTCATGCCCTGACCCTGGAGCTGGTTGGCATGATCGATCTGCAGGATCGAGTTCTTCTTCACGACGCCGAAGAGCACCAGCAGTCCGAGCGCCGACATGATGTTCAGCGACTGGTTGAAGATCAGGATGGCCAGCAGCGCGAACGGCAGTGTCAGCGGCAGCGACAGCAGGATCGTGATCGGGTGGAGCCACGACTCGAACTGCGCCGCCAGGATCAGGTACATGAAGACCAGCGACAGCACGAACGCGAGCACGAAGTTCTGCGCCGCTCGTCCAAGCTCCTTCGACCGGCCGCTGAACCCACCCTTGTAGTCAGGGCCGGGTGCGATCTTGTCCCACTCCGCCTGGATGGCGTCCTGAATCGCCGACTGCGACGCGTTCGGCACCATGTTCGCGAAGAGCGTCACCTGCCGCTGCCGTGCGAGGCGGCTGATGTCCGATGGCGCCGATCCGCTCCCGAACGTCGCAATGTTCTCGAGCGGAATCGAGCCGAGGCGGGACGACGGGACTGCCAGGCCGCCGATCGCCTGCTCGGTCGAGCGGTTCGCCGCTTCGGCGCGCAGGTGCACTTCGTACTGCTCGCTGCCCTCGTTGTAGGTCGTGACCTGATCACCGCCCACGAGCCAGCGCAGGGCTTCGGCGGCGTCGCCGACCTGTACGCCCAGGTCCGCGGCTTTCGGCCGGTCCACCTGCACGGACAGTTCGGGCTTGCCGGCATTCAGCGAGCGGTCCGGGTCGACGACGCCTGGAATCTGCTTCATCCGGTCCAGCAGCTGCTGGCTGAGCACATCGAGCTTCCGCAGGTCCGGGCCGCTGATGAGGAACTGGATCTCCGCATTCTGTGCGCCGCCGCCACCAATCGTGGCGACCTGCTGCACCGACGTGCGCGCATTCTTCGCGACGACCGGCAGGATGTCGGAGCGGATCGCGTTCATGATGACGAACTGATCCCGCTGCCGCGCCTCGATTGGCACCAGCCGCACGTAGATGGACGACAGGTTCCGTGTGCCGGCCTGATCGCTCCCGATCGTGGTCAGCGTGTAGTCCACTTCGGGTACCTGCTGCTTCAGCGCGGTCGCGACCCGGTTGGTCAGGATCTCGGTGGCTTCGAGGCTCGTCCCCTCGGGCGCCCGGAGGTTGATCTCGAACTCCGACTGGTCGTCCGGCGCCATGAACGCCTTCGGCACCACCATGAACACCGGGATGCTCGACAGCAGCACCAGCACGGCGCCGACCGCCACGATCGCGCGGTGGCCCATCGACCATTCGAGGAGCCGCGTATAGAAGGCGTCGATGGCGTGGAACACCTTCGAGTTCTTCGACGAGTGCTTGTCCTTGCCGTGCGGGTTCACCTTCAGCCAGCGCGCGGCGAGCATCGGCGTGAGCGTGAAGCTCACGACCAGCGACACCATGATCGCGAACGCCATCGTGAGGCCGAAGCTCTTCATGAACCGGCCGACGATGCCGCCCATGAAGCCGACCGGGACGAAGATGGCGACCAGCGACAGGGTCGTCGCGAGCACGGCCAGGCCGATCTCCTGGGTCGCGTCCGCCGCCGCACGGAACTTGTCCTCGTGCTTTTCCTCGATGTAGCGGTAGATGTTCTCGAGCACCACGATGGCGTCGTCGATCACGATGCCGACCGAGAGCGTCAGCGCCAGCATCGTCATCATGTTGAGCGTGAAGCCCATGTACCAGACGAGGCCGAAGGTGGCGATGATCGACGTGGGGATGGCGATGGCCGCGATGATCGTCGAGCGGAAGTTCGACAGGAAGATGAAGACCACGAGCGCCGCGAGGATGGCGCCGATGACCAGGTGCTCCTCGACGTCGTGAATCGCGGCTTCGATGAAGATCGAGAGGTCCCGGACGACGCGGGCCTGGTAGCCAGGCGGCAGCGTGGGCGTGATCTCGTCGAGCCGTTCGCGGATGTTCTTCACCACTTCGACGGTGTTCGTGCCTGACTGGCGGCGCACGTCGAGCAGCACCGTTGGGACGCCGTCGATGCTGGCGATGGTGGAGGGCTCGGCTTCACCGTCCTCCACCCGCGCGACGTCGTCCAGCGTGATCGGGTGCCCTTCGGTCTGGCGGATGACGATGTCGTTGAACTCGGCCACCGACTGCACGCGGCCGCGCGTGCGCAGGGTCATGGATTGCGAGCCCTGATCGACGCGCCCGCCGGGCACTTCGATGTTCTGCGCCTGCAGCGCGCGCGAGATCTCGTTGACGGTGACGTTGTAGGCCCGCATGCGGTCCGCGTCGAGCCACACGTTCACCTGCCGCTTGCGGCCGCCGAGCACGACGACCTGGCCGACGCCGCTCACGCTTTCGAGCTGGCGGCGGAGCACCTTGTCGGCGAACTCCGTCACGTCGCGAACCGGCTTGTTTGCGGTCAGCGCGATGCTGATGACGGGGGCGGCATCCGGATCGAACCGGTCGATGCGCGGCTGCTGAACCGTCTTCGGGAGGCGCGACATGACCGCGCTGACCTTGTCGCGCACCTCCTGGGCGGCGACGTCGCCGTCCTTCTCGAGGACGAACGACACCATCACGAGCGACACGCCTTCAGACGAAGTCGACCGCAGCTCGTCGATGCCGCTGATCGTGTTGACCGCTTCCTCGATCTTGTCGGTGACCTCGGTCTCGATCTGCTCTGGGGCGGCGCCCGGCTGCACGGTCGTCACGACGATCATCGGGAAGTCGACCTTGGGGAACTGGTCGACCCCGAGCTGCGTGAACGAGAACGCGCCGACGACGGTCAGCGAGAGGATGAGGACGCTGGCAAAGACGGGGCGCTTGATACAGAGCGCGGCTAACCACTGCATTTACGACACCTTCGCGCCGTCGAAGAGCTGCGCGATGTTCTTCGTCGCGACCTTCTCGCCGGCCTTGAGTCCAGTTGCGATCTCCACGAGCGTGTCGGCCTGCTGGCCGAGCGTGACGATCCGCTCCTCGACATGATCCCCATTGACGACGTACACACGGCTCGTGCCCGCCTGGGTGAGAACCGCGGCGGTCGGGACCATGACGGCAGGCGATTTCTCGGGCTGATCGATGCGAGCCGTGGCGAAGAGGCCGGGCTTGAGGTCCCCGGACTGGTTCGGCACGACCGCCTCGATGGTGAGCGCACGGCGGTTGGCCTCGAGCGCCGGGGAGACGAAGCGAACGGTGCCGGTGAACTCACGGCCCGGATACGCATCGACCTGGAACGTGACCGGCGCGCCGACCTTCACGGCCGAGATGAACTGCTCCGGCACCGTGAGCTGCACGCGCAACGGGTTCACGCGCACCACGACCGCCACCTTCATGCCCTTGTTCACGTAGTCGCCCGTGGACACGAGCCGTTCACCGACAAGCCCCGCGAACGGCGCACGCACGACAGTATCGGCGAGCGACTTGTGCGCCAGCGCCACGCGGGCCCGGGCCGCCTGGAGCGCCTGGTACTGCTGTGCGGCGCCGTTGCGTGCCGCCTCGTACTGCTGGCGTGTGGCTTCCATCTGGGTGCGACGCTGATCGAACTCGGACTGCGAGACGACCCGCTGCTCGAGCAGCGACCTGATCCGGTTGAACTCGTTCTGCGCGAGATCGAAGGACGCCTTGGCGGTCTGCACTTCGGGCACCTTGTCGACGTCGAAGGTGCCGCCCGCCGACATGCCGAGGCGCGCTTCGATCTGCGCCGCGTTCGCCTCGGCCTCCTTCGCCTGCGCGTCGGCCTCGACCGGCGAGATCCGGATCAGCACGGCGCCTTCGGTCACCGCGGTGCCGCGCTCGACCGGCGTGGCGACCACACGACCGCCAACTTCGGAGGCCACGTCCGCCTGCTCCTCGGCCATGAGTGAACCGGTGGCGCGGATGAAGCGGGTGATGGGCTGTTCGAGGGCGGCGGTGGGGGACACCGCGACCGCGGCCGCCGGGACGTTGGCAGCCTTCGCGTCTGCGGCCTTGGGTTCCGAAGACCCACAGGCGGACAGGACGCTCGCGCCTGCGCACAGCAGGGCCGCGAGAGCCAGACGATGGTCGAAACGGATCATGAGAAGCGGGCTCCTGTCTATGAAACCTGAAGGTCGGGCGAAGCGTGCGGGGCGTCCATCGGACACGCGGACGCCGCGAAATGAAGAGGGGGCGCAGCCTGGAGGCCGGCGAGCGTGATGGACAGCATGTCGTGCGCCAGCGCATCGGCCGCTTCAGCGGGCAGACGCGCGGACAGCCGCATGGCCGCCACCCCGATGAGGGCGCAGCTGACGACGTGCAGCATCGTCTCGGGTGCGACCGCCGATGGCAGCGCCCCGGCCGTGACGGCGTCTTCGATGTTGGCAATCAACGTCTGCTTGCCCGCTCGTGCGAAGGCAAACCGTTCGTACTCCCGGCCGATCCGCGGAACCGACCGGTCCACGAACATCAGGGAGAAGTACTCGGGGTATTCACAGCTGAAGGTGTAGAACCGCCAGAACAGCTGATGCACGCGCTCGAGCGGCGGCAGGCTGGCGAGCGCCTCGAACGAGGGCTGGCCAGCGTGCATCAGGCGGAAGCCCTCTTCCGCAAGCGCGAAGAAGATGTCGTCCTTGCTCGGGAAATAGCCGTAGATGGCGGCCGGGCTGTACTCGACCCGCTCGGCAATCTTCCGGATGGAGACCTGGTCGAAGCCGTCCTTCATGAAGAGGTCGCGCGCCGCGTCGAGGATGCCGCGACGCACGGCTTCCCGGTCCCGCTCCTGCCGTTCCTTGATACCCATGTGTATGTCGATCGCAACAACCGACCGGAACCACTGCACTTCTGAACAGTGTTCGGTCTGCTAACGATGTTAGACGGGACCACGCAGGATTCGGTTCCGGCGGGGGAGGATAGGCGGTCGGGGTAAACTACTTGGCCGTGGCAACGAGGATAGAACAGCCGAGTTCGAGCGTCTGGCTGATGTGCCTGGCCGCCTGGGCCATTCCTGGCGCCGGGCACCTGTGGCAGGGGCGCCGGTTCAAGGGGATCTCCTTCCTGATCGCGATCCCGCTGATGTTTGCGATCGGCCTGGCGGTCAGGGGGCAGCTGTTCTCCTTCACGCTGGCTGACCCGCTGGTCGGGCTCGCTGCCCTGGCGCACCTCGGCATCGGCCTCCCGTACTTTGTGGCGAGCGCCTTCGGCCTCGGCGCGGGCGACGTGCGGGCGGTGGGCTACGAATACGGCAACGCCTTCCTCATCGTCTCCGGCCTTTTGAACATGCTGGTCGTGATCGACGCCTACGACATCGCGGTCGGCCGCAAGTAACGTGCACAGCCATTTCCTGCTGCTCATCCTGTTCGCGTTCTTCGTGTCGTTCGTCTTTGCCCTGATTGCGCGGGACGAGGCGGCGGAGCAGCTGCGGTTTGGCGGGATGCTCTTCGCCGGCTTCATCGTGTCGGCCGTCGTGCTCGGCTGGCTGATGTACCCCATTCCGTTCTGAGTCAGACGCCTTCGGCGGCTCCGGCCTCCGGGCTCCAGGCTTCGGGGCGGGTCGGCCTCAGGCCTGAAGTCGACCATGCCCGAAGCCCGAAGCCCAACGCCCGAAGCCACTCCCATCCGGTTGTGGCTGCCCGTGCTGGCGTACATGGCCGTCATCTTCGGGTTGTCGTCAATCTCGCACACGCCAGCGATGCCGGGCGGCAGTGACAAGGTGCTGCACACGTTGCTGTATTCGGGCCTCGGCCTGCTGTTCGCGCGAGCGCTGAGCGGAGGACGCGCGCCAGCATCGGCCCGCGTGATTCTGATCGCGGCGATCTTCGGCGCGCTCTACGGGGCGAGTGATGAACTGCACCAGTACTTCAACCCGCCGCGTTCGGTCGAAGTCGCGGACGTGATGGCCGACACGATCGGCTCCGCGCTGGGGGCAGCCGCCCTCTACGCGTGGGGTATAATTCGAGGCCGCGATGGGCTTTGACAACCTTCTCGTCGAGCGTGATGGTCCGGTGGTGACCATCACCATAAGCCGACCGAAGGTCCTCAATGCCCTCAACGCACAGACCCTCGACGAACTCGAGCAGGCCGTTCGTGACGTCCAGCAGGACGTCGCGATTCGGGTCGTCATCCTGACCGGTGCCGGCGAGAAGGCGTTCGTGGCCGGCGCGGACATCTCAGAGCTTGGAGAGCAACGCCCCGAGTCGGCTCGCGCCATGGCGGCACGAGGGCAGCGGCTGTTCCGCCTGATCGAAACCCTCGGTAAGCCGGTGATCGCGGCAATCAACGGCTATGCGCTCGGTGGCGGCTGTGAGCTGGCGATGGCCTGCACGCTGCGGCTGGCGGCTGACACGGCGAAGCTGGGGCTGCCCGAGATCACGCTTGGGCTCCTGCCGGGGTACGGCGGCACGCAGCGGCTGCCACGGCTGGTGGGTCGTGGGCGTGCGCTGGAACTGATGTTGACCGGGGCCGCGATTCCAGCGAACGAGGCTCACCGCATCGGTCTCGTCAATCGCGTGGTGCCTGCGGACGCGCTGATGGCCGAGGCTCGTGCTCTCGCGGCGCACCTCGCCGCGCAGGCGCCAATCGCGACGGCGTACATCCTCGACGCTGTTGACGCGAGCGGCCAGATGACGCTCGCGGAGGGCTGCCGCCACGAGGCGGCGCTCTTCGGCCTGGCCGCAGCAACCGAGGACATGCGGGAAGGCACCCGCGCCTTCCTCGACAAGCGGAAGCCGACTTTCAAGGGACAGTAGTGCGCATCATCGAAGGTTCCAGGTCCGCGAGCGGGCTCTCGTTCGCCGTGGTCGTGTCCAAATACAACGACTTCGTCACCGACCGCCTGCAGAAGGGCGCGTTGGCCGCACTCGCCGCTGCCGGGGTGAACGAGGCGGACATCACCGTCATCCGCGTGCCGGGCGCGTTCGAGATCCCGACGGCCGCGCGACTGGCCGCGGACACGCACCGCTTCGACGGCGTCGTCTGCCTCGGGTGCCTCATTCGCGGCGCGACGCCCCATTTCGAATACATCTCGTCCGCCGTGGCGCATGGCCTCACCACCGCCTCCGGTGAGAGCGGCGTCCCGATGGCGTTCGGCGTCCTGACCACCAACTCCGCCGAAGAGGCGCTCGAGCGCGCGGTCGACGGACCATCCAACAAGGGCTGGGAAGCGGCGCAGGCCACCATCGAGATGGCGCTCATCGCGGCGGATCTCGCGGCCGACGTGGCGGACGCATGAAGGCCGCCCGGCGCGACCCGCGGCATCGTGCGCGCGAAGCGGCTCTGCAGATCCTCTATCAATGGGAGATCGGCAAGACCGACGTCGCGAGCGCCGCGGATACGTTCTTCGAACTGCAATGGGCTGACGCAACGCCGCCCGCGGACGACCTGCGGGGCTTCGCGACGGAGCTGGCGCACGACACGGTGCGCCGCCTCGCGGAAGCCGACGCTCTGATTGCCGACACCGCGGAACGGTGGCGTCCCGAGCGCATGGCTGTGCTGGACCGCCTGATTCTCCGGCTCGCGGTCACCGAGCTCCTGCGCAGCCTCCGGCCACAGGCGTCGCGTCGGCCGCTTGGCCGCGACGACCTCGCGCCGCCGGCCGTCGTCATCAACGAAGCGCTCGAACTCGCGCGGACGTTCAGTACGGAGGATGCCGTGCGCTTCATCAACGGCATGCTCGACAGCATCCGCAAGAAACTCGAAGCCGCGGCATGACATAGATCAGCAGTGCAGATTTCAGAGTGCCGATTGCCGAAGTCCCGATTGCTGGCGCCCACGCGGCCAACGGACGACACACGGCAATCAGCAGTTGGCGTGTGTCATTTATCGATTCGCGATTAGCGTTCCGTCTTATGTCGACTTCACAGGACGAACAGATCCAGCAGCGGAAGGCCAACCTCGAGGCGCTGACGGCGCTTGGCGTGCCGGCGTACCCGAGCAAGTTCGAACGGCGGGACACGATCACGACACTCGTCGATGCGCACTCGCCCAAGAGCGGCGAGGCGCTCGAGGCGGAGCGGCCCGAGACCGTGACGAGCGGGCGCATCCTCGCGATGCGCTCCTTCGGCAAGGCAAACTTCCTGGTCCTCTCCGATGGCCGATCGCGGCTGCAGGTCTACATCCGGCAGGACTCGATGCCGGACCTGGACTTCCGGATTTTCAAGCACCTAGACTTCGGCGACTGGGTCGGCGTCGAGGGGCGGCTCTTCAGGACCAAGACGAACGAGCTGACGATCTGGGCGTCGCGCCTGCACTTCCTCTCGAAGTGCCTCCTGCCGCTGCCCGAGAAGTGGCACGGGCTCACGGACGTGGAGACCCGGTATCGCCAGCGGTACCTCGACCTGATCGTGAATCCGGACTCACGGCGCGTGTTCGAGACGCGCAGCAAGGTCGTGTCGGCGATCCGATCGTTCATGACCGAGCGCGGCTACCTGGAAGTCGAGACGCCGATGATGCAGGCGATTGCCGGCGGAGCGCTCGCGCGCCCGTTCGTCACGCATCACAACGCGCTCGACATGCAGCTGTACCTCCGGATTGCACCGGAGCTGTACCTGAAGCGGTTGACGGTCGGCGGGCTCGAGCGTGTGTTCGAAATCAACCGGAACTTCCGGAACGAGGGGATCTCGACGCAGCACAACCCCGAGTTCACGATGATGGAGTTCTACCAGGCCTACTCCGACTATCAGGACCTGATGGTGATGACCGAGGAGCTGATCGCCACCGTGGCCCGGCAGGCGACCGGCTCCGACCAGATCACCTTCGGTGACCACCAGATCTCGCTGGCGGCGCCGTTCGCACGGCTGTCCCTGCGCGAAGGGGCGCGCGACGCGGCGTCCGCGAAACTCGGCCGCGCGATCGACCCTCAGGAACTGCGCAACCGGGAGAGTGCCGCCGCGATTGCCACCGCGCTGGGCATCGAGGTGAAGCCGGGATACGGAGCGGGGAAGATCGCAACGGAGATCTTCGAGCGGCTCTGCGAAGACCGCCTCGTGCAGCCGACCTTCGTGTACGACTTCCCGACCGAGGTGTCCCCGCTCTCGAAGCAGCGCCCGGATGACCCCGACACGGTCGAGCGCTTCGAACTCTACATCGGCGGCTTCGAGGTCGCGAACGCCTTCAGCGAGCTGAACGATCCGGTGGAACAGCGGCGCCGGTTCGAGGACCAGCTGAAGGACCGCGCCAGCGGCGACCTCGAAGCGCACGCGATGGACGAAGACTACGTCCGGGCGCTCGAGTACGGCCTGCCGCCGACGGCGGGCGAAGGCCTGGGAATCGACCGGCTGGTGATGCTGCTGACCAACAGCCCGTCGATCCGTGACGTCATCCTGTTCCCGTTGATGCGTCGCAGGGCTGAGGGCGACTGAGGACGGCGTGATCCGTCGTGACCCGGTTGGTTCCGTGTTAGAGCTTTGCCCCCGGCGCTGATACGCTCTACACGTGGACGTGCCCTTCGAACTGCAGATTGCGCTGCGGTACCTGCTCGCCAAGCGGAAGCAGGCGTTCATCTCCGTGATTTCGCTGATCTCCACGCTTGGTGTGGTCGTCGGCGTCATGGCGTTGGTCATCGCGCTGGCGCTCATGACCGGACTGCAGGGTGAGCTGCGCGATCGGATCCTGGGTTCGAACCCGCACATCTTCGTCTGGAAGCGCGGCGGCATCACGGGCGGTTACCAGCAGCAGCTCGACCTGCTCCGGCGTGAACCGCACGTCACCGGAGCAGCCCCGGCAATCCTCGGGAAGGCGCTGGTCTCGGCCGCTGGCGATCAGGCGTTCATCAACATCAAGGGCATCGACCCGGCGGTGGAGCCGCAGGTCACCGACATTGGCCGCGCCATGCGCAGCGGCGTCCTCGCGGATCTCACGAAGGAAGACCCCGACACACCCGGCGCCATCCTGCTCGGCAGCGACCTCGCCGCCCAACTCGGCGTCCAGGTCGGCGACTCCATCTCGGTGCTCACGCCCCAGGGCACGCTCTCACCGATGGGCATGATTCCACGTGCCCGCCGGCTCAGGGTGGCGGGCGTCTTCTCGCTCGGCCTCTACGAAATCGACTCGCAGACCGGCTTCGTGTCGCTCGACGTGGCGAAGCGCCTGCTCGACAAGGAAGACATCGACGCGATCCAGCTGCGGCTGGATGATGTGTTCCGGGCACCGGAGACGGCCGACGCGATCAGCGCGAAGCTCGGCGAGGGCTGGTTCGCGCAGGACTGGGCGGACATGAACCAGTCGCTCTTTTCCGCGCTGTGGCTCGAGAAGGTCGCCATCTCGCTGACGATCGGCCTCATCGTCATGGTCGCCGCCCTCAATATCGTCGCCTCCCTGATCCTGCTCGTGATGGAGAAGCATCGCGACATCGCCATCCTGAAGACCATGGGGGCGAGCGCACGCAGCGTGACGACCATCTTCATGCTGCAGGGGCTCGTGATTGGCATCGTGGGCACCGCGGTCGGTGCCTCGCTCGGCTACGGCATCTCGAAGGTGCTCGACACGTACAAGCTGATTCGGGTGCCGGTCGACGTGTACCAGATTTCGCACGTGCCGTTCAAAGTGCTGCCGCTCGACTTCGCGCTCGTCGTGGTGTCGGCCATCCTCATCGCCTTCGTCGCGACGATCTACCCCTCACGCCAGGCGGCGAAGCTCGACCCCGCCCAGGCGCTCAGGTACGAGTAACGGCTAATCGCTAATCGCTAATCGCTGATCGCTAAACGCTAAACGCTAAACGCCAAACGCTAGACGCTCATCGCTGAACGCTCATCGCTACTCTGACGTCCCGAATCCCGAGTCCCGAGTCCCTGAACCCTGACCGCTCCCCATGCCGTTCATCTCCGCACGCGCCATCGTGAAGAGCTACGTCGACGCCGGCAAGGTGCTGACGGTGCTGCGCGATCTGGACATCGAGGTCGCGCAGGGCGAGATGGTCGCCATCGTCGGGGCGTCCGGGGCGGGGAAGAGCACGCTGTTGCACGTGCTCGGCGGGCTCGATCGCGCCGAGCAGGGAGAGGTGGTGGTCGGGGGCTCGAACCTGACCACCATGGTCCCGGCCGAGGTCGTCGCGTTCCGCAACGCCCACGTCGGCTTCGTGTTTCAGTTCCACCACCTGCTGCCGGAGTTCAGCGCCCTGGAGAACGTGGCGATGCCCATGCGCATCGCGCGCATTCCGGCTGCAGACGCGGCGGTGCGGGCGACGGAGCTCTTGCAGCGGGTTGGCCTGGGCGAACGGCTGACGCACCGCCCCGGCATGTTGTCCGGCGGCGAGCAGCAGCGTGTGGCGGTGGCGCGTGCGCTCGTGATGCGCCCGTCGGTGCTCCTTGCCGACGAGCCGACAGGGGACCTCGACGAGCAGACCGCCGAGTCGCTGCACGGGCTGTTGCGCGACATGCACCGCACGTACGGGCTCACGTCCGTGATCGCGACGCACAACCCGCGTCTCGCGGCTGCGTGCGATCGCGTCCTGCGGCTCGAGGGTGGCCGACTCCGGCCGGCGTAGCCCCGCTGCCTCACCGGTTCAGGCATCGCCCTGCAATGGAGGGCGGGACGATCCGATACCCTACGGTAGAATCCACGTCGATTCACACGGCGGCCGTCTGTCCCGAGGCCAGATGGCGCTGTTTCATTTCCAAGGAGACCTTCGATGAGAGTGCAATGGTATGCCGCAGCCCTGATGGCGCTGGTCTTCACGACCGCCGCGTGCGGCAAGTCGAATGAGGAGAAGGCTGCCGAGCAGATCCAGAAGAGCGCGGAGGAACTCCAGAAGAACTCGGGCGACATGGAGAAGAGTGCCGAGAACCTCGCCAAGGGCTTCGAGGCGATGGCGAAGGGGCTGGCGGGCGGCGACCCGGACGCCAAGCCGGTCGACCCGGTCAGCTTCCGCGACCTCCAGGGCATCATGCCGGAGAGCGTGGGCGGCTGGGAGCGTGGCAAGCCCACCGGCGAGAAGATGACGGCTCCGTTCGCGTACTCCCAGGCCTCGGTCACCTACAAGAAGGGCGACGCGGAGATCGAGCAGAAGATCATGGACTCGGGGTTCAACCAGCTGCTCTTCGCGCCCTTCTCGATGATGATGGCCGCGGGGTACGAGAAGGAAACCGAGGACGGCTTCGAGCGCTCCGTGAAGGTCAACGACAACCCTGGCTGGGAGAAGTGGGACAAGGGCACCAGGAACGGCGAGCTCAGCGTCGTCGTCGCCAAGCGCTTCCTGGTCCAGCTCGAAGGCCGCGGCATCGACGATGTGAAGACGCTGAGGACCGTGCTCGACCAGACCGACCTGAAGAAGCTCGCGTCGCTCAAGTAGCCGCCAGGTGCGCGTCGAGTTCCGGCGTCCACTTCCAGCTTCTGACTTCGGAACACAGGCACGTCCGTTGCGAGACGGGCGTCCAAGAGAAGAGGAACGTCCGCACGCCGTGCGGGTGAGCCGCAAACGCCGGATGGTGCGATCTCGATGCCTTATAATGAGGTTATCGCCGCCGTGTCTCCATCACCATCTGCTTTCACTTAGGTAGGCCGGATGTTCGAACGGTACACCGAAAGGGCCCGACGAGTACTCTTCTTCGCGCGCTACGAGGCCAGCCAGCTCGGCAGCATCTCGATCGAGACCGAGCACCTGCTGCTTGGCCTCATCCGCGAAGGCAAAGGGCTCACGAGCCGGATTTTCGCGCGCTCGCACCTCTCCCTCGAAAACATCCGCAAGGAAATCGAAGGTCGTACGGTGTTCCGCGAGAAGGTCTCGACCTCTGTCGAGATTCCGTTCAGCGCGGAGACCAAGCGTGTGCTCCAGTTCGCGGCTGAAGAGGCCGACCGGCTGCTGCACAACTACATCGGGACCGAGCACCTGCTGCTTGGCATCCTGCGCGAGGAGCGCTCCGTGGCCGCCTCCATCCTGATGGAGAAGGGCATGCGGCTGAACGCCGTCCGCGAGGACATCGTCCAGCTCCTCAACGAGAAGACCACGCTGACCCGCGTGAAGGAGACGCCGCTGCTGGCCGAGTTCAGCAGGGACCTCACCGAGTCGGCGATGAAGAACCAGCTCGACCCGCTGGTCGGGCGCGAGCACGAGCTCGAGCGGGTGCAGCAGGTCCTCTGCCGCCGCACCAAGAACAACGCGGTCCTCATCGGCGAACCCGGTGTGGGCAAGACGGCCATCGTCGAGGGGCTGGCGCAGAAGATCGTCTGCGGCGACGTGCCGCACTTCCTCGCCGACAAGCGGATCCTCGCGCTGGACATCTCGCTGATCGTCGCCGGCACGAAGTACCGCGGGCAGTTCGAAGAGCGCCTCAAGGCGATCATGAAGGAGCTCACCGAGAACCCGAACATCATCGTGTTCATCGACGAGCTGCACACGCTGGTCGGCGCGGGCTCCGCTGAAGGATCGCTTGACGCCGCCAACATCCTGAAGCCGGCGCTGAGCCGCGGCGAGATCCGCTGCATTGGCGCGACCACGCCAGCCGAGTACCGCAAGTACATCGAGAAGGATCGGTCGCTCGAGCGGCGGTTCCAGGCCATCAAGGTCGACCCGCCGAGCGAGAAGGAAACCATCGAGATCATCCTCGGCGTGAAGGAGCGCTACGAGTCGTTCCATCACGTGGAATACACGCGCGAGGCGATCGAGGCGGCGGTGTATCAATCCAACCGGTACATCACCGACCGGTTCCTGCCGGACAAGGCCATCGACCTCGTCGACGAGGCCGGTGCGCGCGCCAAGCTGCGCGAGGCGGGCTACAGCGAGGAATTCGGCGAGATCAACAAGAACATCCGCGTGGCGGTCGAGCAGTGGGAGAACGCCTCCTCGCAGAAGGACTTCGAGAAGGCGCAGTTCTACCGCGAGCAGGAGATGGCGGCGCGGGAGAACCTCCAGTTCGTCCGCGAGAAGTTCGACGTGAAGTCGAGCACGCGGCGCGTGGTGGTCGGCAAGCAGGAGATCGACGAGGTCGTCTCGAAGTGGACCGGCGTCCCGATGACGTCGATCAACCAGGACGAGGGCGACAAGCTCCTGCGGATGGAGGCCGAACTCCATCGCCGGGTCATCAGCCAGGAGAAGGCCATCTCGGCGCTCTCCCGTGCGATCCGTCGGTCGCGTGCAGGGCTGAAGAACCCCAATCGCCCGGTGGGCAGCTTCATCTTCCTGGGCCCGACCGGCGTCGGCAAGACCGAGCTGGCTCGCGCCCTGGCGAACTTCCTGTTCGGCAGCGATCACGCGCTCATCCGCTTCGACATGTCTGAGTACATGGAGAAGCACTCTGTCTCGAAGCTGATCGGCTCGCCGCCCGGATACGTCGGGCACGAAGAGGGCGGCCAGCTCACCGAGAAGGTGAAGCGGAACCCCTATTCGGTGGTGCTGCTCGACGAGGTCGAGAAGGCGCACCCAGACATCTTCAACATCCTGCTGCAGGTGTTCGAAGACGGCCATCTCACTGACGGGCTCGGGAATCGTGTGAACTTCAAGAACACGATCATCATCATGACGTCGAACATCGGCGCCCGCTTCATCCAGAAGAAGACCGGGCTCGGGTTCCAGGCCTCGGAGGCCAGCGTCATCGAGAAGAGCGTGTCCGAGATGGTGCTCGGGGAAGTGAAGCGCACGTTCAACCCCGAGTTCATCAACCGTATCGACGAGCTCATTGTCTTCGAGGCACTCACGGACGACGACCTGCGGCGCATCATGGGGCTGCTGGTGGATCAGCTGAACGCCAACCTGGCGGATCGGAAGCTGAAGATCAGCCTCACCTCAGAGGTGGTCGACTGGATCATCGAGAACACGCTGAAGGACCGGTCGTACGGCGCGCGTCCCCTGCGCCGGGCCATCCAGCGGTATGTCGAGGATCCGCTCTCCGAGGAGCTGATCCGCGGTCACCTGCGTGGCGGCGACGTGGAGGTCTACATGGACGCCGGGCAGATCTCCTACCGGCCCGCCGGCGAGCTCGAAGCCGGCCGGAAGCTGATGTAGCTGCCGGACGTTCCACCCGGAAGTCTCACAGGGCAGAGCCGACAGGCTCTGCCCTTCCTGTTTCTGGCGCAGGCGGTCCCTGCCCGACTCTTTCCCAGCGCCGATCTGCCCCTGCTCCCGGCCGCAGCCGCCCAACGGCCGTCTAAGATCCTGTAAAGTAAAGAACTTCAGCGCCCCGTGCGGGCGTGAACCATAGAAAGCGCTGCATGTTCAAATCGTTACGAGTGAGTGCGCTGGCGACGGTGCTGCTGCTCGCGGCCGGAGCCGCGTACGCGCAGCAGCCGGCGGGCGCCCCCCCGGCGAGCAACCCCGCGACGATCTGCGGCCAGCCAGTGCCGGCGCCGCGTGCGCTGCCGCCAGCAGGGTCGGGACCGGTGGTCTACCTGATTGCGCCATGCTTCCAGGCGCAGGGCAACACGTCGCTCGTCGACATCCAGACCTACCTCTATTACATCCAGGCGAAGGCGAGCCAGCCGTCGCAGGGTGTCTGGGTTCCGTATACGGAAGACACCGAGAACCTGCTGCGCGAGGACTTCAAGCGCCTGTGGGCGACCAACTTCCTCGACAACCTGTCGATCGACGTGGAGGACTACGTCTTCTCCAACGGCGTGGTGGGCAAGCTGATCACGTACGACATGGAGGAGCGGCAGCGCGTGAAGGTCGTCGACTTCACGGGCTCGAAGAAGCTCGAGACGACGAAGATCGACGAGAAGCTGAAGGAAGCGAACGCGCAGATCCGCCTGGACACCTTCATCGACCCGGCCCTCATCCGCAAGATCGAGGGGATCGTGCGCGACATGATGAAGGAGAAAGGCTTCCAGAGCGCGGAGGTCACCCACGAGATCAAGCCGGTCGAAGGCGGCCCGAAGCTCGTGCACGTCACCTTCACGATGAGTGAAGGGCCGAAGGTGAAGATCCGCAAGCTCGAGTTCGTCGGGAACAAGGACATCTCCGACCGGCGGCTCCGCCGCAAGATGAAGGACAACCGGGCGCACTGGTGGCTGTCGTTCATCTCCGGCCGTGGCGTGTACCAGGAGACGAAGTTCGAGGAAGACGCCGAGCGGGTGCTCGACTACTACCGCGACCACGGGTACATCCGCGCGCAGGTGGGCGACCCGGAGGTCAAGGTGCTGGGCGACTCGGCTGACAAGAAGACGCGCTGGATCGAACTGCGCGTGCCGGTCACCGAAGGGCACCGGTACAAGGTGAGCAGCTTCGACGTCGCGGGCAACACGGTGGTGAAGAGCGAGGCGCTGAAGCCGCTGTTCAAGCTGCAGAAGGGCGAGTACTACAGCCAGAAGCTCGTGCGGAAGGGTTTCCAGAAGGCGCAGGAGATCTACGGCGCGGGCGGCTACATGGAGTTCACCGGGTTCCCGGACTACAAGTTCAGCGACGAGCCGAACCCGTCACAGGCGCAGGCGCCGAAGATGCTCGCGGCGGTGGACGACAAGCCGGCTGGCGACCCGAGCGTCGATGTGACCCTCCAGATCCAGGAAGGCAAGCAGTACTTCATCAACCGGATCACCTTCACGGGCAACACGACCACGCGCGACAACGTCATTCGCCGCGAGATGCGGTTGTACGAGAACGGCGTCTTCAACACCGAGGCGTTGAAGTTCAGCATCAAGCGGCTGAACCAGCTCGGGTACTTCAAGCCGCTCGAGGGACCCGGCAAGGACGTCAACGTCGACAAGGTGCCGACGGCGGACAACAAGGTCGACGTCCGCATGAAGCTGGAAGAGCAGAACCGAAACCAGCTCACGTTCGGCGCCGGTGTCTCGCAGTTCGAGGGGTTCTTCGGTCAGCTCTCGTTCCAGACGGCGAACTTCCTCGGCCGGGGCGAGAGCCTCACGCTGTCGCTCCAGGGCGGCCAGCGCGCGCAGAACTACACGCTGTCCTTTACCGAGCCCTTCCTCTTCGATCGGAACATCACGGGCGGCGCGAACATCTTCCGCAGCGACATCCGGTACGTCAGCCAGTTCACGCAGCGCACGACCGGCGGCACGCTGACCTTCGGCTTCCCGGTCGGCCGCGGGTTCACGCGCGCGTTCACGAACTACAGCTACCAGCGCGTGCGGGTCACGGAGATCAACACGGCCTTCACCGACCCGTTGATCCTCGCGCGCAACCCGTACTTGCGCGACTCCCTGCTGATCGGCGCGGGCGGAGAGCGCATCATCAGCAAGGTCTCGCCGAGCCTCATTTACAACTCGGTGGACCAGCCGATCTTCCCGACGACGGGCAAGCGCCTGAGCATCACGACCGACCTCGCTGGGCTGGGCGGCAACACGCGGTACGTCAAGCCGTCGATCGAGGCGGTGGCGTTCTTCAAGCAGAACAACCGCATGTCGTTCGGCATGCGCGGCGAGGTGGAGTACGTTCGGACCTACGGCGGCACCACGGACCTGCCCATCTTCGAGAAGCTGTTCCTCGGCGGCGAGTACAGCGTCCGCGGGTTCGACCTCCGCACCATCGGGCCGGCTGACCTGCAGACCGGGCTGGTGCTCGGCGGCAACAAGAGCCTGCTCTTCAACGTGGAGCAGATTTTCTCGATCGCCGGACCGGTTCGCCTGATCCTCTTCTACGACGCAGGCCAGGTGCGCAACACCGGCGAGGGGTTCGGGTGGAAGGAAGATATCCGAGAGATCGTGACGCCACCGACGCCGCTGCTCTCTCCGCCGCTCCAGTCGGTGTCGCTCAGCACGTGCACCCCGCAGCCCGATGGGACCTGCACGATTCCCGCGATTCAGACCGTGGTCAACGGGCAGCGCAGCGCGTTCAAGACCTCGACCGGCGCCGAGATCCGCTTCTTCATGCCGGTGCTGAACGTGCCGTTCCGGCTGATCTTTGCGTACAACCCGCAGCGCGGCGGCGTGCGGAACAACTACCTGCGGCTGCAGAAGGCCTTCCAGTTCAGGTTCGCCGTGGGTACGACGTTCTGATACACTCGAAGGGTTTTACACAGGAAAGGATTTGCAGGAATGAAAGGTTTCGCCATTGCGATGGCGGCCGCGCTCGCAGTAAGCGCGTCGCCGGTGTTCGCCCAGGCTCAGGCGCCCGCCGCGGGTAGCCGTCCCGCGCCGGCGGCTGGCAGCCGTCCCGCACCTGCGGCGCCCGCGCCGGCTGCTCCGCCAGCACAGGCCGCTCCCGCTCCGCAGGCCCCGCCGCCGCCCGCTCCATTCCCGGTCGGCGCGAAGGTCGGCTTCGTGAACCTGCAGGCGATCGCGCAGCTGTCGTCCGACGGCAAGGCGGCCGCTGCCAAGGTGAACGCGCTCGCGCAGAAGAAGCAGACCGAAGCGGCTGACAAGGCGAAGGCGCTCCAGGCAAACCAGCAGAAGCTCGAGACGAGCGGCAGCGTGATGAGCGAAGCGGCCCGTGCGCAGCTCCAGAAGGACATCGATCGCCAGACGGTCGAGGGGCAGCGATTCGAGCAGGACGCGCAGCAGGAACTCACCGAGCTTCAGCAGCAGCTCCAGCAGGACTTCCAGGCCAAGCTGATGCCGGTGCTCGAGGCGCTCTCCAAGGAGAAGGGGCTGCAGGTGCTCTTCAGCGCGGGCGACTCCGGTGTGATCTGGGCCGAGCCCGGCATCGACCTGACGCTCGAAGCGGTCGCCCGCCTCGACAAGAGCGCAGCGCCGAACAAGTAGCGGCGTTCCGACTTTAGACGTTAGACGTTAGACGTTAGAACTGAGAAGTCGGAACTGAACGCACGCGGACTCGAGGCATTGCCCGGGTCCGCGTTTTCTTTTGTACGCGACCCCAAAAAGAAAAGGCTCGGCGCAGCCGAGCCTTCGATCGAGCGCCTGTGGCCTGGCGCCTATCGCCTAGTAGTGGACGACGGTGATCTGGTAATCGACAGGGTTGGCGATCGCCCCGACCGGGTCGGAGACGCGGACACAGAGCTGGCCGATGCCGCTGGCGGAGCCGGCGAGGATCGCCCCCTGCAGCGCCGAGTCGTTGGTGATGACCACGCTGCAGACCGAACTGGCCGCAGTCCAGATGCCCAGGCTCATCGTGACCGGGACCGACGGGTCGGACACCGAGGTGAGCGTCGCGTAGACGGCTCCCGCCGCCGAGACGTTGAACGCGAAGTTCGCCGCGCCGTTGCGGGTCAGTGTGCCGTTGAAGGTGTCGGTCACCGTCGTGCTCGACGGCGTGCTCGTCGGCGACGTGGTCGTGTTGTTGTTGCACGCCGCCGTGGACAGCGCCAGCGCGAGCAGCGCCGCGATCGAGAGTCGACTCATTGGGCTCCTTGAATACCTTCCTATTATGGGCGTTTCGCGCGCGGTGCGACAGCCCTTCCTGTTAGACGACGAGATCGGCGTCTGGCCGGGGTGCGGCGCGTCCTGGCTGCAGATGGGGTTCTGGTAGACTGGCACGAGTGTCCATCAACATACCCCAGGCGCTCGAGCGCCTGTGCTACCGCTATCCGTCGATGCTCGTCGACGCCGTCCTCGAGCACGAACCGGGGCGGCGCCTGGTGGCTGTCAGGAACGTCACCGTCAACGAGGAGTTCTTTCCCGGACATTTCCCCGGTGCGCCGCTGCTCCCCGCGGTGCTGATGGTCGAGTCGCTCTCGCAGGCGGCCGCGATCCTCGTGCGCGATCAGGACGCGACGGCGCAGACGCGCGTGTACCTGCGCGGCGTGAACGGCGCGAAATTCCGGCGGCAGGTCGTGCCTGGCGATCGCTTGCGCCTGGAGATCACGCTCAGTCGCCGCCGCGGCGCCATCGCCTTTGCGCAGGCCGCCGCCTACGCAGGCGAGCAGCTCGCCACGGAATGCGAACTCGTCCTCGGCATCGTCGCGGACCCGACGCAGATCCATCCATCCGCGATCGTGCACCCGGGTGCAAGCATTGGCGCCGGCACCTACGTGGGGCCGCACGCGTCGATCGGCCCGAATGTCGTGATCGGCCCGAACTGCCGCATCGGCGCCTCGGCGGTGATCGACGGCTGGACCGAGATCGGCGAAGGGACCGAGGTCTATCCGTTCGCCTCGATCGGGCTTGCACCGCAGGACCTGAAGTACAAGGGCGAGCCGACGCGCCTCGTCATCGGCGCACACAACGTGTTCCGCGAGTTCGTCACCATCCACCGGGGCACGGCTGGCGGTGGCGGCATCACCGAGATCGGGCACCACAACGTGTTCATGGCCTACGTGCACGTCGCGCACGACTGCCACGTGGGCAACCACACGATCTTCGGCAACATGGCGACGCTCGGTGGCCACGTGCACGTGGAAGACTACGCCAACATCAGCGCCGGGTCGGGCGTGCACCAGTTCTGCCGCGTGGGGCGCTACGCCTTCATCGGCGGCTACTCGGTCGTCACCAAGGACGCGCTGCCGTACGCGCGCACTGTCGGTAACCGCGCCCGCATCTACGGCCTGAACACCATCGGGCTCATCCGCCGCGGCTTCACCACCGACACCATCACGCGCCTCAAGCGGAGCTTCCGCTACCTGCTGCAGTCGAAGCTGAACACGTCTGCCGCGCTCCACCAGATCGAAGCTGACGACACGCTGGCCTGCCCCGACGTGCAGTACCTGGTGGATTTCATCCGCCGGTCGGAACGCGGGGTCATCCTGAAGCGGGCGTCGCGCCGCAGCGAGGACCTGCCCTCGGACGACTAGCGTGCACCTCGGGCTGATTGCCGGCAATGGCCGGTTTCCCTTCCTCGTCCTGGACGCGGCCCGTGCGGCCGGGCACCAGGTCACGATCATCGCGCTGAAGGAGGAAGCCTTCCCTGAACTCGAACTCGAGGCAGCGAAGGCCCCCTCTTCCGCGGTCCACCGCGTTTCGCTCGGCAAGCTCGGCACGTGGGTCGGCCTGCTTGAGAAGGCCGGTGTCACGCACGCGCTGATGGCAGGGCAGGTCAAGCACACCAAGCTGTTCTCGGACATCGTCCCAGACATGACCGCGCTGAGCCTGCTCACGCGGATCCGATCGAACAACACCGACGCGATCATCGGGGCGGTGGGTGACTTCCTGCGCGAGCGCGGCATCGAGCTGATCGATTCCACGGCGTTCCTGACGCCGCTCATGGCGGGCGAGGGCCTGCTCACCAGGCGTGCGCCATCGGACGAGGAACGTGCCGACCTCGAGTTCGGCTACCGGATCGCCGACGTCATCGCCGGCCTCGACATCGGCCAGACCATCGCCGTGAAGTCGGTCGCGGTCGTCGCCGTCGAAGCGATGGAGGGGACCGATCAGGTCATCGCCCGCGCGGGCCAGCTCGCTGGCCCCGGGGTCAGCATCGTGAAGGTGGCCAAGCCGAACCAGGACATGCGGTTCGACGTGCCGGTGGTAGGCGTCGCCACCATCCGTGCGATGCACGCCGCCGGGGCACGCGTGCTGTCGGTCGACGCCGGGAAGACCTTGATGATCGATGGCGACGCGATCATCGCGGCCGCCGACGCCGCGGGCATTGCGATTGTCGGCCGGCGCCTAGGATAGACAAGCAACAGGGGACGACATGAGCATGCGCGTGGCGGTCATCGGCGTGGGACACCTTGGCAAGCATCACGCCCGCATTCTCGGCTCCATGGAAGGGGTCGAACTCGTCGCGGTCGTGGACACGAACCAGGCCCGTGCGGAGGAGATCGCTGCGGCGAACCAGACGCGTGCGCTCATGCGGCCGACCTCGCTCATCGGGCGGGTGGATGCGGTCTCGATTGCCGTGCCCACCGAACAGCACCTTGCGGTGGCGCTGCCATTCCTCGAAGCAGGCGCGGGCGTGCTGGTCGAGAAGCCGATGGTCCGCTCGCTGGCGGAAGCGGACCAGATGATGGAGGCTGCGGCGAAGAGCGGCGCGGTGCTCGCGGTCGGACACACCGAGCGTTTCAACCCGGCAGTCGACGTGGCCCGGCCCATGCTGCGCGACCCCCGCTTCATCGAAGTCCATCGGCTGGGCACGTTCCCGGAGCGGAGCCTCGACATCGACGTCGTGTTCGATTTGATGATTCACGACCTCGACGTCGTGCTCTCCATCGTGCCGTCGGAGGTCGACTCCATCGAGGCGGTCGGCGTGCCCGTGCTCACAGGGCGCGTGGACATCGCGAATGCCCGCCTCCGCTTCGCCAACGGCTGCATCGCCAACCTCACCGCCAGCCGCATCAGCCGCGACCGGGTGCGGAAGATCCGCTTCTTCCAGCCTGCGGCGTACGTGTCGATCGACTACGCGGCGCAGAAGGTCGAGATGTACCGACTGCTGAAGGGGGAGGGACCGATGCCGTCGATCGACGGTGGGGACGTACCGGTCGTCAACGAGGAGCCGCTGAAGCGCGAACTCGCCGACTTCGTCGACGCGGTGCAGCACAAGCGCGCTCCGAAGGTCGACGGCGCCCAGGGACGCCGCGCCCTCGAACTCGCCACCCGCATCGTCGCGGCGATGTAGCGGGCGAGCGGGAGCGTCACGCTGACGCGTGACGCCTGCGACCGAGGTTGGCGTAGCGGCAGGCCCAGCCTTGGTCGGGCGTGCGCCTGCCGCTCGCGCTCAGGAGACCGTGGGTCCGAAGATCGCGCCGAGGACGATCGCGATCGACATCGCGAGCACGAAGCCGAGCAGGCATGTGGCAATCGCTCGCCCGGTGCTCTCGTAGTCGAGCGCCTGACGGACCGCGACGACCATCGCCGCAACCATCCACACCCACGACAGCACCAGGACCTGCACCGTCACTGCTGGCACCGCGCCGAGGACCGCCAGTAATCCGGGTGCCGCGGCGAAGCCGAGCGTCCGCAGCAGTTCGTACGGGTTCGAGTGCGTGCGGCGACCTGGTAGCAGCCGGGTGCCGAGTTCGAACATCAACAGGGCCCATGCGGCCCAGGTGACCAGCGCTATCACGCCGAAGAGCGCAATCACCCCGACGCCGCCACCGAGCCCGCGTGCGCCGATTCCCATCGCCACGCTGGAAAGCAGGACGACGGACATCGCCTGGTTGGTTGCGGTTGGGTCGGCCTCCACCTCCTCGTAGATGGCCGAGTCGAGCGCAGCCGCGCCGATGAGCCGTTGCAGGAACGTGTTCGCACGGATGGTGGTAGCCATGTCAGACATCAACGCATAGCTTCTGCCAGCAGGTGCCCATCCGTTTCGGCCGGAAATCACGGGGCCGCGGAGCGAATGGTGCGGGCTCGCCGAAATTCCGGCGGCTGCGCCTGTCAGGCGGCGTCACCTCCAACCTCCAACCTCCAACCTCTGCCCGACCCCAACCTCCAACCTCTGCCCTCCGCATTCTGACTTTCAATCCCCAAACGCCTTCGGCGCCTCAGCCAGCAGCAGCGCCACGCCTGCCTCCACTGCTATGATCGGCAGTTGGAATGACGGTCACAGACGCTGAACTCGATACCCTCTCGACGAGCCATGACATCATCGCCATCGGGGCGGCTGCCGATGACGAGCGGCGGCGCCGGCATGGCGCGCGCACGACGTTCGTCCGGGTGGCAGATGTCGATGCCGCGCCGGGGGCTCCTACTGCGACCCCAGCCTCAGCCGGCGAGATCCGGATCGTCGGTACGCCGCTGACCCGCGAGGCGGCCATCGCGCGTGTCCGGGAGGTGGTCGCGGCTGCGGGCAACACGCCGGTGTCGGCGTTCTCGCTGGCCGACCTCGAGCGGATCGCTGCGGCGGAGCAGGTTCCGCTTCGCACGTTCCTCGAGGAACTCAAGCTGGCGGGGCTCGAGCTGGTCGCGCAGGCGCCCTTCGATCAGCTCCGCGATGCGCGCCTCGCCATCGAGGAGGTCAACATCGCTGGCCTGGGTCTCGCCAGGTTGACCATCGACAAGCTGCCGACGGCGGATGTGCCCGCGTTGTACCGCCAGATTGCCGCGCTGCAGCACGACACCGGCGTCATCAAGACCTTCGCGCCGCTGCCGCGCAGCGTGAACCCCGCTGTTCCGACCACCGGGTACGACGACGTGCGGCGGATCGCGCTGGCGCGGTTGTTCATCACGAACATCCCGTCGATCCAGGTGGACTGGTCGCTGTACGGACCCAAGCTCGCGCAGGTCGCGCTGACCGTCGGGGCCGACGACCTCGACAGCGTGTCGCCGATCGACGAAGTGCCCGAAGGTCGGCGTCGCGCCCCGCTCGAGGAGATTCGGCGCAACATCGCGGCAGCCGCGCTCGAGCCGGTTGAGCGCGACGGGCGGTTCGACGCACGCTGATGGGGCGCGTCCGGATCGGGGCGGTCACGTACCTGAACGCCCGCCCGCTTGTCTACGGCCTGGAGCAGGACCCTCGGTTCGACGTCCGCTTCGACCTGCCCGCGCGCTGTGCGGACCTGCTGCACGCCGGCGAGACCGACCTCGGGCTCATTCCGTCCATCGAGTACCTGCGCGGCCCGAATGGACCCGAGAGCTACCGGGTGGTCCCGGAGGTCGCCATCACCTCGCGTGGCACCGTGGCGTCGGTTGCCATCTTCACCACGCGCGAGATGCGCGACGTGCGATCGGTGGCCCTGGACACGAGCTCGCGCACGTCGGTGGCCTTGACGCGCGTGATGTGCGCGCGCGCCTTCGGCATCACGCCACGGTTCGAGCCGCATGGGCCCGACCTCGCGGGCATGTTGTCCACGGCCGATGCGGCCCTCATCATTGGCGACAACGCGCTGTTCCTGGAGGCGGGTCCGGTCGAGATCCGCGATGGGGGAGCGTCTCGAACCGTCATGGTCCAGAAGATCGACCTCGGCGAGCTGTGGCTGACGACCACCGGCCTGCCGTTCGTCTACGCATTCTGGGTGGGGCGGCCGGAGGCGCTTTCCGGAGAGGACGTGCGCGCGCTGATTCGGACGCGCGATCGGTCGCTCGAGCGGACGCGTGACATCGCGGAGTTCTACTATCCAGGCGACCCGGTGCGGCAGGACGTGGCCGACCGCTACCTGCGGGATAATATCAAGTACGTGCTCGGTCCGGACGAGCGGGCCGGGGTCGAGCTGTTCTACCGCTACGCCGCCGAGACGGGCGTCGTCCCGCGCGCCGTCGCCCCGACCTATTACCCCGACGCCCTGTGAGCCCGCACTTCCAGGCCAGTGATGTGATGACGATTCAGCAGATTGCCGACAAGGTGAGGTCCGGTGGCCGCGTCGATGCGGAGCAGGCGCTGCGCCTGTACCGTGAAGCACCCACACCGCTGCTCGGGCAGCTCGCCGACCAGATTCGCGCCCGCAAGCACCCCGAGGGCATCGTCACCTACATCATCGACCGCAACGTGAACTACACGAACGTGTGCGTGGCACGCTGCGCGTTCTGTGCGTTCTACCGGCCCGTCGGATCTTCGGAAGGCTATGTCCTCGGGTTCGACGAGCTGTTCCGCAAGATCGACGAGACGATCGCCGTCGGCGGCGTGCAGCTCCTCCTGCAGGGGGGCCACAACCCGGACCTCCCAATCGAGTGGTACGAGGATCTCTTCAAGGCCATCAAGGCGCGCTATCCGGAGTTCCGCCTCCACGCGCTCTCGCCGCCGGAAGTGATTCACCTCTCGAGGCTCTCGCAGCAGCCGGTCTCGGCCGTACTCGACCGGCTCATTGCGGCCGGGATGGACAGTGTTCCCGGTGGCGGCGCGGAGATTCTCGTGGACCGCGTCAGGAAGCTTCTGCACTGCTACGGGAAGGCCTCCGCAGACGAGTGGCTCGACGTGATGCGCCAGGCCCACCGCAAGGGGCTCCGCACCACGGCGACGATGATGTACGGGACGGTGGAAACGGAGGAAGAGCGCATCGAGCACCTGATGCGCCTGCGATCGCTGCAGGACGAGACCGGCGGCTTCACCGCCTTCATCGCGTGGAGCTATCAGCCCGAACACACCGAGCTGGCAGGGCAGGAGGCGACCGGTGTCGATTACCTGCGGACGCTCGCCCTGTCGCGCATCGTGCTCGATAACTTCCCGAGCCTCCAGGCATCGTGGGTGACGCAGGGCGGGAAGGTGGGGCAGCTCAGCCTCGCGTACGGCGCCAACGACATGGGCAGCGTGATGATCGAGGAGAACGTCGTCCGCGCAGCCGGTGCCAGCTACTGCATGGATGAAGTCGAGATCGTCCGGAACATCGAGGACGCCGGGTTCATCGCCAAGCGGCGCAACATGCACTACGAGGTGCTCGGCGACCCGATCTTCCGGGAGCGCGAGGTGCCGCGCATGCTGGAACTCGCGAAGGCGCGCGACGAGGGCGATGACAGCGTCCCGGCCGAACTCCTGAACTACCCCGCACGCAGCCGCGCGGGCAAGGCGCTTCGCGTCGTCCAGTCGTGATGCGCTATCGCGCAGCCTGGGTGCTGCCGGTCGCGCAGCCGCCCATCCGCGATGGCTGGGTGGAGGTGCAGGACGGCCGCATCACCGCTGTCGGCGGTGGCGAGCCCTCACCGGTCTCCGGCGAGGATCTCGGCCAGGTCGCGTTGATGCCGGGCCTGGTCAACGCCCACACGCACCTCGAGCTCTCATACCTGCGCGGGCAGGTTCCGCAGGCCACCGCGTTCGTCGACTGGATCCGCCACGTGGTTGGCGCGCGGCGGCAGCGCCCCGATCCGGGATCTCCCGAAATCATGGACGGCCTTCGGGCCGGCATCGGCGAGGCGGTGCGTTCGGGGACCGCGCTCGTCGGTGATATCAGCAACACGCTCGTGACGTTCGATGCGCTGGCCGACAGCCCCCTCGGCGGCGTCGTGTTCTATGAGCTCCTGCGGTTCAACGCGCCGGATCCTCAGGGGATCGTCGCCGAGGCGTGCGAGCGTCTGCGCGCGCTCGGCACGCGCGGGGACGTGACGGCAAGCCTTGCGGCGCACGCGCCGTACTCAGTGGCGCCGGCGCTCTTCGCGAGCATCCGACACGCCATGGACGAGCGCCCCGGTGTGCCGTATAGCGTGCATCTCTCCGAGTCGCGCGACGAGGTCGAGTTCATCGCGACTGGACACGGTGAGTGGCGGCGCTTTCTCGAGGACGTGGGCGCCTGGGACCCGGCATTCACGCCCCCCGCGGTGTCCCCGGTGGCCTACCTGGGCGCTGCTGGTTTTCTCGACTCACGGCTGCTCGCCGTTCACGGCGTGCAGATGACGCGCGACGACCTCGCGCGACTTGCGGCACGAGAGACGACGCTGGTGACCTGCCCGCGGAGCAATGTCTACACGGGGGCCGGCACCCCGCCAGTGTCGGCGTTCTTCGAGTCCGGCGTCCGTGTGGCCGTCGGCACCGACAGCCTGGCGAGTACGCCTGACCTCAATCTCTTCTCCGAACTTGCGGCACTGCGTGCGATCGCGCCAGGCGTTCCGGCCCGGCGCATCATCGAGAGCGGGACCATCAACGGTGCGATGGCGCTCGGCCTCGACGCCTCCTTTGGCACGCTGGAGGCGGGGAAGCGGGCGCGGGTGCTGGCGGTCTCGATTCCGCCCGGCACGACCGATGTGGAAGAATATCTGGTGTCCGGCGTCGCACCCGAGCAGGTCTTCTGGGTGGGCGACGCGCAGTCATCCCCATCACGCGCATGATCGCCCGCATCGGAACCTACCTGTCGTTCGTGCGCTTCAGCCACTCGGTGTTCGCCCTGCCGTTCGCGTTTGCCGGCGCGCTCCTGGCTGCGCGGCACACGCCGATCACCTGGTCGGTCGTCGGCTGGATCCTGCTGGCGATGGTCGCCGCGCGGTCGGCCGCGATGGGGTTCAACCGCCTGGTCGATGCGCGGTTCGACGCGCTGAACCCGCGCACCGCCAATCGTGAGATTCCGCGAGGGGCGATGGGGCGCGGCGAAGCGACGCTCTTCGTGGTGGTCGCGACGACCGTCTTCATCTACGCCGCCTGGCGGCTGAACCCGGTCTGCTTCGCGCTGTCGCCGGTCGCGCTCGCGATCGTCTTCTGGTACTCGCTCGCGAAGCGCTTCACCTCGTACACCCAGCTCTTCCTGGGGCTCGCGATGGCCGTCGCTCCGGTGGGCGGGTGGCTGGCCGTCGGTGGCGGTGCGGGATGGGAACCGTGGCTGCTGGCCCTGGCGATCGGCACGTGGGTCGGCGGATTCGACGTGCTCTACGCGTGCCAGGATCTCGATGTGGATCGGACGCTCGGGCTCCGATCGATTCCGGTGCGCTTCGGCGTGCCCCGCTCCCTGCTGATCTCGCGCGCCATGCACGTGGTCACCATGGCGTGCTTCGTGGCGTTGCCCTGGGTCACCCCGCTTCCGGCCTTCTACTTTGCTGGCGTGGCGGCGGTCGGCGGCCTGCTGGTGTACGAGCAGTCGCTCGTCAGCGAAGACGACCTCTCGCAGGTGAAGAAGGCGTTCGACATGAACGGCTACGTCGGCATTCTGTACCTGCTGGTGCTCGCGGTGTCCATCTATGTCCGCTGAACGGGTCACGACCATCGCCGTCGCGATCACCGGCGCCAGCGGCGCGCTCTACGCCACGCGCACGCTCGCCGCGCTGCTCGAGCGTGGTGTGCACGTGGAGCTGGTCATCTCGGACTACGGGAAGCGCCTGCTGTTCGACGAGCTGGGTGAGCGCGCGTCCATCGACCGGCTGGTGCCGTACCTCGTCGAGAAGTACGGCCCGCAGGTCGAGCGCGGCACCATCACGCTGCACAGCCACAAGGACCTTGGCGCCACGATCGCGAGCGGTAGCCACGGCTGCCGCGGCATGGTCATCGTGCCGTGCTCGATGAAGACGCTGGCGGCGGTCGCCCACGGCCTGTCGCGCAACCTCGTGGAGCGGGCCGCTGACGTCATGCTCAAGGAGCGTCGCCCCCTCATTATCGTCCCCCGCGAGACGCCGATGAGCCTCATGCAGCTGCGCAACATGGTCCTCTGCGCGGAGGCCGGCGCGATCATGATGCCGGCGATGCCGGCCTTCTACCAGATGCCGACGTCGCTGGACGACCTGGCCGACTTCATGGCCGGCAAGATCCTCTCGGCCCTCGGCTTCGACCACGACCTGTACCCGATGTGGACAGGCCAGGTGCAGAAGTAGATGCGCGACCACGGAGGGCGCGGAGGCACGCGGACGGCACTGCTCCTGCTGATCAGGCTCATCGCCAGGCGCCCATCGCCGATGGCCAGCAAGGACCGACAGTGACAGACCTGAACAAGTCTCCCGAGAAGATCGCCGGCATGTTCGACGCGATCGCCGGGAACTACGACTTCCTCAACCACCTGCTCAGCGCCGGCATCGACAAGCGGTGGCGGCGGAAAGCCATCCGGTCGCTGCGGTTGACTGGCCGTGAAACGGTGCTGGACCTGTGCACCGGCACGGCGGACCTCGCGCTGGCGGCCATCGACGCGACGCCGGGCGCCGGCCGCGTGCTCGGTGTGGACTTCGCCGGGGCGATGCTGCGGGTGGGCCTGGAGAAGAGCCGCGCACGCGCACTCACGAACCGGCTGACGCTGGTGCGCGGGGATGCGGCCAACATCCCGGCGGCGACCAGCTCCGCGGATGCGGCGACCGTTGCCTTCGGCATCCGCAACGTCCAGAACACGCAGCGGGGATGCGATGAGCTCTTCCGCGTGCTGAAGCCCGGGGGCCGGCTGGCCGTCCTGGAGTTTGCGATTCCAACCACTCCGGGCGTCCGCGCGGCGTACCTGTGGTACTTCAACCAGGTGCTGCCACGGATCGGCAAGATCGTCTCTCGCCACAACGCCGCCTACGGCTACCTGCCCGCCTCCGTCGGGGCCTTCGCCACACCTGACGAGTTCGTGACAATTCTGCGGCAGAGCGGGTTTGTGGACATCAAGGCCGACCCGCTGACCTTCGGCATCGTCTATCTGTACACGGCCCGACATCCGTAGCCGGCAGCGTCCGCCTTCCGCACGCTTCCCTGACGGCCGACTGGTATACTGCCGGGTAAGTCACTGATGTACTTCGAGATCGACGAGAGCCACCCGGACATCACGCCCGTCGGCAGCGTCATGTCCTGGCGCGAGGGTGTGCTGCTCTCGATCATCATCCACCTGGTCTTCGCCCTGCTCGCGGTGACCGCGCCAGACTGGCTTGCAAAGCTGGATGTGCTGTCGGCCAAGCCGCAGCAGGTCCCGATGCAGCAGAAGCCGGAGAACGAGCGGACGCAGTTCGTCTTCGTGCAGCCGCGCCTCGACATGCGCGCGCAGAGGCCGCGCGAGCGCGCGGAGGCGTCGGACCAGGATCGCCAGGCGGCCTCGCCGCGGCAGAACCCGCAGCAGCAGAACCCGTTGCCCTTCTCGCAGGGGAATACGCGCGAGCGCGTCGAGCGTTCGGAGTCGCAGGTCGCCCGCGGCCAGGGGCCGACGCCAGAGCCGATGACAGGGCAGCAGTCGCCGTCGCAAACCCAGCAAGCACCGCAGATGGCGGAAAACGAGTTGCGTCTCCCAGAGGCGCAGTCGCCCCTGCAGATCCCGTCGTCGCAGCCGCCCTCACCGCGGAGCGGCGCGCAGGGGCGCGCCCAGCAGCAGGGCGGTTCGCTCGGCGACGCGCTCAGGAACCTGCAGCGCTACGTGCAGCGCGACAACTTCGACAACGCGCAGGGTGGCGGTGCGTTCGGGCCGGCCATTCAGTTCGACACGAAGGGCGTGGAGTTCGGGCCGTGGGTCCGCCGCTTCGTCGCGCAGGTGAAGCGCAACTGGATGATCCCGTACGCGGCCATGTCCATGCGCGGCCGTGTGGTCGTGACGTTCAACGTCCACAAGGACGGCTCGATTACGGACCTGCAGGTCGTCGGGCCTTCGCCGGTCGAGGCGTTCAACAACGCGGCCTACGGGGCGCTCGCCGCGTCGAATCCCACGGCGCCCTTGCCGCCGGAGTACCCGTCGGACAAGGCGTTCTTCACCGTCACCTTCTTCTACAACGAAGAACCGCAGTGAACCGGTCCCAGCAGATCGGACTCGCCCTGCTCGTCATCCTGTTCACGCTCTTCGTGCTGTTCCGGCTCGGTGCCTGACCCCACCGTCGTCGCCATTCTCGGGCCCACCACGAGCGGCAAGAGTGCGCTGGCTCTCGCACTGGCCGAGCGGTTCCGCGGTGAGATCATCAACTGCGATTCCACGGCCGTGTACCGCGGGTTCGACATCGGGACCGATAAGGTCGCTGTCGAGGAGCGTCGCGGTATCCCTCATCACCTCATCGACATCGTGGAGCCGACCGACGTGTACACAGCGGCGCAGTTCGCGAACGACGCCGCGCGGCTGATTCGCGAGATCCACGCGCGCGGCCACCTGCCCTTCGTCGTGGGCGGCACCGGTCTCTACTACCGCGCGCTGGTTCGAGGCCTGTTCCCCGGCCCGCCGGCAGACGACGCCCTTCGTGCCCGTCTCGAGCAGCGCGCGGACGAGCGGGGCACACCACATCTGCACCGGATGCTGCAGCGCATCGATCCCGCCTCGGCCGCGCGGATCCTTGTCGGTGACCGGAAGCGGATGATTCGCGCGCTGGAGGTGTACTTCCTCACCGGCAAGCCGTTGACCGCGCACTTCGCCGACACGGTATCGCCCATTGCAGGCATGCGCGTGATCGCGATCGGCCTGCGGATCCCCGCCGAACTGATTGCCGAGCGGACCGCCCGCCGGGTCGACCAGCAGTTCGAGCGCGGCCTGCTCGACGAGATGCGCGGCCTGATCGCGCGAGGCGTGCCGGAGACCGCACGCCCGTTTGGCGGGCTCGTGTACCGCCAGGCGCTGGAGCACCTGCACGGCGTGCGAGGTGAGGCGGAGACGCGCGCCCTCATCGCGACGGAGAACCGCCATTACGCCCGACGCCAGATGATCTGGTTCCGAAAAGAGCCTGATCTAGAATGGTTTGCTGGACCCGGCGAGTTGCCGGAGACCATCACCGCCGTCGCACGTTTCCTCGAGGCACGCCTCGGCGGGGCGACCGGCTGAACACGGACGCGTCCCGTGCCCCATACCTTCCCCCGCGTCATCGTCATCGTGCTCGACAGCGTCGGGTGCGGCGAACTGCCTGATGCTGTCGACTACGGCGATCAGGGCAGCGACACGCTCGGCAACATCCATCGGCAGGTGCCGCTGCGGATCCCCACGCTGCGTTCGCTGGGTCTGGGCCGTGTGGCGGCGATCGGCGGTCACGACGCAGACGTCCCGAAGGCGGGCGCGTTCGGCCGCATGGCAGAGGCGTCGGCCGGGAAGGACTCCGTGACCGGTCACTGGGAGATGATGGGGATTGTGCTCGATCGCCCGTTCCCGGTGTTCCCGCACGGGTTTCCCGCAGACATCATCGCCGAGTTTTCGCGGCGCACCGGGCGCGGGGTCCTCGGGAACTACGCCGCGTCGGGCACGGCCATCATCGACGACCTCGGCCCGGAGCACATGCGCACGGGAAGCTTCATCGTCTACACATCCGCCGACAGTGTGTTCCAGATCGCCGCCCACGAAGAGGTCGTCAGCGTTCCGGAGCTCTATCGCGCATGTGAGATCGCGTACGCGCTCGTCGGCGAGGGCATGGGCGTGGGGCGGGTCATCGCGCGGCCGTTCGTCGGCAGCCCCGGCCACTTCACGCGCACCGCCAACCGGCACGACTACGCGCTGCCGCCCTCCGGCGAGACCTTCCTCGATCGCGCGACAGCCGCCGGTGTTCCGGTCGTCGCCATCGGCAAGATTGCCGACCTGTTTGCGGGCCGCGGCATCGGGCGCGCCCGTCACACGAAGAGCGACAACGAAGGCATGGACTTCGTCATCGAGGAACTCGCGGGGACGCCGGCGGGCTTCATCTTCGTCAACCTCGTCGACTTCGACACGCAGTACGGCCATCGCAACGACGTCGGGGGTTACGCGGCGAACCTCGAACGCTTCGACGCTCGGCTTGCCGATCTGCTGCCGCGTCTACGGCCGGACGATCTGCTGATTGTGACCGCCGACCACGGCAACGACCCGACCACGCCGAGCACCGATCACGCGCGGGAGCATGTGCCGGTGCTCGTCACCGGATCCCGGGTGCGGCGGCAGGTGGACCTCGGCACACGCCGCACGTTTGCCGACATCGGCCAGACGCTGGCGACGAACTTCTCGCTCGGTCCACTCGCGCATGGGACGAGCTTCCTTGCGGAGATCGCCCAGCCATGACCATTCGTGAACAGCTCGAGGCGCGCGAACACGAGATTCTCGCGCCCCAGGCCGCGAAGTCGGCAGCGTCGAAGGGCCGGCTCAGGCCGGAGCGGGAAGACGACGTGCGACCGGCGTTCCAGCGGGATCGCGACCGCATCATCCACTGCAAGGCGTTCCGCCGGCTCAAGCACAAGACGCAGGTCTTCTTCGCGCCGACGGGAGATCACTACCGCACGCGCCTCACGCACACGCTCGAGGTCTCCCAGATCGCGCGAACCATTGCCAAGGTTCTGCGCCTGCACGAGGAGTTGACCGAGGCGATCGCGCTCGGACACGACCTCGGCCACACCCCGTTCGGCCATGCAGGCGAACGGGTCATCGACACGCTCATGCCGGGGGGCTTCAACCACTACGAGCAGAGCCTCCGCATCGTCGACATCCTCGAGAACAACCGGCTCGGACTCAACCTGAGCTGGGAGGTGCGCGACGGCATCGCCAAGCATTCGAAAGGGAAGTCAGGCGCTCCCGTCGGGATGGCGCCTGAGCTGCGCTCCAGCACGGTGGAAGGGCAGATCATGCGGGTTGCCGACCTGATCGCCTACGTGAACCATGACATCGACGACGCGGTTCGCGCGGGCATTCTGAAGCTCGAAGACCTGCCCGCCGACCCGATCGCGATGCTCGGAACGACGTCGTCGGCCCGCATCGGCGCGCTTGTGAAGGATGTCGTCACGGAAACGCTCGCGGGAGGGCTCAGCGACATCCGGATGAGCGGCCCGGTGCTGCAGGCGTTGCTCGCGCTCCGGAGTTTCCTGTTCGAGGCCGTCTACGAGAATGCGGTGGCGACCGCCGAGTTCAGGAAGGCGTCCGACATCCTGTCGGGGCTCTGGGAGAAGGTGCGGGAGCAGCCGACCGAGTTCCTCGACCTCCATACGGTCGAGGAAGAGGGGCTCGATGCGGCCACGCGCGACTTCATCGCCGGGATGACCGATCGGTACGCAGTCCGGCTGTTCGAGCAGCTCTTCATCCCGAAACCATGGGCGACGGACTGACGCATGCGGAATTGGTGAGTTGGTGAATTCGGGGGCATTCGCGAACTCTCCAATTCACTAAACCACCAATTTCTTGGTATCTTAGGAGATTCATGCTCTCGCTGAATCTCGCGAAGATCAGGACGGCCGACGAGCACGTCGAGCGGGTCTACCAGCCCGAGGCGCTTGGCGGTGAGAACGACGCCTATCGGATCGTGGCGCCGGTCTCCCTGACCTTCGACATCCACAAGGACAAGGACAAGTTCCACCTCGTGGGTCGGGTGACGACGACGCTGGAGGTGCCGTGCAGTCGGTGCCTCGAGACCTTCACCATTCCGGTCGATGCGCCGTTCGACCTCCGTTACCAGCCGAACACGGACCAACCAGTGGCCGGCGAGCGTGAGATTGCGGACGACGACATCGATACGGCGTACTACGAGAACGACGAGATCGACCTTGGGCAGCTGATGCAGGAGCAGTTCTACCTCGCGTTGCCCATGAAGCCGCTCTGCACGGACGACTGCAAGGGGCTCTGTCCGCACTGCGGGACGAACCTGAACAAGGCGGCGTGCGACTGCCACACGCACTGGGAGGATCCGCGTCTCGCGGCCCTCAGGGCCCTGAAGAAAGAGTCATAGAACGATGCCGAATCCAAAACGACGCCATTCGAAGACGCGCACGGCCAAGCGCCGGACGCACGACGCCCTCACGGCCACTGGTCTCGCGGAGTGTCCGCAGTGCCACGAGCCGAAGCCGCCGCATCGGGTCTGCACCAACTGCGGCTACTACCGCGGGCGCCAGGCGCGGCCGGTCCAAGAGGACTAGAGCCGCGGTCCGATGATCTGGATCGCCGTCGACGCCATGGGGGGCGACACGGCGCCGGGCCTCGTCGTTGACGGGGCGCTGGCGGCGGCCCGCCATCTCGATCTCGGGGTGGTGCTGGTCGGCCCGGTGTCGCGGCTGCAGGCCCAGGTCGAGCGCTCGTCGGGTGTGGATCCGGATCGGATCCGGTTCGTGGAGGCAGGCGCGGTCATCGACATGGCCGAATCGCCTGCCGCGGCTCTCCGGCGCAAGCCGAACGCTTCCATCAAAATCGCAGCAGAACTGGTCGCTCGCGGTGAGGCCGACGCGTTGTTCAGCGCCGGGCACACGGGGGCGTCCGTCATGGCGGCGCACGGGGCCTTCGGCATGATTGCCGGCGTCGATCGTCCGGCGCTGGCCGCGACCATTCCCACGCGAGAACGACCCGCCGTGTTGCTGGACGTCGGCGCAAGCGTGGAGTGCCGTCCCGCTCACCTGCTGCAGTTCGCGGTGATGGGCAGCGTCTATGCGCGCGTGGCGTTCGGCCTCGATCGGCCCCGGATCGGCCTTCTCTCCATCGGCGAGGAGGAGACCAAGGGAAACGAGCTGACCCGAGAGGCGCACCAGCTCCTGAAGGGGAGCGCGGTCAACTTCATCGGGAACGTCGAGGCGCGTGACGTGTACAGCGGCGGCGCGGACGTGATCGTGTGCGACGGGTTCACGGGTAACGTTGCCCTCAAGATCAGTGAGGGGCTCGTCGAAACCGTCGAGGGGCTGCTGCGCGAGGAGCTCTCGAGCACCATCACCATGCGCGTGGGGTCACTCCTCACGCAACGCGCGATGCGGCACTTCAAGCGTCGCGTGGACTACTCGGAATACGGCGGCGCACCGCTCCTCGGGGTGGCGGGCGTCACCATCGTCGGACATGGACGGTCGAGCGCGAAAGCCGTGCGCAATGCCGTCGCGATGGCCTGGCGCTTTGCGTCGGGGCAGTTGATTCAGCGGGTCGAGCGGGACATCGCGGCGGCCGCCATTCCTCACCAGTGATCGCATTCATCTTTCCAGGGCAGGGCTCGCAGAAGGTCGGCATGGGCAAGGCGCTCGCCGACGCCTTTCCGATCTGCCGCCAGACATTCGAGGAAGCCGACGCGGCGCTGGGCGAACCCCTGAGCCGTCTGTGCTTCGAGGGGCCGGAGGAGCAGCTCACGCTCACCGAGAACACGCAGCCGGCCATCCTGGCCGTGAGCGTCGCCGCCTATCGGCTCGTCGCATCGCTCGGCATCAGCCCCGCCTTCGTGGCCGGGCACAGCCTTGGTGAGTACTCGGCGAACGTGGCCGCCGGCACGATGGATTTCGCGGACGCACTGCGGATCGTGCGTCGCCGCGGCCGCTACATGCAGGAAGCCGTGCCGGTCGGCACGGGTGCCATGGCCGCGATCCTCGGGCTCGAGTCCGCGCTTGTCGCGCAGGCCTGCGAGGACGCGGCGCAGGGCGAGGTGGTGAGCCCCGCGAACATGAACGGGGCGGGGCAGGTCGTCATCGCCGGCGCGAAGGATGCCGTCGCACGGGCGGGCGAGCGGGCGAAGGCGCTCGGTGCCAAGCGGGTGATTCCGCTGTCGGTCAGCGCCCCCTTCCACTGCGCCCTCATGAAGCCCGCGGAAGAACGGCTCGCGCCTGAACTGCGCGCGCTGACGACGAAGGCGCCCGCGGTGCCAATCGTCGCGAACGTCGATGCCGCGCCGAAGCGGACCGCCGCCGACTGCATCGAGGCACTTGTCCAGCAGGTCTCGTTACCCGTGCGGTGGGAGGACGTGATGCGCCGCCTTGCGTCGGAAGGCGTCACCACGTATGTTGAGGTAGGTCCCGGCACGGTGCTGTCCGGGCTCGCCCGCAAGATTCAGCGCGAGGCGACCGTCGTCAATTGCGGCGTCCCGGACGACATCGGGGCGATCGAAGCCCTGCGCTCCTGACATGTTCGCACTCACCGGAAAAGTCGCGCTCGTGACCGGCGCGTCCCGAGGCATCGGGCGCGCCATTGCCCTGTCGCTGGCCCGCCAGGGCGCCACCGTGGTTGCTGCCGCGCGCGGCGACAACGCCGCGGAGGCCGTTGCGGCGATCGTGGCTGCCGGCGGCCAGGCGGAGGCCGTCTCGGTGGACGTCACCGATAGCGCGGCGCTCGAGGCGCTGCCCGGCGCCATCGTCGCGAAGCACGGGCGGCTGGACATCCTGGTCAGCAACGCCGGCATCACCCGTGACCAGCTGCTGATGCGCATGAAGCGCGAGGACTGGGACGCCGTCATCGCCACGAACCTGACCGCGACCTTCACGCTCGCGCAGGCGGCACTCCGCCCCATGCTGAAGCAGCGCGGCGGACGCATCATTGCCGTCAGCTCCGTGGTCGGCCAGATGGGCAACGCGGGCCAGACGAACTACGCCGCATCGAAGGCTGGCCTGATTGGGTTTGCCAAGGCGCTGGCTCGCGAGGTGGCGTCGCGCAGCATCACCGTCAACGTGATCGCGCCCGGCATGATCGACACCGACATGACGCGCGCGATCAGCGAGAAGGCGCAGGTGGACTGGTCCGCGCAGATTCCGCTCGGGCGCCTCGGGTCGGTGGACGACATCGCGTCGGCCGCCTGCTTCCTTGCATCGGACGAGGCAGCGTATATTACAGGGCACGTCCTTGCCGTGAACGGCGGGATGTACATGTGACATCCGGAACATAGAAGTCCCGGTTTCAGAAGCCATCCGCGCATCGGTGCACCGCCGCCCGTCACAGTCGGGCGTGGCGCAGGATGCGGGCGTGATGGTCGACAGCAAGCGTCAGGAGGATTGAATGGCAGTCGCCGATAAGGTCAAGAGCATCATCGTGGAACAGCTGGGCGTGGACGAGGAGGAAGTGACGCCGGATGCGTCGTTCGTCGACGACCTGGGCGCCGACTCGCTCGACACGGTCGAGCTCGTGATGGCGTTCGAGGAGGAGTTCGGGATCGAGATCCCGGACGAGGACGCCGAGAAGATCACCCGCGTCAAGGAAGCGGTCGAGTACATCGAGTCGCACAGCAAGAAGAAGTAGTCGTTCCTCGCGAACGGCTGCGCGGCCCCTGCACCCCATAGGAGAATCGTGAGCAATCGGCGAGTCGTAGTCACGGGCATCGGCCTCGTGTCATCACTCGGGATCGGGACGGACGTCAACTGGCGCAACCTGGTGGCGGGCAAGTCCGGCGTGACGCGCATCACCAAGTTCGACGTCTCGAACTACGCGGCGCAGATCGCAGCCGAGGTCCAGGGGTTCGATCCGCTGCAGTGGGTCGAGAAGAAAGAGGTCAAGAAGATGGACCTCTTCATCCAGTACGCGATTGCGGCCGCGCAGTTCGCGATGGACGACTCGAAGCTGCAGGTCACCGACGAGAACGCTGCCGACATCGGCGCGTTCATCGGGTCGGGCATCGGCGGCTTCATCACCATCGAGCGCGAGCACATCGCGCTGCTCGACGGTGGCCCGCGCAAGATCTCTCCGTTCTTCATCCCGTCGGCGATCATCAACCTCGCCGCGGGCCAGGTGTCCATCCGGTTCGGCGCCAAGGGCCCGAACCTTGCCACCTGCACCGCCTGCTCCGCGTCGGCCCACTCGGTCGGCGAGTCGTTCGAGATCATCCGTCGCGGCGACGCGATTGCGATGATCGCGGGCGGATCGGAGGCGGCCATCACCCCGATGAGCGTTGGCGGCTTCGCCGCGCTCCGCGCGCTGTCGACGCGGAACGATGCGCCCGACAAGGCGTGCCGCCCGTTCGACAAGGATCGCGACGGCTTCATCATCGGTGAGGGTGCGGGCGTCGTGGTGCTCGAGGAACTCGAGCACGCACAGCGCCGGGGCGCGCCCATCTACGCGGAGCTGGTCGGCTACGGCCTGTCCGGTGACGCGTATCACATCACCGCCCCCTCCGAGGACGGAGACGGTGGGCGCCGCGTGATGGAAATGGCCATCCGCAAGGCCGGCATCCGGCCCGACCAGGTGGACTACATCAACGCGCACGGCACCTCGACGCCGTACAACGACAAGCTGGAGACGCTCGCGATCAAGCGGGCGTTTGGCGACCACGCCTACAAGATGGCGGTCTCGTCGACCAAGTCCATGACCGGCCACCTGCTCGGCGGCGCGGGCGGCCTCGAGGCCGGCATTACCGCGCTGGCGGTCCACCACCAAGTGGCGCCACCCACGATCAACCTCGACAATCCTGACGAGGAGTGCGATCTGGACTACGTGCCGCACACCGCGCGGCCCATGCCCATCCGCTACGCCCTCTCGAACTCCTTCGGCTTCGGCGGCACGAACGCGTCGCTGCTGTTCAAGAAGTACAGCGAGTAGACGGATTGCTGATTGTCAATTGCTGACTGCTGATTGAGATGCCCGACGACCGCCCGCGTGAGGC
Source organism: Acidobacteriota bacterium (assembly GCA_018268955.1). GTDB lineage: Bacteria > Acidobacteriota > Vicinamibacteria > Vicinamibacterales > CAVVIG01 > CAVVIG01. The sequence goes on along the minus strand of JAFDVO010000019.1, from coordinate 16,472 downwards.
ACGCAGGCTGGTTGTCGCTCGGGATTTCAATTAGCATTTGGCAATTAGAGATTAGCGATGAAGATTGCCGTCTGCATCAAGCAGGTTCCTACCCGCGACTGGCAGCCCAGGCTGAATGACGACCGCACGTGGATCCGCGAGCAGGACGCCACGTATGAGATGAACGAGCCCGACGCCTACGCGCTCGAAGAGGCCCTTCGTCTCAAGGAGAAGCTCGGCGGCGAGGTCGTCGTCTGCTCGGCCGGCCCGGCCCGGGTGACGCAGGTGCTGCGCGAGGCCCTCGCACGCGGCGCGGACCGCGCGATTCACGTCCAGGACGACACGCTCGGGGCAGCGGATGCCTTCGTCGTCGCCTCGGCGCTCGCCGGCGCCATGAAGGACGAGCGCTTCGACCTCGTGCTCACTGGCCTCCAGTCCGACGACCAGGGCTTTGCGCAGACCGGCGTCGTGCTTGCGGAGAAGCTCGGCTTCAGCCATGCCACCATCATCATGGAGGTGCAGGCTGACCAGGGCGCGCTTCGCGTGAAACGCGAACTGGAAGGCGGCTGGTTCCAGTGGGTGACCCTCCCGACGCCTGCGGTACTCACGATCCAGAGCGGCATCAACCAGCTGCGGTACGCGACGCTGAAGGGCATCATGGCCGCGAAGAAGAAGGAGATCCGGGTGGTTGCCCCCGTCGCCCCCTCGACGCCGCACCAGCAGATCCTCGCGCTCGCGATCCCCGCGAAGTCGAAGCAGACCCAACTCATTCCGGGGTCCGCCGCCGATGCGGCGAAGGCGCTCATCACCCGGTTGCGCGATGACGCGCGTGTGCTGTAGGAGGGCATGATGGTCCTCGTCATTGCGGAACAGCGAGACGGTCGGCTGAACCGAGCGTCGTGGGAAGCCATCGCTGCCGCGCAGCAGATCGCGGCGGCCACGTCGACCGAGGTGCGCGTCGCCATCCCGGGATCGGGTGTCCAGGCGGTTGCAGGGGAACTGGCCGGCGCCGCGGTGGCCGAGATCGTGGCTGTCGATGCGGCACCGCTTGCCGCCTACACCGCTGACGGCTACACAGCGGCGCTGCAGCAGGCCATTGCGGAGCTGGCGCCGGCGTACGTGGTACTGCCGCATACCTATCAGACCCGCGACTTTGCGCCCAAGCTGGCGGCCCGGCTGGACCGCGCGATCATCACGGACGTCACGGCTGTCCGCCAGGATGCCGGCCGCGTGGTCTTCTCACGCCCGATGTTCCAGGGCAAGCTCTCGGCAGAAGTCGTTCCGCTCGGGTCCGCCCCTCACTTCGCCACCATCCAGATCGGCGCGTACCGTGCGGACCAGGTGGCGCGCGGCACTGCGCCGGCTCCCATACGCACCCTGGCCGTTGCTATCGATGCCGGGGCGATTCGACAGAAGCCCGAGGCCCCGTTCCAGGAGGCGCGCCAGGCCGTGGACCTGTCGCAGGCCGAGCGCATTGTCTCCGTGGGACGCGGCATCAAGGAGCAAACAAACATCGCGCTGGCGCAGCAGCTTGCGGAGGCGCTGGGCGCCGAGCTCGCGGCCTCGCGGCCCATCTGCGACGCCGGGTGGCTCCCGATGGAGCGGCAGGTGGGCAGTTCAGGGCAGACGGTCGCGCCGAAGCTCTACGTCGCGCTTGGCATCTCCGGCGCCATCCAGCATCTGGTCGGCATGAAGGGGTCGAGCACGATCGTCGTGATCAACAAGGATCCCGATGCGCCGATCTTCGAGGTCGCCGACTACGGCATCGTCGGCGATCTGTTCGAGGTCGTCCCCGCGCTCGTCGCCGCGCTCAAGGGGCAGTAGTCTCCCGGACCTCTGCCCCCCAACCTCCAACCTCCAACCTCCAACCTCCGTCCTGCGACCTCCAACCATGCGCCATAATGGCGCGTGATGGAGACGCTGCTCCTCTGGGTGCTCGTCATCGGGTTCGTCGGCGCCTTCGCGGTTCAGGTGGCGACGCGCGTCCGGTTGATTGCTGCCGCGCCGAATACGTTCTCGACCGACAACCTGCCATTCCGCGCAACGCGCTTCGTCACTGACGTCCTCGCGCAGCGGAAAACCATCATCGAGCGGCCATGGGCCGGCGTCGCACATGCCTTCGTCTTCTGGGGCTTCGTCGCCTTTGGTGGGTACACCACGCTCGAATTCCTCGCCGGGCTCGGCATCGTCGACCTGACCCATACGAGCGCGTTCCACGCGTATCGCGCTGTCCTGACGCCGTTTGCCGTCGCTGTCCTGGCTGGCATCCTGCTGTTGATCGTCCGCCGCGCGTTCGTGCGGCCGATCGCGCTCGGCACGCAGGTCTCGCTCGAATCGATCGTCATCGGCCTGTTCATCACCACGCTGATGGTGACCTTCCTGCTCACGTGGCGGGTCGACGAGGCATCGGTGGCCGGGCGGGTCAACTGGTGGATCCACTCGCTCGTAATCCTCGCCTTCCTCGCGCTGATCCCGGCATCGAAGCACTTCCACCTCGTGCTCTCGCCGGTGACCGTGTTCCTGAAGTCTCCGGAATTGGGGAACCTGCCGAATCTCGATTTCGAAAAGGAGCAGGTCGGGCTCGAAACGCTGAAGGACCTGGGCAGCAAGAGCGTGCTCGACGCGTTCACGTGCGTGGAGTGTGGGCGCTGCCAGGTGAACTGCCCCGCGTGGGGGGCGGGGAAGGAGCTGAATCCGAAGGCGATCATCCTGCAGACCCAGGATGGCCTGCTCACGAAGCCGAAGGAGACGACGCTCGTCGACCTGTATTCGGAGAAGGTGCTCTGGCAATGCACCACCTGTGGTGCGTGCGAGAACCAGTGTCCGGTCGGGATCGAGCACCTGCCGATTCTCATCGGCACGCGGCGAGGCCTGGTGTCGAACGGTGAGGCGCCTGAGTACCTCGGTGCGATGTACAACAACCTGGAGCGCCGCTCCAACATCTGGGGCCTGTCGTACGACCAGCGCCAGAAGTTCGTCGACGCCGCGCAACTGGACACCTTCGACCCGACGAAGCACGACGTCCTCGTCTGGCTGGGGTGCGCCGGCGCGTTCGAGACCGACTTCCAGAAGTCGCTCCGCTCGATGTTCGAGATCCTGCGGGCCAAGGGGGTCCGATTCGGCGTGCTGTCGAAGGAGCGCTGCACCGGCGACGCGGCGAAGCGGACCGGCAACGAGTACATGTACCAGGAACTCGCGACCGCGAACATCGAGGACCTGAAGGCTGCCTCGCCGAAGACGATCCTCACATCGTGCCCACACTGCGTGAAGACGATCGGCGAGGACTACCGGAAGTTCGGCTACACCGTGAACATCGTGCACTCTGCCGTGTTCATCGAGGAACTGACGCGGGGCGACCGGGCCGTGGCCGAGGCGCGCGCCCAGGTCACCTACCACGATCCCTGCTACCTCGGACGCTACGCGGGACGCGCCGACGAGCCGCGGGCGTTGCTCTCACGGTTCGGCGCCGACATCGCGGAGCCGGTCAGGAATCGCGAGAACCCGTACTGCTGTGGCGCCGGTGGCGGGTTGCTCTTCGCGGACAAGGACGAGGAGCCCGGCACGCGTATTTCTGACGTGCGGTTCCGGCAGCTGCGGGAGACCGGGGCGTCGACGGTCGTCACCGCGTGCCCGTTCTGCTCGATCATGCTGAAGGGCGCGCAGGCGAGCGCACCGGACGCGAACGTGCAGTTCGTCGACCTCATGACCTTCGTCAACGGTCGCCTCGAGAAACGTCCGCACTGACGTGTCCGCTTCTCCTCACGACTGGCGCCAGTCACGTCGCAAGCGCTTCGAAGCCGCCGCGATCTCGATCGTCGGCTACCGCGTCATAGCCGCGCTGGGTGCGACGCTGCGCTGGAAGACGGAAGGGTTCGAGCACTTCGACGCCATCCGTGCCGCCGGCCATCAGCCGATCATGTCCTTCTGGCACGGGCGGATCCTTCCGGCCACCTACTACTTCCGCAACCGCGGGATCGTCGTGATGACGAGCGCCAACTTCGACGGCGAGTGGATCGCCGGCATCATCGAGCGATTCGGATTCGGCACGTCGCGCGGCTCCACCTCACGTGGCGGGGCGCGCGCGCTGCTGCAAATGGCGCGGAACCTTGCTGAGGGGCATCCGGCGGGATTCACAGTTGATGGCCCTCGCGGGCCCCGCCAGGTGGCGCAGCCAGGCGCGATCTGGCTCGCGAAAGCCTCAGGTCATCCGGTGCTGCCATTTCACCTCGAAGCAAGCCGGCACTGGACGCTCGGAAGCTGGGATCGCACGCAGGTCCCCAGGCCGTTCTCCACCGTCGCCATCAGCGTCGGTGCACCGTTCTACGTGCCGCGCGATGCCGACGAGGCCGCAATCGAGCGTTACCGCCAGCAACTCGAGACCGCCCTCGCGCGGGCAGAGCAACGGACGAAGGAGATGCTCGGGGATGCGAAGAACCGGTAAGGCACGAATGCTGAGATGCTGAAACGCACAAGAGCGCATTTCACGAGCGCCACCGCGGAGTGCGCGGAGTTCGCGGAGATCCTCTTGTAAACGCCCGTCTCCGTGGCCTCATCGTCCTCCGTGGTGGAGCTCTTGAGACACGCTCTAATTCGCCGAGTGGGCTGTGGCCTTTCCCGATTGCCGATGTTCGCCCGTGCATCCGTTGGCAACTCGCGATTCGCGATTAGCGATTGGCAATTCGCGATTGCTAGACTGTGCCCATGAGCCTCATCCTCATCGCGTCGGAGCGCTTCGCCGAGCACATGACCCCGCCGGGGCATCCGGAGTCGCCGGAGCGGGCGGAGGTGATGGACGTCGTCGCTGCCGAGTGGCGGGCGCGAGGTGGGGAAGTGGTGGCGCCGAGAACTGCGAGCCGTGAGCAGCTGGCGCGCGTGCACTCGTGCGAGCACCTGCGCCGCATGGGGGAGACCGCGGGCAGTTCGGTCGCGCTCGACCCGGACACCTACACATCGCCGGACACCTACGAGGTCGCACTGCTGTCGGCCGGTGCGGCGGTCGATGCAGTCGAGCGGGTGATGGGCGGCTCCCACAAGCGGGCCTTCGTGTTGTCCAGGCCTCCGGGGCATCACGCGGAACACGACCGCGCCATGGGCTTCTGCTTCTTCAACAACGTCGCGGTGGCCGCCGCGCACGCGCGTGCACTCGGCGCTCGCCGGGTCGCCATCGTCGACTACGACGTGCACCACGGCAACGGCACCCAGCACATCTTCGAGCACGATGCCGACGTGCTCTATATCTCCACGCACCAGTTCCCCTATTACCCGGGAACCGGTGCGGCCTCCGAGGTGGGCTACGGAGCCGGAGCCGGCCGAACGGTGAACCTGCCGCTCGAACTCGGTGCAACCGATGAGGACTTCAAGCAGGTCTTCGACGAGGTGGTGATGCCCGTGCTGCAGCAGTTCGAACCGGACATCGTGCTGGTGTCCGCCGGGTTCGACGCCCATGAACGCGACCCGCTGGGGCAGATGCGCGTCACGACGGCAGGGTTCGCGGCAATGACCGCCGCGTTGCGCGCGTTCGCCGACCGCTGCTGCGAGGGTCGGCTGGTGGCGATCACCGAAGGGGGCTACGACCTGCGCGCCCTCGGCGAGTGCTGCCGGACCGTCGTCGACGTCCTCGCGCCTGAGGCTGCGCCGGCTGTGCAGTGGCCATCGTCGCCCGTCGCATCCGGACGTGGACGCACGGCGGTCACCCAGACGAAAGCGGCCCTCACGACCTACTGGCGCCTGTAGCCGCGGACATCCTGCTGGTGCGGATACGCTCGCAGGTCGCAGCCGATTGCCCGCGCGAGCGACCCGTTTTGTACAATAGCGGCCACGCCCATGACCGAGTACAAGCCGCAGGAACTCGACCGCAAGTGGCAGCAGCGCTGGACCGCCGAGCGGGCCTTCGAAGTCGTCGTCGACGACGCACGCCCGAAGTTCTACTGCCTGGAGATGTTCGCCTACCCGTCGGGCCACGCGCACGTCGGGCACGTCCGCAACTACATCATCGGTGACATCTGCGCCCGGATGAAGCGGATGCGCGGCTACAACGTGCTGCATCCGTTCGGATGGGACGCCTTCGGCCTGCCGGCGGAGAACGCGGCGATCAAGACCGGCACGCACCCCGAGGTCTCCACCTTCGGCAACATCAACCACATGAAGGGGCAGCTCCAGCGGCTGGGCATCAGCTACGCGTGGGAGCGGGAGATTGCCACCTGCACGCCGGAGTACTACAAGTTCAACCAGTGGATCTTCCTGAAGATGTACGAGCGCGGCCTGGCCTACCGCAAGCGCTCGACCATCAACTGGTGCCCGGTCGACAACACCGTGCTGGCGAACGAACAGGTGGTCGATGGCGCCTGCTGGCGGTGCGGCACGACGGTCGTGCAGCGTGATCTCGAGCAGTGGTCCTTCCGCATCACCGCCTATGCCGAGGAGCTCCTGAAGGGGCTCGAGACGCTCACGGAATGGCCGGAGAAGGTCGTGGTGATGCAGCGGAACTGGATCGGCCGTTCCGACGGGGCGCGCCTCACGTTCCCGGTCGCCGGTGCAGACCTCGGCATCGAGATCTTCACGACCCGCATCGACACGATCTACGGCGCGACCTTCGTGCTGCTCGCCCCCGAGCACGCGATGGTCGAACGGTTCGCCGCCGAAAGCGCCGACCCGGATGCGTTCCGTGCGCGCGTCCAGCAGTTCCGGGCGCTGGACCGCGAAGCGCGCCTCACCGGCGCGATCGAGAAGGAAGGCTTCGATACGGGGCGTCGCGCCATCAACCCGTTCACGGGCGAGGAGGTGCCGATCTGGGTGGCGAACTTCGTCCTCGCTGATTACGGCACCGGCGCGATCATGGCGGTACCGGCGCACGACCAGCGCGACTTCGAGTTCGCCCGCAAGTACAACCTGCCGATCCGGATCGTCGTACGCGCCGAAGGCGACACGCGCAGCGCCGAAGAGCTGGTCGAGGCTGCGGCTGGCGCAGGGCGTCTCGTCGACTCCGGTGAGTACACCGGATCGGACACCCCGGCCGTCATCACGCGCATGATCGCGGACGCCGAGCGGCGCGGCATCGGCCGCGGCGAGGTGAACTACCGCCTGAAGGACTGGGGGATCTCGCGTCAGCGGTACTGGGGCACGCCGATCCCGATGATCTACTGCGAGAAGGACGGCATCGTTCCGGTCCCGTACGACCAGCTGCCGGTCGAACTGCCGAAGGTTGCACAGTTCACCGGTCGCGGCGACTCGCCGCTGGCGCAGGTCCCCGAGTTCGTCAACTGCACCTGCCCGACGTGTGGAGGGCCCGCGCGCCGCGAGACCGACACGATGGACACGTTCGTCGATTCCTCGTGGTACTTCCTGCGGTTCTGCGATCCGACGAACACCGAGCTTCCGTTCGATCCGGCGGCCGGCAAGTACTGGATGCCGGTCGATTTCTACAGCGGCGGCGTCGAGCACGCGATTCTCCACCTGCTGTACTCGCGCTTCTTCACGCGCGTGCTCCGCGACGTCGGACTGCTGGACTTCGACGAGCCCTTCAAGCGGCTGCTGACGCAGGGAATGGTGCTCAAGGACGGCGCCGTCATGTCGAAGTCCAAGGGCAACGTCGTCGACCCGGACACGATGCTCGAGAAGTACGGCGCCGATGCGCTGCGCCTCTACGTGATGTTCGTCGCGCCCCCCGAGAAGGAAGTCGAGTGGAGCGACGCCGGGCTCGAAGGCAGCTTCCGGTTCCTGCTGCGGGTGTGGCGCCTGGTCGACCACTGGGCCGAGACCGTGGCGGGTGATGGCATCCCCGCGTGCGGGCCCGACTGCACCGATGCGGAGCGCGCCGTCCGCCGCAAGACGCATGAGACGATCCGGCGGGCCACCGTCGACATCGAAGAACGCATGAACCTCAACACCGCCATCTCCTCACTCATGGAGCTGGTGAACGAACTGTATGCGTTCAGTGCCACGACGCCCCACGGCGGGCCGTCGCGGGAAACACCCGTGGGCGCCGTTGAGCGCGTGCAGACGCTCTCCGTGATGCGCGAGGCGCTCGATGCGCTGGTGATCATGATCTCGCCGTTTGCGCCGCATACGGCCGAGGAGCTGTGGCAGATGCTCGGCCACGCCGAGGGGCTGACCCGCGCGCCGTGGCCGACCTTCGATGCCGATGTCGCGAAGGCAGACGAGGTCGTGGTCCCCGTGCAGGTGAACGGCAAGGTTCGCGCACGCATCACCGTGCCTGCCGATCTCGCGGAGGAGGCGCTGCGCGAGCGCGTGCTTGCGGATGCGTCACTCCAGCCACACATCGCCGGCAAGACCATTCGCAAGGTGGTCGTGGCGAAGGGGCCCCTCGTCAGCGTGGTGGTTTCGTGACCGACATCGGTCGCCGCGGCCTGCTGCGGAACGCAGTCGGCCTGTTGGTTGCGTTCGTCTCGGTCCCGCTGGTCGGCGCCTGCGGCTACGCGCTCGCGGGCCGCGGGTCGTTCCTGCCCGACTACATCAAGACGATTGGGATTCCGACCTTCGTCAACCGCACCCGGCTGTTCAACCTCGAGACGCAGCTGACCGAGAAGGTCCGCGCGGAGTTCATCGGGCGCGGCAAGTACAAGATCGTGCCCGAGACGCAGAACGTCGATGCCGTGCTGACCGGCGAGGTGACCGGCGTCAGCGTCGTCCCGCAGACGGTCAGCGCGCAGCAACTCGCGTCGCGCTACACCATCACGATGACCGCGCGCGTCGAGCTGCGGGACTCACGCGCCAACAAGGTCCTCTGGGAGAACCCCTCGCTCGTGTTCCGTGAGGAGTACGACGCGCAGGGCGGCACGTCCGGCGCGGTGGACCCGGCCGCCTTCTTCGGGCAGGACCAGAACGCGCTCGAACGCATGACGACCGAGTTCTCACGCTCCATCGTCAGCGCGATCCTCGAGGCCTTCTAGCGACATGGCAACCATCACCGCGGCTGCCGTCCGGAAGCAGATCCAGTCCGGCACGGCCGATCCGATCTACCTGCTGCAGGGCGAAGACGAGGTCGAGAAGTCGGGCCTCGCGCACGAGTTCGAGGAACTCGTCGACGAGGGGCTTCGCGCCTTCAATGTCGAGCGCATCCACACCGGCGAGATCACGACGGGCGAGAAGCTCGCCGCGGCAGTGTCGGGCCTCGTCACGGCCGTCCGCACGCTTCCGATGATGTCGCCCCGCCGCGTCGTCATCGTCCTGCAGGCCCAGTCGCTGCTCGTGCCGAAGCGCGAGAGCGAGGCGGCCTCGCGTGCCTTGGAGGAACTCGAGGACCTGCTCAAGGCGCCGGAGCCGCAGACCACGCTCGTGCTCGTCGCCGGCACGCTCGACAAGCGCAGCCGCATGTACAAGCTGCTCGCGAAGCAGGCCACGCTCGTCGAATGCGGCGTGCTCGAAAGCGTTGACGATGCGGCGCGGTGGGTGGTGAATCGGGTCGCTGCAGCCGAGATGAAGATCGAACCCGCCGGTGCGCGGCTGCTCGCGGAGCGTTGTGGCACCGACGTGAAGCGGCTGCGAAACGACGTGGATCGGCTGCTCCTCTATGCGCTCGGCCAGAAGTCCATCTCGCTGGATGATGTCCGCGAGGTGGTGGGGCCGGCGGCGTTGCAGGACGACTGGGCGATGGCGAACGCGATCGAGGCGGGCGACGGGAAGACCGCGCTGCGGCAACTCGCGCTGATGCTCGATGCGGGCGCGGCCCCGGAGCAGATCATGGGGCAGCTCGGATGGCTGGTGCGGACGAAGTTCCCGATGCAGGTGCCGGCCATGCTGCGGCCGGCCGTACAGGCGCTGTTCCGCACAGACCTGGACCTGAAGCGGTCTGCGGGAGAACCGCGCGTTCTGCTCGAACGGTTGGTGGTGGAGTTGTGCGCACGTGGCGCCGGTCGGCCCTCGCAGGCCGGCGGCGCCCGGCGATACTGAAACCCGCTGTTACGCGCGCGCCGCGGCGATGCGGGTCGCGAGGCGTGACTTGTAGCGGCTGGCAGCGTTGGCGTGAATGACGCCCTTGCTCGCCATCTTGTCGATGAGCGAGACCGTCTGCTTCAGCGCGCCCTCGGCCGCCGTCACGTCCTTGCCGTCGATGGCCGTGCGGATGCTCTTCAGGGCGCCACGCAGGCGCGAACGGAACTGGCGGTTGCGGGCGCGATTCTTCTCACTCTGCCGATGCGCCTTCAGCGCGGATTCATGCGATGCCACGTAATTCGGTCCTCCGGAACCCCTAATCGTAACACATCACATGAGCATTTCAGTCGAGGGGCTTCGTCGGACCTACGGGGACCTGACCGCGGTCCAGTACCTCTCCTTCAAGGTCAGTCCTGGTGAAATTGTCGGGCTCATCGGCCCAAACGGCGCCGGGAAGACCACGACGCTGCGCGCCCTCGCGGGCATCCTGCGCCCGACGGCCGGGCGGGTGCTCATCGGCGGCTTCGACATTGTCGAACAGCCCCTCGACGCGCGCAGGCAGCTCGCCTTCATGCCGGATGAGCCGCACCTGTTCGAGTACCTCACTGTCGAGGAGCATCTCCGGCTGATTGGGCGCCTCTACGGGGTTGCGGACGTCGACGCCCGAGCCCAGCCGCTGCTCGAGGAGCTCGAACTCGTCGGGAAGCAGCAGGCGCTGCCCGGCGAGTTGTCCCGGGGGATGAAGCAGAAGGTCGTCATCGCGTGTGGGCTGGTGCGGAACCCCCCGGTGCTGCTGTTCGACGAGCCTCTCACCGGGCTGGACCCGATCGGCATCCGACGCATGCGCGACACCATCGTTCGCCGCGCGCGGAACGGGGCCGCCGTCCTCCTGTCGTCGCACATGCTGCCACTGGTGCAGGAGGTCTGCACACGCGTCGTCATCATGTACCGCGGCCGGAAGTTCGCGGACGGAACGGTCCAGGAACTCGCCGAACGGGTCGAACTGCACCAGGCCGACTCGACGCTCGAAGAGATTTTCCTCCGCATCACCGGGCACGATGCGCCGGCGGGGGAAGCATGAGGGGCGGGGAGGCCTGCAAGGCCCGGAAGGCCGGGAAGGCCGGGAAAGCCGGGAAAGCCGGCAAGGCCTGGGAAGCCGGGACGTGTCAGCCCGGCCTGCCCAGCCTGCCTCACCTGGCCGACCGGCGTCGGTTTCCGGCCCTCCTGGCCCTCCGCGCTGTCCTGGCCCTCACGGCGTCGTGATGCTCTCCGCCTCTCTGTACGTCGTCCGCTGCACGGCGCGCAATCGGATGCGGGCCCGGCTCCGTCGGCTGCGCGAGCCTCGGTATCTGGTCGGTGCAATCGCGGGCTTCGCGTATCTGATCTTCACCCTGGTGCTGCGTCAGCGCGCCTACGGCGTGACTGGCGGTGGGAGCGGTGGGCTGGCAGGTGGTGCGGGCCTGGCGGCCGTGGCCCTCGCGGCTGTCGCGCTTGGCAGCTGGGCGATGCCCTTCCGGAGCGCGCTCCTCGAGTTCTCGTCGGCCGAGATTGGCTTTCTGTTCCCGGCTCCGCTGACCCGTGCGCAGTTGGTGCTCTACAAGATCATCCGCTCACAGACGACCGTCCTGACGGCGGCGCTGATTATGGTGCTCGCGTACCCGATCGGCTCCATCGTCGCGCGGCTGAGGGCACTGGTCGCGTTGTGGGTGCTGCTGATGGCGGCGCGGGTGTTCTTCGGGCTGGTCTCGGTCGGCCGCCGCGCGAGTGCATCGGATCCGATGCTGCTGCGCGGCGTCGTTGCGCCAGCCCTGTTTGTGCCTGCCGCGGGCGTGCTGAGCGTGCTGGTTCCTGCCCTCAGCCGGGTCGCCGGAAGACCGGATGCGGACCTATTCGGCGTCGTCGCTGAACTCGTGTCCGGCGTTCACGCGGCGTCCGGGGCGTCGCTGTCGGCGTGGCTGCTCTGGCCCTTCAAGGTGCTCGTCCAACCGCTATTCGCGTCGACGAGCGGTGAGTTCCTGCTCGAGTTCGGGTCAGCTCTCGCGCTCTACGTCGCCCTCGCGCTGTGGCTCGTCGTCGCGGACTCGTACTCCACGGACGATCACGGGGCCGTCATCGAACGAACGACCACGCCGTCTGCCACGGTCAGGCGCTCGTACGTCGCGCGACGGGTCGGCTGGAGGCTCGGGGCCGCCGGATGGCCCGAAGAGGCCTTCCTCTGGAAAGGGTTTCTCCAGACGTTCCGGACCGTCGACCGCCAGGTGCTGATCCGCGCAGCGCTCCTCCTTGCGTGGCTCATCGTGACCACGTTCTTCGTGACCCGGTCCCAGGGGATCGTGCTGCTGGTCGGCGTCGCCGCTACCTGGGGCAGCATCTTCAGCCTGCTCATGCTGCCGCAGGTGATGCGGATGGACATGCGCCAGGACCTGGAGCACCTGGAACTGCTGCGGACCTGGCCGGTCCGTGGGGGTGCCGTCCTCCGCGGTGAGATGCTCTGGCCCTCACTCACCGTCATCGGGATCGCCTGGGTCTTTGGCACCATCGCCATGCTGACCTCCGTGGCGTCCAGCTCACGGATTCCGATGCCCGATCGCGTCGCCGCGTGGATGGCCTTCCTCGCGCTCGCCCCAGGCATAGTGGCGGCTCAGTACACGGTGCACAACGGCATCGCCGTTGTGTTCCCAGGCTGGATTCCTCTTGGGCCGTCGCGTCCGCGCGGGGTCGACGCGGCAGGGCAGCGGCTGATCCTGCTGCTCGGTACCTGGGTCGGTCTGCTGGTCGCACTCGTCCCAGGCGCGATCGTCGTCGCCGGGCTGTCCTGGGTGGCCCGTCCATTCATCGGGTCGCTCGTGCTTCCGATTGGGGCGGTCGTGACGATGACGATCGTGATGGGGGAGGTGTGGGTGGCGACCGAGGTGCTCGGCCGCGTGTACGACCGGCTCGAGATTACGAGTATCGAGAGGCCTGACTGACGGCGCCACACCACGCGCAAGGCACACAACGCAGGACGCAGAACGCAGAACGCAAAATGCAAAGCGCAAGACGCAAGACGCAAGGCGCTGGCGCCGGCACCGGGCGCTGGACGCTGGGCCGTAGGCGCTCGGCTCCGGGCTCTCGGCTCCAGGCTCCAGGCGTGGTCGGCTTCGGGCGGACGCCGCGTCCGTCGCGGCCAAGGCCACGCAATCGTAGCGGTCTGCGGCCACGCAATCGTCGCGGCCTGCAGCCACGCAATCGTCGCGGCCAGGGCCAGGCAGTCGTAGCGGCCAGGGCAACGCGCTCGTCACGGCCTACGGCCACGCAATCGTCAAGGCCAGGGCCAGGCAGTCGTAGCGGCCAGGGCAACGCGGTCGTCGCGGCCAGGGCCAGGCAGTCGTAGCGGCCAGGCTTCAGCCTGGCCGTCAGTGGTCTGCCGGCGCGGTGTCTGTGTACCGGGTCACCTCGCGTCCATCGATCACCTCGACGATGCGGTAGATCCGGGTCCGGCCGGTCGAGGACGAGGACGTCGCGGCGCGTGAGCCAGCGAGCTTCTTGACCTTTGATACGTAGTCGCGCGTCTCGCTGTAGGGTGGGACGGTCTGGCCGTGGCTGTCGACGGCTCCTGGTCCGGCGTTGTAGGCCGCGAGCGCGAGCCGTTCATCGCCATCGTAGCGATCCAGCAACTGGCGCAGGTACGCCACGCCTCCGCGGACGTTCTGGTCGGGATCGAACGGGTTGGCCACACCGAGCTGTCGGGCGGTGGCGGGCATGAGCTGCATCAGCCCCATGGCCCCCTTGTTCGAAATCGCGCGCGGGTTGAAGCCGGACTCCACCTGGATGACGGCGCGCACCAGGTCCTTGCGAATGCCGTGGCGCGACGCGTGCTCGTCGATGAGGTCGTCGAATGCGCGGGACTTCTCGGGCGCCACGTAGCGGGTGGTGCGGATGCCTTCGGTTTCGGGGACTTCGTAGGAAGCGACGCCGGTGTTCGTGCCCCTCGCCACGTTGGAGACGACGAGGGTGCCGTGTTCATCGACCCAGCTGTAGATCTGAGCGAACGCGGGCCTGCTGAACGCCATCACCGCAAGCATGGCCGCGCTCACACGGACCATGGCGGCCGACGACAGGGGTAGGAGCCGGAACACCACTCTGACGGAGGTATCGGCCAGAGGGTGACGGCTGAGCAGCGCCGGTCAGAAGTTCGCGTGCACAAGCGTGCAGCGTTCCCAATCCGGAACTCGCAAGTCAGAAGTCAGAACGACGTGCGTCCCCGTGGTGGAGCGTGCCGACGCAGTTAGAGGAGCGACTTGAGTGCGTCGGGTGCCGCGGCGAGCATCTCGTCGATCTTCTCGGGCAGCTTGCCGCCGGCTTCGGCGAAGTCGGGCCTGCCCCCTCCGCCACCGCCGACGATTGGCGCGAGCGCCTTCACCATCGCGCCGGCCTTCACCTTCGCGGTGAGATCGGGCGTGACCGCGACGACCATCTGCACCTTGCCGTCGTTCTCGGACGCGATGACGACGACGCCGCTGCCGACCCCTGACTTGAGCGAGTCAGCCAGCCCCCGGAGCGCGTCCTTGTCGAGGTCCGCCACCCTCTTGCGAATGAGCCTCACGCCGTTCACGTCGGTTGGCTGATCGCCAGCGGCGCCGGCGGCACCGCCGCCCATCGCGAGCTTCGTCTTGAGCTGCGAGATCTCGCGCTGTGCTTTCTTCGCGTCGGTCTGCAGGCGCTCGATCGTTTCAACCGCGACATCCGGGCTCGCGTGCAGGGCGTCGACGATGCGCTGGAGCGCCGCGCGCTGTTCCTGCATGTGCGCCACCGCGCCCATCCCGGTAATCGCCTCGATACGTCGCACGCCTGCGGCCACACCACTCTCTGCGACGATCTGGAACGATCCGATGTCGCCCGTGGCTGACACGTGCGTGCCGCCGCACAGTTCCACGCTGAAGCCAGGCACGCTGACGACGCGCACGCGATCGCCGTACTTCTCGCCGAAGAGTGCCATGGCGCCCGACGCGATGGCGTCCTCGGTGGAGCGGACCTCCGTGCTCACCGCGGTGTTCTTCACGATCTGCTCGTTGACGATCCGCTCGATCCGATCCAGTTCCTCGCGTGTGACCGGCTGGAAGTGGACGAAGTCGAACCGCAGGCGGTCCGGCGCAACGAGCGAGCCGGCCTGCTTCACGTGCGTCCCGAGCACCTGGCGGAGCGCCGCATGCAGCAGATGCGTGGCGGTGTGATTCCGTCGTGTGGCGTTGCGCAGCTCGCTGTCCACCTGCGCGGTCACGATGTCGCGGATCGCCAGCGTGCCGCTCTCGACCCGGACGCGATGCGCCCTCGGCAGCCCCTGCCGGATGCGCGCGAGCCCTTCGACCCTCGCCGACATGCCGGTCGCCTCGTTGATGATCAGCCCCGAGTCGGAGACCTGACCGCCCGCTTCGAGGTAGAACGGCGTCTTCGCGAGGGCGACAAACCCAGTTGCGCCGGCCGCGAGGGAGTCCACCGGCTGCCGGCCCTCGTCGAACAGCGCGACAACGGGGACACCGCTCACGGTGGTGGAGGTGTAGCCCTCGAACTGATCGCCGACGCCCGACAGCGCCGCATCGTCTGCGACAGCGAACTCCTGTCCCTTCTTGCCGCCGCCGAACGCACTCTGCGCACGCGCCTTGTCGCGCTGGCCTTCCATCGCGCGCTCGAACGCCTCGCGATCCACCGAGGCGCCTCGTGTGGCGGCCGTGTCCTCGATGAAGTCGTACGGCACGCCGAAGGTGTCGTACAGGCGGAAGGCAACATCTCCCGGAAGCGTGCGGGCGCTGGATTCGAGCGCCTTCGTGATTTCCGTTTCGAGGCGGGGCAGGCCGTCCTTGAGCACCGCATCGAAGCGGTTCTCTTCCGCGGTGATCGTCTTCTCGATCATGTCGCGGTTGGTGCGCAGTTCAGGGTAGGCGTCGCCCATCTCGCGCGCCAGGACGGCGACCATCTCGTGGAGGAACGGTTCGGTGAGCCCGAGGTGCTTCCCGTGGCGCATGGCGCGCCGCATGATCTTGCGAAGCACGTACCCGCGCCACTCGTTCGAGGGGATGACGCCGTCAGCGATCAGGAATGTGGTGGCACGCGAGTGATCGGCAACGACGCGCATGGAGATGTCGGTCTGGTCGTTGTCGCCGTACTTCACGCCGGCCAGTTCACCAACGCGCGTGAGCAGCGGCATGAACAGGTCGGTGTCGTAGTTGGACTGCTTGTTCTGGAGCACCGCGGTGATGCGCTCGAGCCCCATGCCGGTGTCGATGCAGGGGGCCGGCAGCGGCGTGAGCGTGCCGTCGGCGCTCCGCTCGAACTCCATGAACACGTTGTTCCAGATCTCGATTTCCGGGTCGGTACCGGTTCCGCGGACGAAGTAGATCTCTGAGCAGCGGCCGCACGGGCCGGTCTCGCCCAT
>JAFDVO010000019.1:0-121 GCA_018268955.1 Acidobacteriota bacterium | reverse complement strand
GATGCCGTTCTCACCCTTGAAGATCGAGACGACCAGCCGATCGGCTGGCATCTTCCAGACCTCCGTCAGCATCCGCCAGGCAAACTCGATCGCCTCCGCCTTGAAGTAGTCGCCGAACGAG
>JAFDVO010000018.1:52575-273449 GCA_018268955.1 Acidobacteriota bacterium | reverse complement strand
CTATGTTTCCGGTTGCACAGAGGTCGGGGGGAGAGGGCGGAGGGCAGAGGGTAGAAGGCGGAGGTTGGAGGTTGGAGGTTGGAGGTTGGGGGACGCGGGGGGGCGGGACAGTCTGGCCGTGACTGAGATTGCATCGCGCATCGAGGCCATCTACGAAGCGGAGTCGCGGCGTGTCCTGGCGACGCTGATCCGGCTGCTTGGGGATTTCGATCGGGCGGAGGAGGCGCTGCACGAGGCGTTTCGGGCGGCGCTGGAGCAGTGGCCTGTCGACGGCGTGCCGGCGAACCCGCGGGCGTGGCTGGTGTCGGCGGGACGTTTCAAGGCCATTGACGCGATCAGGCGTCAGAAGCGATTCGACCCGCTCGACACGCTTGGCGACCCGTCCGCCGTCGTCGCGGCCGATCCGCTGACGTGGGCGGACGCGGAGAGCGTCGCGGACGACCAGCTCCGGCTGATCTTTACCTGTTGCCATCCCGCCCTGTCGCCGGACGCGCAGATTGCGCTGACGCTTCGGGAAGTGTGCGGGCTCACCACCGAGGAGATCGCCCGTGCGTTCCTGACGCCGGCACCGACGCTCGCGCAGCGCATCGTGCGGGCCAAGGGGAAGATTCGGGCGGCGCGGATTCCCTACGAGGTTCCCGGTCGAACCCAGCTTCCCCAACGGCTCGACGCGGTCCTGCGCGTGATCTACCTCGTGTTCAACGAGGGCTACACGGCTTCGTCAGGCCCGGCACTGATCAGGCACGACCTGGCGCGCGAGGCGATACGGCTCGGTCGTCTGCTGGTCGACCTGCTGCCGGAACCCGAGGCGCAGGGATTGCTGGCGTTGATGCTGCTGCACGAATCTCGCCGCCAGGCGCGCGTCGACGCGAGTGGGGACGTGGTGCTGCTCGAGCAGCAGGACCGCAGCCTCTGGGATCGTGCGCAGATCGCCGAGGGCGTGCAGCTGGTCCAGCAGGCGCTGGGGTCGAGGCGTATCGGGCCCTATACGATTCAGGCGGCCATTGCCGCCGTCCACGCGGACGCGCCAACCGCGGCAGCCACCGACTGGGCCGAGATCGTCGGCCTTTACAACGTCCTCGTGCGGGTCGAACCCTCGGCCGTCGTCCGGCTGAATCGCGCCGTGGCTGTGGCCATGCGGGACGGCCCGGCCGCCGGCCTGTCGATTCTCGACGCGATGCTCGCACGCGGTGAGCTCGCGGACTACCGCCTCCTTCACGCCGCACGCGCGGACCTCCTGCGACGCCTCGAACGCTGGAGCGACGCGCACGAGGCCTACACGCGCGCACTCAGCCTGACGAAGCAGGAGCCGGAGCGTCGATTTCTGGAGCGCCGGATCGACCAGATGGCGAGGGGGGAGCAGTGAGCCAGGAATGCAGCAACGCGACAACGCAACAATGCAGCAACGCAACAATGCAGCAACGCAATAACGCAATAACGCAGCAACGCAACAACGCGTAAAGGGCACGGCGGGAATGGGGAACTGCGGGTGGAAATGGAGTGATGCACCAAAGCAGAACGCCACAGCGCACAACGTGCGAGGTCCCGATTCCGAGTCCCGAGTCCCGACCGGTCACCAACTCACCAACTCACCAACTCACGAAGTGTCCCGTATGAAATACCTGTGTCTTGTCTACCTGGAAGCCGAGAAGCTGAGGGCCGTTGATGACGCCGAGTGCATGGCGTGCGGAAACGGCATGCGCGACCGTGGCGTGCTGGTCGCCGCCGAGGCGCTGCAGCCGATCGAGACCGCAACGACCTTGCGGATTCGCGACGGCCAGCGTTCGATCACCGACGGGCCCTTCGCCGAAACCAAGGAGCAGCTCGCCGGGTTCTACCTGATCGACGCCGCCAACCTCGACGAGGCGCTCGAACTCGCCGCGAAGATCCCGCCGGCTCGCGTCGGCAGCATCGAGATCCGTCCCGTGCGTCAGCTCGAGGTGTAGCGGCTGGGTAGGTTGGCGTCCGGTCGGCTGGTACACTCGCATCATGACCGCCGACTGGACCCTTGGAGCCACCAGCCCCGACGAGGCGGTGGCCTGCGTACAGAGCGGCATGCGCATCTTCATCCACGGCGCAGCCGCCACGCCGACGACGCTCGTCGACGCGCTGACCCGACGTACCGATCTCGAGAACGTCACGATCTACCACCTGCATACCGCAGGGCCCGCCCCGTTCGCCGAGCCCGGGCAGGAAGGCCGCTTCCTGTCCGTGTCGCTGTTCACCGGGCAGCCGCTGCGCGCCGCCATCGACGCCGGGCGGGCCGACTTCATGCCGGTGTTCCTCTCCGATATTCCCTCGCTGTTCGAGTCAGGCCTGATCCCGCTCGACGTGGCCTTCCTGCAGCTCTCGCCGCCCGATCGCCACGGCTACTGCACGCTGGGCACATCGGTCGACGCGGCTCTCGCCGCCTCTCGCTCGGCACGCATGGTCGTCGGGGAAATCAACGAGCAGATGCCGCGCACGCACGGCAACACGCTCGTGCCCTTCAGCGCGCTGACGCGATTCATCCACACCAACCATCCGCTGCACGCCCATCCCCCCGCTGAGCCGAACGCCGTCGAGGACCAGATCGGTGCGCACGTCGCTGCGCTGGTGCCCGACGGTGCCACGCTCCAGATGGGGATTGGCGCGATTCCGGATGCGGTGCTGCGCCGCCTCACCGACAAGGAGGATCTCGGCATCCACACGGAGATGTTCTCCGACGGCGTGATGGCGCTGATCAAGAGCGGCGTCGTGAGCAACCGGCTGAAGCACGTCCACAAGGGGCGTACGGTGACCAGCTTCGTGAATGGCTCGCATGCGCTGTTCGACTTCGTGAACGACAACCCGTTCATCGAATTCCATCCGTGCGACCGCACGAACGACACGGCGCTGATCCGGAAGAACGATCGCGTTGTCGCCATCAACTCGGCCCTCGAGGTCGACCTGACAGGACAGGTCTGCGCCGATTCCATCGGCTACCGGATCTATTCGGGCATCGGCGGCCAGATGGACTTCATCCGCGGCGCGGCTCTCTCGCGCGAAGGCGTCCCGGTGATCGCGCTGCCCGCGACCGCGAAGAACGGCACGCTCTCACGCATCGTGCCCTCGCTCAAGCCCGGGGCCGGCGTGGTGACGACCCGCGGCCACGTCCACTGGATCGCGACGGAGTACGGCGCCGTGAACCTGTTCGGCCGCAGCCTGCGTGAGCGGGCCGAGCTGCTGATCTCCATTGCGCACCCGGACATGCGTGGCGAGCTGAGCCGTCAGTTCCGCGAACTGCGGCACGTGGACCTCGGAGCACGGTCGTGAGCGAGCGCAACGCCCGCCTGGTGTACTCGACGGGGGACCAGACGTGCCCCAGGTGCGGCTGGCCGTCGAGCCGCTGCACGTGCAGCCGAACGCAGGCCGCGCCACACTCAGCGCTGCCGGCGAAGATCGTCGCGAAGCTGCGGATGGAGAAGGCTGGACGAGGAGGGAAGACCGTCACGGTCGTCGACGGCCTTCCGCTCGATGAGGCGTTTCTGAAGGAGCTCTGCGCGGAGTTGAAGCGCGCCTGCGGCACCGGCGGCGCCGTCAAGGACGGCACGATCGAGCTGCAGGGCGAACACCGCGAGCGGCTCCGCGACCTGTTGCTGAAGAAGCAGTACGTCGTGAAAGGCTGAGTTCTGACGTCGAGCTTCTTGCGTCCTACGTCCCCCTAACGTCCCGCCGGGTTCGGCCGTGGCAGCGGCTTCCGCGGCAGCATCTGATCGCGATTCGCCGCCTGCGCCACGAAGGAGGCGACGATCACGGCGTTCTGCATGAGGTCCTGCGGCTGGAGCCGCTCGTACGTGTCCATGTTCGAGTGGTGCGTGCGGGTGTCGTACTCGAGATCGTCCTGGATGAACTGGAAGCCAGGGATGCCGATCGCGTCGAACGCCTGGTGATCCGTGCCGCCGGTGTTGCGGATGGTGACGGTCTTCATGCCCATGTTGTGGAACGGCTCCATCCAGGACGTGAAGATCGGGCCAATCGCTTCGTTGCCCTGCAGGTACACGCCGCGGATCTGCCCCGTGCCGTTGTCCACGTTGAAGTACCCCGACAGCTTCGCCTGCTCCGGCTTCAGCTGCATCGTCGCCGTATCGCCGAAGTGCTCCTTGACGTAGGCGCGGGAGCCGACCAGCCCTTCCTCTTCCGCGCCCCAGAGTCCGAGACGCACGGTCCGTCGCAGCGGGATGCCGCTTGCCTTCAGGATGCGCATGGCCTCCATCATCACGGCCGAACCTGCCGCATTGTCTGTGGCGCTGGTGCCGGTGTGCCAGGAATCGAAGTGCGCACCGAGCATGACGACCTCGTCCGCTTTGTCGGTGCCCGGAAGCTCGGCGAGCACGTTGAAGCTGTTCTGATCGGCATCGAGGAACTGGTTGTCGATGTCCATCTGCAGCGTCACCGGAATCTTCTTCTCCAGCGTGCGCGCGATGCGGTTGTAGTGCTCCGTGGCGAGCACCACCTGGGCGACGACCGGTGGGTCGCTCGGATTGCGCGAGCCGCCGCTCTGGACGAACAGCGTGCCTCCACCATCCCCGCGGCTCGGCTCGAGCACGGCGGCCACGCCCTCGTCGATCCAGAACTTCGCAATCTTCGTCTGCAGTTCGCGCTGGGCCTGAAAGCTCGCCGCCGTCACGCCGAGTGGCGCGGGGACGCTGCGGCGTTGCGGCATCTTCTCCAGGTCCGCCAGCTGGCTGTCCGTATAGCGTTCCGCCTGTGGCTGGAACCGCGGCGCAAGGTCCCGCGGACGCGTCGCGAGCACGAACTTGCCGCGCAGCTTGCCCCGGTACATGGCGAGGTCGGACTCCGCGTCGATGAACACGAGCGCTGCGTCACCGCTGACGAGCCCGTTCGTCCCTGGGGTCCACGCTTTCGGGTACGCGATGAGTGGATAGTTCCGGGGCGTCAGCGCCTGCGCGAACATCCTGCGGTTCTGCCACCCACGCCCGAACGCGAAGCTCTCGGTGTGCACGTTCGCCAGGCCCCACTCACGCAGGGTCTTCTGCGCCCACTCGGCGCCTTCCTTGTAATCCGGTGACCCGGCCAGTCGCGGGCCGTACACATCCGTGAGGTAGCTCGCGATCTCCATCACCTTCGATCGCTGCAGCCCCTCGTCCTTGATGCGGTAGACGATGTCGGGGCTGAGGCGGTCGACCGGCTGCCACTGGGCAGCCGCCGGAAGAACCGCCAGGATGGCGACAGCCAGCGCGGCGAACGTCGTGCGACGGGCAAAGCTCATCGACGTGTGCTCCTTCTTGAACCTGCGGCCAACATAGCACGGAGCGCAGGCACCACGGTGGCAGTGCAGCAATCCTGAAATGCAGCAATGCAGCAATGCAGCAATGCAGAAATGCAGAAATGCTAGAACGCTAAAACGCTGGAACGCACACGGGCGCGGCGCGCGGGCTGTCGTGTGGCGTCAGCGAGGCGGCGTGTGGTGGGGCTGCGGCAGCAGTGCCAGGACGGCGTTGATGGCTCGGGGGATGGCGGCGGCGACCGCTGCAGACAGGGGCGCGCCGGTGGTGAAGTGCGCGGCGTGGACCTGGACAATCCACGCGGGCGGCCTGGCGTCGTAGAGATCCCGTGCGAGCGTGAGGATGGCGGCTGGCGTGAGCGCGTGATCGACGCGGACTGTCGGCGCAGCCTGCAGGGCGATTGTAACGACCTCGCCAGCCTGGCGCCCGACAGCGGCATCGACGAAGATGACGCGGTCCGCCGCGGCGACCTGCGCGGCGTGCTCAGGCAGCAATTGGAGCGGCGTGACGACCTCGACCACCGCCCCCGTGGCTGCCACTCGGCGGCCGACCTCCGGCCCGACGCCGTCGTCTCCGCGCAACGGGTTGCCGAAGGCGAGGACGAGCGTCATGCGCGGCGATCGATGCGGCCGATGGTCGCGCCGTTCACGTCATGCACCTCGACGACGAGCGGCATGGTGCCGGCCGCGTGCGTCGAGCAACTGAGGCACGGGTCGAATGCCCGGATGCCTGCCTCCACCCGGTTGAGCAGCCCTTCGTCCAGCCGGTCCGCGTGGAGATAGGCCTTCGCGATCTGCGTAACCGCGCGGTTCATCGCGAGGTTGTTCTGGCCAGTGGCGATCAGGAGGTCGACTGATGTCAGCAGGCCGTCCTCGTCCACGGTGTAGTCGTGGAAGAGCGTGCCTCGCGGGGCCTCCGACATGCCGATGCCGCGCAGCCGGTTGCGACTCGCGCGCGCCAGCACGTCTGTCGACAGGCACGACGGGTCGTCGAGTAGTTCGCCGATGCGCTCGAGGCCGAAGAGGATCTCGATCAGCCGCGCGTAGTGGTAATGGAACGAGCCGAGCACGGGGCCCGCGGACAGAGACCTGAACCTCGCGAACTCTTCATCCGCGAGCGGCGTCCCGCATCGTTGCGCGACGTTAAGCCGGGCCAGCGGCCCGACGCGGTACGCTCCCTCGTCTGGGCCGAGTGCCTTGAGGAAGGGCGACTTGAGGTAGCTCCAGGGTTCGACCCGCTCGCCGAGCAGCACCCTGGCCTGGGCAGCATCGAGCTGGTCCGCGACCAGTCGCCCGTGCGCGTCGATGATGCGCAGGCGGCCGCCGTACGATTCCAGCGAACCGTCGGGCGTGACCATCCCCATGAAGAGCGTGGGGAAGTGGCCGAACGTGCGCGCCTCCTCATCGTGGGAGGGCAGCGACGCGCGGAACCAGTCGAGCGTGAGCCTGGCGGTTTCGATGGCCTCCGGCAGCGCCGCGAGAATCTGATCGCGTGCCGCCGCACTCAAGGACGCGTTCACGCCACCCGCGATCGCCCACGACGCGTGGATCCGCTTGCCGGCGATCAGCTCGATGGCGGTCTGGCCGAACTGCCGGAGACGGATGCCTCGCCGCGCGATCTCGGGATGCGCGGCGGCCAGGCCGAGGACGTTCCGCGCGGCTGGCGGGGCGTCGTACCCCAGGAGCAGGTCCGGTGACGACAGGTAGAAGAAGCTCAGGGCGTGCGACTGCACGATCTGCGCGAGATTGACCACGCGGCGGAGGCGCAGGGCGGTATCGGGAATCTCGACCGCGAGCAGCCGGTCGCCGGCGTCAGCCGACGCGAGCATGTGGCTCACAGGGCAGATACCGCACACGCGTGACGTGATCGCCGGCATCTCCTGGAAGTGGCGCCCCTCGCAGAACTTCTCGAAGCCCCTGAACTCGAGGACATGGAAGCGGGCGTCCTGCACCTGTCCGTCAGGTCCGAGGTGAATCGTGATCTTCGCGTGCCCCTCGACGCGGGACACCGGTTCGATCGTGATCGTCTGAGCCATGGTCTCCGCTTTCATCCGAGCGTGGCGCGGCTCTGGAGGTTCAGGGTGCGCCCGGCGACCAGCTCGCTCAGCACGAAGAAGATCAGGTCCGCGGAAGGCGGGCACCCCGGGAGGTAGTAGTCGACCCGCACGAGCGCGCGCAGGTTCTCGACCTTCGTCACGAGCGGCGGAACCTCCGCGTCCGGCGTGTGCAGCCCCGGCATGCGCGACGGGTCGGGGCCGTAGGAACGCTGCAGCACCGGCAGCGGGTTGGCAATGGGATTCCGGAGGGCGGTGACGTTGCCGGCGACCGCGCAGTCGCCGAACGCCACGAGCACGTCGGTCCGCTCGCGAACGAGCCGGAGCATGCGTGCGTTGTCCTCGTTCGCGACAGCACCCTCCACGAGCGTGATGTCGACCCCCTCGGGGAACTCCTTCACGTCCATGATGGGGCTGTAGACCAGGTCAATCAGGCTCGCGAGGTCCAGCAGGCGCTCGTCCATGTCCAGCAGCGACATGTGGCAGCCTGAGCAGCCCCCGAGCCAGACAGTTGCCACGCGTGGGCGTGTTACCGGTTCCACAGCTTCTGCTCCCGTGCCATCCGCAGGTACGTCACAAAGTGCGGGTCCTTGTTCGTTGCGACCGCACCCTTCTCGAACAGCGCCCCAGTTGGGCAGACACGGACGCACTTGCCGCAGCTCGTGCACGATGCCGAGTCGCCCCAGGGCTCGTTCATGTCGCTGATGACCAGCGTCTGGCGGCCACGGCCCATCACGTCCCATGTGTGGGCGCCTTCGATCTCGTCACAGACGCGCACGCACCTCGTGCAGAGGACACAGCGGTTGTGGTCGATGATCCAGCGTGGGTGCGATGCGTCCATCGCGAGCTGCGGCGCCTGCGGCTCGTAGCGCACGTGATGAAGCCCCATGGACACCGCGAGGTCCTGCAGTTCGCATGCGCGGTTGGCGACGCAGACCGAGCAGACATGGTTGCGTTCGGCCAGCAACAGCTCGACGATCTGCCGCCTGTAGGTCCGCAGCCGTTCCGAGTCGGTGGTGACCACCATCCCCTCCACCGCCTTCGTCATGCACGCGGCCTGCAGTTTCGAGGAGCCAGCCACTTCCACGAGGCAGAGCCGGCACGCACCGTGTTCGGAGAGGCCGTCAAGGTGGCAGAGCGTCGGGATGTGGATGTCGTGTTCGCGCGCGACGTCGAGGATTGAGGCGCCCTCCGCGGCCGACACCAGACGCCCGTTGATGGTCAGTGTGGTGACGCTCATGGCCGGTCCTCCGCATGCATCGGGCAGACACCAGCGGGGCAGACCTTGTCGCGGATGTGGGCCATGTACTCCTCACGGAAGTGGTGCAGCGTGCTCATCACCGGGTTGGCCGCGGTCTGGCCCAGCCCGCACAGGCTCGTGCGGGTGACCAGTTCGGCGAGCTGCTCGAGCAGGCCGAGGTCGCGCTCGTCGGCCGTGCCGCGCGTCATCTTCAGGAGGATCTCGTGCATCTGCACGGTGCCCGCGCGGCACGGGATGCACTTGCCGCACGACTCATCGCGGCAGAACTCCATGAAGTAGCGCGCGACGTCGACCATGCACGAGGTCTCGTCCATCACGATGAGGCCGCCGGAGCCCATGATCGAGCCGATGCCCGCGAGTGCTTCGTAGTCCACCGGTAGATCGAGGTGCGCCGCCGGTATGCAGCCGCCGGAGGGGCCTCCGGTCTGGGCCGCCTTGAACGTGCGGCCGTCCGGGATGCCGCCGCCGATGTCGTAGATGATCTCCCTGAGCGGAATGCCCATCGGCACTTCGACGAGGCCGGTGTTGACGATGCGGCCGGCGAGCGCGAAGACCTTCGTCCCCTTGCTGTGCTCGGTGCCGAGCGTCGCGAATCGCGAGCCCCCCGCCAGGATGATCGGCGCGATGTTGGCGTAGGTCTCCACGTTGTTGATGAGCGTAGGACGACCCCAGAGCCCGGCCTCGGCGGGGAAGGGCGGACGCGGGCGCGGGGTGCCGCGCTTGCCCTCGATCGAGGAGATGAGCGCGGTCTCCTCACCGCAGACGAAGGCGCCCGCACCGATGCGGATGTCGATCCGGAAGTTGAACTGCGTGTCCAGGATGCGGTGCCCGAGCAGTTGCATGCGCTCGGCCTGGCGGATCGCGGTCTTCAGGCGGGTGATCGCCAGCGGGTACTCACCGCGCACGTAGATGTAGCCCTGCTCGGCGCCGACGGCGAATGCCGCGATGGCCATGCCTTCGAGCACCCGGTGCGGATCGCCTTCGAGCACGCTGCGGTCCATGAACGCGCCGGGGTCGCCTTCGTCGGCGTTGCACACGACGAACTTGCCGGGTCCCTGCGCCTTCGCCACGGTGCTCCACTTCAGCCCGGTGGGATACCCGGCGCCCCCGCGACCGCGCAGGCCGCTCGCCGAGATCTCGCGCACGACCTCCTCGGGGCGCATCTCCGTGAGCACCTTCTCCAGCGCCGCGTAGCCGTTGGCGGCGAGGTAGTCCTCGATACGTTCGGCGTCCACGACGCCCGCATCGCTCGTCACGATGCGGTGCTGGCGCGTGAAGAACGGTTGTGTCAGGTCGCAGCGCTGCTCGGCAGGGAGTGCGCCGCCGACCACCCCGCTGACAATCGCGACGGCCAGCGCCGGCGTGACGTGCTCGAACATTGCCGGAGCGGCGTCCTGCGCATCCACGCGGACGAGCGGACCCGCGTGGCACAGGCCAAGGCAGCCAGTGCCAAGCACCCGCACGTCGGTTCCTGCGCCCTGTTCCGCAACGGCCGCGGTCAGCGCGTCCTTGACGGCGCTGCCGCCGGTCGAGAGGCAGCCAGCGGCCGAGCAGACCGCAATGCGCGCCTTCTGCGCGGCACGCGCGGCATGTTCGCGGTCACGCACCGCGGCGATGTCATCCACGATCATGATCGGTCCACGCCTTGATCCGCGCGAGCGCCGTCTCGGGCGTCATCGCGCCGTGAATTTCGTTGTCGAGCACCAGGGCTGGCGCCAGGCCGCAGGCCCCGAGGCAGCGCGCCGTGACCAGTGACACCTGGCCATCCGGGGTCGTCCCGCCGACCTCGACGTGCTGGTCGCGCTCGATCGCTGCGAGGATGGCGGCCGTACCCTTCACGTAGCACGCGGTGCCCAGGCACACCACGCAGGTGTGCGCACCCCGCGGCTTCAACGAGAAGATGTTGTAGAAGGTCGCCACGCCGTAGACACGGCTCGGCGGCACCTTCAACGCGTGCCCGACGTACTTCAGGCACTGCACGTCGAGGTACCCGAAGAGTTCCTGCGCCGTGTGGAGGATCTCGATGAGGGAGTCCGGCTGATGCCGATGGCGCTTCATTGCCGCATCGAGCATCTTCATGCGATTGTCGACCGGCGTGCGCGCGGCCGTTGCTGCTGCAGGTGCCATGCTGCAGGAAGCCAATGCGATGGACATGCCGATGCGGCTCGGCGGGAAACGCGCGTGTTTTCTGCGGCGGGTTTCCGCCCCTGCCGGATTCCCGGCGCCCGTCGATGTGCTGACTCGGTCGCTGCCCGCGGCGCAGTAGTGTCGGGAAGCCGGCGGATCCGCGCTAAGATCGCGACGGCTCCCAGGGGATAGGACGGACGTGGCGACGGAGGACGGGAACGCACCAGAGGACCCAACGGCAGAGGTTGGGCCCGACGACGCAGCCGACTGTGATTCGACGCTGGATGTGCTCGAGCGGGCACGGCAGGGCGATGGTGCCGCGGCCCGCGTCCTGATCGAGCGGACGGTCGGACCCCTGCGGCGCTGGGCTCGCGGCCGCCTGCCGAACTACGCGCGCGACGCGGCGAACACCGAAGACGTGGTCCAGGACGCGGTGGTCCGCGCACTCGCCCGGGTCGAGCACTTCGAGCACCGCTCGGTCGACGGCATGCAGAAGTACCTGCGCGAGTCGGTGCGCAACCGGATTCGCGACGAGGTCCGCCGTGTGTCGCGCCGAGGTGTCACGCAGGAACTGCCGGAGGCGGTCTACGACGACGGGTACTCGCCGCTCGAGGAGCTGATCCTCAAGGAGCGGTCGGAGCGGTACCTGGCGGGGCTGCGGACGTTGAAGCCGGCCGAGCGCATGGCGATCATCTTCCGCCTCGAACATCGCCACTCGTTCGAGGTCATCGCGCAGAAGCTCGGGAAGTCGAGCCCGGACGCCGCGCGCATGATGGTCAGCCGCGCCGTCAAGCGGCTGGCCGCGGCCATCGGGCTCGACGGCACCGCTACACCGTGAGCCGCATCTGGCGCAGCCGATCGCGGTGCGTCGGATCCAGCGAGAACAGGTTCCTGATGAACGGGGACAGGTAGTTGAGCGGCTGCCCGCCGTCGCGGTACGCGTCCTCCTGGTGCAGCAGCGCCCGTTCCCGCTCACCCAGCCCGTAATAGACGTACACGTAGCAGTGCGGCGCCACGTATCGGCGGTGCTGCATCTCGTCGAGTTCGCGCACGATGGCCAGCGCCTTGTCGCGCATGCCTGCCTCGCCGTAGCTCTTGCCGAGCAGGGCGATGTAGAACGGGGCGCGTCCGCCGATGTGGGCTCCGCGTTCGAGCTCCGCGTGGGCCGTCGGATACATCCCCTTCATGTGGAAGCACTGCGCGCGCTGGTAGACCGCAAAGAGGTAGTCGGGCTGGCCCTCGAGCGCTTCGTCGCACAACCCGATCGCGTCGTCGTACCGGTTCGCGAGGAAGTACGTGACGGCCGCCGCCGAGACGATGAAGCGCGTCCGCCATGTCGCCACGGCGCGCGTCGCTTCGGCAAGCGCAGCCGACTCGCGGCCGAGCAGCATCAGCAGCCAGCTGTAGTGCACGCGCGCGCTTGCGAGGTCGGGGTCGATGTCGAGCGCCCGGCGGAAGTGTGCCTCCGACGCATTCCAGTCCCAGTCATCGCCGAACCGGACGAGCCCGAGCGCCGCATGCGCCGATGCGAGGTCCGGGTCGATGGCCAGCGCACGTTCCGCGGCGAGCCGTGCCTTCTGGAAGGCCACTCGCGGCTTCATGAACGACAGCAGGCCGAGTGAGTTGTAGGTGTCCGCGAGCAGCACGTGCGCAGGGGCGAACGCGGGATCCAGATCGGTCGCCCGCGTTGCGTGCTCGATGACCGTCGTCCATGTGCCGTTGAAGACGTCGCGCTGCGCGTGGAGCCCCCGCTGGTATTCCGCATAGGCGTCCGGGCTGCTCGTCATGGCCGACGTGGACCGCGTGGCAGTCGATCGGACGGCCGCCGTGATCTGTCGCACCGCTTCGTCCTGGGCGGACAGCACGTCGCCCGCCGGCACGTCGATCCGCAGCGGCATCCGGAGCCGCTCCTCCGTGCTCGTCGACACGAGGCCTGCGACGACGCGGAAACGCGGACCGGCGGCCTGCACGCTGCCTTCGAGCACGTGATCGACGCCGATACGTTCGCCGACCGCTGGCACCGGCAGCCCTCGCACGCTTTCGGTCGACGTTCGTGAGGCGACCCTGATGCCGGGCACCTGCTGCAGCGCCCACGCCGTATCCGCCATCAGCCCGTCGCGGAAGTTCCGGAGCAGCTCTGATTCGGTGCCTGCAATCGTGAAGGGGAGCACCGCCAGGGACATGTTCGCCTGACGACGCGCAGGGCGTGCGACCACTGGCTGGCGCGCGGCGCGAAGCGTCTGCAGGTCTTTCAGCAGGTCGGCCGCGCGCTGGTAGCGCTGCTCGGGATCCGCCGCCAGCAGGCGCATGACCACCTGCTCGAATTCCTCCGGCAGCGTCGGCGTCAGACGTCGCGGGGGGAGCGGAGCGCGGCTGAGGATCTGCGTGATCACATCGGTCTTGGTCCGCGCGTCGAATGGGCGGGACCCGGTCGCCGCGTGATACAGGACCGCGCCGAGGGCCCACAGGTCCGACCGTCGATCGATCGAGCGGTTCAGGAGCTGTTCAGGCGACAGGTAGTGGACCGTCCCGGGGACGACCCCCACATCAGTCACCGCCTCGGTGGTCGCATCGTCCAGCTCGTCGTCCTGCGGGACGATGGCTTTCGCGAGCCCGAAGTCGAGCAGCTTGGCCGGCCCTGCACTGGTGAGGAAGATGTTCCCGGGCGTGATGTCGCGATGAATGATGTCGGCGAGGTGCGCGACCGACAGGGCCTTGGTGACGTCGACCGCGATATCGAGCAGCGTGGGCAGCGAGAGGGGCCCGTTTCGCAGCCGCTGCTTGAGGCTTTCGCCGTCGAGCAGTTCCATGGCCATGAACGACAGGCCGTCCGCCTGGCCGATGTCGAAGATGGTGCAGATGTTCGGGTGATTGAGCGATGCCGCCAGCCGGGCTTCGCGATCGAAGCGCCGTTGGGCCGTGACGTTCTCGAGCAGCGATGGCTTCAGGACCTTCAGTGCGACGGATCGCGGCAGCCGCAGGTCCTGCGCCTCGTACACGTCCCCCATCCCCCCGCTCCCCAGTGGGCCGACGATGTAGAAGTGGGAGATCTGGCGACCGATCACACGGTCAGGGTAGCACCGGACAAACGACGGTGGCGCCTTGGTGCATCCTGCATTCCTGCATTCGTGCATTCGTGCACTTCCGCATTTCTGCATTCCTGCATTACGACGATCTAGAAGTCCTCCTTCCCATCCGGCTCCCTGACCGGCACGGCGCGGTTCGCGTGGCGCAGGACCGAGGCATCGCGATAGACGATGCGTCGTGCGAGGTTCACGGTGCCGAGCGGACGATGGGCATGGAGGCAATGCCACGGGCTGAACGA
Source organism: Acidobacteriota bacterium (assembly GCA_018268955.1). Taxonomy (GTDB): domain Bacteria; phylum Acidobacteriota; class Vicinamibacteria; order Vicinamibacterales; family CAVVIG01; genus CAVVIG01. Next base: position 259,416 of record JAFDVO010000018.1, on the reverse strand, counting down.
GATGGTTTCCGCGAGCGCATCGCGCGCGGCTGTGCGGAACTCCTGGGGGTCGATCGTGATCGTGGCGACCTGGACCGGCTCGGAATCCCACAGCCTCGTGGCATCGTCGACACAGGCAGCGGCCGGGTCCGGCGCGAGCTGGACGCAGAAGGCAAACGTGGCCGGCTGCGCCGCCAGGCGTTCGGCCATCGCCGTCCGGAGGTAGTCCGGCTGGCGCGCGGCCATCTCTTCCGGCGTGAGCGTGAGGGGGGGCTGTTCCGCGGGATCGAGTGGACGCGCGATGTACTTGACCACCTGCGGGCCGAGGGCATACGGCGTCTGGCTGAAATAGCGGATTGTCAGCGGGCTGTCGAAGCTGCGGAAGGACTTCGCCAGGTCCGGGAACAGTCGCAGCTTGTCGGCGAGCGAGGGGAGCTTGAGGAAGTCCACGTAGCCGAAGACGTCCGGGACGAAGAACGTCGGGTGACTGGCGAGGATGAAGTCGTGGGTGAGCTTCTCGTCCGGCGCTTCCTTGGCGCCGTGCACGTCGAACAGCTTGATCGCCATCCCTCGCACGTCCGGCGCGGCATCGGGCGGCAGCACGGGCGTGGGCCGTCCGTTCGAGAAGCGGATGTAGGCGGTGTAGCTGCGCGGCTCGGCAAGGAGGCCGTGTCGCAGCCCCTCTGGGACGTCCCCGTGCACCGTGAAGGTGGCGGTCACGAGGCCGTGGTGCTTCGTATGAGCGTCGCGCGTCGTGCCATCGCCGATCGCCATCCGCATCCCCTGGACAATCGTGCTGACAGCCTCCTCGACCATCTCACGCTGGTGCTCGGTTGGTGCCTGATCGGGGAGCTGTGACAGGTAGCGCAACCCGGTCAGGCTCGGGAAGAACAGATACGCGGCGGCGCGGGTCGTCACGAATCGCGAGAGCGGGGTGGTGGAGGCCGGGCGGCCGCTGTCGTCCCGCCACGTGAAGTGGTCGCCGTCCCCCTGCGCGCCGACCATCGGGTCCTTGTCCGCGGCAGCCAGCCCCCGGGCAAACATCCCATCGTTCACCCAGTGCCGCATGATGAACTCGAACTGATCCTTCAGGCTGACGCAGAGGAACAGGCCGAGCATGCCGCGCGCGACGCCGTCGCGCTTCTTCGCGGGGTCGTACATCGGCCCATAGGGCATGCCGCGGCGGATGAGGCGCAGGCGGTGCCCCATCCCGCCGAGCACCTCGGACGTCCGCGGGTTGCATCGGCGGGCGTGCGAGCCGATGGGGCAGCGACGCCCGTCCGGATCGGGAACGGCGTCCGGCGCTGCCGGCGACGGGTTGTAGTCGTAGGCATTCAAACGATCCCGCGGGATCGCGGGGACGGGGTTCGGGGTATCCGGCGAGAGCGAGAGCGGGACGCCATTGCGCCACCGCCCGCACATCTTGGCGGCCAGGAGCTCGCGGGCGGCCGCGTCTGGCGCGTTGCGGTCCAGGAACTCCTCATACGCATCGACGTCCTGTTCCATCATCCGGAACGCGCCGAATGAGCCGTTGCGGAACAGCGCCGCCGGAATGGGCATCGGTTGGTTCGCGACCGCGAAGCTGTCACCATCCTGCGGCGGATCGGGATTGCCGAGGAGGAACATGCCCGGTGGCACCGCGGGCGGCGTGCCCGGCCGGCGAGTGGTGGCGGGCAGGATGTCGGGCTGGCTGATGCCGTCGCTGTAGCCGAAGTGCACCGGTCGCGTCAGGTGCTGCCCGGACGGATGCGTGTAGTCCGGCAGGGCCTCGGCGTCCAGCGTGGAGACCACACGGCAGCCGTGCTGTGCGGCGCGGGCCACCAGCGTCGCCGACAGCGAGTCGAACTGTTCACGGTGACGGGCGTACAGCAGCACCGCCACGTGCACCTCGTCGTGGTCGAACACCCAGTGGGCGGGCGCGCTGGGCCCGGTGTCGCCCAGGTCTGCGGCGCGTGCCTTCGCGCCCTGACGGAAAGTCTCCGGGAACGACTGAAGCGTGACCCCCGGCACGCCCAGCGCAGCGAGGCCTTTCCATGTGAAGCCGACGTAGACAAGCGATTCGGACCGTGCGTCCTTGTCGCGCACACCCGCGGAGTTGATGTGAAGCGGGTCGCCCGGTACGAGCAGTGAGTGCACGAACCGTCGTGCGCTCACCGGTTCGTCCACCTGAAGGAAGTGGTACCGGAGCAGCGGGCAACTCGTGCCGAAGAGCACGAGGCCCTGGATGTCCCTGCGGTCGCGATCGCTGAGCATGTGCTGGTCGGCCATGTCAGCGGATCCCCAGGGCGTCCTTGATGTCGAAGAGCCGCACATCAGGATACGCGCTGTAGGCGTGCAGGCACTTGTGATCGTGCGCGGCGATGAACGCGAGGAACGCATCCCGGTGCAGCTCGACCGGGACCAGCGCATCCGCGCCGTCGATGTACTGCAGGATGGCGTTGAAGATGCCGCCGATGTGCTCGATGAAGGAGATGATGTAGTCGTCGAATGGACCGTCGTACCAGGTGAGCACGCCGAGGCGGGTGTCCTGCTCGAGGAAGACGAACTGGGCATGATGCACGTTGCCCAGGCCGCGGAGTGCGCGCTCGACCGGGCGATCCTGCCGTGCACTGACGCCGGTCAAGAGCGCTCGCAGCGCGGGTGCCGCACCCGGCTTGATCGGCATCACCAGGTTCAACGGCGTCTGGGTAGGGAACGGCGATCCGGGCATCCGACGAGGTCTCCTCAGTTGGCGGTGGGTCTCGGGAGCATAACGAGCCCACCGCCGGGACCGAACAGACGGGACGGCGTGCAGGCGCGCGTGCAGTGTATCGGCAGCACGGGACCACGGCTGTCGGGCGCCGGCGCGGGCGATGGGCGATGGGCAGCCGAGCCCCGCCCTCCGCTATCTGCCGCGCAGGAGCACGTACACGGCGCCGCTGCCGCCGTCGTCGCGCGGGGCGTCCGTGTAGGCGAGGACGGCGTGGTGGTCGCGGAGGAAGGCGCGGGTGTCGCGCTTCAGGATCGCGCGACCCGGCGAATGATTGCCTCGGCCGTGGACGATGGCGACGCAGCGGTAGGCACCGCGATGCTGATCGATGAAGGCGCGGACCTCGTGAAGCGCTTCGCGGCTCGTGAGGCCGTGCAGGTCCAGCCGACGTGCCGGGACGTATTGGCCGCGGCGTAGCTTCCGCAGCTCGCGCCGGTCCACGCCGTGGGCGACATAGCCGGCGTCTCCTTCGGTCTCGTCCGGCTCATCATCACGGCGTCTGGCAGGCGGCGGCTTGTACGGCTGGCTCGCCTGGGGAACGGGAGGCGGGCGGTGGACGAGGGTCCGCTCGTCCCGTGGAAGGGGGGTGACGTCCGCCATCGCCTCGTCCAGGAGCCGCTGCTCCTCCTCGGGATCGGGTTCGAACTGCCGGACCGCCACGGACCCCATTATCCCGCCTTCGCACGCGTCGTCAGGAACCGATCGTTCCCTTCGACACCGCGCCCGCACCTCCGCCCTTGACCTCAGAGCTTCACGTCAGGCCTCCGCTGGTCGCAGACTCGACCGTGCCTGCGCGCCAGGCTTGGACGGGGACCCGGCATTCACGAAGTGGAGCACCGTCTCCGCCTCATCGATGTCGTCGAGGCTGACCAGCCCGAGGAACGCCCGGGAGTCGAACACCGCGGCCACCGGCGAGGCTGCCTCGGTGAGGACCTGACGCACCTCGGCGAGTGAATGCGTGGCGTCGACGCGCGGGCAGTCGATCATGATGGCCGACACCGGGATGTCACCCGAGCGCAGCGCCAGCGCTTCGAGGACCTGTGAGCGCCGCACGATCCCGAGCAGGGCCGTGCCGCGCACGACGGCGAAATCCGGCTGGTAACTCGTCAGCAGGTAGCCGATCACCGTGCTGATCCGCTCCGACTCGCCGAGGACGATCGCGTGGCGGTTGCACGCTTCACCCACCCGTTGGGTGGCGAGCACCGCGTGTCCGCGTTCATCTGCCGCTGCGGCCGACGCCGAGAAGAAGATGAGCGCCGCCATCACGAGCAGCATGATCTGGCCGGAGAGCAGGCCCCACGTGCCCATGGCCATCGCGATGCCCTGGCCGGCGCCGCTTGCGATGCGTGTCGCACGTGACCAGTCGGTCCACAGCCCAAGGAGCCCGCGCAGGATGCGGCCGCCGTCGAGCGGGAACGCGGGGATCATGTTGAACAGCACGAGGCTGATGTTCGCGCCGACGAGCCAGTGCAGCGCCACGGCCAGAGACGGTGTCGCTCCTTCAGGCCGGAGCAGGGCAGGCGTGAGGTCGACCGGGTCGCCGACGAGCCACAACACCGGCAGCAGCAGCGCCACGATCGCGACGTTCACGGCCGGACCGGCCGCGGCAATCACGAGCTCCTGGACCGGGTTCCGTGTCGCGCGGCCGAGGAACGCAATGCCGCCGATCGGCAGCAGCACGATCTCCTTCACCGGGATGCCGTAGTACTGCGCCGCCAGCGCGTGCCCGAACTCATGGAGCGTGACACACGCGAACAGCAGGAGCACGAGGCCGACGCCGAACGCCATGCCGGCGGGGCCCAGCGAGGCCCAGTTGGCGGCGGCCAGGAAGACGATGAAGGCGAACGTGACGTGGACCTTCAGGTTGATCCCGCGAATCGTGGCGAGACGAAGCGACCAGCTCATGACGATGACCCTTCCCGGGTCCGATGGACCCGCTCGTCGGCACTCGCATTCACGACGCGCGTGCCGTGCCTTCGAAGATAGGGGCCACGACGGCGAAGAACAAATAGATACTTCGCGCCTGATCTATCGTGAAAGGCTATTCAGCTGGCAGAGGGTATCGGGCAGCAGTTCTGCCTTCTCACGTCACAGTTCTGAGTTCCGTAGAGAGCTGCCGGAAAACCGGCATGCGCGTGGCGTGCGAGGGCTGTCACCAGACGAGGGATTCCGCATCACTCGGAGCGGTAGAATCAAAGGATACATCCCGCTTCGGAGGTCCTCATGCGCACGCTCGTCGGTGCGCTGGCGCTCGGCCTTGCCTGTTCGATGGCCGCCTGCTCGCGTACTGAGTCACCCGCACCCGCTGCTGCCACCCCGCCGATTCCGGCCTGGGAGGCGGACAATCCAATCACTCCGCTGCCCGACAGCCCGCTCGGCGCAGACATCCAGCTCGCCTCGCTGCCGAATGCCCCGACCCCGGAACAGGTCCGGCTCGGTCGATGGCTCTTCTACGACACCCGGCTGTCAGGCGACGGGAGCGTCTCCTGTGCGACCTGCCATCGTCCGGAGCACGCGTTCTCGGAACCCACGCCGCACTCCACCGGCATCCGGGGGCAGGCGGGCGGTCGCAAATCGCCATCGTTCGTGAACGCCGCAGTGACGCTCTATCCGAACTTCTTCTGGGATGGCCGTGCGCAGTCGCTCGAAGAGCAGGCGCTTGGGCCCATCGCCAACCCGATCGAGATGGGCGCCACGCACGAATCGATGGTGGCGAGCATCCAGAAGGTGGGCGCCTACGCGCCGTACTTCAAGCAGGCGTTCGGGTCCGAGGAGATCAGCAAGGAACGGGTCGCGCAAGCGATTGCGGCGTACGAGAAGACGCGCATGAGCGGCAACTCGCCCGTGGATCGCTGGCGCCTCAACAAGGACGAGAGCGCCGTCCCGGACCAGGTGAAGCAGGGCTACGAGCTCTTCTTCGGCAAGGCTGCCTGCAACCAGTGCCACCTGGGAAACAACTACACCGACAGCCGCTTCCACAACCTTGGGGTCGGGTACGATCCCAGGACGAAGACGTTCAAGGACGAGGGGCGGTCCGCGATCTCGAAGGACCCGGCGGACCTCGGCGCCTTCAAGACCCCGACCCTGCGTGACGTCGCGAAGCATGCGCCGTATATGCACGACGGTTCGGTCGCGACCTTGAGGGAGGTCGTCGAGCTCTACGATCGTGGCGGCGAGAAGAACCCCAACCTCGATCCGAAAATCAAGAAGCTGAACCTGACGCCGGCTGAAGTCGACGCCCTCGTGGCCTTCATGGAAGCGCTGAGCGGCGAGGGCTACATGGATCACGCACCGAAGGCGTTCCCACAGGCGGAACGCACCGGCGAGTAGCGCCGGCTCACACCCCTGTCCGGCGCGGCGGTTGCGCTACTCTTGTAGCGTGCCGTCGCGCCGCATGCCGTTCAACCTGAACACGATCGTCCTGCTGCCCCTGCTCAGGGCCATGCCGGCGGCAGGCGGCATTTCCGTCCTCACCACTCTGGTCGCCATGACCGGCCTCGATGCCGGGCTGATGGGCCTCGGCCACCCCGAGACCGCCGCCGACGACCTTGTCGCCTGGATGATGTCGTTCAGCGTAGCGACCCCGGTCTTCTGGGTCTGGTATGTGGGGAAGCACTCCTGGCTCTGGCTCACGGGCTTCCTCGAACACCGCCGCCAGTCGCGGACCTGACCCCGGCGGCCGGTCTCCTCTCGTGCTCGTGCGGTGCCTCGACTTCGGGACGCACGACGACCTCAGGTAGGATCTCTCCGTGACCCGACGCCTCCGTGCTCCCTTTGCCCTGCTGCTGGTCGCCAGCGCAGCAACGCTGTTGACCATCGGCTGTTCCTCGCAGCCATCCCGCGATGAGAAGCCGGCCGAGAAGCCAGCGGCGGCACCACCTCCGGCGCCCGCTCCGGCACCACGCGCGCCCGAGCCGAAGCCGGTCGACAGGAAGCCGACCGATGCTGCCGCGGCCAGGCCACGGCCGACCGCTCCGAAGCCGGCGGCTGCGCCAGCGCCTGCCGCGCCCGCACCGGCCGCTCCCGCAGCGGACGCCGCGATGGTGGAGTTCACGGTCGACGTGCCGGACGCGCAGGTGTTCGTCGATCGCATCTATCTCGGCAAGGCGCCGCTCACCACCACCGACGTCAAGCCAGGCTCGCACCGACTGAACGTCTCGGCCACCGGCTTCGAAGGCGTGGCGCAGACGATCGACGTCAAGCCGGGGCCACAGCAGATCAGCGTCAAGCTGCGCGAGGTGCGGCTGGACGCGTCCATCAACGTGATCCACAAGCATCGGATGGGCAGCTGCAACGGGCGGCTCGTCGCGACCGCCAAGGGGCTCCGATACGAGACGACCGACAAGGACGATGCGTTCTCGACGCCGCTGCTGGACATGTCGACCTTCGAGGTCGACTACATGGAGAAGAACCTCCGCATCAAGTTGAAGAACGGCAAGCAGTACAACTTCACCGACCCGGAGGGCAACGCCGATCGGCTCTTCGTCTTCCACCGGGATGTCGACAAGGCACGGGAGCGGATCCGGAAGGGCGACACGCCGGCCGAGTGACGAACTGGAAGCCACCACGAGGTCGCCAGCTGTATAGCCAACGATGAGGGCGGGACACAAACAAACCGCATATTCACCCGTGACGGTGGACCGGCTATCGTGTCAGCACCGTTCTGATAGTCCGTTCGCGTCGTCATGGCCGTCCGCAGCCGCGCGAAGGGCTTCATGTGCGTCCTGTGCCTGTGCGCTTCCTGGTCGCGGCGTTCCTCGTGCTGTTCTCGGCGGCGCTGGCGAATGCCCAGCCGCTGCGCGGCGTGGTGGTCGACCAGACCGGGCTGCCGCTCCCCGGCGTGACCATCCACGTTCGCGCAGGCGCCAGTCTCGTTTACGAGACGCAGACCGACGCTGACGGCCGTTTCTCGATCGAGCGTGCGCAGGGCCTGACGGTCACCGCGACGCTCGACGGCTTCGAACCGGCAACGGTTGCGGCGACGGATGCAGAGCGGATCACCCTGTCGATCGCGCGTGCTGCGGAGTCGACGACCGTGACCGCCACCCTCGGTGCCGAGACCACGCCAACCGCCCTCGGGGGTGGCACCCTCACCAGCACGGCCGTTGCCCGGCTGCCCTCGTCGCACATGCACGCGCGCGAATCGCTACCGCTCCTGCCCTCCGTCATCCGCGGCGCGGATGGGCTCCTGCAACTCGGCGGGGCGCGCGCCTACCAGACCCCGTTGACACTCGACGGGTTCAATGTGACGGACCCGGCCACGGGCCTGTCCTCCGTCAACCTGCCGCTCGAGGCGGTGCTCGGGGTGAACGCCATTCGCGATCCGATGGCGGTGACCTACGGCGACCTGCTCGGCGGACTCGTCCGGATGGAGAGCAGGCCTGGCGGCGCGATGCCCAGGTTCGGGCTCCAGGGATTCGTGCCGCGGCCACGCTTCACGTCGCCAGGGTTCGGACGGATCGAGGGAATCTTCCCGCGCGCACACGTGGCCGGGACCGCGCGGGAGGGACGCGTGCAGTACGCGCTCGCCGGCGAATACGACTACGAGCGGATTCCGGTGCCACAGGTGACCGATCAGACCGGTCGGGACCTGATTGAAGAGAGCGGTATCGCGTTTTCACGGGTGGACGTTCAGGTGACTCCGCGGAACGCGCTGACCGTCGAGGCCTATCACGTCCCGGCGGACACGCGGTGGTACGGGCTGTCGCCGAGGCGTCAGTCTGACGCCAGCGTCAGCCTGGCTTCCACCGACACCTTCGCCGGCATCAGCGATCGCCACCTCACGGCGGCGGGCGGCATCGTCACGGTCAGGCTTGGCGCGCTCAGCCGCGGGTCCTCGTCTCGTCCCAACGGCAGCGGGGTCGCCACGCTGGCGCCCAGCGGCTGGCGCGACAACTGGTTCGCGGAGTGGTCGCGCGCCTCACGCCGTCTGAGTGGATCGGTCGGGTGGGACCAGCCGACACTCGTTCGTGGGTCGCTGCACGAATTCGGTGTGACGGCCGAACTGTCAGCCGTGCGGACCTCAGGACAGGTCGCTGAACGGGAAATCCAGGTCCGGTCGTCGGCCGGCGCGCTGCTGCGGCACGTCGGCTTCGCGGGCCCCTCGACGCTGAGCGCATCGGACACGACAGCGTCGGTGGCGCTCCGGGACGTGTGGCACCTGCATCCCCGAGCAGAGGTGGACGCGGGAGTCCGCGTCGATACGAGCCTGCTCGCTCCGGCTGTGCCATCGGCCCGTGTAGGGCTGCGCTACATGCTCGATGACGCGGGTCGGACCACGGTGAAGGCGGGGATAGGCCGGTTCGTTGGGGCGCTCCCGCTCGTCACGGCGATGATCGCGCAATACCCGGTGCGCACCGATTCGTGGTTCGACGAAGCGACCGGCGAGCAGACGCGCCAGCTGGTGTTCACCCCGACTCCGTCGACGCTCGCGCGGCCGCGGGCGCGAACCATCGTGGCCGGCATCGAGCGTGAGATCGTAAAGGACGTCGACGTCCAGGTCATCGCGACGATGCGGACCTCGAGCAGCCTGCCGACGCTCGTGGTCCCTACCGAGAGCGGGCCGCTCCGCGTGGACGACCATGGGACCAGTACCTACCGCGAACTGCAGTTCGCGGCCCGGCGCGTGCTGCCGCACGACCAGCAGGTCTTCGTCAGCTACGTGCACGCATCGGCCATCGGGGAGCTGAACGAAGTGGCCACGCAGACGATCGAGAGCCCGCTGCTGGAGCCGGGTGGACGCGCACGGAGCAGCAACGACGCGCGACACCGCGTGCTCGCCTGGGGCACGCTGGACCTGCCCTCGCGCGTCGTCGTGTCGCCGGCCATCGAATGGCATTCCGGATTCACGTACTCGGAGCGCTCGTCGCGCTACACCTACGTCGGCACGCCGAACAGCCGCACGTTCCCGGCGTTCTTCTCGCTCGACCTCGTCACGTACCGGACGATCACCGTACGCGGCTTCGACGTGGATCTCGGGGTGCAGGTGTTCAACCTCACGAACCACTGGAACCCGCGGGACGTGTTCCCGGTGGTCGGCGAGCCGGGCTTCGGGCAGTTCGCGAACAGCGTGCCCCGCATCCTGCGTGGCTACATGCTGCTCAAGTGGTGAGTCGCTCCGTCGCGGGCCGCTGTTCGATGCGCCAGACCGGCCGCCGAGCCTCATGCCCCGGGTACGTGAGGATTTCCTGCGGCTGGTAGCGCGCCTTGTAGGCGAGCGATGGGCAGGCGTCCACGCGGTAGCCGAGGTAGACGTACGACAGCCCGAGGCTCAGTGCGTCCTCGACCAGCATGACGATGTGCGCGACCCCCAGGGAGGAGGGGGCGTCGTCGGGATCCCAGAAGAAATAGATGGCCGACAACGCGTCCGGCACACAGTCGACCAACCCGACGCCGACAAGGCGGTTGCCGTTGGCCGGATCCCTGAACGTCACTTCGCGAACGGACGGATGGGGAAAGGCGAAGTCGAAGGCGTAGCGCTCTGCATCGAGCGGGTTCTCGCTCCAGCCCCGTTGCGACTCGCGCTGGTGATGCCACCGTTCGTACAGCGCAAGCCGCTCGTCGTCTACACGAGGGACGGTCACCGATCGCGTGAGGCGCGCCGCATTGCGACGTGCGCGCTTCTGGCTGCGGGTCGGCGCGAACGGCGGCGCGACGATGCGTGTGGAGAGGCAGGCGGTGCAGGAGGGACATGCCGGGCGGAAGTACGTCGGCCCGAACCGGCGCCAGCCGTGGGCCAGCAACTCCGACAATTCGGCGGGCGTCACGTCGACCATCAACCGCACGTCGAGGGACGCAAGGCGGTCCGGCAGATAGGGACATGGGTGCGGGCTCTCGCGATAGCCCTCGACCAGCCTGGCCATGGATGCAGCGTAGTCGAGCGCGGGTCCCTTGCCAATGGCGACCCCCGACCGACACATCCGTCGGTTTCCATCATGGCACCTCCGCTGCACCCGTCCCCTCGTGCGGCAGGGTGCGGCCGAGCTTCGTTCTGATACGCTTGGAACTTTACGGCACGCCTAAGGCGCCAGCGGGCGCCGCGGGGGAACCACGTCGAAGGGGCGAAGCCGGCTCGTGCCGGCAGGGGAATCCAACTCCCAGCCCGTCAGCTAACCCCGCCGGCGATTGGAGGCTTCTTGTCCAGTGAAGCGCAGTCGCATGGCCGACTGCTTCCGCTCACCATTACCGCAGTCGGCGTCGTCTACGGCGACATCGGCACCAGCCCGTTGTACGCGCTCCGCGAGTGCTTCTTCGGCGACCACGGCGTTTCGCCCACCCACGAGAACGTGCTCGGGGTGCTCTCGCTCATCATCTACTCGCTCATCCTCGTCATTTCGGTCAAGTACATCGCCATCGTCATGCGGGCGGACAACCATGGCGAGGGCGGCATCCTTGCGCTGACGGCGCTGCTGCCGCAGGGGCCGGGGCGCGCGCCGAAATGGCCGATCCTTGCGCTCATGGGGCTCTTCGGCGCCGCGCTGCTGTACGGCGACGGCATGATCACGCCGGCGATCACGGTGCTCGGCGCGATCGAGGGGCTCGAGGTGGCCACGCCCGCGCTGGACACCTACGTGGTGCCGATCACCGTCGTCATTCTGATCGGCATCTTCGCCATCCAGAAGCAGGGCACGCATCGCGTCGGGGGGCTGTTCGGCCCGGTGATGGTGCTGTGGTTCATCGTGCTGGCCGCGCTTGGCATCCACTGGATGCTGCTGCAGCCTGTCGTCCTGACGTCCATCGATCCACGCCACGCGTTCAGGTTCTTCGCCGAGCATCGCCTGCACGGCTTCACCGTGCTGGGCTCGGTGTTCCTCGTGGTGACCGGCGGCGAGGCGCTGTATGCGGACATGGGGCATTTCGGGCCCAAGCCGATCCGGCTCGCCTGGTTCTCGCTCGTCCTGCCCGCGCTGCTGCTGAACTACTTCGGCCAGGGCGCCATGCTGCTGACCGACCCATCGGCGGCGGAGCAGCCGTTCTTCCGGCTCGCGCCCTCGTGGGCGCTGCTGCCGCTCGTGGCGCTCGCCACCGCCGCGGCCATCATCGCGTCGCAGGCGCTGATCTCGGGTGCCTTCTCCCTGACGCGGCAGGCGATTCAGCTCGGCTATGCGCCCCGCCTCGACATCGAGCACACGTCGTCAGCCGAAGTGGGGCAGGTGTACGTGCCTCAGGTGAACTGGGCGCTGGCCATCTGCACGATTGCCATCGTCATCGGCTTCGAGAGCTCGACTGCGCTGGCCGCTGCATACGGCATTGCCGTGACCATGACGATGGTGATCACGGCGGTGCTGCTGCACGTGATCGCCACCGAGCGGTGGCACTGGCCGCCGGCGCTGGCGTTCATGGTGACCGGCGCGTTCCTGACGATCGACCTCTCGTTCTTCGGCGCCAACGTCCTGAAGATTGCGCACGGCGGGTGGCTGCCGCTGCTCATCGGCGGCGTGCTCTTCACGCTGATGACGACGTGGAAGACCGGCCGGGCACTGATGTACCAGCGGTTGACGGCCCGTGCGATCCCCATGGCGGAGTTCGTAGCGCGCATTGCCCACGAGCCACCGACCCGCGTGCCGGGCACGGCCGTGTTCATGACCGCGCAGCCGAACGCGACGCCTGCCGCCCTCGCGCACAACGTGCGGTTCAACAAGGTGCTGCACGAGCACGTGGTCACGCTGATGGTCATCACGGAGCTGAAGCCGTACGTCGAGGACGAGGAGCGCACATGGGTGCGGGCGATCGGCTACGGCATCTGGGAGGTGGTTGTCCGGTACGGGTTCATGGAAGACCCGGACGTGCCGCATGCCCTGATGCTGGCCCGGCGTCACGGCCTCGTGATCGACGAGAACGACATCACCTATTTCCTCGGACGCGAGACGCTGATCGTCACGGGCGCGCCAGGCATGGCGATCTGGCGCGAGCGCATCTTCGTCTTCATGGCGCGCAACGCCGTGCGCGCGGCCGGGTTCTTCCGGCTGCCGACCGAACGGGTCGCGGAACTGGGCGTGCAGGTCGAGCTGTAAAGAGGCGGTCCCTAGCGGACCGCTTCGATCTTCTCCACCTTGATGATGTTGGTCTTCGTGTAGAGCACGCCGGTTACGCGCACCTTCTTGCCGGCAAATGCGGCAGGCGTCTCCTGATCGCTCAGGAGATATGCGTGGGTACCGTCGCTCAGCGCGTACTTGAACGTCCTGGCATCCCCGACGCACTCGCGGACGCATCGATCATCGGGGGATACGTTCATGGGGCGGTGATCGGCTTGGCACATCGAATCGGTGACGATGCCGACATAGGTGGTCGTGGACCCCTGCTCCGCGGCGATGGATGGGACGAGCAGCACGGCGAAGCTGAGTGCCTTCAACGCTGACATGATCACACTCCGAGGGATGGATCCGGCTGAGCGGGACCGGCCCGAAGCTCCTGCTTCAGCCCGAAATGCCACTTCCAGATTTCGTAGACTGCGGGATAAACGACGAGTTCGAGGATGAATGACGTGACGATGCCGCCGATCATCGGCGCGGCAATCCGCTTCATGACGTCCGAGCCCGCGCCGACCGACCACATGATCGGCACGAGGCCGACGAACATCGTCGCCACGGTCATGAACTTCGGTCGGATGCGCTTCACGGCGCCGTGCAGCACCGCCGCCTGCAGGGCGGCAAGCGACGACAGCCGTCCCTCGCGTCGAGCCTCTTCATACGCCAGGTCAAGGTAGAGCAGCATGAACACGCCGGTCTCGGCGTCGACGCCGAGCAGGGCGATGAGCCCCACCCACACGCCGATGCTCATGTTGTAGCCGAGCAGGTAGAGCAGCCAGATGGCACCAACCGCCGAGAAGGGCACGGCCAGCACGATGATCGCGGTCCGCGCGAACGAGCGCGTGTTCAGGTAGAGCAGCATCAGCACCAGGCACAGGGTGACCGGCAGGACCACCTTCAGGCGCTCCCGCACGCGCTCTATCGCCTCGTACTGTCCGCTCCAGGCCAGTGAGTAGCCGGCCGGCAGGGAGACTTGCGATGCCACGGCCTTCTTCGCGTCGGCCACGTAGCTGCCGATATCGCGCCCGGCGACGTCGACGTAGACATAGCCGTTCAGCATCCCGTTCTCGTCGCGCAGCATCGCGGGGCCGCTCACCAGCGTCACAACGGCAATCTGGCTCACCGGCACCTGCATCCTGCCGTCCATTGCCGGCACGACGACACGGCGGAGCCGCTCGATGTCGCTCCGGTAGTCGCGGAAGTAGCGGACGTTCACGGAATAACGCTCGCGTCCCTCAACCGTTGTCGTCACGGTGTCGCCCCCGACCGCCGACATCACCACCATTTGCGCGTCGTCGATGGAGAGCCCATAGCGCGCGAGTTCGTCGCGTTTCCAGGTGAAGTCGACGAAGTAGCCGCCCGATGTGCGCTCCGCAAACGCACTACGGGTGCCGAAGACAGTCGGGAGGACGGCTTCGATCCGGGTCCCGATCCGTTCGATCTCCTTGATGTCGGCGCCGTAGATCTTCACCCCAACGGGCGTACGAACCCCGGTCGTGAGCATGTCGGTTCGCGCCTTGATCGGCATGGTCCACGCGTTGGTGGTGCCCGGCAGCCTGAGCGCCTCGTTCATCTGCTGGACGAGCGCGTCGGTGGACAGGCGGTCTGGGGTGATCCGGCGCAGTGCCGGCTTGACCCACTCTGGCGCCCAGTCGGAGTACCACGTCTGCACGTGCCGCCACTGGTCGTGCGGCTTGAGGGTGATGACCGTCTCCATCATGGAAAACGGCGCAGGGTCGGTGGAGGTCTCCGCGCGCCCTGCCTTGCCCAGCACGCGCTCCACTTCGGGGAACTGCTTGATGATCCGGTCCTGCGTCTGCAGCAGCCGCTGCGCCTCCGTCACCGAGATGCCGGGGAGCGTGGACGGCATGTAGAGCAGGCTCCCCTCATCGAGCGGCGGCATGAACTCGGAGCCGAGCTTCTGGTAGACGGGGATGGTGGCGAGGACCGTTGCCACGGCGCCGCCGAGCACGAGCCACTTCCAGCGCAGCGACCAGGCGCAGATCGGCTCGTAAACGCGGATCAGCACGCGGCTGATCGGATGCGACTCCTCGGCGTGGATCCGCCCGACAAGCACCGCATTGGCGACCCGCGCCAGCCACTGCGGCCGGAACGAAAAGGTCTTCATGCGCGTGAAGAGCAGCCGCATCGCGGGGTCCAGCGTGATCGCCAGTACGGCCGCGATGATCATCGAGAAGTTCTTTGTGTAGGCGAGCGGGCGGAACAGCCGTCCTTCCTGGGCCTCCAGCGTCAGGACCGGGAGGAAGGAGACCGCAATGACCAGGAGCGCAAAGAAGCTCGGGCCGCCGACCTCCTTCACCGCGTCGATGATGACGCGGTGGTAGCGCTCCTTCCGTCCGTTGCGGTCCCAGAGCTCGAGCTTCTTGTGCGTCTGCTCGACAACCACGATGGCCGCGTCGACCATGGCGCCCACGGCAATGGCAATGCCGCCGAGCGACATGATGTTCGAACTGACGCCCATCAGTCGCATCGGGACGAACGAGATGATGACGGCGATCGGGATCGTGATGATCGGGATGATGGCGCTCGGGATGTGCCACAGGAAGATCAGGATGATGGCCGAGACGATCAGCAGTTCTTCGATCAGCGAGTGCGTCAGGTTCTCGATCGAGCGCAGGATCAGCTCGGAGCGGTCGTACGCCGTCACGACGCGGACCCCCGGGGGCAGCGTCGGCTCCAGTTCCTTCAGCTTCGCCTTGACCCGGTCGATGACGTCGAGCGCGTTCTCACCCTGGCGCATGACGACGATGCCCGACACGGTGTCGCCGGTGCCGTCGAGGTCGGCAATGCCGCGGCGGAGGTCCGGTCCGAGCGTCACCTGCCCGACGTCCTTCACGCGCACGGGCACGCCGTTCTCGTTACGGGTCAGCACGATGTTGCCGATGTCCTGGAGCGACTTGGCGTAGCCGCGGCCACGCACCATGTACTCGGCCCCGCTCATCTCCACGACCCGCCCGCCCACGTCGTTGTTGCCGCTGCGCACGGCGTCCAGGACGGTCGAGATCGGCAGGTTGAACGCGCGGAGCCGGTTCGGGTCCACCTGCACCTGGTACTGGCGCACGAACCCGCCAAGCGGCGCGACTTCAGCGACGCCCGGCACCGACTTCAGGTAGTAGCGCAGGTACCAGTCCTGGTACGACCGCAGTTCGTCGAGGCTCTGCCTCCCGGTGGTGTCCACGAGCGCGTACTGGAACACCCAGCCGACGCCGCTGGCATCCGGACCAAGCTCGGTCCGGACACCCTGCGGGAGGCGTGGCAGGACGCTGGAGAGGTACTCGGTCGTGCGCGACCGCGCCCAGTAGATGTCCGTCCCTTCGTCGAAGACGATGTAGACGTACGAGAACCCGAAGTCGGAGAAGCCGCGCACCGCCTTGACCTTCGGCGCGCCGAGCATCGCGGTGACGATGGGATAGGTGACCTGGTCCTCGACGATGTCGGGGCTGCGGTCCCAGCGTGAGTAGACGATCACCTGTGTGTCGCTCAGGTCCGGGATCGCGTCGAGTGGCACCGTCCGCATCGAGTAGATCCCCGCAACCGTCGCAATGGCGACCAGGATGAATACGACGAGGCGGTTCCGCGCCGAGAACTCGATGATTCGGTCAATCACGGCCGTGCCCCTGATGTGTGGTCGGCGACTGGGAACTCGGGACTCTGGGCTGGGCGCTGGGGTCTCGGGCACCCGGATGCGAATCGTGCGCTGCCGGCACGCCCAGTCCACTGGCGGCCGCCTTCAGCTGGCTCTCCGAGTCGATCAGGAACGTGCCGGCCGCGACGATCCGTTCGCCGGGGGTGAGGCCGCTGGTGATGGTGACCCGCTCGCCGAGCCGCTCGCCGACCGTGACCTGCCTCGGTTCCAGGTACCCCTCGCCGCGATCGACGAACACCGTCTGGCGATCGCCGGTGTCGAGGACGGCGTCGCTGGGCACCGTGAGCTGCGTGGCCGCTGACGCCTTGAACTCGACGTTCACGAACATGTCGGGTTTCATGCGCAGGCTGGGGTTTCCTGCGTCGAGCCGCACCTGCAGCGTCCGTGTCGTCGGGTCCACCTGCGGCTGGATGTAGTTCACGCGAGCCTGGATGGGTGGCGCGGCACTGTTGGCGAAGGTCACGAGCGCCGGATCGCCGGTGCGGATGTCGGCGATGTCGGACTCGAAAACGTCCGCCACGATCCAGACGTGGCTGAGGTCGGTGATTGTGTAGAGGTCGCTGTCCGGCGTGACCTTCTGGTTCGGGAACGCGTTCCGCTCGGTGACGACACCCGACATTGGCGCGGGTACCGTGATGCTGCGGATCGGCTGTCCAGTGCGGAGGACCTGGTCGATCTGGTCCTCGCTGAGGTCCCACAGCTGCAGGCGCCGCCTGGCTGCGGCAAAGAGGGAGTCGCCCTGCTGTGCGGCCGAGGCGAGCGGGTTCTTCACCATCAGCTCGCGCGCCCGAGCAGCGAGCAGCAGCTCCTGCTGCGAGGCGAGCATCTCGGGGCTGTAGATGGTCAGCATTGGCTGGCCGGCCTTGACGACAGCGCCCGTGAAGTCGACGAACACCTTCTCCAGCCACCCCTCGATGCGGGTGTGCACGTGGCCGACGCGTGTCTCGTCAGCCGATACCTTGCCCACCGTGCGGATGATCCGTGTGCCGCCACCCACTTCGGCGGTGACGAACTTCACGCCGATCATCTGTTGCCGCTCGGGCGAGACACGGATGACGCCAGCCGGTGTCGAGGCCGGGTCAGACGCGAAGACCGGTTCCAGCGTGTTGCCAGTTTCCGGATTGAGCCCGGGCTTCTCTGCGGTGTAGGAGGGCTGCTGCGGGTCCCGGTAGTAAAGCACCTTCCGCTGTGCCGCAGGCGGCGGTGAGCCGGGCTCATCGGCATATACCGGCTCCAGCGTCATGCCGCAGTCGGGTGCGATCCCGGGCGTGTCGGACCTGTATTGCGGATGCATGGGGTCGACGTAGTACAGGACCCGTCGCTGGCCCGCGGCGGGTGAGGCGACCGACTGATGGGTGGCGCGCATGACGTAGCCGCCGGCAAAGGTCGCGGCGAGCAACAGCAGCAGCGCCAGGAGCTTCAGGATTTTCATGGTGGGCCTCATGCGCCACGGCAGTGCCGGCCATCGCTTCGAGGCGGCTCACGGCAACGTGGTAGGCGGTGAGTTCGTCGTAGTAGGTCATCTCGTACTCGAGGACGGTGCCGAAGTTGGTCAGCACCGAGAGGAAGTCCACGCCGCCGGTCCGGTAGCTGGCAAGCGACGACTCGAGGGCCAGCCGCGCCTGCGGCAGCACGGTTTCGCGGTAGAGCAGGGCGAGGCGTGCCGAGGTGGCCGTTGCCTGGTACTCCTCCGTCAACCGGCCCTGTAGCGAGAGGCGGTCCGCCTCATACGTGCGGGAGGCGGCGTTCGCGCTGGCCTGCTGTTCAGCGACGGCCGCCGCCCGCTTTGCCCGCTGCAGCGGGAGCTGCACGTCGACGCGGAACTCGTACATGGGCGGCATCGAGCCCTGGAAGTAGTAGCCGCCGCTGATGCCGAAGTCGGGCTTGTATTCCCTGCGCGCCGCTTCGACGGAGAGGTTCGACCGCTCGACGAGCAGCTTGTCTCGCTGGAGCGCGGGGGAGTGGGCCTGCGCGGCTGCCAGAATCTCGTCGAGGGAGAGGGTAAACGGTGTGGCCTCCAGAACGTCGGGCCGGCCCAGGACGGCGTCGTATCCCCGTCCCATCAGAGCCTTCAGCTCGCCTTCGCGCGTCCAGCGCTCCTGGCGCACGCGTTCGAGCTGCAGTTCGAGGATGCTCAACTGTGTCTGCGCCTTGATGACGTCCTGCTGGGCGGCGCTGCCCACCGAGTAGCGGCTCTCGCTGACCGCGAGGAGCGTGTGCAGCAGGTCGCGGTTTCGCGTAAGGACGTCCTCGACCTCGTAGGTGTACGCCAGCCGGTAGTACGCCTGCTTCACCCGCCCGGTCACATCCAGCGTGACAACGTCGACGCTGCGGCCCTCCGCCTCCGCCACACGTGACGCGATGTCGCCGCGCAGCTGACGCTTGCCCGGATACGGCACCGCCTGGCTGACCATGACGCCAATGTTGGCGGTTGGCTCCCTGCCGATCCCCGCGCCCGGCCATGGACGACCAATCGAGCTGTAGCCGGCAGACACCATCGGATCCGGCAGGCTCCGGTCCTGTAAGGGCCGCAGCTTCGCTGCGTCGTAGCCCAGTCTGGCGGCGGCAATCTCCGGGTTGTTGGCCGTTGCCTCCGCAACGGCCTCATGTAACGTCAACGAGGGGGCCGGCTGGGCGCCAGCAGGAGCGACGGCAGCCAGGCCCATCAGAACGACACACACCACACGCATCGCAACGCCTCACGTCTTGTCCGGTCCATGCGCGCAGATGGGACGCGCACGGACACACTCCGGGCGGAAAACAGGCGGATGACGAGCGGGTGCGGCTCAGATCAGCAGCGTGGCGAGCAGCGTGGGAAGGTCAAGCAGGCAGCGCCTGGGCGAGATAGGGACAGGATGGTGGATGCCTGAGGCTGTCGTCGTGAAGGCAGGCGCGACACCGAGGACCGGCACGGCCAGGCTTACCGCGGCGGTCAACTCGACGCGCTGCTCGGGGAGCGTCGAGTCGTGCGACCCGGCGTCGGACGCGTGGCAGCAGCACTCCGCGACCGCCGTCACCGCGTCGTCGCAGTCGTGCGTCTGCGTGACGCACGCCAAGTGCACCTGCGCAGTGAACGCCGATCCCGTTGCGGCAGCTATCGCCAGCAGCAGAAGCACGAGCACCGCATGTCGGAGACTGGTCACGCCTCCATCGTAACCACGGAACGTGCCAGATGCTGGTGAACCCGTTTTCTCCCTGAATCATGGAGGTTACGACGGGGCGGCCCTCCTGCTGAGCCCGGTCGAATTCGCGGCAGGTGCCGGAAATCCAGCAGGCATTCGGCGCTACGGAGCCGCCGACATGGATTTTCTTCGTTGAAATTACCGGCCGGAGCAGGAATAATCCTCAGAAATCGTGAGCCTGTCTCTTCCGGTCACGACGCCCAGGCGCGGGCGTCCGCGCAAGTTTGCCCAGCCGTCGCGTCCCGTCACGCTGACGCTGCCCGAGAACGTCCTCGAAACGCTGGGCGGGATCGATCACGACCTGAGCCGCGCCATCGTGCGGCTGGCCCAGCCTGAAGTCGCGAAGCGACCGTCGCCCCCCGCGGAGCTGGTGTCGTTCGGCAAGCGCTCGGTGATCGTCGTCAACCCGACGAAGACGCTCGAGCGGCGCACCGGCGTCGTGCTGGTGCCGCTGTCTGACGGCCGTGCCCTGATCTCGTTCGACGAGTCGATGACGGCGGCGCGGCTGGAACTGATGATTCAGGACGCGCTCGACGAGCACGACCTGCCCGACGAGGACACCCGGATCTTCGAGGCGATTCGGGACGTGCTGCGGAACACGCGCCGATCGCCGGCCGCCGTCATCCGGCAGCAATACATCATGGTCATCGAGGTCGAGCCTGCGGCCGCGGCTAGCCGGAAGAACGGCGACGGTCGCCCCAGGCCCCCCCGGAGTCGCGGCTAGCCTCGTCGAACGACACACGGCACTCATCCCCAGACGCACGAACACTACAGACGACAACGTCCATTCATCGCAGGAGCTCTTGGATGTCGAGAAGGTTCACGGTCACGGCTACGGCGGCGCTGCTGGCGCTGGCCATCGCGTGCAGCCGCCAGTCGGCCACGCCGGTTTCCCCCAGCGGATCAGGGGCACAGGGAGCAGACGCGGCGGCAGACGGCTCCACGCTGAAGGTGACGGCACCGGGTGTCGTGTCGCCGACCAATGACGCGCAGCAGACCGATGTCCCGACGCTGACGGCCTCGGCGGCCACGGCGAAGTTCGGGGCCACCCTGCCCGGCGCCCTGGCCTACCGCTTCCAGGTGAACGACGCCTCCGGCAACCTGGTGCAGGACTCGGGTCCGGTCGGCAGCCTCGCGTGGCGCCCGTCGGCGCAGCTCGCGTTCAAGGCGCGCCACACGTGGCGCGTGCGTGCCGAGTTCGGCGGCGATGCCGGCCCGTGGTCGGCGCCCGCCTCCTTCATCTCCTCCGAGGGCGGCTACATCCGCGGCAGCGAGGTGTTCGATCCGCTCTACAACGGCAGCTCGGTCGGCCAGGCGGTCGGCCCGGTGACCTTCACGGCTGAAGGTGCCCGGCTCGAGACGAACGCGGCCTACGTGCGCTACGCCATCCCGGTGACGATCAGCTCCGGCGAATTCGCCGTCGAGATCAAGGGCCTTCGCGGGAACGCACCGGGCGACAAGTCGAAAGTGTTCGGCATGATGCAGGGCAACCCGGACTCGAACGACTACATCACCAACCCGTACCGTGTCGACGTGCAGTACCGCGGCACCAGCGGCTTCCCGCCGAACTCGATCACCTACCGCGTGCTGTACGGATCGGCAGACGACACGAGCGTGCGGTACGAGCCGACTACGGACCAGCGCATGATCTCGGTGAAGAGTCTCGACCCGAACACCTGGTACTACTGGCGCTACACCTGGGGCAAGCAGGTCCGCGTGACCGTCAACGAGGGGGGGCCCGGCGGCCGGCTGATCTACGACATCACGCGCAACGCGAACAACGGCTCGTACAACCCGCAGCCGCACTACGCGTTCATCGGCGTGCCGACCGGCCGCAGCGGCGGTGAATCGGCCAGCATCCCCGGCACGATCTACCGCAACGTCTGGATCAGCACCCGGCCCAAGCCGTAACGACCGCTCAGCCGTCGGAAGTGAGACGTCAGAAGTCGGAATGCAGGAGTGACGCAGTCGCTCACTCCTCATCTCGAACCTCTCACGTCTCACTTCATCCTTGCCCTCCCGTCGTCGCCTCCCGACTCCTGACTCCCCGCGGCGCGTGAGCGATCGCTTCGCGCTCCAAGAGACTGTTTCAAAGCTCCACCACGCCGATCGCTGAGCACACGGAGCCACACTGTTTCCGAACGGTTTCTCCGTGGCATCCGCGCGCTCCGCGGTGGCGCGCGCTACGATCTCCCTCATGGCCGGCCTTCGCGATCAGCCGTGGTACCCGGAGGTGATCGGCGGCATCACCACCTTCGTGACGATGGCCTACATCGTCGTCGTCAATCCCGCGATCCTGTCGAGTGCAGGGACCGGGATGCCGTTCTCAGGCGTGCTGACCGCGACCGTGTTCGTGGCGTGCAGCATGACGCTGCTGATGGGGCTCTATGCGCGCCTGCCGTTCGCGGTGGCGCCTGGCATGGGGCTGAATGCGTTCTTCGCGTTCACGCTGATCCTGCAGAACCATGTGCCCTGGCAGACCGCGCTGGGGATCGTGTTCTGGGCCGGCGTGCTGTTCCTGCTCGTCTCGGTGACGCCGATCCGGGAGCACATCGCTCTGGCGATTCCCGTGTCGCTGCGCTCCGCAGCCGCAGGCGGCATCGGCCTGCTGCTGACGTTCCTTGGCCTGCGGAACGCTGGTCTCATCGTGGGCGATGCGGCCACGCTCGTGCGCATGGGGACGCCCGACCACCGTGCCGTCTTCCTCCTGATGGGCATCCTCATCGCGGCGGTGCTCACCCAGCGGAAGAGCCCGCTGGCGTTCCTGGCCGCCATCGCGACCGTGACCGGGATTGCGTGGGCACTTGGATACGAACGCGCACCCGAGCGCCTGCTGAGCGCGCCGGACGTCCGCTCCACCTTCCTCCAACTCGACATGATGGGCGCGCTGCGGCTCGCGTGGCTGCCGTCGATGGTCGCGATCCTCTTCACGGATCTCTTCGACTCGCTCTCCACGTTCATCGGCGTCTCGCTGGCGTCCGGGCTCGTGGACGAGCAGGGGAAACCCCGTCACCTGAGGCGCGGCCTCATCGTCGACGCGATTGCGACGGCGTCCGCGGGGCTCGTGGGATCGTCACCGGGAACGGCCTATGTGGAGAGCATCGCGGGCATCCGCATGGGCGCGCGCACCGGCCTCGCGTCCGTCGTGACCGCGCTTTGCTTCGTGCCGTGCTTCTTCCTGGGGCCGGTCGTCGCGGCGGTGCCCGGCTACGCCACCGCGCCCGTACTGGTGCTCGTCGGCGTGTCGATGTTCCAGTCCGTGCTCGGCATCGACTTCACCAGGGTCGAAGAAGCGCTGCCCGCGTTCGTCACCTTCGTCCTCATCCCGCTCACGCTCTCGATCACGCAAGGGATCCTCTGGGGCTTCCTCCTGCATGCGATCATGTTCGCGGCCGTCGGCCGCGCGCGCGACGTGAGTGGAACCCTGTGGGCGCTCGCCGTGCTCTCCGGCGTGCTCATCGCACTCGGACACTGAGGGTGACGAGACGCAATTGGTGAACTGGTGAATTGGTGAATTGGCGAATTGACGAAGTGGTGGGTTGATGAGTTGGCGCCCCCCGTTCGCCCCACCAGTCCCACCAGCCCTACCAGCCCCACCAGCCCTACCAGCCCTCCTGCACTCCAGCATTCCTCCATTTGTGCATTGTGCATTTGTGCATTTCTACATTCCTGCATTTCTGCATTTGACTAGACTGTCCCCATGTCCATCCGGCCTGTGAAGCAGATGATCGACGCGCAACCGCATCTCGAAGGCGCGGGCGTGAAGCTCCGCCGTGGCTTTGGATTCGGGAAGACGCACGACTTCGACCCATTCCTCCTGTTCGATGACTTCAGGAACGATCGCCCTGCTGATTACCTCGCCGGGTTCCCGTGGCATCCGCATCGCGGCATCGAGACGATCACCTACGTGCTCGCAGGGACCGTCGAGCACGGGGACAGCCTCGGGAATCGGGGCAACCTCGGGGCAGGTGACGTGCAGTGGATGACCGCGGGCAGCGGCATCATGCACCAGGAGATGCCAAAAGGAGACGAGCAGGGGCGGATGCACGGCTTCCAGCTCTGGGCGAACCTGCCGGCATCTCTGAAGATGACCAATCCGCGCTATCAGGACATCGCCGCACGCGACATCCCGACTGTCACCGAAGACGACGGAACGAGCGCCCGGGTGATCTGCGGTGAGTTCTGGGGGCAGAAAGGTCCGGTCGAAGGGGTCGCCGCGGACCCGCGCTACGTCGACATCTCGGTCCCGCCGAACCGCCGCCGTCGCATCGTGGTCGAAGTGACGCGCCATGCGTTCGCGTACGTCTTCGCTGGGAGCGGCACGTTCCGCGATGCGTCCGACCCGCAGGCCGTCCGCACCGAGGCGACCGACGGGTCCGACACGATCACCTACGACGCGCGGAATCACTCGCTCGTCCTGTTCGATCGCGGCGACGAGATCGTGGTGAACGCGGGCCCCGATGGCATTCGGTTCCTGCTCGTGTCCGGGCGCCCGCTCGAGGAACCGGTGGCGTGGTACGGTCCCATCGTGATGAACACCGACGCCGAACTGCGGCAGGCGATGGCCGACCTGCGCGCCGGCACGTTCATCAAGCACCCGTAGCGGCGACGCGGCATTGTTCCCTAACGGTGTGCGTGCGTATAGTGCCTCCCCAGGAGGACTGCATGCGCAAGTTTGGAATCTGTCTCGTCGGCGCGCTCCTGGCGGCACCACTGCTGCAGGCGGCGAGCACGGGCTACCACCTGCTGGGCGAGATCAAGGTCGGCGGAGAAGGCGGGTGGGACTACCTCACCGTCGATCCGGCGTCGCGTCGCCTGTACGTCTCGCATGCGACCCACGTGGCGGTCCTCGACATCGACGCCGGGACGGTGGTCGGTGACATCCCCGACACGCCGGGGGTTCACGGCATCGCCCTCGCGCCAGAGCTGAATCGAGGGTTCATCAGCAACGGCCGATCGAACACCGTCACGATCGTCGACCTGAGGACGCTGAAGGCCGTCGGGACGGCGGCAACGGGAGAGAATCCGGACTCGATCCGTTACGACGCGGCGTCGGGCCGCGTGTTCGCCTTCAACGGACGCTCGAAGAACGCCACCGCGATCGATGCGAAGAGCGGCACAGTGGCGGCGACGATCCCGCTGCCCGGCAAGCCTGAATTCTCGGTCGCCGACGGCAAGGGCAGGGTCTACGTCAACATCGAGGACACGAGCGAGATCGTCGAGATCGATGCCGCGAAGGCAACGGTCACGAAGAAGTACTCGCTGGCCCCGTGCCAGGAGCCGTCGGGACTCGCGATCGACACGAGAAACCGCCGGCTCTTCTCGGTGTGCGCCAATCGCCTGATGGCGATCTCCGATCCGGACAGCGGCAAGGTCCTCGCGACGCCAGCCATCGGCGCCGGGTCGGACGGCGTGGCGTTCGACCCTGGCACCGGCTTCGCGTACAGCTCGAACGGCGATGGGACGCTTACCATCGTCCAGCAGTCCGCTGGCAAGTACGAGGTGGTCGAGAACATCGCGACCGAGCGTGGCGCGCGCACGATTGCGGTGGATGAGAAGAGCCACAAGCTCTTCCTCCCGACCGCTCGGACAGCGCCTGGCGCGGCCGGCGCGCGTCCGAGCTTCCTCCCTGATTCCTTCAAGGTGCTGGTGGTCGGGAAATAGCCATGCATGTCCGTCGCACCTGTCTGAGTGTCGTGCTGGCCGCCGCGGCGGTGTGCCCCGTGTCGGCGCAGTCGCCAGCGGCGGGTCCGCCGCAACCGCCCGCCACGCCTGCGCTCGCGCAGCCGCAGGGGCCCGGCGCGCCTCCGGCCATGCTGACGCTGGCTGACGCGCTCGACCGCGCACGGGAGAATGACGCGTCGTTCCAGACAGCCGTGGCGGATTCGCTGAGCGCGCGCGAAGACCGCGTGCAGGCACGGGCGGGGCTGCTCCCGGCGGTCAGTGGGACAACGCAGTTCATTGGAAACCAGGCGAACGGCGTGAACCCGAACGGCCGCTTCGTCTCCATGGACGGCGTACGCATGTATCGCGCCTGGGGCGTCGTGCGGCAGGACCTGTCGCCAGCGGTCCTGACGGCGACCCCGCTCCAGCGTGCACGTGCGCTCGAGGCGGCGAGCGCGGCACAAGCGGAAATCGCCAGGCGCGGGCTGGCGGTCACGGTCACCCGCAGCTACTACGCGCTCATCACGGCCCAGCGGCGGTTCGCGACCGCGCAGACGGCAGCGGCGACCGCCGCACGGTTCCTCGACGTGGCCCGCCAGCAGCAGCGGCTCGGGCAGGTCGCGATGAGCGACGTCATCAAGGCCGATATCCAGAGCCGCCAGCTCACACAGGCCTTTCAGGAGGCGACGCTCGCCGTCGACGCTGCACGGCTCGCGCTGGCCGTCCTCGTGTCGCCAACATTCAGTGAGAACTTCACCGTCGTCGATGACCTGGCGAGTCCGCCGGCGCTGCCGACGTTCGACCAGGTCAACGACCTGGCCGCGAGCAACAACATGGATGTTCGAGCCGCCAGAGCGTCACTGGACGCGGCACGACAGGATGTCCGCACTGCCCGGTTCGCGTTCCTGCCAACCGTCTCCCTCGAGGGGGACTACGGGATCGAGGCGAATGAGTTCGCCCTGCACAGCCGCATTGCGGCGCAGCCGGAACTGGGGGTCCTCCCGAACCTCGGGTACGCCATCACCGCCAACCTGACTGTCCCAGTGTGGGACTGGGGAGGGTTGCGCAGCCGCCTGCGACAGACGCAGGTCCGCACGCGCGCCGCGCAGGTCACCCTCACACAGGCGCAGCGCGAGGCGTTCGCCCGCCTCTACGGCCTGTACAACGAGGCGCTCGTCGCACGTGCGGCGGTCGACAACGCCCGCGAGGTCGCGGACCTCGCCGCAGAGAGCCTGCGCCTCACCACCCTTCGCTACACCGCCGGCGAATCGACGGCGCTCGAGGTCGTCGACGCGCAGAACACGCTGGTCACCGCGCGCAACGCGTTCGACGATGCGGGGGCGCGGTATCGGGTGGCCATGGCTGAACTCCAGACCCTGACTGGAACCTTCTAAGAGTGCGTTTCAAGATACAAGAGCGCCACCGCGGAATACGCGGAGGTCGCCGAGAATCTATTGGCAACCGCGTAGCTCCGTTTTCCCAGCGGCCTCCGTGGTGGAGCTTTTCGGAACAGGCTCTAAAGATGCGTGCAACCGTTCTCGCGACAGGCCTGGCGGTCGCCGTGCTGGCCAGCGGCGCGTGCCGTCAGCAGGAGGAGGCCGAGGCGCCACCGGTGATGACTGTTGACGTCGCCCCCGTGCTCCTCTCGTCCATCCAGCAGACCGTCAGGACCGATGCCGTGCTCTTTCCGAAACAGCAGGCGGCCATCGTGCCGAAGGTCACCGCGCCGGTTCGCGTGCTGCACGTGCAGAAGGGTTCGAGGGTGAAGGCCGGGCAGCTGCTGCTGGAACTCGAGAGCCGGGATCTGGCCGGGGCTGCCGCCGAGAGCCGCGCGTCCGCGCAGCTCGCGGATGCCACATACGAGACGACCGCGCGTGGCGCCGTCCCGCAGGAACTCCAGAAAGCCGAGCTCGACGTGCGCGCCGGGAAGGATGCGCTCGACGCCGCGCAGGCCGCGTTCAACAACAGGCAGGCGCTCTTCAAGGAAGGCGCGATTGCGCAGAAGGACGTCAACGACGCACAGGTGGCGCTCAGCCAGGCTCGCGCCAGCTACGAATCAGCAAGGAAGCGCCTGGAGGATCTCCAGAGCTTCGGGCATGACCAGGAACTCAAGGCAGCGGCCGCACAGCGGGAGGCCGCCCGAGCGAGGGATCAGGCCGCGCAGGCCCAACTGGGCTACACGCGGATCACGAGTCCGATCGACGGCGTTGTCACCGACCTGCCGTTCTATCCGGGCGAGTCGGCGCCGTCTGGTGCGCCGGTCGTCACGGTCATGGATGTGTCGCAGATGGTGGCCAGGGCTCACGTCGCGCAGGCGGATGTGGCGCGACTCGCCGTTGGCAACGCTGCGCATATCATCGGCCCCGACGGCGTGCCTGTCGACGCGACGGTGACGCAGATCAGCCCTGCGCTGGATCCTGGCGGCACCACCGTCGAAGTGTGGGCGCAGGCCGAGAACACGGACGGTAAGCTGCGCGCCGGAGCGACCGTGCGGGTGGAGCTGATCGCCCGGACGGTGGCGAACGCGCTCGTCATCCCGGAGGCGGCGGTGCTCACCGCCTCCACCGGCAGCACGTTCGTCATCGTCATCGACAACGAGAACAGGCCGCACCTGCGCAAGATCACCGTGGGCGTGCGCGATAGCGGCAACGCCGAGGTGACCGAGGGGCTCGAGAACGGGCAGCGTGTGGCGACCACCGGCGCGTACGAGATCTTCAAGCTCGACGACGAGGTCCGTGACAAGGTCACCGTGAAGGTGGCGCCTCCGAAGGAAGAGGACGAAGACCCGGACGAGACCTAGTCTGCGGAGCCGACGCGCCATGCTGCACTCATCCGTCGAAGATCCCTCGCGCTACTGGTTTGCCCGGCACTCGAAGTCGATCGTCTTCTTCGTCTGCATGCTGGCGGTCGTTGGCGTCTACGAGGCGCTGACGCTGCCGGTCGCCGTCTTCCCGACGACCAACTTCCCGCGCATCATCATCGGCGTCGACAACGGTGTCACGCCGATCGAGCAGATGGAAGCGTCGGTCACGCGCCCGCTCGAGGAGGCGGTGCGCTCCGTCCCCGGGCTCGAGAACGTGCGGTCGATTACTGGTCGCGGCTCGACCGAAGTCGACCTGTTCTTCAACTGGAAGGTCGACATGCTCGAGACGCTGCAGCTTGTCGACGCGGCGGTCTCGCGTGCGCAATCGGTGCTGCCGGCCACCGCGAAGATCCGCACCAACCGGCTGGACTTCTCGAGCTTCCCGATCCTGGGCTACAGCCTGACGTCCAGGACCGTGCCGGCAACGCAGCTCTGGGACCTGGCCACGTGGGAGATCAAGCCGCGGCTCAATCGGCTTCCAGGCGTGGCCAGCGTGCTCGTGCAGGGCGGCCAGCGTCCGGAGTTCCATGTCGTGGTGGATCCCGCCTCGATGCTGCGGGCGCGGACCTCGATTGCGGACGTGGTTGGCGCGATCAACCGCACGAACATCATCGACTCACCGGGCCTGTTGAATCGCAATCATCAGCTGTTCCTCGGGCTCGTCAGCGGCCAGCTGCACTCGCCGGAGGAACTGGGCGATGTTGTGGTCAAGCACGCAGGGACGGTGCCCGTGCGCGTGCGGGACCTCGGTGCCGTGCGCGACGGGGTCGAGCCGGTCTACACCGTTGTCACTGCGGACGGGCGGCCCGCGGTGCTGCTCAGCGTCAATCGACAGCCGGACAGCAACACGCTCGACGTCGCGGACGCTGTCCACGCCGAGATGGCGGCAATCCAGGCGTCGCTGCCGTCCGGTGTCCTTGTCCGGCCCTTCTACGACCAGTCCGACATCGTGAAGGACTCGATGGCGAGCGTACGCGATGCGATCGTCGTCGGCCTGCTGCTCGCCGGGCTCGTGATATGGCTGTTCCTGCGTGACTGGGGCACCGCCCTGATGACGGGACTCGTCGTGCCGGTGACGATGTTCGTGACGTTCATCGCGATGCGGGTGCTCGGCCAGAGCTTCAACCTGATGACGCTGGGTGGCCTCGCGGCAGCCGTCGGGCTCGTCATCGACGACAAGATCGTCGTCGTCGAGAACATCGTCCTGCACCGTGACGCTGGGGAAGGGCCGCTGCAGGCCACGGCCAGTGCACTGCGGGAGCTGACGGTGCCGTTGATCGGGTCGACCCTCACCCCGATCGTTGTCTTTCTGCCACTCATCACCATCACGGGTGTGACCGGCACGTTCTTCAGCGCGCTGGCGATCGCGATGAGCGTGTCGCTCCTCACGTCACTCGTGCTTGCCCTGGTATGGACGAGCAACCTTGGCACGCGCCTGATTCGTCGGCACCAGGCCGCACACGTACCCGCATCCCACGTGCACGCGGAGGGCGTGGACCCCGCGTCATCCGACCCCGCCACGTCGCAGGTGCAGCGCATGCTCGATGCGGAGGAAGCGTCCCTCAACCATGGGCGCTTCCGGGTGGTCCTGGCCGGTTACGAACGGATCATGCGCAACGCACTGCACCGGCCCGCCGTGCTGGCCGTTGCCTGCGCGCTGCTGGTGGCCGCGTCCTATGCCTGCTACAGCTCCCTTGGGTCGGACCTGCTGCCGGCCTTCGACGAAGGGGGCTTCGTGCTCGACTACGTGATGCCGCCGGGGAGTTCACTCGACGAGACGAACCGCGTGCTCAGCCGCGTCGAGGCAATCCTTCGGCAGACGCCGGAGGTGGAGAGCCTGTCGCGACGCACCGGCCTCGAACTCGGGCTCGCCGCGGTGACCGAACCGAACACCGGCGACATCGCGGTGAAGCTGAAGCGTGATCGATCCCGCAGCGTCGACGAGGTCGTCAGCGACGTCCGCGCGAAGGTAACCGGCAGCGAGCCGGAGCTCGACATCGAGTTCGTGCAGGTGCTGCAGGACATGATCGGTGACCTGACCGGAGCTCCGGAGCCGGTCGTCGTGAAGCTGTTCTCCCAGGATGCGGACCTGCTCGCGACGTGGGCGCCACAGGTGGCGGATGCCCTGGAGAAGACCACGATCGGCGGCAAGACGCCGATCGTCGACGTCGAGGACGGGATCGACAACACGACGAGCGGGCCTGCGTTCCGCTTCACCATGAACCCGGAAGCTGTTGATCGTGCTGGACTGGCGCCGGACGAACTCGCGGGTGCGGCGACCGCGATGATCGACGGCGAGCCCGCGCAGCTGCCGCTGATGATCAACGACAGGCCCTATCCCGTGCGGGTGCGGTACCCGGATTCAGCGCGCAGCTCGCTCGAGGCGCTGACCAACACCGTCGTCGTGAACACCAGCGGTGGAACCGCCACGCTCGGCTCCCTCGGCACGCTCGACGAACTGCCAGGGCAGCGCGAGGTGCGGCGGGAGAACCTGCAGCGCCTCGTCGAGGTGACCGCCAGGCTCGAAGGCGTGGACATGGGAACGGGGATCGCCGCCGTCAAGAAGGCGGTGGCCGATCTGCAGATGCCCTCGTCGATCCGGGTCGAGTACGGAGGCACCTATCAGGAGCAGCAGAAGTCGTTTCGCGACCTGGCCACGGTGCTCGTGCTTGCGGTCGTGTTCATCTTCCTCGTCCTGCTGTTCGAATTCCGCTCGTTCACGCCGCCAGCTGCCATCCTGGCCTCTGCGCTGCTCTCCACCTCCGGCGTCTTCGTTGCGCTGCTGATCACCGGAACGACATTCAACGTGTCGTCCTTCATGGGTCTCATCATGGTGATCGGCATCGTCGCGAAGAACGGCATCCTGCTGCTGGACGCCAACGAGAAGTTCCGCGCCGCCGGGATGCCGGCGGAGGAGTCGATCATCCAGGCTGGCCGCCGACGCCTTCGGCCGATCATGATGACGGCGCTCGCGGCGGTCGCCGGCATGTTGCCCCTCGCGCTCGCACTCGGCGCCGGCTCTCAGATGCTCCAGCCGCTCGCCATCGCGGTCATCGGCGGCATCGTCGTGTCGATGTTCCTGTCGCTCGTGGTGACGCCGGCCATTCAGTTCTATTTCGAGCGTCACGACGTACGTCAAGCCTGACGTTCTTGGCCGGTCTTCTCACGATGGCATCGGCTCTGCGCTACGATGGGATCTCATTCCTGAAGGAGATCCGTTTTCATGTCACGTACGTACACGTTTGTTCTTGCCAGTGTTCTCGTTGCCAGTGTCGCGGGCGCCAGCGCGCATGAGTTCACCCGTCCGGCGTCCGTGGTGTCGGCCTACGCCGGAACCGTGGCCGCCCAGTCCGACGATCTGGCCGCCAGGGTGAAGGCCGCCCTGAAGGCCGACGCCGATCTCGGTAGCGCCAGTGAGGCGGTGACCGTCACGGCCGCCGGTGGCGTGGTGACGCTCGAGGGTACCGTGCCCACGGTGCAGATTCGCGCTCGCATCGCCGAGTTCGTCATGAAGCAGGAAGGCGTCACCAAGGTCGCGAACAAGATGAAGCTGGCGAAGAAGTAGCACCCTGTTTCAGCGCTCTCCACCACGGAGCACACGGACGACGCTGAGCCCTGATGCATTCAGGATAACTCCGCGATCTCCGTGGCCTCCGCGTGGGGCTCAGTCGACGCTCTACCGCCTGCGCGACCGCCCCGGAATCGGAATCGGTCCTCCCGCCTCGACAACCCGCTTCCACACCCGTTGTCCGACCTTGTCGGCCTCCGCCACCAGCGACGCTTCGTCCACCGTCAGCACCTTGCCGTTGCGCATGACGAACGTGCCGTCCACCATGGACGATTCGACATCCGACGGCTGCCCGTTGTGAATCCACGTCGAAAGGATCCGGCCTGAGGGCACGAGGTGCGGCTTCAGCGTGTTGACGACGATGAGGTCGGCCTTCTTGCCGACCTCGAGGGAGCCGATCGCCTTTGGCTGCCGGACCGCGGTGGCGCCGCCGAGGGTGCAGTCTTCGAAGATGTCCTCGGGCTGCGGCAGGATCCCAGGGGTGGCATCGTTGCGTCGCATGCGTTCGGTGATCAGGCCGACGCGCAGCACCGTGAACACGTCGTTCGTGTTGTTGTCCGTGCCCATCGCGATCGTGGCGCCGGCGGCACGCAACTCGGGAATCGGCGGGTTGGCCCCGCGGTTTCCGGCCATGCCGGGCTGGTGCGAGATGATGGTGCGCGAGCGCCCGAGCAGGGCAATCTCGTTCGCGCTGACGTAGCGACAGTGTGCGGCGATGAAGCGCGGGCCGAGGAAGTCGTACTTGGCGAGGTACTCGATCGGGCGGAGGCCGTGCCACTTCACCATGTAGTCGGCCTCCCACGTGCTCTGGTTCGCGTGAATCGTGTAGCCGAGGTCGTGCTTCTCTGCGAACCCGCGGATCGCCTGGAGGAGTTCGCCAGAGCAGTTCTCTGCATGCGCAACAGCGGGGAAGACGCTGATGCGGCCGTTCTGCTTCCCGTGCCAGGCGCTGTGCAGGTCGGCGATGCGCTGCATGCCTTCGTCACGCAGCCGGGCGGAGTAGGTCGGCTTCTCGCTCTTGACGAGCAGTTCCGCGGACATCACGCCGGCGTTCTCGCGGTCGTTGAACGACTCGGCGAAGACGCACCGCAGGCCCGTATCGGCAATCGCCTTCGCTTCGCGCGCGATGCCGCCGACGTTCTCGATGATCGTCGTCGTCCCGGTCTTCATCGCCTCGATCATCCCGATGACCGACATCAGCACGCGCTCGTCGGGCGAGAGCAGGCTGTTCGGCTGGACGGCCAGCTTGAGGTTGTTCGGGAAGCCGAAGTCCTCGTTGAAGCCGCGTTCTATGGTGGCGGACAGATGCGCGTGGCAGTTGATCAGCCCGGGGAAGAGCGCCTTGCCGCGGCCGTCGTACACGTCCGCGTTGGGGTATCTCGGCTGCACCTGCTCGGTCGGGCCGATGGCGGCAATCACGCCGTTCTCCACCGCCAGCGCCACATCATCCATCTGGCCGTCGACGGTGACGACCGTGGTGTGGGTAAAGACGATGGGCCGAGCACCCTGGGGCCTGGGCGTCTGGGCCTGGACACCAGTGGACTCGAGGAAGAGGGCTGCCGCGCCCGCGCCGGCGCCGGCCAGCAGTTGGCGGCGGGTGAGATCGAGGGATGTGCGCATGCTCCGCTCATGGTGCCAGATGCGGCGGAAGCCCGACAGCGAAACCTGCTGTACGGTCGGGCCTGCGGCTTGCAGCCGATGGACGCGTGGAAAGCCCATTCATCCGCGTTCAGGTCTTTGCCGAACTCGATTGCGCTCCGCAAGCTGTGGCTCTGAGGACCTCCGGCGTTGCCAGCTCGATGGCCCCGTTCGAGCGGGAAATCAGGCTCGCCGTGAGGGTCGAGCCTGACCAGGACCGCGCCGACGATCGTCCCTCCGTCCGGTGACCTGGGCGGGACCGGCCCGTTAGGGACGCGGCGCCCGGCGCTGCCGCCCGCGCATTGATTACGACCACTACCACGCCGCCGGCGTCCGGAATCCGGACTCGGCAGGATCCACGAAATTTTCTCGGGCATCGGTCGCCCCTGCCCCTATAGTCGGGGGACGGTACCGCCATGCGAACCTGGCTGACTGGGCGCGGAACTCGGCGAATTGCGGCGGTCAGGCGTCGACCGATGGTGACGATGGCGCTTGTGGTGGCCGTGGTGGCTGGCGCACTCGGGACGGCGCACGCGCAGCGGATCTTCTCCGGGTTCTACGGTTTCGCGCCCCCGAAATTCCCGACCGAATCGACGTACGACGGCAGCTTCAATTTCTGTCGTGCGATGTTCTCGAGCGATCGCCGCGAGAAGCAGGGTTGGGGCACCGATTATCCGGGTGCAGACCTCAACTTCAGCACGCGCGTCTCCGAACTGACCAAGGTGCCGGTCAAGCGCACGATGCAGGGCAGCGAGCAGGTCCCCGATGCCGTCGTCGTGCGGTTAACGGACGACTGGCTGTTCAAGTGCTCGTTCGTCCTCATGGAAGATGCCGGCACGGCGCGGTTCAGCGACGCTGAGGTGGAGCGGTTGCGGGCCTACCTGCTGAAGGGCGGGTTCCTGCTCGTCTCCGATTATCACGGCAGCATGGCGCGGGCGCAGTTCGACGACGAGATCGGCCGCGTGCTGCCGCATGGCGCGTTTCCGATCGTGGACCTCACGCCGCCGGGCCACCCGATCTGGAACACGATGTTCACCGTGACGCGTATTCCGCAGATGGCGTCGATCCAGACGTGGCGCCGTTCGGGCGGCGGGACGATCGAGCGCTGGAACGAGGACGGTTCGCCGCCCGACGTGCGCGGCATTGCGGACGACCACGGCAGGCTCATGGTGGTGATGGTGCACAACACTGACCTGCCTGATCCGTGGGAGCGGGAGGGGGAGGAGTCCGACTACTTCTTCCGGTTCTCGCCGGAGGCGTACCGGGTCGGCATCGACATCCTGCTGTACGCGCTGACGCACTGATCGTGAAAGCGGCCGAGCCGCGCCGGTCGGGTCCTATGATGGCGAGCGGACGGAGCCGGCCACTCAGGGACGAGGGTGCTTACAAGCGGATGAGGCCGCACAGATACAAGCCTATTCTGCTAAGTGGTTGTCAAATCAGCTAAATAGCAGTTGACATCGCAGGGTGCTGAATCTGCCTACGTTCGACCCGCAATGGGGGTAATGATCGCCAGAGAAGGGGTAAAATCGACCACTTATTACCTCTTTGAGCTATTGCGATGCCTTCTCTCCATCCGGCTTACCTCCGCGGTTTGACGTTCGGCGCCTCCGAGCTGAGCGCCATCCATCGGCTCGGCGAATCACGTGGACGCCAGGACCTGTTTGTCCGGCAGTTTCCTGAGCAACTCGACACCCTCCGCACCCACGCCATCATCGAGTCCGCCGAGTCGTCGAACCGGATCGAGGGCGTGGTGGCGGCGCCCGGCCGGGTCGCGGACCTGGTGATTCGCAGAACCGAGCCGCGGACGCGGTCGGAGCAGGAGATTGCCGGCTACCGCGACGCCTTGCAGCTCATTCACGAGTCGCACGCCGACATGCGGTTCGCGCAGAATGTCGTCCTTCAGATTCATCACCTGCTCTATCGATATCAGCCGGGAGCGGGCGGACGCTGGAAGAGCACCGACAACCAGATCATCGAACGCGACGGCGGCGGCACGGTCGTGCGCGTCCGGTTCACGCCGACGCCTGCGGTCGCCACGCCGCAGGCCATGGCGGACCTCGTCGCCAACTATCATGCCGCGGTCGGGGAATCGCTGGCCGACCCGTTGGTTGTCCTTCCGCTCGCGGTCCTCGACTTTCTGTGCATCCACCCGTTCACGGACGGGAATGGGCGTGTGGGGCGGTTGCTGTCCTTGTTGCTGCTCTACCACTTCGACTACCAGGTCGGGCGCTATGTCAGCCTCGAGCGCATCATTGAGGAATCGCGCGAAACCTACTACGAGGCGCTCGCACGCAGCTCACACGCCTGGCACGCGCACACGCACGATCCGCATCCCTGGCTCGACTACTTCTGGGGCGTGCTGATTCGCGCCTACGACGAGTTCGAGGCGCGCGTCGAGACGTTGAAAGGCTCGAAGGGCGATCAGGTGCGCGCCGCTGTGGCCCGGCGCATCGGCGCGTTTGGCATCGCCGATCTCGAACAGGACTGTCCTGGCGTCAGCCGCGACATGGTCCGTCACGTCCTTCGGCAGATGCGAGCCGAAGGCCGCGTCCAGGTCGAAGGGCGCGGCCCGGGCGCGAAGTGGCGGGTCGTTCCTACATAGAGCCAGCAGTCACCGCGGCGAACAGGCGGTCAGCGGGCTCACGCTCTGTCCCAATCCACGGG
This sequence comes from Acidobacteriota bacterium, assembly GCA_018268955.1. GTDB lineage: Bacteria > Acidobacteriota > Vicinamibacteria > Vicinamibacterales > CAVVIG01 > CAVVIG01. Next base: position 223,411 of record JAFDVO010000018.1, on the reverse strand, counting down.
GACGCCGTTCTGCACGTAGGTGGCGCGGAGTGCCTCAGCGAGCGCGTCCACTCCCTGCGACGACGGTTTCAGCTCCACTCGGGTTGGTCCGTCCATCGGTCGCGCCGATAGGATCGCTGCACGGCCGCGATGAAGGCGGCGGGGTTCTCCCATGCGGACGAAGCCGCTGACATCCTTCGCGCGAAGGTCCGCACGCCCGAGCGGTGGCGCGACCTCGAGGAGTGGCTCGCGCAACAGCGCCGCGCGCACACCTCTGCGGCTGTTCCCCCGCCGGCCTTCGGGTAGGACCGCACCCGTGACACGGAGACAACCTCCTACGCGGTGCAGCTCAAGGGCGCCTGGCACCGGGGGTGTAGAGGAGGGTGGACTGCGGCGCGAGCGTGGACGTCGACATCTCCCTGGTTCACGTGCGGACCAGAGAGTTGTGGATCGCCGTACTCTTAAAGAACCACGGCCGAAATTCCGGAGGGCGCCTGGGCGCGCTCGTCTCGGGCGCGCTCGTCTCAACGTCGGATCGTGCGGAGCCCCTGTCGCGTTCGCCGTTCGCGTGGTAGCCATGTGGTAGCCACGCGTAATCTGGCGAATCGACTATCTCTGTAAGTTGCTGATGGGACTGGAGCCGGCGACGTGACTCGAACACGTGACCTGCTGATTACGAATCAGCTGCTCTACCAACTGAGCTACGCCGGCTTGGCGTGGTGGGCGAACCGGCAGGCGTTGGCCGACCGGAACACCGAATGGTAACACGGCCGGGGCTGTTTCAGATCATCGCGTCGACTTCGGCCAGCGTCTCCTCGACCCGCCCCTGGACCGCGGCGTCCACGAGAGCGGTCGCATCGGTGGCCTCCACGTTCAACTCCGCCGTGAAGGCCCCTCGTGCACGGGCCGTGTGCAGCAGGCCCGCAGCCGGGTAGACGAGGGCCGATGTGCCGGCGGCGATGAAGACGTCACACGCCGTGAGCGCATCGGCCGCAGCGATGTTGGCCGGGTCCAGCGACTCCCCGAACCAGACCACTGCCGGCCGCGCGAGGCCACCGCATCGCGGGCACTTCGGCGGCATCACCGGCAACGGCACCCGTTCGTCGCGCCAGGGATGCGGCGACCCGGGGCAGTGGTTCCAGCACCGCAGCTCGAAGATCGACCCGTGCAGCCGCACCAGGTCCTTCGTGCCGGCGCGGACGTGCAGGTCGTCGACGTTCTGCGTGACGACGCGCCAGCGGTCCCGTGCCTGCGTCCAGCGAAGCGAGCCAGCACGTGGTGCGCCGCGTTCGGCTCGCACTGCGCGATCTGCTCGCGCCGCCACGCATACCACTCCCAGACGGTGTGCGGATCGCGGGCGAACGCTTCCGGCGTCGCAAGGTCGGTCGCGGAGAAGTTCCGCCAGAGTCCGCCAGCCCCGCGGAACGTCGGCACGCCGCTCGCCGCAGACACACCCGCCCCGGTCAGCACGGTGACCGACGCGGCACCTCGAAGCGCCTCGGCTAGGCGGACAAGCGGGAGGGAGGGGGACATACTCTACGGCTCTAATGCACGAATGCACGAATGCACGAATGCACCTCCGCCCTCCAGCCGCTACTTCTCGTCGTGCTTGCGCTCCCGCTCGCGCTGCGCTCGGGCTCGCTCGGTCAGCTCACGCAGCTCACGCGAGATGTATTCGCCAGACGTCATCGTCTCCCCATCGCCGACACGGCCGAGCCACGGGGCCGGATTGATGTCCTCGACATGCGTCGTCTTGTCCTGCTTGTCCTTGTCAGCCACTGAAGACCTCCACGGACGAGCGTCGCAAACGGAGTGCCTACATCTGTCCAAACCTTCGGCTTCGGGCTTCGGACTTTGGGCTCCGGCCGGTGTCGGCTTCGGGTTCTCACTGCGCTCCGAGGCTTCGGGCTTCGGACTGCGGGCTCCAGGCGGGGTCGGCTTCGGGTTCTCACCTGCGCTCCGAGGCTTCGGGGCTCCGCCCTCCGCGCTCCGTCCTCCGCCCTCCGGAACTTCTGAATTCAGCACCCTAAGTTCTAACGTCTAACTTCTAACGTCTAACTTCCTTGCGGGTCGAACGTCGGCTCGTACACCTCGTCCGCAACCGGCTCGAGCCAGGTCGTCTGCGCGTTGACGTTGACCGCGAGGTGCACGCCGCGCTGGCCGGGCACCGCTCCGTGCCAGTGCTTCTCGCCCGGCGCGATGACGACGGCATCGCCCGTCTCGAGATCCTGCGGCTGACCTCCGTCGGTCTGCACGCGAATCCGGCCCTCGACGACGAAGAGCCACTGCGGGCCGGAGTGGTGATGCCAGTTCGTGCGCGCACCGGCGTCGAACTGGACGCGGTAGACGTGCACCGGCGTCGCTTCGTCCGACGAGGCGAGCAGCTTCGTCTGCGCGGGACCGACGAAGGAGTTCACATCGGCCGGTCGGAAAGGTGTGGCGTCGTTGCGGAAGATCTTCATGGCTGCCGCCTCCGTGGCGCTCAGCCGGATGCGGCTGCGCGATGTCTATAATAGCCACCACCTCAGGAGGATGTGATGAAGCAGGGATGGCGGTGGCACACGGGGCTGTTCGGGTCGATGCTGGTGCTGGGGCTCGCAGGCGGCGCGTCGGCACAGTATCAGGGCTGGACGATTCCAGACGGCGCCAAGGCGGAGAAAAGCCCGGTGAAGAATGCCGCCGATGCCGCGAAGAAGGGCAAGTCGCTTTACGCGTCGAACTGCGCGAAGTGCCACGGACCCGAGGGCAAGGGCAACGGGCCGGATTCGGACCACGCTGCCGACCTCACGGACGAGTTCCGCGCGGACCTCAACCCGGAAGGGATCCTCTACTACAAGGTGTGGAACGGCCACACGAACGACATGCCGGCCTTCAAGAGCAAGCTCACCAAGGACGAGGTCTGGAACGTGGTCGAGTACCTCAAGGTGCTCCGCACGCCAGCTCACTGACGCGGGATGGCAGGACGGCACAAAAAGCTGGCGGGGCAGGCACGGGCGGGCCGGGCTGCTTGGGCTGAACGGGCGACGATGCGCCACCGCGGTTGTGAACGTCCCTGCCGATGCTGAACGTTGCCTGTCAGTTCTGACTTCTGCGTTCTAAGTTCGAACTTCCCCGAAGAGTTGCCGCTCCCTGTCTGCTGCGCTACGATCGCTGTTTAACCACGCGGCGAAAAAGCAGACAGGGTAGGCATGCCAGAGACTCCGGGCAGCGCGTCCGCTGAGCCGGCCGCGATCGTTGTCCGCGGCGCACGGACGCACAACCTCAAGAACATCGACGTCACGCTGCCGGTCGGCACGCTCATCATCGTCACCGGCGTGAGCGGCTCGGGGAAGTCGTCGCTCGCCTTCGACACGATCTACGCCGAGGGGCAGCGGCGCTACGTCGAGTCGCTCTCCGCCTACGCCCGCCAGTTCCTCGAGCGGATGGAGAAGCCGGACGTCGACCGCATCGACGGCATCGCGCCCGCCATTGCCATCCGCCAGAAGAACAGCATCCGCAATCCCCGCTCAACGGTCGGCACCACCACCGAAATCCACGACTACATGCGCCTGCTGTTCGCGCGTGTGGGACGGACGTACTGCCGCCAGTGCGGATGCGAAGTCGTGCGCGAGACGGCCGAAGTGGTTGCGTCGCAACTGGGTGAACTCGGCGCAGGCGCACGGCTCATCCTCGGGTTCGACCTCCCGATCGTCGAGTCCGCTCCGCTCGCATCAGCAGAGACCGCCGACGTGGATGAACTCAGCGAAGGCGACGACGATGGGACGAGCAGCGCGAAGGTGAGCCGCAAGACGACCAGCGCGGCGGCCGTGGCCTCGACCATCGACACGCTGCGTCGCAAGGGCTTCGGTCGCCTGCTGATCGATGGCCGCGCCGTGTCGTTCGACGATGTGGATGCGAAGACGGCGGCGAAGAAGGGGATGCTACAGGTTGTCGTGGACCGCGTCGCTCTTGGCAGCGAGGACGACCGCAAGCGCCTGACCGACTCGATCGAAACGGCCTACCGCGAGGGCGGTGGCGCCGCGTGGGTCGTCGAGATGGCGCGCGACGGGCAGCCGGAGCGGACCCACCAGTTCTCCGAGCGGTTCGAGTGCCGGGTGTGCGGGATCGCCTACGAGGATCCGCAGCCGCGTCTCTTCTCATTCAACAATCCCTTCGGTGCCTGTCCCACCTGCCACGGCTTCGGCAACATCGTCGAGCTCGACATGAACCTGGTCGTGCCGGATCCGTCGAAGTCCCTCGCGCAGGGCGCGATTGATCCGTGGACGAAGCCGAACTACCGGGCGCACCTCGCGGAGCTGAAGCGCGGCGCGAAGAAGCACAAGATCCGCCTGGATGTGCCGTGGGCCCATCTCTCCGAGCAAGAGCGGAAGCTGGTGGTCGACGGGACGGCGGACTTCGACGGCATCCGCGGCTTCTTCGAGTGGCTCGACAAGAAGAAGTACAAGGTGCACGTGCGCGTGTTCCTGAGCCGGTATCGCGGGTACCAGACCTGCCCGGATTGCGGCGGCAGCCGCCTGCGACGCGAGGCGCGCGACGTGAAGATCGCGGGCCGCACGATCGATCAGGTCTCGGCGCTGACGGTGCGCGAGGCACAGCAGTTCTTCGGGTCGCTCGAGCTCACCGTGAAGGAAGCGGCGATTGCGGACAAGGTGCTGAAGGAGATCCGGCGCCGTCTCGCGTTCCTCGCGGACGTCGGGCTGGACTACCTGTCGCTGGACCGCCTGTCGTCCACGTTGTCCGGTGGGGAAGCGCAGCGCATCAACCTGGCGACCTCGCTTGGCTCCGCGCTGGTGGGCACGCTCTACGTGCTCGATGAACCGTCGATCGGCCTCCACTCGCGCGACAACCTGCGGCTGATCGACATCCTCCGGCAGCTGCGCGATCAGGGCAACACCGTCCTCGTCGTCGAGCACGACGCCGACATGATCAAGGTTGCCGACCACATCGTCGACCTCGGGGTGGGCGCAGGCGAGCAGGGCGGCCGCGTCGTGTTCTCGGGCACGCTCGACGCGCTCATGCACGAGCCGCGATCGCTGACGGCCAAGTACCTGCGGCAGGAGCTGGCGATTCCGGTCCCGTCCACGCGCCGCAAGGGCAACGGCCAGTTCATCAAGCTGCTTGGCGCCACCGAGCACAACCTGAAGGACGTCGACATCAGCATCCCGCTCAACACGCTGACCTGCGTCACCGGCGTGAGCGGATCGGGCAAGTCCACGCTCGTGCACGACGTGCTCTACGCGGCGATCAAGCGGCAGAAGGGCGACTGGGACCGGAAGGTCGGCGCGCACCGCAGGCTCGAAGGCACCGAGATCATCACGGACGTGGTGCTCGTCGACCAGCAGCCGATCGGCCGCACGCCGCGATCGAACCCTGTGACGTACCTGAAGGCGTTCGACCCGATTCGCGAGCTGTTCGCGGCAACGAAGGACGCGAAGTCGCGCGGGCTGACCGCGAGCCACTTCTCGTTCAACGTGCCGGGCGGGCGCTGTGAGGCGTGCCAGGGCGAGGGCGAGGTGCGCGTCGAGATGCAGTTCCTCGCGGATGTGTTCGTGCCGTGTGACCAGTGCGATGGCAAGCGGTTCAAGCCGCAGGTGCTCGAGGTCCACTATCGCGGGCGCAACATCAACCAGGTGCTGGACCTCACCGTCCGCGAAGCGCTGACATTCTTCAGCAGTTCGCCGAAGGTGCTCCGGAGGCTGCAGGTGCTCGACGAGATCGGTCTCGGCTACCTGCGCCTTGGGCAACCTGCCACGACGTTGTCGGGCGGCGAGGCGCAGCGGATCAAGATCGCGGCGCATCTCTCGTCCCACGGCGGCGAGCGGATCCTCTACATCCTCGACGAGCCGACGACCGGCCTCCACTTCGACGACATCGCGAAGCTCCTTGCCGCGTTCAAGAAGCTGCTCGAAGCGGGGAGCACGCTGCTCGTCATCGAGCACAACCTGGACGTGATCAAGACTGCCGACTACATCATCGACCTCGGGCCTGACGGTGGCGCGGAGGGAGGGCAGATCGTGGCGACCGGCACACCGGAGCAGATTGCGCAGAACCCCGCCTCGTTCACCGGCCACTACGTGAAGGTCGCCCTCGCCGAGGGCCGAAGCCACGCGTTCTCGCAACGCGGTGCTGGAGGTGCGGCATGACGCGCGTGCCACGCACAGCCCGCCGTTCCGGGACCGCACTCGCGGCCGCCGCAGCGCTGGTCATATCGCCAGGCGTCAGCCTGGCGTCGGTCCGCACCCCGCCGCAGGTCGAGGTGAACGCCGTCGTAGCGCCAGGCGTTAGCCTGGCGTCGAGCCGGATGCCGTCGCGCGTCGTGACGCACTCAGTCGTAGCGCCAGGCTTAAGCCTGGCGTCGTCCGTCGTCCCCGTACAGCAGGCGACGGTGACGTTCGAGGCCATGGTCGCCGAACTCGGGAACGCTGACCCCGACGTTCGTCTGCGCGCCGTGCAGGCGCTGAAGCAGGCGGCCTATCCCGAATCGGCCGTGCCACTGACGCGCGCGCTGGCCGATACGGACGACCGCGTGCAGTTCGAGGCGATTGCCGCCGAACTTAACATCTGGCTTGCCGACAAGGTCGTGCCCCGGCGCCGCGTCGGGCTGGTCGTGGAGGTGCGCACGCGCATCTCCGCGCCCGCGATCTTCGAGCAGGGGAGCAACGCCATCGAACCGCTGCCGGTGCCGCTCGACGTGCTGACGGCCCTGCGCACCGCCGGGCGGGACGAGAATGCCCGCGTGGCCGCCGAGGCGCTCTATGCGTTCGGCGCGCTGGCGGAGAACGCGTACGGCCGCGACCGGGCGGCGCTGCTCAGCGGGTCTGCCGCGGATTTGGCGGCGTCACTCGGTGCCGCGCACGTCGACGTGCGGACGGCGGCGATGCGGGTCATCGAGCGTGTGTATGGCTGGCGCATGGGCGACGCAGCCGTCGAGACGACCATCGGTGACGCCGTCGTGACGGCGCTGAACGATCGCGACTATACGGTCCGGATGACGGCGACGCGGGCGCTCGGCGCGATGCGGTACGACCGGGGCGTTCAAGGGCTGACCGACATCTACCAGCACTACGAGCGCGGCGCCAGCGCCACAGCCGCGCTGACGGCGCTCGCGCGCATCGCGCATCCCTCCAGCCTGTCGCTCTTCACCACGGCGCTCGCCGGTCGCGACCCGAACCTGCGCCGGGCCGGCATCGAGGGGCTCGCGCGTAGCGGCGCTGCCGATCAGCTGTCGGCCATCACCACCGCGCTCGAGAAGGAACGGAACGAGGAGCTGCTGCTGGCCGGTCACTTCGCCAACGTGTTGCTGGCGAACGGTCCGATCGATCCGCTCGTCGACGGACTGACGCGAACGCGGACCGAAGCCGTGTCGCTTGCGTACCTGCAGGACGTCGCTCCCGGACGCGCCCGCCTGTTCTCGCCGCACATGCCCGACCCGAAGCCGAACGTGCGCATCGACCTGCTCCAGGTCCTCGGCACGTCTGGAGACCCGGACGCGCTCGGCATCGTGCAGCCGCTGCGGCAGGACGTGGACCCGCAGGTCGCGCGCGCCGCGACGCGTGCGGCCTCGCGGCTGGGCGGCGCCTCACGCTGACGTGATCCTGCCGCGGGCCTTCTACGATCGGCCGACGCTCGACGTTGCCCGCGATTTGCTGGGGAAGGTGCTCGTGCATCGGCGCGCCGGCGTCGACACGAGCGGGGTCATCGTCGAGGTCGAGGCGTATATCGGCGAGGACGACCCGGCCTGCCACGCGGCCCCCGGCCGGACGAAGCGCAATGCGCCGCTCTACGGTCCCCCCGGCTTCGCGTACGTCTATCTCAATTACGGCATCCACAACCTCGTCAACGCGGTGACCGAGCCGCTGGACTCGCCGGCAGCGGTCCTCATCCGCGCGCTCGATCCGCTCGACGGGATCGCCACCATGAGGCGCAGACGGGCACGCGCGACGAAGGGGCGACGCACGAGGACCAGTGCGGACCTGCCGGACGCGGCGCTGTGTCGTGGCCCCGGCAACCTCACGATGGCGATGGGCATCACGCTCGAGGATAACGGCCTGGACCTGACGAGGTCGCGGCTGTTCATCGACGACCGCGGCATTGACGTTGGCCCGATTGAGTGGGGCGGCCGCATCGGGATCCGCGTCGGCACCGAGCACCCATGGCGCGCCTGGGTAGCCGGACGCGAAGCGGTATCGGCACAAATGCAAAAGGCCAAACGCCGCTGATTGCTGGTTGCGAAGAGCCTGACTCGTGCGTTATTGCATTCCTGCGTTCTTGCATTACGGCATTTCTGTGTGGTCCCGAACCTTCCTCTTGACCGCGACACCGTGGAGAGAGTACTTGTATTGGACCGTGCTGAAGTCGATGTGCGCCTGTTGCTGTTGTTGCGTGGCGGTTCCCGCCCCCGCGCCAGCCGTACAGGTCCATTCATCAGCACGCTTCGAGTAACTGTCGAACTGTAGGTCCTGAACGCACCGGCCCGGGTGGCATCTCGCTGCCCGGGCCTTTTTTTGTTTTATGCGCGAACTGTTGCCGCTCTTCCTTCATGTCCGCGGCCGGCGCGTCGTCCTCGTCGGGGCGGGGCCGGTTGGCGCCAGCAAGCTCGGCTCGCTGCTGGCGGCCGGGGCCCACGTGCGGGTCATCGCGCCAGACGTGCACCCGAATGTCGCGCAGGCGCCGGTCGAGATCGAGCGGCGGACGTTCGTGCCCTCCGACCTGGACGATGCGTGGCTGGTGGTGGCGGCGGCGACGCCGGAGGTGAACCGCCAGGTCGCCGATGCGGCGGAGGCGAGGCGGATCTTCGTGAACGCCGTGGACGATCCGCCGAACGCGACGGCGTACCTGGGCGGTGTCGTGCGCCGTGATGGCGTCACGCTCGCCATCTCGACGAGCGGCGAGGCTCCCGCGATCGCCGGGCTGCTGCGCGAAGGGCTCGATGCGCTGCTGCCGCAGGACCTGCCGTCGTGGATGGCGACCGCGCGCCAGTCGCGCGCCGAGTGGCGTCGTGAGGGGCTGCCGATGGAGCAACGGCGTCCTCGGCTGCTGAAGGCGCTGAACCGGCTGTACGCCGCGCGTGAGGGGGCGGCCGCGGCGAGGGACGTCGTGGGCGTGTGCGTGGCGGCGACGTCCGGCGCGAAAGGACAGTGATGCTGAAGGTTGGACATGTGTCGCTCGTCGGGGCGGGGCCAGGGGATCCCGGGCTCCTCACGCGCAAGGCGGCGATCGCGCTGCGGCGCGCGGACCTGGTCCTCTACGATGCGCTCGTCGACGAGCGCGTCGTCGGGCTCGCGCGTCGCGCCCAGCGCTTCTACGTCGGCAAACGTGCAGGTCGGCATGCCCTCTCGCAGCAGGAGATCCAGCAGGTGTTGGTCAGCCAGGCGCGTCGAGGGCGGCGCGTCGTGCGGCTCAAGGGCGGCGACCCGTTCGTGTTCGGTCGCGGCGGCGAGGAGGCACAGGCGCTCGAGCGCGCGGGCATCCCGTACGACGTCGTCCCGGGCGTGAGCAGTGCGATTGCCGCGCCCGCGAGCGCGGGCATCCCCGTGACGCATCGCGATCACGCCTCGGGATTCCTTGTCGTCAGCGGCCATGACGCCGAGGTGTTCACGCGCGCCGTTGGCGCCATCCGTCCGAACGGCATCACCCTCGTGGTCCTCATGGGATACAGCCGCCGGGCCGAAATCGCCAGCGAACTGCGCGACGGGGGCTGGGACGTGAGCACGCCGGTCGCCATCGTTGCGGACGGCACGCTGCCGACACAGCAGGCGTGGCGAGGAACGCTGCAGGCGCTTGCGGCGGGCGACGCGGCCGCTGAGACAGACGGACCTGCGGTACTGGTATTCGGTGCGGTGGCCGCGCTGCAGCTCGACGGCTCGGCGCTCCGTGCGCTGAAGGACGCGGAAGACACCGCGCACCACCCGGTGGATGAGGGTGAGGTGCCCGCACGCCGTGAACGGACGCGCCGGCGTCCGCGCTGAAACCGCAACGGGAATTCACCGGAGACGATCGACCAACAGCCGCGGCGAGCCCGCCTGGGGATCTGCGGCGCGAGGATTGAGAATGGCAGGACACGAGACGATCAGCACACACGGCCGCGCGCGGCTCTCGTTCGCCAACGAGGCGGACATCGACGAGTTCGTCGTCATGCTCGAGAAGTACGAGCGTGGCGAGATTACGCCCGACCAGTGGCGATCGTTCCGCCTGCTGCGCGGCACCTACGGACAGCGGCAGTCCTACGATGCCTCGATGCTGCGCGTGAAGATCCCGCAGGGCGCGATCACGAGCGCGCAGCTTGGCGCGCTGGCCGATGTGGCGGACAGGTACTCACGGCGGTTCGGCCACATCACGACGCGGCAGAACATCCAGCTGCACTTCATCAAGATCCACGACATGGAGCCGGCCATGCGCCTCCTCGCCGAGGTGGGCATGACCACGCGGGAGGCGTGCGGCAACTCGGTGCGCAACATCACCGCGTGCCCGTTGGCCGGCGTGTCGGCGGACGAGCTCTTCGACGTGACGCCGTACTCCGAGGCGCTGACCCGCTTCCTGCTGCGGCACCGCCTCAGCTCCACGCTGCCGCGCAAGTTCAAGATCGCGTTCGAGGGATGCCGCGAGGACCACACCGCGATTGCCATCAACGATCTGGCCTTCAAGGCGCAGGTCGGCCCCAATGGCGAACGCGGCTTCACCGTGCTCGCGGGCGGTGGCACTGCGCTGATGTGCAAGTCGGCCGGGACGCTGCACGAGTTCATCCCGGCAACGGAGCTGTTCCGCGTCAGCGAAGCCTGCCTGATGGTCTTCAAGGAGCATGGCGATTACGAGCATCGCCAGCGGAACCGCATGAAGTTCATGATCAAGAAGCTCGGGTGGGACCGCTTCGTCGAGGAGTACCAGAAGGCGCTCGCCTGGTGCGTCGGCGAAGGACAGGTGCCGCAGTTGTTCCTCGATTCGCCGGCCGCAGAGCCAGCGCCCGGCTGGCAGCGGGCCGATGCGCCGCTTCCGACCGATATCGTGGCGCGTGTCGCCCGCGTGCAGCCGAGTGGCCCCGGCATCACGCCGGTTGTCGTGCCCGTGCTCAATTCGACCGACGTGGCCTTCAACCACTGGCGGCGCACGAACGTCGTCGCACAGAAGCAGTCGGGCTACGTCATCGCCACGGTGACGGTGCCGCTCGGCGACCTGACGAGCGAGCAGATGCGGATCCTCGCCGACCTTTCGCGTGCGTACAGCGACGGCTCGGTGCGCGTGACGGTCGACCAGAACCTGCTCTTCCGCTGGGTGCCGGTCGACGAACTGCGGGCGCTCTATCGCGCGCTGTCGGCTGCAGGCCTCGGTCTCGCGGATGCGGCCACGGTGGCGGATGTGAACAGCTGCCCCGGCGCCGAGTGCTGCCGCCTTGCGGTGACGCAGTCGCGCGGGCTCGGACGCCTGCTCGGCGACACACTGCGCGAGCGACCCGATCTGGTGCAGAAGGCCGACGGCGCGATCATCAAGGTGAGCGGCTGCCCGAACGGCTGCGGCCAGCATCACATCGCAACGATCGGCTTCCAGGGGAGCGTGCGTCGCGTCGGCGGCAAGGCGGTCCCGCAATACTTCGTGATGGTCGGCGGTGGCACGAGCGAATCGGCGGCGACCTTCGCACGGACCGCCGCGAAGATTCCGGCTCGCCGGATTCCCGAAGCGGTGGAGCGCCTCATCACGTACTACGACGCGCAGAAGAAAGAGGGGGAGTCCGCTACCGCCTTCTTCCAGCGCGTGGAGGTGCCCGCTGTCAAAGCACTGCTCACCGACCTCGAGCAGCTCACTGCCGAGGACGCGACCGCCGACGACTTCATCGACCTCGCCGAGACCGGCGAGTTCACGCCCGAGGTGATGGAAGGCGAGTGCGCATCGTAGCGAATCGCGAAATGCGAATCGTCAATTGCGAAAGTGAAGACGGGGAGAGCGCGGCGAATCGCGAAATGCGAATCGTCAATTGCGAAAGTGAAGAAGGCAGAGCGCGATCCGCGATCAGCACTTTGCGTTCAGCGTTCAGCGTTCAGCGATTAGCGATTAGCAATTAGCGATTAGCACTTACCTGTATCCACGAATGTGGATGCGTCGATAAAAGTTGTTGCCTCACGTTTTCGGGCTCTGGTATAACCCGAAACGTGGGGCTCAATTCGTTCCAGACCTCGGGTAACAGCCCGGGAGACGCGAACCGCTGTCATGTCGGCATCCTCGGCATGGGCACTGTCGGCACGGCAGTCGCTCGACGCCTGACCGGCTCGGACCCGATCCCCCACCTGCAGCTCACGCACATCTGCGATCGGCGCGCCCGCGACAAGCAGGCCCGTCAACCCGACGCGGTCGCCAGGCTCACCTGGACCGACCGCTTCGACGACCTCCTCGCCAGCGACATCGACATCATCATCGAGACGATCCCGGGCTCCGAACCGGCCGTGGACTACGTCCGCGCCGCATTGCTCGCCGGCAAGTCGGTCGTCACCTCGAACAAGTCGGTCATCGCGCACCATGGCGAGAAGCTGCTCGCGCTCGCCGAGCGGCAGGGCCGCCAGCTGCGGTTCGAAGGCGCCGTCGGCGGTGCCATGCCGATCGTGCGCGCGCTCGGCGACGGCCTCGCGGGCGACCACGTCCTGAAGCTCCAGGCGATCCTCAACGGCACCAGCAACGTCGTCCTGTCGCGCATGGAGGCCACGGGGTGCTCGCTGGACGAGGCGATCGCGGAAGCATGCGCGTCCGGGTTCGCCGAAAGCGATCCGTCCGAGGACCTCGACGGCGTGGATGCGGCCGCGAAGCTCGCGATCCTGTGCGGCCTCGCCTTCGGCGTCCGCGTGGCTCCAGCGGCCATCGACACGCGAACCACATCCCGCATCGCACCCACCGCATTCGCGAAGGCGAAGCTGCGCGGCGGCACCATCCGGCAGATCGCGCACGCCGCCTTCGACCGCGCCCAGCGCCGGCTGGAGGCGTGGGTGGCGCCGACGTTCGTGCCGAGCGGCACGCTGTTCTCGACGATTCACGGTCCCATGAACGCCGCCATCATCTCGTGCGCGTACGCCGGGGACCTCATGCTGAGCGGGCAGGGGGCCGGCGGGGATGCGTCGGCCGTGGCGATCATCGCCGATGTCCTCGCGATTGCGCGCGACCGCGCTGCCATCGTGCCCGCGCCGGTGCTGACACCGGTCAAGGATCTCCAGGGACTGTCTGATTCTTCTATCGCGGAGGCTGTGTGAGCGCCCTCATCGGACTGCAGTGTCACCTGTGCAAGTCGACCTTTCCGGCCGAGGCCACGTACGTGTGCGAGAAGTGCCTCGGGCCGCTCGAGCCGATCTACGACTACGCGTCGATTTCCCTGACGCGCGAGCAGATCGCCGCGCGCCCGAAGAACATCTGGCGCTATCGCGAACTGCTGCCGATCACGGGTGAACCGCAGACCGGGTTCCATTCCGGGTTCACGCCGCTGGTCCGCTGCACGCGGCTCGCGGAACATCTCGGGCTGAGCGAGCTGTACATCAAGGACGACTCGGTCAACCATCCGACGCTGTCGTACAAGGACCGCGTCGTCTCGGTGGCCGCCACGCGCGCCAAGGAGCTTGGCTTCAAGGTGCTCGCCTGCGCGTCGACCGGCAACCTTGCGAACTCTGTCGCCTCGCATGCCGCGCGCCTCGGGATGGACTGCTGCGTGTTCATCCCCAACAACCTCGAGGCAGGGAAGCGGCTCGGCTCCGCGATCTTCGGGCCCACGATCCTCGCCATCGCCGGGAACTACGACGATGTGAACCGGCTGTGCACGCAGGTGGCGGATCGCTACGGCTGGGGCTTCGTCAACATCAACCTGCGCTCGTACTATGCCGAAGGCGCGAAGACGATGGGGTTCGAGATCGTCGAGCAGCTCGGGTGGCAGTACCCGCAGCACCTCATCTCGCCGGTGGCCGGTGGGACGCTGCTGCCGCGCATCGCACGCGGGCTGCGCGAGCTGAAGCAGATCGGGCTCGTCCAAGGCGAACTGCCGAAGATCCACGCCGCGCAGGCGGCGGGCTGCGCGCCGGTCGTCAACGCCATCCTCGCCGGAGAGGACTACCCGGAGCCGGTGAAGCCGGACACGATCGCGAAGTCGATCGCGATCGGGAACCCGGCCGACGGCTACCAGGTCGTGCAGACGGTGAAGGCCACGGGCGGTACTGGCGCGGCGGTCTCCGACGCGCAGATTGTCGACGCCATCAAGCTGCTGGCCCGTACCGAGGGCATCTTCACCGAGCCGGCGGGCGGCACGACGCTGGCGGCCACCATCGACCTCGTGAAGCGTGGCGTGATCAAGCCGGGTGAGTCCGCGGTGGTCTGCGTGACCGGGAACGGCTACAAGACGGCCGAGGTGGTCGAGGGCAAGCTCGGGGAACCGGTCCAGCTGACCCGCGCGTTCAAGGACTTCGAGTCCTGGTGGGAAGGACGGCAGTCGGCCCAGTTCGTGAATTCCTGAACGGCCGGGAACCGCTGCCGACGGGGGCGCAGACCGCGTAGACTCATCGGTAGCTGGGCCATGAGCCTGGAGTGAGGGCCGATGCGCTGGTCATCAGGAAACCGCGGAGATATCGAGGACGTTCGGGGGCGGTCGGGAGGGGGCATGCGTGGCGGGGTGCCGATGGGCATTGGCGGCCTGCTGCTCCTGCTCGTCCTGAGCTGGGCCACCGGCACTGACTTCCTGTCGCTGCTCGGCGGCGTCGAACAGGGCGCGCCATCCAGCGTGGCGACCGGCACGTCAGGCGACCTCCAGACGTCTCCCGAAGAAGAGCGGCTCGTCGACATGGTCGGCGCGGTCGCGTCGGACGTGCAGGATACGTGGCAGCGCCTGCTGGGCGATCGCTACCGCCGCACCAAGGTCACCATCTTTCGCGACGTGTGGCAGTCAGGCTGCGGCACCGCGGAAAGCGCCACGGGGCCGTTCTACTGTCCGGCCGACGAACTGGTCTACCTCGATCTGGGCTTCTTCCAGGAACTCTCGCAACGGTTCGGCGCACCCGGCGACTTCGCGCAGGCCTACGTCGTTGCGCACGAGTTCGGCCATCACGTGCAGAACATTCTCGGCACCAACCAGCGGGTGAAGTCAGGCAGCATGGGCGCGAACTCCGCATCGGTCGCCCTCGAACTGCAGGCGGATTGTTACGCGGGCGTCTGGGGCAACGCTGCGTCTGGCGGCGGTCGGTTCCATGCGGGCAAAGTGGAACTCGATCCGGGCGATGCAGAGGAGGCGCTGCGCGCCGCGTCGGTGATCGGTGACGATCACCTCCAGAAGATGGCGACCGGGCGCGTGCAGCCCGAGCGGTTCACGCACGGGACGTCGGCACAGCGGGCGGAATGGTTCCGCCGGGGCATGAGCACAGGCGATCCGCGCCAGTGCGATACGTTTTCTGAGCTGACGCACTAGGACGGGCCGAGGGTCGGCTGTTCCCGACCCTCCCGACCTTCCGGCTCTCCTGGCCATCCCGGCCATCCCGGCCTTCCCGGCCTCTCTGTCAGGCCCTCCGCGTGAGCGGGGTCGCGGCCAGCGCAGCCGAGCCGCGACGTCCACGTCGTTTCACCCACGCGAGCACGAGCAGCGCGAGCGCGCCGCCACGCTGCGCCCACGTCGCTGCGGCGTTGAGAGTTGCGGTCGGCGAGGGCAGGCTGCGGCCATCCCAGCGGACCACCGGGTTGAGGAACAGCGTGGCCTCTGGCGCCGTGATGACGGTGCGCACGTAGGAGTCGGCCGGCCCGAGCGTGTAGTGCGCGCTGGTCACGTCCTTCTCGACGTGACGGACGGCGCCGTCCGGGCCGATGAAGGTGAACGTCGAAGGCGAGCCGTCCACTGACACACGCACCGTGGCGTCCTGCACGTCCACCGACGCCAGCGTGGTCGCATTCGCGGAGGCGATCGAGCCGCCAGTCCGCAGCACCGCATACGCGCGTCCGAGACGCAACGCCGACACGATGTCGCCAGTCGCAGCCGACCGCGCATCGACCATCGTCCACGCCGCGGCCGTGCGGCGGGTATCCCGCAGGTCGTGCGTGTCGTCGTTCGCCACTGCCCAGACCGGGCGTCCGGCCGTCAGCGCCGCGTCCCACACGTCCTCGACGGTGAACGGCCCGTTCGCGATCTCGATGAGCTGATAGCCGGTGAGCGCCCGCATGGCGTCGACGTCGTACGCGTCGCGCGAGCTCGGGTGGTTCAGCGAGACCAGGTCCGCCTTGTTGCGCACGCGATCGATGACGTACTGCTGGTTGCTGACCGACTGCCACAGCGGCAGGTCGAACCAGTCGACGGCATGCGCGCCAATTGCGAGCTGGTGGTTCTTCCCGAGGTTGAACCCATGCTCGTACAGGGGCATGGTGTCGACACCGTGCTGCGCCGCAATCCACTGGTAATTCGACACGCCCGCAACGCTGTAGCCGAGCGAGCGGTAGCGAGCCACCACTTCATCAGCGGGCTGTGCACCGCTCGTGAAGCCGCCCCACGCGCGGCTGTGCGCGTGGAAGTTGGCGCGCTGCCAGGCGCCCGTGCGCTCGGCGTACGGGTTCCAGAGCTGCGAACCGGAGAATGGGCGCGGTGGGGGAAACGAATAGATCGGCGCCCACGCATAGGGGAGGAGCGCCACTATCGCGAACCCAGCCGCTGCGCGGGCGCATAGACGCCAGAAATTCGACCGGGCCGGATTCACCTGAAGCGATTCTAACAGGGGGTGACGAACGTGTTTCGACGCGCCACCACGGAGGCCGCTCTGCGGCCTCCGTGATGGCGGGCTCGGGTTCGGAATGGGGCGCTACGACACCGACACGGTCGCCGGCACGCCGGGACGGACGAGCGCGTACTCCAGGCTGTCGACGAGCGCCTGCAGGCTGGCCTCGACGATGTTGTCGTTGACGCCGACGGTGCCCCACTCGGCAGTGCCGTCGCCGGACTGGATGATCACGCGGGTGCGCGCGGCGGTGCCGCTGCCCGAGTCGATGATGCGGACCTTGTAGTCGGTGAGCTTCACGTCGCGAAGCTGCGGGTAGTACCGCACCAGTGCCGAGCGCAGCGCGGCATCGAGCGCGTTGACGGGACCATCGCCCTCAGCAACCCGGTGCTCCGACTCCTCGCCGATCCGCACCTTCACGATGGCTTCACACGTCGAGGTCGGCCCGTCGCGCCGGACGGAGACGTGATAGGCCTCGACGACGAACGGCGGCTGTGTCTCCTGCATCGCGTGGCGGATGATCAGCGCGAGCGAACCGTCGGCGGACTCGAACTCGAACCCGGCGTGCTCGAGCGCCTTGATTCGCGTCAGCATCTCCCGGAGCTGCGGGGTGCTGTTGCTCACGTCGAACCCGAGCTCACGCGCCTTCATCACGATGTTGCTGCGGCCCGCCAGATCGCTGACCAGGATATGCCGTGTGTTGCCGATGAGCGACGGGTCGATGTGCTCGTAGCTGCGGATGACCTTCTGGACGGCGTTCACGTGGGCGCCGCCCTTGTGCGAAAAGGCACCGCTGCCGACCCACGGCAGGCGTGGGTTCGGGCGGATGTTCGCGGTTTCATCCAGGAACTGCGAGAGTTCCTTGAGCTGCGGGAAGGACGCAGGCGGCACGCTCGGGAGTTTGAGCTTGAACTGCAGCAGCGGCATGACCGACGTGAGGTTGCAGTTGCCGGTCCGCTCGCCGTAGCCGTTGATGGTGCCCTGCACATGCGTCGCACCGGCCTCGATGCCGGCCAGCGCATTCGCCACACCGAGCCCCGCATCGTCGTGCGTGTGGATGCCGAGCTGGCACCTCACCGTTGCGCGTGCGGTCCGCATGATCTCCGCGATCTCGGCCGGCAACGAGCCGCCGTTGGTGTCGCAGAGGGTGATGCAGTCGGCACCGGCGGCTTCGGCCGCTTTCCAGGTGGCGAGCGCGTACTCGCGATCGTCCTTGAAGCCGTCGAACGCGTGCTCCGCGTCGTAGACGACGAACTTGCCGTTCGCC
Source organism: Acidobacteriota bacterium (assembly GCA_018268955.1). Taxonomy (GTDB): domain Bacteria; phylum Acidobacteriota; class Vicinamibacteria; order Vicinamibacterales; family CAVVIG01; genus CAVVIG01. The sequence goes on along the minus strand of JAFDVO010000018.1, from coordinate 205,462 downwards.
TTCAGGTGGCGCACCGTGTCGGCGATCATCGCCAGGTTCTCCTCGGGTGTCGTCTGGAGCACCTCGAGGACGTGCAGCATCCAGGTCTTCCCGAAGATGGTGACGACCGGCGTCGCGGCATCGAGCAGCAGGCGGACCTGGTCGTCGGCGGTGACGGCGATGTCCTTGCGTCGCGTCGACCCGAATGCGGCGAGACGCGCATTCCGGAAGGTGCGGCTCTTCGCCTGCTCGAAGAACTCGATGTCGCGCGGGTTGGACCCGGGCCAGCCGCCCTCGATGAAGTGGACGCCGAACGCGTCGAGCTTCTCGGCGACGCGGAGCTTGTCGGTTACGGAGAACGTGACACCCTCGCCCTGGGTGCCATCGCGAAGGGTCGTATCGTAGATATCGATCACGGGACTGCCTCTTTTCCTCAATTGTACGGATGCCGACGGCAAAAGCCGAAACGGGTGAATCGCCGAGGGTGATCCGCGCGGCCGCGGCGGGTCAGATGGCCGCGCGGCCGCTAATCGAGGCGTCGAGGATGTCGACGAGGTGGCGGACAGGGAGATCGTGTCCCTGCTCGCGGGCAGCCGCCTGGATCTGCAGGAGGCAGCCCGGGTTCGAGGTGACCACGACCGTGGGGTTGGCGGCGCTCAGGTGGGCGGCCTTGCGGCGCCCGAGCTGACCGGCCATTTCGGGCTGCGTCAGGTTGAAGATGCCCGCGCTCCCGCAGCAGACCTCGGCTTCGGCGACCGGCACCAGGGTGATGCCGGGGATCGCGGTCAGCAGGTCACGCGGCTGCGTGCGGACCCCCTGCGCGTGCGCAAGATGACACGCGTCGTGGTAGGCGACGCGGGCGTCGATGCGATGACGCGCGGCACGGGGTGGACCGAGTTCGACGAGCATTTCGGAGACATCCCGGATCTTACTTGAGAATGCCGCGGCGCGCTCGGCCCACGCAGGATCGTCGGCAAGCAGATGCCCGTACTCCTTCAGCGCCGATCCGCACCCGGCCGCGTTGATGACAATGCGGTCCACGGCGGCGTGCTCGAAGCTGGCGATGAGGGCACGTGCGAACGCGCGGGATTGGTCGGCTTCACCCGCGTGCAGGGCCAGCGCCCCGCAGCATCCCTGCGTGCGCGGTGCGACGACCTCACAACCCTCGGCCGCCAGTACGCGTGCCGTGGCGTCGTTGACGCGTCCGAAGTAGGCCCGCTGCACGCAGCCGGTCACCAACCCCACGCGCATCCGACGTTCGCCAGAGGCGGGCGTCAACTCGGGGGTGTCGCGCAACAGCGCACCAGCCGTCACGTCTGGCGCCAGCGCCGCAAGCGGCCTGAAACGTTGCGGTATCAGGCGCTGGACCCACGACGACCGCACCACGGGTCCAAGCAGGGCGAGCGGCCACCCGAGCAGGCGCAGCCGTGACGGGTAGGGCAGCGTCCTGAACAGGAGCGCCCGGAACCGCTGTTCGCCTGCAGGTCGGGCGTGATGGTGCTCGACGGCCACGCGGGTCTGTTCGATGAGCGGCGCGTACTTCACGCCTGACGGGCACGCCGTTTCGCACGCCATGCAGCCGAGGCACGTGTCGAAGTGCTCGACCACCGTGGGCGACATGTCGAGGCGACCGTCGAGCCCGGCGCGCATGGCGTAGATGCGTCCGCGCGGCGAGTCCGTTTCCTTCCCGAGCAGCAGGTAGCTTGGGCAGGTCTGCAGGCAGAAGCCGCAGTGGACGCACGTGTCCATCAGCGGCGTCAGCGGCGCGAGCGAGGCGAAGGCGTTCGACGATTCGGCCACGTCAGCGCGGCTCCCAGGGCCAGGCCAGGATGCCTGCCGGATCGAACTGCTGCTTGACCGCGCGCATGACGCCCGCCGTACTGCGAGGAGGTTCGACCGTCAGCGGATCGTGCGGATCCCCACGCACGACGTCGACATGTGCCTCGAGTGTGCTGGTCACCCGCGCGAGGGCCGGATGGGGACGCGGGCCGTTCGTCACGATATCGACCACGCCGACCGCTGGCCGGGCAGAGAGGGCCGTGACGTCCGCGAGCCGCGTGAGTTCCTCGAGCAGGTCGGGGACACGCATCGGCAGCGCAACCAGCTTGTCGACCCGCGGTGCAACCTCGAAGGTTGCGTGGTGGCGCTCCCACACGGCTCGCTCGTTCTCGTCCCGGACGATGTCAGCGCGCGAGGCGCCGGCGAGGAGCGCTCGCGTGTGTTCGGCCATGCGGTCGGCGGAGGATGCGGTCGACTCGAACCGGACCAGCAGCCTGGGCTCAGGCGCGACCACCTCGAGACACGACGGCGTGAGTGCGGACCTCGCGAGCACGAGGGCCGCTCGCGCGGCATCCGCCGCAGATGCATAGTGCGCGACGACCGTGCGTGATGCGCGAGGCAGCGGAGCCAGCTTGAAGGTGACCGCGGTGATCAGGCCGAGCGAGCCACGCGATCCGCAGAAGAGCCGACCGAGATCGTAGCCGGCCACGTTCTTCACGACGCGACCGCCGCCATGCGCGACGGTGCCGTTCGCGAGCGCGACTTCGATGCCGATGATGAGGTCGCGGGGACTGCCGTACCCGTGCCGACGCGGACCGCTGTCGTTCATCGCCACCAGCCCGCCGATCGTCGTGTGGCTGCCGGCGAGCGGGTCCAGTGGAATCCACTGACCTTGGGAGGCGAGGGACGCGTTCGCCGCTGAGAGGCTCAGGCCCGCTGGTACGGTGGCGACCAGGTCGCCTGCGTGGTGCGCGAATCCGGTGGTGAGCCCGCAGCACGAGAGTGCGATGAGACGAGAGGGATCCGTGGCGAGGTGCAGCCGGCTGCGGCACCCGACCGGCGTCACGCGTGTCCTGTCGTGCGCGGCCTGCAGGAGGAAGCCTGCGGCCTCGCTCGCCGTGGATGGCGTCACGGTCTCTGCGCTGGACACGACGCTCATCAGACGCGCTCCGCGAGGCCGAGCGTCTCGACCGGATGGGCCCGATACGGTCCCGGCACCTCACCGCAGAGCCGCGGCGTCGGGAACACCTTCCCCGGATTGCAGATGTTCGACGGGTCGAACGCGCAGCGGACCATCTGCATCGTGTCGAGGTCGACCGCGCCGTACATGTCCGCCATGTAGCGCTTCTTGTCTGCCCCCACGCCGTGCTCGCCGGTAATCGCACCGCCAGCCTCGATGCAGTAGTGGAGGATTTCGGACGCGACCTTCTCTGCGTGTTCCGCCTGGCCGGGAATCGACCCGTCGTAGCAGATGAGCGGATGGAGGTTGCCGTCCCCTGCGTGGAAGACGTTGCCGATCCGCAGCCCTGAGCGGACCGACAGATCGCGGATGCGGCCGAGCACCTCGGGCAGCTTCGTCCGCGGCACGACGCCGTCCTGCACGTAGTAGTTCGGCGAGACGCGCCCCATCGCGGCGAACGCGGCCTTGCGTCCCTTCCAGATCCGATCGCGCTGCCCCTGATCGCGCGCGATCTCCACCGAGACGGCGCCTGCCTCCCGGCACACGCGCTCGACCACCTCGAACAGTTCGTCCACTTCGATCTGGGGGCCATCGAGCTCGACGATGAGCACCGCGTCGCGATCGGGGAAGTTCGGATGCACGGCGGCCTCTGCGGCCTGAATGGTGAGGCGGTCCATCATCTCGACAGCCGCCGGCACGATGCCGTGCGCGATGATCGACGACACGGCGCCGCCAGCGGCATCGATCGAATCGAACGCGGCCAGCAGCGTGAGCACCGCCTCGGGCTTCCTCAGCAGCCGCAGCGTCACCTTGGTGACGACCCCAAGCGTGCCCTCCGACCCGATGAACACGCCCAAGAGGTCCAGCCCTGGCGTATCCACCGTGCTGCCGCCGATCGTGACGAGCGCTCCGTTCGGGAGAACCACCTCGATCCCCAGCACATGGTGCACGGTGAAGCCGTACTTCAGGCAGTGGGCACCACCGGAGTTCTCGGCGATGTTGCCGCCGATCGAGCAGACGCTCTGGCTCGAGGGGTCTGGCGCGTAGTAGAGCCCAAGCGGAGCGACGCGCTGTGTGATCTGGAGGTTGGTGACGCCCGGTTCGACGACGACCCGCTGGTTGTCGGGGTCGACGTCGAGGATACGGTTCAGCCGCGAGAGGACGATGAGGACGCCGTCGGGATGAGGAAGCGCCCCTCCGGACAGCCCTGTCCCGTGACCGCGTGCCACGAACGGCACGCGGTGGTCGTGGCAGAGCCTCACGACCGCCTGCACCTCGCAGGCCGACCGCGGCAGGACCACCGCACCGGGCCGATTGCGCAGGTGCACGAGCGCGTCCGACTCGTAGATCAGCAGTTCGGACGCGTCGCGCACGACGCTGTCACCCGGCAACGCGTCGGCAAGCGCCTGCAGGAATCGCGGGTCCACGGCGGATAGTGTAGGACAGCCGCGGTCCGAAGTCAGAACTCAGAAGGCGGAATGCAGAAGTTCCTTCTGACTTCTGCATTCCGAGTTCTGCGTTGGTCAGTGTCGCCCCTTGGGCCAGAACACCGCGGCACCGATCGCACCGGCGGCCACGGCGCTCACGCCGCCCCACCACTGCGCCTGGGCCTTCAGGCGCTCCCTGGCGATGCCGACGCGCGTGTCGAGCTGATCGAGGTGCGCGTCGAGCCGTTCGCGGGTCCGTTCTATTTGCTGTTCGATGACATCCGGTCGGTCATCCATTCCTTCGTCTCCTTGAGCGATTCAGTGGTCTTCGGCATGGTCGGCACCTGCTGCGCCTTCTTCCGGCCGGTCATGAGCGCAATGCCGCCGAGGATGCCGAGGACGATGCCCATCGTGAGGTAGCCGCCCCAGGCGGGCCATCCAACCAGTGCGGCGAACCCCTGCGCGAGGCCAAGCAGCAGGAACCCGAGCGCGAAGAGGCCGGCGCCCGCGCCGATGCCCATTCGGGCCAGGGCGCTGCCGAACTCGCTCGCTTCATGGCGCAGCTCCGCCTTGGCAAGCGCCACCTCTTCCCGAAACAGCTCCCGCACATCGTCGATGACACGGCCAACCGTGTGAGTGAGGCTTTCGTGACGTAGGTCGTCCAGGGCCATGGTTTCTCCTGACGTGATCCAGATGGTCCGACTGCAATGGACGATCCGGCATGCGCCGCGAGGCTGGGCTCGGATACAGTGGGGTGCTGAGGCAGGCAAGGCAGGCAGTGCGGGTCGGGCCGGCAAAAGCGGAAGAGAGCGGGACGTGTTCGGGAAGGCGCTGTGCAGTGCGGCCGTCGTGCTGTTGTGCTGTGCGTGTTCGGCCGGCGACCAGCCGTCGACATCGACGGGGCATGTGGCCGGTGATACGTCGGCGGTGAACTCGTGCGCGTCCGCGCGTGCGGCGGCTGCGTCTGCTCCGCAGCAATGGAACGGGTGGGGCATCGATCCGGAGAACTCGAGGTTTCAGTCGAGTCCCGGTCTGCGCGCGGAGCAGCTTGCGACGCTGCACCTGCACTGGGCCTTCGCGTTCCCCGGCGGGTCTGTGTTCGGGCAGCCGGCGATCGTCGGAGGGCGCCTCTATGTGGGCTCGGACAACCGCCGCGTGTACGCCCTCGACGCGGCGTCAGGGTGTGCCTACTGGACCTTCCTGGCGCAGGCCGGAGTCCGCACGGCGATCAGCGTCGGACGGATCGGACCATCGGGGCCGGTCGCCGTCTACTTCGGTGACGTCAGCGGGAACGTCTACGCCGTCGACGCCGACACCGGCGCGCTCATCTGGACGAGGCGCGCGGACCCGCATCCGCTCACGCGCATCACCGGTGCGCCGCTGCTCGCCGAGAACCGTCTCTACGTCCCGCTCTCCTCGTCAGAGGAGAGCGCTGGCGCCAACCCACGATACGAATGCTGCACGTTCCGCGGGGGCGTGGTCGCCTACGACGCCGGCACGGGCGCCGAGCTCTGGCGCACCTACACGATTCCGAGCGCGCCTGTGGCCACCCGGAGGAACGCGTCGGGCACTCAGTTGTGGGGACCCGCGGGCGCAGCCATCTGGTCCGCGCCGACCATCGATCGAAGACGTGGGCTGCTGTATGTGGCGACCGGCAATGGCTACACGGAACCGGCCGCGGAGACGAGCGACGCGGTTCTCGCGCTCGACCTTCGGACAGGCGCGCTCCGCTGGTCGCGACAGTTCACGCCGAACGACGCATACATCCTGAAGTGCGGCCCCGACGCGTCCACGCGCGAGAACTGTCCTGCGAGCGAAGGGCCGGATTTCGACTTCGGGAACTCCCCGATCCTGCGGGCGCTGCCGAACGGCCGCAGCATCATCACACTCGGCCAGAAGTCCGGCGTGGCGTGGGGGCTGGACCCGGATCGCGAGGGCGAGGTGGTCTGGGAGCGGAGGCTCGGACGCGGCGGCCCGCTGGGTGGCGTGCAGTGGGGAAGCGCGGCAGACCATGACGCGGCGTACTTCGGGATCACCGACGCGCAGCACGGGCCTGCGGTCGCCGGCGGGGTGCATGCGCTGCGGCTCTCGGACGGTGAGCCGCTCTGGCGTTGGCGACCGGCGAACGCGTGTGCAGCGCCGTCGCGCGACTGCGTCGAGACGCACTCGGCGGCGCTGACCGTGATGCCGGGCGCGGTGTTCGCGGGTACGACGACCGGCGTGCTCCGCGCCCACTCGACAACCGACGGCCACGTGCTGTGGGAGTTCAACACGGCTCGTCGGTTCGAGACCGTGAATGGCATCCGGGCGGCCGGCGGGGCACTCGACGGCCCGGGCCCGGTGGTGGCGGAGGGGCGGGTCTTCGTGGCGTCCGGATACCGCCCATCGGGTGGCGGCGGGAACGTGCTCCTCGCGTTCGGACCTCGGTAAGCGGTGCTCGCCCTCGCCGCCCCTGCACTCGTGAGGCCCGGCTCGGGTAGAGTGATGCGCCGTCACGATGGGGCGGGGCTGGTCGGGCAGGTGAGGCAGGTGGGGCAGGTGGGGCGGGTAGGGCTGACCGGGGCCGGGAAGGCCGGGAAGGCCGGTACATGTCTATGAGAGCTGTGGCGTGTGCAGTGGTCGTGCTGCTGTTGAATGCGTCCTCATCGGGCGCCCAGGTGCTGACCGGGCTGTCGCTGTTCGAGCAGCACTGCGGCACGTGCCATTCCGCGCCGGCCGCGGGCAGCCGCGCACCGGACCGAGTGGCCCTCAGCCAGCGTACGCCGGAAGCGATTCTCGAGGCGCTGACGACCGGCTCGATGCGGGTCAACGCACAGCGGCTGACGGACGCCCAGAAGCGGCTTATCGCCGAACACCTCACGTTGCGACCGCTCGGGAGCGCCACCAGCGGGGCGGCCTCGCTGATGCCCAATCAGTGCACGACCGCTACGGGAGCCGTCGCGTCCAGCCCGCAGCAGTGGAGCGGCTGGGGCGCTGACGCTGGCAATTCGCGCTATCAGGCGAGTCCGGGTCTTCGTGCGGAGCAGATTCCGGGCCTGCAGTTGAAATGGGCGTTCGCCTTCCCGAACGGCTCGTCCGCGTTCGGCCAGGCGGCGGTTGCGGGTGGACGGGTCTACGTCGGCTCGGACAACGGATATGTCTATGCCCTGAACGCAGCATCCGGTTGCGTCTACTGGTCGTTCCAGGCCCAGGGCGGTGTGCGCACGGCCATCAGCATCGGAGCGCTCGCCCCTTCCGGCCCGGTCGCGATCTACTTCGGGGATCTCAAGGGCCACGTCTACGCGGTGAACGCCGACACGGGCGCGCCCATCTGGACGAAGCGCGCCGATCCGCATCCGCTCACGCGCATTACCGGGGCGCCCACGCTCGTCGATGGTCGGCTGTACGTGCCGCTCTCGTCGCTCGAAGAAGGGGCTGGCGCGAATCCCAGCTACGAGTGCTGCACGTTCCGCGGGGGCGTTGTCGCCTACGATGCACGCACCGGTGCGGAGGCGTGGCGCACCTACACGATTCCGGTGACGCCGAAGCGGATCAAGAAGAACGCGTCAGGCACGCAGTTGTGGGGTCCGGCTGGCGGCGCGATCTGGTCCGCGCCGACGGTCGATCGGACGCGCGGCCTGCTCTACGTCGCCACCGGGAACGGCTACAACGATCCGGCGGCCGAAACGAGCGATGCGGTCGTGGCCTACGACCTGAAGACCGGCCGGCTGCGCTGGTCCAGGCAGGTCACCCCCAACGACGCCTACATCGTCGGGTGCGGCGCCACCGCTGCGGTGCGCGAGAACTGCCCTGATGATGAGGGGCCCGATTTCGACTTCGGCAATTCACCGATCCTCAAGACGCTGCCGAATGGGCGAGGCATCATCACGCTCGGCCAGAAGTCCGGCGTCGCCTGGGGGCTCGACCCGGATCGCGAAGGGAAGGTCGTCTGGCAGAAGCGCCTCGGCAAGGGCAGCGCGCTCGGCGGCATGGAGTGGGGATCAGCAGCCGACAACGAGGTCGCGTACTTCCCGATCGCCGACGCGCAGCACGGCCCCGCAGCCGCGGGCGGCCTCTACGCGCTGCGGCTCGGCACTGGTGAACAGCTCTGGAGCTGGCGCCCGAAGAACGAGTGCGCGCCGACCGCACGCAACTGCGTCGAGGCGCACTCAGCCGCGATTACGGTGATCCCTGGGGCGGTGTTCGCCGGCACGACGACAGGCATGTTGCGCGCGCATGCGACCTCGGATGGGCATGTGCTGTGGGAGTTCAACACCGCGCGTGAGTTCGACACTGTGAACGGTGTCCCTGGCAAGGGCGGGTCGCTGAATGGTCCAGGTCCGGTCGTGGCAGAGGGGATGGTCTTCACGAACTCTGGCTACGCCTACCTCGGCATGGGCCTCGGCGGGAACGTGCTGCTGGCCTTCGCGCCGCAGTAGGCTCATCCTGGCACCGGAGCCGCACCGGGCAGTCAATCGGGAACCTGCAATCTTGAATCTGCAAATCCCGGAGCCGAGCGTATGATACGCGCGACCGCGGGGCGCCTGCCGGAGGTGACTGACGGGCGCAGGCGCGCGTCTCGTGAGTGAGGCAGAGATGAGCACAGATCCCGAGAAGCCGACCGAGCAGGAGAGCGACGTGACGCGGCGCGAGTTCCTCGGCACTGCTGGCGCCGCCCTTGTCGTGGCTGCTGCCGTGCCCGGTGTCGCCGTCGAGGGCCAGACCGCGCGGCCCGCCGGTACGCCGAGCAGACCACGCACCCAGATCAGGCTGACGGTCAACGGGGCGCAGCGCCGCCTCGAGGTGGACGACCACTGGACGCTTGCGGAGATGCTGCGCGACCACCTGCGACTGACCGGCACGAAGCTCGGCTGTGAGCGGGGCGAGTGTGGTGCGTGCACGGTGATCCTCGACGGCAAGACCGTGTACTCCTGCAGCTATCTCGCGGTCTGGGCCGATGGCAAGTCGGTCACCACCGTCGAGGGGCTTGCGAAGAACGGCGCACTCGACCCGCTGCAGCAGGCGTTCGTGGTGCACGACGCGCCACAGTGCGGCTTCTGCACCTCCGGCCAACTGATGTCGGCGAAGGCCCTGCTCTCGGCGAATCCAGCGCCGACCGTCGCGGAGGTCCACGCCGCGCTCGCCGGAAACCTGTGCCGCTGCTCGAACTACTCGCGCATCGCCGAAGCCGTTGTTGCTGCGGGAGCCGCCGGCGCCACGCGTCGCACGTCCGGGGGAGGCCAGTGATGCAGGACAACCCACGGCGTATCGCCACCAGCAGCGTCTCGCCCATGAAGGCGATCGGCCAGCCCACGCCGCGCATCGACGCCGCCGACCGCGTGAGTGGGCGGGCCACCTACACGCGCGACGTGTACCTGGACGGGATGCTCTACGCGCAGGTCCTGCGGAGTCCGCACCCCCACGCGCGCATCCGGTCGATCGATCTCTCGAGGGCGAAGGCGCTGCCGGGGGTCAAGGCCATCGTCACCCACGAGAACTGCAACTACGTCTGGGGCGCCGGTTCGATTGCCGGTGGGGTCCAGTACAACGACGACCTCAAGAAGATCACGAAGCAGCGGCGGTACGCCTTCAACAACCCGGTGCGGTACGTCGGCGAGCCTGTCGCGGCCGTTGCAGCGGTCGACCGGCATGTCGCCGAAGAGGCCGTGCGCCTCATTACGGTCGATTACGAGGTGCTGCCGTTCGTGCTCGATCAGGAAGAGGCGCTGAAGCCCGACGCGCCGAAGCTCTGGCCGGAGGGGAACATCTCCCTCACGGCGCGGAACGAGGCGGCGCCGACCGTCTCGAAGCGCGGCGACGTCGAGCAGGGCTTCCGCGAAGCCGACCACGTCTTCGAGGAGCGCTACAGCACGGCCATGTGTCACAACGCCCAGATGGAGCCGCGGTCGGTGGTGGCGCACTGGGAGGGCGACAAGCTCACGGTGTACACGCCGACGGGCGGCATTGCCAACTGCCACCACGACATCGCACGCGACCTCGGCATTCCAGACGAGAAGGTGCGCGTGATCTGCCACTACATGGGTGGCAACTTCGGGAACAAGAACCAGAACCAGGACACCGACCTCATCACCGCCATCCTCGCGAAGGAAGCGGGCGCGCCTGTGAAGCTCGAGTTCTCGCGCAAGGACGACTTCATCGGCATGCACGGCCGCTGGCCGACCGTGCAGTACTACAAGGTCGGCGTGAAGAACGACGGCTCGCTGACGGCCATCCAGCTGCGGACCGTCAGCAACATGGGGCCGTACCGGAAGAACAACGGCGGCGTGGCGGGTATCGAGCTCTACGAGTGCCCACACACGGAGAGCACGTTGTTCCCGATGTACACGAACCGGACCACGTCGGCGAACTACCGTGGCCCGAACGACCCGCAGGGCTACTACCCGATCCAGTCGCTGATGGACGACGTCGCCTATGCAGTGAAGATGGACCCGGTCGACTTCATCCTCAAGAACATGGTGAAGGACGGCCCGCGCACGCGCTTCACCAACTACACGCTGGACGAGTGCATCCGGAAGGGCGCCGAGCTCTTCGAGTGGAAGAAGCGCTGGAAGCCGGTGGCTGGCTCGGGCGATGGTCCGATCAAGCGCGGTGCTGGCGTGGCCTTCATGTCCTTCCGCTCTGGCGTGGGGAACAGCAGCGCGGTCCTCACCGTCGATGCTCGCGGGCAGTACACGCTCTATGTGGGCGTGACCGACGTCGGGCCGGGCGCGAAGACCACGATGAACATCATCGCGGCCGACGAACTCGGTGTCCCGCTCTCACAGGTGAAGGTCGTCTGGGGCGACACCGACACGTGCCCGTACTCGGTCGGCGAATCCGGAAGCCGCACCACCATCATGACCGGCGAAGCGGTGGTGACGGCCGCGCGCGATCTGAAGAAGCAGATTGCGGAGAAGGGGCTGCCGACCGGGACCGGCCTGCTGAAGGCGAGCGCGTCACCGAACCCGCGCGTCGAGGGAAAGACCCGCAACTGCTTCGGCGCGCACTTCGTCGAGGTCGAGGTTGACACCGAACTCGGCGGGGTGAGGTTCCTCAAGTATGTCGCCGTTCACGAGTCAGGGCGCATCATGAACCCGCTCACCGCCACCAGCCAGATCAAGGGCGGCGTCGGGATGGGCATCGGGATGGCGCTGCACGAGGATCTGATCTACGACCGGCGCACGGGAATCCCGCTCGTCACCGGCTATTACTTCGATCGGATTCCGACGCACCTCGACGTGCCGGATGTAGACGTGACCTTCATCGAGGCCGACGACGGGTATGGACCGTATGGGGCGAAGAGCGTCGGTGAGTCCGGCATGATCCAGACCCCCGCGGTCATCTCGAACGCGATCTACAACGCCATCGGCAAGCGCATCAAGGATCTGCCGATCACCCGCGCACGGATCCTGGGAGCCCTCGCATGAAGACCTTTGCGAACGCGAATGCCCGCAGCGTCCAGGACGCGGCGCGTCGTGCACGGGACGCACGGCAGACAGGGCAGCATGCCTCCTTTGCGGGCGGAGGCACCGACCTGCTGCAACTCGTCAAGGAGCGCATCGTCTCACCGGACCTCATCGTCAACCTGAAGACGATTCCGAACCTGAGCCAGGTGACGCGCTCGTCGAAGGGCGTGTCGATCGGCGGCCTGGCGACGCTCGATGCGATCAGCCGCGACGAGACGATCCGCCGCGACTACCCGGTCCTTGCGGAAGCGGCCGCGAGCGTCGCGACGCCGCAGATCCGCAACGTCGGCACGATCGGCGGCAACATCGCCCAGCGCCCGTGGTGCTGGTATTACCGCAACGGCTTTCCCTGCTACAAGAACGGCGGGAATCAGTGCTTCTCGTTCGCTGGCGAGAACCAGTTCCACGCCATCTTCGGCGGTGGGCCCAGCTACATCGTCCATCCCTCCGACACCGCGCCTGCGCTCGTCGCGCTCGGCGCGACGATCAGGATTGCCGGTCCGTCCGGTGAACGCGCCGTCCCTGCCTCGGAGTTCTTCGTCCTGCCTCGGCAGAATGCGGCGGTCGAGAACGTGCTGGCCGACGACGAGGTGATTGCCTCGGTCGACCTCCCTTCACCTGTTGCCGGCACGCGGAGCCGCTACTTCAAGGTGACCGACCGCGAGACCTGGACGCACGCGGTGGTCAGCGCCGCCGTCGTGATGCAGATGGAGGGGGAGACCTGCCGCGCCGCGCACGTCGTGCTCGGAGGTGTCGCGCCCATTCCGTGGCGGCTCCCGAATGTCGAGCAGATGCTCGCCGATCAGCCCATCACCGAGGACCTTGCCGCCCGTGCCGCCGAAGCGGCAGTGGCTGGTGCCCGACCGCTCTCCCACAACGCGTACAAGATCCCGATGACCAAGGGCGTCGTGCGGCGCACGGTGCTGCAGGTGGCGGGGAAGACCTAGGGACGCACAGGGGCAGAACGCACAAACGATCGAACGCACAATGCTGGAACGCAGAAGACAGGACGCAGTCGCGCGAGCATGCACGCACGGATGAGAGGGGTGAGCCGGCGGGAGTTCCTGAGGCTTCGGCGGACGGAGCAGGGGAAGGTGCTCGAGGTGTCCTGCCGCGCCTTGTTCATGCGGTGCGCGGACGCGACGCTGGCGCCTGCCGAGCCTGACAGCGAGTGGGAGCCGTGGATGGGCGAGCCGCCAGCGGTCTTCGCACGGCGGTCCGTTGACGACATCGTCGACAGCTTCGAGCAGGACCTCGCTGATGCGCAGGTGTTGCGCCTCCTCGAACCCGAGTGGCTCGATAGCATGGCTGCGGCACCACGCGTGCGCGGGGCGATTGACGCCTTTCGCGCCCGTGGCGGCGTGGTCGAGCCGATGTGAACGAAAGACGGGAGCTCCACCACGGAGCCACGCGGGCTTACGCGCGCGCGAGCGCCTGCGTGAGATCGACCGTCGCCGCCACGTATCCCATGACAGCATCGAGATCGACCGCCTGCGGCCACAGGTCGAAGGGGTTGTGGAAATAGGCGCTGGAGCCGAGCAGCGAGACGTAGCGTCCGCCGCCCACGTGGATGTTCCTCGCTTCGCCTGCGGGGACGGTGCCACGCGGCACCCGCGCGTCGACCCGTGCACCAGCCTTCTGCATGGCCGTGAGCGCGAGGCTCTCGAGATCGTCTGATGACGACTGCAGGCGGAGCCGCCCCTCAGCCGCCCCGATGTTCGCGCCGAGGTGCACCCACGCGTGGGCCGACCTGACCAGCGCGGGTTCCTCGCGCAGGAACGCATCGAGGCCGAGGTGCCCGAGTTCGTGCCCGCTGGACGCGATGAAGCGGACGGTGCGCTCCGGCCGGGCCGCGGCGACGGCCTGCAGGGTTTCGAGCCAGCACGCCAGGCCACCGCCACGTTCCGACACGCACTGATACCAGCCGCTGCGCGGCGTCATCACCACGACGGGCGCGAGGTCGGGCCGCGTCCCTTTCACCGCCGCCAGCACGTTCGTGGCGACCGTTCGTGATCGCGTGGCTTCCGCCACCACGCGCACGTCGCTGCCGTCGCGCGCAAGCCCGTCGAGCCATTCACGCGCGGTCGAGGACACCTGCAGGACGGGGGCACCGTACGGCGCGGTGAAGTCCGCGGCATTGGACGGGCAGAGGCCGGGCATGCCGCCGTTTGTGACGGCGACGATCGCCGTGACCGCCGGGTCACGGCGGAGCGCCGCAAAGGAGCGTCCTTCGCTGCTGATCGCTGCCTGGTCGAGGGGGACCAACGCGATCGGAGCGCCAGAACCCGCAAGGCCGAGCCGGCCCCGGACCCCTTCGCTCCCCGTGAAGCCGCCATCGAAGAAGGGCAGCGCTTCACGCCGCGTACCGCCGCCCTCGACGTACGCGGCTTTCAGGTCGACGCGGTCGAGCGGGAACTGGCGAGGATGCTCCTCGGCGCCTCGCTTCGAGACCTCCGCCAGCAACCACTCAGCTGTGTCGTGATCGGGGCCTGTCGCCGTGCGATGGGACCCGAGCAGGTGAAACATCCGGAAGACGTCGGCCACGCGCTCCCGTTGCGTCGGGTCGACCGACGGCAGCGCGCCGGCACGGCGCGCGAGGAGGAGACCTGGGAAGCCGGTCGCAGCCAGGCGCAGGAAGGCAGAGCGAGTGATCGGCGGCATGAGCGCCACATCTTAACCGGGACTCGGGGCTCGGGAGGTTGGAGGTTGGAGGTTGGAGGGACAGAGGACTGAGGTGAGAGGGCGGAGGGCGGAGGACAGAGGACGTATGGCAAGACTTGCCTGGGGGCCCTGGCCAGCACCATAGCCCTGCGATCTCCCGAGTCCCGAGTCCCCAGTCCCGAGTCCCGCGCCTCAGATTGCCTGCAGCACCGTGATGATCAGCGGCTCGTCCTGGCAGCTCAGGGTCGCCCGCACGAGTTCCTGGGCGCGCGGGACACGCACGGTGTAGTCGCGCCCACGGACGACCGATGGCAGGGACATGCGGGCGTCGGCATCGGACAGGAGCCCCTTGATGTTGCCGCCGGTCATGTTGGCCACCTCGCCGAACGCATCCTGGATGTCCTCGGCAGTCGCGCTCCGCCGACCGAGGTTCAGCATCTGATGTGCCACCTTCGCGGCCAGCGCCTCTGACGTGTGCAGGACGACGACGCCGCGCCAGGTGCCGGTGATGTGCACCTGCGCTTCGACCGACGGGACCGGCCAGGTGGCGGCGTCGGGCGCCAGCGGCTGCACGTCCATTCCGAGCGTCGTCGACCAGATCAGCGATGTCAGCTCGAAGATGTCCTGCTGGGTGGGAATCATGTGTGTGTGCCCTACGCGAGCGTCGTCGCCTTTACGGTGTAGCAGCCGGCCCGCGGGTACGGCTGGCGATCGAACGAGTCGTCCAGGTTCATGGGGGTCTCAGCACCACCGAGGAACAGGTAGCCGTCCGGACGGAGCACGCGACGTGCGCCGCTCAACACGCGCTTCTTCGCCTCCGTGTCGAAGTAGATCATCACGTTGCGGAGCATCACGATGTCCATGGCCGGCAGCAGCGGCCAGGCCTTGATCAGGTTCAGCTCCTCGAAGCGGACCATCTTGCGGATGTTGTCCTTCAGCCGCCAGTCGTTGCCGACCTTGGTGAAGTAGTGCACCAGGTACTTCGCGGGCAGACCCCGGTTGACCTCGAGCTGTGAGTAGCGTCCCGCGCGGGCCCGTTCGAGTACGGTCGGCGAGATATCGGTCGCGAGCTGGTTGACGATCCAGCCACGGAGCTGTGGGAACTCCGCATCGAGCATCATCGAGACCGAGTACGGTTCCTGGCCGGTGGAACTGGCCGCGTACCAGATGTTCAGCTGACGGGTGGCGCGCCGCGCCTCGATGAGCGCGGGGAGCACATGGCGACGCAATGCTTCGAAGGGCTCCACATCCCTGAAGAACGACGTCTCGTTCGTCGTCATCGCATCCACGAGACGCGTGACCAGCGGCTGCGCGCCCGGTTCGCGCAGCTTCTGCACGAGCCGCGGGATGGAGGGCACGTTCTCGTGGCGACAGAGCGGCTGGAGCCGTGACTCGACGAGGTACTCCTTGCCGGGGTCGAGGACGATGCCCGACGTGTCGTAGACAACACGGCGGACCAGTTCGAAATCCGAGCCTGAAAGGGACATGGCGGCGCCTCAGCGACCCGATGCGGCCACAGCCGCGCGTGGCGACGATGCGCGTGCCGTCACGCGCCTGACGATCTCGGTCGCCATCTCCGGCAGCGGCACGACACGCTCGGCAAGCCCGGCACGTGCGACGAATCCGGGCATGCCCCAGACGACGCTGGTCGCCTCATCCTGCGCGAACACCGCGCCGCCCGCGCGGCGGATGTCCTCGCTCCCGCGAAGGCCGTCCTGTCCCATGCCGGTGAGCACGACGCCGAACGCGCCGGCCCCGAATACGTCGGCGACGGATCGGAAGAGCACGTCGACCGCTGGTCGGCACGAGTTCTCGGGCGGACCCTGATGTAGCCGTGTCACCACGTGAGCCCCCCGGCGCTCGACAACCAGATGGTAGTCGCCGGGCGCGATGTAGACCGTGCCGGCGTTCAGCTCTTCGTCGCCCGCCGCCTCGACCACCGTGAGCTTCGACTGCTGGTTCAGCCGTTCCGCCAGCAGTCGCGTGAACATCGGGGGCATATGCTGCACCAGCACGACCGGAACGGGGAGCGTGGCGGGCAGGAGCGGCAGGATGGCCGCCAGTGCGTTCGGCCCGCCTGTCGACACGCCTATGGCAAGCACCTCGATCCCGACGTCACGTCGGACCGATGAGGAGGGTGCGACGGCATGGGGTGTCTGCTGTGGAGTGGTGACAGCCTGCGGCCGTGTCGCGGCAGGCGGTTGCGCCACAGGTGCCACGCGGATCGGCACCTGCCCGGTGCAGAGCGCCTTGATGCGCGGGATCAGTTGCTCGCGCGTGCGCTGCAGCGCCTCGCCGACCTTGCCGATGTT
Source organism: Acidobacteriota bacterium (assembly GCA_018268955.1). Lineage (GTDB taxonomy): Bacteria > Acidobacteriota > Vicinamibacteria > Vicinamibacterales > CAVVIG01 > CAVVIG01. Next base: position 188,679 of record JAFDVO010000018.1, on the reverse strand, counting down.
CGCCGGCTTCGTGACGTAGTCCGACGCCCCGAGCGCGAGCGCCTCGATGGTCGCCTGCGCTCCGCGCTCGGTGAGCGTGCTGAACATGATCACCGGCAGTTTCGGATGGCTTCGCCGCAGCTGCCGCAGCGTCTCGAGGCCGTCCATCACGGGCATCTCGACGTCGAGCGTGATGATGTCGGGATTGACCTGCGTGATCTTCTGCAGCGCGATGTGGCCGTCGGCGGCCGTCCCGACGACTTCGATCTCAGGGTCGGACTTGAGGACGTCGGTGACGATCTTCCGGATGACGACCGCATCGTCGACGACGAGCACGCGAATTGGCCGGTTAGGCAGCATGGGCGTCTCCGCCGCTGAGGCCGAGCAGTGCCAGCTTGTCGGCGATGATCTCCTTCGAGAACGGCTTCATGACGTACTCGTCCGCGCCGGCTTCGAGCGCGCGCTGCACGTGCGCCATCTCCGTTTCGGTGGTCACCATCATGAGCCGGACGCCGCTGAGCGTCTCGTCCGCGCGCACGGCCTCCACGAGTTCGAGACCGTTCATCTCCGGCATGTTCCAGTCGACCAGGGCGATCTGGGTGTCGGGCCGCATCTGCAGGTGCGAGAGCGCTTCGCGGCCATGTCGCGCTTCCGCCACCTCGAATCCGAGCGCCACGAGCATCTGGCGCAGGAGCAGGCGCATGGCGCGTGAGTCGTCGACGATGAGAGCGTTCATGAGGTCCCCGGCTGGCGGAGTGTCGGCGCAGTGGGCGGCGCGTGCCGGAGCAGCCGTTGACGGGCCGCTCCGGCAGGTCGTCGGTTAGAGCTGGAAGCGGGACACCAGCGACTGGAGTTCGGCCGCCATCTTCGAGAGCTGGTGGGCCGACTTCTGCGTGTCATTCGCTCCGTCGGTCGTGCTGCGGGCGGCCTGCGCGACACCGGCGATGTTCTGCGCGATCTCGTTGCTGCCCTTCGCGGCCTCGGCGACATTGCGGCCAATCTCGTTGGTCGTGGCGGTCTGTTCCTCGACCGCGCTCGCGATCGTGTTCGAGATGTCGTTCACCTGGCCGATGATGCTGCTGATCTGGACGATGGCCTCGACCGCCGCCTTCGTGTCGGTCTGGATCGCCTCGATCTTCTGGCCGATGTCCTCCGTCGCCTTCGCCGTCTCCTTCGCGAGTTCCTTCACCTCGTTGGCGACCACCGCGAAGCCCTTGCCGGCCTCTCCGGCGCGTGCGGCCTCGATGGTGGCGTTGAGGGCGAGCAGGTTGGTCTGCTGGGCGATCGAGGTGATGACCTTGATGACCTTGCCGATCTCCATGCTGCTCTCACCGAGCTTCGCGACGGCGGTGTTGGTGGAGTCGGCGACCTTGACCGCTGCGGTGGCCACCTTCGCCGCCTCGTTGGCGTTCTTGGCAATCTCCTTGATGCTGGCGGACATCTCCTCGGTGCCGGTGGCCACGGTCTGGACGTTCTTGCTGACCTGCTCGGATGCCGCGGACACGACACTCGCCTGGGTTGCAGTCTCTTCGGCGTTCGCGCCCATCTGGGTGCTGACGGCGCTCAGTTCCTCGGATGAACTCGCCAGGGCCTGCGCGTTCTGCGTGATGGCCGCGATGCTGACGCGCAGATCGGACAGGAAGCCCTTCAGCCCGTCGGCGATCATGCCGGCCGCGTCGCCGCCGCTGACGGTCATCTCGCGGGTGAGGTCGCCCTTGGCGGCCGCATTCACGACCTCGAGGATGGCTGCGACCTTCCGATTCAGCTCGTGCTTCGCCTCGACCTGGGGCGTGGTGTCGGTCGCGTATTTCACGACCTTGAACGGCCGGCCGTCCATGTCGAGGATCGGGTTGTAGGACGCCTGGATCCAGACTTCCTTGCCACCCTTGCCAATCCGCTTGTACTCGGCGGCCTGGAACTCGCCTCGGTTCAGGGCTGCCCAGAACTCGCGATACTCCGAGCTGCTCTTGTACGACGGTTCCACGAACATGCTGTGGTGCCGCCCCTTGACCTCGTCCAGCGTGTAGCCGAGCGCCTTGAGGAAGTTGTCGTTGGCAAAGTGGATGGTGCCGTCCATCCCGAACTCGATCACGGCCTGCGAGCGTCCGATTGCCGCGACCTGCCCGCGCATGTTCGCATCGTCCAGCTTCCGCTTCGTGACGTCGGTGGCGAACTTGATGACCTTGTACGGCTTGCGGTCCGGCCCGAAGATCGGGTTGTACGAGGCCTGAATCCAGACCTCCTTGCCACCCTTGCCGACGCGCTTGTACTCGGCCGCCTGGAATTCGCCGCGGCGGAGCGCGCTCCAGAACTGGCGGTAGGCATCGCTCTCGCGGAATGACGGATCCACGAACATGCTGTGCGAGCGTCCCTTCACCTCGTCGAGCGTGTAGCCGAGCAGGCCGAGGAAGTTGTCGTTCGCCGTGAGGACGGTGCCGTCGAGATCGAACTCGATGGTGGCCATCGATCGATCGAGCGCTTCGATCTGCGCCCTGAGGTCGGCATTCTCCCGTTCGGTCCGCTGTGCCGCGGATTCCACTCCGCGCGCGTCGTAGTCCCTGATGCGCGCTACCGCCTTGAGTCGTGCGTTCGCCATGGTCTTCTCCTGATGTGTCCCCGCCGTCCGGGCAGTCCCGACACGGCCTCTATCTGTGCGCCGTCCGGGCGCGTTCGTTCCTACGCCGCCGCTCGCGCTCCCGGGCGTTCGACGGACACCGCACGTTCGACGTCGAGCACCAGCAGGAGGCGCCCGGTCATCTTGTAGACCCCGGTGACGAGGTCGTTCGCCCGCCCTCGAATGGTCTCGGGCGCTGCTTCGAACTGTTCCTGCTGCACGTCGACGACATCACCGATTTCGTCGACCAGCAGGCTGACCGCGCCGTCATCCGTCCGGACGACGACGTTCATCGGCAGGCGATCGGCGGGCGGCTCGTGCATGTCGAGCCGGCGGCGCATGTCGATGGCGGTCACGATCTGTCCGCGCAGGTTGATCAGGCCCCGGATGACGCCAGGCGCCAGCGGCACGCGCGTCATGTCCTGGTAGCGAATCAGTTCCTGCACCTTGAGCACTTCGACGCCGAAGTACAGGCCGTCCACGTAGAAGGTCGAGAACTGCCGCGAGCCGGTGGCGGCTGCGGATAACGATGGTGTGGTGCTCATCTGATCCTCGTCAGGCAGCGCCTGCGACCTCCAGCACGTCGGGTTCGACCGCACGCAGCACGGCGTGCACGTCCAGCAGATCCGTCACGCGTTGCTGAATGACAGCCGTGCCCAGCACGCCCGGGCGATGGCACCGACGCCGGACCACCACCTGCTCCGAGACGATGTCGAGAATCCGCTCCACTTCGAGGCCGACGACCTGCCCGCTCTCGGAGAACACGATCACCTGCCGCATCTCGGGTGCGGCCGGCTGTTCGCCGCTGAAGAACTTCGAGAGGCTGATGATCGGCAGGATGTCGTTCCGGTACTGGACGACTTCGCGGGTACCGGACCGTTCGATGCTCGTGCTCGGGAACTCCTCGAGGCGCGAGACCAGGTGGAGCGGAATGGCCATTCGCTCACGGTCGCCGACCTGGAAGAGCAGCAGCGTCTGCGTGTCGGCGCCGCTCTCACCGGCCGCGTGCTGGGCAGCGGTGGGCGCGTGGTCCTTCGTGCCGGACACGACGCCCGCTCGCTGCGCGATGCCGGGGACGTCGAGGATCAGCGCGACCTTGCCGTCGCCCATGATCGTGGCGCCGGCGAAGACCGCGATCCCTTTCAGCTGTTTGCTGAGCGGCTTGACGACGATCTCCTCGGTGTCGTGGATTTCCTCCACGACAAGCCCGAACTGCCTGCCGTCCGCCTTGAGGACGACGATGTTGACGAGGTCCTCGGTCTGGCCCGCGGGGGTGAGGCCGAGCTCACGATGGAGGTAGGCGAGCGGCAGCAGGTTGCCCCGCAGCCGGTAGAACAGGGCGTCCTGAATCCGCTCGATGCCGTGCCTGGCCTGTTCGCCTTCGAGGCGGACCAGTTCGAGCAGGCTCACCTGCGGGATGGCGTAGCGCTCGCCGCCCGACGCGACCATCAGCGCGGGGATGATCGCGAGCGTGAGCGGGATCTTGATGCGGAGCGTCGTGCCTTCGCCCGCGGCGGTCTGGATGTCGACCTGCCCGCCGATCTTCTCGATGTTGGTCTTGACGACGTCCATGCCGACGCCGCGGCCCGATACGTTCGTGACCTGCTCGGCGGTGGAGAAGCCAGGGATGAAGACGAGGCTGACGGCGTCGTGGTCCGTCATCGTGGCCGCCTGTTCGGCCGTCACGATGCCGCGCTGGATGGCCTTGGCCCGCACCTTTGCTGCGTCGATGCCCGCACCGTCGTCCGAGATCTCGATGTTGATCTGGCCGCCTTCGTGGAAGGCCCGCAGCCGCAGGAGCCCGTCGGCGGGCTTGCCGGCCGCGAGGCGATCGTCGGGCGTTTCGATGCCGTGGTCGATCGCATTGCGGACGATGTGGGTGAGCGGATCCTTGATCGCCTCGATGATCGTCTTGTCGAGGTCGGTCTCGCGGCCTTCCATCTCGATGCGGACCTGCTTGCGGCACTGCGTGGCCAGGTCCCGGACGATGCGCGGGAACTTGCTCCAGACGTTGCCGATCGGCTGCATGCGGGTCTTCATGACCCCTTCCTGCAGCTCGGAGGTGACGAGGTTCAGCCGTCCGGTCGCGCCGATGAACGACGAATCGATCTGCGTCGCGGTGAACTGCAGGATCTGGTTGCGGGCGAGCACAAGCTCGCCGACCAGGTTCATCAGCTTGTCGAGCAGGATCACGTCGACGCGCAGCGAGGAGTCCCGCAGGGCGGGGCCATGATCCCCTTCGCGATCCGCGCCGCCGCAGCCGCCCGAGAGCGTCGGCACCGCATCCGCGGCGAGCGGTGCGTCGCTCGCTGGCGCCGATTCCGGTGGACGCGCCGGGACGACGTCACGAGGCGCGGGTGACGGCGGGCCGACGGCGTCCGGCTCACGGGTGCCGGTGGCCGGCAGGGCGTGCAGGCGCGTCAGCTCCGCGATGAGCCCGGTGTGATCGTCATCGGGTTCCTCGCCGGTCTGTTCGATCGAGGCGAGGATGCGGCGTACCGCATCGACCATCGCGAGCAGCCCGGTGGTGATCTCTTCATCGAGCCGCAGCTCGAGGCTGCGCACGCGGCACAGCAGGTTCTCGCCGATGTGGGTGACGGCTTCGAGCCGGGTGAAACCAAGGAACCCGCAGGTGCCCTTGATCGTGTGAATCGTGCGGAAGATGCTGCTGAGTCGCTCCCGGTTCCCCGGATCTTTCTCGAGTTCCACGAGGTCGCGGTCCAGGCGGTCCAGGTTCTCGCAGCTTTCGATCAGGAACTCCCTGACGAGTTCCTCGTTCTCGTGCATGACGCGCGCTCCCCTGCGTGCTGCTGTGCGCTTCGGTGTGTGCCAGCCGATCGAGCAACGGGGGTGCCGCAGAATGGGTCATGTCGAAGCGCGCGAAAACCCGAATGTTTGCCCAGTTGAGGTCCACCTCCACATGCGACGTGCGCGCGACAGCCTTGTCGGTACGTCGTCGCTCAGCTATATCCGGAGCCGTGCGTCAGGGCGGGAGGAGCGCGTGCACCCCGGTGCGGCAGCACCGATGATGGGCCGTCCCGTACAATCGCCGCATGGACCTGATGCCGCTGTTCGTGCAGGCGTTGCCGTTCGCGTTTGCGTCGGGCGTGAACCTCTACGCGACGGTGGCGGTGATCGGCATCAGCGCGCGGCTCGGCCTCTTCAGCCTGCCGGCGCAGTTCCACGGTTTCGACAACGCGTGGGTGATCGGGATCGCGCTGACGTTCTTCGTCATCGAGTTCTTCGCTGACAAGGTGCCATGGGTCGACAGCATCTGGGACGCGATCCACACCTTTGTGCGGCCGGCCGGCGGAGCGATGGTGGCCATGGCCGCGGTGGGGCACGTGCCGCCGTCGGCGGAGGCGCTCGCGGCAGTGCTCGGCGGGTCGGTTGCGATGACGACACACCTGACGAAGGCCGGCACCCGCGCAGTGGTCAACACGTCACCTGAGCCGTTCACGAACTGGACGCTGTCGTTCGGCGAGGACATCTTCGTCATCGCGCTCACCTGGGTGGCAGTGCACCATCCCTTCGTCGCTGCGGCCGTGTCGCTGGTGCTGCTCGTGGGCATCGGCTTCGCCGCGTCGATCCTCCTGAAAGCCGTTCGTCGTCGGTTCGGCTCGAAGACCGCTCCCGCCTAGCCGGTGCGGCGGGCCCCGCCCCGCGACCCGCATGCGCCGTTGTGGTGGGTTCCAGCTGCATGGATAATGTCGCGGTCCCGCCATGTCTCCCACTGTCATCGATGCGGTGCTGGTGCTGCTCTTCGTGGGGAGCGGCGCCGCCGCGCTCGTGTACGAGGTGGTCTGGCAGCAGCTCCTGCAGTTGTCGATCGGTTCGTCGACCATCTCACTCGGGGTCCTGCTCGCGACCTACATGGGCGGCATGTGCCTGGGCAGCCTCCTTGCGCCTCGTGCGGTGGGATCGGCTCGTCACCCGCTGCGGGTCTACGCGGCGCTCGAGGCGGCCATCGGAGCGATGGGCGTTGCGCTGCTGGCGGCTATCCCGCTGGTCAGCCGGCTCTATGCGCACATCGGTGGGGAAGGCCCTCTCGACGTGGTGATGCGTGCGGCCGTCGCAGCGCTGTGCCTGCTTCCGCCCACCTTCGCGATGGGCGCCACCCTGCCGGTCATGGCGCGGTACGTCGAGCGCTCCCGCGATGGCCACGCCTGGCTTGGGCTGTTCTACGCCGGGAACCTGGCCGGCGCGGTCGTGGGTTGCCTCGGCGCAGGCTTCTTCCTCCTGCGGCTGTTCGACATGCACGTCACCACCTACGCGGCCGCCGCGATCAACGGCGCGGTGGCGCTGACGGCGGTGTTGCTGAGCCGCGTGGCGCCCGCGCGTGCGCGAGCGGCTGCGGCGAGTCATGGGGGTGGGCGCCCGCGTCGGGGCACCCGGATCTATGTGGTCGTCGCGCTGTCGGGCTTCTGCGCCCTGGCAGCCGAGGTGGTCTGGACGCGCATGCTGGCGCTCGCCTTCGGAGCCACCGTCTACACCTTCTCGCTGATCCTCGCCGTCTTCCTGCTCGGCCTCGGGCTGGGCAGCAGTGCCGGCGCCGCGGCCGCCCGCCGGTTGCGCCACCCGGACGTCGTCCTCGGCTGGTGCCAGTTCGCCTCGGGCGCGGCGATCCTGTGGTCGGCCTTCGTGCTCGCGACCGTCGTGCCGTTCTGGCCAGGGCAGGCGGTGACCGGCGCCAACATCTGGGCCGTGTTCCGGTTCGACGCCGTCCGTACGCTCTATGCCGTGCTGCCGGCCCCGCTGTTCTGGGGGGCGAGCTTCGCGCTCGGCATTGCGACGCTCGCGGCTGATGACGAGGACGCTGGCGACGCAGTGGGACGCTTGTCCGCTGCGAACACGCTTGGTGCGATTGCTGGCGCGCTCCTGACGAGCCTCGTCGTGATCCCGCTCTGGGGCACACAGCAGGCCCAGCGGCTGATGCTGGTCGCCGCGCTGCTGTCCGCGCTCCTTGCGCTCTGGCGCCGTGGCCTGCCGCGCCTGGCGCGCGCGGCCGTCGTACTCGGAACGGGTGGCGGGCTCGTCGTGCTGCCGCTCGTGCCCGGCGTGCCTGGCATTCTCGTGGCGTATGGCCGGCACGCGGCGGCATGGGTCAGCCGCGCGCACGAAATCATCTATGTCGGTGAAGGGATGCACGCGTCCATCGCCGTTTCGCAGGGCGAGAACGGCGTGCTGAACTACCACAACGCCGGCAAGGTACAGGCGTCGAGCGAGCCGGCCGACATGCGGCTCCAGCGCATGCTCGGCCACCTCACCACCCTCGTACCGGCGAAGCCGCGCTCCGTGCTCGTCATCGGCTTCGGCGCAGGCGTGACGGCGGGGGCTGTGAGCGTGAATCCCATGGTCGACCACGTCACCATCGTCGACATCGAGCCACTCGTGCCCCGCGTGTCGGGACGTTACATGGCGAGCGTGAACCACGACGTCGCGCGCAACCCGAAGGTGCAGATCGTCGCCGACGATGCCCGTCACTTCCTGCAGACGACCAGGCAGACCTTCGATGCGATCACCTCCGATCCGCTGGACCCGTGGGTCAAGGGAGCGGCGACGCTCTACACGCGTGAGTTCTTCGATCTCGCCAAGGCGCACCTCAATCCGGGCGGCGTGATGACGCTGTACGTGCAGCTCTTCGAGAGCAGCCCCGAGGCTGTGAAGAGCGAAATCGCCACCTTCTTCCAGTCGTTCCCGCACGGGCTCGGTCTTCGGCAACCAGTTCGAGGGGCACGCCATCGACACGGTCCTCCTCGGGCAGGCGGACCCGCCGCGCATCTGGGTCGACGAGATCGAGGGCATGCTGCGGTCGCCGGGGTTCGCGACGGTCGATTCGTCACTCGTGCAGGCAGGTATCTACGGTGCCGTGGAACTGTTCGGCAACTATGCCGGCCGCGCCGCGGACCTGCAGCCCTGGCTTGCTGACGCGCAGATCAATCACGACGCCGACCTGCGGCTGCAATACCTCGCGGGGCTTGGGCTCAACGAGCACGCGGGTGACGAGATCTACCGCGAGATGCTCTCGTATCGCGCGTATCCTGAGGACATCTTCGTGGCATCCGAGTCGACGATCGATCGCCTGAAGGCGGCCATGGACGGAGTGCGCGAGTGAACCGACACGGAGGCAGGTGGGGCTGGTGGGGCAGGTGGGACTGATGGGGGTCGCTCGCGGCGCTGCGCTGGGGACGATCGCGCTCGTTGTCGCGTGCGGCGCTCTGGCGTGCGGCAGCGGACCCGAGCGGTCCACGGACCGGTCCACGCCGCCCGCCCACGAGGCGCACATCGTGGCTCGCAGCGGGCTGGCGATGGGCTCCGAGTTGAGCCTCATGGCGTGGACCGCCGACGAGGACGTGGCGAACCGCGCGTTCGACGCAGTGTTCGCGGAGTTCGACCGGCTGGACCACCTGCTCTCGGTCTGGAAGGAGGGCAGCGACATCCTCCGGCTCAACGCCGCTGCGGGCGACCATCCCGTTCCGGTCGGCAAGGACACGCGCGAGGTCCTCGGCGTCGCGCGGCAGATCAGCGAATGGACCGACGGCCTGTTCGACGTCACTTTCGGCGCCCTGTCCGACGTGTGGAAGTTCGATCAGGATCAGGACGACTCGATCCCGTCGGCGGAGGCCATCGCCAGGAGGCTGCCGCTGATCGACTACCGCAAGCTCGTGGTTGACGAGCAGGCAGGCACGGCCTTCCTCCAGACGAAGGGCATGCGCGCGCATCTCGGCGGGATCGGGAAGGGCTACGCCGTCGAGCACGCAGAGGGGATCCTGCGCCGCGCGGGACTGAAGGACTTCTCGATCCAGGCTGGCGGCGATCTCTATGTGGCAGGCCGTCGTGGTGATCGGGCGTGGCGTCTGGGCATCGCGGACCCACGAGCCCCTGACGGCGAGATCTTCGCCCGCGTGGAGTTGTCCGACGCGACGTTCAGCACGTCAGGCGACTACGAGCGCTTCTTCATCAAGGATGGCGTCCGCTATCACCACATCCTCGACCCCCGCACGGGGCAGCCGGCGCGGCTGAGCCGCAGCGTGACGATCGTGTCCAAACGACCGGTGCTTGCGGACGGGCTGAGTACCGGGGTCTTCCTGCTCGGACCAGAGAAGGGCATGGCGCTCGTCGAGCGGCTCCCGGACGTGGAGGCGGTGATCGTCGGCGCCGACAACGTGGTGCGGATTTCGAGCGGCCTTCAGGGCAAGGTGCAGGTCGTTCACCAGCCGACCGACGGGCGCTAGACGCCGACCTTCGCCCCGACCGGCAGGTTCTTGGCCTTGCGGTGCACGACGATCCAGTGCACGCACTTCTTCTCGTCGGCGTAGACCCGCTCGCAGTCGTCACAGCGCACGCACTCGGAGCGGACGATCTGCGGGCCACGGATCGCGCCCCACTCGCAGGTGCGCTCGCAGATCTTGCAGGTGCGGCATTCGGACCAGCGCTTGATCCGGAACACCGTCGTCACCTGAGAGATGAGCCCGAGCGCGGCGCCGACGGGGCAGAGGAATCGGCAGTACAGGTTCCGCACGACGAGCGTCGCCAGCAGCAGGGTGCCCAGCATCGTCCACAGGACGACCGAGCCCTGCCGCGTGTACATCCAGAACGGCTCGACGTAGCGGTAGATGGTGAAGTGGTCGGTGGCCGCGTAGTAGCCGACCACCCCGAACAGCATGCCGTACTTGATGTAGCCGGCATACCGCTCCACCTTTGCGGACGGTTCCCACCGGATGCGCGTCGGCACGACGGCGTCGAGCAGCTGCGTCAGCGCACCGAACGCGCAGATGCGTCCGCAGTAGAGACGCCCGAACAGCAACGTGGTCAGTACCGTGAAGCCTGCGATCAGGTACCACGCCAGGCTGTACTTCACCTGCGGAAAGTCGAAGTGGACGAGCCGGAAGATGTCGGTCACCGAGATGAGCGTGCTCTTGGTGACCCCGAGATAGCCGACCGAGATGGCGAGCGCCGCGTACTTGAGCGGCTTGCTCTTGCGGAAGAAGCTGACCAGCGCGAAGACGAAGAAGGCCGTTGTGATGGCGAGGTCCTGGACCTGTGGTCGCAGGATGTCCGCCCAGGTCTCCTCGTGGGTTTCCTCCGCGAAGCCCCACGGGTCGTCGCCGCCGGTTGCTGCCGCCGCACTGCCGCCGGACGACCCGGCGGGCGGCAGGCCAAGGGCGGCCCACGGGTCTGCGCCGGCTGCGGGTGGCGGCGCCTTCGGCGGCTCCGCGCCAGGGGCGGCGGACGACGGCTCGCCTGTCGCCGGGGCGACAGCCGCCTGTCCGGACCGTTCAGATGTGTTGGGCGCGACCGGAGCCTGCGCCCCCAGAGACACGCAGACCAGTACCGTGCCGGCCAGCGCCAGCGACGCCCGTCGCGGGATCCACCGGTTCAACGCTTCACCGCGTTCGGGTCGAGCAGGGCACGGGCGACCATCCGCACCGAATCGCGAATGGCTCGCGTGGCGCTGTTGACGCTGAGCGAGGCGCGGGACACGGCGTCCACGTCGGCACCGACCTGGAACTTGTCGAAGATGCTCTTGCCCTTGAACTGTTCCGCGAACTCGGGGGGCTCGACCGAGAAGTAGCCGTACGGCTCGGAATCGTAGTCGACGACGACGCCGTTGATCGTGCCGTTCAGGTTCAAGCCAACGAGGATGTGGATGGCACCGTGGTACCCATGCTCCTGCGGCACCATGTCCGTCGTCCAGAAGATGTACCCAAGCACCGGCGCATTGGGGTTGCTCTTCGGGTCGGCCGCATAGGCCGTGTAATGCGGTGGCGTGCCACCGAACCCGGAAAAGGCCACCGCGTTCGGAAACAGCTTCTTGAAATGCCCTTCGGGCTTGGGGTTCGTGAAGATACGGTCGGCCGCGCCGACGGCAATACCGCCAGCCAGGAGCAGGACGACGAGCGCGAGCACTTTCTTCAAGCGGGGCCTCCGGAAGGGGGATTATCGCCGATCCCGCCGAAGAGGCGTCAAGCCTGTTGCGCCAGATCCAGCGGTTCGACCGGGAGGTAGATGCGGACAGTTGTGCCCTCGCCAGGGCCGCTGCTGATCGTCAGGTGCCCGCCGCTCTGCCGGACGATGCCGTACGCCGTCGAGAGCCCGAGTCCTGACCGTCGGCCGAACGGCTTGGTCGTGAAGAAGGGCTCGAGCGCGTGGGCAAGCGTCGCGGCGTCCATGCCGTGGCCGGTATCGGTCACCACCAGCTCGACGTAATCGCCTGCGTCGAGGCCGCTCACGTCGCCGTCATTCAGGCGGCGGTGCCCGGTCCGTACCCCGAGCCGTCCCGCGCCAGGCATCGCGTCCGCCGCGTTCACGACGATGTTCGCCACCACCTCGGCGAACTGCTCCGGATCCACAAGGACGAGCGGATCGGGCTGGGCGAGCTCCAGATCCTTCGCGATCCGGGTGCCGAGCACGCTGGAGGTCCTCTCCAGGACATCGCGCACGATCGCATTCAGCCCCACGTGCTTCGGCTGCAGCAGTTGCTTGCGGCTGAACGCCAGCAGCTGGTGCGTCAGGACGCGCGCGCGTTCCGCCGACTCGGTGATGGCTCGATACTCCGGACGGGTCGGGTCCTCGTTCAGCAGCGCCTCGGTGTACCCGAGGATCACGGTCAGCATGTTGTTGAACTCGTGGGCGACGCCGCCAGCCAGGTGCCCAATCGCCTGAAGCCGCTGCGCGTCCCGGAGCTGTTCCTCCATCTCGCGGTGACGCTGCAGGCCCTCGACGGCGAGGTTGAGCGTCTCTGTCAGCTCCTTCAGTTCGGGCACGCCGGCTGGGGTGGCGCGGGCGGTCAGATCACCCGCGCGCACCCGACCAACAGCGTCGGACAGCGTGCGCACAGGGCCGAGCACCAGGGATCGGGCTGCCTGGCTGACGGCCATCGTCGCCACGAGCGTGCCCAGCAGGAGCAACAGCGACTGGCTGAGCAGCACCCGGTTGAACGGCCGCAACACGGCCGCCGTCGAGAAGCCGATGGCCAGCAGCATGGGGTTCCGGGCGTCGGTGCTCCACGTCGCGACGACGTAGCGCCGCCTGACGCCGTCGAGTCCCGAGACGTTTCCACCGTTTGTGGCAGACTCCCGGATGCGCCGGGCGGCCTCATCAGGCACGTGCGTACCGACGAACTGCTCGGGCTGAGCCGACCGATACAGGATCTGCCCATCGGCATCGAAGACGTTCGCAATGCCGCCATCGCCGATCCTGGCGGCGCCGACCAGGCGGTCGAGCCACCCCAACCCGAAGGTCGCGTAGAGCACCGCCGTACCCCCATCGTCCAGCCGGAACGCATGTGCGAGGAAGATCTCGCGTTGTGACGAGTTGGCCTGGGGACGGCTGTCGGCCACCACGAACTCGGGTTCGCTGAGCGCCCGCGCGAGCCAGCGGGAGTCCTGCATCCCTGACGGCTCAGGGATCGCACTGCAGAGCACAGTCCCATGCGCGTCCACCCGGCCCACGTTCGTCAGATATGGAAGGACATGCAGGAATTCCGCGAGGACCCCGGGGCACGCCGGCGTGGCGTCCCGTACCTCCGGCAGGGACTCGAGTGCCGTGAGCAGCTGGTGCGCGTTCGAGACGATCCGGTCCAGATCGGCCGCAATGGATGCGGTCGTGTCCTGCGCTTCGCCGACGAAGTGATCGAACGCGATCTGTCGCTGCCGGATGTTGGCGATTGTCGACGCCGTCAGGACCGGCACGAGCGTGACGAGCAGGAGCAGGACGAGGCGGGTCCGAAGACCCCCTCGCAACACGACGCCGAGCACGACCGTTGTCAGGGCAATGCCCGCGCCAGCGCCGCGTGTCGTTCGAGTGCGCTTGCGCGCGCTCCGGTACGGTGGTTCGCCGGAGTGCTGTACGGTCGCGCTGCATCGAGCGCGAGCAGGGTGTCCTGAATCTGACGCGGCTATCTCTGCATCAGGAGCAGTTCGAAGTAAATCGACTGCTCACCCATGCGGAAGGGGTAGAACACCCGTGCGGTGTCAGCCGCGTACTTCGTCGCGAAGTCCGAACCCACGGTCACCGTCGGGATGGCAATGGCCGACGCCGGCTCATGCTGGGCCAGGCGGGTCCGGAACGAGCCAGCGACGAGGTTCGCCACCTCGCCCATGGCGTCCGGCATCTCGCCGTTGACGTGCTCGGGTTCGATGCCGAGCATCGCGCCTGCGATCGTGTTGGCGGTGTCGAGGGACGTGTGGATGCAGACCAGCCCGCTGCGGTGGCCCGCGAACGACACGGACGCGGCGACGTGCGTGCCCCATCCGGATGGGGGTTGGTGAGGCTGCTCGGGGTGGGGCTCGATCGACTGGCCGATCATCATCTCGAAGACCTCACCGGCGGCCGAGACGAGGTTCTCGGTGAGGATGGGGGGCATATCCATTGTGCTGCGACCTATGGGAACGGGCGAACGTCAACCGTGGATGGCGGCCTGGATGCGTTCGCGAATGGTATCGGGCGTGAAGGGCTTGACGACGTAGTTGTTCACGCCGGCGTCGAGCGCCTGCACGATGTCTTCCTGCGCCGCGTTCGTGGTGACCATGATGACGGGCAGGTGCTTGGTCTGATCGTTGGCGCGCACGGCGCGGATGAAGTCGACGCCGCTCATCTCCGGCATGTTCCAGTCGGTGATGATCATGTCGATGGCGTCGGACGCGAGCTTCTCGACCCCTTCACGTCCGTTCGAGGCCTCGGCGTAGTCGCTGTAGCCGATCTTGTTCAATGTATTGATGATGATGCGACGCATCGTGCTCGAGTCGTCGACGACGAGAATGCGCATGGCTGCTCCAGAGGAAAACCGCTCGAATTCCTAATCGGCCGAACCGTGCTACGGTTGAATGCCATGGCCGAGCATCCGACCGACGAATGGGTCGAGGCAGCGAACTGTCTCGCCACCGTCGCGCATCAGCTGTCCAGCGTGGTCCACGAGGCCAACAACCTGCTTCAGGTCATCGCCGGATCCGCGGAGATGATGCAGCTCAACTCGAGCCTTCCGGAGAGTGCGCTCAAGCGTTCGGCGACAATCGCTGAACACGCGCACCGCGTGTCCGCGCTGCTCGGCTCCGTTCGCGAGCTGTCGCGATTCGCGCCGAGCCGCGAGGGTGAGATGACCGATCTCTCCGCGCTCATGCGCACCGTGCTCGACGTGCGCCGCCACGCGCTCAACAAGGCGCAGGTGGGCGTGGTCGTCGACGGTCTGCACGAACCGGTCTTCGCGCGCGCCAGCTGGCGGCCGACGATGCAGATCGTCCTGAACCTGATGCTGAACGCCGAGGCCGCCCTCCGTCACGTCAGCGGCCCTCGCCTCGCCGTTCGGGTCACGCGCGACGACGCAGCCGTGTCACTGCTGATCGCCGACAACGGGCCGGGGTTCCCGACCAACGTGCCCGGACGGTACGCGTTGCATCCACAGGATGACGAGGCGCCGCGGCTGGGACTGGGGCTTGATGCGAGTCGATGGCTGGCGCAGCGTGAAGGCGGGGAGCTGCACGTGCGGGCGACCCCTGACGGGACGACGGCGGCGCTGACGCTGCGCGCCTGACGCGGCGTGCGCCTGGGCGGCGCACCCGCACCTCTGCTAGTCGATCGTCGTGTCCTGGCTCTTCGAGCCCTCGAGGCGCTGGAGCTTGTCGATCAGCGTCGTCCGGCTCAGGTTCAGCAGGCGTGCCGCGCGGCGCTTGTTGCCGCCGGTCTTCTCGAGCGATCGCAGGATCAGCTCGCGTTCGAGCTGCGAGACGACCGACGTGAAGTTCAGCCCCTCGTCCGGAATCGTCACCGTCGACACCAGTTCGGTCCGGCCCGGATTGATCATGTCCTCTGGCAGGAGGTCTGGCGTGAGCTCGGTCGAGCGCCCGCTGAGTGCGACCGCGTGTTCGACGGCGTTCTCGAGTTCGCGGATGTTGCCGGGCCAGTCGTAGGCCATCAGCGCGCGGATGGTCGCCTGCGGCAGGGTGCGGACCGGAAGGCCGTTGCTGCGGCAGGACTTCTTCACGAAGTGCTGCGCGAGCAGCGGAATGTCCTCGCGTCGCTGACGGAGCGGGGGCAGTGGCAGCGGCACGACATTCAGGCGGAAGAACAGGTCCTCGCGGAACGTGCCCTCGCGCACCATCTTCTTCAGGTCGCGGTTGGTGGCGGCGATCACGCGGACGTCGAACTTCACCGGCTTCGAGTCACCGACCCGTTCGACCTCGCGTTCCTGGAGTGCCCGCAGCAGTTTGGCCTGCACCGGCATGGGCATCGATGCGACTTCGTCGATGAAGAGCGTGCCGCGATGCGCGGTCTCGAAGCGGCCGACCCGTGAGCTGATGGCGCCGGTGAACGCGCCCTTGACGTGGCCGAACAGCTCGGCCTCCACCAGGCCTTCCGGGAGGGCAGCGGCGTTGAACGCGATGAACGGGTAGTCCCGGCGCGGGCTGTTCTCGTGGATCGTGCGGGCGATGAGCTCCTTGCCGGTGCCGGTCTCCCCGATGAGCAGCACGGTGCTGTTCATGCCCGACACGAGTTCGAGCCGCTGAAGCACATGCTTCATGGCCGGCCCGGCGCCCACGACATCGTCGAACTTGAAGGCCGATGCGTTGGCCTGGAGGGCCGCGTCCGTCTCGGCCTCCCGCTTGTTGATCGCATCCCACAGGCGGTTCGACAGGTCAGTCAGCGAGAACGGCTTGGTGAGGAAGTCGATCGCCCCGCGCCTGATGGCGGCGACGGCCTCCGGGACACCGCCGGAGCCGGTCATGATGACCGTACGGATGTCAGGGTAGCGGTCGAGCGCCGCGTACAGGATGTCCATCCCGTTGCCGTCGGGCAGCGCGAGGTCGAGCACGAGGCCGTCGTAGGCAAAGCCTTCGAGGCGCGAGAGGGCGTCAGCCGCCTCGCCGGACTGCGCGACCGAGAAGCCGCGGGCCTCGAGCGCGTCGGCGACCAACTGGCGAAGTTCGACCTCGTCATCGACGACGAGCACTGTGGGACGGCTGGACATGGCGGTGCCGGATACTCCGGGGTGATCCGCACGCGGCGTTGGCGTCGCGTCGGCGCCCTCAAAGAATTTCCGCGTGTGACGATTAGTATGGATCATGTTGACCGACTCTTCATCAGGGAAGCGGTCATGCTGGCGGGACTGCTGACTGCGCGATGCAACGGCGGGCAACATGATGGCGGATACCCTCGCGAATTCATTCGAAGTGCTCGTGGTCGACGACGAGCCGGCCGCACGCGAACTCCTGCTCGAGTTCTTCCAGTCGCGCGGCTTCACGGTCACCGGCGCACAGGACGGCCGGGCGGCCATTGCCACGCTCCAGCGCTCGAACGGGAGCTATGGCCTGGTCGTCACGGACCTGAGCCTGCCGGGGGCTGATGGCTTTGCTGTACTGCAGGCGGCGCGCCAGTCCAACCCAGCCGCCTACGTCGTCATCTGTACGGGCTACGCGTCGCTCGACTCGGCTATCCGCGCCGTGCGCGTGGGTGCCTACGACTACCTGACCAAGCCGTTCTCCCTCAGCCAGCTCGAGATCATCCTCGACCGTATACAGGACCGCATCAAACTGCAGGAAACGAACAGGCGATTACAGCCCGGGCGGGGCGTTGCCGATTACCCCGCACGAGGCGGTGGCTGGGAAGCACAGGTCGACCAGCGGCTCACCGCGATCGAGCAGACGCTCGCCCGCATCGAACGCGCGCTGACCCGCGCGAAATAGACGTCGCGCCGACGATCGCCTGTCGGTGTGCCGACAGGTCCGCGTACCGGATTGCACGGAAACGCGCGACATCTCGCCCTGCCGTATGCGGGGCACCCTCCTTGCTGAACAGTGGGCGGACGCTCACTGTGAACACCATTTCAGATTCCGCCATCGTCGCCGCGCTGGGTCGTCAGCTGAATCGCGCGGTCGCGCGCCAGCAGGTGGCCGCCAGCAACCTCGCGAACGTCGACACGCCGGGCTACCGCGCGAAGGAAGTGCAGTTCGCCGAGACGCTCGACGCATCCCTGAAGGCGTCTGGGTCGGACGCGCCGATCGTCGCCGACACCGACGGCGTGCCTGCACGCCGCGACGGCAACACGGTGCAGCTCGATCGTGAGCTGCTGAACCTCTCGCGTGCCTCGGGTGACTTCAGCGCTGCGCAGACCGCGCTTGCCGCGAAGTTCCGTCTCGTGCGCTACGCCATCAACGAAGGTCGCTGACCATGTCGCTCTCCGCAGCCCTCAAGGCGAGCGCATCGGCCCTCGATGCGGAACGCGCCCGGCTCGAAGTGGCGGTGTCGAACATCGCCAACGCCGAGTCGACCCGTGGCGCCGACGGCAATCCCTATCGCCGCCGCGACGTCGTGCTCGCACCGAACACGGTGGAGACCTTCGACGCGGCGCTCGGTCGGGCGGGGGCCATCGGCGTCCAGGTCACCAACATCGTCGAGGACCAGGCGCCGTTCCGGAAGCGGTACGAGCCCGGCCACCCCGACGCCGACGCCGAGGGGTTCGTGCAGGTGCCGAACGTGGACGTCCCCGAGGAAATGGTCGACATGGTCGGGGCCGCGCGCGCCTACCAGGCCAACATCACCGCCATCAACGTCATCCGCGACACGGTCCAGAAGTCGCTCGAGCTCGGGAAGTAAGCCATGGCCATCGATCCGATTGCCGCACGCGCCCTCACGAGCGGCGCGACCGGCGCCGCAGGCGCGGCAGACCCGGCGGCGAAGAGCGCCGCCGGCAGCTTCACCGACTCACTCAAGGCGCTGATCGACTCGGTCGAGTCGAGCGCGGGCGACGCGAATCAGGCGGTCAACGGCATGGTCACCGGCAACGGCGACGTGCACAGCGCCATGATCGCGCTCCAGCGTGCCGAGACGATGCTCGAGCTGACGGTGCAGGTGCGCAACAAGCTGGTGCAGGCGTATCAGGACGTCATGCGGATGCCCATCTAGCGCGGTCGCTGACCGAGGCGGACTCACGTGAACCCGGACCAACTCCTCGCGCAGTTCAAGCGCCTTACCGCGTCGCTCTCGGGGACGCAGCTCGCCACGGTGGCGGCCGTGTTCGTCGCCGTCGTCGGCGTGCTGGTGGGCACGGCGTACTACATCAACACGCCCAACTACACGGTGCTCTTCTCGGACCTCGATGCCGAGTCGGCGAGCGACGTCGTCAAGCGCCTGAAGACCGAGAAAATCGACTACGTCCTCGATGACAACGGCAAGACCGTCAAGGTGCCGAGCCAGCGCGTGGACGAACTGCGCCTCGACTTCTCGACGACCGGGATGCCGTCGAGCGGCCGCATCGGCTTCGAGATCTTCGACCGCACGGCGTTCGGCACGACCGAGTTCCTCGAGCACGTCAACTACCGCCGCGCGCTCGAGGGGGAACTCGCCCGGACGATCGGCACGATCGGCGAGGTCGAGAACGCCCGCGTGCACATCGCGATGGCGGAGAAGTCCCTCTTCATCTCGGACACCAGACAGGCCAAGGCGTCGGTCGTCCTCAAGCTGAAGGGGCGCAAGCCCCTGTCGCCGCTCACCGCCTCCGGCATCGCCAACCTCGTCGCGAACAGCGTGGAGGACCTGCGTCCTGAAGCCGTCACCGTGATGGATACATTCGGTCGCTCGCTGACGCCGAAGTCGGAGGAGAACGACGATGCGAGCGGCCTGCACCTGGACAAGCAGCGGCAGTACGAGCGTGACCTGACGGCGAAGGTGGTCGCGATGCTGGAGCCGGTTGTCGGCGAAGGGCGTGTGCGCGTGAATGTCGCGGCGCGCCTGGCCGCCGACTCGAAGGAGGAAACGACGGAGCAGTGGGATCCCAACACGCCGGTCGTCCGCCAGCAGCAGAAGTCGCAGGAAGTGGGCGCGACGCCGGCCACGCTGCCAGGTGCCGCACCGGGCACCGGCCAGGTTGCCGGCGCGCGCGCGAATACGCCGCCTCCGGCAGGTACGCCAGCGCCGCCGGTCACCCCGATTCCCGGTGCACCGTCACAGCGGACCTCGGAAACCTCCAGCTATGAGGTGAGCAAAGTCGTACGTCACACGATCACACCGTCCGGGCAGATCGAGCGGCTCTCGGTGGCGGTGCTTGTCGACGATGACCGCACCATCGAGGCCGACGCGAACGGCGCGCCGGGCAAACCCAAGCCGCGGGCGGCACAGGACCTCGAGCGGATCCAGAAGCTCGTGTCGGCCGCCGTTGGGTTCGACGCCGATCGTGGGGACCAGCTGACGGTCGAGAACATCTCGTTCGACGACACCGTGACGGTCGCGCCAGAGCCGCCGAAGACCATGATGCAGAAGGTCACCACCGTGGTGCAGTCGGATACCGCCCTCCAGGCGGGCAAGACCGTGGGCATCCTGCTGCTGGCGGTACTCGCCTTCTTCATGTTCCTCAAGCCGGTCCTGAACAAGGCGCTGACTCCCATGCACACGATCAGCCTGCCGAGCGTCCCGATTCCCGCGACGGCTGGCGTGCCCGCGACGGCGGGGGGACCATCGAGCGCGCTCGCCGCCGCGCAGGCCGCCATCGCGGCCGCGGGCGGGGTGCCCGGAAGCGCGCCGACCGTCGGTGAACTCGAGGAGGAACTCGACGACCTGACCCCGAGCCCGCACAAGCGGCGGCTGCCTGCCCTGACCCGCCACGTGTCGAAGCTCGCCGACGAACAGCCCGAATCTGTTGCCCGCCTCGTGCGGAGCTGGATGCAGGACCATGAGTGAGAAGGCGGCGTCCCCCGCGCCCCAGACCCCGGCCACACCACCCGCTGCTGCTGGCGCTGCGGCGGCACACGCGCAGTTGAGCGGTGCCCGCAAGGCCGCCATCCTGATGATCGCCCTCGGCGAGGAGCGGTCCGCAAAGGTCTTCAAGTTCCTCCAGGAGGAGGAGATCGAGCGGGTCGCGAAGGAAGTGGCGTCGATCGGCTTCGTCTCCTCTGAGATGGGCGAGCAGGTGCTCGACGAGTTCCGCCACGTCGCCTCCGCCACCTCGGTGCTCCAGGTTGGCGGTGTCGAGCAGGCGCGGCGGCTGCTCGGCGCCTCGCTGGCGCCGGACGCCTCGCGCCGGATCTTCGAGCGGGTGGTGAAGTCCTTCAAGACGAGCGAGGGGTTCGCGACGCTCGAAAAGACGAATCCCCAGCAGCTCTCCAAGTTCATCCTCGGTGAGCATCCGCAGACGATCGCGCTGATCCTCGCGCACCTCAACCCGATGCATGCCGCGCAGCTCGCGGCGCAGCTGCCGGACCAGCTGCGCGCGGACGTGCTGCTCCGGATGGCGAGCATCGAAGAGATCTCCCCGGACGTGATCGTCCGGATTTCGAACGTGATCGAGCAGCGGCTGAAGAGTGTCGGTGGTCCGTCACGCGAGCAGCGGGGCGGCGTGCGCGCGGTCGCGGAGCTCTTCAACCGCCTGGACCGCAACATCAGCCAGCCCGCGCTCGAACGCATCGAAGCGGTGTCGCCGGACATGGCGGTATCCATCCGCAACCTGATGTTCGTCTTCGACGACCTGAAGAACATCGAGGAGAACGGCATCCGCGAAATCATCAACCGCGCGGACAAGAAGGCGCTCACGGTGGCGCTCAAGGGCGCCGCCGAGGAAATCCGCACGCGCTTCTTCGCCAACATGTCCAAGCGCGCCGCCGAGCTCCTGAAGGAAGAGATGGAGATCATGGGCGCGGTCCGGCTGCGTGAGGTGGAGAAGGCGCAGCAGGAGGTCGTCGCCATCGCGCGCAAGCTGGAAGAGGAAGGCGTGATCACCACCGGCGCTGGTGCGGGAGAGGCCTATGTGGTCTGAAGCCGCCACTGCCGTTCGTGTAGGCGACCGCTCGCGCGTGGCCAGCTTCTGGGACGAGACGCCGATCACGGCGGAGCCCACGCACATCGCCTCGCCATACGACCAGGTCTTGTCGCCGCCTGCACCGGCTCCGACCGCTGCACCACTGATGACGCCGCCGACTGTCGACGCTGCGTCAGCCGAGCCGCCGCGCCCGTCGTTCGCGGAGCTCGAACGCGAAGCCTTCATGAAGGGCTACGCCCAGGGGGAGCGCTCCGGGGCGGAAGCCGCGGCGAAGCGCGGTGAAGCGACGCTGCGCCGACTCGCGCAGACGATCGAGGAGCTCGCAGGCCTGCGGACCGAGCTGGTCCAGAAGACCGAGCGCCAGGTCGTCGAACTCGCGCTTGCCATTGCCGGCCGCGTGCTCCGTCGCGAAGTCACGCTCGACCGGGAGCTGCTGGTCGCGATGGCGCGCATCGCGCTCGAGCGGCTTGGCGAGAACGTCTCGGCCACGATCCGTTTGAACCCCGACGACTACACCTTCATCGGCGCCCAGGCGCAGGTCGGCGACAGCAGCCTGGTGCGGGTCGTGGCGGACCCGCTGGTCAGCTCCGGCGGCTGCCTCGTGCAGTCGGACTTCGGCCTGATCGACGCGGGCATCGATGCGCAGCTCGGCGAGATGGCCGCGGCCCTCGGTGTGGCCGCACCGCCGGCGCCAGCCGCCGCGGCCGTGCGTGCGGGCAGGGGGGCGGCATGAGCGGGCTCGTGCTCGACCGGTACATGGAGAAGGTCGCGCAGGCGGAGCCGGCACCCATCATGGGTGAGGTGATCCGCGTCACCGGGCTGCTGGTGGAGTCGCTCGGACCGCGTGTGCGCGTCGGCGAGGTCTGCGAACTGCGGGGGAGCGACGGTTCCGCGCCCCTCCCGGTGGAGGTCGTGGGGTTCCGCGATGGGCGCCTGCTGACGGTGCCGCTTGGCGATACAGCCGGCATCCGTCCCGGAGACCGCATCGTCGCTCGTGGCGGGACGCTGTCGATCCCCGTGGGCGTGCGCCTCATGGGGCGTGTCATCGATGGTCTTGGCCGCCCGATCGATGGACTCGGACCCCTCCAAGTCAGTGAATCGGCACCGCTCAAGCCGGCTGCACTCAACCCGCTCGCGCGGAGCCCCATCAGTGAACCGATCGGCACTGGCGTGCGGGCGCTCGACGCGATCCTCACCTGCGGACGTGGTCAGCGCATCGGACTCTTCGGCGGGTCAGGCGTCGGGAAGAGCACACTCCTCGGCATGATGGCCCGTGGCACCGAGGCGGACGTGGTCGTACTGGCGCTGGTCGGCGAACGCGGTCGCGAAGTGCGCTCCTTCCTCGAGCACGACCTTGGCCCGCAGGGACTCGAGCGATCGATTGTCGTGGTCTCGACATCCGACAGCCCGCCGCTCCTCCGGCTGCGTGCCGCGTACAGCGCGACGGCCATCGCCGAGCACTTCCGCGCGGCCGGCCGCAACGTCCTCCTGATGATGGACTCAGTGACGCGCTTCGCGATGGCGCAGCGTGAAGTCGGGCTGGCGGCAGGCGAGCCGCCAACGGCCAAGGGCTATCCGCCTTCGGTGTTCGCGCTCCTGCCTGGGCTGCTCGAGCGGGCTGGCAACCTGCGGAGCGGAGGCAGCATCACCGCCGTCTACTCGGTGCTCGTGGAGGGGGACGACAACAACGAGCCGATCGCCGACGCCGTACGCGGCATCCTCGACGGCCACATCGTCCTCTCACGCGACCTCGCGGCCAGGAATCATTACCCGGCGATCGACATCCTCCAGAGTGTCAGCCGGACGATGCCCGACGTCACGTCGGCGAGCCATCGCTCCAAGGCGGGCAAGGTGCGCGAGTGGCTCGCGACGCTGCGTGACAGCGAGGACCTGGTCAGCGTCGGCGCATACGTCGCCGGCAGCAATCCGCGGATCGACGAGGCACTGTCGAAGCGCGAGGCGGTCGAAGGATTCCTGCGACAGCCGGCCGACATGGCCACTGTCCTCGGCGATGCAGTCACACAGCTGGAGCGGCTGTAGGCCATGACCTTCAGGTTTCGCGCCGCGGCCGCGCTGGACATGCGCCGCAAGCAGGAGGACGCCGCCAAGCTGGAGGTCGCCAGGGCGGAAGCGGCCGTGATCGCCGCCACGCGCAAGGCACGCGAGGCGGCGGCGCACGTGACCGATGAAGGACGGCGGCTCGGTGAACTGCAGCGGCAGGGGGCGGAGTCCTGGCGGGTCCAATGGCACCGCGCCTGGATCGACAGGCAGCGCCACGACGCCGCCCTTCGGGCGGACGAACTTGCGCACCGGACGGCGGAGGCCGTCGCGGCCGCGCAGGCGGCGCGCGAGGCCATGAAGAAGCGCCGCGTGCTCGAGCGGCTACGCGATCGTGCGTGGAAGCGGTACCAGCGACGTGCGCACGAGCAGCACGTGCGCGACATGAATGACCTGGCGACGCTGCGCTTCGTCGCCCAGCTCGCCGACGAAGGAGGCACCCGTGCCGATTGATGCAACGACAGGGACCAGTGCGGCCGGAGCCGCGGCTGGAGCGACCGACAGCACCAGCACCACCAAGAAGAACAACAACGCACTCGGCAAGGACGCGTTCCTGAACCTGCTGGTCACGCAGCTGCAGCACCAGGATCCGACCAAGCCGATGGACGACACGGCGTTCCTCGCGCAGCTCGCGCAGTTCAGCTCGCTCGAGCAGCTTCAGCAGATGAACCAGTCACTCACGACCATCTCGCAGTTCTACACGGCGCTCGGTACCGGCTCGGCGGCCGGCGCGGCGTCCGGATCCACCAGCACCGCCACGAACGAAGGGAAGGCTTAGATGTCCTTTTCAGCAAGTCTCTCCGGGCTCGCCGCCAGCCAGCAGAAGTTGAACGTCATCGGCAACAACCTGGCGAACATCAACACCGTCGGCTTCAAGGCCAGCGCCGTCCAGTTCTCGGACCTGGTGAGCCAGTCGGTCGGCGGCTCCAGCGTCAACCCGATGCAGGTCGGCCTCGGCGTCACGACCGGCGCGATCTCGCCGATCTTCACGCAAGGCGGCTTCGACAACACGGGCATTGCCACGAACGTGGCCATCCAGGGCGCCGGTTTCTTCGTGGTGGGCAACGGCAACGACCAGTCGTACACCAGGGCCGGCAACTTCGCGTTCAATGCGAGCGGCATGCTCGTGACCGCAGACGGCGTTCCCGTACAGGGATACACGCAGCTCGACCCGACCACGGGCGAGGTGATCACCGGCGGGGCACTCAGCAACATCGTCATCCCGCCGGGCTCGCTGCTGAATCCGATCGCGTCGACGTCGTTCCAGACGGTCTCGAACCTCGACGCGTCCGCAAAGGTCGGCGACACGTTCACCTCGTCGGTGCAGCTGGTCGACTCCCTCGGCACGACCCACGTCGCAACGATCACCTACACCAATACGGGCGTCGGCGCGTGGAGCTACGACATCACGGTTCCCGGGGAGGAAGTGACCGGTGGCACGGCCGGCACGCCAAAGTCGATTCTGGCCGCTCCCGGCACCCTGACCTTCAACGGCGCGGGCGTGCTGACGGCGATCAACGGAACCACCCCGCCAGCGGACGTCACCCTGACGATGCCCGCGTGGAAGAACGGCGCGACCGCCGGCACGGTGAAGTGGGACGTGGTGATGGAAAACGGGAACATGGCGCTGAGCGGCTTCGACAGCCCGTCGGCGACCACGTCGGTCAGCGCCACCGGCACGACGGCCGGCACCATCGACCAGATTTCGATCAACAGCAAGGGCGACCTGGTCGCCAGCTTCGGTGCGGGCAAGTCGATGGTCGTCGCGAAGATCGCCATCGCCACGTTCAACAACCAGCTCGGGCTCGTGAAGCTCGGGGCGAACCGCTTCGGCGCCAGTGACGCGGCGGGCCAGCCGAACATCGGCGGCGCCGGCACCGGCGGGCGAGGGACTGTCGTGGGCAACACGCTCGAGCAGTCGAACGTCGACATCGCGCAGGAGTTCACGCAGATGATCCTCGCGCAGCGTGGCTACCAGGCGAACTCGAAGAGCATCACGGTGGCCGACGAGGTGCTCCAGGACACGCTGGCGCTGAAGCGCTGATGCTGAACGGACATACCGATGTTGTCCACTGACATGGGCGCCGCGCCAACGGCGCCAGGACCACTGCAGGACTCCGGGCCAGGCGGCGCGTCGCGGCGCTCCGCGCGCGGTGCGCGCGACCGAGGTGCGGACTTCGGGGAGATGTTCGATCGAGCGACGACGGGCGGTCGTCGGATGGCCGATGGCGGCCAACGCCAGGCGCGCCGCAGTGGCACCGTGGCGAACGGCACGCCTGGGTCAGCCACGCCGACGCCGTCCTCGCCCGTCGACTCGCCGGATACCCCCCGGACGACACGGCTCCAGGCCCGACCGGCACACCCTGACGATGACCGGACCGGTCAGGACGTGGAGGAGCCATCGAGCGCCGTCGCGGTCGATCCCAGGCTCGTCGCGCTATTGCAGGCGAACCCGGTGACGTCTACGCCTTCACACGACGTGACGGCTCCGCCGTCCGATGGAGACACCGTCGGGCAGCCGACGGCCGCCCTCGACGGCAGCATCCTCGACAGGCACCAGGCCCCGACCGGCCTGAGCACAGCGGGCTCGGAAGGCATCGACGCCATGCCTGGTGTGGACGATGCGGCGAGCGCATCTGCCGCGGGTCTCGTCCAGACTGAAGGTCCTCGTGCGATGGACGCTCTTGATTCTGCAGCGAACGAGCGTGTCGACCCGCTGGCTGGCATCATGCCGCTGCAGCCGCCGGCGCAGTCGGGCGACGTTGCGGCGCAGATGCGTCCACAGGCGCCCGCATCCGCTGCTGGCCCCGAGCGCGCTTCCGCCGCCACGGCAAACGCTGCGTCGGCCCAGCCGCCAGACGAACGCGTGCTCGCGATGCAGGAACTGCGGGCCGCGCTGACCAGGGAGTCTGCCGGCTCCGACGCGCAGCCCACGACGCCTGACGTGTCGTCGCCAGCGGCACCACAGCCGCCGGTGGCGGCGAACGCGTCCGCCGTCACCGTCCCGCCCAGCGTGGGCGCGCGAACGGCAGCGGCACCACACACCCCTCTCGCGCAACCAGCGACGCTCAGGGGCAGCACCACCACGCCGTCGATCGATGAGTCCTCGGTGGCAGCGACGCCACCGTCCGCGTTGACGTCTGCCACTGCGGAGTCTGTGTCTCCGGCGAACAGCCAGGGTGTCGATGCGCCGACGCGTGGTGCGGAGGCAGAGCGGGTTCGAGGCGTTCCGCCGCCGGCGCCGCCCACGGTCACGGCTGTGCCTGCCGAAGCCCGCGAGGCCGGGTCGGGAGGGCCTGGCGCCCGCGGACGGCAGCTCTCGACATTCGAAGCGGTGATGTCGCCAGCACCGCGGCCGTCTACCCGTGTGGCGCATGCGATCGCCGCGTTCCAGGCGGTCGCCAATGCCGCAGCACTGCAGCCCGTCGGAACGGGCCTCAACTCGCTCGTGCAGGCGGCAGGGACCCCGGCCGCGATCCTGGATCGCGAACTGCCGACCCAGCTGGTCCACGGGATCCGCGTGCAGGCCGACAGCGGCGGGGGAGCGGCACAGCTCCGGCTCAACCCGACCTTCCTCGGCGGGGTGACTGTGGGCGTGCAGGTCGACGGCACCAACGTGGTCGCATCACTGCACGCCAGCAACGCCGAGGTGCGCGAGTGGATGCAGCGCAATGAGCAGGTCCTCCGGCAGTCGCTCGCCGACCAGGGGCTCAACCTGCAGCGCCTGGTCATCGTCGACGAAGACGCGCCGAACGCCGGACGCGAGGATGGCGGATCGGACACGCGTCAACAGCAGGAGCAGCAACAACCACGGCGGCCGCGCCGCCTCGAGAACGACAGCACGTTCGAGATCGTGCTCTAGAAACGAAGGGACAGCATGGCAGTCAACGCACTCGGCACCTCGACCGACATCAGCCAACTCGCGTCACGCCTGATGAATCGGGTGGACACCAACAACGACGGGCAGCTGTCGAAGGAAGAGTTCGGGTCGTTCCTGACCTCACTGCTCGACGGCGTGTCACAGGCGACCCCGGCAGCGGCTGCGAGCCGCTCGGTCGTGGCCCCGACCTCGCTGACGTCACTCGCGCTCAGCGGCGGCTACCAGCCGATCCCGGGCTTCGACAGCGGGAAGCTGAACGACCCGACGCACACGACGCCGAAGTACATGTTCGCCCGCGCGGTGCAGGACCTCGGATTGCTCGGGACCCCAACGACCGGCAACCTCCAGTCAGTGGTCGACCAATACAACAAGGCCACCGGCAAGTCGGCGACCGTCAAGGGTGACGACACCATCGACTTCGGTGGCGACATCGGCGTCGTCGACGTCATCTTCTCGGTCGGCGGCAGCGATGCGCGCTGGCAGTGGTGCCCGACCGCATAGCGGACGCTGGAACTCGGAATTCAGGATTCAGAAGTAGACAGACAGAGGCGTCCACTTCTGAGTTCTGAGTTCGGGACGACGTGTCGTTCCGCCGTCACTCCGTCCGGCCTCCCGACCCCCGCGCGCCGCACAACCCCTCAAAATCGGCCGTTTTCAGAAAAACTTGCGGGTACCCCGCTTGCTCAATCCGGGGTGACGCCACTGGTGGCGTTCCTTTTCACACATCGACATGAGCGACCCAGCACCCGCCAAGGACAAGGCAGCGAAGAAATCGCCCATCATGCTCATCGCCATCGTGGCCGTCGTCGCGGCCGCGGCTGCCGGCGGTGGCGCGTACTTCTTCCTCGCGAAGAAGGGACCCGCGGTCGTCCCCGAGAAGAAGCTGAGCGAGCACGGACTGGTCAAGTTCGAGCCGTTCATCGTCAACCTCGCCGACGAGGGGAACCAGCGGTTCCTCAAGGCCTCCATCCAACTCGTCGTCGACACGCCGAAGGAAGCCGCCGAGTTCGAGGAGAAGCCGGTGCTCTCGATGGGCGCGCGGTCCGCGATCGTCGACCTGCTGACGGAGCAGACCTCGGAGCACCTGGCCACGCCCGAGGGCAAGGCCAAGCTTCGCGAGGAGATGAAAGAGAAGGTCTCCAAGTCGCTCAAAGAGATTGAGGTGGTCGATGTCCTCTTCTCCGACTTCGTCATCCAGTACTGAGCGCCCGCAGGTGGATCGGCCAGGTGCAACCCTCGCCCTGGCTGACCCTCTCGCGCCGCTGTACGACGTGCACTGTGACGTCGACGTGGTAATCGGGACCGGCGTGCTGACCCTGCGCGAGTGCCTGTCCCTGGACCGTCAGCACGTGGTGAAGCTGATCGAACCGGCCGGTGGCGACCTGTCGATCCGCGTGCACGGCGTGACGGTTGGCAGCGGGGAAGTGGTCGTGGTCGACAACGCGGCCGCGCTGCGCGTGACGCGCGTCGTGCCACCGGCAGGGACCGACGCCCCATGAGCCCGCTGCTTCTGGCGCTGAGTCAGGCGGACAGCCTCGCGGGCGGTGGCCCGTCGATTTCCGTTCAGGCGTTCGTCTCGGTCCTCGTCGTGATCGCCCTGCTCGGCGGTGCTGCCTGGGCGCTCCGGCGGACCACGTCCTTCAGGAAGTCGCGACTGCCAATTGCCGTGGAGACTGCTGTCCCTCTCGGCGAGCGGCGATCGCTCGTCGTCGTCTCGGTCGAGGGACGTCGGCTCCTGCTGGGGCTCACGCCGCAGAGCGTCACGCTCGTCACCGAATTGAAGGCAGATTCGCGGGAGTTCGGCCAGGCGCTCGACGCGAAGCTCTCCGAACCATAGGTCATCATGATTCGCCGTCCCCGCCGCACGCTTCTCGTGCTCGCCGTCCTGCTGCTGGCGTCCTCGGCAGCGGTGTACGCGCAGCCACAGGCGCAGGAGCTGAACCTCAAGATCGACGGGGTCGGCACTGTGTCGGCGCCGCTCCAGATCGTGCTCGTCCTGACGTTGCTGTCGTTCGTGCCGGCGGCGCTCGTCATGATGACGTCCTTCACCAGAATCGCCATCGTCTTCCATTTCTTGAGGCAGGCAATCGGCACGCAGGAGATGCCATCGAACCAGATGGTCGTCGGCCTCACCCTGTTCCTCACCGCGTTCATCATGGCGCCCGTCGCCGACCGCATCAACACGCTCGCCGTCCAGCCGGCCATCGCCGGCAAGATGGACGTGATGCAGGCGCTCGAAGCCGGGTCTCCGCCCCTGCGTGAGTTCATGCTGCGCCAGACGCGGCAGGCCGACCTCGCGCTGTTCGTGGATCTCGCGCGGCTGCCGAAGCCGAACACCGCGTCCGACCTGCCCATGCGGGTCGTGATTCCGGCCTACGCCATCTCCGAGCTGAAGACCGGCTTCCAGATGGGCTTCTTCCTCTTCGTCCCGTTCCTGCTCATCGACCTCATCGTCTCCACGACGCTGCTGTCGATGGGCATGCTGCAGCTGCCGCCCGCGATGATCTCGCTGCCGTTCAAGGTCCTGCTGTTCGTGATGATCGACGGCTGGAACCTGATCGTCGGTTCGGTGGTCCGCAGCTTCTCCTGAGGCGTCTCATGCCGGAAGCGCTCGTCGTCGGAATCGTACGCCAGGCCATCGAGACGGCCGTGATGGTCACGCTGCCGATGCTGGCCGCCGGACTCGCCGCCGGCATCCTCGTCAGCATCTTCCAGACCGTCACGTCGATCCAGGACAACGTCCTCGCGTTCATCCCACGCGCGGCAGCGATCTTCGCGGTCTTCGCGCTGACCTTCCCGTGGATCCTCCGCGTGGTCACCGGGTTCTCGATCGGCCTGATCAACCGGCTGCCGGAGCTCGTGCGGTGATCAGCTTCGAGCCGTTCCTGCGCTTCGCGCTGCTGCTGGTCCGACCGGGCACGTTGGTCATTGCCGCGCCGCCGTTCGGCGCACCGTACGCGCCAATGCCGGTCCGGCTCGGCCTGACGTTGCTGTTCACCCTCGCGCTGATGCCGGTCGTGTCCGCTCCGGCCGTGCTCGGGCTGCTCGATCTCGTCGTCGTCGTGGCGCGAGAGATGGCCATCGGGCTCGCCATGGCGCTTGGCATTCGGGCGCTGATTGCCGGCGCCGAACTCGCGGGATCCCTGAGCGGCTACCAGCTCGGGTTCTCCTACGGGTCCATCGTCGACCCGCAGAGCGGCGTGCGCAACGGCATGTTCGCCGCGCTGTATTCCAACCTCGCCCTGATCACCTTCTTCACGATCAACGGCCACCACCAGTTGCTTCGGGCCATGGCGGCGTCCTATTCGCAGCTGCCCATCGGCATCGGTCACGTCGACGGGTCGCTCGTGCAGGCCGTGACGGCGATGCTCGGCATCGTGTTCGTCCTCGGCGTGCGCCTCGCGATGCCGCTGATCCTCGTGTTGATGGTGGTGGAGGTTGCGCTCGGCCTGATCACCCGCGCGGCCCCGGCGATCAACCTGCTGGCGGTGGCGCAGCCGATCCGGATCATCATCGGGCTCCTCGTGATCGCCACGCTCATCGCGATCGTGCCCACCCTGGTCGCGCGTTACGTGGTACCGGCACTCGAGGTCGGCATGCGTGGCGCGCTGGCGTTCCGCTGAGGACGACCGATGGCCGATACGGGCGAGCGCACAGAACAACCCACAGCCAAGCGGCTGAAGGAAGCACGGGACCGCGGCCAGGTCGCCCGCAGCCAGGACCTGAGCGTGGCCATTTCGTCGCTGGCGCTCACGCTCGCGCTCGTGAACCTCGGACCTGGCATCGCCGGCCAGATGGCGACGCGCCTCATCGCCGGCATCAACCGCATCGGCGACCATCCGCTCCAGCCGATCAGCACGGGAGAGCTCACCCAGGCGATCCTCGCCGACGGCCGGGCTGCGCTCCTCAGCGTCGGACCGCTGCTGTTCATTGCGGCGCTCGTCGGCGTGCTCGGGACCATCGGCCAGACCGGCTGGGTGTTCGCGACCGAATCGCTGAAGCTGAACTGGGAGAAGCTGAGCCCCGCGCAGGGGGTGCAACGCCTGAAACCCTCGCAGGGCGGCATCGAGTTCCTGAAGGCCTTCCTGGCGGTCTCGGCGCTCTGCGCCATCACCTGGAAGATCGTCGACGGACAGCTGCACGACGGCGGCCTCGTCGCGCGCATGGCTCCAGCTGATGCCGCGCGCTACGGGTGGGAGTCGATCCGGCGCCTGCTGTGGCAGGGCGCGCTGGCGATGATGGCGCTGGGCGTCGGCGACTACCTGCTCCAGCGCTGGCGCACGACCGAGTCGCTCAAGATGACGCGACAGGAGGTCAAGGACGAGGCACGCGCCTCCGAAGGCTCGCCCGAGATCAAGGCCCGCGTGCGCCTGATCCAGCGGCAGATGGTTCGTCGCCGGATGCTCAAGGCGGTGAAGACCGCCACGGTGGTCGTGACCAACCCCACCCACTTCGCCGTGGCCCTCCACTACGACCGCGCCTCGATGGCGGCTCCGGTGGTGGTCGCGAAGGGCGCCGACCACATGGCGCAACGGATCAAGGCCATTGCCCGCGACGCTGGTGTCCCGATGGTCGAGAACGTCCCGCTTGCTCAGGCGCTCTACAAGGGCGCCGAGGTGGGCGATGTCATCCCTGGCGCCCTGTTCGGCGCCGTCGCCGAGGTGCTCGCGTACCTCGTGCGGATCCGACAGCTGGTGCTGTAGGTCATTGCGATGAGCACGGAAACCAGGCCCACTCCACGTTCCGGCGCGCAACTCCTCGCGCCGATCGCCGTCATGGCGGTCGTGCTGCTGATGATCGTGCCGCTGCCGCCGCTCGTGCTCGATCTCCTGCTCTCGATCGACATCGGGCTCGCGGTCGTGCTCCTGCTGACCGTCATCTACATCAAGCAGCCGGTGGAGTTCTCGGTGTTCCCCTCGCTGCTCCTGCTGCTCACGCTGGTGCGGCTGTCGCTGAACGTCGCATCCACGCGACTGATCCTGATGAACGGGCAGGACGGCGTCGAGGCCGCCGGGCACGTCATCATGGCCTTCGGCCAGTTCGTCGTCGGCGGCAACTTCGTCGTCGGCATCGTCGTGTTCATCGTGCTGATCGCGATCCAGTTCCTCGTGATCAACCACGGCGCGGTCCGCATCTCGGAAGTGACCGCCAGGTTCACCCTCGACGCGATGCCCGGTCGACAGATGGCGATCGACGCCGACCTGAACGCCGGGATCATCGACGAGAAGGAAGCGCGCTTCCGCCGGGAGCGGGTGCGGCGCGAGGCGGACTTCTACGGTTCGATGGATGGCGCGATCCGCTTCACCCAGCGGGACGCGCTTGCCGCCGTCCTGATCACCGGCGTCAACATCGTCGCCGGGCTCATCATCGGCGTCGTCCAGCACGACCTCGACGTCGGCACTGCCGCCCAGACCTACACGATCCTGACGGTGGGCGAGGGGCTCGTGACCGCGATCCCCGCGCTGCTGGTCTCGATGTCGGGCGGTCTCATCACGACGCGCGCCGCCGCCGAGTCCCACCTCGGTGACGAAGTTGCCGTGCAGCTGCTCGCGCGGGCCCGGCCGCTGGCCGTCGCGAGCGCCGTGCTCGTGGGGTTGGCGCTGATTCCCGGTCTGCCCAAGCTCGCGTTCCTGCTCGTCGCCGGCATGCTGGGCGCGGCCGCCTACGCCAATCGCTCCGCCGTTGAAGGCGCGAGCGGTGAGGCAGAGCCATCGGCGCAGACCGCGGCTGGTGGCGGGCCTTCGCCGGATGCGCTCGACGCAGCGGCTGCCGTTGATGCGCTCTCGGTCGAGGTCGGCTACGCGCTCGTGTCGATCGTGGACGAGAAGCAGGGCGGCACGCTGCTGAACCGCATTCGCGCCATCCGTCGGCAGGTGGCGAACGAGACCGGCATCGTCGTGCCCTCAGTGCACGTGGCTGACAACCTCCAGCTGCCGCCGCGCGCCTACGCCATCCTGGTCAAGGGCGTCGAGGTGGCGCGTGGGGAGCTGTACGCCGATCGTCTGCTGGCCATCAACCCCGGCGGTGTCGGCATGGCGCTCGAGGGTGTGCAGACCAAGGAGCCGGCGTTCGGCCTGCCGGCGACGTGGATTCCACAGGAGCAGCGCGACAGGGCCACGCAGGCCGGGTTCACAGTGGTCGACCCGACGACCGCGCTGTCGACCCACCTGTCGGAGACGATCCGGGCGTTCCTGCCGGATCTCCTCAACCGGCAGCAGACGAAGGAGCTGATCGATCGCGTTGCGCAGACCTCGCCGAAGCTTGTCGAGGAGCTGATTCCGAAGCTGGCGACGATTGGCGACGTCCAGCGGATCCTCCGGCAGTTGCTGCGGGAGCGTGTCTCGGTCCGCGACCTCACGACCATCCTCGAGGCGTTCGCCGACGTCGCGACGGTCACGAAGGATCCGGACGCACAGACGGAGGCCGTGCGCACGGCCCTCGGCCGCGCCATCTGCCGTCCCTTCCAGAATGACAAGGGCGAGGTGCCCGTCATTGCACTCTCACCCTCGCTCGAGGAGCGCCTGCTGCAGGCGGTCGTGCGGACCGATCAGGGTGCCGTGCTTGCGATTGACCCCACACAGGCGCAGCGCCTCGCCTCGCGCATCGCCGACGTGTTCGCGAGTGCCGTGGCACAGCCTGTGCTCCTTTGCACACCAGCGTTGCGGCCTCACCTCTGGCGACTGTTCTCCCGGGTGCTGCCGCACCTGGGCGTCCTCTCCCATAACGAGATTCCGCCGCAGATTGCGATTGCGGCCCTGGCCACGCTCGACTGACGTATGCAGCTGAGGAAATTCGTTCAACCTACTGTCCGGGAAGCGCTTCGCGAGGCACGCGAGGCGCTGGGACCGGACGCCTGGGTCGTCTCTACGGAGATGGTGGCGGTCCCGGGCGTGCGCGGGCTGCTCGGCGCGCGACAGGTGCAGGTGACGGTCGGGGTCGAGGACGAGGTGTCGGCCACCCGACCATCGGCAGAGGAGCGTCGGCCCTCCGTCACGGATCCCGAGTGCGATGCCCTGGTGGCACGACTGGTCGCCTGCGGGCTCGACGCGCCGGTGGCCGCCGCGGTGATTCGCGGCATTCCCGAGCAACAGCGTCGCGGCGCATCCGCTCACGCGATCTTCCGTGCACTCGCGGGTGAGCTCTCCTCACTCGCCGCCTCGGACGATGACTTCGCGCGAGCCGAGGTGTTCGTGGGCCCTCCCGGCGTCGGCAAGACCACCACGATTGCGAAGATCGCCGCGCGCGAACGCGCGGGACGTGGCCGCGCCCTCGGCATGATCGCCGCGGACGGCTTCAGGGCCGGTGCGGTCGAACAGCTGCGGATCTACGCCGACATCATCGGCTCGACCTTCCGCGTGGCCCGCACGGCCGACGAACTGAACCAGGCCCTGGTCCACGCGCGCAACACGGTGCTGGTCGACACGGCCGGGCGCTCACCGCGAGATAGCGCGGTGCGGGAGCATCTCGACGCGCTCTCGAAGCGGCGCAACGTCCGGACGCACCTGGTGATCGCAGCCGACACCAGCGTCGCCACGGCGCGCCGGATCTTCGATGCCTACGCAGACGTGAAGCCAGGTCGCGTGGTCATCACCAAGCTCGACGAAACCGACTCGCTCGCGCCGCTCGGCGGCCTGCTGCGTGAGCGTGGCATCCCTGTCTCGTACATCACCACCGGCCAGCGAGTGCCGGAGGACCTCGAACGCGCAACGCCGGAGTTGCTGGCGAGCGCCATCCTGCGGGAGCCGTTCGAGACCGCTGTGAGCCTGCCATGAGCAGCACATCTCCCCTGAATGGACGCCGGGGCGTCACGATTGCCGTCACGAGCGGCAAGGGTGGTGTCGGCAAGACCGCCCTCACCGTGAACCTGGCGATCGCCCTCGCGCAGATGGACCTTCGCGTCGGCATCCTCGACGCCGACTTCGGGCTCGGCAACGTCGACGTCATGTGCGGTCTCACGCCGCTCTCGCACATCGGCAGCGTGCTGTCCGGTGAGAAGGCCATCGGTGAAATCGGCGCGACGACGGTATGCGGCGTCCGCGTGTTTCCAGCCGGCAACGGCGTACGGGCGCTGACCTCGGTGCCGGGGGGGCCGTGGGCACGGCTGCAGTCCGGAATCGAGGACCTGAGCACCACGCTGGACTACCTGCTGGTCGACACGGGCCCCGGCATCGGCGACACGGCCCTGCGCGTCGCCCGGGCCACCGACCGTGCACTCGTCGTCACCACCTGCGAGCCGACCGCGCTCGTCGATGCGTATGCGATGACCAAGCTGCTGCTCACGCGGGCACCGCAGCGTGAGGTCGGGCTGGTCGTGAACATGGCGCGTGACGCGGAGCAGGGCCGGCACGTGGCGCGTCAGCTCGCGCTGGCGGTCCAGCAGTTCCTGGGCGCATCGATCCGCTACTACGGGCACGTCGAGCGTGACGCGCGCGTGGCCGAGTCGGTCGAGGCACAGCGCCCGCTCATGTCGCTCGGGACCGAGTGCCCGGCTGCGCGCGCATACGACCGGCTCGCGCGGCGCATCGCACCGTGGATGCCGCCAGCCGCCCGTGAGGTCGCGGCCCCGATGCCGGTCGGCATGATGTCCGCGGAGGAGTTCGCCCGAACGGAGGCGCGATCGTGCGCATGACAATGCCTGAACCCGATTTCGAAACCCGTGACCGGCTGGTCATGGAGCACGTGGGGCTCGTGCGTGCGCTCGCAGGGCGCCTGGCGCACCGGGTCCCGGCGCAGGTCGAGGTCTCCGAGCTGATTAGCGTCGGCGTGCTGGGGCTGATCGATGCGGCGAGCCGGTTCAAGCCGACGCTTGGCGTCCCCTTCGACGCGTTTGCCCGTCGCCGCATCCACGGTGCGATGCTCGATGCGCTCCGTGAACTCGATTGGGCCCCGCGTTCCGTGCGGAAGCTCGGTCGGACGATGGACGGGACCGTGGCGCGCCTGCGCCATGAGCTCGGGCGTGAGCCGGAAGAGAAGGAGATCGCGGGCGCGCTGAACGTCTCCGAGACGGAGTACGGCCGCATCCTGGACCAGCTGAAGACCGCGGAGCTGGCGACGATCCGCCAGTCCACGAACGAGGATGGCACCAGCTCGCTCGAGGTCGCCGTCGACCCCGGCGAGGGCCCGTATGCGCGGCTCGAACGCGAGGAGCTGCGGCAGTTGCTCGCGGAAGCCATCACCGAACTGCCCGATCGCGAACGGCAGATCCTGGCGCTCTACTACCAGGAGGAGCTGACCCTTGCGGAGATCGGTCAGGTCATCGGCGTCGGTGAGTCACGCGTGTCGCAGCTGCGCACGCAGGCGATCGGCCGCCTCCGGTCGCGCCTCGCGGATCGCATGCGCCTCCCGAACGGAGCCCGCGCATGAGCAAGATCCTCTCGCAGGAAGAGATCGATGCCCTCCTGGCCGCCGCGGATGAGGGGCTTGCGGAACCGTCGGCTCGCACGACGGCCATCCGTGAAACGGCCACCCGGTACAACTTCCGGCGCCCGGACCGGGTCTCCAAGGAGCAGATCCACTCGCTCCAGCTGGTGCACGACCGGTACGCGCGCAACCTCGCGACCTCGCTCTCCGCGTACCTCCGTACGATCACGGAGCTGTCGGTCGTGTCGGTCGAGCAGTTCTCGTACTCCGAGTTCCTGATGTCGCTGTCCGATCCCACGGCGTTCTACGCCCTGTCGATTGCGCCATTCGAGGATCTCGGGGCTCTCGAAGTGAATCCGGCCATCGCGTTCTCGATCGTCGACCGCATGCTGGGCGGCAACGGCACTGGCACGGCGCCGAATCGCGCGCTCAGCGAGATCGAGCAGAACGTCATCGATTCCGTCGTCAAGCTCATTCTCGACGCCCTGTCCGAGACCTGGCGCGCCCTGACGCCCCTCACCTTCGCCGTCAAGGCGCGGGAGACGCGGCCGCAGATGCTGCAGGTGTCCGGTCCGAACGAGGTGGTCGTCATGATCGCGTTCGACATGAGAATCGGCAGCGCCCGCGGAATGATGAATCTGTGCCTGCCCGCCAGCCTCATCGAGGCAGTCGGTGTGCACTTCGGGCAGGCGTGGCACAAGCAGCGACGCGACCCCAACGACCTCGAGCGCGGCTGGATCCGCGACAACCTCTCGCGCGTACCGATGTCGCTGACCGCGCTGCTCGAGACGCGCCTGCGCACGGCCGACCTCATGGCGCTGGTGCCCGGGGACGTGCTCTCGCTTGGCCTGCGTGCCGACGCCCCAATCGAACTGCGGGTCGGCGACTCGCGGAAGTTCTCAGGACACCTGACGCGGCATGGCGGTCGCGTCGGCGTCCGCATCGACCGGCGCGCGGATCCGGGTGGCGTGGAGGCCTAGATGGGCGATCTGCTGCAGAACAAGCTCGCCACGCGCGTGGCGCAGGAACTCGGGACGGCGCTGGCCGCCGCCCTGGGTACGACCGCCACGCCGCAACCGCTGGCCACGCAGCCGGCCGGAGCCGGCTACCTGATCTCGGCGCGCGTCGCCGGTGGCCACACGGGCGTGATCGTCGCGTGGGTCGACGCGGTCCTGGGCGATGCCGCGGCACGGACCGCGAGCAGCAGGGAGGGGCAGCCGGCGCTCGACGCCGTGACGACGCTCCTGAAGGACACCACCACACACGCGTGCGCGCTTGTCGCGCTGGCGCCGGAGTTCAGCGCCCTGCGGTTCACGGTGTCTGCGGTCACGCCCGGCCCTGCACCGACCGGCGCGAGCGCGTTCCAGATGGCGCTGCCCGACGCGGCTGAAGCCACGCTGGCCGTCACCGCGACGCTCGCCGAGCCCGAGGAGCGGGAGAGCCCGCGGATCAACGGCAATCTCGACCTGGTGCTGGACGTCGAGCTGCCGCTCGTCGTCCGGTTCGGTCGCACGACGCTGTCGCTCAAGGCGCTGTCAGGGCTTGGCCCTGGCTCGATCGTCGACATGGGGCGGTCACCGGACGACCCGGTCGAGCTGCTCGTGAGCGACAAGGTGATTGCCTACGGCGAGGTCGTGATCGTCGATGGGAGCTATGGGCTGCGCATTACCGACCTCGTGAGCCGGTCCGACCGGATTCGCGCACTGGAGACGCACTGATGCTGACCTACATCCTTCTCGCGGCGATGGCCGTGATCAACGCGCTGCAACTGGTGCTGCTCATCAAGCTGGGCCGTCGCATCACGAGCGCCGAGCGGGTCCACGAACGGCTCTCGCACTTCGCGGAGGCACTCACGCTGCTGACGGACACGACCGAGCAGGGGCTCGCCAACGTGGCGGCCGGCCTGACCGCATTCGGACAGAAGACCGCGACCCGGAGCACGACCCGTGCGACGACCAGGCGGATCGTGACCGCGGCGAAGAAGGGACGTGCCGTTTCCACGATCGCCGCCGAGGAGGCACTGTCGGAGAGCGAAATCCGGCTGCACCTCGAGCTCGGCGGGGCAGCGGTCATGCTGGCGGAGGGGAACCATGGCGCGGTGCGCCTCTGAATCCTGCGGCCGCTGGCGGCCGGACCTGCTGACCGGCATGTCGGGCGTGAGCATCGACGGCCGGTGGTTCTGCTCGCCCGACTGCGTGGCGCGAATGGTCAGGGATCTGCTGAGCGACAGCGCGCCGGCCGCGCAAGTGACCGGTCGTGCGGCGCCGCACCTGCGGCTCGGCGTCCTGCTGCGGCATCACGGTGCGCTGTCCGCCGACCAGCTGCACGAAGCGCTCGACCGTCAACGCTCCAGCGGACTGCGGCTCGGCGCCCAGGCGCGCGAGCTGTTCGGGGTGGATCCCGCCCTCGTGCTGCGTGCACTGGCGGCGCAGTCTGGCTCCCGCTACCTGACGACGCTCGACCCGTCACTCGTGCATGGCGCACCCGGCGGGCTGCCGCGCGAAGCGATCAAGGCGCTGGGGCTCGTCCCGTTCTCCCAGCCGGACCGCGACCGCGTCGTGCGTGTCGCATCCATGGCGCCGCTCCGGTGGGATGCGGTGAACGCGCTTCGCCGGCTCACCGGATGGAGCGCCGAGCCCTATCTCGTGGACGACCAGACCTGGCATGACCTGCTGGACCAGTACGGCGCGGCCTCCATGGAGACACCGGACGCGCGCAGCGCCGGTGTGCTGATCGTCCACGACGAGCACGAGGCCGTGCAGGCGATCACGCGCATGGCGATCAGCGGGAAGCAGGCGCGACTGGCGGAGGCGCACTGGGCGCCATACACATGGGTCCGCGTGCAGGCCGGCGAGACGGTCCAGGACGTGCTGTGGACCCGACCGATCCTCGAGGAGGCGTCATGGCAGGCAGCCAGTACATTGCACTGAGCGGCATGCGCACGCGGCTCGATCAGCTCGATCGACTCGCTGCGGACATCGCGAACGTCGGCACCGCCGGCTACAAGACGGAGCGGGCGGCCGATGCCGAGGCTGGGCGACCGCAGTTCAGCAATGTCCTGCAGTCCGCGATCGACGTGACGTCAGGCGACCGCCGGCTC
Source organism: Acidobacteriota bacterium (assembly GCA_018268955.1). GTDB lineage: Bacteria > Acidobacteriota > Vicinamibacteria > Vicinamibacterales > CAVVIG01 > CAVVIG01. Next base: position 148,943 of record JAFDVO010000018.1, on the reverse strand, counting down.
GACGTCACCCCTGGCACGCTGGCCACGACGGGTCGGGATCTCGACATGGCCATCGAAGGCGCCGGCTTCTTCGTCGTCGACACACCCGCCGGGCCGCGCTACACGCGCAACGGTCACTTCTCACGCGGCGCCGACGGGACGCTCGTCACCGACGATGGGTCCGCAGTGCAGGGGACGAACGGCCCCCTGAAGATCGGCCAGGGTGAGGTCTCGGTGGAGCAGGACGGGACGGTGAAGGTCGGCGGTGCCCCGGCGGGCCGCCTCAAGGTCGTGACCTTCGACAACCCATCGGTGCTCGTGCCGGAGAGCGGCGCCAAGCTCCGCGCCGACAACCTCACGCCGACCGACGTGAAGGCGCCCTCGGTGCGCGGCGGCTCACTCGAGCAGTCGAACGTCTCGCTCGTCAGCCGCGTCGCCGAGCTCACAGGCGTGACCCGCAGCTTCGAGGCGTTGCAGAAAGCGCTCTCGCTGATGATGAACGACATCGATGGCCGCGCCATCGACCAACTTGGGAGAATCCGATGATCCGCGCGCTCTACACGGCTGCCAGCGGCATGAACGCCCAGCAGGCCAACATCGACACGGTCGCGCACAACCTCGCCAACGTGAACACGGCCGGATTCAAGAAGAGCCACGTGGAGTTCGAGGACCTGGTCTACCAGGAGATCCGGACGCCCGGTGCCGCGACATCGTCGGTGGGCGAGGCACCCATCGGGCTCGAGGTGGGGCTGGGGACGCGTCCGGTCGGCACCTCCCGCAACTTCAGCTCGGGCAACCTGCGATCCACTGGCGCGCAGCTCGACATGGCGATCGAGGGCGACGGGTTCTTCCAGATCACGACCCCGCAGGGGACGACGGCCTACACGCGCACCGGCGCGTTTCATCGGGACGCACAGGGCAACCTGGTGACGGCCGATGGCTACGGTCTCGAGCCGCAGATCAACATTCCCGCGAACGCCACCACGGTCACGATCTCGAAGGACGGCGTCGTGTCGGCGCAGATCGCCGGCCAGCAGGGCACGCAGCAGCTCGGCACCATCGAACTCGCCACGTTCCAGAATCCCGCGGGGCTGCGTCCGCTTGGCGGCAACCTGTTCGAGGTGACTTCCGCATCGGGCGACGCGCAGACCGGAGCGCCGGGGCTCGACGGCCGCGGCGTCGTCCAGCAGGGGTTCATCGAAGATTCGAACGTGAGCGTGGTCGAGGAAATGGTCAACATGATCCTCGGCCAGCGCGCCTACGAGGCCAACTCGCGCGTCGTCAAGGCGGCGGACGAGATGCTCTCGCAGGTCAACAACATGGTGCGGTGATGCATCCGCTGGTGCCTCTCGTCCTCCTCCTCGTGCTGGCTGCCGTCACTGTGTCTGCGGAGCCGGCGTCGGTGACCCTCGAAGAGAAGGTTGCGGCCGCCCTGCGCGTGGAGATCGGCACGCGGCTCGGCCCGGGGGCGGTGGTGTCGATCGAGCAGGTCCAGGTGACCGTCCGCGAGCGTGCGACCGGGTCGATGGCCGTGGTGCCGGCCCCGCACGCGACACTGGGGCTCATTCCCTTCGTCGTGGTGGGTGCTGGCCCGCAGGGGCGCCCCGTCCAGGTCGGCCGAGGCACGGCCCACGCCGTCGTGACAGTGCCCTATGCCACGGCCGCGCGCACGCTGCCCCGTGGCCACCTGCTCACCGCGGCCGATCTCGTCGACGTGGTGGGCAACCCGGGTCCGATGCCACTCCGCCGGCTACCGCTGTCGCGCGACCTCGTCGGCGGCACGACCCGTCAGGACATCGTGGCCGGTGCCATCGTCACCCACCAGTCGGCGACACAACCGCCCGCGGTACGCGTCGGCGACCCAGTGAAGGCCATTGCGGCGGTTGGCACCGTGCAGATCACGGCGGAGCTCGTGGCGCTCGACAACGGTGTCGAGGGCGCGATCGTGCGCGTGGTCAACCGCGAATCGAAACGCGAACTCCGCGCACGGGTCCTGGCGACCGGCGTGGTCGAGGTGATCCATGAGTAGCCGGAGCCTGCCTGCGACCTTTGCGGTGCTGGCGCTGCTGGTCGGTGCGGTGCCTGCGTCGGCGCAGAAGCACGCGAAGCCGGAGACCGCCAGCGACAAATACGACGAGCAGCTGTCGCGCTACCTGGAGTCAGCGCGCCAGCAGGCCGGCGGCGGTGGTGCGGCCGCTGCGCCGTCGAACGACTGGATGAACGGGTTGATGGGCGACCGTCGTGCGCGTCGCCTGAACGATCTCGTGACGATCAAGGTCGTCGAGAGCATCACGGCTAGCGGCACCGCGGACTCGAACCTGTCGAAGGCGAGCAGCGGCACCGCCGGCGTGCCGAAACTGTTCGGGGCCGAGTCGAAGCTGCCCTCCATCATCGACCCGACGAGCCTCGCGAGCGCGAAGAGCGACACGTCTTTCAAGGGCGCAGGCTCGACGACGCGGGCTGGCGATCTGTCTGCCGTGGTGACGGGACGCGTGGCCGAGGTCCTGCCGAACGGCGACCTGTTCATCGAGAGCGTGCGGGAGATCACCATCAACGACGATCGGCAGGTGGTCGTGCTGACGGGCGTTGCGCGGGTGACGGACATCAGCCCCGGCAACGTCGTGCTCTCGACGTCCCTCGGCGAGCTGCAGATCCGGTACTTCGGTCGCGGCTTGATGAAGGACAACCTCTCACCCGGATGGCTCGTCCGCATCCTGAACAAGATCTTCTGAGGCTTACCATGTGCCGCTTCGGTCATCTCCGTCCCGTCGCCGCTGTGATCGTCATCGCCCTTGCCATCGGGGCCAGACCCGCGATCGCGGCTGACACGTCGACCCGGTTGAAGGACGTCGCCGCCATCCAGGGGGTCGCATCGACCCCGCTGATTGGCTACGGGCTGGTCGTGGGCCTGAACAAGACCGGGGACAAGCGACAGACGATCTTCACGGCACAGACGATCGCGAACATGCTCGAACGGTTCGGGCTGTCGGTGCCGGGGCAGCAGATCAAGATCGAGAACGTCGCGGCCGTGCTGGTCACGGCGGAGCTGCCGGCGTACGCGCGGCCCGGGGCGCGCATCGACATCACGGCCTCCTCGATCGGCGATGCCCGCAGCCTGCAGGGGGGCACGCTGCTCGCGACGCCGCTGCGCGGCGGCGACGGGCAGGTCTACGCGCTCGCGCAGGGCCCGCTGTCGATCGGGGGCTTCGGTGGCGGCGGCGGTGGCAGCTCCGTGCAGGTGAACCACCTGACGGTCGGCCGGGTCGCGGGCGGCGCGTTCGTACAGCTCGCGGCCAACTCGACCCTGCCGAGCGGCGATACCATTACCCTCGCCCTCCGTGAACCGGACTTCGTCAGTGCCGCTCGCATCGTCGACGCCGTCAACGGGGAACTCGGACCCGATCAGGCCTCGGTCGTCGACCCCGGGAGCATCACGATCAAGGTGCCGGCGCAGTACCGCAACAGCGTGCCTTCACTGATGGCGCGACTCGAGGTGCTGCCGGTGCAGACCGATGTCAACGCTCGCGTGGTGATCAACGAGCGGACGGGAACGGTCGTCGTGGGCGGGCAGGTGCGGATCGGGCCGGCCGCTGTCGCGCACGGCAACCTGTCAGTCCGGATCAGCACGAAATACGAAGTGTCACAACCCAACCCGCTGTCGAAGAGCGGGGACACGGTGGTCGTGCCGAACACACAGGTGGACGTGCAGGAGGCCGAGGCCAAGCTCGTGGCGCTCGAGGAAGGCACCACCCTCGAATCGGTCGTTCGCGCGCTGAACGCGCTCGGCGCCACGCCGCGCGACATCATTGCCATCATGCAGGCGCTCAAGGCCGCTGGCGCCCTGCGCGCCGAAGTCGTGGTGCTCTGAGATGGAGGTCAAGCCCGCCGGCCCGGGCAAGGTCGGCACCGCGGACGCGGCCCAGGTCGAGGCGCAGCGCGCGCAGCTGGCGAGGCTCGCCCACGAGTTCGAGGCGATGTTCCTCTCGGAAATGCTCCGCGGCATGCGCCACTCCATGCTGACCGACGAGGAGCAGCAGGGGCTCGGCAACGCGACGATGACCGATACATTCGACAGCGAACTCGGCCTGTCGCTCAGCCGGTCGGGCGGGTTCGGGCTCGCCAACCTGATGCTCGAGGCGCTTGCCAGGCAGGGCATGGGCGGCCCCGCAGGTGGGCTGACTCCGACCACGGCGCTGACCGCCTATGCGTCGACCCCTGCCGCAACCGACATGCCCGGAAAGTCCAGCGGATCGGCGCCCGCAGCGGTACCACAGCTGCCGCATCCCGACGAACTCCTGCAGCCCGCGCCGCCAGCGGCTCCGGCGCAGCTTGTGGCCACTCCGCCTGCCAGTCCGATCTCGAGCGCGGCGGCAGCGCCCGTGTCGCTCGCAGCCACCCAGCCCGGGCCGGTGACGTCACCATTCGGGTGGAGGGCAGATCCCTTCACCGGTCAGGCGAAGTTCCACGCAGGCACCGACGTGCGCATGGCCTATGGGCAGGAGGTGCAGGCTGTCGCGTCGGGTCGGGTGCAGTCCGTGAAGGACCGCCAGGGGTACGGTCTTACGGTGGTGATCGACCACGGGAACGGTCTCGAGACCCGGTATGCGCACCTCTCCGGGGCAACGGTGCGCGAAGGGGATACGGTTGAGGCCGGGCAGGTGGTCGCCCGGTCTGGGAACAGTGGCCGGTCCACCGGACCGCACCTCCACCTCGAGGCCAGAATGCACGGGAAAGCCGTCGATATGGCTGCGGTATTAAAGAGTTCGGGGACTTCCGCCGATTCATTCGCTGACGGGTCCAATCAGGAGCGGCCATGAAGATTGAAGGCAACCGACCAAACATTGATGCCTCGCTCGCGGCGCAGGATACCGCGCGTATCAGCGCCAACCAGTCGAAGGAGCAGTCGAAGCGAGCCGGCGGGGACGCCTTCACGGTTTCGCCCGAACTCGCGCTGGCGAACAAGGCCATCGATGAGGCCAGCCAGCCGATTTCCGTGCGCCCCGACGCGGTCGCGCGCGGGCGAGCGCTGCTCGAAAGCGGCAAGCTGGGCAGCGACGCGCAGGCCCTCGCCGACACGCTCATCCAGCGCATGCTGAACAACGAGGTGTGAGGCATGTCCGCTGATCCAGCCGTTGCGCGCCTCCACGCGCTCGCAGCCGTCCTCGAACGGGTGGCGGATGCGACCGCAGGCGCGAATCCCGACGCGCTGGCTTCCTGCGAAGCGTCGCTCGAAGCGACGTTGACGCACGTACCCTCAGCAGTCGACCTCGCCGGGGCGGATGCGGACGCGGTCCGGTCTGCCTTGCGGCGGATCCATGAAGCCCTCTTCCGCTGCCGCGCGCTTGGGCGCGCGACGACCGACCTGGTCACGCTTTCACTCGCCGCACAAGGGATGGCTCCCGGTTATCGGCCGGCGGGCATAGGCGCGTCCGCACCCCGGCACGGCCGCCTGGAGGTCAGAGTCTGATGGGCGGCCTCTTCACGTCACTCTCCAACGCAGCCCAGTCGCTCGACGCGCAGCGCTACGGCTTGGACGTCACCGGCCAGAACATCGCGAACCTCAACACGGAGGGCTACGTCCGGCGCCGCCTCGAACTCGCCGAACGGCAGCCGATCGACGGTGTCGGCGGCGTGCAGGTCGTCGGAGTCCGCGCCAGCCGGGACGCCTTCGTCGATCATCGGCTGCGCAGCGAACTGCCCGCGCAGTCCCACGACAGCGCGATGGCATCGGCACTGTCGGTCATCGAGACGTCGCTGGGAAGCACCGGCAAGTCAATCGATGGTGCGCTGAGCGCGCTGTTCTCGTCGTTCTCGGCGCTTAGTGTCGACCCGCAGTCGGCGGTCGCGCGCGACGGCGTCGTCCTGCAGGGCACCCGGCTGGCCACGGCGTTCAACGACATGTCGTCGCGCCTGGACCAATCCCGGACCCAGGCGGACCGTGACGTCCGGAGCGCGGTCGACCAGATCAACACGCTGGCAGGCACGATCGCCAAGCTGAACCAGCAGATCGGCGACGCACCGACCGGGGCGGACATCGAGCCGCTGAAGGATCAGCTCGACCTGTCCCTCCAGAACCTCGCGAAGCTGACGGACGTCAACGTCATCTCGCACCCGAACGGCACCATGGACGTCGCGCTGGGCGGCGGCCGTGCACTCGTCATCGGCCGCGACAGCCATCCGCTCGCCGTCACGAATGCGCCGACGACCGGCCTTGCCGAAGTGCGTGCTGGCGGCGTGGACATCACCGCGCAGCTCACGGGCGGCACCCTCGGCGGTCATCTTGCGGTCCGCGACTCGGTGCTGCCTGGCTATCAGCACCAACTCGATCAGCTCGCGTACGACGTCGGCACGCAGCTCAACGCCGTGCACACGGGCGGCTACGACCTGAACGGCAACACGGGTCCGCTGCTGTACCTGCCGCTCGCCACCGTGGACGGCGCCGCCGCGTCGCTGAAGTTCAATCCGGCGCTGGCCGCAAACAACTCGCTCATTGCCGCCTCAGGCACCGGAGCACCGGGCGACAACGGCACGGCCAAAGCGCTCGCGTCGCTCCGTGACCAGAAAGTGGCGAGCGGGAACTCCGCGACCTTCACCGAGGCGTGGAGCCAGCTGGTCAACAAGGTCGGCACCGACAGTGCCGATGCGCGGACCAGCCTCAAGACACGCGAGGACGTGGTCTCGGCCATCCAGAAACTGCGTGACTCGGTGTCCGGCGTCTCTCTCGACGAGGAAGCCGGACGGCTGCTGCAGTTCCAGCGGGCGTACGAGGCGAATGCCCGCTACTTCGCGGCCATCGACAGCTCGCTGTCCGTTCTCATGTCGACCTTCGGAGTGCCGCGATGAGAGTGACCTTCAATCAGGTCCGTGACGGACTCGACGCCATCAACACCGCGTCGGAGCAGTTCGCGGAAGCCCAGTGGCAGGTGTCGACCGGCATGCGTGTTCGGGTCCCGAGCGACGACCCTGTCGCCGCGCAGCGCGCGGTCATGGACCAGGCGAGCATCGACCGGCTCGATGCGTACAAGGGCGTCAGCGACTCGGCCAGCTCGCGCGTCACGGCGATGGACTCGGCGCTGAGCAACATCATCGACAAGATCTCGGAAGCGCTCGTCGCGCTCCAGAGTTCACTCGGGAGCACCGCCACCAAGGAAGTCCGCGATCAGGCGGCCCTCACGATGGAAGGGATCCGGGACGCCCTTGCCGCTGACATCAACACGACCTTCGGTGGCACGCGCCTGTTCTCGGGGACGAACTCCAGCGTTGCGCCCTACGTGAAGTCCGGTGGCACGTGGACGTATCAGGGCACGAACACCGGCATGACGGTCGACGTGTCCGAGAATCGAAGCGTGACGATCGCGATGGATGGGCAGTCGATCATGCAGGGGAGCGACGCCGCCGACGTTCTGAGCACGCTCGACTCGCTGGCGGCCGCCGCACGCACCAACGACACGACCACGCTGCACGCGGGCATCGCGCTGTTGAACAACGCGTTCACCCGGGCGACTCGGGCCCAGAGCCTCGTCGGCAATGACGAGACGACCATCGACGACACCAACGAGCGGACAACGACGTTGCGCCTCGCGGCCCAGGCCCGGCTGTCGTCGGACCGGGACGCCAACATGGCCGACGCCCTGACGCGCATGAGCCGTGCCCAGACGACCTATCAATCGGCCCTCGGCGCCGTCGCGGCGGCGTCGAAGGTGTCGCTCCTGGATTACATCAAATGAGTGGTGCGCATCCGCTGATGCATGACCCCATCGAGTCCATCGAGACGCGGTTCGGCAGCTTCGAGGGCAACTCGCGCGACGTCGTGACGCTCGTCGAAGGGCTGCCGGGATTCGAGGAGTGCCGGCGCTTCCTCCTGCTCTCATCACCCTCGCTCGAGCCGCTCGTCTGCCTGCAAGGGCTGGACGATGCCAAGCCCGCGTTCCTGGCCATCGATCCGCGCCTGGTGGACCCGGAGTACCGTTGCCAGCTCGACGACCTGCAGCGCCGTCGCCTCGGCGCGAGCAGCGACAGCGCGTTGCTCTGGCTCGCGATCGTCCGCGTGGCCGAGCAGGGCGACGCGACCGTGAACCTTCGGGCGCCCCTCGTCGTCAACCCGGAGCGTATGCGCGCGCTGCAGTTGCTCGCCGGGCACGACCAGTACGATACGAACCATCGGCTGGGGTGATCTGTGCTGGTTGTCACCCGCAAGCGCGGGGAATCCATCGTGGTCGGCGACGGCATCGAGATCCAGGTGGTCAGTGTCGGCCGCCAGGGGGTCCGCATCGGCGTCACGGCGCCGCGCGACGTGCCGGTGCATCGGCGTGAGGTGTACGACCTGGTCGTTGCCGCAAACCGGAGCGCGGCACGCAGCGCTCCCGCCTCCGTCTCGGCCCTCGCCTCCACCCTGCGGAGCCGCGTGGCGCGTCGCGAGACCGAGGTCGAGGCCAGCGATGCCGCTGTTCGACTGGCGTGATCTCGACCCGGACCTGCTGAACGAGGTCTGGGCGGAGCAGGAAGCCCGCTGGTCCGAGCGCCTCTGCTGGGATTCCCGTCCGAACTGGACACAGGTGGAGCAGGAACGCGCGTCAGGGCGGCTGCCCGGGCTCGCCCTCGTGGAAGGCCGCCGTGTCACCGGGTGGTGCTTCTTCCTCGTTCACCAGGACACACTCCAGATCGGCGGGTTCGAGGCGGAGTCGTCCGCCGCCACGCGCACGCTGCTGGACGGCGTCCTGCACATGGTCGATCCCCACGTCGCGCCGTCTGGTGCGATGCTCTTCGCATTCAGCGGGGCGCCAGGCCTGGCGCCCGCCCTCGCCGCTCGCGGATTCGACATCGAACCATATCTGTACCTTGTGCGCGATCTCGCCTCTGCACGCGAGGTCCACACCGCGCTCGAGTGGAACATCGACGCGGCCGCACAACTGCCCGTTCTGCTGGCCGCCGCATACGGTGAGCCGTCGCCAGCGCGCCCGTTTGCCCGTCACGGGCTGATGACGGAGTGGCGCGAGTACGCCGCGCAGTTGCTCGGCTCGACCGCGTGTGGGTGGTTCGAACCGGCGCTCTCGGCAGCCTCATTTGCCCCGGACGGTCGCCTCGAGGCCGCGGTGGTGACGACGATGATCCGGCATGACACGGCGCACATCGCTCAGGTGGCCGTCGACCCCGGGAGGCGGGGAGGGGGCATGGCGACGTCGATGCTGCAGGCGGTCTGCGCTCGCGCGCACGCCCGGAAGGTCGAACGGCTGTCGCTGCTGGTCAGCGAGCGCAACCTGTCGGCACGCCGGCTCTACGACCACCTCGGCTTCCACGAAACAGCGAGCTTCACGGCGGCAGGACGAGCGGGCTCCGAAGGCAGAAGTCGGAATTCAGAAGTCAGAACTGGCCAGACCACAGCACCGGCGCTTGTGTCCGAGCCCTAAGGGCTGGCTGCAAAACTCCCCACCACGGAGGCCACGCAGGACCACGGAGCTTCACGGTTCCCAATCGACGCTCGGTGACCTCCGCGCACTCCGCCCTGGCGTGTACGGGTCTTGGCACGCACTCTGACGCTCTGACTTCTGACTTCAAAGTTCTGACTTCGGAACGCCTGAAGTTCTCAGTTCGGAACGCTTCAGCCTCGGCGATCGACGAGACCGGCGTTGGCGATGGGCGGCGCGAGGACACGGCGGTAGGCAGCGAGGGTGTTCTCCCCGCGTTCGAGGCTGGCGAGCGCAGCGCGCCTGGCGAGCTCGGCATCGGCGAGCGCCTTCATGGCAGCGCGGTCGCAGGAGAGGATGTCGTTCACGAGGTCCGTGGACGCCTGGCGGAGCGCGAGCACGGTGCCGTAGGTCGGGATCGAGGCAGCCTGGTCCCGCATGGTCGAGAGCAGCTCGCGTGTCTCGGCGAGCCCCTGTTCGACGGCCAGCAGGCTGCGCGTGAGCCGGTCGCGTTCGTCGCTGACGATCTTGAAGCGGTCGAAGTCCCTCGCCTCACTCACCTCACGCTGCTGGGCCGCGACGACCTGCAACTGGCGCAGGAGCGCGAGCTCGGTCTCGAGCCCCTTGCGGAATTCCTCGAGCGTCAGCTCGAGCTCGTCGCGTGTCACCGTCCGGCCTCGACCGGCACCTTCTCGTTCGCGGCGATCGTCGCCCAGCCTTCGCGGAGGATGCCGAGGATTCGCGTCACCTCGTCGAGGGGCGCCACGTCGTTCCGCATGGCCGCATCGAGGAGCCGCATGTTGATGTACTCGTAGAGCCGATCGAGTTCGACCGCCACCTCGCCGCCCTGATCCATGTTCAGCGTGTTCTGCAGCTCCGCGATGATCGCGAGCGTCTTGTTCAGGGCCTCGCGCCTGGCCGGGATGTCGTGCCGGTTCATGGCGTCGCGGGCGGTGCCGAGGAATCGGATCGCGCCGTCATACAGCATCGTGACCAGTTCGAGCGGCGTACGCGATTGGACTTCGACCTGACGGTAGGAGGCGAGTCCGCGAGCGGTGGCAAAGGTCATGGGCTACCTTGGCTAGTTCGAAGACGAAGACGAGGATGACGTGGAGGCGCCAAATGAGCCGAGGGCGCCGCTCTGGTTCTTCAGTTGCGTCATCGCCTGGTCGGCGGCCGCGTATTCCCGGACAAGCGACGCACGCTGCAGGTCGAGGCGGCTCTGCATGGCCTGCATCTGGGTATCGAGCCCTGAGATCTGCTTGTTCAGCCGATCCTGGGCCTGGGTGATGAACCCTGACGCCTCGGTGTACCGCTGTACTAGCGACGAGATCGAGCCAAAGGCACCGTCGTTGTTGCCGGTGCCGTTCAGGAGCCGCTCGAGCGGTCCGCGGCCGTTGGCGAGGGCCGCCTTGAACTTCGTGGCGTTCAGCTGCAGCGTGCCCGTGCGCGTGAACTCCACGCCGATCTGGCCCAGATACGAGATGTCCTCGCTGCCATACTGCGAATTCAGCGCGCTGCGGAGCTCGTTGCGCAACGTGCGGAGCAACGGATCCCGCGCGATGCTCGACCCATTGCCTGCCGTCGCCGCCGTGCCCTGGTCGGTGACGAATTTCTGCAGGGCGTTGTAGGCCGAGACGAACGCTTCGACCTTGTTCTGCAGCGCCGTGTCGTCGGAGGTGACGTCGAGGCTGACCGTCGTGCCCGGCGCCTTCTTCAGCAGGTTCAGCGTGGTCCCCGGCACCGCGGTGCTGACCGTATTGCTGGCGCTCGAGACCTGGATGTTGTTCACCAGGAGCGAGGCGTCGGTCGCCTGCACGGCGTTGTCCGCCGCGGAGTTCCCGGAGAGGCCGTCGTTGTCGGTATCGGTGAAGCTGATCCCGCTGCCACCCGTCAGGCTGTTCTGGATCGTGAACGCATTCGACGCGCCGGTGGCCGTTCCGGTGAGCACGAGCCGGTAGGCATTGGCGCCGGTCTGGACGACGCTGGCCTGGGCCTGAATGCCGCTCGTGTCGTTGATTGCCTTGGCGAGCCCCTGCAGCGTGACCGCGCCGGTCAGCGTGACCGCCTTGCCGTTGATCGTCAGCGACCCACCGTCGGCCACGGTCGTCGTGTTCGCATCCGGGGCGGTGCTGGCCGAGGCCGTGACCTGCGCCCGTGCAAGTTCCTGCACGACGATGTCGTAGTGACCAGGCGTGGCACTCGAGCCCGCACTCGCCGTGAAGGCCGACGTGTCCGACACGCTCGTCGCGTAGCTCGCGAGCGAGGACGTGGAGGACAGTCCGTCCGCCGCGCTCTGGATGGCCGTGAGCTTGGAACCGAGCTGCGAGAAGGAGGAGAGCTGCGACTTGAGCGCCGTCTGCTTGGTCTGCAGTGCGGTCAGCGGCTGTGACGCTTGCGCCATCAGCGCGTTGACGACGACGTTGAAGTCGATGTTGTTGAAGCCGCTGAAGGTGATGCCGGACGACACGGGGAGCTCCCTCTGGAAGAACGCGTTGCCGAAGTGCTATGCGAGAAGCCTGCCAGAGCTTGGGAGGGGAGCGGACGGGGACGGGGCGGGCCCGGACCCTCGCATACCGAGGGGCAGGCCCGCCGTCGTCAGGTCAGGTATCAGCCGAGGAGCTTCAGGACCGCGGAGCTCTGCTGGTTCGCCTGCGCGAGGGCCGAGATGCCCGACTGCGTCAGGATGCTGTAGCGGGTCAGGTTTGCCGATTCCTCTGCGACGTTCGCGTCGCGGATGCGGGATTCAGCGGCCTTGTTCGAGACGACCTGCGACTGCGCGAGGCCGACGGCGAACGTCAGGCGGTTCTGCAGGGTGCCGATGGTTGCCGACGTGGACCCCAGCGTGCCGACCGCGGTGGAGATCGTGCTGAGGGCGCTCGCCGCGTTGGCCGCGCTGCTCACGTTGAACGAGCCGCCGGTCAGGCCGAGGGCGGTCGTGTTCGCGGCGCCGATCGTGCCGTGCACCCAGCCGTTCGCACCGTCGTTGCTCACGTAGACCGAGAAGCCGGCCGATGCGGTCAGCCCGCCGACGCTCGCCTCGCGGTCGATTTCACCGAGGACGTCCGTGAACTCGTTGTTCAGGGCGGTGCGGTCGACGCTCGAGGCCGCGTTCGCGGACTGCGTCGCGAGGGTGGAGAGACGATCGAGCAGGGTGCTGATGTTGGAAAGCGCACCGTCCTTGATCTGCAGCGTGGACAGACCGTCGTTGGCGTTCCGGATGCCCTGGTTCAGCACCGCCTGCGTGTTGCGGTAGCTGTTCGCGAGGGCCAGGCCCGCGGCGTCATCGCCCGACTGATTGATGCGGAAGCCGCTCGACAGGCGAGCGATGGCCTTCTGCATGTTCATGTTGGTGCCAATCAGGTTCGACTGGGCGTTGGCGGCGGAGATGTTGGAGACGACTGAGAACGAAGCCATTGCGTGTTCCTCCCTGAAGACCCCCGGCGCATCCTTGCGTCCGGGTGCGGCGTGTGCCGCGCGTTGTTGTCGGGGAGGTAATCGGGAACGGGTCTGGAAGCTTTAACCGCACCTCGACCGGTGGTCCGGCATGTGAGCTGGGCAGGTGGCAGCGTTCTCGCCTATGTGCATCGGCAGGCAGAACGCGCATGGCGACCATCCGACCCGCAGACCCACGACACCCCCACGGTTTCGCGCCTGAAAACCGTGAGGAACGCCCCTCATCTGGCGCATCCTCCCCGGCGCCGGGCACCGATCAGGTGACGGCCAGCCGAGCGACGGGTGTCGTCCAGCCGTCAACCTCGCAACTCACGTACGAGGTCGATCCTGCCGCCCACCGCGTCGTGGCCCGCTACGGCGATGGCCGCATCGCGTTCGCGTTTGGCGAGTACGGCCACCGGTGCGGGCAGTTCGACACGCCCATCGCGGTGGTACCGATGCATCCCGAGTTCAGCGGTGAACCGATCGTGCGCGCGGATGCACAGGCGTTGCTGGCGCCGTGGCTCGCCGTCGCCGATTACGGGAACCACCGCGTGCAGTACTTCGAATCCGACGGCGTCTGGATAGGGGAGTCCGAACTGGACCCGGACCAGCCCCCGTGTCATCTCACCTGGCGTGGACCCACGCTTGACGTGACCACGCTCGACGGCCGCACGATCCGGCTGCATGTCGCGGCGGCTCTCCTGGCAACCACGGGGCGCACCGACGATCGGCACGAACGACAGGCCCATCGCGACCCGCATCGCGTGTGGAGGGTGTGCTGATGCGCGTGCTCTTCCGCGTCGCGGCAGGGCCTCGCCTCGGATTCGGGCACCTGATGCGCGCACGCTCGATCGCGCGGGCACTGGGCGTCACCCCCACGGTCTGCATCCGTGGCGACCGCACAGCCGTGGCGACGGCGACCGCCCGTGGGTTCCAGGTCGAACGGGGCGGCCTGGGCATCCTGCGCGCGAACCGCCCGCGAGTGCTGGTCGTCGACGACCCTCTCGAGGCTGAAGCCGCGCGCTGGGTCGAGCGCGCGCGGGCGACCCGCATCCCGGTGGCGACCCTGCACGACCTCGGACTGGGATTCGTCGAATCGGACCTCGCCATCGACGGCAGCATCGAGCAGGGCGACCGCCGTGAACCCTTCACCCTGGCAGGCCCGCTCTACGCCGTCCTCGATCCAGCTGTTGCGCAGATGCGGACACAGCCACTCGGAGAACGCCGCGCGGTGCTGCTGGCGCTCGGGGGCGGCGACCATGTGCACCAGTGGGGCGAGATGCTGGCGCGCGCCATTCGCAGCCGCCGACCTGACGCCACCATTCGGATCGCGCAGGGCTTCAGTCGCGAGGCCCGGACCAGTGCCGATCCGCGCATCACGTGGGTGTCAGCCCCTGATGGTCTTGCCGGGGAACTCGCTGCGGCCGCGGTCGCGGTGGTCGGCGGCGGCGTCACGCTCTACGAAGCGGCGGCGCTCGCCACGCCGGCGGTCGGTGTCGCCGTGGTCTCCGCGCAGCAGCCGACCATCCGTGGCTTCGCCCGTCGGGGTGCGGCCGTCGACGCCGGCATCTTCTCCGACCCGGCGGCGTTCGCCCACGCGGCGGACGCAGTCGCCGATCTGCTCGAGCATCCGGTCCGTGCCGCGCGATTGGGCGCAACCGCTGCACACCTGGTCGACGGCCGTGGGGTGTTCCGCGTGGCCGACGCGATCCGCCAACTGGCCCGTCGGGCCGAGGACGAATCCCATGCTGCGTAACGATCGCGCCATCCTGTTCGATCTGGACGACACCCTGTACCCGCTTCGGCACTTCAGGCTCAGCGGGTTCGCGGCCGTGGCGCGCCACGTGGCGGCGCACCACGGCGTGGACGAAGCACGCGCCTACCGGATCCTGCTCGGCGCGGCGAGCGGCCCCACCCGGGGGCGCGAACTGAACGTGCTGACCGAGCGGCTCGGGCTTGACGTGCCTGTCGCGACCCTCGTGCGGGTCATCCGGCGGCACACCCCCACACTGCAGCTGCCCGGCCCGACGGCCGCCACGCTGCGGACGCTCGGCCGCTCCTGGAAGCTGGCGATCGTGACGAACGGCATTCCCGCGATTCAGCGGGCGAAGGTGGAGGCGTTGGGCGTCGAGCCCCTCGTCGACACCGTCGTCTATGCCAGCGAGCACGGGACTGGCGAAGGGAAGCCTGAGCGCGAACCGTTCCTGGCGGCGCTCGAGGCGCTCGCGGTCGAGCCCGCGCGTGCGATTGCTGTGGGCGATGACGAGTTCAGCGACATCTTCGGAGCGGCGCGCTGCGGTCTGCGCACGATCCAGACCCGTGAATGGCGGCGTGGACCCTTCGGCGTGGTGTCCCTCTGCGCGGACGCCGTGGTCTCGCGCATGTCCGATGTGCCTGTGATTGCCGGGTGCATCCTTCCTGAAAGGCTGACCGAGTATGCGGCGTAATGACGCGTGGATCCGTATCGCCGGCCGTGAGGCGGGCGCGGGCCGTCCCCTCTTCACGATTGCGGAGATCGGCCTCAATCACAGCGGCTCGCTGGACCGCGCCCTCGCCATGGTGGACGCCGCGGCCGCGTCGGGCGCCGCAGCCGTGAAGCTGCAGACCCTGCAGGCCACGTCGCTGGTCGCCGCCGCGTGCCCCGCGCCGGCGCACGTCGAGGCGGCGTCGCTCACCGAGTTCTTCTCGACCTTCGAGCTGGACGAAGCCGCGCATCGCGCGGTGGCGGCGCGAGCCCGCGCGCACGGGCTCGCCTTCGTCTCGACACCGTTCTCGCTCGACAGCGTCGACCTGCTCGAGCGTGTCGGGGTCGACGCGTTCAAGATCGCCAGCGGCGACGTGACGTGGGACGCGCTCATCACTCGGGTCGCTCGCACCGGCAAGCCGATGATCATCTCCACCGGCATGGCCACGCTCGCCGAGGTGTCACACGCGCTGGCCACCGCGCGCCTTGCCGGCGCCACGCAGATCGCGCTCCTGCACTGCGTCTCGGCCTACCCGACACCGGCAGGCTCGGAGAACCTCCGTGCCATCGACACGCTTGCGCGCGCATTCGATACGCCCGTAGGCCTGTCCGATCATGGTCCGGACGGGTTCGCGCTGCCCATCGCCGTGGCGCTCGGCGCGTCGCTCTACGAACGGCACTTCATGCTCGACGGCGATCACGACGCCATTGACGCGCCGGTGTCGAGCACCCCCGCGCAGTTCACCGCGCTGGTTGATGCCGCCGCCCGTGCGGCCGCGGCGCTGGGAACGGGCGAGAAGCGGTGCGAGGCGGCCGAGGCGCCAAACGTGATCCCCAGCCGCCGCGCGTTGTATGCGCGAGTACCCCTCGAACGCGGAGCGGTGCTGTCGGCCGCCGACCTCGTGGCGCTGCGTCCCGGCAGCGGCATCCCCGCCAATCGCATCGGCGATGTCGTCGGCCGGCGGCTGTCGACCGACCTCCCGGCCGGCACGGCACTGCGGTACGAGGATCTCGAGTCGACGATGGAAAGGCGGATCGCATGAAGCCGATCAACGTGCTCGTGACGGCGGCGTCGCGCCGCGTCCCACTGGTCAATGCCTTCAGGGCCGCGCAGGCGCGCTGGGGCGGTGGACAGGTGATCGTCACTGATGTGAATGCGCTGTCGCCGGCGGTCTACGCGGGGCACCGCGCGTACCGCGTGCCGCTGACCTCCGACGCCGGATACCTCGACGAGGTGCTGGCGATCTGCGAGGCGGAGCGCATCGGCATGCTCATTCCCACAATCGACGATGAACTGCCGATCTTCAGCGCGGCTGTGCCGCGCTTCGCGGAACGGGGCGTGCGCGTGGTCGTCTCGCCCGAGGTCACCACGACGCTCTGCAACGACAAGTACGAGACCTGTCGCGTGCTCCGCGAGCGCGGGGTGTCGGCGGTCGAGTCGTTCCTTCCCGAGGACCTGCCAGCCGACATCGAACTGCCGCTCTTCATCAAGCCGCGATCCGGACGCGGCGGCGTGGGCGCCGTCACGGTCCGCACGCCTCGCGAGCTGGCCTTCTTCCGCGACTACGTCGAGGCGCCGATCGTCCAGCGCTACCTGGATGGGCCGGAGTTCACAATCGACGTGCTGTGCGACTTCGCCGGGCGGCCGTTGTCGATCGTGCCCCGCGAGCGCGTCGTCGTCCGCGCAGGGGTGATCGATCGTGGCCGCACCGTGAACGACGCCGCGCTGATCGATCTGGCGCGGGCCTGCGTCTCCGCCCTTCGGTTCGCCGGTCCTCTCAACATCCAGTGCCGCGTGCACGAGGGGCGGCCCACTGTCTTCGAAATCAACCCGAGGTTCTCAGGCGGCATCCCGCTCACCATCGAGGCGGGCGCCGATTTCCCAGCCATGCTGCTGCAGCTTCATGCCGGGCGCCGTGTGGCGCCCTCGATCGGCCGGTTCCGTGACCAGCTCTGGATGACCAACTACGAGGCGTCCGTCTTCCTCGACGCGTCGCGCGTGCGGCTCGAACCGCTGGGCGCAGACGCACAGGCCGAGCGGGGGGTGGCATGATGCGCGGCACCGCCATTCTGCTGCAGGCGCGCATGGGGTCGAGCCGGTTGCCCGGAAAGTCGATGCGCGTACTCGGCGGCCACACCCTGGTGGCGCACGCCATCGTCCGGCTCCAGGCGAGCGGATATCCCGTCGTCCTCACGACGACAACCAAACCCGAGGACGACTGCCTGGTCGCGACCGCCGAAGCGCTCGGGGCGCACACCTTCCGGGGCTCCGAGCTCGACGTGCTCGATCGGTACGCACAGGCCACGCGGTACTTCGAGCTGCACCGGGTCATACGGGCGACGGCTGACAACCCGGCGGTCGACACCGATGCGGTTGCCCGCACGTTGATCCTCCTGGACCGCACCGGCGCCGACCACGTGGTCGAGCACGGGCTCCCGTACGGCGCGGCCGTGGAAGCGGTACGCGGCGACGCGCTGCTGAAGGCGGCAGCGGCGGCCACCGACCCGTACGACCGCGAGCACGTCACGCCGTTCCTGCGGAGCTCGCATGACTTCTTCGCGCTGGCGGCGCTGGCGCCGGGCCACCTGCGCCGGCCGGGTCTGCGCCTGACCGTGGACACCGATGAGGACCTCGCGTTCATGCAGAAGCTCCTCGAGGCGATCGGACCGGACACGTTCCCGGCGCCGCTGTCCGCCTTCATCGACGTCGCCGATCGGCTGACGTGGGTGGCGAACGGCGGGACGACGAAGAGGGGCATGAGATGAAGTCCGCCCCGCGCCGGCGGGACATCGCCTCGGTGATTGGTGTGCCTCTCACCGTGGCGGTGGTCCTCGGCGCGCAGTTGCTCGAGGGTGGCGCGATTCGGACGTTGCTGCAGCCCACCGCCGCGCTGGTGGTGTTCGGCGGCACGTTCGCGGCGCTCCTCGTGTCGTACCCGGTTGGTGCTGTGGGTGGGGCGGTTCGCGCCGCCCTTCGCGCGTTCGATGCGCCAGCCGAGCCGGACGAGCAGCTGGTGAAACGGTTGACGGAGTACGCGAGCCGTGCGCGACGGCAGGGGGTGGGTGCGCTGGAGGCAGAGATCGACGTGCTGCACGATCCCTTTCTGAAGCGCGCGCTGGAACTGGTGGTGGATGGATTTCGCGGACCCGAGGTCCGGCGCCTGCTCGAGACCGACAGCGAGACCCGCGAGCTGCATGATGAGGAGCCGGCCGACGTGCTCGAGGCGGCAGCGGGCTACGCCCCCACACTGGGCATCCTCGGGGCGGTGCTCGGTCTCATTCACGTGATGGAGAACCTGGCGAGTCCCGGCCGGCTCGGGGCGGGCATCGCCGTCGCCTTCGTCGCGACGGTGTACGGCGTCGGCTCGGCGAACCTGCTCCTGCTGCCGCTGGCCACGAAGGTCCGCGCCAGGGCCCGGGCTGAAGCCGTGAGCCGCGAAGTGGTCATCGAGGCGATCTCGGCCATCCAGCTGAACACGCATCCCCGCCTGGTCGAGCAGCACCTGAGCGCCTTCCTCCGCGCGCGCCGGGAACTGCAGCGGGGCAGGGTGGCGGCATGAGACCGCGGCACCGTCGCAACAGCGGTCACGGGGTGTCGCGAGACCGCTGGCTGCTCTCGTACGCGGATTTCATCACGCTGCTCTTCGCCTTCTTCACGACGATGTACGCGATCTCCACGGTGGACCAGGCCAAGCTCTCGAAAGTGGCGATGGGACTGCATCAGGCGCTCGACTCACCCGATGCGTTGCCGAACGCGCCTGGCCGGATTCCCGCGTCGAGCGGTACTGCGATGCTCAGCCAGGAGCAGCTGAACGCGCGCGTGATCCTCGAAAAGGACATGGCGGAGGACCTGCGCAGCGGCCGCATGGAGCTGCTCGAGGACGGCCGAGGCCTGGTGCTGTCGATCCCCGAAGCGAGTGCGTTCGGAACCGGCAGCGCCGATCTGTCGGACACCGCGCAGCAGGCGGTCGCGAGGCTGGCCGCGTCACTCGCGAAAATGGGCAATTCCGTCCTGATCGAAGGGCACACGGACGACGTGCCGATTCATACCCCACGGTTCGCCTCGAACTGGGAGCTGTCGACCGCCCGCGCAACGGCGGTGGTGCAGTGGCTCGTGGAGCGAGGCGGAATCGAGCCCGCGCGTCTGTCGGCCGCCGGGTACGGCGAGTATCGACCGCGCGTCGCCAACGAGTCGGCGCAGGCGCGCGCCAGGAATCGCCGCGTCGATGTCGTGATTCTGAAAGGACCGCAGTCGTGACCACGTTTACGGAACGCGAGCTCGCCCACCTGCTCGGACGGCCGGTGCGGCAGGTCCTGTCCCCCCAGGACCGTCGGGCCTTCGCAGGGCGGCGCGTGCTGATCACCGGAGCCGGCGGATCCATCGGGTCCGAGCTGGCCCGGCAGGTGGCCGCCTGCGGCCCGGAACGGCTGACGCTCGTCGACCACTCGGAACACGCGCTCTTCCAGATCGAACGGGAGATCGCCCCGATGCTCCCGGACCGGGTGCTGGACCCCGTTCTTGCCGATGTCACGCGGTCGGCGTTCGTCCGTCAGGCATTCCGTCACTCACGTCCGCACGTCGTCTATCACGCCGCCGCGTACAAGCACGTCACCATGTCCGAGCGAGCGGTCTGTGCCGCCTCGAACGCCAACGTGCTCGGAACGGTCCACGTGGTGACGGCGGCCCGTGAGTGCGGTGCACGCTTCATCCTGATTTCGTCGGATAAGGCAGCCGCTCCGACGAGTGTCATGGGCGCCACGAAGCGGCTGGCGGAGCTCGTCGTGCTGCGCGAGGCGTCGGTAACCTTCCGCCCGGCCGTCGTACGGTTCGGGAACGTCCTCGGCAGCAGCGGCAGCCTGCTCACCATTCTCCGCGACTGCATTCGGGCTGGGCAGCCGGTGCCGGTCACCGATCCTGATGCGACGAGGTACTTCATGACAGCGGGTGAGGCGGTGTCACTCGTGATGAAGGTGGATCTGGCCGGGCAGGGGGGAGAGACGTACTGGCTCGACATGGGCGAGCCGATCCGCATCGGCGATCTCGTCGAGCGCATGCTCGGGCTCGAGGCGGAAAACGGGTTCGCGCGCGTGCCCACGCAGGTCATCGGACTGCGTCCCGGTGAGAAGCGGCAGGAGCGCCTCGTCGAACAGGGGATCTCGATGACGGCAACCAGGCACCCGCGCATCTGGGTCGCCCGGCAGCCCGACGTCGATGGTCGACGGGTCGACACCGCCCTCCGCGCCCTGCGACGAGCGCTGGCTCGGGCGGACAGCCCGGCGTCGCTCGCGGCGCTCATCGCGGCAGTACCCGACTTCGCGCCCTGCCCGGAGGCGTTGCAGAGCGGGCAGCGGGACTCTGCCGACGCGGTCGTGGCTGCCGGCGGGCATCCACTCGCGCGTGCGGTGTAGCGCCATGGCTGATGTCTTCATCCGCCTCCTTGCGGCGTACAAGCGACACGGCTTCAAGGTGCGTACGGGTCTCAACCCGCTGTACTTCGGCGATGCCGACGCACCGTTCGCCCGGCTGTTCGACGCCGCCAAGCGGCCGGTGTCAGTCGGCGCCGGGTTGGCACCGCAGGAGATTCACCTGCTGGAGGCGCTGCTCGCCGTGAAGCCGCCTGCCCGCGCGCTGGTCATCGGGAATGCGTTCGGGTGGAGTTCCATTGCGGTCGGACTCAGCGCGCCTGGCGCAACCGTCGTCGCGATGGAGGCTGGGTTCGAGGGCGAGGCCACGCGACGAGGGACGGCATTGACGCACACGATCGCAGCCGAGGAAGGGCTCTCGGTCCGTGTCGTCGAGGCGATGTCGCCACGCGATACCGCGGCTGTCGTCCACGAGGCATTCGAAGGGCAGCCGGTCGATTTCGTCCTGATCGACGGGCTCCACGTCAACGAGCAGTTGCGCCGCGACATCGACGGTGTGCTGCCGTTCGCGTCCCCCGAGTGCATCTTCTTCCTGCACGACGTTCTCAGCTGGCACATGCTCGCCGCCTTCAGCTCCGCGCCATTCGGCGTCGCCCGCGAGCGCCGGATCCTGACGCGGTGCCCGTCGGGACCTGGCCTCGTGTTCCCGGCGACGATCGCGCCAGAGGCCCGCACCATCATCGACGCCTTCAGTGACGACACGATCGACCTGCCGGAACTACACGCCGCACTTGGCGCGACTGACGAGGTGCCAGGGCCTGCGCTCGAGGAGCGGCTGGCGGCAGGCTGGAAGTACCGACACATCGGCATGGCGGGCACGTGGGCCGCTGAGGGGGACAGCGGCCGCGAGTGCGACGAGTTGCGGCAAGCGGCGGAGGAGCGTCCCGACGACCCTGAGGCGCACCTGGCCATCGGCGCCTACTACGCGGATCAGGGACGGTGGATGCATGCGGAGCCGTTCCTGCGCCGGGCCGTGGACCTTGCGCCAGAGTGGGCCCCGGCACTGCAGCAGTCCGGACGCGTGCTTCGCGAACTGGGCGCGGACGAGGAGGCGGAGGCCGTGTTGTTGCGCGCGGAAGCGCTCGCGCCGGAATGGGCGGCGCCGCTGGTGGAGCGTGCGCTGATCCTCGAGAAGCGCAGGCGGCTCGTCGACGCATACGCGTTGATGACCCGCGCGTCCGCCATGGAGCCTGCGTGGGAGGCTGCGTCGGAGCTGTGCGGGCGGGCAGCGTTCAACCTCGGCGCAGAACTGGCCGACAGGGCGCGATGGTCCGACGCGGAGGACCTGCTGCGCGAAGCGATGCGTCGCTGTCCGACATGGGCCATGCCACCGCAGCAGCTCGGACGGGTCCTTCGTGAGCGCGGCGCCCTCGACGAGGCACGCCGCATCCTCCACGCCGCCATGGAGCTCGAGCCAGGATGGGCCGCAACCCCGTTCGAGCTCGGACACGTGGCACTCGCAGAGCAGCGGCACGGCGAGGCCCTTCGCTGGTTCGGCCGTGCGATGGAGCTGGCGCCGGACTGGACACCGGCGCTGGTGGCCTTTGGCCGCTGTGCCTTCGACACCGGGGACTACCCGACGGCGATCGATGCGCTCCGCCAGGCGCTCGATCGCGGAGCGGTCCACGACGGCGTGGCGCACCTGCTGGCGCTGGCAACCGAGCGGCACGAGGGCGCCACCGCTGCGACGCCGGTCATCCAGCTCGCGGTTGCCGTTGCTCCGGAGTCGCCCGAAGCGCATTTCGATCTCGCGCGCATGCGCGCGGCTGGTGGAGACGAAGCGGAGGCCCTGCGGCACTTCCTCATCGCCGGCCGCCTGCGTCCAGAATGGGCGGCGCCCTGGACCGAGGCGTTCGCCCTGGCCCTCCGGATTGGCGCGGCGGCCGACGCTGACGGCGTCGCGCAGCAACTCGCGGCGCTCGGGGAAGACTCGGTGGCATCCTGGCTGGCCGTCGCGTACATGAATGCCCGCGCCGGAGCGGGTGAGGCCGCGCGGCAGGCGGCGCTCCGCGCGCTGGCGCTGAGGCCCGAGCCGATGGAGCCGCTCAAGGCCCTGGCCGAACGCCTCATCGCCGCCGGCGACCTCACGGCAGCGGAACGGCTCTGCCGCGAGGTGCTCGAGCGGTTTCCACAGTGGGCCGGGCTCCACTTCGTCAGGGGCGAGGCGCTGGAGCGGCTGCACCGCTTCGACGACGCACGGCTTGTGTTCGAGCACGTGCTTGCGCTTCGCCCGTCATGGGAAGCCCCGCGCGCGGCTCTCACCCGTGTGAGCGACGCCATTGCGATGAAGAAGGCCTCCTGACCGCGCCCGTGACGCCACGCCGACACCGCTGTCGGGTGCACGGCCGGGCAGCCGTCGGCACTTGCCGCCTGCAACGCGAAATCATTCGGAAAAACAGGCATTTCGGCGCCCGGCGCTGAGTCGACGACGTCGGCATCAGCTCTTGCACTAGCGCATCACACCGCGACGTGCATCGCCGCGCAGGAGGCCGATCCAACCGATGAGTGACGCGTTGCTGTTGACCGGAGCCGAAGGATACGTGGGGCAGCGCCTCGCCGAGCGGCTCAGCCGCGAGGTCACGGTGATCGGGCTTGGCCGCCGGGGCACGGCCGGCCTCGCATGCGAGCTCATGGACGAAGGCGCCCTCGACGAGGTCGCGCGCACTATCGCCCCTCGCTGGATCATCCACGCAGCCGGCAACAAGAACATCGGCGCCTGCGAGAAGACGCCGAGGCTCGCGTACGACGCCAACGTCCGGACGGCGATGAACGTCCTGCGCGCCTGGCCAGACGTCCCGATGTTCTACATCTCCACGGACTACGTCTTTGCCGGCACGAGCGGCTCGTATGAGGAGCGCTCGCCTGTCGCCCCCTCGACCGTCTACGGCAAGTCGAAGCTGTGCGCCGAGGTGACCGGGCAGCTGATCGCGCCAGGCCGCTTCACGAGCGTCCGCGTGAGCGCGCTGTATGACGCGGAGGCCACCTTCGTGCGCTTCCTGCACGGCGAACTGCGTGAAGGACGCCCTGTCGAGTGCTTCGTCGACGCGTTCTACTCGCCAACCAGCATCGACGACTTCGCCGATGCGCTGTTGGCGATGCTCACCGCCACCGATGCGCCAGACATCGTCCATGTCGCCGGCGAGCGGATCAGCCGCTACCAGTTCGCGCGGCAGTTCGCGGACGCGTGTGGGTACGACGCGGATCTCGTCCGACCCGCGCGCCTGCATTCGGCCGCAACGACGCTGATGCCGGATCTGTCCCTCGCCACGCCGCGCGCTGAATCGCTGTACGGCTTCCAGCCGACGCCTCACCACCGTGCGCTACGTCGTCTTGCTCAAGGAGTGCTCCATGCAGATGCTCAGCCCGTATCGTCAGTTCTCCGATTCCCGGGGCCGCATGCTCGGGGTGATCAACGACGGTCAATGGGAGGAGATCAACTACATCGAGACCGCGGCCTCCTGCGTGCGGGGCGGACACTTCCATCGTGATACGCGCGAGCTGTTCCTCATCATCAGCGGCAGCATTCGCGTCCGCATCCGTCCCGAGGGTGGGGGAGACGTCCGCGAGACGGTCGTCGGTCCCGGCTCCATCTTCATCGTCGAACCGGGCGAGGCGCACTGGTTCGAGACCCTGACCCCCTGCGCGTGGATCAACGCGCTGTCGAAGAAGTTCGACGAAGCCGCACCTGACATCGTCCCGGTGGCGGCGTGACCGGTGTCCCCGTGCCGTTGCCTGGCAGCCTTCGAATGGAGATTTGCTGATGCGCGTGTTGTTCTCGAATCCACCGTGGTACACGTCGGAAGGTCCTGATCGTACGAGCCTGCGCGGCGTGCGCGCGGGATCGCGGTGGCCGCACCAGTTCGAGTACCGGTCGGCCGGTCCCGTGAACGGCCACATCCCGGAACTCGTGGGTGGCTACATCCCGTTCCCGGTGTTCCTCGCCACGGCGGCGGCCCTCGCGAAGAAGCACGGCCACGAGACCGAGATGCGCGACTCGGTCGCGTCCGGTGAGACCTACGAGCACTACTACGACCACGTGCAGGCGTTCGCGCCGCAGGTGGTGGTGATCGAGACGTCCACGCCAACTCTCCGCCATGACATCGGCGTGGTCGAGGAGATCCGCAGGCGGGTGCCGGACGTGACGGTGATCTTCAGCGGCATGCACTTCGAGCTCGAAGAGGCCTCGTTCCTCGAACGCTACCCGCAGGTGGACTTCACCGTCTACGGCGAGTACGAGTTCTCGACCGTGCAGGTTATCGACCGTCTCGATCGCGGCGAGCACGACTTCGCGGGCATCGAAGGGCTGATCTATCGCGCCAACGGGACCGCGGTGAAGGCGGCGATCGACGCATCGGTAGAGGAGAGCCACGCGCACGCGAGCGAGGGTGGTGGCTGCGGATCCTCCAGCGCCGAGGACCAGTCGGCGCCGAAGACGCTTCGTCTCCTCAAGAAGGATGACGCGGTGGCAAGCGCGCCGGTCGTCAGGAACGACTTCAAGAAGCTCGTGCCGATGGAGCAGTTGCCGTGGGCCGAACGCGATGGGCTGCCCATGGAGAACTACTACGACGGCGTGTGCGGCCTCGAACGGCCGCAGCTCCAGCTGATGGCGACCCGCGGCTGCCCGTATGGCTGCATCTTCTGCGGCTGGCCGCAGATGATCTATCGCGGACCCAAGTACCGCGTCCGCACCGTCCAGGATGTCGTCGCCGAGATCAAGGCCAACCTGGAGAAGGTTCCGTACAAGAGCTTCTACATCGACGACGACACGGTGAACATCCGGAAGCAGTACATCCTGGATCTCGCCAAGGCGATCAAGGATGCCGGGCTGCACACGATCCCCTGGGGCACGATGGGCCGTGCGGACCTGATGGACGAGGAGATGCTCGCGGCCCTCAAGGACGCAGGTCTGTTCAGCATCAAGTACGGCGTCGAGACGGCAGACCAGAACCTGCTGAACGAGATCAAGAAGAACATCAAGATCGACGACGTGATCAAAGGCGTCGAGATGACGAAGAAGTTCGGCATCAAGGTGCACCTGACGTTCACGTTCGGTTTGCCGAGCGATACGCCCGAGACCATCGAGCGCACCATCCAGCTGGCGTGCCGCCTGCCGGTGGACACGGTGCAGTTCTCGATCACCACGCCCTATCCAGGGACGGAGATGTACCGGCTCTACAAGAAGAACGGCTGGCTCCTCAACGAGAACTGGGAGGAGTACCTCGGCTCGCACCGCGCCGTGGCCCGCACGGCGAACTTCACCGCCGAGCAGCTCGAGCATGCGGTGAAGGAAGCCTACTCGCGCTTCTGGGAAGAGCAGGCCCTCCGACGCCTGCGGACGCCTGAGTTCGAGGCGCGCCTGAGCGCCGCGTTGCCCTCGGTGACATCAGGCCGGCCGACCAAGGTACTCGTCACGCAGTCTGCGCGGCCGGGCCTCACGCGGGTCGTGCTGCACTCGCTGGCATCGCTCGGCTACGAGCCGCACGTCCTGACGCACGACCGCTTCGTGCCGTCGTTCCAGAGCGACTTCACGGCAGAGCAGATCCACCCGTTCAGCGAATCGTTCAACTTCGACGTCAGCGCCATGGCGCCGACGACCGGGCGCCTCATCGAGCAGCACGAGTTCGCCGCCGTCGTCGTGCCGTACCACAACGCCACCGGGGCGAATTACGACCAGGTGCATGCGGTCGCGGCCGCGGTGACGGCAGGACCCATCGTCGGCGTGACCGTGAACGGGGACGTGCTGCGTCCTGGCTCGGGGCACGCGACCGCCCGACGTGCCGCCTACGCGGTGGCGTGAGGAGGGAACGGCGGCGATGCGTGTCCTGGCGCTCGGCGCACTCGATGTGCCGTACATCCGCGACAACTGGTCGGACGCCCTGCGTCATGTCCTGAAGGAGGACGTGACGCAGGTGAACGTCTCGTCGTGGCTTGCCTGTGCGCCGCCAGAGGCGCACATGAAGGCCATCTACCGGCTCCTGGCCACAGGCACGTACGACTACCTCTTCCTGTACCACGACTACATCTTCTCCGACTTCCCCGAGGAGTTCTTCGCGCACGTCCGCAGCGCAGGCGTCCGCACGATCGCCTATCACCCGGACGATGAGCCGGAGGTCTGGTATCGGCGCAACATGCCGTTCGATCCGCGCTACGACGTCGTCGCCTCACACGCGAAGCGGGGCGTTGCGCGGCGGGTAAGCGAGGGGCGGCCGACCCGCGCGATCTACGTGCCGTGGGGATTCAACCCGAGGTTCTTCGACCGTGCGGCTGGACCGGTGGAGCCGGTCCACGACGTGATCTTCATCGGGAAGTACAAGGTTCACGAGAACGACTCGACGCTCTTCCGGGAAGACGGGCAGCGGCGCGACGAGGCGCTGCAGTCCGTGGCGTCGCTCTGCGAGCGGAACGGCTGGCGCTTCTCCCTGTTCGGCCACGGATGGGAGCGGCATCCCACGCTCGCGCGATTCGCGGGCGGGGTGCTGTCGCACGCCGAGATGATCCAGGCGTACCACCGATCAAAGATCGTGTTGAACCCTGGGTGGACCGCAGACGAGGGTGAGCCGGTGCCGCAGACGAAACTCCGGCACTTCGAGGTCCCCGGGTGCGGCGCCTTCCAGATGACGAACGAGAACCCGGAGCTCGCGGAGCTGTTCGAAGCGGATCGGGAGATCGTGTTCTATCGCGACAACGCGGAGCTCTGCGAACGGATCGGCGACTACCTGAGGAACGAGGAGGAACGCCGCGCGATCGCGCAGCGCGGCTACGCACGCGCGCACGCCGATCACACGCTCGACAGGCGCGTCTGCAGCCTCTTCACGCAGGTCACGCGCCTGTTCGCACCTGAGCGATCGGCCGTCAGCCGGCGTCCCGCACCTCGGGTGCGGACCCTTCATGCCGCAACGCTCGAGGAACTCCGGCACCTGCGCGAGGAGATCGAGTCGGGCGACGTGGACCTCACGGCCACCGATGCGGTGCACATCACCGGCTGCGTCGGCTCCACGGTGTCCTCCCAGTACTCGGGCCTGCGCGACTGGTGGCGGGCTGAGGCGGCGGTGTTCGCCGGGCGCACCTTCTATCAGGCCGACGTTGTGGCCCGCAATCCGCTGCAGCCCCAGCGGAGCGAGATGAGCGGCGGGTTCCTGACCGAAGCGGTGGAACTGATCCGTGTTCCCGCCTGGCATCGACACGCGCTGCTGTCGGCGATGCCCGCGGTGTTCGACGAGGATCGGGCTCGCGTGCTGATGAACTACATCGCCAGGCCCGAGGCGGTGCTTCCCCTGATTGATGCCTTCCTGAGCGGCACTCCGGACGCGGTGGACAGCCTGGCCGCAGTCGAAACGGGACTGGTGTTCAACGAGATCAGGGTCGCGCTGCCCCCAGCGCCTGATGCGAACGAGGACGGGACGCCCGTGCCGACCTGGATGGGGCCGATGCGGCGCGTGCTGCGACAGGCCGCAGTGCTTCGGCAGCGGGTTGCGCTCTACGGCGCGCGCGGGGAGATGGCGGAGGCGGCGTTCGCCGAGGTGCGGCGCCATGAGGACGTAGAGCTCGTTGGCCTGGTCGACCGGGCGATGGCTGGCCGTCGCGTGGCCGGCGTGCCGGTCTACAGCGCCTTCGACCTGCCAGACATTGCTCCTGACCTGCTCATTATCGCGGCCGCCTATTCCGGCCCCGCCATCTACGAGCAGCTGAAGCCGCTCGAGCCGCGGATGACCATCGTGCCGCTCCACGACCTCAAGGCGCCTGCCTGGTCCGTGCTCGTGCCGGCGTAACCAGGTCACGGCCGTGTCCACCCCGTCGCGGGTCCGCGTCGAGATGCTGCCTGACGGGCGCCAGGACCTGCGGGTCTGCACGCCGGGTGGCGCCTGGATCCGGCTGCACAGCGCCAACGATCCAGAGCGTGAGGCGCGCGGCCTGCTTGAACGCACCCTTGGCGACGCGACCGTTCCTCCGGTGGTTGCCGTCATCGGTGTCGGCCAGGGCTTCGTCATCGACGAACTCCTGGCGAGACGTCCGGATGTCCGGATCGTTGCGCTCGAGGTGCTGCCGGACCTTGTCGAGCACTGGCAGGCGCGGACCGCGTGTGGCGGACTGATCGCGTCGGGCCAGGTCGTGGTCGGCGTGGCGCCCGCCTACGAGCTGCCGAAGGCGGCATGGCCAGCGGCGGCCATCGCCAGCGACCCGCCCATCGTCGTGCATCCCGCGATCGCGCATCACTGGCCGGACAAGGTCGAACTCGCCAGGAAGGCACTGCAGCAGTTCCTGTTCGAGCGCCGAGCCAATGAGGAGGCGCGCCAGCGTCTCGCCCCGATGTACTTCGACCACGTGCTGCGGAACCTGCCGACGATCGCGTCGGCACCGGACGTCAGTGCCCTCGAGGGGATCGCGGCCGGCGAACGGGTGATCCTGTGCGGCGCGGGGCCATCGCTCGATCGACTGCTGCCGGCCCTCCGGCAACTGCGCGAGCGAGCGTGGCTGGTGGCGCTCGACACGGCCGTGCGTCCCCTCATCAGCGCCGGTGTCGTGCCAGACCTGGTGGTCTCGATCGACCCGACGCCCCTGAACGGTCGTCATCTGCTCGACATCACCAGCCGTCAGCGACCGTGGGTCGTCGCGGAGCCGAGCCTGTACCCACCGGCCCTGCGTGCGTTCGAGGGCCGTGTGTTCGTGTGCCGGGTGAACCGCTCTGATCCCTGGCCGTGGCTCGAGGAGGCTGGGCTGGCGCCGACGAAGGTTCGCGCGTGGGGCTCGGTGCTGACCACGGCGTGCGATCTCGTGGTGCACATGCGCCCGTCGGCTGTGGCGTTTGCCGCAGTGGACCTGGCCTACACGGACGGGCAGACCTACTGCCGCGGCACCGCGTTCGAGCAGGACTGGGAGGAGCAGCGGTGCGCGGAGGGGCTGCCCACGGTGGAGGCGGTGTGGGAAGCGCGCCTGCGCGGGCACACCGTTGACGAGGCCGACGTGCATGGGAGGGCGACGCGGACCGCCAGCCACCTCGTGGCCTTCCGGAACTGGGTGCGCGGTCTCGTCACCGAGACCACCGGGATGACCTTTGCGAACGTCACGAATGCGGGGATCCTCCACGGGGACCGGATCGTGCAGACCTCGCTCGACGCGTGGCTGGACGGGGTTCGGCCGCTCGCGACGCGACCCGAGGAGCGGTTGGTCCGCGCTGCGCACCGGGCCACCTGCGATCGGCGTGATGCCCTGTGTCGCGCGACCGGAGATGCGCTCGCGTCAGCGGAGCAACCATGGACCGGATGGACCGAACGGGTCCCTGGGGTGGATCGTTCGCACGTGCAGCGCGTGCTGGAACACAACCGCCGGCGCCTTGTCGCGCGGCGTGGAGAGGATTCGATGAGCGCCACAGCATCCGAGTGGATTGATGTTCCGTTCGACGCCGCACTGTTCACGGCGACGGCCCCAATGGAATGGCAGGTGCGCGAGGAGGGTGGCGTCACCTATACGTACCGCCTCGACGGCAAGACGCTGTTCCTGTCATTCAAGATCAACCACAGCACGCTCGCCGGCTCGCCGGCACGCCAGCTCTTTCTCCGTCTGCCGGGCGAGTTCCGCGTCGCTCGCGGCACCGCGAATGGCGTGTGGATCGGCTCGCAGTCGATCAAGGAGATGGGCTACGCCACCGTCCACCCCGGCCACGACTTCGTGGTCATCCACCGCGGCAACGAGGAGCCCTTCCCGCTCGAGCCCGGATACTTCTTCCTGTTCGGCCAGCTGATGCTCGAGGTGCAGTAGCAGCAGGCTGCGACGCAACAACGCAACAACGCAACAACGCAAGAACGCTGAAACGCTGAAACGCCTACCGATAGTCATTGCGGCTGTTCAGGCGCCGCAGCGGGTGTGTGGTGATCGCGAACGCCTCGGGTGATGCGGCGTTGGTGCGTGGGTCGGCATAGCCGGGGAATCGTTCTTCAGCGAGTGTCCAGGCGATGCGCGCCTCGTCCATCCGACCGAGCCGCGCGAGGGCAACGCCTCGATTGTTCGCGCCTTCGGCCGTCGGCGCCACCCGCTCCGCGAGTTCCAGCGCCGCGAGTGCCTCGTCGTCTCGACCTCCAGTGAGCAGGAGCGCGACACCTCGCGTGAACGCACGGCGCCAGCCTTCCGCAAACGGCCACGGTCCATCTGGTTCGAGGATGGCGTCCGGGTCCGCATTCGCGGGCGATGCGTCCTCCAGGAATCGGAGTGCGGCGTCCGGTTCGCCTCTGAAGAGGGCCACGGAGACCAGCGCCCACGCCGCGACCCGCGCATCGTAGCCGGCGTGCAGATACAGGGTCCGAATCGCCTCGTACGCATGCTTCCGCAGGGCTGCCGCGACCGCCGCGCGCTGCCTCGCGATGTGACGCGACACGCTTCCTGGATAGGCGTAGATCCGGTAGCCGACCCGATCACGCCAGTGGAATCGCGCGCCTCTGGCGATGGCGCGCAGGAGCAGGTCGTAGCTCTCCGGGCCATACACCGCCGGGTCGTAGCCGCCCGCCTGCCGGAACGTCGAGACGTTGAAGCCAACGGGGGAGTCGCCAGGCAACCAGTTGCGCTCGAAGAGGCGCACGGCACCCCCATCACGCGCCAGGAATGCTGGCGCCGTCAGCGTGCGCAGCCAGGTGCCGGTGACCCCATCGTGCAGGTCGAACGCATCCACGGCGACATCGGCGCCGGCCTCGAGGGCTGCGAGCATCCCGGGCATGCGGCCAGGCACCCACTCATCGTCCGCGTCGAGCCATGTCGCGAACGGGGTATCGACCGCGTCCAGTCCTGCCTGACGGGCCAGCGGAATGCCACCAGGGTCCGGGGCGGCGATGACCCGCAGCGCGCCACCCGCGGCGGCGCGGGCGCGGTCGACCGTGTCGTCCGTGCAGTGATCGTCGACCAGCAGGATCGGCACGTGCGTCTCGCCTGCACAGGACCGCACCGCCCGTTCGATCGTGGCGGATGCGTTGCGGGCAGCGATCATGATGGTGATCTGGTCGGTCATCGTCGCGGGTCGGGTGCGTCGGTTCACGCTGG
Organism: Acidobacteriota bacterium; assembly: GCA_018268955.1. GTDB lineage: Bacteria > Acidobacteriota > Vicinamibacteria > Vicinamibacterales > CAVVIG01 > CAVVIG01. The sequence goes on along the minus strand of JAFDVO010000018.1, from coordinate 117,209 downwards.
CAAGGCCCTAGCATAGTCGCTTGCCTGAAAGGATGCAGCCATGAAGGTGGTCGTCAACGGCATCGAGGCAACACCGGTCCGTGCCGTGCAGAATTGGGGAGAACTGCTGGCATTGCTCGACCATGAGTGTGCCGGTCAGGGCGTGGTCGTGACCGATGTGGCGTTCGATGGTGTCGCCCAGCCGTCGTTCCGGGATCCTGACCTGGCGCTGCACCACGTCGAGCGGCTCCAGATCAATGTGGACACGGCGAGGCAGGCGGACCTCATCCTCTCCGCTGTCGGCGAGGCCCTGCGAGCGGTCGACCCACTCAGGAGCGCGGCGCACGATCTGGCGTCGGCGTTCCGGCAGTACGACATCGATCGCGGCATCCGTGAGCTGGCGCCCTTCGCGCGCAATCTGGCGACGCTCGTCGAACTGACCGGCGTCATCACCGCCGTGACGGGGCTCGACACGGGCAGCCTGAGCGACGTCAGCGCGCATGTCGACCGCATGGTTGGCGCGCGTGACGACGGGGACTGGGTCACGCTGGCCGACCTGCTCGACGGCGAGCTGGTGGAAACGCTCGATGCCTGGCGCGGAGTGCTGGCCGGGTTGCACCGGAGCCTGCTCGAGCACGCCACGCGCGACTGACCGACAGCTCAAGGAAGGCTGCCGGGTGCCGATTTCCCGGGGGACGCACAGCAGCCATGCGGCCTCCGATACCTGCAGATTACGAGTGGACAGAACGCCGGACACGGGTCGAAATGACGTTCGCCGAGAACGCCATCGCCTCGACGGCCACCCTCATCGCGGTGATGTCGGCACTCTACCGGCACACACCCGACGCCCTCGGCCACGCACAGCGCGTCGCCGCGGTTTCCACGAGCATCGGCCAGGAACTCCGGTTCACGCCACGCGATCTCGAGCACCTCGAGCGTGCGGCCTGGCTGCACGACCTCGGCCGGTTCATTGCACCGGACATCGACGTCGTGTCCGGCGACCCTGACCATCACGCCATCGAAGTCTCCACCGCCCGCTGGTCACGCCAGGTCGACATCGCCGTGCAGGTGATCGAGACCGTGCCGGCGCTCCTGCCAGCGGCGGCGCTCGTCCGCGCCTCGCGTGAGTGCCTCGACGGCTCGGGATATCCCCGCGGCCTTCGCGGCGGCGAGATTCCTCTTGGCGCCAGGGTCTTGCACGTTGCGGATACCTTCGACGCCCTCTCGTCGGTCTGTGCCTCGCTCGGTGTCGCGCAGGATGCGGTGCCGGCCGAACTCCTCCGTAACTCGGGCTCGCGGTTCGACCCGGCGGTCGTGGCTGCCTGTCTGCGTGCCCTCGACGCGCCGAGATCTGCGGCGCAGGGATCCTAGATGCTCGTCATCGTCGGCGCCGTCGTCGTCATTCTGTCCGTGCTCGGAGGGTACCTCTTCGAGGGCGGCAACCTTCTCGTCCTCATCCAGCCCGCGGAACTGATCATCATCGGCGGCGCGGCGGTCGGCAGCATGCTGATCGCCACCACGCCGACGGTGCTGAAGGCGCTGGGCGGCCAGCTGGGCGGCCTCCTCGGCACCGGGCTCACGAAGGACGACTTCGCTGATCTGCTGGTGATGCTCTACAAGCTGTTCCGCCAGATCCAGCAGGGCGGCGTGATGTCGATCGAGTCGCACCTCGAGAAGCCGGCTGAGAGCGCGATCTTCGGGAAGCATGCGAAGTTCCTGGGCCGGCACCACTCACTGGACTTCCTCGCCGACTCCATGAAAGTGATCATCGTCGGCGGGATCAACGCGCACGACCTCGACGCGCTGATGGAGGAGGACCTGAAGGTCCACCACGACGTGGAGGGCAAGCCCGCGGCGATGCTGACGAAGGTCGGCGACGCGATGCCTGGCCTCGGCATCGTGGCCGCCGTGCTCGGCATCGTCATCACGATGGGCGCCATCGACGGGCCGCCCTCGGAAATCGGTGAGCACGTGGGCGCGGCGCTCGTCGGCACCTTCCTCGGCATCCTGATGTCCTACGGGTTCATCCAGCCGCTCGCCGGCGCCATGGAGGCGCGCGTGGCGGCCGACGGGAAGTACGAAGAGTGCATGCGGGCCGGCATCATGGCGGTCTACAAGGGGCTGCCGCCCGCGATCGCCATTGAGTTTGCCCGCCGCGTGCTGCCGTCCGAAGTCCGCCCGAGCTTCGACGAGACCGAGAAACTCTGCCGCGCCGCCAAGAGCGGACCTGAAGCGGCAGCCGCCTGACGCGAGGCAGCAGCATGAAGAAGGATCAACCGGTCATCATCATCAAGAAGGGCGGGCACGGCCACGGGGGACACCACGGCGGCGCCTGGAAGGTGGCGTATGCCGACTTCGTCACCGCCATGATGGCGTTCTTCCTGGTGATGTGGCTCGTCTCGCAGAAGCAGGAAGTGCGCGCGGCGGTCGGCGGTTACTTCCGCGACCCGAGCGTCTTCAATGCCCAGGGGGAGGGCATCCTTCCTGGCGCGAAGACCGGCGTGGATCCGAGCGGCACGCCGACGGCGGCACCGCCGGAGGAGGCCGCGGCCGAAGCCGAGAAGAAGCGGCTCGAAACGGCCGCTGAGCACATCAAGGAGAAGCTGGTTGAGAAGCCCGAGTTCTCCTCGCTGCGCGACCAGATCGAGATGACCATCACGACCGAGGGGCTCCGCATCGAGCTGTCCGACCGCAGCGGCTCGAGCTTCTTCGACAGTGGCAGTGCCTTGATGCGCGGCGAGTCATCCCGGATCCTCTCCGTCATCGCGAGCGAGATCGGCAAGCTGGACAACGATGTCTTCATCGAAGGCCACACCGACTCGCGCCCGTACACCGACCAGGAGCAGTACACGAACTGGGAGCTCTCGGCCGACCGCGCCAATGCGGCCCGGCGCGTGATGATGCACGAAGGGATTCGGGGCGAGCAGCTCAAGGGCGTGCGCGGGTACGCGGACACGCAGCTGCACATCCCGGCCGACGCCAAGGACCCGCGCAACCGCCGCGTGTCCATCCTGGTCCGGAGCCAGGCCGCGGCGAAGACCGAGAAGATTGCCGAACGCATCAACGAGAAGCTGGCGGAGGCTCCGCAGGCGCACTAGCGATCGCAGCTCGTAGTCAGCCATTAGATTCAGCAACGAGCAATCAGTAATTCCCTGACTCCCGCCGATACGATCGGAGACATGTTCGTCCGGCCGACCTACCCGCGCGTGTGGAGGCGCCCATGAGGGCACCTCTGCCGCCCCGTGAGCACGCACGGCTCGCCGCCTTGCACGCGCTTGATGTGCTCGACACACCCCCCGAGCAGGCCTACGACGACCTCGTCGCCCTGGCCGCGCACATCTGCGGCACGCCAATCGCGCTGGTGAGCCTTGTCGGCGCAGAGCGCCAGTGGTTCAAGGCGCGCGTCGGCATCGACGTACCGGAGACGCCGGTCGCGCACTCATTCTGCGCGCACGCCATCCTGACGCCAGACGAGGCCATGATCGTCGGCGACTCGCACGACGACCCCCGCTTCGTCGACAACCCACTCGTCACCGGCCCGCCGAAGATCCGCTTCTACGCCGGAGTGCCGCTGCTCACGCCGGAGCACCACCCGCTCGGCACGCTGTGTGTCATCGACCGTGTGCCTCGGCAGCTCTCGCCGGACCAGGTCGACGCACTCAAGCGGCTGGCACGGCTCGTCAGCGAGCATCTCGAGGCCCGCAACGTTGCCCGCATGCTGAGCAGGGAAGGCGAGCGCGTCTCGAGCCTGACCAGCACGCTCGAGCGGGTCGTACGCAACCTGCGTGAGGTCGTGTTCGAGACCGACGCCGCCGGCCTGTGGACGTATCTCAATCCCGCCTGGGCCGAGATCACCGGATTCGAGCTGTCCGACTCGCTCGGGAAGCCATTCTTCGAGTTCCTGCATCCGGATGACGTCGAGCTGAATCGGCAGCGTTTCGAGCCCTTGATCCGTCGAGAGAAGGAATACTGTCGCCACGAGATCCGTTACCGCACCGCTGACGGCGGCTTCCGGTGGATCGAAGTACACGCCCGGCTCGTGTTGACCGCCGATGATCAGATCGCTGGCACCTCCGGCACGCTGCGGGACATCACCAGCCAGAGGGCCATGGCGGCCGAACTGGTGCACGCGCGAGAGGAGGCCCTCACCGCGTCGCGGCTCAAGTCGGAGTTCCTCGCGAACATGAGCCACGAGATCCGCACGCCGATCAACGGCGTGCTCGGCTTGACGACGCTGCTGCTGGACACGCCGCTGAGCGCTGAACAGCGTGAGTACGCCGAGGGCGTGACGCAATCGGCGGAGGCACTGCTCGGGATCATCAACGACGTGCTCGACCTCTCGAAGATCGAGGCGGGCCGGCTCGACATCGAGCGACTGCCGGTCGACGTGTCGCGCCTGCTCGCGCAGATCCGTGACACCGTCGGCCTGAAGGCCCGCATGAAGGGGCTCGCCTTCGAGGTCGTCTGCGCCCGGGACCTGCCGGCCGTGGTGGTCGGCGATGGCGGCCGGCTCCGCCAGGTGCTCCTGAACCTCGCCGATAACGCGGTGAAGTTCACCGACGCCGGCCACGTACGGGTCGAAGCCGCGCGGCAGTTCTCGCCAGACGGCTCGGAGAGCCTGCGGTTCACGGTCCGTGACACCGGCATGGGCATCCCGGCAGAGAAGATCCGGGTCATCTTCGAGAAGTTCGCGCAGGCGGACAGCACGACGGCGCGTCGGTTTGGCGGCACGGGGCTCGGGCTCGCCATCTGCCAGCAACTGGTCAGCCTGATGGGCGGTTCCATTCACGTCGAGAGCGTGGTTGGCGAAGGTTCCACGTTCACCTTCGACGTGCCGCTCCACGCGTGGGAACCGGGGACGGTCGAGAATCAGTCGGAACTCGACGGCTCGACGACCTATCACGTCGCGCGGCGCATGCCGACGCACGTCCTGCTGGTCGAGGACAACGCCATCAACCAGAAAGTGGCGACGCGCTTCCTCGCGAAGGAGGGCTGCGTGGTCGACGTCGCGGACGACGGCAACATGGCGCTCGAGCTCGTCGCGCGAGCCCGCTACGACGCCATCTTCATGGACTGCCAGATGCCCGGCATGGACGGGTATGAGACGACCCGCCGCATCCGGGGGCTTCAAGATTATGTGTCGGTGCCGATTATCGGGGTGACTGCGCATGCCATGGTTGGCGACCGGGAGAAGTGCCTGGCCGCTGGCATGACCGACTACCTCGCCAAGCCGCTGCACCCCGACGCACTGCACGCCGCACTGCTGCGGGCAGCCGAGACGATGCCGCCGGAGGAACACGTGGGACACAACGCGCATCGATCGAGCGACTTCGATGGGGCCACGCTTCTCAACGCCTTCGACGGACACGTCGAGGACGTCAGGGAACTGGTGGCGCTGGTCGAGGCGAGCGTGCCGAAGTACGTGGCCGACCTGCGGGCAGCCTGGCAGGCGGGTGACCTCAGGACGCTCGCCAGCCTGGCTCACACCATCAGCGGCGCCGTTGGAAACGTCGGGGCGGCGCACCTGGCCGGTGTGGCGCGCGCGGTCGAGCAGACGGCCCGGTCGGCGAATCCGGTTGATGAGGCCGCCGTGCGTGGCCTCGAGCAGGCGGCGCAGGAACTGCTGCAGCGGATGCGCGCGTGGGTCGCGACCCTGCCAGCCAGCGGACAGGTGGCGCGCACATGAACGTGTTGATCTGCGACGATGATGCGTCGACACGCTTCGTGTTGAAACGCATCCTCGCCCAGAACCTCGGATGGAGCGTGGCGGAGAGCGGTGACGGGGTCGACGCCCTGGCCCAGCTCTCCCGTCGGCGGTTCGATCTTCTGCTCCTGGACCTCGAGATGCCTGCCTTTTCGGGCTTCGAAGTGCTCGAGGTCCTGCGGTCGTCCGACGCGCTCAAGGATCTGCCGGTCGTCGTGGTCTCGCAGGAGCGCCGACGGGAAATCATCCTCCGGCTTCGCGAGCAGCACATCGCTGGCTACCTCCTGAAGCCGATCAGGGCCGAGCAGGTGGCAGACCGGCTCGCCGCGCTGAAGCTCAAGGCGCGCGGCTTCTCGGGCAACCGCAGCGACATCTCGAGCCTGCACGTATCGCCGGAGACACCGGCCATCCTCGCCGAGGGCAACCTCGACTACCGCCACTTCTTCTGTGTGGAAGCGGAGCGGCACGGCCCGGTGCGCGTCGCCGACTCGGCAGCCTCGGCCCTCGCACAGTTCCGGAAGTCACCAGTCGACGTGGTGTTCGTCGGCTCCAAGCTGGGCGTGATGAACGCCGAGATGCTCGTGCGCAAGCTTCGCGAGACCTCCACGGATCGCCCGGTCCGCATCGTCGGGATCGTCGACAACGAGAAGGCGAAGAAGGACGCGGCAAAGACCGGCTTCGATGACGTGATGCTGCGGTCGTTCGTGCCGACCGTCTTCACGACCGAGTTCAGGAAGTTCACACGTCCGTCGGGACCGGTCGCCGCCTTGACGCAGCTGCTGCCGGAGTTCGGGAACGCAGCCGTCAGCTCCGTGCACCAGGTCTTCGGGATGATGCTCGGCTCGGAAGTCGAGGCGGTCACCGATCCGATCGAGATCACCGTGGCCCTGCAGTCGACGATCACGATGGAGCTCGAGGACCGGCTGCGTGTCGGCGTCACGGTGCATGTGTCCGAGGCTGTCGTCGACGAAGTCAACGGCATCCTCATCGGCCCGGAGGCGGGCGAGTCCGACCGGGTCGCCACCACGAGCGAGCTGGTCAACCTGGTCGCCGGTCGCCTGCACGCGTACGCCGGGGAGAACTCGGTGAAGAGCGTCTGTTCGCTGCCGGATACCGCGGCGAACAACCCGTACGTCCCGCTGGCCGACGTTGGCGACACGAGCGGATATACCCTGCGCTTCCAGACGAAGGACTCGAAGGCGCCGTTCGCCATCACGCTCGGCGTGAGCCTCATCGAGGCGGAAGCAGCGGCGTAGAGACGTTAGACGTTAGACGTTAGAAATCAGAATGCAGAACTGAGGAAGCTGGCGGTGGCGAGCGCCGCAGTCGCTTCGAACGTCTGCAGTCTGACGTCTCACTTGTTCTTCCCATCGCGCCCTACCACTCCTGGGCGCTGGCCCATCCCACTTTGGTCTATCCCCCTTCAGCCTCAACCATAAAGTGCGTTCCTGTCCCGCCGATTGACTGGACATCTAGCACGGCAGTAGGCCTCGGCGCTCTTGCCCAGGCCCGACGCACTTTAACGGTGCGGGCTCGAAGTGCCCGCGTTTTCTCACGGACGTGTGATGAGTCTGAGCACAAAAATCCTGTTGGTCGCCGCCTGCCCCGTCTTCGCGCTCGGCGTCCTGCTGAGCGTGATTTACGACCGCTCGTCGGGGCAGCAGATGCAAACGCAGTACGTCGAGAAAGCCCGCGCGGTGGTGCTGTCGGCCGAGTCCATGCGCGAGCAGATGGCCATCAAGTGGCAGCAGGGCATCTTCTCCGCGCAGAGCCTGCGCGAGTGGGCCGACAAGGGCGAGCGCGAGAAGGTGGTTGCCGCCGTGCCGGTGGTAACGGCGTGGCGCGCGGCGATGGCCAAGGCGCACGAGGGCGGCTACGAAGTGCGCGTCCCGAAGTTCCAGCCCCGGAACCCGCAGAACGAGCCCGACCCGGTCGAGGCGCGCGTGCTGAAGATGTTCGAGAGCACCGGCGCCGCGGAGTACTTCGAGGTCGACACGGAGAAGAACGCGATCCGCTACTTCCGGCCGATCAAGCTGACCGAGGAGTGCATGCTCTGCCACGGCGACCCGAAGACCTCGAAGCAGCTCTGGGGGAATGACCAGGGGCTCGACCCGACCGGCGCGCACATGGAGAACTGGAAGGTCGGCGAGGTGCACGGTGCGTTCGAGGTCGTGCAGTCGCTCGACGCCGCGGACGCGACGAAGGCGTCCATGGAGAAGCAGTTCCTCCTGATCGCGCTCGGCTGCCTGCTGGCGGCGGTCGGCATCGCCTACTGGCTGACCGACAAGAACATCATCAAGCCGCTCAAGGCCGAGACCGCAACGCTGACGAGCGGCGCCCAGCAGGTCGCGGCTGCGGCCCAGCAGGTCGCGTCCTCGTCACAGCACCTCTCGCAGGGATCCAGCGAGCAGGCGGCGTCGCTCGAGGAGACCTCGGCCTCGATGGAGGAGATGGCGTCGATGACGCGCCGGAACGCGGAGAACTCGCGCGCGGCGGCAGACCTCATCGGTGCGGTCGACACCCGCGTGCAGGAGTCGAATCGAGCCCTGGTCTCGATGGTCGAGTCGATGACGGCCATGAAGGAGTCGAGCCAGCAGGTCTCGAAGATCATCAAGACCATCGACGAGATCGCGTTCCAGACGAACATCCTCGCGCTGAACGCGGCGGTGGAAGCGGCCCGCGCCGGTGAAGCGGGCATGGGCTTCGCGGTGGTCGCCGACGAGGTCCGCAGCCTGGCGCAGCGCTCCGCGCAGGCCGCCCGCGACACGGCCGGACTGATCGAGGACTCGATTGCGAAGGCCCAGAAGGGCGCGTCGCAGGTCGAGCAGGTCACGACCTTCATCGGCGAGATCACCACGAGCGTGACCCGCGTGAAGGGGCTCGTGGAAGAGGTGAGCGAGGCGAGCCGCCAGCAGGCGCAGGGGATCGACCAGGTGAGCCAGGCGGTCCAGCAGATGGAGAAGCTCACGCAGGGCACGGCCGCGACAGCGGAAGAAACGGCCGCCGCCAGCGAGGAACTCCATGCCCAGGCCGAAGTCGCGATGTCGAGCTCGGCCAGCCTCGAGGCGCTCGTCACCGGTAAGAAGGCGGACCCGAAGGCCTCCCGCCTCACGCGCAAGAGCGGCGGGTCCTCGAAGAAGCTGCTCAGCATGACCCGCAAGCCGTCGGCCGAGGAGTTCATCCCGTTCGACGACGAGCAGGCCGCGTAACGCGAACCACGCAACGCGCGTATCTCCTCCGGGCGCCGCGGCCTGCTCAGGTCGCAGCGCTCCGCGAGGAGGCCGGCCCGGGCGCCGCCGTCCACAAAGGTGGCATCAAGGCGCCCAGACGCGGGCCGATTACCCCAAAGAACAACGGCCGCACGCACAGCACGCCGTTCCGCCAGAGCAGCACCCATGGACCACACACGCGAGGTTTTCTGTAGCGAGATCGAGCACCGCCTCGGTCGCATTGCCTGCGACGCCATCCTCGATCCCTCGCCGGAAGTGGTGGCCGCACAGGTGGAAGCGGTGGCCGCCGACCTCGACGCCGCCGGGATGGCCGACGCCGCGGGTCGCCTGCGCGCCCTCGCCCACGAGCCGATCGAGCAGCTCGGGGCGCGCCTGAAGACGGAATGGAGCGACTGGCGCGCGCACGACGAGTTGCGCGGCGATGTCGACGCGCTCGGCGGTGACGCGGAGCTCTCGTCCATGTTCGTCGCCGAAGCGCTCGACCACCTCGGCACCATCGAGGCGACGCTGCTGCGGCTCGAAGAGGCGCCCGACGACAAGACGCTGCTGAACGACGTCTTCCGTCCGTTCCACACCGTGAAGGGGAACGCGGGGGCGCTCGGGCTCGTGACGGTGCAGCACTTCGCACACACGGTCGAGAGCCTGCTCGATCGTTGCCGCAGCGGACGGCACCCGGTCGGCTCGGTCGAGATCGACATCGTGCTGAAGTCGGTCGATCTGCTGACGGCGCTGATCACGGACATCGCGGAACGTTCCGCGGGCGCCACCGGCAAGAACCTGCGCGCCGAGCGGCTGTCGCTCATCGAGGCGCTCGAAGAGCTGATGGCGAATGGCTCGTCGGTCAACCGACAGCCGAAGCCGGCCTCGGACGCGCCGTTCATCCTGGAGCCGACGCCTGCGGCCGCTCCCGCCGTCCCGATCCGGCCGGAAGCCGCACCAGCCGAGGCACCGTCGGCATCGACTTCTGCATCGCCGACGACCGCGCCTGCCGCCATGCCGTCTGCTCCAGCGCCCCGTGCCGCAGCCCCCATGACGGCCGGCGGCCCGCCGGCACCGCCTGCGGCGACGAATCAGGCACCCGCTTCAGCGCAACCGGCCGGCAGCCGCGAGTCTGCCATCGACGCCACAGTGAAGGTCGACACGCGAAAGCTGGACGGCCTCGTCGACATGGTGGGCGAGCTGGTCATCCTGCAGTCGCTCATTCACGAGAGCCCCGCGCTCGCGCGTATCGGCGACGAGCGACTCACCAGGAACCTGGCGCAGCTGCGGCGCATCACCACCGACCTCCAGCGCGGCGCGATGTCGATGCGCATGGTGCCGATCCGCCAGACCTTCCAGAAGATGTCGCGCCTCGTGCGGGACCTCTCACGCAAGTCGGGCAAGCAGGTGGAGCTGACGCTCGTCGGCGAGGACACCGAACTCGATCGCAAGGTCGTCGAGGACATCAACGATCCGCTGATGCACATGATCCGCAACAGCATGGATCACGGCATCGAGTCGGCCGAGAAGCGGGCCGCCGCGGGCAAGCGCGAGGTCGGCCACATGTGGCTCCGCGCCTTCCACCAGGGCGGCAGCATCATCATCGAGGTGGCTGACGACGGCGGTGGCCTGAACAAGGAGCGGATTCTCGCCAAGGCCGTCGCCCAGGGGATCGTCTCACCAGACCAGAAGCTGACCGACGACGAGATCCATCAGCTGATCTTCAAGCCGGGCTTCTCGACCGCGGAGAAGGTCACCGAGATCTCGGGCCGCGGTGTCGGCATGGACGTCGTGCGCCGCAACATCGACGCCCTGCGCGGCCGAATCGAGATCGCCAGCACGCAGGGCGCCGGCACCACGATTTCCATCAAGCTGCCGCTGACGCTCGCCATCCTCGACGGCCTGATCATCGCGTCCGGCTCCGAGCGGTACGTGATTCCGACGTTTGCCGTGCGGGAGTCGCTGCGGCCGACTCCCGCGCAGGTGCACTGCATCCAGCAGGTGCCGCGGCTCGTGCAGGTGCGGGACCGGCTGGTGCCGCTCATCTGGCTGAGCGACCTGTTCGACACCGGCGCGCCCCGCGTGGATGCCTCGGAGGCGACGGTGGTCGTCGTCGAGGACGAGACGCGACTGGTGGGCCTGGTCGTCGACCGGCTGGTCGGCAAGCAGGAAGTGGTCGTCAAGTCGCTCGGCGACGCCTTCGCCGGCGTGCGTGGGGTGGCGGGCGGTGCCATCCTCGGCGACGGACGGATCGGCCTCATTCTCGACGCACACGGCATCGTGACCCTGATTGATGACAGCGACGTAGCTGCGCCGGCAGCGTAGCAGGAGAGAACCATGAGCGAGGAGACGAAGAACGAGTCGGCGGCAGGCAAGTACCTGACGTTCGCGCTGGCGCAGGAAGAGTACGGCGTGCCCGTGCTCAAGGTGCGCGAGATCATCAAGATGATGGACATCACCGGCGTGCCGCAGGTGCCGTCGCACGTGAAGGGCGTGATCAACCTGCGGGGCAAGGTGATCCCGATTGTTGACCTCCGGCTGAAGTTCAACCTGCCGGTCGAGGACAGCACCGAGCGCACCTGCATCATCGTCGTCGAGGTCGAGCTGCAGGCACGGCGCGTCATGCTCGGCATGGTCGTGGACTACGTGTCCGAGGTGCTGAACATCTCGAGCGACGAGATAGAGCCGATGCCCGACTTCGGCGAGCGGCTGGATACGGAGTACATGCAGGGGGTCGCCAAGGTGAAGGGGACGGTCAAGCTCCTGCTGGACCTCGACAAGGTGCTCTCGACCGACACTGTCTTCGCCCGCGCCGCGTAGGAGCCGCTGATGCCAGTCCTTGGTGAGGACCTGGTCCTGACCGACCGGGAGATGCAGCGGATCGCCGCGCTCGTCTACGAGCGCAGCGGCATCACGCTGCACGACGGGAAGAAGCCGCTGGTCGTGGCGCGGCTGCAGAAGCGGCTGCGTGCGCTGTCGCTCGGCACGTTCGCGGAGTACCTCGCGTACCTCGAACGCGATCGCAGCGGCGACGAACTCGTGCTGCTGCTCGACTCGATTGCGACCAACCATACGTACTTCTTCCGCGAAGAACAGCACTTCACGCTGCTGGCGGAGACTGTCGTCCCGAAGTTCCGTCGCGAGCGCCGGCCCATGGACATCTGGTGCGCCGCCTCGTCGACCGGCGAGGAGCCGTACACGATCGGGATGACGCTGTCCGAGCTGGACCCGCCGATGGACTTCCGGATGGTGGCGTCCGACATCTCGACGAAGGCGCTCAAGGCGGCATCGGCGGGAGTGTACAAGCTTGCTTCGGTGGAGAAGCTGCCGACCCCCGTGCTGCGTCGGTACTTCGAGAAGGGGCTCGGCGAGTCGGCCGGGTTCGCGCGCGTGCGGCGTGAGCTGCGTTCGAAGATCGACTTCCGGCACATCAACCTGCTGGAGGTGCCGACCTTCGACCGGAAGTTCGACGTGATCTTCTGCCGCAACGTGATGATCTACTTCGATCGCGCCGTGCAGCAGCGCGTCGTCTCCGCGCTCGAGCGCAACCTGCGTCCGGGCGGCTACCTCTTCATCTCGCACTCCGAGAGCCTGAACGGCATCACGCACCGGCTGCGGTGGGTCGCCCCCGCAGCCTATCAGCTGGAGGCCCTGTGAACCGGACGTCCCTGGCGATCGAGCCAGCGCCGCGCGTGGCGAGAAAACGCATCGTGATCGGCATCGGGGAGTTTGCCGTCTCGAACGACCCGAACGCCGTCATCGTCACGCACGCGCTGGGGAGCTGCGTGGCGGTGTGCGTGTGGGACCCGGCGGCGAAGGTCGGCGGCATGGTCCACGTGCTGCTGCCCGACTCGAAGATCAACCCGGGCCGCGCGAGCAGCCAGCCCGGCGCCTTTGCCGACACCGGCATTCCGCTCCTGTTCAAGACCGCGTTCGCGCAGGGAGCGGTGAAGGCCCGGTGCCGCGTGCACCTGGTCGGCGGCGCCACGATCAACGGCGGCCCGGCGATGGAGCCGTCGGTCGGCAAGCGCAACGTGCTCGCCGCGCGGCAGATGCTCTGGCGGAATGGCGTGATGGTGGAGAAGGAACACGTCGGCGGGACCGTGGCGCGCAACGTCACGATCGATCTCGCGGACGGGACCGTACAGCTGAGCGGCAGCCAGGTGGCGGCCGCGGTGCTTTAGCAGATGGGTGGAGCAGCCGTGCCAATGAACATCCTTGTGGTCGACGACTCCGCGATGATGCGGGCGCTCATTCGCCGTGCACTGCGGTTGTCAGGGGCGGACGTGATCGTGTCGGAAGCCTCGAACGGGAAGGAGGCGCTGACGATCCTCGAAACCGAGCGGATCGACGCCGTCTTCACCGACCTGAACATGCCGGTGATGACCGGCACCGAACTGCTGCGCGAGATGTCGCAGCGCGACTGGGCCCACATCAAGCGCGTGGTGGTGTCCACCGACGGATCGCATGCGCGTCGCGAGGAAGTGCGCGACCTGCACGTGAGCCACTACCTGAGCAAACCCTTTGCCCCGGAGATGTTCCGCGATGTCCTCTGCGAAGTCTGCCCCGAAAACGCTAACGCCTGAGCTGCGCGAGCCGCTGGTCCAGGCGACCGCGAACGTCTGCGAGACGAGCTTCTTCGCGTTCACCGACGCGGCAACGCCGGAGGTGCTGGCCCAGATTCCGGTCGAGGAGCAGTGGTTCTATTCGGCCGTGCGCTTCGCCGGCCCGATGTGCGGGCGGGTGACGGTGATCGCGCCAGCGCCGCTCGCCCGGGAGCTGTTCGGCGCGTTCCTCGGTTGTGACGAGAACGACACGTACAACAACGCCGAACTGCACGACATGGTCGGGGAGTTCGGGAACATGGTGTGCGGCACGTGGCTGACGTCGCTCGGCGCCGAACACTGTTTCGACCTGGCGCATCCGGAGGTGACGCTGGCGGGCATTCCGGCGCCCGATGAGCAGGGCATCGTGCTGGCGGTCAACGATCGCCCCGTGCTGGTGCGGGCCGAGATCGGATAGGGGGACCGTCGTGGCGATTCGGCCGATGCGCGTGCTGGTGGTGGACGATTCCGCCATCGTACGCAAGATGCTCACCGACGCGTTGAACCGCGAGCCGGGGATCGAAGTGGTGGGTGGTGCCGCTGATGTGTTCATCGCGCGGGACATGATCCTCAAGCACAACCCCGACGTGATGACGCTCGACATCGAGATGCCGCGGATGGACGGGCTCACGTTCCTCCGCCGTGTCATGGAACACAAGCCGATGCCGGTGATCATCGTCTCGTCGATCACGCAGAAGGGATCGGCGGCGAGCGTCGAGGCACTGCAGATCGGCGCGATCGACGTGATTGCCAAGCCTGGGGGACCTGGGTCGGTCGGACAGGTGGCTGAGCAGATCGCGGATCGCATCCGTGCGCTGCGCACGCGACCGGTGAGGCTGACGCCGCTGCAGACGACGCCCGCGCCGCGGCCGACGCTCGCGCGCACCAGCATGAAGTCGCCCGGGTCGGTCATCCTCGTGGGGGCGTCGACCGGCGGCACGCAGGCCATCGAGTCGCTCCTCACGCGCATGCCCGCGGACATCCCGCCGATGCTGGTCGTCCAGCACATGCCTGCTGGCTTCACGAAGGCGTTTGCCGACCGGCTCAACGCCACCTGCCCGATGCGGGTCGTCGAGGCGCAGGGCGGGGAAGTGCTGCAGCAGGGCACCGTCTACGTCGCGCCTGGCGATCACCACATGATCGTCGAGCGGTTCGGGCTGCAACTGCGGACCGCACTGCGCGACGGCCCACCGGTCCACTTCCAGCGGCCTGCGGTCGACGTGCTGTTCTACTCGGCGGCGAAGCTCAAGGGGGTGCCGATGGTGGGCGTCATCCTGACCGGCATGGGCGCTGACGGCGCAGACGGACTGCTCGCGCTGCGACAGGCCGGGGCGCAGACGCTCGCGGAAGACGAGCAGTCGTGCGTGGTGTTCGGGATGCCCAAGGAAGCGATCGCGCGCGGCGCGGCGATGCACGTGGCCACGCTGCTGCAGATGCCGGGCAAGATCGCCGAGTGCCTCGACCGCACGGGGACCAAGGCGGTGGCATCGTAGCGCTCAGCGCTTCGCGCTTCGCGGCTATGGGCGATGGGCGATGGGCGGGGGCCCCAGAGCGTGAGGCTTCGGGCTCCGGGCTGTCGGCTTCGGGGCTTGTCGGCTCCGGGCTCGGCGCTTCGCGCTTCGTGGCTCTGGGCGATGGGCCTCGGCCTCTGGTAGTCGTAGGCGCCACGCTTCAGCGTGGCGCACAGCGATCTCATCCGTGCGTTGCGTTGCACGCGCGGGTCCGTGGTATTCTTAGGGGCTCCCAACGAGCGTCCCCATCGTCCAGAGGCCTAGGACGCGGCCCTTTCAAGGCTGAAACCCGGGTTCGAATCCCGGTGGGGACGCCACCCCTTTACCGCAGAACCGCTCCAACAGCTTGCCGTAGTCGTAGTCGATGCAGTCCTCCGGTCGCAGGTGCTCCAGCCCTTCAGCGGCAGGCTGTGACCAGTCGAGCCCGAGTGCAGGCTGCGGCACCTTCACGACAAAGCCGGCGAACAGCCGATCGAAGCGGGTCTCGGCTCGGTAGTCATAGCTCTCACCGCGAGGCGTGAACACAATGCGCCCGGCCAGCACCCGCTGCAACACAGCGCGAGCCTGTGTGGTGCTCTGGCGCAACAGTCGCCGCCAGTCGTTCAGGCGGTCCTCCAGCACCTGTCGCGGCACTCGCGGCACCGGCTGCAGATCAGCAAGCGTTCGCTTCAGATCCACCACCTGCCCTTCGAGCTCGGCCAGCTTGTCCAGCAGCGTGGCCTGACCGCGACCGAGTTCGAGCAGTTCGAGCAGGTTCGCGACCCGCTTCTCTTTGTCGGCAATCTGCTTGGTCAACGATTCGTGCCGTTCGCGGAGATCGTCACGTTCAGACAGGGCTACCACCTGCTCGATGGCCTCGGGCGTCAGCGCATGCGCCTCGACGTCCGCGAGAATCTGCTCGTTCAGCAGGTCGGCGGGGAACCGCAAATCGTTCTTGCAGACGCCGGTGTGCCGGTGCCGGTGGCACACATACTCGGCGCGTCGGCCGTTCTTCCGCTTGGTGGTCTCGACGACGAGGCCTCCACCGCACAGACCGCAGGTGGCCAATCCGGCCAGCAGGTTGCGAGCCTCGTGCTTCGGTGGCCGTCCCGAAAGGCGACCGCTAGCGAACCGCACGGTGCGACCCTCGACGTCGGCGCGCCTGCTCGCCACCTGATGCCAGAGGTCATCGGAGACGATGCGCAACTCTTCGACCGTGGTCTCGACCCACTGGTCGGCCGGTCGCGGCTTCTGGTCCACCTGTCCCCAGTCATCGCGCTTGCGACTGCGGTTCCAGACCACGCGACCGCGATACAGATCGCGACACAGCACGGTGCGGATGGTCGAGGGTGACCACGCGGCCACAGGTGCCAGTCCGTCCTTGCGAGCAAAAGGTGCAGGCTTCGGGGCACCATCGACGGTCAGCGTCTTCGCGATCTTCTTCAGCCCGTCACCAGCGGCATACATCTCGAAGATGCGAACCACCACGGCAGCTTCCTCGGGCACAATGCGGCGCTCGACGTGCGACTTCAAGGGGCGACCGTGCGCGTCCTCGCCGAAGCAGATGTCCACGTTCCGGTAGCCGAACACGCGACCACCGGTCACGAACCCCTTGGAAGCGAGCCGCTTGTGGGTTTCATGCACACGCTCGCGGGTCTGTTCGCGGTGTGTTTCATCCGCGAACGACTGCATGGACGACAGCGCCTTGTCGAGCGACGTCTTCGGCACCAGCGAACGACCGTGCACATACTCGACGATGTCGATGCCGCTCTGTGCCAGCTCCTTGATCAGGAAGTTGGTCTCGTAGGCTTCGCGGCCGAGCGACTTCTGCTCCGACACAATCAGCACGTTGAACGGAGGCCGATGGTCACAGGCAGCACGCAGCTTCTGCAGACCGGGGCGCCGATCGAACTCAGCACCCGAAATGCCGTCATCCACGTAAACGTGCTCGTCCAGCACCGTCCAACCGCGAGCGGTGGCGAAGGCGCGAGCATTTTCCACCTGCCGGGTTACCGACTTGCTTTCCTCGCTTCGGCCGGTCTGCTCGTTTGACCGGCGAGCGTAGATTGCTGCTCTCATACATGCATCCTTTCCGGTGCGATTTGGTTCATGCCCTAATTGTGGCCGTCGCCGATCGGCGCGGACAATCACCAGCTCGCCGCTACCCGGCCACACGCTGCAAGTCGAGCAGGCCGGGCCGCTCCTTCATCAAGTCCCACACCTCCAGCGTTCCCGCCGTGGTCGGGAAGCCGAGGTCGAGGGCGGCAATGTCGGCCAGCAGCAGGCCACGGCGCGGATTGCCGTAATCGCTAGCGGCGTCGATGGTCTCGAGTTCGGCAACGCGGCTGGCGCGCATGGCCTGCAATGCGGCAATGCGGTCGGTATCAACCTGGGTCGGCATTAGAGTCACCTCACATCTGGGTATGGCACGGGCAGTGTGTCGCGGCGGTATACTCGCGCTGTGCAGACGCAAAGGGCAACAATCACGTGCCCGGTGTGTGGTCATTCCGCCATCGAGACGATGCCCACAAATGCCTGCGTGTTCTTCTATCGATGCACAGCGTGCGGGCAGCTATTGCGTCCCAAGCCCGGCGACTGTTGCGTGTTCTGCTCCTACGGCGATCAACGCTGTCCGCCACAACAGTCGGACTGCTGCGCATAAAGCGGGCGCGTGCCGCACGGCGGGGGTGAACAAGGAAGACCGCCTCGGCTAACGCTGGCCTTCGCGCCCAGAGGCCAGAGGTGTTCCATCGTTGGCAACATGGTCAGCCCGGTGCATTCGACCCTGCGAAGAACGAACGCAGCGACGGACTGGCGGAGGGGACCAACGATGGTTTTGCGAAGTCAGGCGCACACCCGGCACCTGCCGACGTCCCCTCCGCTTAACTCACAGGCTCAAACAGGTCGCGCCAGTTCTCGGCCTGTCGATTGGTCAACTCGACCACCTCGCCGGGCATCACGCGGTGCCCGTCGGGGTGCGTGTAGTTGGCGTAGCGACCGACGAAGCGATACTGCCCCTTGGCGTCGGGATTCCACGTCGCCCGTCGCTGCCACTCGGCGTGTTCGGCGCGAAGCTGCGCGATGCGGCGCTCCAGCGACGTGATGCCCGGCTTCCCCTCCATCAGCTTCCACACGGCAGGCGAGCCAGTGCTGGTGGGATAGCCGTTTTCGATGGCGCGAATGTCCGTCTCGATCACCTCGATCTGGCGAGTGCACTCGTCGATGTTCACGTCACGGGTGCGCATGGCTTCGCGGATCGCATCGCGCTTGGCGACCAGCCGATCACGCTCGGGCGTCAAGGCGTCGAGGGACTGCTGGACGGTGGTGAGCAGGTCGAGGCACTTCGCGGCCTCGCGTTCGGCAACGGGATCTCGATAGTCGTTCACTTGGCACCTCGCATCTTCTGGATCCTGTCGATCACGCTCGGCGGAGCGGGCGGAGCCACGTCGTCTTCCGTGGCGGCACGCGTGACGCGGAGCTGACGTGGAGCAGGATCGGGCTCCGGCGGACGCGGCGTCATGGCCTTGAGCAAGCTGCGCACGTAGTGCGTCTTCGCGTCCTCGGTGGGACGCTCGCGGTTCGCGAGCACTTTGCGAATCAGCGTCGAGGGCACAGGCTCGGGCGGAGGTGCCTCCTCGGTGGTCGGCGCGACAGCAGTCGGTGTCGGTGTCGGCGTCGGCGTCCGTGACGGTGCAGCACAGGCGATACGCATCTGCGGCACCTGCCCATTGCCGGGCCGGGTCCGCGCTTTCACGGCGGCGATACGAGCGGCGAGTTCTTCCTTTGTTGCAGCCATCAGATCCTCCAAGGTTTCGCATTCCGCAGGGCACGCTTGGTGCGCTCGGCGGTCTGCTGCATGTCGAGTGCTTCGGAACGCGAGATGCGTCCGGCGATTACATCGGCGGCGAACTGGTCGCCGAGAGCGTGGGTCACCACGCCGTTCAACACATACAGACCCAGCGAGCCGTACTCCGCTGGTGCGATGGCCGGTCGTGCCGGCTCCGGCGGTGCTGGTGGTGTGGACGCCGCGTTCTGCTGTTCGGCAGCCACCAGCACAATCAACGCGCTGCGGTGGCGCTCGATCACAGCGCGGTCCTCACGTGGCAGGGTGCGCCAGCCGTTCAGGACGCGAAGGCGATTGCCCTCGACGCGGAACTCGAGACCGCGATCTCGGAACCGGGCGAGCACGGCTCGGGGTGTGTCTAAAGGATCGGGCTTCATAGGGTTAGCGGACATATGGACAAATCCCCTTGGGGCATGACCCTTACAGCAGCACCGAGTCATCCGCGTCGTTAGTGCCGGTGCTCGGCACGTCGATCACGGGTGCCGTCGGTCGGTAGAAGGCACGTTCGCCGCGACGCATGCGACCCTCGGCCTCCTCGATCCACGTCACCACCTGCGTCAGTTGGTCCTCGGGCATGTAGTCCACCCAGAGCGCGGGTTCCGGTGCGCGTGACACCTGCACGTCGAGGAGCTTGGGGAGCACCCTGTCGATCACGGCCTTGGCCGCTGCGACCACGGCGCTGAGGTCATCGCGACGGCCGCACACCGTGCAGGCAGGCGCGATGCGCAGAATGGAGTGCAGAACGTCGAGAGCCGGTTCGATCAGCGAGAGCAATCGCTGCTGCGCCGCTTTCAGCGTCTGCGGAGCGTTCCCGCCATGCAGGTTGCAGACGAATCCGCCAGGTATTGAGGCACGTCCGCACCGCTCGCCGTTGCGATTGGTCGCGGTGCACTGGCGTGATTCGGCGAGGGCCATTCGGCCGCGCTTGCCGACCAGATCGCTCATAGGGTGCGCTCCGTGTGCTGGTTGTGAAGGGCAGGCATCAAGCGTTGGCCGTCTGCGTGCCGCTGTGCTGGCGTGCCGGTTACAGGCAACGGCAGGTGGCGGTTACGGTCGCGGCGTAACCGGTTTGGGCCGGTAAACATTGACCATTTGTCGCGGGTTACAGGGTTACAGGGGTTACAGGCTCCAAACCCGCCGCCGGTATTGCCACCCGGTTCCGGGTGGCTGTGCGGGTGGCTGTGTATTACTGGCCCACCTTTAAGAGAGAAGGTGTAACCCTGTAACCAGCCCGGAAACTCCAGCAAAACCGGGCACAAACCGGTTACACCCGGTCCTGTAACCGACCCGTAACCGACTGTTACCGCCGAAGCCATCACATCGGCTCCTCGACGGCCAACGCCGACTGCCCGATCAACGCCCCGACTGCTGCCTTCGCCCTCGCCTCGGCCTCCTCGGCCTCCTTGGACGTCGGGACCGCCTCGCCTTCATAGGCCGACTGCTGTTCGGCATCGGAGATCTCCAAGTCGTCCAACGAGTCGCCGCAGAACTTGGCGAACCGAGCCTTGAAGTCGGCCCAGTCGGGCAGGGTCCAGAAGTCTCGGGTCGCGACACCTTCAACCTTCACCGGCCGATTGAAATTCCACTCGGCGGTGTCACCGTCGGCGGCGAACATCGCCCGGAACGCGTCCTGGAGCACTGTCTGCGGATCGCCCGGAAGGTCGCGGGCTTTCAGCTGGTGTTGCAGATAGAACCCATACTCACGAGCGAGGTCTGCCTTCACCACACGCCGAACCTTCGTTCGGTCGCGGTCGTTCTTCATTTCGAAGTTCGCCCAATGGTCCTGTCCCAGCTCCCGCATCTGCAGATAGAGGAACCACGTGACGGGACTCCAGTTCGCCCGCTTGGCCTGCTGTTTGGGTGCAGTGCGAGGTGCGATGCGCAGTCGGTCCCAATTGACGTCACGACGAAGGAGCGCGTCCAACATGGCGGCTCGACCGCCGTTCTCCAGATGGCGATACAGAGATGCGAAATAGGCGATGTCTTCCTTGCGGCGCTCCGACACCTTGTAGAAGATGAAACGACGGTCGTCCGGCTCGATCTTCATCACCGAGCCGGGACCTGCGTTCGACAGAAAGATGAAGTGCAGCATCGATGGCTCGTCCACGGCGTCGATACCCTTGCGGTTAATCAACACCGTTGGAGCCGTGATCAGCCCCTTGATAGCGTTGACCTCGGCCTGCGTGGTCAGCCCGGCCTCGTTCAGCACGACAAGGCAGGTGCCCGACAGCAGCTTGTTGAACTCGCCGACGATCTGCCGAGTATTGGTCGTGACCTTGGCGTGGCGACCGTCGAAGCTGTGCGCCAGCACCGTCTCAGCCCAGAAGTTCTTGCCGGTGCCCTGCCCGCCGATCACGACCGGTGCAGTCTCCGCGTGACGGCCCGGCTTCTGGGCGAGCGCCGCCATCCAGTCCAGCGTCAGCGATGCGAGATCCTTGTCGCCGTCGCAAATGATGTCGAGGATGAACTCCTCGATAGGCGACCAGTCACCCGGTGCCGGTTCCACGGTGAAACCACGCCAGCCTTGAAGATCCTTTGACCCCACGGTCACCGGCGAACCCGGCGGCGCGTAGACCAGCCGGTCATATTGCCGCCCCCTCTCGTGTTGCAGCCAGAGCTCCGCGAACGCCGTTGGCTTACGGCCCTTCTGCGGAACCGGGCGTTCCTTTACCAGCTTGCGCTTGAAGTCCTCGAAAGATCGGAAGGCAAACTCAGACCAACGACGACGCCCGTCGCTGTGCTCAATCTCCTCGCCGATCACCGTGTCGGTGCCGACATCCACGATGAAGAACCGCTCGTTCAGTGCTTCGATGCGCTGCAACAGGGCGAGTTCGTCGCGGTCGGTACCCTCGGTGGCGTCCACAACGCGGCCGACCCACTTGCGGATCAACGTAATGGCCGTCTTGCCCTTCGGGCCGATGGCGTCGGCAAGGTGCGGTCCGCCTGTCACGGCGCCACCGTTGGTGCGACGTTCAACGGTGCTCTCGACCTCGCCGCGAACCTTCGCGACGGTGTTGCCGGTCAACTCCGCCACGCACTCGCCGATCGTGATGACTTCGTCGGGTTCAAGACCGAGGTCGAGGAGGAAGCCAGCGAAGGCGAGTCGCGGTTCATGTTTGAACCGCTGCGACCCGACACCGAAGCAGTAGGTCACGGCGCAGAACACGGCATACAGCGTCCCGGCTCGCACGAACGCTTTGACCTCGACGTGGCCGAGGCTGTCGCACATCTTCATGGTGACCATCTCGCCACTCGGATGCAGCGACGGTGGGACCATCGTCTGGTAGCCGATGGTGCCGTCCCGTTTGCGGCTGCGGAGTTCGAGGAGGGTCTTGTTATCGAGGTCGAACTTCAGCGATGTGAACGGCGCTTCCGTTGTGTAGAAAGCGTGGCTGAGCGGCTTGCTCTCGCGACCGAAGCCGAATGCAGTCGATGGGAAGAATCGCTTCACCATCGGGATGCCGTCCGCCCAATCAAAATCGGCGTCGCCCAGGAACTTCCCAGGTGCGATCTCGACGCCGGTTTTCACACCGACGTTCTGGCCCTCGCGGTAGTCGTCAATCCGATACTCGGCGCTCGGCCACCCATCATCGGTCGGCCCTTTACGCCGGGCCGAGTAGAACACGAGTTCGAACCCGAGATCGCGATATCGCGTCAGCAGGTCGTGTGCAGCAGCGTTCATCACTGCACCTCCTGCTGCTGGCACCACTGGCGAGCGGCGTCCAGAGACGGGAAGGTGCGGAGTTCGACCAGCGGCTCGCCATCGAGATCATGGAACGCCATCGGCGTGATGGGTCCGTCGGTGGTGTGCAGCAGATACACGCGACGCGTGCCTTCTATACGTGCCGTCTGCGAACCGTAGAAGGCGAGGGCCAGCGGCAGATCGCGACGGGGAACGGCAATCACGGCCACCGTCACGGCTGCACCGCCTCGGGCTCGGCGTTCATCTCGTCGAGCAGCGACAGGGCATCAGCGATCTGCAGTGCCGCCGCGATGCGGGCGAGTTCGTCGGTGGTCGGCACCAGTCGGCCCACTTCGATGCGAGCGTAGGTGGGCTGCGACATGTGAGCCAGTCGGGCAACCTGGCTCTGGGTCTGTCCGCGCTGAAGGCGGATGGCTTTGGCCCGCAGGAACTTCGGGCGGAACACGGGAACCTCCAATGGAGGTGGCGAGAGGGAGGACCCCTCACGCATTCGACGACCATCACGCTGGGCTCCCGGTACCCGCGGAAAGTCGAACTGCAACCCACCTGCTCATCGGGGTCGTCGCTTCGAGCAGGTCACATGCGAGACCGTGGGTCATGCAGCCCGGCAGTTAGCGCAGCCCGGCTATAAGCCAAGCCATGCCGACCGCACCACCATTATGCACAAAGGCAGTCTGTGTGCAATCGTAAATACCTGCGTAATAAGCACTTAGGTTTAAAGGTTTTAAGGCGCTGCTTAAAACCGCTACCACAGCAGTAAAAGCGGGCTCGGCTGTTCTGGCGATCCTATACGCGACCGGCTGGCGGCTAGGGGTAAGGGTGCGGGGTAGGTGGCTGGCGACGTCCTGGCGGTCGCCTATCAGCCAAATTTTGGCGGCACCGGCAGGCATACACGGCCAAAGTGCGGACCTTATGGCGGGTGGATTGACTTCCGAACCAAAATGGACTAGGGTTTCACGCCTACGGGGAACACAAGGCGACCTGGAGGCCGCTGCCCGCCGCAACGCACGATGCGGAAGGTGCCCCGGAAGGCTGCATGTCCATCAACGTCTGACGAGCGCAAGACACGTGAGCTCACGGACGGACACCCAAACCTCGCCTCCAGTAAGTAAGCGCTAGGGATCAGCCTCACGCGCAGAAAACTTTGCCGCACCCCATTGCGGGTGCAAGGGAGTTTTCTGCATGGATTCCGAACCAGTCGTCTCGCCTCGTTACTCGTCGCCTCGCCTCTGCATCCGCTGGGAGGCAGATCGCGCTCTCAAGGTTGTGAAGATGCTCGCGTGGGTCATCAAGATCCGTGAACACGCGGGCGAAGCACGTTTGTGGACCCGCATGCGGGATCTCTATCCCGCTGTCGCCGAACGCATCGGCGGCTCACTCGACGCGTCCTTTGACGATCTCTGCGCTCGTGTGCTCGAACAGCAGGGTGCGCCGATCACGCCGAACAAGCTGATGCAGCGTGCCGACAAGACGGAGCGCTACTTCGAGTTCAACGAGCTGTGCAGCGCGGTGGAATCCGCCTACGAGGAGATCGTCAATGCCGCATAACGACTTTGGTCTGCCGACTGAGCCCATCATCATCGAGATGGATGCCGAACTCGTCAATCACGTGCTGCTGTGTGGGATTCGCGACATGAAGAGTCCCGACGACATCATCGCTGCTGTGTGCTACATGCTCCATCGTGTGGCCGAGGACGCCATTGGGCAGCGCATCGCCATCCTCGCGGCACAGGTGGAAGCAATGGAGCAGGTGCACTAGGGACGAACGGCCCGAGGGCGGTTCCGTAGGGAACCGCCCTCAGTGTCGTTTCTGCAGAATACGTATGAGCCACGAGCGGAGTGCATTCCCATCACGCAGCTCCAGACGAGTAGGCGTCAAGGCGGCGACTTCCTCAGCGACACGCGGCGCGAATCCGGACGTCGTAGTGATATACGCCTTCGATGCCCGCTGGTCCATGCTCAGCACTCCGACCATCGATCGCACTTCTTCTGCGGTCACGAGGAGGCCGGGCTTGTAGCGTTTCACTTGGTCGAGTATTCGGATCGAGCCCACATCATCACGGCGAGCGATAACGTCCCGTCCTCGATCCCCACTGCGCGGCGTCAGCGTCACGTCCCAGCCATCGGCTTTGTAGGCAGCGGCCACGAGTTCTTCCATCTGCCTCGGGTCGAGGTCGTAGAACGCAGAGGTGCTTTGCGACATCGACTCGAACAACTGCCGCCAAACAGGGGTGACGGCGGTTATCGCGACGCCCTCATCGGTGCGTTCGCCCTCGACCACGAAGCCGACCGCCAGTTCAGGCGGCGCGATCACGACGGCGGGAGCGTGTCCCGACATGCTCAGGTCGGCCGTCGCCGGCTGGATCACGTAGGAGCCCGGCTCGGCGTCGAGCACGTAGTGCTTGGGACCGCCAACGGTCCCTTCTGCGACGACGATCACGTCACCGAGCGTGACATTCAGCGTTCCATGCCGGTGCTGTTGCCATTCCGCAAGGAGCGTAGAACTGCTGGACGTGCCGCTGTCGGGCTGGTCGTGTTCAGACACGGTGCTGATTGTCCCGGCACAGAAGGTAGCCGGTCAACCAGGAGGGGTCGAAGGGACCCGCCAGCCGTCGCACTGGCGGGTCCGGGTAGGAAGGGCAGGCTAGGCGGCGAACCGGCGTAGGCGACCGGCTATGCCGAACGGGGTGGTCACCGGCAGCTTGCGGCGGTCAGCGGCAAAGGGTGCAATCTCTTGTGGGGACGCCACTCTCCCTCGCTCACGCTCCGTCGCGTGGGCATCCACCACCGATCTTCCGGTTGGCGCCGGCTCTCGCCGCCGCTGCACCGAGTCCCGGTGGGGACGCCTTTCCTGCGCTCCCCGGACCTACGGCTTGCAGGCCACCTGAGGCAATCGATGCGGGCGGCGTCGTGGCCGGAGGCGCAGCCCTCCGACAGCTAGTCGGAATCGCCTTCAAGCTTGTAAACCGCCGCCACGAGCGCCTGCGCCTCCGCAGGAGAGATCTTCATGCGATAGGCGACGTACTCGGCGGGACCGAGGCTTGCCCGTTCCATGCCCTGCTCGTCGGCCATCCAGCGCTGGGCAGCCAGCACAAGACTCTTGTTCTCTGCGATCTTCTCTGTCATCACTCTCGTTTCCCTGTGGGCATTGGTCAGCGCGCGACCGAACAGCCCGTCGCGTCGATGCGCGTCAACCTCCTGAAGTTGATCATGCACCAGGTGACGCAGCACCCGCGTGCGGCGCGTGTCGAGGGTGGGGGAGGACCGGGCGATCCCGAGGCGGTAAGATCACCTCCGACTCGAGGTGATGGTGAGCAGGCGCATGACGATTACGGTTGGTCACGAACGAGGCAACGACTACCTCGTCACGACAGAGGACGATCGCGGCGGCACGACCAGCCACGTCGTCACGGTTTGGCCTTCGGATGTCGAACGGTACGCCCCAGGTGCCGACCCCGAGGAACTGCTGCAGGCCGCATTCGAGTTCCTGCTCGCGCGGGAACCGGCACAGGCGATCCTGCGCCGGTTCGAGTTGCCGACAATCGAGCGGTACTTCCCCGAGTTCCCGCAGGCGATGGCGGCCCGGTTCGCCTGAGGTGCGTCGTCGTCGGACGCGGCCGCACGCGGGCGTCCCTATCCCTCCGGCACGCGGTTCAGGCCGACTGCAGTTTTGACAGGATCGTCCTCAGCGTCTCCTCGTACGTTGCGGACTCGCGCATTGGCGGCACAACCGTCTCCTCGCCAAGCTCCTTCGACAGTCGGCCGGTTTCTATCAGTTCCTCCCGCTCGGCCAGGACGAGCGTCAGCGCAGCCTTGATGTAGTTCAGTTCCTCTGGCGTCAGATCCATCGGCACCGGGACCTCCGCGATATGCAGCTGCAGTGCCGCCCCGCTGTCTCGGTAACGTCGCGTGGCGAGGGCCAGCCGGCAGCGCCCGAACTGCGCCGGTGGTGTAAGCGCCCAGCGATGCATGTGCGACGGCGGCGGGCACGTCAGGCGGAGTGCCGCCCTTCGGCAAACTCCTCGATCATCTTGCGGTTGAACGCAGGGATATCGTCCGGCTTCCGGCTCGTCACCAGGCCGTTATCGGTGACCACCTCCGCATCCTCCCAGCGCGCCTGGGCGTTCATCAGGTCTGTCTTGAGCGAGGGCCACGACGTGAGCCGTCGGCCCGCGACGACGCCGGCCTCGACCAGCGTCCACGGCGCGTGGCAGATCGCCGCCACCGGCTTGCCGGCATCGAAGAACGAGCGCACGAACGCCACCGCCTTCGAGTTGACGCGCAGTTGATCGGGGTTTGCGACGCCGCCTGGAAGCAGGAGCGCGTCGAACTCGCTGGCATTGGCGCCGTTGAGCGGGACGTCGACCGGGAAGACGTCCGCCTTGTCGAAGTGCTTCCAGCCCTGAACCCGGCCATCGGCCGGTGACACGATCTGCGTGCGTGCGCCTGCGGACTCGAGCGCCGCACGAGGCTCGGTCATCTCCACCTGCTCGAACCCGTCGGCCACAAGGATGGCCACCCTCTTTCCAGACAACGCCTCAGCCATATGTCTCCTTCGCAATTGAGCCGCGCCCGTCGTTGGACGCGGTGCCGCTTGGCTATGCAAGAAGGACAGCGTGGGCGGTGGTCGAGCTTCGAAAGAGACGCTCAGTGCCAGTTCGCGGTCCGCACGATGCCGTTGACCAGCATCGCGCCCGCGAACGCGACCCACGAGATGATGATGAGCCCGCAGGCCAGCAGGGCGCGTCCGTGCTGCTGGGTGCGCCACGCCAGCAGCACGAGCGCGAGCACTCCGGCGGCCGCGAGCGTCGAGAGCCACAGCGGGGTCGCGGCACTGAGGGGAGTGCCGCTCAACGTGAGCAGGAGAACAACGACGCCCAGCGCCGTAGTCGGTACAGCGAGCAGCCAGAACAGCAGGCGCATGGAAGCGCCGCTACCAGCCGTTACAGTCGAACTTGAAGCTGCACGCCAGGCACTTGATGCAGCCCTTCACCTTCGCAAGCTCCCGCGTCTCGCCGCAGCGAGGACAGGTGGTGACCTCCGCCTGCGAAGACGCTGTCGCGGAGAGGGCTGACCGAACGGGCGTGATGGGGCGCGTGGGCTGATCCATGACGCTGGGATTCTACACGGCGCCCATAGCGCATCGCCTGAAGCCCTGACGCGAGGCGCCGAGCCCGAAGCCGAGCCGCCCAAAGCCTGGAGCCCAGAGCCTGACGCCAGACCTTCCCAACTACTGTCGCAGCCAGGCCGCAGCCGCCGTCGCCGCCAGTACCAGCTGCTGGAACGTGTAGTGGGTGAACGTCTCGCGCCCGAGTAGCCGATGCGTCTCGCGCACCGAGCGATAGACGAAGAGGAACTCGTCTTCCTCGAGCGGTCGCCCCTTCGTGACGAAGATGTCCGTGACAGCGCGATAGACGCCGCGGATCGTGCCGTCGTGGATCGTCGCGTCGAACCCGGAGAGATCGCTCAGCGCCGCACCGAGCCGGTGGGGCTTCGTGTCGATCACCCACCACTGGTGCGCGTCGCCCGTCGTCATCGCGATGGCCACCGCCAGGCCCAGTTCGAACGGCATGTTGAAGCGGGGCAGGCGGAAGGTGGACGAGCGCGAGAGGCCGGTGCGCGAGAGGTCGTGCAGCGAGTAGGGGCACGAGCGAATCATCTGCACGAGCCGGTCGAGGCGCGAACGCTGAGAGGGGAGTTCCAGGACGCTGCGCGGCTTCAGGCCGAGCGCCACGAGGACAGCGATGAGCGCGAGAAAGCTCCGCTCACCCTGGCGGTCGAAGGGGATGTTCAGGAAGACGTCGCGGGACGGCGTGGGCACGACGGCGTCGATCGAGTGCGGAGTCAGCCCTTCTTGCGCACGCCGCGGCGCAGGGTGCTGACGCGAGCGCCCGACGATGCGATCTTCAGGGCCGGGGCGGTGCGCGTGGCCGGCTTCGCGACGGGACCGGGTCGCTTCACCTTCTGCCGCACGAGTTCCGCCAGGCGATCGGCTTCCGCAAGTTCGCCGATGCTGACCTTGTAGGTCGCGGCGACCTCTTCCCGCGAGAGCGGCACGGCGCGGTCGATGACGACCTTTCTGCGCTGCGACATGACCAGCTCAAATCTAGCAGGTTCGGAGGCGCGTGGCACAGCCGTCGGTCGACTCGCGCCCCGGCGCGTCAAGCGCTCGCGCTCGAGGCCGATTTCCCGTGTGACACGGATGGGCGTGCCCCCGGCGCGGCAGCACCGGGCCGGGCCCGCGCATCCGTCGGAGGTCGCGTGCAGTACCGAGCCATCCGCGTGCCCGTCTGGGACGTGTTCGCCACCTTCAGTGGCGTGCCCGCCAACATCGTCAACCTGAGCAAGACGGGTGTGCTGCTGGCCGTGCATCGAAACACGCCGCTCGGTGAACCGGAAGGCTTCGTGACCTTCGAACTGGACGACGGCGAACGGGCGCTGCGGGGGCGCGTGGTCCGGGAGCACGTCGAGCGGCCCACCCCTCGCGATCACGAACCGATGTGGCACATCGCGATCGAATTCACCGACGATCTGCGCCGCACGCTCGAGGTGGTGCACCAGGTGATGGCCGCGCAGCGATTCATCCACGTGGGATAGCGCAAAGGGCAGCTCGGTTCAGGCACAAGAAGCCCGAACGCCCAGAGGTTCAGCGCCTGAGGCGGCGACTCCGTTCCGCGCCCTTGATGAGCCACAGCCCGGCCCCGATCCAGGCGGCTGCGATCAGCGCCAATCCGAGGATCACCCGGTAGGCCACCTCGTTGTTCTGCGACGCGAGCAGGGCGAGCAACGGCTGCACGAGCGCAACGACGATCGGCGTCAGTTCCATGGAGCCCTCCAGTGCTGTGGACTCCCATTCACTTGCAAGGACAGCTCCGTGGGTCCAGTCGGCAGCGCTGTGGGGATCCGGATCCGGCTGGCCAAGACGGGCTTACAATGGCGGCACCACAGAGCGAGGTGCCATGGGCCTGACCGATTTCATCCGCAGCCAGTTCATCGAGATCATCGAGTGGAACGACGATTCGCGTGACACGCTCTCGTACCGCTGGCCTGACAACGACAAGGAAATCAAGAACGGCGCGCAGCTGATCGTTCGCGAGTCGCAGAACGTCCAGTTCGTCTACCTCGGCCAGTTCGCGGACCTCTTCGGCCCCGGCAAGTACTCGCTGACCACCGACAACATCCCGATCCTGTCGCGGCTGCAGGGGTGGAAGTACGGCTTCGAATCGCCCTTCAAGGCGGACGTCTACTACGTCATCACGCGTGTCTTCACCGGCAACAAGTGGGGCACCTCGAACCCCGTGATGATGCGGGACCAGGACTTCGGCATCGTCCGCGTCCGCGCCTTCGGCACCTACGACTTCCGCATCGTCGAGCCGGCGAAATTCCTCAAGGAGGTCGCCGGCACCGATAACCACTTCCGCCTCGACGAGTTCGCCGACGTGATGCGGTCGCGCCTTGTGAGCTCCTTCAGCGAAGCGCTCGCGACCGCCAAGGTGCCGGTGCTCGACATGGCTACGCGCTACAGCGAGCTGGGCGAAGCGCTGCTGCCGGTACTGAACCCGATCCTGAAGGGCAAGTACGGCCTCGAGATGACCTCGTTCGTCGTCGAGAACGTGTCGGTCCCGCCGGAGGTGGAAGCCGCGATCGACAAGCGGTCCAGCATGGCTGCGGTCGGGAACCTGAACGACTACGTGAAGTTCCAGATGGCCCAGGGCATGGCGAGCGGCGGATCGAGCGTGGGTGGGGTTGGCGCCGAGATGGCGGTCGGCTTCGCGATCGCTCGCGAGATGATGAACCAGACGGGCGGCGTCTTGGCGCAGGGGACGCCCGCCGCAGGCGCCGTGCCGCCAATACCCGGGGCGCCCGTGCCGGCTGCGGCAGCTGCAGGAGCCGCTGGCGGTGGGATCCCGCAGTTGCTGAGCCCCGCCGACGCGGCAACCGCACTCGGGGTCTCCGAAGCGGACGTGATCGCGAGCCTGGAGGCGGGGGATCTGAAGGGCAAGAAGATCGGCAGCCAGTGGCGCATCACGCGCGCGGCGATCGACGACTTCCTCAAGTAGTCCCTTGGACGTCCCGCCGCCTCTTCCCGGAGATGCGGTCGCTGTTGCACGCCGGAAGTTCGAGTGTCCGGCGTGCGGCGGCGAGGCGCAGTGGAACCCGGCCAAGCACGCGCTGATCTGCCCGTACTGCGGCACCGAGTCGCCCGCGGAACTGCAGGAACGCGACGGCACCACGGTCATCGTCGAGCACGACCTCGTGGCGGCGCTGCGCGCGATCCCCGACAGCGCGCGCGGATGGCAGGCGGAGAAGGTCTCCGTCCAGTGCCAGAGCTGCCACGCGATTTCGGTGTTCGATCCCGGCAAGATCTCGCAGGCCTGCCAGTTCTGCGGGTCGACCGCGCTCGTGCCCTACGAGCAGGTGAAAGACGCCATCCGCCCGGAGTCGCTGCTGCCCATGAAGGTGGCGGAGCCGCAGGCGCGCGACCTCATTCGCACGTGGTACGGCAAGCAGTGGCTCGCGCCCAACGGCTTCGCCGGCAAGGCGATGACCGACACCGTCAAGGGCATCTATCTCCCGTACTGGACCTTCGACGCGAAGGTCTACGCGCGGTGGACCGCCGAATCCGGCGAGTACTACTACACGGGGTCCGGCAAGAACCGCCGCCGCCAGGTGCGCTGGAGCCCCGCGTCGGGCGAGCTGTCGCACTTCTTCGACGACGATCTGGTCTGTGCGTCCACTGGCGTGCACGGTGCGCTGCTGAAGAAGATCGAGCCCTTCCCGACGACCGACTCGCTGGTGCCGTACGATGCAGGCTACCTGTCAGGATGGACCGTCGAGCGCTACCAGCTCGATCTCATCACCTCCGCGCAACGGTCGCGTGCGCAGATGGACGCGGCCCTGCGGAAGATGTGCGCCGACCAGATCCCCGGCGATACCTACAGGAACCTCGTGGTCAACTCCACCTACTCGGGCCAGACCTTCAAGCACATCCTCGTGCCGGTCTGGCTGCTGTCCTACGTGTACAGCGGGAAATCGTTTCAGGTCGTCATCAACGGCGTCACCGGCACGGCCGCCGGCGAACGGCCCTGGAGCTGGATCAAGATCACGCTGCTGATCCTGCTCGCGATCACCATCTTCATTCTGCTGAAAGCAAACGAGTAGGGCAGGTGGGGCAGGTAGGGCAGGTAGGGCAGGCCCTGGGCAGGCGGGGCGGGCCTGGCTGTCAGGTGTCGGAGTGCTGGCCGAGCCAGCGCGCGAGGGCACGTACGCCAGCGGAGACCGTACCGGCAATCGCGGCATCGCTGAGCCACGCCGAATCGCGCTGCTCGAGCGGAAACGCGTGCTCGGCTTCCTGCCTGGCGAGCAGCAGGTCGATCGGCAGCGTCG
Organism: Acidobacteriota bacterium; assembly: GCA_018268955.1. Lineage (GTDB taxonomy): Bacteria > Acidobacteriota > Vicinamibacteria > Vicinamibacterales > CAVVIG01 > CAVVIG01. The sequence continues at coordinate 85,289 of JAFDVO010000018.1, read as the reverse complement.
TGCTCACGGAGGTGCGACGCGCCTCGGCGGTCTGCAACTGGTCGACCAGTGCCCGTGCGTGGCTCATATCGAAGAAGGAGAGGGGCGTGCCGCAGTGCCCACACGCCGACGCGTGCTGCAGGTCCACGGGTGCGCCGCAGTTCGAGCAGTTGACCGTCTGCACCTGGGTCCGCAGCTCGGCGAGTTGCGCGTCCGAGAGCGGCTTGACGAAATCCTTCTCCCTGAGGAAGTCGAAGAAGGCGATGTAACGTCCGTGCCCGCGCGGGCAGCGCTGGTACTCGAACCGCGTGTTGCGCTGCCGGTCCTCGACCGGGACGAGCCGCATCGTGCAGCGCGGGCAGGCCGTGACGGCGGGCATCGCGCGCCGCGCGGCGGGCGGCTGCTCGCCCATCATCCTGAAGAGCTGCAAAGTGGAGCCTGGCGTCAGCTGCAAGCTCTCGTAGCCATCGAACCAGAACGCCTGGCAGGGCAGGCACGCGTCGACCGTGACGGTGCCGCCCATGTGCGCCGCGAGCGTGTGGGACGTCATCAGGCTGCGGCAGCCCGGGCACCGCAACTGACTGATCGTCGACACGGCTATTTCGGCAGGAATCCGCCCGGTGTCATCTTGTCGACGAACCCCGGGAGCACGTTCGCCAGCTGCTGGATGATGTCCTGCGGGTTCATCCCGGCCTGCTGTGCGAGCTGCTGCACCATCTGCGGCCCGAGCGCCTTGTGCAGCTGGTCGGGCGACACCGGAAGGTTCGCGCCCGTGCCGACCCACGACTGCACGATGTCCGCGAGCCCGCCCCGCTCGAGTGATGACACCAGCCCCGATATCCCGCCCTGGCCATTGAGCAGCGAGTTCACCACGGAGCCCATCTCGCCGCCGATCAGATTCCCGAGCATCCCGTCCAGGAGTCCCATATGCGTGTCCTCGGCAATCGCCGATTGGCAATCAGCGATTTGCAATTCCCGTTCAGCGCGTGGCCTTCCACGGCGCCTTGATCAGCAGCTTCGGATCGATGCCGGCCTTCGGCACGAACTTCTGCGTGCGGCCGTACTGATTATCGCCGCCGTAGAGGATGCCGGTCGAGTCGACGGTGAACGTGTGCACTTCGAGATAGCCGTCCGGCAGATCCTTCGGCACGTTCCAGGTGTAGAGATGGTTGCCCTGGAAATCGAGCTTCGTGAACCGGAGCGGCGTCAGGTCGGTCACCCAGATCGCATCGTCGTTCACGATGATGTCGAGCGGCAACGAGAAGCCCGGGAACTCCGTCACGTACTCGAGTGTCTTCGGGTCGTTCGTGGTACGGAACACGTTGATGCGACCGCCAGAGCGATCGAGGGCAAACACGCGACCACCGGGACCCACGCCGAGCGCGTGTACGCCGTTGAACTGGCCGGGGCCGGAGCCCTTGCCTCCAACTTCGCCAAGGTACCTGAGGTCCTTGTCCATGATCATCACGCGGTGGTTGTCGAGGCCATCGGCGATGAGCACACGCCCGTCGGGCAGGAAGGCGACATCCTGCGGCTTCCCGAAGTGCGTGGCGTCCGAGCCCTGTACGTTCTTCTCGCCCAGCGTGCGGACAAGCGTCTTCATGTCGTTGGAGAAGATGTAGATCTCGCTGAAGGTCTCGTTGATGACCCAGATCTTCTTCTCGGGGTCGTACGGGCTGATGCGGAGCCGGTGGGGGCCCGGGCCGCTGGACCCTTCGAACAGCTTGTCCCACTGGTTCCACTTCTCGATGACGTTGCCGTTCGCATCGAGCGCGTAGAGGCAGTTCTGCCAGACGCGGCGGTCGACGGCATTCAGCACGTTGAAGCCGATCGAGCCCGCGAAGCCAAGGAAGCCTTGCGGAACGGGATCGGGCATCTTGAACTCACCACGCTGCGCGACGAGGATGCGGTTCGGCGTCTCGGCGAACACCCCGGAGTTCCCGCCAAAGGCGAAGCCTGGCTTCGCGAACGGCTTGTGCCAGAACCGGACGATGTCGTACGGGCTGTCACCGGTGGGTCCGGAGATGACGCCAGGCTTCTGCTGCGCGACGAGCGTGGTGACGCTGGCCGCAAGTCCGACGAGAACGAGCCACGGGGCAACGGCATTCAGCTTCATGGGGCGGCATGTTACGCGAACTCGAGCGGGCTGCGGCTGAAATCGTCGAGATGGTGCGCGGGTCGCCGCGTCGGCGAGCGGTTCGCGCACCTGCGCAGTCCCTCGTGGGAAATGGGCGTGCCGGTGTTCCGGCTGGATCGTGACGGCGTCGGGGCTCCTACAATCACAGGAGATGAGCCTGTCCGCCGACCAGCCCTCCGGCGATCAGCCGAGCGCTGACCCGTGCCCCGCCTGCGCCAATGCCGAGAAACTCGGCGGCGCGCTGCGGTGCCGCGTCTGTGGCCGCTGGGTGCCGCACGTGGACCGTGGCCAACCGGGCGCCGCGCGATTCACCGCCGGGTATCCCGATCGCCGCGCACGAACGCGCCAGCCCGATCCGCCCTGCCCAACCTGCCGCCCAGATCAGGCCCGCCCGCGGGTGACCATCCGCCTGCCGCAGCGCATCTTCTTCAAGTGCGATACGTGCCACTCGGTCTGGACTCTCGAGTTGTGGGGACGGTAGGGGGACAGTCAGAATGCAAGAATGCAGAAATGCAGAAATGCAGAAATGCAGGAACGCAGAAATGCAAAAACGCAGGAATGCCAAAACGCTGAAGACGCAAAGACGCCTTCGCAATGAGCATTCAGCGATTGGCGATTAGCATTTAGCGATTAGCGATTGGCGATTACCGATTACCGATTAGCGATTAGCCGACTCAGCCCCTTTCGCTGATGGCGTCGTGGACCAGGGCGAGCAGGGCGATGCATGCGGTGTCGGACCTGAGGGTGCGCGGGCCCATGTCGACAGCGCGGAAGCCGTGGCTGGCCAGCAGGTCGCGCTCGTACGGCACCCAGCCCCCCTCCGGTCCCACGGCCAGCACGACACGCGCGGTCGCGTCGGCACGCAGCGCCTCACCGACCCGTTGCGAGCCGGATGGATCCGCGATCACCCGCACACCTGCGTCGGTCAGGCCGTCGAGTTCATCTTCGATCAGCACTTTCAATCGGCGATGGATGCTGACGTGCGGCAGCCGCGTGTCGCGTGCCTGCTGCAGCCCTTCGACGAGCAAGGCGCGGTACACGTCCTCACGCAGGAAGTGCGTGTCAAAGTAGTTGCGCTCCACGCGGGCGGCATTGGTCAGGATGATCCGGCCGACGCCCAGTGCCGCGAGTTGCGCCCAGAGGCGGCCGAGCACCTTCGGCCGCGGCACCGCGAGCAGCAGGTCCACGCGTGGACGCGGCGGCGCGTCGCCGGAGAACCCGCAGGCAAGCGTGACGCTGACCTCGTCGATCGCCGTGACGCGTGCGGCACCAAGTGGTCCGTCGATCAGCCCGACCCGCACCTCGTCGCCACACGCAGCGCGGAGCACCGCGCGGATGTGTGCGGCGCGTGCGTCCCGCAGCGTCACCGTCTGCGCGTCATCGACTTCACCGGGCGCGAGCAGAATCAGGTTCACCGCAGCCCCATCAGAGCAAGCCGACGAACGGCCAGTACAACGGCACCAGGAAGAACAGGATGATGGACTCGAGCAACGCCAGCAGCAGCCCGACTTTCATCAGGTCGCGGCCGTCGAAGTAGCCGTAGGAGTACCCGACCATCAGCACGCCGCTCTGGTAGGGGAAGATCTTGCCGGCCGTTCCGAACACCCAGATCATCCCGACGACCGCCGGGCTGAAATCGAGCGACTGGCCCATGGTGACCACCGCCGGCAGCGTGGCCGTGATCATCAGGTTCTGCGCGCCGAGCAGCAGGTGATACGCGAACGCGGTCCAGTACAGCACGAGCGACGCACTCGCCGGTCCGTGGATCACGGCCGGCATCCAGCCGACCATCCCGGATGTCAAGGTTGCGAGGGCGCCGCTCCGGTCGAGGATGGTGCTGATGCTGAGGGCGGTCGCCGTGAAGACGAGCGTCGTGAACGGCAGGCGTGCGAGGTCGCGAACCGACAGGACGCCGACGCCTGGCAGCATCGCCGCCGAGGCACAGGCGAGTGCGACGTATGCCGGTTGGAGTCCGTGGAGGAAGTCGGTGAGCCACAGGGCGATCGCGCAGCCAACGATCCCGATCGCGCGCCATTCACCACGGGTCATCGGGCCGAGTGCGATGTACTGGTCCTCGAAGTATCGCCGACCGCGGGCGAGTTCCCCGGATGCATCCGGGAAGAGCCACCGCACGATCGCCCAGCACCCCGCGATCGTCAGCAGGTCGCACGGCACGTAGGCGAGGAACCAGCGCCCGTACGAGATCGACACGCCCCCGAGCCGCTCGATGATGCCGCTGGCCAGGATCGACGACGTGCCGGCCAGCACCATCTTGTCGAAGATGCTCGCCGAACAGGTGACCGCGAGCATGAGGCCGCGAGCCGCACGGTCCTGGCGTGGCAGGCCCAGCGATTCGCACAGGCCGGCCACGATGGCTGCGAGCACCGAGACGCGGGCGATGCCTGACGGGATGAGGAACGTCAGCAGGAAGTCGGTCGTGATGAATGCGAGCAGCAGGCCGGAGTAGGACGACCCCAGGGCGGACGCCAGCCGGAATGCGAGGCGTCGGGCGAGTCCGGTACCGCTGACCGCGCGTCCGAGGAGCAGCGCCCCAAGCAGGAACTGCGTGGTGCTGTTCCAGAATCCGGAGATGGCCTGGCTGGCTGGGGCCACCCCGGTCGCGACGAAAAGGAACAGCGCTCCAGCACCGGTCCACGCCTGGGGCCATGGCACTGTGGCCCACAGCACCATCGCGGCGACCGCGATGGCAAGCGCCTGGCGGGTCACCGGCTGCAGCGACGCAGGCACGAACCAGAGCACCGCAAGCACCAGCAGGCCGGGAAGCGCACGCAGGATTGTCTGCGCGAAGGGTGGCGTACGCGCGACGCGCACCGGCTCTGGCGCAGTGACGACGACAGACACGGAGCCAGCAGTCTAGCAGTTCGCCCACGCGTACAAAGGTAAGATAAAGGCGCGCGGGGCGTGGGCCACGCGCCACGTTGTCGATGTCTTCTCCCCGGGTTCCCGATTTCTATCACGCTGGTCGCTGGTGGTGGTCCGACGAGGTCGCGGCGATGGCGGCGAGTTGGCGCGACGCCGTCGACGAGCGCCTCGGCGATCCATCGCGGCCGTGCGCGGTGGCCGTGTCCAAGGATGTAGAAGGACTGGCGCTCCTGATGGCGGCAAGCAGTCGGCCAGCTCCGCTGATCCTCTTGGCTGACGATGCCACGCAGTGGACCGAGGGGATGGCCATGTTCGAGGGGCTCGCCGTCGTCATCCCGCCGTCGCGGTCCGACCTGGCCGCAGAAGCAACCCGGCGAGGGCTCATGCCCGTAGTGATGCCTGCGCACGCCGCGGGAGCACCGAGCCGTGTGGACCTGTTGCAGACGCCAGGGTTCGTGGTGCACACCTCGGGCTCCACCGGAGCCCCGAAGCCGGTCTTCAGGCCGACAGCACACATCATCCGAGGTGCGCTGGCGCGTGCATCAGCAGTCGGCCTCGGCGCCGGAGCGGGGCTCGTTGGCAGCACACCGTTCTGGTCGGGGCAGGGAATCGTGCACGTGGTGACCGCCACATGCCTGGGCGGAGCACTTGGTGTGGCGAGCGGGATCGACCACCGCGACGTGCTGAGCGTGCTCGCGCAACCTCAGTTTGCCTGTTGGCGAGCGACGGCCCACATGGCGGACGTGCTCGGCCGCTGCGAGCTGTCGCACACCCCGCGAGTGCCGCGCGTGTGCCTGATTTCTTCTCCTGTATCCGCGCGCGTGCATCGTGCCTTCGAGGCACGGTTTGGTATTCCTCTCCGGGGCAGCTACTCCTCGACGGAGACCGGCGTCGTCGCGGTCGATGCCGCTCCCGACGGAGAGGTCCGTTACGGCACTGTTGGCCGTCCGCTTCCTGAGGTCGACCTCGTGATCGGCGACACGCCCTGGGAGCCGGCGGAACCCGGCGTGGCAGGACGGGTGTGGGTGCGCAGCCCGTGGCAGATGGAAGGCTACGGCGTGCCGCCTGTGCTCAGCCGGCCAGGTGACATCGACGGGTGGTGGCCCACCCGCGACATTGGCCTCGTGGACGGTGGCAGGGTGCTCACGCTTGTCGGTCGGCTCGACGACTGCATCCGCACCCGCGAAGGGCGGCTCGTCAACCTCGAGCACGTCGCCGCCATGCTGCGCGATATTCAGGGGATTCGCAGCGCACTGGTGCTGCCGGTCGACGGCGTCGCAGGGAAGTCGTTCGGCGCGCTGCTGGAATGCGAGGCGCATGACCTGCCGGAGATCCGCGAACGCATGGGCCGCTCCCTCCCTGCGTGGGCGCTCCCGCGCGTGCTGAAACCGGTCCGCGCGCAGCCCCGGCTCGCGAACGGAAAGCCCGATCGTCTTACGGCGTTGGCGACGCTCCTGGGCCATGCGGAGGGCCGATGACGGCAGACGCGGTTGCCGCGGGCGTGCGGGACATCATCCATCGGCTCGTCGGACCTGCGCGTGTACCGGCGCATGCCGGGCTGGACACACGTTTGGCGAACGGCTACTGGCTCGATTCGGTGGAGATGCTCGAGGTCGTGCTGGAGTGCGAGCGGCAATTCGGCATTACCTTCGAAGCGTCGCGGGACCTGACGCCGGACGCGCTCGCCACGGTCGACAGCCTCGCCAGCGTCGTCCGCAGGCGGATGGGGGAGCGCCGGGTGCATGTCTCAGACACTCCCTGACAACGACGCGCTGGATCAGGTGTTCCGCGGCCCAGCGTCAATCAGCGCGCTCATCCGCCCTCTGCGCCACGTCGACCCTGCGGTCGCGGCAGGCGTGCTTGCGACCCTCGCGCTCGTTGACGGCGCCATTCGTCGTCGGCGCCTGACGCGAGCGTGGGCGTGGGCCGGCGCGCAGGGCCTCTCCGGCGCGCGGCGTGTCCGACTGGCGTTGGCGCTTCTTGCCAATCACGGCCGCTATGTTGCGCAGGAGGCGATGTTCGGCATCCCCTCTCAGGCTGAGCTCCGTGAGAGCTCTGTGGTCCTCGGCACCGAGCACCTCGCGAGGCTCGCTGGCGGGGCGCTGCTCGTCGGCATGCACGTGGGCCCCCCGCGGATTTGGCTCGTCCTTCGTACTCACGGTTATCCGCTCACCTTCGCGCTACGCGCGCAGGCAGGCAGTGGCGAGCGGTGGGACGCGTGGCAGCGCGAAGGGGTCATCATCGGACTGCCCACGGGAGGAGACGTGGCCAGCCGCACCCAGGTGCTGTTTCGGTTACGGCAGCTTCTCGCGGCGGGCCGCCACGTAGCCCTCACGGCTGACGGTCCCGTTGGGCGCGAGTTGTTCCGTCTCCCGCTGCCCGGTTACGCGCCCATCGTCAGGGCTGGGTGGTTCACCCTGCGCCGGCAGCTTCGCGTCCCTGTCCTCCCGATGCTGATGCACGAGGAGGGAAGTCGGCGCGTCGTGACGATCCACCGGCCCCTTCCCCCGTCCGTCGGGGACGAGCGAGCGGATGCGGCAGCCTGTCAGGCGGTGCTTACCGAGATCCTGGGCGCCTACGTGCGTGAGCACCCGGAGCAGTGCCGCTATCTCGCGTTTCCCCCATGGGACAAGTGATCGCTGTCCGACGGGTGGTCGCTTGGATTGGCAGCGCAGCGGCGCCCAAACGTATACTCAGCCGTATCGCCTACCCAACGCCACAAGGAGTCCTCGACCGTGCGTACCCGTCTGTTTCTGTCTGCCGCGCTTGCCCTGACCGCTTCCGTCGTCCTGCCTCACGCCGCCTTGGCCCAGGCGCCCGCCGCAGCTCCGCCACCACCGCCGCTGACTGCTACTGCGAGCGCCGGCCTGGCGCTGACCAGCGGCAACAAGGACACGTCGACCCTCAACCTGGGCTATGAACTGGCCTACGACCCGAAGACGCGCAATGTCATCAAGTCGGACGGCCTGTACCTCCGGGGCAAGACCGACGGGACCCTCACGGCCGATCGCCTCGGACTGAACGGCAGGGACGAGTACCAGCTGCACGATCGCGCATTCGTCTTCGGGCAGGTGCAGTACCTGCAGGATCAGTTCAAGAACATCGACTATCTCGTCTCGCCCGCGGGCGGTCTCGGCTATCGCCTTGTCAACTCCGACCGCACAAAGCTGCTGGTGGACGCCGGTCTCGGCGGCGTCTGGGAGAAGCCGCTTCTCGGCGAGGTGAAGTCGTCGGGCGCGGTCAACTTCGACGAGAAGTTCTCGCACCGGATCTCGCCGACGGCCACGCTGAGCCAGAGTGTGTCCGCGCTCTACAAGACCAGCGACTTCGGCGATGCGCTCTATACCTTCGGCGCGTCGGTCACGTCCGCGCTCACGCCGAAGACACAGATCAAGGTCGAGGTGCTGGACGTCTACAAGACCCTGGTCGTGCCGGGGATCGAGAAGAACGACGTGGCCCTGATCGTGGGGATGGTGTTCAAGCGCTGACGATCCTATGATGCAGCACGTGAACGGCGGCCGGTGGGACCGGCCGCCCACGTGTCATCACTCTGGAGTCGCACATGAACGTGTTTGTCCGGGCCGCCTCCGCATCGGCCCTCGCCGCAGGAATCGCGGTCGCCCTCAACGGCGGCGCCAGCATCCAGGCCCAGGGGCAGGGGCAGCCTCCCGCCTCGACCATCGAGCCGATCAAGTTCCACCACGTCCACCTGAACTCGGTGGACCCGGAAGCGGCGGCAGCGTACTATCCGAAACCGTTCGCGAAGACCGCCACGAAGACCACCTTCAACGGGCAGCCCGCCGTCAAGACCGGCCACATCTACATCCTGTTCAACAAGGTCCCGGCGCCCCCCACGAACGAGCTGACCGGGCCGCAGACCTCGGTGTGGCACTTCGGCTGGAACACGCCGAACTCACGCGAGTACAACGCGAACTTCCGCAAGGCGGGGCTGACGATCGCGCAGATGTGGAACGGCTCTGACGAGCAGGCGCAACTGGTCGACCTGTCGGGCGACGTGCCGACGGTGCCTGGCAGCGGGTTCCCGACCCAGGAACAGGTCCTGGAGCTTCGCGCGAAGGGGGCGAAGGCGGATCCGACTACGGTGCCCGGCGGCTTCGGCTACTTGCGAGGACCCGACGGCGTGATGATCGAGAACGCCCAGTCGGGCAACGAAGAGCGGTTCAACCACGTGCACATGTACCACGAACATCCGGCCTGCGCGATGGAGTGGTACGCGACGCACCTGGGCGCGAAGATGCCGCAGGCGCGCGGTGGCGGTCGTGGCGCTGCAGCCGGCCCGGTGCCAGCGACCTCGTCGGACTGCGCGAACCCGCGGACGGTCTACTCACCCCCGACGTTCCCCTCATTCGCCAAGGGCGGCTTCGTGCGGGAGCCCTCGGGCGGCGTGAACTTCGACGACATCGCCATCCTGATTCGCCCCTGGCCAGGCGGGGGACTCGCGCCGACGCGCGGTCACCTCTACGATCACTGGGCGGTCAGCACGGCGGATCTGAACAAGACGGTCGCCCGGCTCAAGAGCGAGGGTGTGAAGTTCCTCGAGGAGATTCACCCCTGGGGCACCACCAGGGCCGCGATGATCGAGGGGCCGGACCGGATCGCGATCGAGATCGTCGAGGAGAAGTAGGGACGCGCGTCAGTCCCTGACGCGCTCCACCGCCAGGAAGAGCGGCGCCACGCCGATGATCAGCACGATGTGCAGGAAGCCTCGCCCGGCGTAATTGACCGTCTCGTAATGGATGGTCTCGCCGGGCGCGGCGTCGAACTCCAGCGTCTTCCAGAACAGCGTGTTGTGAATCCGCATCCGATGCGGACCTGGTGAGATCGGCCGATCGATCTTCTCGCCGAAGAGGACGTCGCCGATGGCCTTGCCATCCAGCGACACGAAGATCTGCCGGTTGCGAACGTCGCGCTCGCTCGAGCGCGTGATGAGGAGGCGTGCCGGCTGCGGCTGTTCCGCGGATCCGGCCGAGGTCGTGTCGGTCACGCCTCCAGTCTACCGAACCTACCCCCGCATCATCATCCCCGCGAACCCGAGCACGGCCATGATCATCGTCACGACGAACCACAGCACGATGGACGCGACGACGACGATGACGGTGTAGCCGACCGCCTTCTCCTTCGGCGACTGCATCATCACCGGCAGGCCGAGGTAGAGGAGGTACAGGCCATAGAGGCCTGCGATCATCGCCACCAGCCAGCCGAGCACCGGGATGATCAGCAGCACACCGGCAGCGAGACCAGGCGTGTACGAGTACACGGACGTCTTGAACGCCTGGTTGAAGTCCGACCTGCCACCGAACGTCGGAGCCAGCGCGTTGATGATGAACGCGATGACGTAGCAGCCGATGATCGTCAGCAGGATCGAGACGCACGCCCCGATGAGGCCCGAGATGATGCCGCCCCCCAGCCCGCCGAACGGCAGGACGGCACGCAGCATCGAGGAGCCGATGAAGCTGGCGACCGCCCCGATTGCCGCGAGCGGCAGGAGGTACGACGTCACCAGCGTCGCTGGCTCCGTACGCTCCTGGGCGATGACGGGCCATTCGGTGTTCGGACTGACGCAGATGTTGCGGACGCGGTCGACGAGCGTCATGGGTACCTCACGACGGAAGTGGTGCGGTCACAGGTGGCGGACACTGGGGCGGAGCGATTGGTGCGGATGATACCAGAGAGCGGCGGGAACGCTCGAAATGCACAAATGCACAAATGCAGGAATGCACAAATGCACGAAGCAGAAGTGCAGGCATGCACGATCCTCGGGTGCGCGGGTCAACTCGTGCGGCCGAGACTGACGCCGAGCGCGAGGCTCCTGCGCTGGACCCACTGCGTGCGGCTATACCGCCAGGATCGCGAGGCATCGATCCGAATCGTCACGGGCCACCGACCGGTGCCGCGGGTCAGCGCCACTCCCGCGCCAGTGGCCAAGGTCGTCGTCTGGAACACCAGTGTGCGCCCCGGGTACTTGTCCGGGAGCTCGATCGCGAGCCGGTTGATGGCGGTCGGCGTCAATTCCCCGGTCAACGCGAGCTGCCAGCCGCTCGACAGGGCCCACGTGCGGTCGGCGCCAGCGAAGAACTCGTGGAGCTGCCCATGTGTGTACTCGCGCGTCGTGACGGTCGTCCGCTCGACGAGCACCCCATTGCGGGTCGTGGTACGGTCGCCGTCAAGGAAGTTGGCGCGGTCGACCCGAAGGCGATAGCCGCCGTGCCAGCGGACGGTGCGTGTGCGCCCCAGTTCCACCGACTGCGAGAATCGCAGGCTCCCCACACGCGCGTCGCCGGCTGTTCCCGCCACCCACGTGATGCCGCCCGGATTGAAGAAGGTGTCGTAGTCGGTTGCGCGCGCCTGCCGCGTCGGCGTGATGCCGAGTGTCGTCTGCCAGTCAGCCCCGGCGCGGTACGAAACCCCACCGGTGAGCCACACGTTATCCAGTGTGTGGTCCTGCTCGAAGAAGTGCGGCACGAGATCCGCCGTGTCGAAGGCGGACGCGTTGTCGAAGTGCCACACGGCCCTGTCGTGGGTCGCCTCGACCCCCACCCAGGCCTGTGCCATCGCCGGCCGCACCGGCAGCAGCAGCGCCACCCAGACAACGAGTGCCGCCTTCACGGCATTCGCCGCGACGGTCACTGCGGCAGGCCCGGTGTCGCGCCAGGCGGAACGCGCTCGATGTCGGGGTACTCCGGGCTGATCCGGATACACCGCGCGAAGTGGGCTGGCTCGATCTCGAGGAGGGCAGGCGTGACCGCGTGACAGGCCTCGACCACGAACGGGCACCGCGTGCTGAAACGGCACCCTGGCGGTGGGTCGATTGGAGAAGGGACATCCCCCTTCAGGACGATGCGCTGCCGCTTGGATTCAACCGCAGGGTCCGGGACCGGCACTGCCGAGATCAGCGCCCTGGTGTACGGCATCAGCGGACGTGCGTAGACGCGCTTCGCATCCGCGAGCTCGACGACCTGTCCGAGGTACATGACCGCAACGCGGTCGGACGTGTGCCGGATGGCGCGCAGGTCGTGCGAGATGAACAGGTACGTGAGCTTCCGTTCCCGCTGCAACCGCTCGATCAGGTTGATGATCTGCGCCTGGATGGACACGTCGAGGGCTGAGATCGGCTCGTCCGCGACGATGAAGTCGGGGGTCGACGCCAGGGCGCGGGCAATGCCGATGCGCTGCTGCTGGCCGCCAGAGAACTCGTGCGGGTACCGGTTGATGAAGCGCTCGCTGAGTCCGACCGTCGCCATCAGATCCCGCACGCGATCGCGGACCCCGTCGCCACTCGCGAGCCGGTGGGTCCGGATCGGCTCCGCAATGATCTGGCCGACGGTCATGCGCGGGTCCAGCGACGCATACGGGTCCTGGAAAATCATCTGCATGTGCCGCCGCTGCCGCCGCAGTTCGTCGTGCGGCAGGGAGGCGATGTCCACGCCGCGCATGAGGACACGGCCGCTGGTCGGCTCGACGAGGCGAAGAATGGCGCGACCGAGCGTGGTCTTGCCGCATCCAGACTCGCCCACCAGCCCCAGCGTCTCCCCGGGCATGATGTCCAGCGACACGCCGTCGACCGCCTTGACGAGGCGAGGCCTGCGACCGCGAAGGCGGTCAGCCAGTGACGGCGCAGCAAGCGGGAAGTGGACCTCCAGGTCCTCCACGCGGACGAGCGGGTCAGTCGCCGTGCCGCCCACGGGCGCCTCCCTCGTACAGTTCGCGCGCGAAGTGGCACAGGGAGCCGTGCGCTGGCGTGAGGCTCACGAACGGTGGGAACTGCTCGCGGCAGATCGCTTCGGCCCTCGCACACCGCGGCTCGAACGGGCAGCCTGGCGGCAGGCGCGCAACGTCCGGTGGAAGGCCCGGGATCTGGAAGAGGTCGCCCCCGCTCTCGTCGCTCGGATCCGGGACGGAGGCGAGCAGGCCGATCGTGTATGGGTTGGCGGGCTTGGCGAACAGCTCCGCGGTCGGTGCGATCTCGAATACCTTGCCGGCGTACATGACCATGATGCGATCGGTCATGCCGGCGACGACGCCGAGGTCGTGCGTGATCATGATCACGCTGGTGCCGGTCTCCCGTCGCAGGGTCGCAATCAGGTCGAGGATCTGCGCCTGAATCGTAACGTCGAGCGCGGTGGTCGGCTCGTCGGCGATGAGCAGCTCGGGTTGGCAGGAGAGCGCCATCGCAATCATGACGCGCTGGCGCATGCCTCCGGAGAACTCATGCGGGTAGCTGTCGACGCGTCGACGCGCATCCGGGATGCCGACAAGGTCGAGCATGTGCACCGCATGCTCGTAGGCCTCGGCCTTCGAGTGCCCGAGGTGCAGCTGCGTCACCTCCATGAGCTGCCGCGAGACGCGCATGAACGGGTTCAGCGACGTCATCGGGTCCTGGAAGATCATCGCGATGCGCTTCCCGCGCACCTGCCTCATCGCGTCGTCAGCCAGCGTCAGCAGGTCCTGTCCGTCGAAGACGACCTCGCCCGACACGATCCGGCCGGGCGGTTGCGGGATGAGCCGCATGATCGACAGGTTCGTCACGGACTTGCCGGAGCCGGACTCGCCAACGATGCCGAGCGTTTCGCCGCGCGAGAGATCGAAGCTGACGCCGTCGACCGCTTTCGCGACGAGGACTTCCTCGTCGAACCACGTCCGCAACTCGCGGACCGAGAGCAGGGGGTCCACGTCAGCCCTTTCTCATCTGCGGATCCAGCGCATCGCGCAGGCCGTCGCCGAGGAAGTTCAGCGAGAACAGCGTCACCGCCATCGTCAGGCCAGGGCAGATGAGCTGCCAGGGGAAGACCGCGAGGTTCTGGATCCCGTCGGCCGCCAGCGAGCCCCACGACGCGAGCGGCGCCTGCACGCCAAGGCCGAGAAACGACAGGAACGATTCGAGCAGCATGACCGACGGGATCGTCAGCGTTGCGTAGACGACCACCGGCCCGAGGGCATTCGGCACGAGATGCCGCAGGATGATCTTCGACGCCGGCACACCGGTCGCGCGCGCGGCGAGCACGAACTCCTGCGCCTTGAGCGACATGACCTGCCCACGGACGATCCGCGCCATCGTCAGCCACGACACCGCGCCGAGCGCGACGAAGAGCAGCACGAGCTGGCCGATGGGCGATCGCCCGCCGAAGAACGCGAGGAGCACGATGACCACCATCATGTAGGGGATGGAGTAGAGCACGTCGACTGCGCGCATGATCGCTTCGTCCACCTTGCCGCCGACGTACCCGGCGGTGGCTCCGACGGCGAGTCCGATGACGAGCGATACCAGCGTCGAAATCACGCCGACCATCAGCGAGATGCGACCGCCCAGCAGCACCCGCGCGAGGATGTCGCGCCCCGCGTCGTCCGTGCCCATGGGATGGACCCACGAGAACGAGCCGTCGGGTGCGGTGAACGGGGGCAGCGAGGTGACGAGGGCTGGGTCGGTCGGGATGTAGTCGTACGTGAAGCCGGTTGTGTGCTCGATGATGAACGGACCAACGGCTGACGCGAGGACGATGATGCAGACGACGACGAAGCCGAACACCGCGAGCCGGTTGCGGCGCAGCCGTCGGAACGCGTCCTTCCAGAGGGAGGTGCCAGCGACCGGCACGTCGGCAGACGCGGCGGAGGTTGATCGTGCCGCCATGGTCAGTACCGGATCCGCGGGTCGAAGAACGCGTACGCGACGTCGACGATGAGGTTGAACACGAGCACCGCAATGGACATGAAGGCCACGATGCCGATGATGAGCGGCTCGTCGCGATTCAGGTTTGCGTTGATGAAGTAGTTGCCGAGCCCCGGCAGCGCGAAGATGCGCTCGACCACCACCGTCCCGCTGATCAGGAACGCGAGCGCCGGCCCGGAGAAGGAGACGACCGGCAGGAGCCCGCCCCTGAGCGCATGCCGCACGACGACCTCACGCTCGCTGAGCCCCTTCGCTCGGGCGGTGCGGATGTAGTTCGAGCGCAGCACCTCGAGCATGCCCGAGCGCGTCAGTCGCGCGATGTAGGCCATGTAGACGGCGGAGAGCGTGAGGACCGGCAGAATCAGGTGCGTACTGAACCCTTCCCACCGGGCGGGCGGCAGCCAGTACCACGTGAGCGCGAAGAGCAGCACGAGCGTCGGCCCGAGGACGAAGTTCGGCATCGAGATGCCGAGCATGGCGGCTGCCATCGACGCGTAGTCCGCGGTCGAGTTCTGCCGCAGTGCCGCGATGGTCCCCGCCGTCACGCCGACAACGAGCGCGAGCAGATACGCCAGCACGCCAAGGGTCGCCGAGACGGGCAGCGTGGCTGCGAGGATGCTGTTCACGCTGGTGCCCGGATACTTCAGCGACTCGCCGAAGTCGCCGCGCACCGTGTTCGCGAGCATCCGGCCGTATTGCACGTACCACGGCTTGTCCAGCCCGTACTTCTCGCGGATGTTCTTCTCGATGGCGGCCGGCAGCTTCTTTTCCCCTGAGTAGAAGTTGCCGGGCGCGAGCCGGATCAGCCCCCAGGTGAGGGACACGACCACGAGGAGCATCGGGCCGATGACGATGAGCCGGCGCAGGATGAAGCGTCCCATGTCAGTCGACCTGATCCCACTTGGCCGGGTCGTGCTCGATGTACACGAACTTCCACGCGTGCATCGTCACCGGATTGGCCCACATGCCCTTCACGAACGGTTTCTTCAGGTAGTTGGTCGCGTTGTTGTAGAGCGGCAGCGTCGGCTGCGCATCGAGCAGAAGCTTCTCGGCCTCTGCCAGGAGCCGGTACCGCTCGTTGGGGTCGTGTTGGCGGTTGGCCCTGTTGAGCAGCGCCACGAACCGCTCGTCGGACCATCCGCTGCCGTTGTCGCCACCCTCGACGACATAGAGGCTGAGGAACGTGAAGGGATCCATGTAGTCGCCGATCCAGCCGCTCCGTGCGATGCCCCGGTACTCGAGGCGACTGCGGGTCTGCAGGAAGGTTCGGAACTCCATGTTCCGCAGCGACACCGTGATGCCGAGGTTCTGCTTCCACTGCGCCTGGATGAACTCCGCCGTCGAGCGATTGCTCTCCGAGGTGTTGTACGCAATCTCCATCTCGGTTGCGGGGAACCTGGATGGGTCGTACTGTCCGGACGCATCGCGGAAGCCGGCCTCGACCAGCAGCGCCTTCGCCCGCGCCGGGTCGAACGGGTCACCTTGGGGCGAAGGGTAGCCGGGGAACATGTTGAGCGGCACCGACGAGGTCGTCGGCTTCACGGTCCGGCGAAACCGGGCGAGCGCCTCCTTGTCGATGGCCATGTTGAGCGCGTGCCGCACGCGCACGTCCATCGTGGGCCCCTTGGTGGTGTTGAACACGAAGGACTCGGTCGCGAGTTCCGGCGCATCCATGTAGTCCTTGTAGCGCTTCACCTGTCCCACCCACGACGACGGCACGGTGTGGTTGAACGTGGCGTAGACCTCACCGGCCTTGTACAGGTTCATCATCGTGGTGAGGTCTTCGACCGGGTAGAAGATCAGCGTGTCGAGCCGCACCATGCCTGCGTCGTAGTACGACGGATTGCGCTTCAGGATCAGGACGTCGTAGGGCCGCCAGACGTCGATGATGAAGGCACCGCTCACGACGATCTTGCCCGGCCTGGTCCATTGATCGCCGTACCGCTCGACCGCCTGGCGGGGCACTGCGCGGAAGAACTGGTGGCTGACCAGCTTCGGCACGAAGGGGACCGGCTGCCGGAGCCGGAATCGGAGGGTGTGCGCGTCGACCGCGTCGACGCCGACGTCCTCGGGGCGGACCGGTACGTACTCCTTGTCCCGTGCGAAGGCGAGGGCAGGTGCGCTGAGCGCCTTCGTGCGGGTGGCCTCGTCTCCTGGCAGCGCGAGCCGCACGGCGGTGTTCACCGGATCCATCACCCACGCGCCGGACACGCGGTCTCGGGCGAACACGGCGCCTTCGTTGTAGGCCTGCGCGTTCGAGATGTCGTAGGCCATGTAGGCGGTGCGCGAGGCGAGCGCCGGCGAGAGGCCGCGGCGGATGGAGTAGACGAAGTCGTCCGCGGTGATCGGCGCGCCGTCCGACCACTTCGCGTCGCGCAGGTGGAAGGTGAACACGGAGTTGTCGTCGTTTGCCTCCCACGTTGTCGCCAGCGCCGGGATGGGCTGACCGGTCTTCGGGTCGTACTCAGTCAGCCCGTCGAAGAGCGCCATCATGATGCGGGCGTCCGGCTGGCTGCTCGATACGGGTGGGTCGAGCGATTCAGGCTCCGAGCCCGAGATGTACCGCATCTCCTGCCCGGCCGGCGGCGAGACCTTGCCGAAGTACGGCGAATCGGCCGATCCGCTCGTGCACGCCGCCGCCATCGCCAGCGCCAGCGTCGCCGCCAACGCCCGGCAGGCCGCCAGTGCCCGGTGCCCCGCTTTGTGCCGCATCCTCCGCACTTGTGACTTCTAAGTTCTAAGTTCTAACGTCCCTTACCCCTGGTACCCATGCGGGCCGATCTGCAGCCGGTGGTTGTCGAACGCCTGGATGTAGAGCTGGTCGCCGCCGGTGGTGCGGTTCGCCGGGTTGCGATCGACCGTCGCGGTGATCCCCATGTCCTTGCATTTCGCGGCGAGGCGGTCGGCGTCGAAGTTGTCGACCCCAATGCAGATGTGGTTGATTGTTCCGGGGTTGGCGAGCTTGTAGAGCCCGAGGAAACCGTCGCCGAGGCCGAGGTTGATGCCGCCGTTGCCCGGTCGGCTCACCACCTTGGCGCCGAGCAGCGTCGAGTAGAACTCCGCGGCCTTCTCGACGTCGGTGACCGCCAGCGAGGCATGGTTGAGCGAGCGACCCTGCGCGAGGAGACCGACCGTCGGAGCGGGTGTCTGTGCCGAGGCGCCAGAGGCGGCGCTGGCCACGAGCGCGGTCAGTGACGCGACGAGTTCGCGGCGTGACAGCTTGCGTGTCTCGAACTGTTGAACCAGACTCTCGATTGCAGCACTCATCGCGTCATCTCCTCGGCAGCACGCGGAGCAGGAGCCCCGGTTCATGGTGCACGATCACATCAAATACGCGTCAGCATACTTCACCCTGAGCCCAGGCATCCGCACGGCGCTCGAGTTCCTGCAGGGGGCGGACCTGGAGGCGCTCACGCCCGGCCGTCACGACATCGCCGGCGACGCGGTGTTCGCCCTCGTGTCTGACTACGACACGAGGCGACCGGACGAGGCGTTCTGGGAAGCGCACCGACGGCACGTCGACGTGCAGTTCGTCCACCGTGGACGCGAACGGATTGGATACGGCGATCTCGCCGCGTTCGATTGCGATCCGTACGACGAGGCGCGCGACCTCATCGTGGCGCGTGGAGAGAGTCGCGATGGTGTCGATGTCGGACCGGGTGAGTTCGTAATCCTGTTCCCGCACGACGTCCACATGCCGGGACTCGTCGTGGGTCAGGTGGAGGCGGTTCGGAAGGTGGTCGTGAAGGTGCGGCTGGGATGACGATGCAGGTCCCAGCCTGCGATCTGCCGGACGGTCCGTGAGGAGGGTGAGGACGAACCGGTGCGTCGCAGCGCTGGAACCTGCAATCCCTCAGGCCTTGGCCCGCGCGCGGCCGACCAGATCGTCCCAGCGGAGCACCTGGCTCCCGCCGACCTGCGCCGCGATGTCAGCCATGCCGTGTGAGTAGTACGCGCGGTAATCGCGCTCGTTGGTCTTGTCGTTCACGACCACCGGCACGAAGAAGGCCCGTTCCGCTTCAATCAGTCCGCCTGAGACAAAGTCGGTGACGTAGTACCGGGCCTTGCCGCTCGGATGATGCGCCGCGTACGCCGCCATGCAGCCCGGGGTCTTGTACTTGGTGGGAAGGTTGCGGTCCATGATTTCGGCCGCGAGCTTCGCATTCGTGATGACGCGACGGCACTTGAAGCAGACCTCGCCTTCACCGATCGTCTGCGGGGGGGCGGGACGGAATCCAAGGAAGACGTAGACCGCGAAGATGAACGCCGTCCAACCGGTGGCGGTAGCGAACGTGCGCCGCATGAGAACCCTCCTGCCGGCGAGTGCCGGCGCCGTCCACGGCTGCTGCTGCGGACGACGATGGTCAGGAGGGCAAGCGATGTGCCACGGACGCGACTGGCCGTTCCCGCTGGTTTCCCGAGCAAATCCGTGGGTTCGAGGCGCGTCGGCCCGTGAGAGCCCCACCGCCGGGCTGGGGAAAACAGCCAGCCCGGGGGAAAAACCCACAGGCTCACTTCTGCGTGAGGAGTTCCTTGATGCCGCCGAGGGAGGCGAGGGCGCCGCTTGCCTCATACGGCATGAAGACGACCTTGTCGGCTCCAGTTGCGATGGTGCCGAGCGACTCGAGGTAGCGCTGCGCGATGAGGTACTGCGCGGGATTGCCTGCGCCACCGATGGACTGCGCGACGAGCTGAATCGACTGCGCCTCCGCCTCGGCTACCCGGAGCCGCGCCTGCGCCTGGCCCTCAGCGGCCAGGATGGCTGCCTGCTTCGCGCCTTCTGCCGTGACGATGGCCGACTGCTTCTGTCCCTCGGCACGCAGGATCGCCGCCGCCTTCTCGCCTTCGGCCGTCGTGACGACGGCGCGGCGGGTCCGCTCCGCCGTCATCTGCTTCTCCATGGTCAGGCGGATTTCCTCGGGCGGCGTGATGTTCTTCAGCTCGATGCGCATCACCTTCACGCCCCACTGCTGGGTGGCGCTGTCGAGGGCGGCGCGGAGTTGCGCATTTGTCGTGTCGCGGGACGACAGCGTGTGATCCAGATCGAGCTGGCCGATGACGTTGCGGAGCGCGGAGAGCGTCAGCTGCTCGAGCCCCCAGCGCAGGTTCTGGACCTCGTACGTGGCGCGGACCGCATCGACGATCACGAAGTAGATGACCGCATCCACCTCCATCGTCACGTTGTCGCGGGTGATGACCGGCTGCGGTTCGATCTTCGTGATCTGCTCACGGAGGTCGATGGTGTCGCGCACCGAGTCCAGGAACGGGACGATGGTGTTGAGCCCGGCTTCGGCGGTGCGATGGTACTTGCCGAGCCGTTCGATGATCTTGACCTGCTTCTGCGGGACGATCTGGATCGTGCGGAACAGCACGAACAGGATGAACAGGGCAAGGACGATCAGCAGCGCGCTCATACGGGCACAACCTCCAGGACGATGCCGTCCGCTGCGACTACGCGGATCCGGGTTCCCGCGGGAATCGGCACCGAGGCCCGCGCAGCCCAGTCCTCACCGCCCACGTTGATGCGTCCGGCGCCAACCGTTGTCTCGATATCGAACGTCACGACCCCTTCACGGCCGAGGAGCGCCTCGGTCCGCGAGGGGACGCCCTTGCTTCCGAGCTTCGAAACCATCCGGGGGCGAAGGAGCAGGAGCGACAGCGCGAGCGCCAGGACGAACACCGCAGTCTGCGCCATGGCGCCGAGTCCGGCGCCGGC
Source organism: Acidobacteriota bacterium (assembly GCA_018268955.1). GTDB lineage: Bacteria > Acidobacteriota > Vicinamibacteria > Vicinamibacterales > CAVVIG01 > CAVVIG01. Next base: position 64,889 of record JAFDVO010000018.1, on the reverse strand, counting down.
GACCAGGGCTGCGGCAATGGCCGCGAGCGTCACGAAGATGAGCCCGAAGTGCGGGATCGAGATCTCCACGACCGCGGCAATCACACCGACGATCACCCAGACGACGGCGGGGTTGTCGAGGAACGTCACGCGGCGATTATACGGCTGGGACACTGATGACGACGCAATGCAGCCGTGCAGCAATGCGGTGACGCCGGAGTGTGCCCCGTCCTCAGCCCTCTGACTCAGTCGTGTCGCAGGGCTTCGACCGGATCGAGCATGGCCGCGCGGCGGGCGGGCCAATAGCCGGCGGTCAGGCCGACCACCACCGAGCTGACGAGGCCGGCACTGACCGCCCACAGCGGGGCGACGGCGGAGAAGCCGGTCACGACCAGCGTGAGCAGGCCGCCGATCAGGAGTGCGGTGGCGACGCCGGCGACGCCGCCGATGCCTGAGAGGAACGCCGCCTCGAGCAGGAACTGGAGCAGGACCTCGCCCTCGCGTGCCCCGAGCGCGCGGCGGAGGCCGATCTCGCGGGTGCGCTCCGTGACCGAGATGAACATCACGTTCGCAATGCCGATCGCGCCGATCAGAAGGCTCACAGCGGCGAGGCCGACCGTCACCAGGGCGATGCGTCCGCTGATGCTGTCGAAGGTCGCGATGATCGAGTCAGCGGTCGACAGCGTGAAGTCGTTGTCCGCGCCCGGCGGCAGCTTGCGGAGGATACGCAGGATCGTCTCCGCCTGCTGCATGCACGCCTCGCGCTGGCCGGGCTGCGCGCGCATGTAGAGGACGAGCCGTTCGGGATCGCCGAACCGCCTCCTGATCGTGCCAACAGGCAGGTTCAGCACGTTGTCCTGCCGGTTCTCGCCGAAGAATCCGCCCCGGCGTTTCTGCAACTGTCCAACAACGGTGTAGGTCTCGCCAGCGAGGGTCAGCGTCCGGCCGAGTGGGGACTCATCGCCGTACAACGCCTTCGCGAGGCTCGCGCCGATGATGGCGACGCGTGCGCCCTGGCGATCCTCGAGCTCCGTGAACGGGCGTCCCTTGTCGAACTCCGCGCCGACGATGTCGAAGAAGGTGGGCGATACGCCTTCGACCAGCACGGTGTCCGATTCGTTCATGCCCGCCCGCGCGACGAGTGCCTGTCCACCGACGGTGGTTGGCACGATCACTTCCGCGCCGACGTCGCGGATGGCGGGACCGAGCCGCTTCAACTCGGGGATGAACTCGAGCTTCAGCGGCTGGCGACGCGCTTCCGCCTCGCTGGGCGTCACGTACGGGTCGCCGGTCAGGTGGAACGCGAAGACGTTCTCGGTGCCGAGATCGCGGAACAGGAGGGCGATCTGGTTGCGTACGTTCGCCAGCACCGACGCCACGAGCACGACGGTCACGATCCCGATCACGATGCCGCCGATCGCGAGGAATGATCGGGCCCGGGATGTGCGCAGCGAGTCGAACGCAAGCCAGGCCGGCTCGCCAATCGCACGGCTCCATTTGGACAGGCGCGGCTGGGCCATCACTCCTGCCTCAGGGCCGCGACGACGTCGATGGATGCGGCGCGACGAGCGGGGTACCAGCCGGCGGCGACGCCGCTCAGGATCGCGGCTGCCAGGCTCACGAGCGCCGTCCCGACGCCAAGCGTCAGGTTGGTGCCCGAGATGCGAGAGGCCAGGGACAGCACGCCAGCGCCGACGAGCAGCCCGACGCTGCCGCCAATCAAGCCGACCATGGCCGACTCGGCGATCGTCTCGCTGATGACGGCGCTGCGATCCGCGCCGAGCGCTCGTCGGATGCCGATCTCGTGCGTCCGCTGAGTGACCGACACGAGGCTCGTGTTCGTCACGACGACGATCGCGGCGATGAGCGCCATGATGGAGATCGGAATGGCCGCGGCGCCGACGCGCTCGGTGATGGCCGTGACGAAGTTACGGGACGCTTCGGGTGTGATGATGTCGAACGTGTCGACCTCGCCGGGGCCGAGATGCCGCCGCGCGCGCATGGAGATCCGTGCGTGATCCTCAGCGGCGACCGTGTTCGTCGGATCGGGCGCCTTCGCGAAGACCTGCAGCGACGAGGGCGCGCCGAACGCACGCTCGAACGCCCGTAGCGGCATCCAGACGTACCGGTCGAGCGATACGCCTCCCGCCGTGCCCTGTCGCGCCTGCAGCCCGACGACGGTGAAGGCCCGGCCTGCGATGCGGACCTGTTCGCCAAGCGGGTCGCCCGCCGGGAACAGCTGGTCGACGATGTTCTGGCCGAGGATGACCACCGGGGCGCCAGACGTGTCTTCCTGATCGGAGAAGAAGCGACCGCGTGCGACGTCGATGTTCCGGATCTCGAGCAGGGCGGACTGGGTGCCGTTGACCGTCGCCTGTTCGAACTTGCGCGGGCCGCGCACCACGTCGGCATTCCGCTGCGCCGTGGCGGCGTACGACACCTTGCCGTCGGCAATCCGCTGGATGTAGCGGACGTCGTTGCGGGTGATGTTCGGGTTGCGGGCGAGCTTGTCCGCCAGTTCACGGCGGCTGAGATTGCCGGTGGCGATGCGCGCAAGCACGAACGTGTCGGCGCCGAATGCCTTCGCGCTCGTTTCGCGCGCCGTGCGGGCGAGGGAATCGAGGCCGGTCTGCACCACCGCGGTCGTCGCGACCGCCGCCGCGACCGCCAGCGCCGCCAGCGAGGACCGGAGCGGATTCCGGGCGATCGTTGCAGCGGCCTCGCGGAGGGCCTGCAGGCGCACGGCTATTTCGTCCCGATCACCGCGACCAGCTGGCCGTCCTTCAGATCGCGGAGCACCTGATAGGGGCCGGTCACCACCACGGTGCCCTCGGCGATTCCAGAGACCTCGATGTTCAGCCCCCCGATCACACCAGAGGTGACCGGCACGAAGGTCGCCCTGCCGTTGGCGACGGTGAACACGCCGGTCTTCTCCTGGCCGCCAACCGTGCGGAGCACCACGCTCTGGAGCGGCACGGTCAGCACGTTCGTCCGTTCGCTCGTGATGATCTCGGCGTCGCCGGTGAGGCCGGGACGAAGCCCCGGATCGGGGCTGTCGATGCGGATGACGACACGGAACTCGCGGGCTGCCGCAGTGCCGGTGACCGGAAGTGCGCTCGCGCCGATCTCGACGACCTTGCCCGTGAAGTCCTTGCCGGGCAGCGCCTCGAGCGTGACCGTTGCCGGCTGGCCCTGTCGCACGGCGAGCACGTCGGCTTCGGCGACCTTCACCTCGAGGTCGATCGCGCCGAGGTCCGAGATTGTCATCAGCGTCGTGCCCGGCTGGTTCTGCACGCCGACGACGACCATCTCGCCGTTGCGGACGCGGAGGCGGGTCACGACGCCGTCGATGGGAGAGAGGATAGAGGTCTTCGCGAGGACGTCGGCTGCGCGGACCTGCTGCGCCTTGGCCTGTAGGCGTCGGCGCGTGGCCGTTTCGACGCTCAGCTTCGCACGTTCCGCCGCCGCGCGGGCGGCGGCGAGCTGCGCGTTCGCGGCATCGAACGTGGCTTTTGCGGATTCGAGTTCCGAAGCCGGCACGAGCTGCTCGGCGCTGAGTGCCTGCCGCCGCTGCAGCTGCTGCTGGGCGTCCCGGGCGCGTGCCTCCGCCGCGGCCACGTCCGCCTCCGCTGCGCGTCCCTGTTCACGCGCCGCCCGCTCGTCGGCCTCGAGCGCCTTCATCTGCTCGAAGGCGCCGGCCGCGTCCGCTTCGACCTGCACGCGATCGATCTGCGCGAGCACCTGTCCTGCCTTCACGCGGTCGCCTTCGGCCACCGGCAGCGCGACGATCTTCCCCATCACGCTCGAGCCGATGTCGGCGTACTGCGAGGCGACGATCTCACCCGACGCCGTGACCGTCGACCGGAACTGCGGCTGTCGGGTGGCGGCGCCGACATCGACCAGGGTGCCCTTCGGGCCCCGACGTGCGAGGGCGAGCCCCCCGGCGACGACGATCAGTGCGGCGAGAACGAGGAGGACAAGGGTGCGTCGTTTCACAGGGTCGTGTTGAAGAGCGGTCGGTTGTCGTGGGTGCCGGGCCACGGCGTGCCGCCAATCAGCAGCAGGGTGGACAGGCCGAAGAAGATGAGCGACTTGGTCCGGGCGGATGCCGGCGTCAGCGCCTTGCGGGCGAAGACGCGACCCATATGCGCCAGCGCGATCGCCACAATCATCATCGTCGGGTGCTCGACCGCGTAGAAGCGCGCGGTGCTGTCGCGCATCACCTCGCCCATGCGGCCGAAGTCGACGCTGGTCATGACGAGGATGAGGCCGAGCAGGAACTGGATGTCGACGCTGATGGTGAAGATCTTCGCCCAGCGATTGTTCCGCCCGTCCGCGGTCGCGCCGAGGACACTGACGGTCGCGAGCACGCCGGTGATGATGGCGACCCAGCGCACCCACGAGTGCAGAAACAGAACGGCATCATGCATATGGGGAACGTTAGCACACGCGCCCGGCCCGTCCCCGTCATCGGGGGGAGACGACAGAGGCAGGCTGGTCTCCGGGCGCGTCACTGCTAGGACGCGGCACCCGCCTCGTCGGTTGCGTGAGAAGCCACGGGCGGTGCGGCCACCGCGAAGCGTGGCGCTACCACTGCGGGATGTCGTGTGGCGGGGTGATCGGTCGTCGCGACAGACGTCAGCCTGCCGGTTGCATTCAGATCGCGTCCCGGGCCGTCTGCGCCTTCGCGAGTTGCGATTGCGCCTCGGCCACCGATGCACGTCGCTCAGCGAGTGCGGCTTCGGCGCGCTGGAGCTGCTGCCGCACCGCGTCCACCTGCGCCTGCGCGCGAGCCTCCGCCGCACGTGCACGATCGAGCTCGCGAGTGGCTGCCATCACGGCAGCATCCGCCGCCTTGCGGCGCGCCTCGAGCGCGGCCGCGCGTCGCGTCGCCTCCGCCGGGTCCTCCGTCGCTCGTCCGGCCGCATGCGCGCGAGCGGCACTCGCGCGCCCCTTCGGGGCCGCAGTCGCTTCACGCGGAGGCGTCGCCGCGGGACGTGCCAGAGGGGTCACCCCGGCGAGCGCCTCGAAGCCGGCGGGCTGCAGCGCTTCGACGAACCGTCCCGGCGTACCCGGGACCTCAGGCGCGAGCGACAGCGCCTCGAGCATGCGCGCGAGCGGATCCGCCGCCGGATGGCCGTGCATGGCAGCGGCGAGCGCCGTGGCCGATGCCGCGGCGGCCGAGAGCGCCTCCCGATGAGCGGCGGTCGCGCCGCGGAGGTCAGCGGACTTGCCGGTCAACGACGCGATTTGCGCCGCGCGCAGGGCTCGCCCCGAGGCGAGCAGCGCATCCCAGGCCGCCCGATCGCGCCAGAACAGCTGGTTCACGGCCCAGGGCACCATCGTCGGTTTCCCGAGCGATTTCACCCGGGTGGCCTCGTCACGCGGCTGCGACTTCGCGAGCGCATTTCGTGCCGCCGTGAACTCGCTGAGCGGCAGCCGATAGAGCTCGTCGATCTGCGACTCGAGCTCCGATGCCTGGCGGGTCATGGGGGACGTCAGAGGACGGAGGTCAGAGGACAGAGGTTGGAGGACAGAGGTTGGAGGTTGGGGGGAAAGCCCACCCGCCGTTCTACGGATGCGAGAGCCGCAACGTCCACGCAACCGGGGTCTTCAGGATCGCGTTGCTGTCGGCAATCAACACGCAGTAGGAACCCTTCACGATGCGCGGGAACGCGTACTGGGTGCCGATGGCCGCCTGCGTGATCATGTAGCCGAGGATGGGACTGCAGCCGCCGCCTGACGCCGTGCCGATGGAGAGCGACAGGAAGCCGACGACGGGCCGTGGGTCCAGGCTCTGCAGTGTCATCTGCAGTTCCCCGGTCTTGCCGACCGAGAAGTTCTGGAAGGCCTGGCTCTGCGGGTCCAGCGTGCCGGAGAACGTCTCGGCGGCTTGATTTGACGGGGAACTGACGCCGCCGCACGCGGCAAGCACGCCCGCGAGTGAGCAGGCGACCAACAGACGCACCAGCTTGACCATGCGCCGATTGTCGCACGACGTCGTCGCCGCCTGTAAGTCGTATACTGCGCAGCCATGCTGACACGTATACGCCTTGCCGTGCTCGTCATCGGCGTGCTGATGTGCGCGGCACCCGGCTTCGCGGAGGTCACGCGCGTCGAGGTGAAGTCGCGGGCCGACATCGGTGCATCGGGCATCGAGAAAATTGTCGGCACCCTCTACTTCCAGGTCGATCCGAAAGACCCGCACAATGCGGTCATCGCCGACGTCGACAAGGCGCCTGTCGATGAGCACGGGCACGTCACGTTCTCGTCGGACGTGTACATCATCAGGCCCAAGGACGCGGCACGTTCGAACGGCATGGCGCTCGTCGAGGTGCTCAATCGCGGACGCAAGCTGGTGATGAACGGGTTCATCCGGAACGGCTCGAACGATCCCGTGAGCGACGCGGATCTCGGAGATCGCTTCCTTCTGGATCGCGGCTTCACGCTCGTGTGGGTCGGCTGGGAGTTCGACGTGCGCAGAACCAACGGACTGATGGGCATTTCGGTCCCGTCTGCCCAGGGCGTCAACGCGGCGGTCTGGGGTGACTTCACGCCGGCCAACACCAACGAGCATCAGGTGGTGGGCGACCTGGTGGGGTACACGCCCGCCGACCCGGCATCGACCGACAACCGGCTGACGGTGCGTGACGCGCAGTTCGGGGCCGAGACCACGATCGATCGTGCCCGGTGGACGCTCGAGCCGAACGGGATGGTGACGATGAAGGGCGGCTTCGAGGCGGGCCGCATCTACCGGCTGTCGTACCACGCGAAGGAACTACCGGTCTCGGGCCTCGGGCTGGCCGCCTTTCGCGATGTCGGCAGCTGGATCAAGTACGCACCCGATGCGCTCGTGCACGCGGGCAAGACGCTCGCGTTCGGGTCGTCGCAGAGCGGACGGTTCCTGCGGACCTTTCTCTACAACGGCTTCAACGGGGACGAGAAGAGCCGGCAGGTGTACGACGCCGCCTGGATCCACATCGCCGGCGCAGCGGCGCTCGATGTGAACGCGCGCGGCGCCACGCCGACCTCTCTCACGATGTACGAAGCCACTCGGTTCCCATACGCCAACCAGGCCACGCGCGATCCGATCTCCGGCCGGACCGACGGACTGCTCGAGAACCCACGCGCGGGCAGTGTGCGGCCACGAACCTTCTTCACCAACACGTCAGTGGAGTACTGGGGCGGTGGCCGCAACGCGGCCCTGGTGCACACGTCGCCGGACGGCACGTCGGACCTCCCGCTCGACGACAGCACGCGGGTCTACTTCCTCACAGGCGCCCAGCACGGGCCGGCGAGGTTCCCCACGACCATCGGTGCCGGCCAGCAGCCGGACAACCCCCTCGAATACTGGTGGACCATGCGGGCGCTGATGGTTGGAATGGAGCAGTGGCTCCGCAGCGACACGCCGCCTCCGACGAGCCGGTATCCGCGGCTGTCCGACCGGACGCTGGTTCCTGCGGCGCACGTCCCGTTTCCCGCGATCCCGGGTGTGCAGTCGCCAACCATCGTCGAGCAGTTGCGGCGCGACGGTCAGCTCGTCCCCTTCCTCGTGCCGCAGGTGGACGCGGACGGGAACGAGGTGGCGGGGGTGCGCACGCCCGAGTCGCTGGTGCCCCTGGCCACCTACACCGGATGGAACTTCCGCAATCGATCGACCGGTGGGACGACGACGCTCGTCTCCCTTCTGGGGTCGCGTGTGCCGTTCCCCGCGACGGCGGCCGCTGCGGCGGCGACCCGCGATCCACGCGCGCCGATTGCCGCGCGGTACGCGGACAAGGAGGCGTACCTTGCGAAAGCCCGCGCGGCCGCGAACGACCTCGTCGAGCACCGGTACCTGCTCGCCGGCGATGTCGGTCAGGTGATGCGGCGGATGGAAGAGCAGTGGGACGCGACGGCAGAAGGACGGGGACGTTAGACGGTAGACGTCAGACGTCAGACGTTAGAACTTAGAATTCAGAACTCAGATCTTAGGATTCAGGACTCAGAACTCCTGCAGGCGCATATTCGGGGCGCTTATGGAAAGAACGAGAGTATTTCGCGTGCTTATGTTCTGGTAAATTGTTTCAATTTGACTGGGTTCCCGTAACCCGGTGTAATTCCAAATACATGCTGCTGCTGTCCAACGCTGTCGTGACGAACCCCGACGTTCTCGTCGGTGTCGTTGTCGTCGTGACGGTCGTCCGGCCCACCGGATGATGGCAGCCCAGCAGCACAGATGCTTCGAGGCCATCATCCGGAACGGAGTGATGGCCTTTTGTTCGTACGGCGGGTAGCGGGACACAGTCCACATCCACATGCGCATTGCTTACCAGGGTGAACCGGGCGCGTTCAGCGAAGCGGCGTCGACGCAGGTGAATGCGTCGGCCGACCTGCTGCCGTGCCGCGCCTTCGAGGATGTGTTCGCCGCGGTGAACAGTGGGGCAGCGGACTACGGGGTGCTGCCGATCGAGAACTCGATCGGCGGCTCGATTCATCGCAACTTCGACCTGCTGCTGGAGCATCAGCTCCCGATCGTGGGCGAGGTCGAGGTGCCGGTGGTGCATCACCTGCTGGCGCTGCCGGGCACGCGGCTCGAGGACATCAGGCGGGTCTACTCGCATCCGCAGGCGCTCGCGCAGTGCGACCGTTTCCTTCGGACGCTCACCGGCGTCGAAGTGATCGCGAGCTACGACACGGCCGGCAGCGCGAAGCTCGTGGCCGACCAGCACTGGACCGACGCGGCAGCCATTGCCTCGGCCCGTGCAGGGGAGGTCAACGGCCTGGTGGCGGTGCGCTCCGCCATCCAGGACAACGACACGAACACGACGAGGTTCCTGGTCGTCGGGAAGGCGCCGATCTCCGATGCGCCGGCAGACAAGACGACGGTCGTGTTCACGCTGAAGAACGAGCCGGGCGCGCTGTTCAAGGCGCTGGCGGCGATCGCGCTGCGCGGAATCGACCTGACGAAGCTGGAGTCGAGGCCGAACCCGGCGCGCAAGTGGGAGTACCTGTTCTACGTCGACCTGGCAGCGGCGAGGGACGACCTCGCCTGCACCCGCGCGCTGGCGCACCTGGCGGAGTTCGCGCCGATGCTCCGGGTGCTCGGGTCGTATCCGAGTTCGAAACCAGCTTCTCGCAAGACGGCGCCCGACAGGGCAGGGACGCCGGCGTAACGCGACCGTTCGTGAACGTGTGGTGGCGCCGCTGGCCGTGAGGGGCCCGGGCGCCTGGGATAAAGGGATATGAGCAAAAAGACACTGACTGGTGCGCAGATTCTGTGGGAATGCCTCGTGCGGGAGGGCGTCGAGGTCGTGTTCGGGTATCCGGGCGGCGCGATCCTGCCGGCCTATGACGCGATGCTCGACTACCCGATCCGCCACATCCTCGTTCGCCACGAGCAGGGGGCCACGCACATGGCCGACGGCTACGCGCGGGCCACGGGCAAGGTCGGCGTCGCCATTGCGACATCCGGTCCCGGTGCGACCAACATGATCACCGGCATGGCCACCGCCATGATGGACTCGTCGCCGATCGTGTGCATCACGGGCCAGGTGGGCAGCGGCCTCATCGGGTCGGATGCGTTCCAGGAGACGGACATCACCGGCATCTCGCTGCCGGTCACGAAGCACAACTACCTCGTCACCCAGGCGAGCGAGATCGCGCCGGCGGTCCGCGAGGCGTTCGCGATTGCGAAGCACGGCCGGCCGGGGCCGGTGTTGATCGACATCACCAAGGACGCGCAGCTCGGCGTTTGCGAACTGGACTGGGACGAAGCGGCGCCGGACATGGCGTCGATCGATCGCTCGGGGCACTCCTTCGGTGCGGACCCGATCGCCCTCATCAATGCGGCGCAGCGCCCCGTGATTCTCGCGGGCCACGGGATCATCCTCGGCGGCGCCGAAGAGGCCGTACGGGCCTTCGCGGAGAAGGCACAGATTCCGGTGGCGATGACGCTGCTCGGCATCGGCAGCTTCCCGGCCTCGCATCCGCTGAACCTCGGCATGATGGGCATGCACGGTGAAGCGTGGGTCAACACCGCCATCCAGGAGTCGGACCTGCTGATCGCGCTCGGCATGCGGTTCGACGATCGCGTCACCGGCAACATCAAGACCTACGCACCGCACGCCCGCAAGATCCACGTCGACATCGATCCGGCGGAGTTCAACAAGAACGTGCGTGTCGACTCGGCGATTGCCGGCGACGTGGGCCAGGTGGTCGCCGGGTGGCTCGACCAGGTGGCGGAGGTGGATCGGTCCAAGTGGCTCGCCCACATCTCCGACCAGAAGGGCGATGCCGCCGTGCGCGACATCAAGAACCTGCCGGACAACGGCCATCTGTACGCCGCGCACGTCATCCACGACATCTGGCGCATCACCAACGGCAACGCCATCGTCGTCACCGACGTTGGGCAGCACCAGATGTGGGAGGCGCAGTACTACCATCACGAGTCGCCACGGTCGCTCATCACGTCCGGCGGCCTCGGCACGATGGGGTTCGCGCTGCCGGCGGCGATCGGTGCCAAGGTCGGCAAGCCGGATGCGGAAGTCTGGGTGGTGGTCGGCGACGGCGGCTTCCAGATGACGCTCTGCGAGCTGGCGACCATGGTCCAGGAGGACCTGGACGTGAAGATCTGCGTCATCAACAACGGCTACCTGGGCATGGTGCGCCAGTGGCAGGAGTTCTTCTATCAGCGGCGGTACGCGGCCACGCCGATCACCGGCCCTGAACTGGAGAAGCTGGCCGAGGCCTACGGCGTCTGGGGTGCCACCGTCACAGCCCGCACCGAGGTGGAGCCCACCGTCGCGACCGCCCGCCAGCAGACGAAGGGCGCGCTGATCGATTTCCGCGTCGAGCAGGAAGACTCGGTGTTCCCGATGGTGCCCGCCGGCAACGACCTGCACAACATGATTCGCCGCCCGTCGCCCATCGTGGAGACGTCTGCTGATTGACAGCGGGCTTCCGGCTCCGGGCTTCGGGCTCCAGGCCTTGTCGGCCTCGGGCCCGGGAACGTCCGGAGCCGACTGTGCCTGCAGCCTGAAGTCCGAAGCCTAGAGCCTGAATATGCAAACATTCGCCGTTTACGTCGACAACAAGCCCGGCGTGCTGAACCGCGTGGCCTCGCTGTTCCGCCGCCGTGCCTTCAACATCGAGTCGCTCACCGTCGGTCACACCGAACTGAAGGGGCTCTCGCGCATGACGATCGTCGTCGACACCGACGAGCGCGGCGCGAAGCTGGTGGAAGCGAACCTGTACAAGCTGCTGCCCGTGCGGCGGGTGGACAACATCACGCGGGTCCCGACCATCGCGCGCGACCTCGCGATGATCAAGGTGTCGGCCACTGGCGACGCCCGCACCCAGGTGATGCAGCTCGTGGACGTCTACCGCGCCCGCATCGTCGATGTGAGCCCGGAGACCCTGGTGATCGAAACCACGGGGACTGAAGATAAAATCGACAGTCTGCTCGAGGTGCTCCGTCCCTACGGTGTGATCGAGATGGTCCGGACCGGCCGCGTCGAGATGGCGCGTGGTGCGTCCCAGGCCGTCGACGTCGCGCCGACCCGCGGCATCGGCGATGGGCCGACGCGGAAGGACAGCGGGGCGGTCTCGGTCTAGGTTGTTCCGGACTCAAGACAGGTAGTCAGAAGGCAGGCGCGGTGCTCGGCCCACCCTCCGGTGGACCGGCGCGCCCGCGTGCAGCGGGGTGTGCAGCGGACGCTGCGCCGCTGCCGCGAACGAGCGACGACAGACTGGAGAATCATTCGAATGGCGAAGATGTACTACGACGCGGACGCCGACCTCTCGCTCATCCAGGGCAAGAAGGTCGCGGTGATCGGTTACGGATCGCAGGGCCACGCCCACTCCCTCAACCTGAAGGACAGCGGCGTCAGCGTTCGCGTCGGCCTGCCCGAGGGGAGCCGCTCGCGCGCCCGCGCGCAGGCTGCTGGTCTCGAGGTGGGGACGCCGGCGGAGGTCTCGAAGTGGGCGGATGTCATCATGGTGCTCGCGCCCGACACGAGCGCCGCGAAGATCTACGCGGAGTCGATCGAGCCGAACCTGGCGCCGGGCAAGATGCTGATGTTCGCCCACGGGTTCAACATCCGCTTCGGCACCATCAAGGTCCGCCCGGACGTCGACGTGGCGCTTGTCGCGCCGAAGTCGCCGGGGCACCGCGTCCGTGAACTGTATGTCGAGGGCGCGGGCACGCCGGCGCTGTTCGCGGTGCACCAGGACGCCACGGGGAACGCGCGCGCGCTGACCCTGTCCTACGCCAAGGGTATCGGCGTCACCCGTGCGGGCGTCATCGAGACGACCTTCGCGGAGGAAACCGAGACCGACCTGTTCGGCGAACAGGC
>JAFDVO010000018.1:0-52516 GCA_018268955.1 Acidobacteriota bacterium | reverse complement strand
CACGAGCTGAAGCTCATCGTCGACCTGATGTACCAGGGCGGCCTGAACTACATGCGCTACTCGGTGAGTGACACGGCGGAGCACGGCGACTACACCGCGGGCCCGCGCGTCGTGACGGCCGAGACGAAGGCCGCGATGAAGGGGATCCTCACAGACATCCAGACCGGCAAGTACGCCGACGGCTGGATCAAGGAGAACCAGACCGGCCGTGCGTGGTTCGAAGCCACGCGCAAGGCCGAGCGCTCGCACCAGATCGAGAAGGTCGGCGCCCAGCTTCGTGCGATGATGCCGTTCCTCCGCCCGGTGACGATTACGGACGAGGAAGTGAACAGCGCCACCGTGTCGAAGAATGCCTAAACCGCGATCGGCCGATGACCCCGCCGTGGTCCAGGCCCGGGAATCGCGCAGGCTCTCCACGCTGCTGGAGATCAGCCACGCGCTCTCGGGTACGCTCAATCTCCGTTCCGCCCTCCACCGGGCCCTGGAGATCCTGGCCAAGCACCACGGTACAGTCCGAAGCCTGATCGTCTTCCTGCACGACAACCGCGAACTGCACGTCGAGGCCTCCGACGGCCTCGACGCGCCGTCGCATGCCGTCCGCTATCGCCTCGGCGAGGGGATCATCGGCAAGGTGGTCGAAAGCGGGCGCCCCATCGTGGTGCCCCGCGTCAGCCAGGAACCGGAGTTCCTCAACCGCGCTGCGAAACGCGCGGACGTCCACAAGGAGGAGCTCAGCTTCATCTGCGTCCCCATCCTCCTGAACCGGCGCGCGGTCGGCGCGATCGGCATCGACCTCAAGTTCAATCCCGAGCGCGATTACGAACGACACGTCAAGTTCCTCGGCATCGTCGCCTCGAGCATCGCGCAGGCGGTGAAGGTCCAGCGGCTCGTCGAGGAGGACAAGAAGCGCCTCGTTGACGAGAACACCCACCTGCGGCAGGAGCTGAAGGAACGCTACGACTTCTCGACCATCATCGGGACGAGCGGCCCGGTGCGCCAGATGTACGAGCAGATGGCGCAGGTGGCGTCGACGAACACGACGGTCCTGATTCGCGGCGAGTCGGGCACCGGCAAGGAGCTGATCGCCCACGCCATCCACTACAACTCGCCGCGCGCCAACAAGCCGTTCGTCAAGGTGAGCTGCGCCGCGCTGCCAGACAGCCTCATCGAGTCCGAGCTCTTCGGATACGAGAAGGGCGCGTTCACCGGGGCGGAGCAGCGGAAGAAGGGGCGCTTCGAGCTGGCCGAAGGCGGGACGCTCTTCCTCGACGAAATCGGGGACATCAACCTGTCCACGCAGGTGAAGCTGCTGCGCGTGCTCCAGGAGCGCGAGTTCGAACGGCTTGGCAGCACGGAGACGATCAAGGTGAACGTGCGCCTGGTCGCCGCGACCAACAAGGACATGGAACGGGCCATCGCCGCCGGCACCTTCCGCGAGGACCTGTACTACCGCCTCAACGTCTTCACGATCTTTGTGCCGCCGCTGCGCGAGCGGAAGGCGGACCTGCTCCTCCTGGCCGACCACTTCCTCGAGAAGTTCTCCCGCGAGCACCACAAGAACATCAAGCGCATCTCCACGCCGGCCATCGACATGCTCATGAGCTACCACTGGCCGGGCAACGTCCGCGAACTCGAGAACACCCTCGAGCGGGCGGTGCTGGTGTGCGACGGCCAGGTGATTCACGGGCATCATCTCCCGCCCTCGCTGCAGACCGCCGAGGCGTCGGGCACTGTCACGCGCGTGTCGCTTGCCGACGCGGTGGCCGGCTTCGAGAAGGACCTCATTCAGGACGCGCTGAAGACGACGCGTGGCAACCGCGCCAAGGCGGCGCGCCTGCTCGACACCACCGAGCGCGTGCTGAACTACAAGGTCAAGAAGTACGGCCTCGACGTCCGCCGGTTCACCTCATAGGTCGCGTCCGCCAGGACCGCCACGTTACCTTCGCTGCCATGGCGCCTGTGATTCCCGAGCTCGCGCGCATCAGGTCGTTCGCGACCGCGTCCGCGTTCGAGAAGTGGCTGCGCATCCATCACGACCGCGAGCCGGAGGTCTGGCTGCGGATCTACAAGAAGGGCTCGGCCACAGCGACGGTGACCCATGTGCAGGCGCTCGACGTGGCGCTCTGCTGGGGTTGGATCGACGGCCTCCGCAAGGGCTATGACGACGTGTCGTTCCTCCAGCGCTTCACGCCGAGGCGGGCAAAGAGCATCTGGAGCCAGGTGAATCGCGAGCACGTGGCTCGTCTCACGGCCGAGGGGCGCATGCAGGAGCCAGGGCAGAAGCAGGTGGATGCCGCCAAGGCGGACGGACGATGGGACGCGGCCTACGCACCGATCCGATCGATCTCCGCGGCGTCGATTCCCGACGACCTCCGTGCCGCGATCGAGGCGAACGCGGATGCACTGCGCACGTTCCGCACACTGGGGCGCATGAACCTCTTCGCGCTGACGTTCCGCACGAACAACATGAAGACGGCCGCAGGACGCGCCCGCAAAATCGCGGCGCTCGTCGAGATGCTCGCGCGCGGCGAGACCATCGTCCCTGAGCGGCCAGCCCTTTCGGGCCGGGCGCGCTCTCCACGAGTGAAACCCCGCACGTAGACGTGTGTGTCCCCGTGGAGAGTGGGGAGGCCGTGGTAGCATCCTCCGTCGTCGCTTCCGCGATGCTGACAGGAGGCCCGTTCATGTCACCAGCCGAGACCATCACCGCCGGCTACGAGGCGTTTGCCCGCAATGATCCGTCCGTGCTCTTTGGCGCCCTGGACCCCGCGATCGAATGGCGGGAGGCGGAAGGGCATCCGCTGGCGGACCGCAATCCGTACATCGGCGCGCAAGCGATCGTCGACGGCGTGTTCAGCCGCTTGGCGGCAGCGATCGACGGCTTCACCGTCGTCCCTCATACGGTGATTGACGGCGGTGATCACGTGGTGGCGCTCGGCCGCTACGGCGGAACGATGAAGGCCGATGGCTCGGTGCTCGACGCGGCGTTCTGCCACGTCTACCGCTTCAGCGGCGGCAAGATTGTGAGCTTCCAGCAGTTCACAGACACGGAGCAGTGGACGCAGCGCATGAAGTGACCTCGGCCCGCGAGGATGCTGTCTTCAGCGCGTCGACCCGGGCGCTCTCTTCGTGTTCGGTGACCTGTACACAGCGGACACGAAGAGGGCCTTGGGCTGGTCCCCAGCAATCGGCATCATCACGGCGACGTCGACGGCCAGGCGATCGTGGACATTCCACGTGGGCCCGGCGGTCAGTGCGGCAGACGCACCAGACCCGGCCGGTCCGGTGGTGGCCGGCAATCCAGACAGCTCGATGGCCCACCCGAGCGGGCGGCGAATGGGACCGTCGACCGCCGCGCTCCACAGGGTGGCCCGCCGCGGGGCGTTCGTGCCGTCGCCGCTCCGCCGCGTATAGCCCGCACTGAGATCGACCCCCACCGCCCCGAACTGGTTGCTCGAGACGAGCAGGACGGTCCCGTCCGTTGTGCCGGTGCCGGTTGCCTGCTCCAGTGAGCCGGTCGGCGCCTTCAGCATCGGCAGCACGAACACGTCTCCGAACATCGGCACATCGTCGAACACCTGGACGTTGACGCCGGCCGACACATCGCCCAGGCGCAACGAGCCGGCGCCGTCGGTCGAGAGTGCAGGCACCTGGAGATTGAGCTGAATACCGTCAGCCAGCCGGAACCGGCCGGTCGTCGTCAACTGCGTCCCGCGTGATCCGTCGGGGAATGCATCCCGCTCGATGTCGCCCTCGACTTCGACGGCGCCCTGGACGGTCTTCGTCGCGTGCCGCGAGATGTGCCGGCGCACTCGCCGCATCCCGAGATGCGGCCTGGCAAACGCGGCATTCGCGTTCCCAAGGGCCGCGACGACGATGGCGAGCGGCACGACACAGCGCCGAAATGTACGCATGGCAGCGCGATCGATGACCGATCAGAGCATACGCCGATAAAAACACCATAACGGTCGATGTCCGTCGGCGCGTGCTGAGCGTCAGGCCCGGATGGCCTGCAGGAGCAGGATGATCCCGATGACGATGACCCCGGCGTGCACGTACAGGACGAACCGGGCTGCGTGCAGCCTGCGGTTGATGACCCGGCCCATGAGGATGGCCAGCACGACGACCGGCAGAGATGTGAGATAGAGCTGGGTGACCGTGCGGGTCCACAGCCCCGCAACCCAGTACCCGCTCACCACGGCGACGCTCGCAGGGAGGAAGTAGCCTTGGAGTGTGGCTCGGAACTGCGCGGGCGTCCACCCACGGAGCGTCCCGTAGATCGCGAGCGGCGGGCCGTTCATGCCGTAGGCGCCGCCGAGCACCCCCGCGACGAACCCGAACATCCACGCCCTGCGGTCGTCGCCAAGCGCCGCACGATGTCCGCTCCACAGCGACCACGATGAGAAGCCGATGATGATCAGCGCGAGCGCTGCCTTGACCGACCCTTCGGGTACGTGCGTCAGTAACCACACGCCCAGCGGTACACCGACCATGGTCGACGCGACGAGCCAGGCGGCGCTCCGGACGTGCACGTGCGCCCAGTCCTGCACGAGCACCACACCCGCCACGGTGATCGAAATCAGGGCAGCCACTGGCGCTGCGGTGTTCACCGGCATGAGGAGCGCGAGGAGGGGAACGGCGACGAGCGCTTCGCCAAACCCGAAAGCGGAGCGGACCAGGGTCGCGACGGCGATGACGGCGAGGAACAGCACGGGCCAGCCGCGCTAGACGCGAGCTGTCCGGCGCCGCAGCCGCAGGCCGAGGAAGCCAGCCGCCAGGAGGCCGATGCCGAGCCCCACGAAGTACGCGAGTGGCCCCGCCCACGAGGCGGCCATGCTCCCGCCGCGGTAAAGTGCGGCGACGAACTGGGCCGGACCGACGACGAACGGCGCTGTCCACCCGTAGCCGCGAGAGACGTAGCCGATCACCACCGATAGGAGCACCGCCACCGCAAGGCCGCCGCGTGCCGGCAGGGTACCGACCTCGAGCGCCACGCCGATGGCGATGCAGATGAGGAACGCGGTGCGGGACGGCAGCATCGTCAGCCGAGGAGCACCATGACGAGCACGGCGGCACCGGTCACGCCGATCGCCTGAATCCAGAGTTCGGCGCGATCGCGCAGGAACACCATGCCGATGAACGGGAAGATGGCGGCGACGACGAGGAAGCGCCAGTAGAGTTCTTCGGCCTGCTCCTGCGCGCCGAGCGACGGCGCCATCCGCTTGGCCGTGTCGATGATCGTGGTCGCGATGTGGCGGTCGCCGTCACGATCCAGCTCGAAGTACTGCCCGCCGCCCGCAGTCGCGAGCTTCTGCAGCCCCGCCCGGTCCAGCCGTGCGACCGTCGGCACCTCCGGGTCGTGCACGACGTTGCCTTCCTTGTCCTTGAACTCAGGGAGCCGCCCGCCGCCGAGGGTGCCGACACCGACGACGAAGAGCGGGATGCCGGCGTCCTGCGCACGCTTCAGCGACTTCTCGACCTCTCCGCTCCACGCCTGGCCGTCGGTGACGAGCACGAAGGCCTTCGCGTTCGGCGACTTGCCGTGGATCTCCTCGTCGCGCTCGACCAGGCGCACGCCCCAGTAGATCCCCTGCTCGAGGTTCGTGTCCCAGGTCGTTTCATCCTCGATGCGGAATGGCGACGTGACGTCGAGATGATCGACGAAGAAGAAGAACGTGTTCGGGTCCTTCGTGAGGCGGATCTGCGGCGCCGCAATGTGCGCGAAGAGCGCCATCGCGATCCGGTCGTTGTTCCAGGCGAGTGAGTCACCGAGGATGCGGAGGAACTTGACGGATCGCTGCCACCGCGTGCCGGCCACGTCCTGCACGTACATCGAGGCAGAGCCGTCCTGCAGGATGACCATGTCGACGCCGCCCGTGCGCACGGCCGTGGCCGGACCGTGCGGCCGCGCGAGCGCGAGGATCAGCAGGGCAGAGGAGAGGATCAGGCAGAGCCAGAACGGCAGGTCGCCGAGCGGCGCGAAGCGCTCACGTACCGGCAGCGTCCGCGCGCGGCGCAGCTGTTCGGCCACGACACGACGCCGCACGAGCTGCCAGACCCAGAGGACCAGCAGCAACGCCGGGACGACGAGCAGCCAGAGCATCTCCGGCTGCGCGAACGTGATCTGCCTGAAGTCGATCCGAACCGGCACGTGTCCTCAGCCCTTGCGCTGGATCTTCTGGCCGCGGCCCGGGTCCATCTGCTCCTCGCGTTCGTCGTACCGCATCGGCGTGACGGTCTTGAAGTCGCCCATCGACTCACCCTCGGGCGGACCGCCCGGGTTCCCGTGAATCGTGGGGCCGATGGGGAGATCGACGCTGAAGTCCTCGCGCCCGGCCTTCTTCGGGTTCACCTTCAGCCCCTTCGGGCCCTTGGCGATCTGGTCACGGAGCTTGACGACGTACTCGTAGTTGTACGCGGCGTCGAGGAGATTCGGGTCGTGCCGCAGGACGTCCGCGTAGGCCTGCACGACAGCATCGAGCCGGGAGATCGCGCCCTTCTTGTCCTCGGACTGCGGCGCGCTCGTGCGGAATGCCGCGTTGGCCGCGAGGAACAGCACCTGCGGGTCCTGGATGGGCGCGCCGCTCCCCGGTGCCGTCATGTCGGTCAGCGAGGTGTAGCGGGCCAGCCAGTAGGAGACCGTCGCCTCGTGCCGAGCTTCGACGCCCTGGCCGAGTCCGATGGGGGCGGGGAGCCGCTCGATCAGCGTCGCGTCGGTCGCGAGCCCCTGTTCGTCGGTGTACTTGAGGGTCGCGAGCCGCTGCTGTGCCTCGGCCAGCCGTCGGACGTGCCGTGACTCCTGCATGCTGAGCATGCCGCCGGCGACGAGCAGCGCCGCCAGGATCAAACCGCCTGCGATCGTCTTCATCCTCGTTCTCCTACGGAACCTTCTGGAACTGCGGCAGGCTCAGCTTCAGCGCCGCCGCCGTGAGCCACGATGCGGCCGCCGCCAACGCGAAGAACGCGAAGCGCGGCCGCTGGCTCGTGTACTGTTTCGTGGCGATGGTGCCGGCCGCCACCTTGTCGATGTCGGCAATGGCGGCCAGCAGCGCGTCCTCGCTGTTGGCCGCGTAGAAACGGCCGCCGGTTTTCTCGATGGCCGGGATCCAGATCTCGTCGGGAATGACCATGCCCTTCCCGCGGTCGTAGTTCGTCCGGACCATGTACACGGGGATCTTGTTGTCGACCGAGTTCTGCAGGATTTCGTCGAGCGTCTTGTCGCCGACCTGCACGCGCGTGTCCTCCCCGTCCGAGAACAGCACCATGATGTTGCCGGTCGCGTCGAGGAAGTTGAACGCCTTGAAGAGGCCGATTCCCTGGTCGATCGCTGCCGCGATGATCGTCCCCTGATCCGGGAACAGCGAGTACTCCACCGGGTCGCCGATGAGCGAGACGCTCAGCAGGATGTTGTCGTAGTCGTTCGTGAACGGCGTCACCACGTAGGCTTCGTTGCCGAACTCGACGAGCGCCATCAGGTCGCGGTACCGCTGGTTCATCCGCATGCGGATGAAACGCTCGGCGGCTGCCACGGTCGTGAAGAAGGTCGCGTCGGTCTCGTTCCTGGTGTTGAGGTGCGCCGCCTTGAACGGGGTGCGCATGCTCGTTGACGCGTCGATCATGACCGCGATGCGCCGCCCGGGATACGACACCTCGCTCGTGACGAGCGACGTGAACGGGTCCGCAATCGCCAGGGCGAAGAACGGGAGACCGACCAGGAAGAGCAGCAGCGGCAGGTGCCGCAGGAATCCGAGGTACGACGGACGGAGCGTCGTCAGCAGCGCGGGCACCATCAAACGATGACGACCAGGCTGCCGCCCCATGAACGATCGGGCGACCAGGGCGAACACCGCGAGCGCCACGAGCCCGAAGACGAGCAGGCGGGCGTCGCCGCCGTGCCAGAACTGCAGGTCCGCGAGCCGGATGCTCCGCCATTCCGCAACCGTGTTGGCGAGGTATTGCCGCGCCTCGCTGAGGGACATCTACGCCCGGCTCTCCACCGGCGCCGCAGCGGCGCTCCATTTCCGGAAGAGCGACCGCGGGAACATGTGCTGCCCGCGCACGGACGAGGCCGCACGGCTCGCCGCGTCGAGCGCCTCGTCCAAGGCTCCGTCGTTGCGAGCCTCCCGGCCGTAGCGCGCCGCGGCCAGCGTCTGCAGCGCCTCACGGAGCGCCTCGATCGTCGACCGGCGGCTGTCGGCAGGCGAGAGGCGGGCGAGGGCGCGCGACAGGTCGTGGGCCGTGACGGGCGCCGAGATGATCCGCCTGGTGCCGCGACGCGGGCCACGGGCGATCAACTGGCCCTCGCCGATGCTCACGTCTCCGGCTGCGGTGCGCTGGCTGATGCTGCGGCCCAGGGCACCGGCGGCGGCGATGCGCGTGGCCGCGAGCGCCCGATCGACCAGTTCGTCCGACCATCCGGCTGCCTTGTCGCTGCGGACGGCCGAAAGCTCACGCGTCGCGACGCCGAGGACGGCATAGGGCGAGAGCTCGCGCTGCTCACTGGGCGTCCATTTCCGCGCGCCCCGCGCGACACGGATGAGCACCACCAGCACGACGAGCCCCGCAAACGCGAACAGCGCCATGCCGACGATGTTGAAGAGCCCGGCTCTGAAGTTGAGCGTGTCGATCGCGGCGAAGCTCGCGCCCGAGGCGTCGCGGATATCGGTGGCGCCGTCCGGTACCAGCGACGTGACGCGGATGACCAGGGGCGGCAGGTAGTACATGAGGTCGCGGCCCTGGACCGACGTGTTGCCGGCAACCTTGCTGTTGACCCGGTAGTGCAGGCCCATGTCCGGGATGCGCACATCCTGGCCGACCGCATCGGGGTTGATCAGGCGGATGCGGTACTCGTACTGGAAGAAGCGGCGGATGCCTTCGTGCTGGTCCGGTGGGTGCGATCCGGAGACCACCTCGAAGGGCGCCATCTGCACGACTGCGTTGCCGAGGCGCGATTCATCGACGACGACGGAGACGGCGTCAGATTCGAGCACGGCGCACGTGAGGGTCAGGTCGAACTGCTCGCCCACGTGCACGGCCCCGGCGCTGGTTCGCCACCAGCATCGGATCGGGTCGACCTCGACGTTCCGGGTGCCGGATTCACGGGTCGGCGCAGGCTGGGCCGCCGCGGGGCCGGCAGCCGTCACGCACGCAAGAAGGAGAAGTCCGGTCAGGAGCAGCCGTTTACTCATGGGTTTTCCGCAACCGTCGTTCGACGACGAATTCAGTGAGGGCGACGTCGTTCTTCGCCTGGTCCAGTCCGAGCGTCACCAGATCGATATCCAGATCCCCGGCGCGCGCGCGGACCGTGTCCTGCCACGTGCGCGCCCGCTCGGCGAGCTGCGCGTACTGGCGGCGGGACACCGTGCGCGTCCGCCCCGTCTCGACGTCGGAGATCTCAATCCAGCCAGCGGGGACCTTCGGCAGGTCGAACGCGAAGGCGCTGTCGACCATCACCATGAACACGTCGTGGGTGATGCCGAGCAGCGACAGTTCCTTGATGACGTCCTCGACGTCATCGAAGAGGAAGTCCGAGATGATCGGCAGCATCGCCTGGCGGCGCACGAACCCGCCAAGCGACGTGCTGATCGAACCGCTGCGCCGCAGGTGCTGGAGGCCGCGCTCGTACTGATACGCGTCTACGCAGTGGACGACGTGGCTCTTGCCGAGGCGCGGTCGCAGGGCAGCGAGGTGTTCGAAGTCGCGGTCGAAGGTGACGAGGCCGAAGGGGTCCTGGAAGAAGTTCGCCGACATGCCGAGGATGGCGATCGCACGGGCGATCACCGCCGCGATCGGCACGCCCCCTGCGCCGCACCGCGTCGAAGGCGAGAAGTCGGCGATTGGCATGATCGTCGCCGTGCTCGGCTGTTCGAACTCGCGGATCACCAGCGGCGAGAAGTTGTTCAACGACGACTGCGCCCAGTCGATGTACGAGAACTTGTCGCCGGGCTGCCACTCGCGCAGCCCCTGGAAATCGAACCCCGAGCCCTGCGCGCGGCTGCGGTGATCCCCAAGCGTCAGCTCGCGCATTCGCTTGAGGACGACGAGTTCGATGGCCGTGATGTCCGCGAGGTTGACGAGCGGCGCCAGTTCCTCGTGGTCCCGTGTTCTCATGGAACGGGAACCCGCGCGATGATGTCCTGGATGACCGCGTCGGTGGTCAGGCCGTGGCTCGCGGCATGCGGGCCCAGCCAGATGCGGTGTCCCAGGACGTACGGCGCGAGTTCCTGCAGATCTTCAGGATACACCTCGGTGCGATGGTGAATCAGCAGGGCCCACACCTTCGCGAGGCGCCCCCACGCGATGATCGCGCGCGGTGAGGCGCCAAGGTCCACGCCCCGCTCCACCAGTTCGGACGGCGACCGATGGTGCCAGTCCGTGTCCGGGTTGTATGGTCGCGTTGCGGCCACGAGCCGCTGCACGTATCGCCCGAGCCGTTCGTGCAGGAACACCTGCTCGTTGATGCGCGCCCGCAGCTCGATGATCCGCTCCTTCGCCATGAGGCTGCCGAGCTTCACGCGCTTGAAGTCGAAGTTCACCAGCTTTTCCTCCTCGGCGGGCGGGAGGTAGCCGATGTTGATCATGATGGCGAAGCGGTCCGTGGCCGCCTCCGACAGCGGGAATGTGCCCTGCCCGAGCTCGACCGGGTTCATCGTCGCAATCGCGAAGCTGAACGCGGGCAGCTCGTAGGTTTCCTTGCCGACGGTGATCGTGCGGTCCTGCAGCCCTTCGAGGAACGCGCTCTGCGACTTGAGCGGGATGCGGTTGATTTCGTCGAGCAGGATGACCTCGGCCGACGCCATCGGGCCGAACTCGGTGACCAGCTCGCCGGTCGCCGGGTTGATCATCTGGAAGCCGACGACTTCGGTCGGCTGCAGATCCGCGCGTCCCTGAAGCCGCGCGAACTTGGCGTTGCTGATCGCGGCGAGGATGACGCCGAAAAAGGTCTTGCCCACGCCAGGGACGCCACGCAGCAGCAGGTTGCCCGCGTTCACCTGCCGCTGTTCCCGCTTGTCGTACGTGGTCGGGATTTCCGACATCAGCACGACGTTCGCGAGCGCCTTCGGGAGGTCGTATCCGACGAGGGCCTTGCCACCTTCGTCGATGATGGCCTTGTGGAAGTCGATAGCTTCTTGGAGGTCGGGATGCACGGCGGGGCTAATCCTATCTCAAGGGCACGCAGCGTGGGTGAGCGCGTAGTTTACCGCACGGCCCCGCTCAGATCCCCCCGATGCAGACGTATTTCAGCTCCAGGTACTCCTCGATGCCGTACTTCGAGCCCTCACGTCCAAGCCCCGATTCCTTCATGCCGCCGAACGGGGCGACTTCGGTCGAAATCAGGCCGGTGTTGACGCCGACCATCCCAGACTCGAGCGCCTCGGCGACCCGGAACACCCGGGCGAGGTCGCGACCGTAGAAGTAGGCGGCGAGCCCGAACTCGGTGTCGTTCGCGAGGCGGATGGCCTCGGCCTCCGTCTCGAACCGGAACACCGGAGCGACCGGACCGAACGTCTCCTCACGTGCCACCAGCATGGTGGGCGTGACGTCCGCCAGCACGGTCGGCTGGAAGAAGCGGCCGCTGGACGACACCCGCTTGCCGCCGATCACGAGCCGCGCGCCTTTCGTCACGGCGTCCGCAATGTGCGCCTCCACCTTCGCGACCGCCGCATCGTCGATCAGCGGTCCCTGCGTCACTCCTGCGTCTGTCCCGCGACCGACGACCAACGCGCCGACCTTCCGCGCGACCCGGTCGATAAAGCCTTCATAAATGGACGACTGGACGAGGAGACGGTTGGCGCAGACGCAGGTTTGGCCCGCATTGCGATACTTCGAGAGCATCGCCCCCTCGACCGCCGCATCGACGTCGGCGTCGTCGAAGACGATGAACGGGGCGTTGCCCCCGAGTTCGAGTGACACCTTCTTCACGGTGCCGGCACACTGAGCCATGAGCAGCTTGCCGATCTCCGTCGACCCGGTGAAGGACAGCTTGCGAACGAGCGGGTTGGAGGTCAGCTCGGGCCCGATCACTCGTGGGTTGCCGGTCACGATGTTCAGGACGCCGCGGGGAAGACCGGCGCGCTCCGCGAGCGCCGCGAGGGCGAGCGCGCTGAAGGGGGTCTGCTCGGCGGGCTTCACGACGACCGGGCAGCCGGCGGCGAGCGCCGGCCCCACCTTCCGCGTGATCATCGCGATGGGGAAGTTCCAGGGCGTGATGCAGGCCGCGACACCGACCGGCTGCTTCAGGACGAGCAGGCGCTTGTCGCGCATGTGGCCGGGAATCACGTCGCCGTAGACGCGCTTGGCTTCCTCCGCGAACCACTCGATGAAGCTGCCGCCATACGCGACCTCGCCGCGCGCCTCCGCCAGCGGCTTTCCCTGCTCGGTCGTGATGAGCAGGGCGAGGTCCTCCTGGTGCTGCACGATCAGATCGAACCAGCGCCGCAGGACGGCCGCACGTTCCTTTCCGGTGAGCGCCCGCCAGGCGGGCCAGGCCGCGGAGGCTGCCTCGATCGCCTCGCGCGTATCCTCGACGCCGGCGTCCGGAACCGTGCCGATGATCGCGCCGGTGGCCGGGTCGTCGACGCCGATGGTGCCGCCGGACGTGGCACCGCGCCACTGACCGTCGATGTAGCACTGCTGCCTGAACAGTCCGCGATCCTGAAGCATCCCTTGATCGTGCCAGATTGCTTCTTGCTTCCGACTTCCGAATTGGGGACGTAGAATGCGCGCCCAGAAGGGCTGGCAGGGCGGGCCGGCTGCTGTCGTCCGTAATGCAGGAATGCGGGAACGCACGAACGCAGAGATGCGGGCTGGCAGCAGGGCAGGCGAGGCTGGCAGGGCTGAGGGGCTCACATGGCTGATGAACAATCACGGGTCATCTCCCGGCGCGAACTGCTGCGGAACGCGGGGCTCGCGGGGGCGGCTGCCGTCGCGGGGCCGCTCGCTGGCGGACCTGAGTCCGCGGAGGCGGCGCAGCAGGTGGCATCGACAGCCGCCGCGCCGACCGTGCGACGCGAAGCGCTGGAACACCTGCCGGCCGCGGAAGCGGACCTGCTCGACGCGGTCCTCGACCGGCTGATTCCGTCCGACGAGCATGGTCCGGGTGCGAGGGAGGCGCGGGTGATCCACTACATCGACCGCGCGCTCGGGGGCGCGCTCGCCTCGTCTCGCCCGGCCTATCTCGCCGGGTTGGCGGCATTGAACCAGTACGCGCGATCGGCTCGAGGCAAGGGCTTCCTGGAACTCGCGAACGCGGACAGGGACGCGATCCTCATCGATGTCGAATCCGGCAGGGCCACCGGGTTTGCGGACGGGTCGGCCCGGTTCTTCGCGATGGTCCTGGCCCACGCGCGGCAGGGCATGTTCGGGGATCCGTACTACGGCGGCAATGCGAACTTCGTTGGATGGGACCTGCTTGGGTATCCGGGGATCCGCACGATGGTCACGGCAGCCGACCAGAAGGCGTACGAGGCGGGCACGCTTCAGCCCAGCCGCCGGTCCGCCTACGACTACGACACGTTCAACAAGGCGACCGCGAGCGCGGCGCCTCATGCCCACGGGGACGCGAGCGATGGCGACCAGGCTTAAGGACACGGACGTCGTGGTGATCGGCCTTGGAGCTGCCGGCGGCGTGGCCGTGCTGCCGCTCGCGCAGGCGGGCCTCGACGTGATCGGCCTCGAGGCCGGCGGCGCGATGACGCGGCGCGACTTCGCGCCCGACGAGATCCGCAACAACGTGCGCGGCTGGCCGATGCTGGCGTCGCACAAGACCAACGACGAAGCGCCGACGTTCCGCGCGACCGCCTCGCAGCCCGCCATTCGCGGTGGCCACCCGATGATGAACGCGATCGGTGGCACGAGCCTTCACTACTGGGCGCAGCACTGGCGCCTGAATCCGTGGGACTTCAAGGTGGTCAGCGAGACGACGCGGCGATACGGCGCGTCGCGGCTTCCGAAAGGGTCCACGGTCGAGGACTGGCCGTTCGGATACGAGGAGCTCGAGCCCTATTACGAGAAGATCGAGTACGAGCTTGGCGTGTCGGGCGTCGCCGGAAACCTCAACGGCCGAAAGGACCCGCGGGGGAACATCTTCGAGGGGCCACGCCGGAAGGACTACCCGATGCCGCCGCTGCGCTGGACCGCCTTCCATGAGCGCATGGCGGACGCGGCGAGAACGCTCGGCTGGCATCCGTTCCCGGGGCCGGCGGCGATCAACTCCCGTTCGTACCAGAACCGCTCCGGCTGCATGTACCACGGCTTCTGCAACACCGGCGGGTGCCACGTTGACGCGAAGAACTCCACTGCCGTGACGACGATCCCGCGCGCACAGGCGACCGGCCGCTTCACGTCCGTGACCGGCGCGACCGTCACGCAGATCAACGTCGACGCGCAGGGGCGTGCGAGCGGTGTCACGTATTTGCGGAATAACGAGGAGTTCTTCCAGCCAGCGAAGGTGGTCCTCCTCTCGACGTTCGCCTATGAGAACGTCCGGCTCCTGCTGCTCTCCACGTCGAAGGCGTTTCCGCGAGGGCTGTCGAACAACCACGGGCAGGTCGGGCGGCACTACTTCAGCCATCACCAGGGTGCACCGGTGACGGCGCTCTTCCCGTTCAAGGTCGGCGCCTGGTATGGGCTGCCGGCGCAGGGCGTGGCCATTGACGACTGGGCCGACGACAACTTCGATCACGGCGGGCACGACTTCATCGGTGGCGCCAACCTCTGGGCCATGTCCGATCGCCGGCCGATCGCGGCCGCAGGCATGAACACCTTCGGCCGCGCGCGCAGCTGGGGCTCGGAGTGGAAAGCGTTCATCAAGGAGAACGCCGATCGCGCGCACAGCTCGTACATCCAGAAGACGACGCTGCCGTACGAGGAGAACTACCTCGATCTCGATCCCGTGGAGAAGGACCCGCTCGGTCGGCCGGTGATCCGCATCACGGGCGAGTACAAGGACAACGAACGCCGGATTGCCGCCTTCTCGCAGGACAGGATGGAGGAGTGGTACCGCGCAGCCGGTGCGATCGCGGTGACACGAGGTCCTGTGGGAGGCCCGATGACGGCGTCTACCCATGCCTACGGCGGCACTCGCATGGGCGACAACGCCGAAACGAACGTGGTCAATCGCTGGGGACTGTCACACGAGGTGCCGAACCTCGGGATTCTGGGCGGTTCGGTGATGGGGACGAGCGGCGCCCGCAACCCCACCCACACGGTCCAGGCGCTCGCCTGGCGCACCGCGGACTACGTCGTGCGCGCGTGGAAGACGCTCACGTGACGCGTGAAACGGCAGATTCCAGATTGCAGATTGCAGATTGCAGATTCAAACCAGCCCCTGCTTCTGCGCGTGGAGCATCAGCTCGAGGCGGCCGTCGAGCCCGAGCTTCTCGTAGACGTTGTGCAGGTGGATCTTGACGGTGCCTTCCGAGATCGAGAGCCGTTCGGCGATCGCCTTGTTCCGGAGGCCCTGCGCGATCATGCGGACGATCTCGAGCTCGCGTGCGGTGAGGACCTGCCTCGGGTCCCCGCCGTAGGCTTCGCGGCGCGCCGCCGCATCGAGCGCGCGGGTCATCGTCTCACTGTCGATGTACTGCTCGCCGCGGGCGACCCGCCGGATGCACTCTAGGAGCGACTCTGGCGCAGCCTCCTTGAGCACGATGCCGCGCGCGCCGAGCCGCAGCCCTTCCATCGCGTCCACGTCGGACAGCGCCGCGGTCAGCAGGACGGTCGCGACCTTCAGACGCTCGGTGGAAATCGTTCGCAGGACATCGATGCCGCTCATGCCGGGCATCCGGAGGTCGAGCAGCAGCACATCGGCCTGCCCGGCTCGGACCGCCGCGAGCGCGTCAGAGCCGTTCGCGCAGCACTCGACGACGTCGAATCCCGGCTCGCTGTCGAGGAGCTTCTTCAGGCCGTGAAGGACGATGGCGTGGTCGTCTGCGATGGCGATTCGAATGGGCATGGCGTGTCCTGGCAGGGAAGCAGCATCTCGACGCGAGAGCCGCGGGTCGACGATTCGATGGAAAGCCTGCCGCCGAGGGCCGTCACGCGCTCGAACAGCGTGCGGGGCGCGGCCTGCGACGCGGCCAGGCGCTCGTGCGAGTAGGTGCCGGCGAACGGGAATCCGCGGCCATCGTCCGTGACGACGATCCGCAGCTGGCCAGCGGTGGACTCGACGTCGACAGCAACACGCGACGGCTGCCCGTGCTTGAGCGCGTTGACCGTCGCCTCGTGGACCATGAGCGGGACCGCTTCGTCGAGGGAATCAGGCAGGGGCGACACCTTCAGCGACACCCGCAGCGTCACCGGCGTCTTCCACTCGAGCGCGAGGCGCTCGCGCAGCGTGTCGAGCCGCTGTGCCAGGGGAGAGGCCCGATCGATCCGCTGGTCGGCCCCGGGTTCGAGGCCCGAGATGAAGAAGCGCAGCTCGCGCTGCTCCATCGCGAGGGCGCGCTCGAGCGACACGAGCTGGTCGCGCGTCCCTTCGTCAGCGGCACGGGTCAGCGCGTTGGCGATGGCGCGAAGCTCCAGCCGCACCCCGGTCAACCCTTGGAGGACGCCGTCGTGCAGGTCGCGCGCGACCCGGATCCGTTCTTCCCGCGTCGCGAGTTCCTGCCGCTGCTCGCTCGAGTGCAACTGGTCCAGCGACGAAGCGATCTCGCGGGCGACCACTTCGGTGAGCGGCACCGCCTCCGACGGGGGGGCACCGAAGTCCGAGAAGAAGACCCGTCCGTGCAGCCTGTCGGTCTCGAACGGCGCACTGGCGATCCCCTCGCCGCGCACGCGATCGAGGACCGCCGGCGAGAGCGGTGAGCCGTTGTGGCGGATCAGGCGGCCGGGGTGGTCAGCGACCAGGTAGGATTGCGCCTCCCGAGCCGGTCCTGTGCAGATGAACGTGGCCTGCGCGGGTGCCCCGTCGGCGAGGACCGGCATCGCGCCGGGCCGATGGTGCCGTCTGGTCGTCGTGCCGTCCGCCCACATGGCTTCGTGCAGGCCAGGGGCATCACGCACCTCCCAGAGCACGAGCACGCTGCGCGCCTGCATCAGGCGCCCGGCGTATTCGAGAATGCGGCCGATGGCCATGTTGACGTCGGGGCCGATCGGGGCGGGCCAGCGGGCCAGCCGTTCGATCTCCAGGCGCAGGCGCGCCTCATAGCGGCCCAGATACACGAGCATGCCGGTCGACACGACGAGGTAGGCGAGCCGGACCAGGAAGCGGTTGAGCTCGAATCCCTCGAAGACGAGCCGCTGGTTGATCGACACCACCATCGCGAGATAGGCCGCGACGACGGTGGCGCCGGTGGCGAGCGTGCCCCGCCAGCCCCAGCGGATGGCGCCGCAGAAGGTGGAGAAGACGAAGTACATGAAGAACGGGCTCGAGGGCCCGAGCGTCAGGTACTGGAACAGCGAGAAGGCGATGATGTCGATACCGTGGGTGACGAGCGGCAGGCGATCGCCACCCTCCCACCGGATCGTCCAGAGACCCAGGACGACGCTGTAGATGATGTAGACCCAGTAGAGCGTGAAGGTGAGGTCCGCGTAGCGCTCGGGCTCGGCGGGATCCATCCACACCGCGAGCAGGGCTGTCGCAGCCAGCGCGATGCGCGCGACGGCGATGGTGCGCTCCGACTGCGCGCGCGAGGAGGGATAGACAACCCCTGGCACGATTCCTTGCGATTATACGAGGCCGGCGAAGGGAACCGTCAGCGCGCCGGATCACCGCATGTGAATGAGCCCGCGGCGGACGGCCACCTGCACAGCCCCGGTGCGGTCGTTCACATTCAGCTTGGCGAAGATGTTCTTCACGTGAATCTGCACCGTCCCCTCGGTGATGCCGAGCATGGCGCCGACCTCCTTGTTGCGGAGGCCCTGCGAGATGAGCTGCAGCACCTCGATCTCGCGTGACGTGAGGGTCGGCATGGACGCGCGCTCGGCGAGCCGGGCCTGCACTTCCGGCAGCACGGGCCGCTCGCCCGCGTGTACGGCGCGAACCACGCGCACGAGATCTGATGAGAGCGTGTCCTTGAGGAGGTAGGTCGTCGCGCCCGCCTGGTGGGCGCGGTAGATGTCCTCGTCCCCCTCGTACATCGTGAGGACGATGATGCGCGCCTCCGGGTTGTCCTTGCGGATCGCCTTGATGGCGTCGACGCCGCTCGCGGTCCCGAGCCGGAGGTCCATGAGCGTGACATCGGGGTGCACGGTCCGGTACACCTCGATCGCCTCGTCCACCGTGGAACAGGAACCGACCATCTTCATGTCCGGTTCCTGGTTGATGATCAGCGCGAGCCCCTCCCGGACGATCCGGTGGTCCTCGACGCACATCACGCGAATCACGGGAGTGCTCATCTACATCGCCTCGTCCGCTGCGCCGCGGTCCTCGGAGCGGGTTGGCACCACCGCGTCGATCGTGGTCCCGTGCCCCGGGGTGGAGGCGATCGTCAGCCGTCCACCGACCTGCTGCGCGCGCTCCTGCATGGTCGTCAGCCCGTAGTGGTCGGTCGTGCGTTCGGTCGACTGCGTCGGATCGAATCCGCGGCCGTTGTCGGCAATCGAGAGCACGACCTGCGTGGGATCGTAGTGCAGGTGCATGCGGATGGCGGTGGCGCCCGCATGGCGGACCGCGTTCAGCATCGCTTCCTGCCCGATACGCAGCAGCTGATGCTCGACGTTCGAGGCCAGGCGCCGCCGGTCACCGGTCTGATCGAACGTGAAGGCGACGTCGTGCCCCGCGCGTGCCCGTTCCGCGCTGTCCTTCAGGGCGTCGATGAGATCGCCGGTGTCGAGCGCTGGCGACCGCAGGCTCCAGATCGAGCGGCGGGCCTCCCTGATGTACTCCTCGACCTGCTCGCGGATCTTGATGACGCGTGCGCGCGCGGTGGCGGGTGACGACTCGATGGTCTTCGAGACGGCGTCGAACTCGAGCGCGACGCCGACAAGGCTCTGGAGCAGGGTGTCGTGGAGTTCCCGGCTCAGCCGCACGCGCTCGCCCAGCACCATCGCGAACTGCCGCCGCAACTGCCGCACGCGGAACTGCCATGCCGCCCACGTGAGCGCCGCCAGCGTGGCGGCGACGATCAGCACGAACCACCAGGTCTGATAGAAGCGCGGGTGCAGCGTGAAGGCGAAGGTCGCCTCCGTCTCGGACCACCGGCCATCGTCCTGGGACACGGAGACCCGGAAGGTGTACTCGCGCGGAGGGAGGTTCGTGTAGAGCGCCTCCCGCCTCGTGCCTGCGTCGATCCAGTCGCGGTCGAACCCCTCCAAACGGTACCGGAAGCGGGTCTTGAGCGGAGAGGTCAGTTCAGGGGCGGTGTAGAAGATCTGCAGCTTCGACGTCCCGGGCGGCACGTCCGTGCCGTCGAGCGGCACGTCGTCCGCGCGCGTCTCGTCGATCGCGACGAGTGGCGGCTGCCGCAGCGTGGCGAGGGCGCGCGGGTCGGCAACCGAGATGCCACGGCTGGTCACGAACCAGAGCGAGCCGTCGGTCGCGCGCAGCGCATTCCGGTCGCCGAGCGCGACCGGGTACCCCGCGAGCCCGTCCGAGGTGTCATAGATGCGGAAGCGCATTGTGTGCTGCGGCGTCGCGATGGCGCGCTGCACCTCGTCTGGCGACAAGCGGATGATGCCGCTCGCGGTCGCGAGCCACAGGTCGTTGCGCGCGTCCTGCGTGATCGAGTAGACGCCGCCCGGGGGCAGCCCGCTCGCCTGCCCGACGAACGCGATCTGCTCGCCAGCGAAGCGCGTCAGCCCATCGGCCCCAGAGATCCAGATGGCGCCGGACGGATCCTCGTACAGGTCGTAGTGCGGACCGGTGCCGACCGCCGCTTCCGTGATGGTCCTGAACTCGCCGGGCCTTCCGATGACGCCGATGCGGGTCCCGCCGTAGGAGACCCACAGCCGACCCGACCGATCGACGAGGGCGGCGTTGGTCCGGACCCCTCGGAGTTCCGGTACGCGATCCCGTACCTGCAGCCCGGTGTGATCGGTGCGGAGGATGTCGCCCGCGCTGGTCACGACCCAGGCCTCCCCCTGCGCATCGGTGGCGAGCGCCTCGATGGTGACGGGGCGCGGCGTGCGTGGCGCGGCCACAGGGGTGACGCTCGTGCCGCTGACCCGATACAGCGCGGTCGATGTCGCGACCCACAGGCCACCGGCGGCAGCACCGCGGATTGCGATGGCGCCACGGACCGGCACGTGTGCGTCGGCGGCTTGCCAGCCCGCCGGCGTCAGGTTGAAGGGGATGAGGCCGTCAGCTGTGCCGGCCCAGACGCGCCCGTCGCTGGTCACGTCGATCGTGTTCACGAGGCCGAGGTTCGTCCAGGGCGTGACGCGATGCGGTACCAATCGGTCCACCCCCTCGGTGGTGCCTGCCCAGATGTTGCCGTCGCGGTCCTCGAACACCGTGCGGACGGCGTCGCTCGACAGCCCCGAGAGGACGGTCGTGCGCTCGATCATGAGCGGCCGCTTCTGGTCACCACTCCGGCGCACGCGCCATAGCCCCTGGCCGATCGTCGCAACCCAGAGATGGCCGCGCGCGTCATGCAGCATGCGGTACCCGCGCCCCGCTTCCGTGCCGCGCAGGGTTGGGCCGGGGCCGAGGGCGCGGAACCCCACGAGCGAATCGCTGACCCAGATGCGTCCGTCCGCATCCTGGCTGAAGTTCAACGGCCGCTGCGGGTCGTACGACGGTTCGATCTTCTCGAAGGCTCCCTCATCGGTTCGTGGCCGGCGGTAGAGGCCATCGGGCGTGCTGACCCAGAGTGCGCCGGACCGATCGATGAAGGCGTTGACTGCGCCCTCGTCCGGCAGTCCAGCGCGCGCACCCAGGCGCTCCCAGTGCGTGTTGACGAGCCGATAGAGCCCCGTGGCCGCCGACGCCCAGACGGTGCCCGCCTGGTCCTCGGCGATGCCGGTGACGGCGCCCATCGATTCAGACCCATCGCCGCCGACCCACGTCGTGACGACGCGCCCGTCGATGCGGGCGAGTCCGCCGCCACCACCGAACCCGAGCCAGAGGGAGCCGGACTTCGCGACGAGCAGCGTGCGGATCGGCAGGCGTGGCAGCGCGCGGCCGCCGAGCGCCTCCCAGGCGACGAAGCGGACGCCGTCGAACCGCACGAGGGCGGTATCGGTGCCCAGCCAGAGGAAGCCATTGCCATCCTGCGCGATGGCCCAGACCGGCCCGACCAGGCCGTCCTTGCGGCTCCAGGAGGTGAAGGTGTAGTCGGTGAGAACGTCGCGAAGATCGACGGCACGCAGGCGTGCGGCGAAGAAGAGGGTGGCGCCGCAGAGGAGCGTCGCGATCACGACGGTGCGAACGCGACCCATCGAATCGGAGCCTATCACAGCGACACGACGCGGCAGGAGTGCGTCTTCAGCACGAGCCACACCGGCATCGGGACCATCAGGTGCAGGGCCTCCACGGCCCCTGGTGTCAGGTGCACGATGAACGGCTCACCCGCATCGACGCGTGCCGACACCGTTGGGCCCTCACGGGTCAGGCTCGTGAGCGTGCCGCGAAGCACGTTGCGTGCGCTCAGGCCGCGCGGCTCCTCGACGGCCAGCAGGATGTCGCCGGCACGGATGGCGAGCCGCACCGACCCCCCGACGTCGGCCATGCCGAGGGGGACCTCGAGTTCGGAGAGGCTCTCTCCGAGGCGGCACTGCATCACGCCATTGGATGGCCGTCGTGCCGTGACCGTTGCGGTGAAGAGGTTCTCGAAGCCGGCAATCTGCGCGATGGTCTCGTGTGCGGGCAGGTCGATCACCTCGTGCGGTGTCCCGACGGCCAGCACGCGCCCGTGGTCGAGGACCACGCAGCGTTCCCCGAGCGCGAACACCTCCCGATGCGCGTGCGTCACGTACAGCACCGGGATGCCGTGCGCCGCGTTCCAGGCGCGCAGGTCCTCGATGATGCGCGACTGCGTCGCGTAGTCGAGTGCGGACAGCGGCTCGTCGAGCAGCAGCAGGTCCGGATCGGTCACCAGCGCACGCGCCAGCGCCACCCGCTGCCGCTCGCCCCCTGACAGGCGTGCCGGGCGCCGTTCCATGAGCCGGTCGATGTGGAAGCGCCGCGCCACCTCCTCCACGCGACGCGTGCGTTCCGCCGGCGGCAGGGCCGCGACACCGTATTCGAGGTTGCCCCGCACGGTGAAGTGCGGGAAGAGCGCGAGCTGCTGGAACACATAGCCGACCCGCCGTGCCTGTGGCGGGAGGTCCACGCCGGTCGCGGTGTCGAAGAGGACGCGATCGCCGATGGCGATCCGGCCCGCGTCCGGCCTCGCCAGTCCAGCAATCGCCCGGAGCAGCGTCGATTTCCCCGAGCCTGAGGCGCCGAAGAGGATGGTGATGCCCGGCGGCAGATCCACGCTCACGTCGAGCGTGAAGACCTCGGACATCTGCGCCCGGACCGACGCATGGAGGGGCCCGGCCATCGCTCAGGCCTGCGGCGTCACGTGGCTTGCCCTCCGCAGCGGACCGTAGACCACCGCGAGGGCCGCCAGCGAGAAGAGCAGCATCAGCAGGGCGGTCCGGTTCGCCGCCTCGACCTGCAGCGCCTGGACCTGATCGTAGATGGCGATGGACACCGTCCGTGTCACGCCTGGCAGGTTGCCGCCCACCATGAGGACGACGCCGAACTCACCGAGCGTGTGCGCGAAGCCGAGGACCGCACCAGCCATGATGCCCTCACGTGCAAGCGGCAGCGTGATCCGCACGAAGGTGCGCCACGGTGACGCGCCGAGGGTGGAGGAGGCTTCACCCAGCGCGGGGTCGATCTGCCGGAAGGCCGAGGCGACCGGCTGCACGACGAACGGCAGGCTGTAGACCACCGAGGCGATCACCAGCGCCTCGAAGGTGAAGGCCAGCGGCCCGCCCGCCATCGCCTCCCACACGCGGCCGAGCGGGCTCCGCGGCCCCATGGCGACGAGCACGTAGAACCCGAGCACGGTCGGGGGCAGCACGAGCGGCAGCGCCACGACCGACTCGACGAGGAACGTCCACGGCCGCCGACGGAAGGCGAGCCACCAGGCGATCGGGACGCCGACGACGAGGAGAATGACGTCCACGATCGCGGCGAGCCGCAGGCTCAGGCCGACCGCCTGCCAGTCGATGCCGCTCATCACGGGTGGGGCCCGAATCCGGAGGACTGCAGCAGCCGCTGAATGTCGGGGTCGACCAGGAACCCCACGAACCGACGCGCGAGGTCCTGGTTGCGGCTGCGGGTGAGGACCACGGCGGTCTGACGGATGGGGGCGAAGGCGGTCATCGGCAACTCCACGGCGGTGCCGATCTGCGCCATTGCCGGAGCGAGCGTCAGCGAGAGGGCCACGATCGCGACGTCCGCGCTGCCGCTCTGCGCGAACTGGGCGGCCTGCGCCACGTTCTCGCCACGCACGATCTTGCCGCGCACCTGTTCGTAGACGCCGCTCCGCTCGAGCGCGTCGACCGCGGCCCGCCCGTACGGCGCGTGGTCGGGGTTGGCAATCGCGATGCGCCGGATACGGCCGTCGCCCAGCGATGCGACCGACGCCAGCGCGAGTCCCCGATCCTTTCGCGACCAGAGCGCGAGTCGACCCGTCGCGTAGCCGACCTGGCCATGAGGATCGCCGTGGCCGGAATCGACCAGTCGCCGCACATACGCATCGTCTGCCGAGAGGAAGACATCGAACGGGGCCCCGTTCTGGATCTGGCTGACGAACGTGCCGGACGAGCCGTACGAGATCCGGACCGTCTGCCCGGTGGCGCGCTGGAATCGGGTGGCAATGTCCGGCAGGACCGGCTGCAGGTCCGAGGCCGCGGCCACGGCGATCTGCGCGCCGACGTCGCTGACGGCGGCGAGCAGCAGGGCCAGGGCGAGCACGAGCGGGCCAGCGATGCGGCGCATCGAGCGGATTATAGCGGAGCGGCAGTTCGAGACGATTCAATCCGCTTTGCCGCATCGCTCGGGTCGACTCGTGCCCCTCGGCTATCATCGAGGGATGTGGTGTTCAGGAGCCGCCTTGAAGCGCGTCATCGTCGGATTCGGGCTCGGTGCGGGCCTGCTGTGGGGCGCCCCAGCCTCGGCGCAAAACCCGCCGCAGGGAGCACCTGACGCGCCGCACGACCATGAGCACATGCACGACATGGCCGACATGGAGCACGGCGCCACCACGGACGGCGGGTGGCACCTGATGCAGGACGGCGCCGTGTACCTGCTGTTCAACCATCAGGGTGGCGCGCGCGGCGGCGACGAGCTCCGTGCGCCGAACTGGTGGATGGGGATGGCCACGCGGGGCGCCGGTCGCGGCACGCTCACGCTGTCAGGGATGTTCAGCCTGGACCCGGCCACCGTTGGACGCCGCGGGTACCGTGAGCTGTTCCAGGTGGGCGAGGCCTATGAGGGAGCGCCGAACGTGGACCGGCAGCACCCGCACGATGTCTGGATGCAACTCGCCGCGGCCTGGAGAACGCCCATCGGGACATCCTCGGGCCTGACGGTCGCCGGTGCCGTCGCAGGTGAACCGGCGCTCGGCCCCGTCGCGTTCATGCACCGCGCGTCGGCGGCGGCAATTCCGTTCGCGCCGCTCGGGCACCACACGTTCGACTCGACCCACGTCGCCTTCGGTGTGGCCACGGTCGGCTTGGATCGCGGTCCGATTGCGGTCGAGGCGTCCGCGTTCAACGGCCGGGAGCCGGACGCCCAGCGGTGGGATTTCGACTTCGGCAGGATGGATTCGTTCTCCGGACGGCTCTGGGTTCGCCCCTCACCGTCTGTCGAACTGCAGGTGTCGAGCGGCCGCCTGATCGAGCCGGAGCAGCTCCATCACGGGAACGTTGTGCGCTCGACGGCGTCCGTGTCCCTCACGCGCGGCCCCCAGGCACGCATGCTTGCGGTGTCAGCCGGGTTCGGCATGAACGCCGCGGAGGAGGTGACGCGTCGTGCGGCATTCCTCGAAGCCACGAGGTTCGCCGGACGGACGGTGCTCTCAGCCCGTGCAGAAGTCGTGGAGGTGGAGTCGATGCTGCTCGTGCTCGGTCGCCTGCCGGACCATGAGGACGAGGCGCGCAAGGACGCGGTCGGCGCGTTCACGCTCGGCGCGCAGCGCGACGTCGCGACCTGGAAGGGAATGACCGCGGCGGTCGGTGTGAACGGCACGCTCTACCGCGTCCCGGAGATCCTGAAGGCGACCCACGGCTCCCACCCGGCGTCGTTCCAGGTGTTCCTCCAGGTGCGTCCGCCTGTCGGCGCGATGG
Source organism: Acidobacteriota bacterium (assembly GCA_018268955.1). Lineage (GTDB taxonomy): Bacteria > Acidobacteriota > Vicinamibacteria > Vicinamibacterales > CAVVIG01 > CAVVIG01. The sequence goes on along the minus strand of JAFDVO010000018.1, from coordinate 27,289 downwards.
GGCGCATGTGGAACATGCGGATGGCAGGTCCGCCGATGGCGCCAGGCCCGCACGCCGGCCACGTGCACTGATCGCTGCTGAGATTTACGCCGCGCTGGCCGGTTCCTGCGCGGGCGGCGTGTGGTCGCCGACCGGGAATTCGAGGAGCACCGAAGCGGTGGCGAGCTGGTCGGGCCGTCCGACCACCGCGACGCGGTCGCCGGCCTCGAGCATCAGCTCCGGGCCCGGGTTCCCGACGAGCGTGCCCTCGTGTTCGGCCGCGATGATCGTCGCACCCGACTGGCCGCGAAGGTTGCCCTGCGCGATGGTCTTGCCCGCGAGCGCCGCACGCGCATGCACGGTCAGCCAGCCGAGTTCGAGATCGCTCGCCGCCAGCTTTCGCACAAGCGCGAACTCGTCGTCGACCTGCTTGCCCAGGACCTCGCTGCCGCGGATCTCGTCGACGAACGCCTGGATGCGGCGCGGTGGGAAGCCCAGGGTGAGCAGCGTCGCCCGCATGATCTGCAGGCCCCCCTCGAACTCGGGCCGCACGAGCGACTCGGCGCCCAGCTCCGCCAGGTGCCGTGCGCCTTCATCGGTCGCGGCGCGCACGATGGTGATGATCCCGGGCGCGAGGTCCTCCGCGGCGGCGACGATGATGGTGGCGATCGTCTCGTCGGGAACGGTTACGACGAGGGCACGGGCGCGCTCGAGCGCCGCGTGCTCGAGGATGGAGGAGTTCGCCGCGTCGCCGTACAGGGTCGGCACGTGCTGTGTCGTCAGCTCCTCGATCCGCTTCCAGTCCGAATCGATCACCAGCCGGGGGATGCCCAGCGTCCCGAGCACGGTCGAGAGATGCCGTCCGACCCGCCCGGATCCCACGATCACGACGTGCTTGTCGAGCGTCTCCGCCGGGGGCGGCGGGGCGCGGTGCCCCTGACGATCCAGGAGCCGCCAGAGCGCCGGTCGCTTCTTCAGGATCCGCTCGGTCGGTTCGATGAGCCGGAACAGGAACGGGTTCAGCGTGATCGACACGATCGAGCCGGCAAGTATCAGCGAGTACTGCGACGCGTCGAGCAGCCCCAGCGCCACGCCGCTCTGCCCGACGATGAAGGAGAACTCGCCGATCTGGCTGAGCCCGGCACCGACGACCAGGCCGGTCCGAGCCGGGTAGGGGAAGACGAGGCCGAGCAGTGCGCCGATCGCCCCCTTGCCGATGACGATCACCGCCGAGAGCGCGAGTACCTCGCGCCAGTGTTCCATCAGGTAGCCGGGGTTGACGAGCATGCCGACTGATACGAAGAAGAGGACGGCGAACGTGTCCCGGAACGGCAGGATGTCGGCGCTCACCTGATGGCTGTAGGGCGAATCCGACACCAGCACACCGGCGATGAAGGCGCCGAGCGCGAGCGACACGCCGAACCACTTGGCCGAGGCGAGCGCGGTGCCCAGGGAGATCGTGAGCGTGGCCAGCACGAACATCTCGTGCGACTTGAGCCGCACCACGCGCTGCAGCAGCCACGGCACGGCCCGCGCCCCGACGAGGAACATCAGGGCCACGAACGTCGCGGCCTTGGCGACCGCGACGAGCGCGGTGGTTCCGCCATCGGCGCCCGCTCGGGCCCCGAGCAGCAGCGGCATGACCACCAGGATGGCCACTGTCGCGAGATCCTCGAACACGAGCCACCCAACCGCAACGCGTCCGTGAATCGAGTCGAGCGCCCCGAAGTCCATGAGGGCCCGCAGCAGCACGACGGTGCTGGCCACCGAAATCGCGAGCCCCAGGATGAGGCTCGCCGACGGCGTCCAGCCCCACGATCGCGAGAGGGCGTACCCGAGGCTGGTCGCGAGCAGCATCTGCAGCGTGGCACCCGGGACGGCGATCGAGCGCACCTGCCAGAGGTCCTTGAACGAGAAGTGCAGGCCCACGCCGAACATCAGGAAGACGACGCCGAGCTCGGCAAGTTCCGCGATGGTGGCCTGGTTGCCGACGAACCCGGGAGTGGCGGGCCCGATCGCGACGCCCGCAATCAGGTAGCCGACGATCGAAGGCAGGCCGAGACGCGTCGCGATCACCCCGCCGACGAGGGCGTAGGCCAGCGCGATGCCGATGTTCAGCAGCAGGGGCAGTTCGTGCATCAGGTCTGCTGAGCGTACAACATCTTCCTTACGCGTCTGCGAGGCGGAACCGCAGATGACTCACGAGGGCTCGTCACCGACCTCCGGATCCTCGAGCTCCGCCGGGAGCTCGCTGCTGGACCATTCAACCGGCCGACTCATCTGCCAGAGCAGACGGCTGGCCGCGACAATCGCCACCCCGGCCGCGCCACGCTTCACCCAGCGCATGCGGCGCGAGGACGGTTCGGCCGCGATGGATGCAGCGGACCCGGTGGTGGGGCGCTCGGCGTCGGGCGCACGGGGAGCCTGCCGCCGCTCGGACGGCGGAATCCAACGCGACACGTACGCGAAGCTCTCCGAGGCGCAGACCGGGCAATGTGCGCCGCTGTGAATCTCCTCGCAGTTCAGGCAGAGTCGGGCGTGACGGAGTTGCATGGTGACCGGCTATGCGACGGCTGTGCCGCCCGGGCCGTTAAACCTTTGCGCGTCGCGTCGGTCCAACTCTGCAGCCGGGCGCATTCGGCGCCGGCGCAACCAGGGATGCGGCTCACGAGCCGAGCCGCATCAACCCCGAACGGGGCGAGGAGTGGACGATGCGAAATGGAATGCTGACGGTGATGGGCGCGGCTCTGATCGTCGTGATGGCGGGGACGGCCAACGCAGCCCCGCGCGATCGCGCGCGCGACGGGGCCGAGGTCCGACAGGATCGTCGCGAGCTGCGGCAGGACCGCCGCGAGACGAAGCGTGACGCGCGCGAACTGCGTCAGGACCGGCGAGCCGGGGAGCCGCCGGCGGAACTGCGCCGCGACCGACGCGAACTCCGTGACGATCGACGCGAGTTGACGCGCGACCATCGCGAGCTGCGGCAGGATCGCCGCGAGCGCCGCCACGATCGCTGACATTCGCGATCCTTCGGGTTTGTTCCCGCGGGCCTTCGAACCGACAGTCTTGTCGGGACCGCCGAAAGCTCGCGAGGCGGGGGCGTCCGCGGATCTGCTCCGCGGAGCCTCCTGCCTCACTGCCGCGCCAGGCACCCCCACAATCCCGTAGCCACGAGGCGTCGTTTCCGACAGGCGTGTCGCTCTGCACGCCGGGCACGACCGCACGGATACGGCCGAATCTCCTGTGAATTCGCGGATGTCGGCCGGCGTGGGGGACTGGCGTGACGCTTGAAGTGATGACCTGCACGAGTCACCGATGCAGGCCTTCCGCTTCATCTCGGGACGGTATCGCTGGATCAGCCGCGTGGCAGCCATCTGCCTCCTGCTGCTCATCGCGTGCCCGGTGACCGCGCCGTTCGCCAGCTGCGATCTGTTCGACACCCTCTCGGTCGCCGGCGTCGAGGAGGTCGACGGCGGTTCGAAGGCGGTCGCCCAGCCTGCACTCCTCGACGCGATCGGCACCACTGCCGTCGTGGTGGCGCCTGCGGTCCCGCTCTGGTCCTCGACGCAGGGTCGTGGACCCGTGCTGCGGCCCATCACCGCGCGCACGCCGCTCCGCCTGTAACGCACTCCCGCACGCTCTTCACTTCACTCGTCGTCTCGTCGTTCACCGCACTGCGGACCGGTCTCGTGCCGGCCCCAGCACGGGGACCTGGTCGACCCATACGTCTTGGAGGTTCCGTCGATGGGCATCACACGCCTGTTTCGTCGAATTGTCGCCGCGCTCGAGGATCCGAACATACGCGCCAATGCGCTTGCGCTCGCAGGAGGCAAGGCCATCGGGCTGATCCTGTTGCTCTCCGCGATGCGGATGTTCCTGCCGGAGCCGCTCCACGCCGCTGATGCGGGGCCGTCGCCAGAGGTGAACGCGCTCAACACGGTGTGGGTGCTGCTCGCAGCCTTCCTCGTCTTCTGCATGCAGGTCGGCTTCGTGATGCTGGAGGCCGGTTTCGCGCGCTCCCGCGAGTCGATCAACATCCTCGTCGAGGGGATCGTCGACACCGCGATTTGCGGCGTGACGTTCTGGGCCTGGGGCTTCGCCTTCATGTTCGAGCCGGGGAACGGGTTCATTGGCACCACCGGGTTCTTCCTGAAGGGTCTGCCGGAGACCTACGGCAGCACAGGCATCCCGCTGCTGGCCTTCTGGGTCTTCCAGTTCGCCTTCGCCGACACCTGCTCGACGATCACCTCGGGCGCGATGGTCGGTCGCTGCGGCTTCGTGGGCGACATCCTCTACAGCATCGGTGTGACCGGGTTCATCTACCCGATCATCGGGCACTGGGGCTGGGGGCCGGACGGCTGGCTCGCGACGATGGCGGTGCCCTTCCGCGATTTCGCGGGGTCGACGGTCGTGCACAGCATCGGCGGGGCGATCTCGCTGATCGGCTCGATTGCGCTCGGTCCTCGACTCGGGCGTGTGTTCCTGCGTGACGGCGGCGGGCCGCCCCTCCCGCACAACATCATTCTTGGCGCGGTCGGCGGGCTGATCCTCTGGTTCGGGTGGTACGGCTTCAATCCGGGCAGCACGCTGTCAGCGATGGACATGCAGGGGATTTCTCGGGTCTCGTTCAATACCACCATGGCCGCGTGCACCGGCGGCCTGACCGCGCTCTTCTACGCGTATGCGCGCGTGAAGAAGTGGGATCTCGGCCTCACCACGAACGGCTTCCTGGCCGGGCTGGTGGCGATTACGGCACCGTGCTACTGGGTCAGCCCGACCGGGGCCTTCCTGATTGGTGTCGTGGCCGGCGTGCTCGTCATCTGGGCGATGGACGCGCTCGAGTACCTGCGCATCGACGACCCGATCGGCGCCGTGCCCGTGCACCTGGTCTGCGGAATCTGGGGGACGGTGTCGCTGGGGCTGTTCGCCACAGGGCAGTTCGGGCTGCCGACGCCAACCGGCGTGGATACGTCCACGGTCGTGAAGGGGCTGTTCTACGGCGGAGGCATGGCGCAGCTGATGTCCCAGGCGATTGGCAGCGGCGCGGTCGTCGTCGCAACGCTCGTCGTGTCCGTCGTGCTGATGTATGCCGTGAAGGCCACAGGCACGCTCCGTGTGTCGAAGGAAGGTGAGCTCGAAGGGCTCGACCTGCACGAGCACGGCATGCTGGCCTATCCGGAGTTCGTCATCCACGCGGGTGGCTCTCCGCACCTCGCGGCATCGGATGCCAGGTTGATGCGCTAGTTCCCCGGGTGGCGTCCGTCCCAGGACGTCGGACGCACACTCGGGGATCGACGGTGCGCGTCGTCAGGTCCGACGCGCACCCGGAGGGCCGTGTCGCTGGCCGTCGCTGGCGGCACGGCCTTTCGTCTCTTGTGGCTCTTCTGGACGCGCCTCCCATGTCAGCTGCGCCCGTCAGGCGTAGGATGATGGGCGGAACGGGAGACCACCACAGATGAAGCAGCGGATGCTCGGTCGCAGCGGTTTGCAGGTGTCAGCTATCGGGCTTGGGTGCATGGGCATGTCCCAGGCTTACGGCACCCGCGATGACGACGAGTCGAAGGCCACGCTGCTGCGGGCGCTCGACCTCGGCGTGACCTTTCTCGACACCGCCGACGTCTACGGCGCCGGCGCCAACGAGCGTCTTGTCGGGGACACGATTCGTGGCCGGCGCCGCGAGGTCGTGCTGGCGACCAAGTGCGGCATCCTGCGTGGCGCGGACGGCACGCCGATGGGTGTGGACGGCTCGCCCGAGTACATCAGGCGTGCCTGCGACGCCAGCCTCGAGCGGCTTGGCGTCAGCGAGATTGATCTCTACTACCTCCATCGCGTCGACCCGCGCGTGCCCATCGAAGAGTCGGTCGGCGCCATGGCCGATCTCGTCAGGGCAGGGAAGGTGCGGCACCTCGGGCTGTCGGAGGCGTCGGCCGACACGATCCGCCGCGCCCATGCGGTGCACCCGATTGCCGCGCTCCAAAGTGAATACTCACTCTGGAACCGCGAGCCCGAGCAGGACGTGATTCCAACCTGCCGTGACCTGGGCATCGGGTTCGTGCCCTTCAGCCCGCTGGGGCGCGGGTTCCTCTCTGGATCGGTGACAACGACCGAGGACCTGCCGGCGGATGACTTCCGTCGTACGCTGCCGCGCTTCCAGGGGGACGATCTCCAGAAGAACCTCTCGCTCGTCGATGCGCTCCAGCGCATCGCGGCGCGGCGGCAATGCGCGCCCACCCAACTGGCGCTTGCGTGGATTCTCGCCCAGGGCGACGACCTGGTGCCGATCCCGGGTACAAAGCGTCGCACGTATCTCGAAAGCAACGCCGCTGCCGTGGACCTCGCGTTGTCGTCCGCTGACCTCGCTGAACTGGACGCGGCGTTCCCGATCGGCGCCGCGTCAGGCGCGCGCTATCCAGCGAGCCTCGGGGCGATGGTCGACAGCAAGCGAAGTTAGCGTCTGACGTCTAACGTCTAACGTCTAACGTCCTGCCGCATTGCCGCGCTGTGCGGGGATGAACGTGACGCCCGCCGTTTCGCGCGCGACGTGCGCGGCGCGCTGGGCCTCCTCAGCGAGGACCTGCTGCACGCGGAAGCGATCCTCGCCTGGTTCCGGCGCGACCCGGTGGTAGCTGCCGTCGGCTGCGAGCCGGCGGGCCTTCACGTTGTCCTTGAACATCGACCGCAGCACGTGCAGGACGCGCGCCTTGTGGTCCGCGCGTTCCACCGGGAAGAGCAGTTCGATCCGTTTGTCGAAGTTGCGCGTCATCCAGTCCGCACTGGCGAGATACAGCTCCTCCTCGCCTCCGTTGAGGAACCAGTAAATCCGCGAGTGTTCGAGGTACCGGTCGACGACCGACACGACCTCGATCGTCTCGCTGTGGCCGGGCAGGCCCGGGCGCAGCGCGCAGATGCCGCGGACGTTCAGGCGGATGGACACGCCCGCACGCGAGGCGGCGTAGAGCGCCTCGATGATCTCGTCATCGATGAGCGAGTTCATCTTGGCCATGATCTCGGCCGGTTGCCCGGCCTCCGCACGCCGCCGCTCGCGGTTGATCAGGCGCAGGAACTTCTCGCGCAGCCCCGTGGGGGCCATGGTCAGCTTCTTCAGGCGGGGCGGATCGGAATATCCGGTCAGGGCACTGAAGAAGGCGCTGGCATCGGCGGCCAGCGCCGGGTTCGTCGTGAGCAGGCCGAAGTCCGTGTAGATGCGGGCGGTCCGTTCGTTGTAGTTGCCGGTCGCGAGGTGGACGTACCGGCGGAGCCCCTCACGCGTGCGCTTGACGATCTGGCAGATCTTCGCGTGGACCTTGTACCCGCGGATGCCGTAGATGACGTGCGCTCCCGCTTCCTCGAGTGCGCGTGCCCAGCGGATGTTCCGCTCCTCGTCGAACCGCGCCGTCAGCTCGACGACGACGGTGACCTGCTTGTTGCGCTCCGCAGCCCGCTGCAGGCTCGCGATGATCGCGGAGCTCGGGCTCGCGCGATAGAGCGTCTGCTTGATAGCCAGGACATCAGGATCGTCGGCTGCCTGCGCGAGCAGCGCGACGACCGGGTCGTAGGATTCATAGGGGTGATGCAGGAGCATGTCGCGTGCATCGATCGCCGCAAAGATGTCGGCCTCGCCCTCGAGCGGATTCACCGGAGCCACTGGCGTGTCCCGGAGTTCAGCCCGACCCGGAAGATCCACGAGCTGCATCAGCATCCGGAGGTCGAGCGGGCCGTCGACGGCGTACACGCCGGTGCGGTCGATCTCGACCTGCTCGCAGAGGATGCCGACCAGTTCGTCGGAGGCGCCCGCCTCGATCTCCAGCCGCACGACGTCGCTCAACCGCCTGCGCCGGAGTTCGCGTTCCACCCGCTCGAGCTGTGTCAGCCCGCCTTCATCGTCGAACTCGAGTTCCGCGTCACGCGAGAGCCGAATGGCTGCGGACTCCCTGATGCGCTGGCCGGGGAAGAGCTGGCCCAGGTGCTGACGGATGACGTCCTCGAGAAGGACGTAGTAGTCCCCCCCGTCCTCCTCGACATGCACGAGACGCTGCAGCCCCAGTGGCACCTGGACGACCGCGAGCCTGGGACGGGAGTCGTCTCCCGCGGGCTCGAGCAACACGGCCACGTTGAGGCTCAGCGACGAGAGGCGCGGGAACGGGCGCAGCACGTCGATCGCGAGCGGGGTGAGCACGGGCAGGACGCTGTCGCGGAAGTAGGCCGACAGCGCCGCCCGCCGATCCTCGGGCAGTTCGCTCACGCGGACGACGCGGATCCCGTGCGGCGCGAGGGCCGGCAGCAGCGTGCGGGTCGCCAACGTGTACAGGCGATCGACGAAGCGGTGCGCCCGTTCGCTGATCGCCGACAGTTGTTCGTCCGGCGTCATCCCGCACAGGTCGGGCGCCGGGTTGTGCTCGTCGGCGGCTTCGCGCAGCCCCGCCACGCGCACCATGAAGAACTCGTCGAGGTTCGACGCGGTGATTGCGGCGAACTTGACCCGTTCGAGCAGCGGATTGCTCGTGTCCTCGGCCTCCTCGAGCACCCGCTCGTTGAAGGCCAGCCAGGACAGCTCACGGTTCAGGAACAGACGTCCGTCGTGCGGATGCATCAGCCCACCACGTTGGCCGAGCGCACCAGGAGCTCGCGCCCGAACACTTCGACGAAGAGATCCGCGCGCGCGGTTCCGGCCAGCTGTTCCATCGTGACGTCACCCGTGCCGATCAATTCGAGCACCCACGGTTGATCGTCGCGCAGCAGCCGGAGGTCGCGGACCTTCTGCAGGTGCTCGGCATCGAGCGCGTTGGCGACGCGGAGGATGGCCGAAAGCTTGTTGACGAGCATCCGCTCTGGTTGATCCAGTTCCATGTACGGCAGGTGGCTGCGCTGCGGCAGGTTCCCGCGGTGATAGCGTGCGACGTTGGCCACGACGGCGGTTTCGTCGTTCGACAGCCCGAAGATCTGCGACGCCGACAGCAGGTACTGCGAGTGCTTGTGGTGCGACCGCAGGCTGACGTGGATGCCGACGTCGTGCAGGAGCGCTGCCGTCTGCAGCAGGAGGCGCTCGCGGTGCGACAGCTTGTGCTCATCCTGCAGCAGGTCGAACAGCTTCGTTGCGAGGCTGGCGACATGCCGGCCGTGCGCCCGGTCGAAGCGGAACCGGCTGCCGAGGGCTTCCGCGCTGGCAAGCACCTGGTGCTCGAAGTCGCGCGCGCTGGCCTGGGCCTCCGGCTCGGCGAGATCCATCAGCATGCCGGAGCGCAGGGATGCGTCGGACACGATGATGCGCCGGGCGGCCGTATCCGAGAGCAGCGTCGCGTAGATCATCATCGACGGGATCAGCGTGTCGGCCTCGATGGCGGGCAGCCTGAATCGCGCTGCCAGGGCGTCGTCATCCAGCGTTTCGATGTCGGACGCGAACGCGACCAGCGCGTCGCGCGGAATCTCGCGGGTCTGCTGCTGGCCGTCCTGCGCCTGGATGTGGGATGCCGCAAGGCGGATGTCGCCGCCAACCGCGATGATCTGCGTGACCTTGTGGAGCGGGATCTCCACACGGATCTCGTCGATCACGTTCGCGATGACCCGCTTCAGCAGCGCGACCTGCACCTCGTGGCTGTAGCGCCGCAACTCCAGGCGCTGGCGGAATCGCACGGCGCCGAGCGCGTAGACACCCGAGCGGACCGGCTGCCCGTAACGGAGCAGCGTCAGGCTCGTGCTGCCGCCACCGACCTCCGCGATGAGCGTCCACGCACCCTTCAGTGCAGGATGACGACGCAGGGAATCGCGAACGGCGAGGTAGAGGAGACGCGTCTCCTCGGCCTCGTTGATCACGTCGAAGCTGATGCCAGTACGCGCACGCACACGATCGAGGAAGAGGTCGCCGTTGCGCGCCTCGCGCACGGCGCTCGTCGCCACCGCCCGGACCTCCGTGACGCCATAGCCGTCCATGATGTGGCGGAAGCCATCGAGTGCAGCAAAGGCGCTGTCGGCGGTCCGCGGCTTGATCACGCCGGCGCCCGAGAAGGTGTCGCGCCCCAGGAGGACGCCCCGCGACGCTTCTTCGATGAGGCGCACGCGGCGATCCGCGGTGACTTCAGCAATCACCAGCCGGATCGCCGTGGCTCCCATGTCGAGCACGGCGACGACCTCAGGGGTGTGCGCGGGCATTGGAACTGGGAACTCGGAATTCGGAACTCGGAATTCGGAACGGGCCCCCTGGACCGGGGGCCTCAGACCCCCTCTTTCAGGAACGCCACCAGCGGGGGCAGCGTGCGCTCCGGCGCCTCGAGGTGCGGCACGTGGCCGAGGCCGGGCAGGAGGAGCAGACGCGCCTTGCCGTCCGGAATAGTGGTCGAGATGTACTTCATCCGCTCCTGGAAGATCGCGGGGGTGCCGGCCAGGTAGTCGTCGGCGCCGCCGAAGACGAGGGTCGTGGCTTTGATGTGCGCCCAGTCGTAGACCACCGGATCGGCGTAGTTCACGTTACCGATGAGCGTCTGCACCATGGCCAGCCGTGGCCAGTCGGCGCTGAGCGTCCAGCCGTACCGAATCCTCGCGTAGGTCTCGAACGTGTCGTTCCACGCCTTCGGGTTGTGTGCGACGTACCGCATGAGGCTGGCGCGGATCGACTGATACGTGGCACCCAGCGCCTGTTTGTACCCCTCGTCCACGCTCTGCGCCGGCCGGTCGAAGCGCGAGTCGATGACGCCAATCGGGTTGTAGATCACGAGCCGTTCCGTCATCGCCGGATACTGCGTGGCGAAGCGCGCGGCCAGCATGCCGCCCATCGAGTGCCCGACGATCATGGCCTTCTGGATGTTCAGGCTCCTGAGCAGCGTGGCCGTGTAGCGGGCGAAGTCGTTGAAGCTGTACGGCATGATCGGCTTCGACGACCGGCCGTAGCCCATCTGGTCCGGCACGATGACGCGGAACCCTTCCTTCCGCAGCGCCTCGGCGATGTTGCCGAAGTAGAAGCCCGCGAAGTTGTTGCCGTGCAGCAGCACCACGACGTGGCCGTTGGCAGCGCCCTGCGGCTCCACGTCCATGTAGGCCATGCGAACATCCTGGCCGTACGTGGTCAGGTTGAGGTACTTGCTCGGATACGGGTACGGGCACTCATCGCACGTGATGCTGATCGGCTTCACGTCGCTCGGCGTTGGAACCGGGGCGGCGGCACCGCCAGCGCCTTGCGCGGCGGCGGCCACCGGCGAGAGGACCGCAGAGAACAGCAACAGGATCAGGGCGAACCGCTTCATCATGGAGTCGAAGTTTACCCCAGCCCTGCTGCCCGGCCTTCCGCACCCGGGCGCGAGACGAGCACCCGGTCGACACGCGTGCCGTCCATGTCGACCACCTCGAACAGGACGCCCGCGCGCGTGAAGCGATCGCCTGTGCGGGGGAGCCGCCCGAGCCCGAGCATCGCGAGCCCGCCGAGCGTGTGACAACGCTTCCGTTCCGAGGCCGCGAGGAGGTCCACGCCGAGCGTCTGCTCCAGCTCTGTGAGGCTCACGGACCCGTCCACCAGCCAGCTGTGCTCGTCCCGTCGCAGCACGAGCGGGTCGCCGTCTCCCGGCGCCTGTCGACGGCCGATCAGCGCGTCGGTCACATCCGCCAGCGTGACCAGTCCCTCGACACCGCCGAATTCGTCGACGACGAGGGCGAGCGGCAGGTGTGCCGCCTTCAACCGCTCCAGCAACTGCATCAGGCTCATCGTCTCGGGTACGACCAGCGGCGGCTCGGCCAGGGCGCGCAGGTCCGCTGCGTGCCCGTCAAGCATGCGATCCAGAACGCGTGCGCTCCGGACGACGCCGACGACATGATCCAGGCCACCGTCGCAGAGCGGAAGGGCGGTGTGTGGCGTCGTGCGGAGTGTCCGGATGATCGCCTCCCGCGAGGCGCGCACATCCAGGAACACGACATCCGCGCGGTGCGTGGCCACCGAGCCGACCGTCCGGTCGTCGAGGCCGAGGACGTTACTCACCATGGTGTGCTCGGTGGCTTCGACGACACCCTCGTCGGCCCCCTGCTGGAGCAGCAGCCGGATTTCGTCGACCGTGACGCCAGGGCGCATCTCCGTGCGGACGCGCATCAGCCGCAGCACGGCGTCAGTCGTGACGCTGAGCAGGTGAACGACCGGCCGCCCGAGCCGTCCGATGGCCTGCACGGGGCGCGACACGATCGTCGCAATCCGCTCGGGGTGCGCCATCGCGAGCCGCTTGGGCACCAGCTCGCCGACGATCAGCGACGCGAAGGTCAGGCAGGCGACCATGACGAGCAGCGCCAGCGTCTCGCCGTGTGGCGCGAGGACCGGCACGTGCTCCAGCCAGCCACGGATCGGGGCGGCGATCGACGCCTCGCCGACGGCGCCGCTCAGGATGCCGATGCAGGTGATCCCGACCTGCACGCTGGACAGGAATCGCGTCGGCTCAGCGGCCAGGTCGAGGGCGCGCGCCGCGCCGCCCGAGCCTGCCTCGGCCATCTGCTGGAGACGCGCGCGTCGGGCAGAGACGATCGCGATTTCCGACATGGCGAACACGCCGTTCAGCACGAACAGCGCGAGCAGGAGGAGCAGGTCGAGGGCCACGTATGCACCAGGTTAGACGTCCGCCTGCATCCGACCGTCCCCGGCGCGCTTGCCGGCCGCCGATTAGCGATTGCAGATTGCAGATTGCAGATCCCGTGTCGATGCCGCACGTGGGGTGGACGCCGTTATTGATGCGGCATGGTCGAGCTCTGCCGTAGGCTCGGGTGTTCGGGGGATGGGAATCGGCAGATAGCTTGGATATGGTACCCGTGCACGCAGGGCCGTGGCCCTGGTCAGGCGCGAGACGTCGTCCCGGCACCGTCGGGGGGCGGGCGCCGGGGCGTCGTCTTGCACTCAGTCGCCGCCCGGAGTGTACGGGGTCCTCCGCATCACGTCGGGCAGGGCCGGAGGCGTGATGCGGTTGAAGACATGGATTGTCGCGGCGCTCGGGCTCGGCAGCCTCGTGGCGCTGATCGCGCTCTCGATGCTCGCCTCGTCGAGGCGTGCGCAGGAGATCTACGTCCAGCTCGATGACTTGAATACCCACCACCGCAACGTGGAGGCGACGCTCCGCGCGCTGCGCTCGGACGTGAACCTGTCCGGGATCTTCGTCCGCGACTACCTGCTGGACATCTCACGCGAGCGGGCACCCGAGTATCGCGAGCAGCTGGCCGCGTTCCGCCAGAACAACATGACGTCGCTCGCCGACCTGAAGAAGCTCGTCGGACGCGACCACGAGATGGCGACGCTCCAGGCGATGCTCGAGGATTACTGGCAGGCGCTGGATCCGCTCTTCGACTGGACACCGGCCGAGAAGATCGTGCGCAGCGCCGGCTTCCTGCGGCGCGATGTCGTTCCGCGTCGCGATGCGGTGCTGCAGCTCGCGCGGCAGATCGAGGAGCTGAACGACGCCAACCTGACCGAGCAGCGCGCCGAGGTCGCGCAGCGGCACGCCGCACTTCGCAGCGACCTCGATCGCCTGCGGCGACAGACCGTGCTGCTCGGGCTCGGCGTCGCGCTCATCGTCGTGCTGCGGCTGCGCTTCCTCGAACATCGTTCCGATGCGGCTGAAGCCGAGATGCGGCGGCTGTCCCAGCAGGTGGTCAATGCCCAGGAAGAAGAGCGGAAGCACCTCTCGCGCGAGCTGCACGACCATGTGGCCCAGGTGTTGACCGGCCTTCGCATGGAACTCGGGCGGCTGGAGCGGGCAGCGGGCGCGGGCAGCGCCGTCTCCGCCGCGGCTGCCGGCTGCAAGCAGCTGGTGGACGAGCTGTTCAGCACCGTGCGGAACCTGGCCCTCGGACTCCGGCCCAGCATGCTCGACGACTTCGGCCTGCAGGCCGCCATCGAGTGGCTCGTCCGTGACTTCATGCGCCGGTCGTCGATCGACGTGGAGCTGTCGGTGGTGGGTGACGTCGACGCGCTGCCGGACAAGTATCGGACGTGCGTCTATCGCGTCATCCAGGAAGCGCTCACCAACTGCGCGCGGCATGCGCGGGCGCAGTCCATTGCTGTCTCGATGGCAGCCGACGCGACGGGGCTGCACGTGACGGTGACCGACGATGGCGTCGGGGTCGACATGTCGAAGCGCGGGCGCGGCTTCGGCCTGCGAGGGATGCAGGAGCGCGTGCGTGAACTTGGAGGCACCGTGAGCCTGGCGCGCCGGGCGGCTGATGGCGGGACGGTGCTGACCTGCCACCTGCCCGAACCGGTCGCGCGTGAGGGGAAAGGAGCTGCGCTTGCGCGTCTTGCTGGCTGACGATCACAGCATCGTCAGGCGAGGATTACGGGGACTTCTCGAGTCGGCGGGGGAGACGGTGGTGGCCGAGGCAGGGGACGGCCTCGAGGCGATCCGCCTGTGCGAAGAGCTTCGACCCGACCTCATGGTCCTCGATATCTCGATGCCACGGCTGAGCGGCATCGAAGTGGCCGCGCGCGCGCAGAAGATGGATCCGGCGCCGGGCGTGATCATCCTCAGCGTGCATGCGGACGAGTCGTACATCATGCGCGCGCTCGCAGCAGGCGCACGCGCCTACCTGCTGAAGAGCGCGACCGATGAGGACCTCATTCCCGCCGTGCAGTCGGTGGCGGCGGGCAAGCCGTTCTTCAGCCCGGCTGTCTCGGGTGTGCTCGTCGAGGACTACGTGCGGCGGTTGCGCCAGCGCGGCCTGACCGACACCTACCACCTGCTCACCGACCGTGAGAAGGAGGTCCTCCAGCTCCTCGCCGAGGGACGGTCGAACAAGGACGTGGCGAACCTGCTCGACCTCGGCCTCTCAACGGTCGAGACCCACCGCGCCAACCTGATGCAGAAGCTGAACCTGCACAACACGGCCGAAATCGTGCTCTACGCGGTGCGTAAAGGCTTGATCGTCTGAGCTCTCCGGTCTCGACCCGATGGTGTCGCGCAGGGCGGCTGGTATCTACTTGGGGCATGGACGCACTCATTGCCACTTCCGCCGAGATGTTGCCCGCGCTGCCGTCCGCAGCGCCTGCCCCAAGCCCGATCCTCGTCGTGGTCCAGCGTGAATGGAACGGCTGGCGCAAGGCGCTGGTCCCGCTGTATGCGCTAGAAGACGTGCACTGGCACCAGCCTGCCGGTGCGCCCCGCCCGCTCGTGCATGGGTACGTGTCGTCCGAGTCGCTGCTGTCGGGTGATGTGCCCCACGACTGGGCGGAGGGCGGTGAGCCCCGGCTGCTCGTCTGCGTGCTCCGGCGGCACACCGTCCCGTCGCTGTTCGACGAGCTCGCACGCCGCGCAGACGCAGGGAAATGCGGAATGCTAAAGGCGAAATGCTAAACGGAAGTGCTAAAGGCGAAATGTCAAAGGCGAAATGCTAAAGGGAAATGCTAAAGGCGGAATGCTAGACGGAAACGCGGTTGCCGCTAGCGTTTGGCCTTTGGCGTTTGGCGATCAGCCTCAAGCGTTTGCTTTAGCGATTAGCAATTAGCGATTCGCGATTCTGAAGTTCCTCATCATCCCCATGTCCTCGTGCTCGAGGTTGTGGCAGTGATAGAGGAACAACCCCGGATACTCAGAGAACGTCACCTGGACCCGCACGGTCTCGCCCGGCAGGACGAGCACCGTGTCGGTCCAGCCCTGATCGTGAATCCCTTCCCGTAGCGGGTTACCCTCGGCGCCTGTGCGGGAAAGCACGCGGAAGTGCCGGCCGTGCAGGTGCATCGGGTGCGCCATGGCCATGCCCATCCCGCCAGGCTGGTTGGCGAACTCCCAGATGTGCGTCGAGCCCGCTACCACCGTCTCCTCCGGAGCCACCGCGTCCATCTCGAACGTCCGACCGTCGATGAACCAGTTCATCTGCCGGAACGTGAGCGGCACGCGGCGGACGGGGGCTGACGTCGCTGGGCGGAACGTGTCAGCCGAGAGGGTCGCGGGTGGGGTGAACCTGGGGCCGCGGCGCGAGGAGACGCGCAGCGTGGCAAGCGCGAGTGGTGCGCCGTAGGGGACAGGGACCGCCTGCTCCATCATCCCGGCGTGCCCGACGGCGTCCGCGGGATAGGCCGCACTCTGCAGCTGGACGTCGGTACCCGCAGCCACATCCGACAGGTCCAGCAGGACGTCGGCGCGTTGCCCCGGTGCGAGCGTGAGGAAGCGCTGCGTACGCGGAGCGCCGAAGAGCCCGCCGTCGTTCCCGATGATCGTGAACGGCGCCTGATGGCTCCAAGCGAGCTTGTAGATGCGCGCATTCGAGCCGTTGAGGAATCGCACGCGGTAGGTGCGGCGGTCCACGTCGACGGTCGGCTGAATGCGCCCGCTCACGAGCATGCGGTCGCCGAGCCAGCCGTTCATCACGTCCATGCGGCCCATCATCCCGCCGCCCATCCCGCCTCGGCCCATGCCGCCCTGACCGCTGCGCGCGTAGACGAACTGGTTGGCGGCATCGAACCGTCGATCCTGAAGCGCGAAGATCAGCTCGCCATCGCCCGACGGCAATCCGAGCGCAGCCTCTTCGGGATCCGTGATGAAGATCGGGCCGGCCATCCCGTGATAGGCCTGCCACGCGGTGCGCATGTGTGGGTGCGGGTGGTACCAACTCATACCCGCGCGGTTCACGACCTGGAAGTCGTAGACGTACTCCGCACCGGACTGGACCGCGAGCCGCGGATGCCCATCCGCCTTCTCGGGCACATCGAGCCCATGCCAATGCACGATGGACGGCTCGGGCAGCTGGTTCCGGAAGCGGACGCGCACGCGCTGCCCACGGGTGAAGCGCAGCGCCGGCCCAAGGTACGACCCCTCGAGCGGCTGGACCGTCGACGCCGGACCACGGACGACCCGCGCCGAGTAGCGCCAGAGCTTCGTTGGCGGACCCGCAAGGATCGGCACCTCCGCCGGCGCGGCGGTCAGTTCGAGTTCGACATCGGGTGTCTCCTGCGCGTGAGCCGACTCGATCAGGCCGGCACTTCCCGCGAGGGCCGCGAGAGGAGAGACACCTAACAGGCGGAGCAGCTCTCGGCGATGCATGACGCCATTATGCGCCCAAGCGCGACCGTTGGCTCTGCGGCCAAGCCGTTAGCGGAGCCGTGTCCGCGACGTCGGATGCCCCTTCGCCACTTCCAGCGTCCGACCTCCAACCTCCAACCTCCAACCTCCAACCTCCAACCTCCAACCTCCAACCTCCAACCTCCAACCTCCAACCTCCGCCCTACACCTCCGCCCGCTGACCTCGCTCGCCTGCGCGGCAGGTGCGCGCGGGTGCGCTGCTTGCTAATCGAACCGCGCGCTGAGGCGCGCGCATCCCGCGCTGTCGTCATCTGACCTACACGGTACGTCGCGCGAAGGAGCGGACATGGCGTTGAACTGGAACAGCATCACCGGAGGACTGGCCGCGGTGGTACTCGCTCTTCCACTGCTGGTCACCGAGCGGACCGTCGTGGCAGGCAGTCCGCCGATGCCGAAGCCGCCCCAGCCCCAGGCAGGGCAGCAGCCCGCGGCACGGCCGGCGGCGGACACGGGCGGCGAGTACGTCGGTGAGCAAACCTGCATCGGGTGCCACGACACCCAGCAGTACGGCGGCGCACATGCGCTGGTCGCGAATGCGAAGACGCCGAAGGCGACGCACGGCTGCGAGAGCTGTCACGGCCCCGGCAAGGCACATGCGGAGAGCGGCGACCCGACCCTGATCCGGCGGCTGAACGCGAAGAACCCGGACGAGGTCACCGCGACGTGCACGACCTGCCACACGCGGTCGTCACACGCGTTGTGGGAGGGCAGCGCGCACGACCAGCGCAACGTGAGCTGCGCGACGTGCCATAGCGTTCACAACCCGAAGGGCGAGCCGCAGCTGGTCGCGCGCACCCAGGTGGAGCTGTGCAGCACCTGCCACCGTTCGGTGGTCACGCGGCAGCACCGCTTCAGCCACATGCCGGTGCGCGAGGGCAGCCTGACCTGCTCGTCGTGCCATAACGTCCACGGCTCGACCAACGTGCGCCTCCTCAAGGCCGGCACGACGATCGATGAGAGCTGCACGAGTTGCCACGCGGACAAGCGCGGGCCGTACCTCTGGGAGCATGCGCCGGTCAGCGAGAGCTGCATCACCTGCCATGACCCGCATGGGTCGAACAACGATCGCATGCTGGTCAGCAAGCAGCCGTTCCTCTGCCAGCGCTGCCACGTGACCTCGCGGCATCCTCCAACGGTCTACGACGGGTATCAGCTGCTGAACAGTTCGAACGCCAACAAGATGTTCGGCCGTGCCTGCACCAACTGCCACACGCAGATCCACGGATCGAATGCCCCGTCGGGCAAGGCGCTGCTGCGCTAGGAGGAGAACCGCATGCGATACCGAGTGCTCTCGATGGCGGCGGCGCTCCTGCTCGTCTCTCACGGCGGGTGGGCGCAGCCGCAGACACAGACGTCCAGCGCGACCCCGGCGGGTGCCGCGAACGGACCGGAATCGGGCGAGGTCGAAGTCGGCGCGCAGGTGTCCGGCATCGACGGTGACGAAGCCCGTTACCAGCGCTACCGGGACGACCGGAACGGCGTCTTCTCGAACCTGCGATTCAGCCGGCAGACTGAGTCGTACATGTTCGACGCGTCGCTGCGCAAGGCCGGGTTCCGCGACCAGCGCTATGCTGCGAGCTACCGCGGCGCACGCGCCTGGTTCGACTTCACCTTCACGGGCATGCCGCTGAACTACAGCTTCATGACCCGCACGCCCTACATGCGCGACGGCAGCACGCTGACGCTGGACGACAACGCCCAGCGCGCGGTGCAGGGACCGACCTTCGCGACGAACGACGGGACCGCCGTCGGCGTGCCCTGTGCGCCAGGGGCGCCGCCCGCCGCCTGCAGCACGATCGCCCAGGCGAACCTCGCCAAGGCCAACCGCTCCATCTACAACAGCCTCGCGGAGCAGTTCGAGCTGCGCACCGTCCGCAACGTGGCGAGCCTCTCGGGCATCTTCGACCTGACCGCGAACGTCGGGGTCGACGGTCGCTTCACGTCGACGAAGCGGACGGGCGAACAGCCGTGGGGCGCCTCCTTCGCATTCAACAACGCGGTGGACGTGCCGCAACCGATCGACCAGCGGACGAACGACGTGTCGCTCGGCGCCTCGTGGAACAACGCCCGGAGCATGTTCCGTCTGGGCTGGGATGGCTCTTGGTTCAACAACAAGTACACGAGCCTCACGTGGGACAACCCGATCTTCCTCACGGACTACAACAACGGCCTGCTGCCGCCAAACGGGCCGTATGACGTGAGCGGGTACAGCAACGGCAACGGTCCAGGCAAGGGGCGCATGGCGCTGGCCCCGTCGAACACCATGCAGGTCGTGAGCGCGACCGGCATGCGCAAGCTGTGGTCGCGCACGACGGTGAACGGCACCGTCCAGATGACGCAGCAGAAGCAGAACGAGGCGCTCATCCCGTGGACGATCAACAGCGTCATCAATTCGCCCGCGGTGTTTGCCGCCTTCCCGCATCTCGCCACGCTCCCGCGGACGACGGCGCAGGCCGACGCGCGCGGGCTCAACACGCTGTTGAACTTCAGCTCGCGCCCGTGGCGCGCGGTGAACGTCACGGTCCGCTACCGGTACAACAAGCGTGATGTGCGCACGCCGATCTTCGACGCGACCGAGTATGTCCGCTTCGACGCGGTTCCCGAGGAGAATCCGGAGGGGTACTCGCCGCAGTTCGACAACTCACGCCACATCTTCGACGCCAACGTGGCGTTCACTCCTGGCAACCTCGGGACCCTGCGCGTGGGATACGGCCATGAGGCCATCGAGCGGCACGGCCGCGGGTTCGCCGATGTCGGCGAGCACATCTTCCGTGCCTCCTACGACGCCTACTCCAACCGCTTCGTGTCCCTCCGCGCCAGCGTCGACACGGGCCGGCGTCGCGGAACCGGGTTCGTGGAGGCAGAGTCGGGCAACGACGAGGCAGACCCGATCACCGGGCCTGGCGGTACGCAGCCGACGCTGCGGTATTTCGACGAGGCGGACCGCGACCGCGTGCGTGGCTCAGTGGTCCTCACGGTCATGCCGATGGACACGGTCGACGCGTTCGTGCAGTTCACGGGAGGACGCGACAAGTACCTGCCCGATGCGTCGGCACCGGTGAGCCGACCGGGTGAGCTATTCGGCCTGCAGAAGCAGAAGATCACCGGATGGACCGTGGGGCTGAACGCGCATCCGAGCGACGTGATCGCCGCTGGCGCCAGCTACGGCCGCGACTCGTTCGGCTCGTTCCAGCGCTCGCGCAACGCGAACCCGCCGCCCGACCCGTCGTGGACCGACCCGGCGCGCGACTGGACGCTGGACAACACCGATGACATGACGAATGCCAGCGCCTACGTCGACTTCCTGCGCGCCATCCGGAACACGGACATCCGGCTCGCGTGGGATTACAGCGATTCGGACAACGGCTTCGGCTTCGGTGGGCCACGCATTGCCGGCCTTGCCGCGCTCGGCCAGTTCATCCCGCTGCCCAACGTGACGAACAAGTGGAATCGCATCAGCGCCGACGTGAAGTACTACTTCACGCGCAAGGTCGGCGTCGCCGTCGGCTACTACTTCGAGAAGTTCGACGTCAGCGACTGGAACACCATCGACGAGCCGGGGCCGAACGGCTTCTTCCCGGCGACCGGCGTGCCGCGCCTCGATTGGCTCGGCGGCCTGACGCTTGGCTACGGCAACCGGCCGTACAAGGGCCAGACGACGATCGCCCGACTGCTGTATCGGTTCTGACGACGCAGCAGAGACCCGCCACCACGGAGGCCGCCCGGCGCGACCTCCGTGGCTCACGTCCTGACCCTCCCGTCCTCGTCCCCGCAGCAGCCACGCCAGCCCGAGTGGGGACAGCTCAGCCGCACAGCACAACACGTGTCGCAGGCCGGGCACCGCGTCGACGCCAGCTTAGAATGGCCACGATGTCCGGGCGTCGTCGGTGGCCTTCATTCCCCATTGCGGTCCTTCTCATCGGCCTCGTCACGACCGCGGCGGTGGCGACGCAGATTCGGCAGAGCGCCGGGGCGCAGGACCAGGAACGGTTCGAGGTCGCCGTCGATCGGCTGCAGGACAGCATCAGGGATCGGCTCGACCTCTATACCGCGATGCTCCGCGCCGGGGCCGGACTGTTGGGCGCGACCGAGCTGCACTCGCCGGAACAGTTCCGCGTGTTTGTCGATCGGCTCCAGGTTCCGCAGCGGTATCCGGGTATCCAGGGCATCGGCTACAGCGAGCGCATTCCTGCCGCGGACGTCCGCCGTATTGAGGCCGCACAGCGCCAACAGGGGCGCGCTGCGTTTCACGTGTGGCCCGAGGATGCGCGAGAGGAGTACCACGCGATCCTGTACTTGGAGCCGCTCGATCGGAGAAACCAGGCCGCGATCGGCTACGACATGTTCACCGAGCCGACGCGCCGCGCGGCGATGGAGCGCGCCCGTGATACCGGCGAACCAACGGCCTCTGGACTGGTGACGCTGGTGCAGGAAATCGACGAAGCCAAGCAGCCGGGGTTCCTGATCTACATGCCGGTGTACGACGGAGGCGCCGTGCCGCCGACCGTCGAGGATCGGCGGCGCACGCTCCGCGGTTTCGTGTACAGCCCGTTCCGGGCGGGTGATCTGTTCAGCGGCATCCTTGGGCGCAACCCTCGCCCCCGCGCCGGGTTTGCGTTGTACGACGGTGCCCCTGCACCGGCCGCGTTGATCCACAGGACCGCCGTGGCCGACGTGACCGGCGGCTTGCGCGCCACGCGGACGCTGGACGTGGGCGGCCGGCGCTGGACCGCCGAGATGTTCTCGACCGCGGCGATCGACCGCTCATCGAGCGCACGGCTCGTCCCGTTCGTCTGGTCTGGCGGAGGCGCCATCACCGCGATCCTCACTGTGCTCGCGCTGCTGCAGGTTCGCGCGCGCGAACGCGCGGAACGGTCGGAGATGGCAGCAGGCGAGGCATCGCGGCAGTTCCAGCAGCTGGCCAATGCGATCCCCCAGCTTGCGTGGATGGCGCGGCCGGACGGGTGGATCTATTGGTACAACGAACGTTGGTACCAATACACCGGAACCACCCCGGAACAGATGACGGGATGGGGCTGGCAGCAGGTGCACGATCCCGAGGAACTGCCCAGGGTCCTCGAGCGTTGGGCACACTCGCTGGCCCACGGGGAACCGTTCGAGATGGAGTTCCCGCTGCGGGGCGCCGACGGCACGTTCCGGTGGTTCCTCACCAGGATGGTGCCCTTCCGCGACAGCTCCGGCGCCCTCGTCCAGTGGTTCGGGACGAACACGGACGTGCAGTACCGTCGCGAGGCCGAGCGTCGCGTCGAGCAGCTCCTGGCCAGTGAGCGAGCGGCACGAGGGGAGGCGGAGCGGGTCAGCCGGCTCAAGGACGAGTTCCTGGCAACCCTCAGCCACGAACTGCGAACGCCGCTGAACGCGATCGTGGGCTGGGCGCACATGCTGAGCAAGGGGACGCTGAGCGATGCCAAGCGGCTGACCGCCGTGCAGACCATCCAGCGGAATGCGCGCATCCAGTCACAGTTGATCGAGGACCTGCTCGACATGAGCGCCATCATCTCCGGGCGGGTGCGGATTCACCCCGTCGCCCTGGAGATGCACGACATCGTGAGTGCCGCCCTCGACGTCGTAGGTCC
The DNA here is from genome assembly GCA_018268955.1 of Acidobacteriota bacterium. Lineage (GTDB taxonomy): Bacteria > Acidobacteriota > Vicinamibacteria > Vicinamibacterales > CAVVIG01 > CAVVIG01. The sequence goes on along the minus strand of JAFDVO010000018.1, from coordinate 4,686 downwards.
GACGGCCGCCGCCAAGCACATCGAGCTGCACCTGCACGAGGACCCCGGCTCGCACGCCGTGTGCGGCGACAGTCAGCGGCTGCAGCAGGTCGTCTGGAATCTGCTGACGAACGCCATCAAGTTCACACCCGCCGGTGGGGCGGTGACGGTGCGCCTCTCCACACGTGACCACCAGATCGAACTGCAGGTCAGTGACACGGGCATGGGCATTTCGTCCGACTTCCTCCCGCATGTCTTCGAGCGATTTCGTCAGGCGGACGGATCGGTCACACGCGGTCACGGCGGGCTCGGCCTCGGCCTCTCGATCGTCAAGAGCCTGGTGGAGATGCACGGCGGGGCGATCGAGGCGTCGAGCCCCGGCCTCAACCAGGGGGCGACATTCACGGTGCGCCTGCCAGCCATGTCGACACCGGCGGTGTCGACGACCGCGGCTCACGACACAGACGAGACGGACACGTCGGCGCGATCACTACAGTCCCTGTCGATCCTGGTGGTTGACGACGATGCCGACGCGGGGGAACTGGCGCGGGAGATCTTGACCGAGGCCGGCGCCGAGGTCTCGGTTGCGCGGTCCGCCCCGGACGCGCTGCGACACGTCCGTGCCCACGGTCGGCGGCTCGGCCTTGTCGTGAGTGATATCGGCATGCCGGGGATTGACGGGTACGAATTCCTCAGGCAGGTGCGAGCGCTGCCAGCCGACCAGGGAGGGCGCGTGCCGGCGCTGGCGTTGACCGCCTACGTCGGCGCCGACGACCGCTCGCGCGCCCTCGCGGCTGGCTACGACCGGCACCTGGCGAAGCCGTTCACCCCCGCACAGCTCGTGACTGCGTGTGCGACGCTCCGCGTGCAACCGCACGCGTTCGAGCGGAGCACATCGGCCGAGGCCGACACCACCGCTGAAGAACGAGTCTAAGAGCCTGTTTCAACGCTCCACCACGGAGATCACCGAGAACACGGAGCCACACTGTTTTCAAATAGGAGCTCCGCGATCTCCGCGCACTCCGGCGGTGGCGCTCTTGTGTTTTGAAACGCACCCTAACCCGGGGGCCCGGCCTGCGACCAGCCCCGCCCGCCCTGTCCGTGTGCCACGATGGTGCGTGGCCGTATCTCGCGTAACCCTGCTGTTCGTTGACGGCCTCGGGCTGAGTGACGATGCGCGCAGTCCGCTGCGCACGGTGTCCCTCCCGACGCTCGCGCGGCTCACGAACGGCTTCGCGCTGGAGCCGTTCTCCGGCGATGGCGTGGAGTATCGCCTGCTCGACGCCACACTCGCCGTCGACGGACTGCCCCAATCCGCAACGGGGCAGACCAGCCTCCTGACCGGCGTGAACGCGGCAGAGGTCCTGGGGCGTCATCAGGGGCCGCATCCGGGTGCGCGTCTGCAGGCGCTGCTGACAGAAGGCAGCATTCACGTGTGGGCGGCTCGGCGGGGTCTGAGCGTGTATCACGCCAACGGTTATCGCCGTGAGTATCTCGAGCGGATAGCGGGGTCACGCCGGAACATGCGGTCTGCGTTCGCATTCGCCGCACGCGCCGCAGGTCTCGAACTGCTCGAGCTCGACGACCCTCGCGCTCATCGCCCGGCGTATTGGCCGGATCCCGAAGCCGCTGGCCGACGCCTGGCACGCGAGGCAGAGGTGCACCACCTCACCGTCCTCGATTATTGGGCGCTCGATTGGGCCGGTCACCGCGAGCCAGAGACCGTTCCAGCGCGCCTGACCGAACTGGACCGGTTCGTCCGCGGGTATCTCGATGCGGAAACCGACACATCGCTGATGATGGTGGCGGATCACGGGAACGCGGAGGAGCCGTGGCACGGACGACACACGCGGAACCCGGTGCCGCTGATCGTCGCAGGTTCTACGCATGCCGGCCCGCACGAAGGCAGGGCAGACCTCACGACGGTCCATTCCCTCCTGCGGCAGATGCTCGCCTGAGCGACGACGGGCTCAACGTCCGTGCGGAAGTCCGTCGACTGTATCCGGCGCGACCGGTGAGCGCAACTTCAGCACGCTCGTCGAGCCGTCTGCGGAGGCAATCGACAGCGCCACGTCCTCACGCGTCGTCGTCTGTTCCAGGCTGACGCGGGTCGGGTGGTGGATCACGTGCGAGATGTCCTGCCCATCCCCGCAGCCTGCCGACACGATGATGATCGGCTCGTCTTCGTCACGGTCGGTCGTCACGCCGAGCAGCGGCAGGTTGCCGAACTGGCGGTGCGCAGCTTCGGTGGGCGGGAGCAGGTCCAGTGACACCAGCCAGCCTCCGTGCACCAGGCTGAATTCATCGAGCGCGCGCTGCCACTCACGCCGAGGGATATCGCTGGTCATGGCCCTGCTCCTTGCTTGCGGGGAGTGCTGCCGGTTACCCGTACGGCTGCAAGTCTGACACCCGGGCACGGGACCCCTTATTCCTCAGCGTTGTGAACGACGGGACAGACCAGCGCTGGGAGATCGTGGTTCAGGGCGTGCGTTGCTGACGACATTTCGCCACTCCCGCCGCGAATCCGTGGCACGCGGCGGGTGTATCCGTGATGGCGCGGGCGTGACCCGCGGGAATGGTGCGAGTTCGCGCTCGCCGGCAAGGGACATGTTCTTGCACGTGCGGTATTGGGCGAGGTGAGCCGGACGCCGCGCATGAGTGCGCGTGGCCACGGCTGTTGGCTCTCGGGCCGCCTCCTGCCCGGATCGCGAGGGTATCGTGCGCTTCGCGAATCGAGAAGACGCCGGTCGGCAACTCGCCGCTCACCTGACCGAATACGCCAACCGCGCGGATGTCGTCGTCCTCGGCCTGCCGCGAGGGGGTGTGCCGGTCGCTGCGGAGATCGCGGGCCGGCTGCACGCGCCGCTTGACGTGCTCGTGGTCCGCAAGCTGGGGGTGCCTGGGTACGCCGAGTTGGCGATGGGCGCCATCGCCAGTGGCGGCGTTCAGGTGCTCAACGCGGACGTCATCGAGCAGACCGGCATCTCACCGGCCGCCGTGGCGCACGCGGCTGCGCGCGAGCGTGTCGAACTGGAGCGTCGAGAACGTGCGTTCAGAGCCGGACGGGCGCCGATGTCAGTATCCGGGCGCGTGGTGCTGCTCGTGGACGACGGCCTCGCGACCGGAGCGACGATGGAGGCCGGGATTGCCGGGCTGCGGCAACTGCAGCCGGCGTCCATCGTCGTGGTCGTTCCGGTTGGTGCACCTGAGAGCTGCAGTCGGGTGCGGCGACACGCAGACCGGTTCGTGTGTCTGCAGCAACCGCCGTTCTTCCAGGCGGTCGGCGAGTGGTACGAGGACTTCTCGCAGACCACGGACGAGGAGGTCCAGCGCCTCCTCGAGGAGGCACGAACGCGAATGCAGGGTGCTGCCGCCTCCGTCGCGAGTTCCTGAAGGCTGTGCCGGGCCTCGGCCGCGGGCTCGTCGCAGTTTCGGCGTGCCGCATGCGGTTCTCGGTCCACTCGATCCCCATGCCGCGGCGTCGTGGCGCCGAGGTGGGCGCCGTCCGGGGGAAGCCATGATCAGCATTCAACGTGTTCTCGTGCCGCTCGACACAGGCGTGCATGCGCCACACGTCCTCGACGTCGCACGGTCCATGGCCGACGCGTTCGGCGCGACCTTGCTGGTGATGCACGTGATCGCCGCACCGATCGCGTCGGAGAAGCGGGCGATTGCCGAGGCCGAGGCGAAGTCGTGGCTGGCCGGTCTGCTCGACGACAGCGATCGCGTGCAGCGGCACGCCACCGTCGATTGCGTCTTCGGCACGCCTGGCTGTGAGATCGCGCGCTACGCCACCGAGCACGGTGCGGACCTCATCGTCATGGGGACGCACAGCCATGGTCCGACGTTCCAGATGGCGACCGGCAGCATCGCGGAGCTCGTGATGGGGTTGTCGCCGTGCCTGGTGCTGGCGGTCAAGGCTGAGGGCATGCCGGCGACGATGCTGAGCGATCCGCCTGGGACCGTCGCGCACCTGTGAGGCGCAGCATGCATGCAGCAGGGGAGCAGGCGAGCCGGGCCGGGGCGGTGACCGTGCCGGTTGAGGGCGGTTCGCTGGCGGGCGATCTGCGGATTCCACCGGGCGCGCGCGGCGTGGTGCTGTTTGCGCACGGGAGCGGCAGCAGCCGGCACAGCCCACGAAACCAGCATGTGGCGCGCACGCTCGAGCAGCGAGGGCTGGCAACCCTGCTGATCGATCTGCTCACGCAGGCCGAGGAGGCACTGGACGACGTGACCGCCCAGTATCGGTTCGACATCCCGATGCTTGCCGAGCGGCTCGTCAGCGTTGTTGGGTGGCTTCAGCGTGAGCCAGCGACCTCACGGCTGGCCATCGGGCTCTTCGGCGCGAGTACGGGCGCCGGCGCGGCACTCATGGCGGCGGCTGCGTGCCCCGAGGCGATTGGGGCGGTCGTCTCACGCGGTGGCCGCCCCGATCTCGCCGGGGCGGCGCTTGCGATGGTGCGGTGCCCGACGCTGCTGATCGTTGGCGGCCTCGATACGCCGGTCATCGAGATGAACCGCGAGGCGGCTGTGCGCATGCACGCCGTGGTGCACCTCGACATCGTCCCCGGCGCGACGCACCTGTTCGAGGAGCCCGGCACGCTCGAGCAGGTGGCAACGCTTGCCGGCGAGTGGTTCACGCAGTACCTCGGTTCCCCGGGTCAGGCCGGCGGCGTCGCCTAGCTGTAGTTGCTAAATAGGTTGTTC